>NZ_JBITUI010000005.1:0-296265 GCF_044542375.1 Pseudomonas sp. NPDC078700
TACGACTTCCCAGGCGACGACACTCCAATCGTTATCGGTTCGGCGCTGATGGCTCTGAACGGTCAAGACGACAACGAAATGGGCACCACTGCTGTACGTAAGCTGGTTGAGACTCTGGATTCTTACATCCCTGAGCCTGAGCGTGCTATCGACAAGCCGTTCCTGATGCCAATCGAAGACGTATTCTCGATCTCTGGTCGCGGTACTGTTGTGACTGGCCGTGTTGAGCGTGGCATCGTTAAAGTACAGGAAGAAATTGAGATTGTTGGTATTCGTGATACCACCAAGACCATCTGTACTGGCGTTGAAATGTTCCGTAAGTTGCTCGACGAAGGTCGTGCTGGTGAGAACGTTGGCGTACTGCTGCGTGGCACCAAGCGTGATGACGTAGAGCGTGGTCAGGTACTGGCTAAGCCAGGCACCATCAAGCCACACACTAAGTTCGAAGGCGAAGTGTACGTTCTGTCGAAAGAAGAGGGTGGTCGTCACACTCCTTTCTTCAAGGGCTACCGTCCGCAGTTCTACTTCCGTACTACGGACGTAACTGGTAACTGCGAACTGCCGGAAGGCGTTGAAATGGTAATGCCGGGCGACAACATCAAAATGGTTGTTACCCTGATTGCTCCAATCGCCATGGAAGATGGTCTGCGTTTCGCGATTCGCGAAGGTGGCCGTACCGTTGGTGCTGGTGTAGTTGCCAAGATCATCGAGTAATCGAGTGATCTAGAAAAAGCCTCCGCTTGCGGGGGCTTTTTTATTGGGTTGACACTTGCTAGGAGCGTCTATAGAATTGCGCCTCCTTTTAACGGGCGTACTGCGCCCGTTGGGAATCGCAGCTTGGAATCTGAGGTCAAAATGCAAAACCAACAAATCCGTATTCGGTTGAAGGCTTTTGACCATCGCCTGATCGATCAATCAACCCAGGAAATCGTGGAAACCGCGAAACGTACTGGTGCTCAGGTGCGTGGTCCGATTCCATTGCCTACTCGCAAAGAGCGGTTCACTGTTCTTACTTCTCCGCACGTCAACAAAGACGCGCGTGATCAGTTCGAAATTCGAACCCACAAACGCGTACTGGACATTGTCCAGCCAACGGATAAAACCGTTGATGCGCTGATGAAGCTCGACCTTGCGGCTGGCGTGGAAGTGCAGATCAGCCTCGGCTAAGACTTGGGTCTTAGTCGTGTAACGCTCTGAAATGGGCGGCCATAGCGGGTGAAAGCCCCGTACACTCATGAGGTTTACAACATGACTATTGGTGTAGTCGGTCGTAAATGCGGTATGACCCGTATTTTCACCGAAGAAGGTGTCTCCATTCCGGTTACGGTCATTGAGATCGAACCGAATCGCGTCACCCAGTTCAAAACTGAGGAGTCCGATGGCTATCGCGCAGTGCAAGTCACTGTCGGTGAGCGTCGCGCTTCGCGTGTCAGCAAGGCTCAAGCCGGTCACTTCGCTAAGGCGAACGTCGCGGCAGGTCGTGGTGTTTGGGAATTCCGTCTTGAAGAAGGCGAGTACTCAAATGGCGACTTGATCAACGCTGAAATTTTCCAAGCTGGACAAATGGTCGATGTGACCGGTCAGTCCAAAGGTAAAGGCTTTGCCGGTACCATCAAGCGTTGGAACTTCCGCGGCCAAGACAACACTCACGGTAACTCCGTGTCCCACCGTGTACCGGGTTCTATTGGCCAGTGCCAAACCCCAGGTCGCGTATTCAAGGGCAAGAAGATGTCCGGTCACATGGGTGCTGAGCGTGTGACGGTACAGTCCCTTGAAGTTGTTCGCGTAGATGCTGAACGCAACCTGCTGTTGGTCAAAGGCGCTGTTCCTGGCGCGACTGGCGGTAACCTGGTTGTGCGTCCAGCAGCTAAGACTCGCGGTTAAGGGGAAGCTGACATGCAATTAAATGTAAATGGCGCTCAAGCGATCGAAGTTTCCGAAGCTACTTTCGGCGGCGATTACAACGAGACCCTGGTTCACCAAGCAGTTGTGGCCTACATGGCCGGCGGCCGTCAAGGCAGCAAGCAGCAGAAGACCCGTTCCGATGTATCTGGCGGCGGCAAGCGTCCGTGGCGTCAGAAGGGTACTGGTCGCGCACGTGCTGGTACCACTCGTGGTCCGATCTGGCGTGGCGGTGGTGTGACGTTCGCGGCTCGTCCGCAGAATCACGACCAAAAGCTGAACAAGAAGATGTATCGCGCTGCGATCCGTTCGATTCTTGCTGAGCTGGTTCGCACTGATCGTATGGTTGTAGTTGAAGACTTCGCTGTTGAAGCTCCGAAAACCAAAGATCTGCTGAACAAGCTGAATGACATGGGTCTGACTAACGTCCTGATCGTGTCTGATGCAATTGATCAAAATCTGTACCTGGCTGCTCGTAACCTGCCGCACGTCGATGTTCGTGATGTACAGGGTTCCGATCCGGTCAGTCTGATCGCGTATGAAAAGGTACTGGTTACCGTTTCTGCCGTGAAGAAATTCGAGGAGATGCTGGGATGAACCAGGAACGCGTATTTAAAGTGCTGCTGGGTCCGCACGTCTCTGAGAAAGCCACACTTCTGGCCGATAAGAAAAGCCAGTTCGTATTTAAAGTTGCGACTGACGCAACCAAGCTGGAAATCAAGAAGGCCGTCGAAAGCCTGTTCAGCGTGAAAGTTGAGCGTGTTACTACTCAGAACGTTCTGGGTAAGAGCAAGCGCACCGCTCGCGGTCTGGGCAAGCGTAACGACTGGAAGAAAGCGATCATCTCGCTTCAGCCAGGCCAAGATCTCGATTTCGCCAGCAGTGCTGAGTAAGGAAGGGGAGCATCATGGCTATTGTTAAATGCAAACCGACTTCCGCTGGCCGCCGTTTTGTGGTCAAGGTGGTCAATCAGGAGCTGCATAAAGGCGCTCCTTACGCTCCGCTGCTTGAAAAGAAGTCGAAGACTGGCGGTCGTAACAACAACGGTCGCATCACTACCCGTCATATCGGTGGTGGTCACAAGCAGCATTATCGTCTGGTCGATTTCCGTCGCAACGACAAAGATGGCATTCCAGCCACTGTCGAGCGTATTGAATACGATCCGAACCGTACCGCACACATCGCTTTGTTGATGTATGCAGACGGTGAGCGTCGCTACATCATCGCGCCTAAGGGTGTGAGTGCTGGTGACCAGTTGATCGCTGGTATCATGGCTCCAATCAAACCAGGTAACAGCCTGCAACTGCGTAACATTCCAGTTGGTAGCACTGTTCACGGTATTGAGCTGAAGCCAGGTAAAGGTGCACAGATCGCTCGTTCCGCTGGTGCTTCGGCTCAGCTGATCGCACGTGAAGGCGTCTATGTGACATTGCGTCTGCGTTCCGGTGAAATGCGTAAAGTTCTGGCCGAGTGCCGTGCAACTTTGGGCGAAGTTTCGAACTCCGAGCACAGCCTGCGTTCGCTAGGTAAAGCTGGTGCTAAGCGCTGGCGTGGCGTTCGCCCGACCGTTCGTGGTGTTGCCATGAACCCGGTCGACCACCCACACGGTGGTGGTGAAGGTCGTACCTCTGGTGGTCGTCATCCGGTGTCTCCATGGGGCTTCCCTACCAAGGGTGCTAAGACTCGTGGTAACAAGCGCACCGATAAAATGATCGTCCGTCGTCGCAAGTAATTAGAGGGATACGACAGTGCCACGTTCTCTGAAAAAAGGTCCTTTCATCGATCTTCACCTACTGAAGAAGATTGAAGTGGCAGTTGAAAAGAATGATCGCAAGCCAGTTAAGACCTGGTCGCGCCGTTCTATGATTCTGCCGCAAATGGTCGGTCTGACCATTGCTGTGCATAACGGCCGTCAACATGTCCCAGTTCTTGTGAACGAAGACATGGTCGGTCACAAACTCGGCGAGTTTGCTGGTACCCGCACTTATCGTGGGCACGTAGCAGACAAGAAAGCCAAGCGTTAAGGGGTTAGGAAATGGAAGTAGCCGCTAAGTTGTCGGGCGCTCGAATCTCCGCCCAAAAAGCCCGCTTGGTCGCCGACCAGA
Source organism: Pseudomonas sp. NPDC078700 (assembly GCF_044542375.1). NCBI lineage: Bacteria > Pseudomonadati > Pseudomonadota > Gammaproteobacteria > Pseudomonadales > Pseudomonadaceae > Pseudomonas > Pseudomonas sp. NPDC078700. The sequence goes on from NZ_JBITUI010000005.1 coordinate 4,008, forward strand.
TCCGCGGGAAAAAGGTGGGCGAAGCGCTCAACTTGTTGGCTTTTAGCAGTAAGAAAGCCGCCGAGATCATGAAAAAAGTGCTGGAGTCGGCTGTAGCCAACGCCGAGCACAACGAAGGCGCAGACGTTGATGACTTGAAGGTCAGCACCGTTTTCGTCAACGAAGGGCGTTCGCTGAAGCGTATCATGCCGCGTGCCAAAGGCCGCGCTGATCGCATCGTCAAGCGGTCTTGCCATATCACTGTCAAGGTTGCGGACAAGTAACGGAGTCGATCAGATGGGTCAGAAAGTACATCCCATTGGCATTCGCCTGGGAATCGTCAAGGAGCACACCTCCGTCTGGTACGCAGACGGTCGGACTTATGCGGACTATTTGTTCGCTGATCTGAAAGTGCGTGAGTATCTCCAAGACAAATTAAAAAGCGCGTCCGTTAGCCGTATCGACATTGCTCGTCCGGCTCAAACAGCACGCATCACCATCCACACTGCTCGTCCAGGTATTGTTATCGGGAAGAAAGGTGAGGACGTTGAGAAACTGCGTCAGGACCTGACCAAGCAAATGGGTGTGCCTGTGCACATCAATATCGAAGAGATCCGCAAGCCGGAACTCGACGGTATGCTGGTTGCGCAGAGCGTAGCTCAGCAGCTGGAGCGTCGTGTGATGTTCCGTCGCGCTATGAAGCGCGCTGTACAAAACGCCATGCGTATTGGTGCCAAGGGCATCAAAATCCAAGTGAGCGGTCGTCTCGGCGGTGCTGAAATTGCACGTACCGAATGGTATCGCGAAGGTCGTGTGCCATTGCACACCCTGCGTGCCGACATTGACTATGCCACGTACGAAGCGCACACCACTTATGGTGTGATCGGTGTCAAGGTTTGGATCTTCAAAGGCGAAGTAATTGGTGGTCGCCACGAAGAACTAAAACCACAAGCACCCGCGCCTCGTAAAAAAGCTGCTAAGTAAGGGGTACGCCAAATGTTGCAACCAAAGCGTACGAAGTTCCGCAAGCAGATGACTGGCCACAACCGTGGCTTGGCACAACGCGGTAGCAAAGTCAGCTTCGGCGAATTCGCCTTGAAGTCTGTTGCCCGCGGTCGTCTCACCGCCCGTCAGATTGAGTCCGCTCGTCGTGCTCTGACTCGTCACGTTAAGCGTGGCGGGAAAATCTGGATTCGCGTTTTCCCGGATAAGCCGGTTACCAAGAAGCCTCTAGAAGTGCGGATGGGTAAAGGTAAGGGTGGCGTTGAGTATTGGGTAGCCCAGATTCAGCCAGGCAAAGTCCTGTATGAAATCGAAGGCGTTTCCGAAGAGTTGGCGCGTGAGGCTTTCGCCTTGGCAGCTGCAAAGTTGCCGCTCGCCACCACTTTTGTTAAGCGGACGGTGATGTGATGAAGGCGAATGAACTTCGTGAAAAATCAGCACAGCAGCTGAACGAGCAACTGCTCGGCCTGCTGCGCGACCAGTTCAATCTGCGTATGCAGAAAGCAACTGGCCAGTTGGGGCAGTCTCATCTGCTCTCGCAAGTTAAGCGCGATATCGCTCGTGTGAAGACTGTGCTCAACCAGCAGGCAGGTAAGTGATCATGGCTGAAGCCGAAAAAACAGTCCGTACGCTGACCGGCCGTGTTGTCAGCGACAAGATGGACAAGACCATCACCGTATTGATCGAGCGTCGCGTTAAGCACCCGATCTACGGTAAATACGTTAAGCGTTCGACCAAGCTGCACGCGCATGACGAAACCAATCAGTGCCACATCGGTGACAAAGTTTCGATTCGCGAAACTCGTCCCGTTGCCAAGACTAAAACTTGGGCACTGGTTGAAGTCATCGAACGCGCAGTGGAAGTCTAAGGACTAGGGGTCGGAGAAATTATATGATTCAGACTCAATCCATGCTCGACGTTGCTGACAACAGTGGCGCACGTCGCGTTATGTGTATCAAGGTGCTGGGTGGTTCACACCGCCGTTATGCTGGCATCGGTGACATCATTAAGGTAACCGTTAAGGAAGCAATTCCGCGCGGTAAAGTGAAGAAGGGCCAGGTAATGACTGCTGTTGTAGTCCGTACCCGTCACGGCGTTCGTCGTCCTGATGGCTCGATCATTCGCTTCGATGGCAACGCTGCTGTTCTGCTGAACAACAAGCAAGAGCCTATCGGTACCCGTATCTTTGGGCCCGTGACTCGCGAACTTCGTACTGAGAAGTTCATGAAGATCGTCTCGCTCGCCCCTGAAGTGCTGTAAGGAGATCCGACATGCAAAAGATTCGTCGTGACGACGAGATCATCGTGATCGCCGGCAAAGACAAAGGTAAGCGCGGTAAGGTGCTCAAGGTTCTCGCTGACGACCGTTTGGTCGTTGGTGGGATCAACCTGGTGAAGCGTCATACCAAGCCTAACCCGATGTCGGGCGTTCAAGGCGGTATCGTTGAGAAAGAAGCGCCATTGCACGCTTCTAACGTGGCCATTTTCAATGGCGAAACCAGCAAAGCAGATCGCGTTGGTTTCAAAGTTGAAGACGGTAAAAAAATTCGTGTCTTCAAGTCGACCCAAAAAGCGGTTGATGCTTGAACACTGCTAGGTAGAGACCATGGCACGACTAAAAGAGATTTATCGGAAGGAAATTGCGCCCAAGCTCCAGGAAGAACTGAAGCTTGCTAACGTGATGGAAGTTCCGCGCATTACCAAAATTACCCTTAACATGGGCCTGGGCGAAGCGATCGGTGATAAGAAAATCATCGAGCACGCAGTTGCCGACCTGGAAAAGATCACCGGTCAGAAAGTCGTTGTGACTCATGCCCGTAAGTCGATTGCAGGCTTCAAGGTTCGTGAGGGCTGGCCGATTGGCGTTAAAGTTACTCTGCGCCGTGAGCGTATGTATGAGTTCCTGGATCGTCTGCTGTCTATCTCCCTGCCGCGCGTGCGTGACTTCCGCGGCCTGAATGCCAAGTCGTTTGACGGCCGTGGCAACTACAGCATGGGTGTTAAAGAGCAGATCATTTTCCCGGAAATCGACTACGACAAAATCGATGCCCTCCGCGGTCTGGATATTACCCTGACCACCACTGCTCGTACGGATGATGAAGGTCGCGCATTGCTGCGTGCTTTCAAATTCCCGTTCCGCAACTGATAGGAGCTGGATCATGGCCAAAATGAGCATGAGAAACCGCGAGCTGAAGCGTCAGCAAACGGTTGCTAAGTACGCTAAGAAGCGTGCTGAGCTGAAAGCCATCATCGTCGATCAGGAAGCAACTCCTGAAGCGCGTTGGGAAGCTACAGTAGCACTGCAGAAGCAGCCACGTGATGCAAGCGCTTCGCGCATGCGTAACCGTTGCCGCATTACCGGTCGTCCGCACGGCGTTTATCGCAAGTTCGGTCTGTCGCGTATCAAGCTGCGTGAAGCTGCTATGCGCGGTGACGTACCAGGTCTGGTTAAAGCCAGCTGGTAAGCCACTGTTAGCGAGTCACCTGTTTCGTCCGGTTTGCCGGGTAAAACAGGTGAATATCGCAAGCAATTTGAATCAAGCCCCTTTTGGGGCTTGATTCATTTTTGATCAGTCACTAGAATGTTCGGCTCGCCTGAGCCTGGGTTCGCCCAAAGGTGTCTGGTGACTCTAGCCGTAAGGCTAATTCTTTTTGTATCAGGAGCGTCTAGCCCATGAGTATGCAGGACCCGTTAGCGGACATGCTAACTCGTATCCGTAATGCCCAGATGGCTGAAAAGTCCGTCGTAAGCATGCCATCTTCTACTTTGAAGGTAGCCGTAGCCAAAGTTCTTAAGGACGAAGGTTATGTTGCGGATTATCAGATCAGCGGTGAAGCAAAACCGCAGCTGTCCATCGAGCTGAAATATTTCGAAGGCCGTCCGGTCATCGAAGAAGTAAAACGCGTTAGCCGTCCAGGCCTCCGCCAATACAAAGCTGTCGAAGATCTGCCGAAAGTTCGTGGCGGTCTTGGCGTGTCTATCGTCTCCACCAACAAAGGTGTGATGACGGATCGTGCTGCGCGCGCTGCCGGTGTCGGTGGTGAAGTGCTTTGTACTGTGTTCTAGGGGGAGATAAGCATGTCTCGCGTTGCTAAAAACCCCGTCAAGCTGCCATCTGGTGTAGAGATCAAACTCGCCGGTCAGCAGCTTTCGGTGAAAGGTGCCAAGGGCACTTTAGAACTGAACGTTCACTCGTCCGTTGAAGTGGTCCAGGATTCCGGTGAGCTGCGTTTCGCTGCTCGCAATGGTGATCAGCAGACTCGCGCAATGGCCGGTACCACTCGTGCGTTGGTTAACAACATGGTAATCGGCGTCAGCGAAGGCTTCGAGCGCAAGCTCCAGTTGGTAGGTGTTGGTTATAAAGCACAAGCTAAAGGTCAGGTTCTGTCCTTGGCATTGGGCTTCTCCCACCCAATCGACTACGAATTGCCGCAAGGCGTTACCGCCGAAACCCCTAGCCAGACCGACATCCTGATCAAGGGCGTCGACAAACAACTGGTTGGTCAGGTAGCTGCGGAGATTCGTGACTTCCGTCGTCCTGAACCTTACAAGGGCAAAGGTGTTCGTTACGCTGACGAAGTCGTCCGCCGTAAAGAAGCCAAGAAGAAGTAGGGCTAGCAAATGACCGACAAAAAAGTTACTCGACTGCGTCGCGCTCGCAAAGCACGTCTGAAAATGCACGAACTCGAAGTCGTGCGTCTTTGCGTGTATCGTTCCGCGCAGCACATCTATGCCCAGGTCATCTCGGCCGACGGCAGCAAGGTATTGGCCACCGCGTCGACCTTGGACAAAGCACTGCGTGATGGCGCCACTGGCAACATCGACGCAGCCAAGAAAGTTGGCGAGCTGGTTGCCGAGCGTGCGAAAGCCGCTGGTGTGACTCAGGTTGCATTCGACCGTTCTGGCTTCAAGTACCACGGCCGCGTTAAAGCGCTGGCTGATGCTGCTCGTGAAGGCGGGCTGGAGTTCTAAGTTATGTCAAATAACGACCAAAAGCGCGACGAAGGCTACATCGAGAAATTGGTGCAGGTTAACCGTGTTGCTAAAACCGTAAAAGGTGGCCGTATCTTCACTTTCACCGCGTTGACCGTGGTGGGTGATGGTAAAGGTCGCGTTGGTTTCGGCCGCGGCAAATCCCGCGAAGTGCCAGCTGCTATCCAGAAAGCGATGGAAGCTGCACGTCGTAACATGATCACTGTTGATCTGAACGGCACTACTTTGCAATACGCAATGAAGTCTGCTCATGGCGCCTCTAAGGTGTACATGCAGCCTGCTTCCGAAGGTACCGGTATTATTGCTGGTGGCGCGATGCGTGCTGTTCTTGAAGTAGCTGGCGTACACAACGTACTGGCTAAGTGCTACGGCTCTACCAACCCAGTGAACGTGGTTCATGCCACTTTCAAAGGTTTGAAAGCTATGCAGTCTCCGGACTCCGTTGCGGCTAAGCGTGGCAAGAGCGTCGAGGAGATTCTCTAATCATGGCTAATACCGTAAAAGTCACGCTGATCAAAAGCGTGAACGGCCGTCTGGCTAATCACAAAGCTTGCGTCAAGGGTCTTGGCCTGCGTCGCATCAATCACACCGTTGAAGTTCTGGATACTCCAGAAAATCGCGGCATGATGAACAAAGCTTATTACCTTCTCCGTGTGGAGGGTTAACACATGTTCCTGAATGATTTGAGTCCTGCGCCGGGTTCCCGTCGCGAGAAGCACCGTCCGGGTCGTGGTATCGGTAGTGGTTTGGGTAAGACTGGTGGCCGTGGTCACAAAGGTCAAACCTCCCGCTCCGGTGGTTCCATTGCTCCAGGTTTTGAAGGCGGCCAGCAGCCTCTGCACCGTCGTCTCCCTAAATTCGGCTTCGTTTCTCTGAAGGCTATGGATCGCGCAGAAGTGCGTACTTCCGAGCTGAACAAGATCGAAGGTGATGTAGTTACTCTGCAGGCGCTGAAGGATGCTGACCTGATTAATCAAAACGTACAGCGTGTGAAAGTCATGCTGTCCGGCGAGATTACTCGTGCAGTTACCCTTAAAGGTATCGCCGCCACCAAAGGTGCGCGCGCGGCTATCGAAGCAGCTGGCGGTAAGTTCGAGGAATAAATGGCTAAGCAAGGTGCTCTCTCAGCGCTAGGCAATGGCGGGTTATCCGAGCTTTGGGCTCGTCTGCGCTTTCTGTTCATGGCGATTATCGTCTACCGGATTGGCGCGCACATCCCAGTGCCTGGAATCAACCCTGATAGACTGGCGGATCTGTTTCGGCAGAATGAGGGGACCATTCTTAGCTTGTTCAACATGTTTTCTGGTGGTGCGCTGGAGCGCATGAGTATTTTTGCATTGGGGATCATGCCGTACATTTCGGCGTCGATCATCATGCAGCTCATGTCAGCTGTCAGCCCACAACTGGAGCAGTTGAAGAAGGAAGGTGAATCTGGCCGTCGTAAGATTAGCCAGTACACCCGCTACGGCACTCTCGTTCTGGCATTCGTTCAAGCCATCGGCATGTCCGTTGGTTTGGCGAGCCAGGGCGTCGCGTTCTCAGTTGATTTCAGCTTTTACTTTGTCGCGGTCACCACGTTCGTTGCAGGCGCAATGTTCATGATGTGGCTCGGCGAGCAGATCACTGAGCGTGGTGTTGGCAACGGTATTTCGATGCTGATTTTTGCAGGCATCGTAGCCGGTCTGCCGCGGGCGATTGGGCAGTCTTTCGAGTCTGCTCGTCAGGGCGATATCAATATCTTTGCCCTTGTCGCCATCGGTTTGCTGGCAGTAGCGATCATTGGTTTTGTGGTGTTCATTGAGCGTGGGCAGCGTCGCATTGCGGTGCATTACGCCAAGCGTCAGCAGGGCCGTAAGGTGTTTGCTGCGCAGACAAGCCACTTGCCTCTGAAGGTGAACATGGCGGGGGTTATCCCGGCTATTTTCGCTAGCAGCCTTCTGTTGTTCCCGGCATCGCTGGGGTCTTGGTTCGGTCAGTCTGAAGGTTTGGGCTGGCTTCAAGATATCTCGCAGGCTATCGCTCCTGGTCAGCCGTTGAATATTTTGCTGTTTAGTGCGGGGATTGTTTTCTTCTGCTTCTTCTATACAGCATTGATGTTCAATCCGAAAGACGTAGCGGAAAACCTGAAGAAGTCTGGTGCCTTTATTCCAGGCATCCGTCCAGGCGAGCAGTCAGCACGTTACATTGATAGCGTCTTGACTCGTTTGACCTTGTTCGGAGCCATGTACATGACGGCCGTATGTTTGCTGCCCCAGTTTCTGGTGGTTGCAGCCAACGTTCCGTTCTATCTCGGCGGGACCTCGTTGCTGATTGTGGTTGTGGTTGTAATGGACTTCATGTCCCAAGTACAATCGCACCTCGTTTCGAACCAGTACGAATCCCTGATGAAGAAAGCCAACCTGAAGGGCTACGGCAGCGGCATGATGCGCTGAAGTGTCCATAAGGTTCGAGGAGTTGGTGATGAAAGTTCGTGCATCAGTGAAAAAGCTGTGCCGTAACTGCAAAATTATTCGTCGCGAAGGTGTCGTGCGAGTGATCTGCAGCGCGGAACCGCGTCACAAGCAGCGCCAAGGCTGAGTGTGATTGTAGCGATATAAGCCCGACAGCTAGTGCGCTGTCGGGTTGATTATTTGTTTTTACAGCGTTAAGATCTTGCGCCCCATTTCTTGGCTTCCGGGGCGTGGGTTGCTGTCAATTGGAGTTACACTGAATGGCCCGTATTGCAGGCGTTAACATTCCGGATAACAAACACACTGTTATCTCGCTGACCTACATCTTTGGTGTCGGTCGCACAACTGCACAGAAAATCTGTGCTGCTACTGGTGTAAACCCAGCAGCTAAAATCAAAGATCTCTCTGACGAGCAGATCGAGCAGCTGCGTGGTGAAGTCGCCAAGGTTAACACCGAGGGTGATCTGCGCCGCGAAGTTAACATGAAAATCAAACGCTTGATGGACCTGGGCTGCTACCGCGGTCTGCGCCATCGTCGCGGCCTTCCGGTCCGCGGTCAGCGTACCAAGACCAACGCGCGTACCCGTAAGGGCCCGCGTAAGCCGATCCGCAAGTAATTGCGCCCGCGAATCGACAGGAAATAAGTCATGGCTAAGCCTGCTGCTCGTACTCGTAAGAAAGTCAAAAAGACAGTTGTGGATGGCATCGCCCATATCCACGCTTCTTTCAACAACACAATCGTGACCATTACTGACCGTCAGGGCAATGCTCTGTCTTGGGCCACCTCCGGTGGTTCAGGTTTCCGCGGCTCACGTAAGAGCACCCCGTTTGCTGCCCAGGTGGCTGCAGAACGTGCTGGTCAAGCTGCGCTGGAATACGGCCTGAAGAACCTTGACGTTAACGTCAAAGGCCCAGGCCCCGGCCGTGAGTCCGCTGTCCGTGCATTGAACGGCTGCGGTTACAAGATCGCCAGCATCACCGATGTGACGCCTATCCCGCATAACGGGTGCCGTCCTTCGAAGAAGCGTCGCGTGTAATCAGGAGACAGTGAGAAATGGCTCGTTACATTGGTCCCAAGTGCAAACTGTCTCGTCGTGAAGGCACAGATCTTTTCCTGAAAAGTGGCGTACGCGCCCTGGAATCGAAGTGCAACATCGAAGCAGCCCCAGGTATCCACGGCCAGCGCCGTAGCCGTCAGTCTGACTACGGCACACAGCTGCGTGAGAAACAAAAAGTTCGTCGCATCTATGGCGTTCTTGAGCGTCAGTTCAGCGGTTATTACAAAGAAGCAGCCGGCAAGAAAGGCGCTACTGGTGAGAACCTTCTGCAACTGCTCGAGTGCCGTCTGGACAACGTAGTTTACCGTATGGGTTACGGCGCCACTCGCGCTGAATCCCGTCAGTTGGTTTCGCACAAAGCGATTTCCATCAACGGCAAAACTGTAAACGTTCCGTCTTACCAGGTTAAAGCTGGTGACGTAGTTGCAGTACGTGAGAAATCGAAGAATCAGCTGCGCATTGCTCAGGCTCTTGAGCTGTGTGCCCAGCGCGGCCGCGTTGAATGGGTTGAAGTTGACACTGAAAAGAAATCGGGCGTTTTCAAAACCGTCCCAGTTCGCAGTGACCTCTCCGCCGACATCAACGAAAGCCTGATTGTCGAGCTCTACTCCAAGTAAGGGCTAGAAAAAAGGGTGCATCCATGCAGATTTCGGTAAATGAGTTCCTGACCCCCCGCCATATTGATGTGCAGGTGGTTAGTCCGACCCGCGCCAAAATTACACTCGAGCCTCTCGAGCGTGGTTTTGGCCATACCCTGGGCAACGCGCTGCGTCGCATCTTGTTGTCCTCCATGCCTGGCTGTGCAGTAGTCGAGGCCGAGATTGACGGTGTACTTCATGAGTACAGCGCAATCGAAGGTGTTCAGGAAGACGTTATTGAAATCCTGCTCAACCTTAAAGGTCTGGCTGTTAAGCTGCACGGTCGTGACGAAGTGACACTGACTCTGGCGAAGAAGGGCTCGGGCGTAGTTACCGCTGCCGATATTCAGCTGGATCATGATGTTGAAATCGTCAATGGCGACCACGTAATTGCCAACATGGCTTCTACTGGCGCGCTGAACATGAAGCTCACTGTAGCTCGTGGTCGCGGCTATGAGCCTGCTGACTCCCGTCAGAGCGATGAAGATGAAAGCCGCAGCATTGGTCGCTTGCAGCTGGATTCATCGTTCAGCCCGGTACGTCGTGTCTCTTACGTGGTGGAAAATGCTCGTGTTGAGCAGCGCACCAACTTGGACAAACTGGTTATCGACCTGGAGACCAACGGTACTCTGGATCCTGAAGAGGCAATTCGTCGTGCCGCTACCATCCTGCAACAGCAGCTGGCAGCGTTCGTCGACCTCAAAGGTGACAGCGAACCTGTTGTGATCGAACAAGAAGACGAGATCGATCCGATCCTGCTTCGCCCGGTTGATGATCTGGAACTGACCGTTCGCTCGGCAAACTGCCTCAAGGCAGAAAACATTTACTACATCGGTGATCTGATTCAGCGCACTGAAGTAGAACTGTTGAAAACGCCGAACTTGGGCAAGAAATCCCTGACTGAAATCAAGGATGTTCTGGCTTCTCGCGGTCTGTCCCTCGGTATGCGCCTCGACAACTGGCCGCCGGCAAGTCTGAAGAAAGACGATAAGGCTACTGCCTAATCGTCATCATCACCGAACGAGAGTTTGGTAAGGAATTGAACCATGCGTCATCGTAAAAGTGGCCGTCACCTCAGCCGCACAAGCGCTCACCGCAAGGCCATGTTTCAAAACATGGCGGTATCGCTGTTCGAGCACGAGCTGATCAAAACTACTCTTCCGAAAGCAAAAGAGCTGCGTCGCGTTGCCGAGCCGCTGATCACTTTGGCTAAAGAAGATAGCGTTGCTAACCGCCGTTTGGCATTCGACCGTACGCGTTCGAAAGCTATCGTTGGTAAGTTGTTCAACGACCTGGGCAAGCGCTACGCCACCCGTCAGGGCGGTTATCTGCGTATCCTCAAGTGCGGTTTCCGCGCTGGTGACAACGCTCCTATGGCTTATGTTGAGCTGGTTGACCGTCCGGTCGGCGGCACAGTAGAAGCTGCAGAGTAAGTTGTAGGTTGTAGAAAAAACCGGGCTTTGGCCCGGTTTTTTTGTTTTTACGATGAATGATATTCCGAACGTAGTGTTTGATATTGTGTGCAAGACATACTTATTGTAAGGTCTAATGCATAAATTCATCATAAGAATAAGCACATGCCTGAACCTACCGCTTTGAGCTTAATCCCGCCTGTTGTCGTCCTTGTTCTCGCTGTTTGGCTACGTCGACCCATTCTTGCCCTGGTCATTGGCGCGGTTGCGGGTCTGTTAATGATCTCGCCAACTCAAGCGCTGCACAGCTTTTCTGAGATATCGCTCAAGGTCATGCAAGATGAGACCATCGGTTGGTTGATTCTGGTATGCGGCAGCTTTGGGGCTCTTATTGCGCTGCTTGTTCGCACAGGTGGTGCCCAGGCCTTTGGTCGCGCCTCAATCAAACTGGCAAAGGGGAGACGCTCATCGTTGCTTATGACCTGTGTACTGGGGCTGGTGATCTTTATCGATGATTACTTGAACGCGCTAACGGTGGGTGAAACCATGAAGCGTGTGACAGATCGATTTAAAGTCTCTCGCGAAATGCTCGCTTACATCGTCGACTCGACAGCTGCGCCTGTTTGCGTTCTGGTACCACTGTCGACCTGGGCTGTGTTCTTTGGTGGATTGCTTGAGAACAATGGTATCGCCGAAAGCGGGCAGGGCATCAACGTTTATATGAGTGCCATTCCATACATGTTTTATGCATGGTTATCGGTGGCGCTGGTATTGCTCGTGGCTGCAGGTGTTGTTCCTGCAATCGGCCCAATGCGCAAAGCAGAAATGCTCGCTCAGCGCGGTTCTGCAGGAGCTATGCATGTCGGGGAGTTCAACCCTGAGCATAATTTTGCAATGAAGGCCGTCGAGGCGGAGTTTGAGGGGGCCGATAAAGAAGGAGGCAAGCTCTATAACTTTCTAGTGCCGCTGCTATTGCTGGTCGGTTTCACGCTGTATTTCGACATTGATGTTTGGATGGGCATGCTCGCGACCATGGTGCTCATCGTTCCCTTCTATTTGGTCCAAGGTCTCATGCCTTTGTCCGAAATGCTTGAGCAGATGATGGATGGTTTTAAAACCATGATCCCTGCTATCGGCACTGTGATAGCAGCCTTCATTTTCAAGGAGGTGTGCGACCAGTTGCACTTATCTCTTTTTGTTGTTGAGTCCTTGAAGCCCTTTATGACTGCGCAACTATTACCTGCCATGGTGTTCCTGAGCATGGCGGTATTGGCATTTGCTACGGGGTCATCCTGGGGCATTTTTGCGGTCACTATCCCGATAGTCATGCCGCTTGCCTACGCTCTCAATGCCAACATCCCATTGGTGATCGGTGCACTTATGTCGGCCTCTGCCTTTGGCAGTCAGGCCTGTTTCTACAGTGACTCTACGGTGTTGGCCGCGCAGGGCTCGGGTTGCAACTTGATCAGCCATGCGATCACACAACTGCCCTATGCATTAATCGCTGCTGGCCTTACTTTTGTAGGTTTCATCTTGATCGCATAGTGCTGGCGGTTTTATATCCTAAAAGTTTTTATCTATCACGACGGTTCAGGTAATACATTGGCTCTCTCTTCGCCTGAGGCTTAACCTTGATTCCATCGCTGGCTTCACAGGCCAGCAATTGGATCTAACAAGGAGAGAGCTAATGAGTAATAAGCCTACGTTGACTACCAGTGCTGGCAGCCCGATTGCCGACAACCAGAATTCTCTTAGCGCAGGCCCTCGTGGCCCGTTGTTGATGCAAGACTACCAACTGATTGAAAAGCTCGCGCACCAAAATCGTGAGCGTATCCCTGAGCGTGCAGTTCACGCTAAAGGCTGGGGGGCTTATGGCACGCTGACCATCACTCATGACATCAGCCAGTACTCCAAAGCCAAAGTATTCGAGCTAGGCAGCAAGACACCAATGCTTGCGCGTTTCTCCACGGTGGCAGGTGAGATGGGCGCTGCTGATGCTGAACGGGATGTTCGCGGCTTCTCATTGAAATTTTACACTGAACAAGGCAATTGGGATTTAGTCGGTAATAACACGCCGGTTTTCTTTGTGCGTGATGCCTACAAATTCCCCGACTTCATCCACACGCAAAAGCGCCATCCGAAAACCAATCTGCGCTCACCAACTGCCATGTGGGATTTCTGGTCGCTGTCGCCTGAGTCTCTGCATCAGGTCACCATTCTGATGTCTGACCGTGGCTTGCCAACTGATGTGCGTCACATAGACGGTTTTGGTTCGCATACCTTCAGCTTGCTAAATGCTGCAAATGAACGTGTTTGGGTTAAATTTCACTTCAAGACCAAGCAAGGCCACAAACACTGGACCAATGCTGAGGCGGAACTTGTTGTTGGCAAAAGCCGTGAAACCACCCAGGAAGACTTGTTCGGTAGCATTGAAAAGGGCGATTTCCCTAAGTGGGGTTTCTTCATTCAAGTGATGACTGAGGAGCAGGCTAAGCACACCAGTTTCAATCCTTTTGACTTGACCAAGGTTTGGCCCCATGGCGACTTCCCGTTGATCGAGGTGGGCGAGTTGGAGCTTAATGCCAACCCGGAAAACTATTTTGCCGAGATCGAGCAGGCCGCATTCTCACCCTCGAACGTGGTGCCCGGCATTGGTTTCTCTCCTGACAAAATGCTCCAGGCGCGGGTGTTTTCTTATGCCGATGCGCATCGCTATCGCTTAGGGACGCACTACGAAGCATTGCCAGTAAATGCGCCGCGCAGTCCTGTGCATCACTATCACAAGGACGGGGCGATGCGTTTCTTCACTGGTAATTCGAATCCGGATGCCTACTACGAACCAAACTCGTTCAATGGCCCTGCACAAGCGCCTGAGTTCGCTGAGCCGCCGCTACCGCTGGAGGGTGACGCTGATCGTTTCAATCATCGTGAAGGTAATGATGATTATAGTCAGCCGCGTGCACTGTTTAACTTGTTTGATGACGGGCAAAAACAACGTCTGTTCAGCAATATCGCTGCGGCGATGGGAGGCGTTCCGGACTTTATTGTCGAGCGCCAGTTGGCGCACTTCGACCAGGTTCATGCCGATTACGGTAATGGTGTCCGGCATGCGCTAAAAGCCAATCGTTAAGATTCGCAGCCAGTAAATACGGGGCTTCCAGCGATGGTCGCCTCGTTTTTTGCTTGACCTGAGCACGCTTGGGGTTGAGCATACACAGATGTTTAAAGCGTTTGTGTCAGGAGTTGCAAGATGAAAGGCCACCAGGAAGTAATCGATTATTTCAAAGTACTGCTCAAGGGCGAATTAGCAGCCCGTGATCAGTACTTTGTGCACTCACGCTATTACGAAGACTGGGGTTTCACCAAGCTCTTTGAACGTATCAATCATGAGATGGAAGAAGAGACCCAGCACGCTGATGCGTTGCTAAAGCGGATCTTGTTCCTTGAGGGCACACCAGACATGACGCCGGATACTTTTGTATTCGGTCAGAACGTGCCAGAAATGCTAAAGCTCGACTTGGCGTTGGAGTATCACGTGCGCGCCGCGCTGTGCAAAGGCATTGAATTGTGTGAGCGCCTGCAAGACTACCCAAGTCGCGATATTCTGCTGACTCAGCTGAAAGACACCGAAGAAGACCACGCTTACTGGCTGGAAATTCAGCTGCAGTTGATCGACAAAATGGGCTTGGAAAATTACCTGCAAGCGCAGATGTAGTTTCTTGCTTCGATTGATTGCCCCATAAAAGTCCTGCCCTTGGCGGGACTTTTTTATGGGGCAGGGTTTAACGCTTCGCTCGGTCTCGCTCAAGCAGGGGCTTGAGGAAGTAGCCGGTGTGCGACTGCGGCATCTCGGACACCGCTTCCGGCGTGCCCACCGCAATGATTTGCCCGCCTTTTGAGCCGCCTTCAGGGCCCAAGTCCACCAGCCAGTCAGCGGTTTTGATCACGTCCAGGTTGTGCTCAATCACCACCACTGTATTGCCGTGGTCGCGCAGGCGATGGAGCACATCAAGCAACTGTTGAATATCCGCAAAGTGCAGGCCAGTGGTCGGCTCATCGAGGATATACAGCGTCTTGCCGGTGTCACGCTTGGATAGTTCGCGAGAGAGTTTTACCCGCTGCGCTTCTCCGCCTGAAAGGGTTGTCGCGCTCTGGCCCAGCTTGATATAGGACAGGCCCACATCCATCAGCGTTTGCAGCTTGCGCGCCAGTGCCGGGACGGCATCGAAGAACACGCGTGCTTCTTCGATGGTCATGTCGAGGACTTCGGTGATGTTCTTGCCCTTGTATTTAACTTCAAGGGTTTCGCGGTTGTAGCGTTTGCTTTTGCACACATCGCATGGCACGTAGATGTCCGGCAAGAAGTGCATTTCAACCTTGATCAAGCCATCGCCTTGGCAGGCTTCGCAGCGACCGCCTTTGACGTTGAACGAGAAACGTCCCGGGCCATAACCACGGGAACGTGACTCGGGCACGCCAGCAAAAAGCTCACGGATCGGCGTGAACAAGCCGGTGTAGGTGGCCGGATTGGAGCGCGGCGTACGGCCAATCGGACTTTGGTCGATATCCACCACCTTGTCCAGGTGCTGCAAGCCGTCACAGCTGTCATGTGCAGCCGGTTCCAGTGTGGTAGCGCCATTGAGCGCTGTGGCACTGAGCGGATACAGGGTGTTGTTGATCAGGGTCGATTTGCCTGAACCGGATACGCCTGTGACACACGTCAGCAGACCGATCGGGATTTCCAGGTCGACGTTGCGCAAGTTGTTGCCGCGCGCCCCCTTGATTTTCAGCAACTGCTTTTTGTTGACGGGGTGGCGCTTGGCAGGCACTTCAATTTTGACACGGCCAGACAAATACTTGCCTGTCAGTGAGTCAGGGTGCGCCATGACTTCAGCCGCCGTGCCTTCGGCGACCACGCGTCCGCCATGTACCCCAGCGCCAGGGCCGATATCGACCACGTAATCGGCCATGCGAATGGCGTCTTCATCGTGCTCAACCACAATCACCGTGTTGCCAATGTCGCGCAGGTGACGCAGTGTGCCGAGCAGGCGTTCGTTGTCACGTTGATGCAGGCCGATTGACGGCTCATCAAGGATATACAGCACCCCAACCAGGCCCGCACCAATTTGGCTGGCTAAGCGAATACGCTGCGCCTCGCCGCCAGACAAGGTGTCAGCGCTGCGGTCCAGTGACAGGTAATCGAGACCAACGTTGACCAAGAATTGCAGGCGCTCGCGGATTTCCTTGAGAATCTTATCGGCAATCTCGCCACGTCGACCGGTCAGTGACAGGCCGGAGAAATACTCAGCCGCATCGCCAATCGGTAAGCCGGTGACTGCGGGCAAGGTCCGCTCACCGACCCACACA
This sequence comes from Pseudomonas sp. NPDC078700, assembly GCF_044542375.1. NCBI lineage: Bacteria > Pseudomonadati > Pseudomonadota > Gammaproteobacteria > Pseudomonadales > Pseudomonadaceae > Pseudomonas > Pseudomonas sp. NPDC078700. Next base: position 19,907 of record NZ_JBITUI010000005.1, read on the forward strand.
TGGCGCGCTTCACGGCGCAGGCGCGTGCCTCGGCAATCCGGGCAAGGCTGGGTGCTGAGCAGTTTGCTCAACTCTTCACGCACACTGGTTGATTCAGTTTCGCGGTAGCGGCGGTCAAGGTTCGGTACGATGCCTTCGAACGGGTGTGCACGCTTAACAATGTCGCCACGGTCATTCAAATAGCGGAAGTCTACGCTTTGCGTGCCGCTGCCAAACAGGATGACCTTTTGGTGTTCGGCGCTAAGGTCGTCGAAGGGGATTTCCAGGCTAAAGCCATAATGCGCCGACAGCGAACCGAGCATCTGGAAGTAATAGACATTGCGCCGGTCCCAGCCGCGAATCGCGCCTTCGGCCAAAGTCATCTCGCCATGGATCAGGCGTTTGGTGTCGAAAAACTGCTTAACCCCTAGGCCATCACAGGTCGGGCAGGCACCAGCCGGGTTGTTGAACGAGAACAGTTTGGGTTCAAGTTCACTGATTGAGTGGCCGCAGTGTGGGCAGGCAAAGCGCGCCGAGAAAATCATCTCGCCTTTGATGCCGCTGATATCGTCTTCGCTGTCGAGTGGGGCGATAAGCGCCAAGCCGTCCGCCAGGTTCAGCGCCGTTTCAAAAGACTCGGCCAGCCGTTGCTGCAGGTCATCACGGACTTTGAAGCGGTCAACCACAACATCAATTGAGTGCTTCTTTTGCTTGTCGAGCTTGGGCAGTTCGTCCAGCTCATGCAGCTTGCCGTCGACGCGGGCGCGGACGAAGCCTTGGGCGCGCAACTCCTCGAATACCGATAAGTGCTCGCCTTTACGCTCACGGATGACGGGGGCCAACAGCATCAGCTTGCTGCCTTCAGGCAGGGCTAAAACCTGATCCACCATTTGGCTGACGGTTTGCGCTTCGAGCGGGACATCATGGTCCGGGCAGCGCGGAATACCTACGCGTGCATAAAGCAGGCGCAGATAGTCGTAGATCTCGGTGATGGTGCCGACCGTGGAGCGCGGGTTGTGTGAAGTCGATTTTTGCTCGATTGAAATCGCTGGCGACAAGCCCTCAATGGTGTCGACATCAGGTTTTTCCATCATCGACAAGAATTGCCGCGCATAGGCTGACAATGACTCTACATAGCGGCGTTGACCTTCGGCATACAGGGTGTCGAATGCCAGCGATGATTTGCCCGAGCCAGACAGGCCGGTAATCACGATCAGCTTGTCGCGCGGAAGAGTTAGGTCGATGTTCTTCAGGTTGTGGGTACGTGCCCCACGGATCAGAATCTTGTCCACAAACAGCGGCCTCGCTTGGCGGGCGGAAACCCACGAGTATACGACTGACAGCTACCCTGCGGCAAAGTGTGCTCCTGTGCCGCAGTACGTATGGCTGTTAGAATTGTCGACTTGTCTGACTTAGAGTCTTGGTAATGCACGATCTGCACAATGACCGCATGAGTGGCAGCGAAACCCGAGCGGCTGCTGGATTGTCCATGGTGTTCGCTTTTCGGATGCTCGGCATGTTCATGGTTCTGCCGGTCTTGGCGACCTACGGCATGGACCTTAAAGACAGCACGCCAGCGCTGATTGGTTTGGCAATTGGTGTTTATGGTCTGACTCAGGCGTTCTTGCAAATCCCGTTCGGGATGATTTCTGACCGTATCGGCCGTCGTCCCGTCATCTATGTGGGCTTGCTGATATTTGCCGCCGGTAGCGTGCTGGCAGCCAATGCTGATTCGATCTGGGGCGTGATTGGTGGCCGCGTATTACAAGGCGCTGGGGCGATCTCTGCTGCGGTCATGGCGCTGCTCTCTGATCTGACCCGCGAACAGCACCGGACTAAGGCGATGGCCATGATTGGCATGAGCATCGGCTTATCCTTTGCTGTGGCTATGGTTGTTGGGCCGCTGTTGACCCGGGCGTTCGGTTTGTCTGGCTTGTTTTGGGTGACCACCGTAATGGCCTTGGTGGGCATGCTGATCATCGCCTTTGTGGTGCCGAGCACGCCGGGGCAATTGCAACACCGCGAATCCGGGGTGGCAAAGCAGGCGCTGATTCCGACGCTGCGTAATGGCGACTTGCTGCGCCTGGATATCGGTATCTTGGCTTTGCACTCAATCCTTATGGCCAGTTTTATGGCCCTGCCATTGGCGCTCGTTCAAGAGGGTGGCCTGCCTAAAGAACAGCATTGGTGGGTGTACCTCACCGCGCTGTTGATTGGTTTTTTCGGCATGGTACCGTTCATCATCTACGCTGAGAAAAAGCGTCAGATGAAGCGCGTGCTGGTCGGCGCTGTTGCAGTGTTATTCGCTTCTGAAGTTTATTTCTGGGCGTTTGGCCATAGTTTGCAGGCGTTGGTGCTGGGCATTATCGTGTTCTTTACTGCATTCAATCTGCTAGAGGCATCTTTGCCTTCGCTAATTAGCAAGGTCGCGCCGGCTGGCGGTAAAGGTACGGCGATGGGGGTTTACTCAACGAGCCAGTTTCTAGGGGCTGCGTTGGGGGGTATTGTGGGTGGTTGGTTGTACCAGCACTACAGTTTGTCGGGGGTGTTCCTCGGATGTGCTGCAATGGCGCTTCTTTGGTTGGCCTTTGCTGTTAAGATGCGTGAACCACCCTATGTAACCGGTCTGCGCATGCCGCTTTCAGCTTCAGCAGTGCAAGATACTGGGCTGGCGGAGCGCTTGCTGGCATTACCCGGTGTAACAGATGCGGTTGTGGTTGCCGAAGAGGCTGCCATCTATATCAAAGTGGACACCCAAAAATTGGATCGTACGGCGCTTGAGAGCTTGATAGAACAAGCCTGAGAGCCGTGCTGACAGCTTAGGAGATCGTTATGGCCCGTGGGGTTAACAAAGTTATTCTGGTCGGTACCTGCGGACAGGACCCAGAAACGCGCTATCTGCCAAATGGCAACGCCGTTACTAACCTGAGCTTGGCAACTAGCGAGCAGTGGACCGACAAGCAAACCGGCCAGAAAGTCGAAAAGACCGAATGGCACCGTGTTTCGATGTTCGGCAAGGTTGCTGAAATTGCCGGTGAATACCTGCGTAAAGGTTCGCAAGTTTACATCGAAGGCAAGTTGCAGACCCGTGAATGGGAAAAAGACGGTATCAAGCGTTACACCACTGAAATCGTGGTCGACATGCAAGGCACTATGCAACTGTTGGGCGGCCGTCCAAACAACGAAGGCGGTGACTCAGCGCCACGTCAGCAGCGTCCTGCGCCTCAACAACGTGCTCCACAACCGCAAGCCGCTCCACGTCCAGCGCCGCAGCCACAAGCTCAGCCAGCGCCAGACTACGACAGCTTCGATGACGATATTCCGTTCTAGGAGTTACCTTAGCGGAAGTTGTAAAGTTTCAGGCTGGAGCCCCCGAATTTCGGGGGCTTTTGCGTTTTTGGGTGCTGAGTTCAGCTTGAGGGCTCATGTGGCATTTGCTCGATGTAAGCACCGGCCCCTTTAAACAAGCCGCTATCGGCTCATTAGGCGCATTGCCACGTTGCGGGTGGGGCGAACCAGACTAATACGATTCTTTAAGCTGTCGTTCGCTGATTAGCCGGAAAGGCGATGTTCAGTCATGCGGAAATTGGATCCATATAAGATCATGAGTCCGATTATCGCCCAAAAACACCTCGGAAAACCCTGTATCAATTGACTCTCTAGTATTCATAAATATTTAATGGATCCATTAAATAAAAACAAATAGTAGCTGGAGAGCTCCGATGTACCCGAAAAACACTTGGTATGTTGCCTGCACCCCTGATGAGCTTGCCGAAAAACCGTTGGGTCGGCAGATTTGTGGGGAAAAAATCGTGTTCTATCGCGGCCTTGAAGGCAGAGTTGCCGCAGTAGAGGACTTTTGCCCTCATCGCGGTGCGCCGCTGTCGCTGGGGTATGTCGAAAACGGCAAGCTGGTTTGCGGTTATCATGGCCTGGTGATGGGGTGCGACGGCAAGACCGTTGAAATGCCTGGGCAGCGAGTTAGGGGGTTCCCTTGCAACAAGACTTTTGCCGTGGTCGAACGCTACGGTTTTATCTGGGTCTGGCCAGGTGATCAAGCGCTGGCCGATCCGGCTCTGATCCATCATCTGGAGTGGGCGGACAGCGATCAGTGGGCCTATGGTGGTGGCTTGTTCCATATTGATTGCGACTATCGTCTGATGATCGACAACCTGATGGATTTGACCCACGAAACATACGTGCACGCCTCCAGTATTGGTCAGAAGGAAATTGACGAAGCCGCGCCGGTGACTACGGTCGAGGGCGATGAGGTCGTCACCGCCCGCCATATGGAAAACATCATGGCCCCACCGTTCTGGCGCATGGCCCTGCGTGGGAATAATCTGGCCGATGACGTGCCGGTGGATCGCTGGCAAATCTGCCGCTTCACACCACCTAGCCATGTGCTGATTGAGGTCGGCGTGGCTATCGCCGGCAGAGGTGGTTATCACGCCGAGCCGCAACATAAGGCCGCCAGTATAGTGGTCGACTTTATTACCCCTGAGACCGAAACCTCGATCTGGTACTTTTGGGGCATGGCCCGCAATTTCAATCCGCAGGATGAAGCCCTAACCGCGTCCATCCGCGAGGGGCAGGGCAAGATCTTCAGCGAAGACCTGGAGATGCTTGAGCGCCAACAAAAAAACTTGCTCGATCACCCCCAGCGCAACCTGCTCAAGCTCAATATCGACGCCGGTGGAGTGCAGTCGCGCAAGATTCTGGAGCGCTTGATCACTAAAGAGCGCACCCTCGATCCACAGTTGATCGCTACCGCCAACCAAGCCTAGAACACTCGCAGCACGCTCGCCCGTGCAGCGTGTTTGACGGTGATCATGCCTCTGCTGAGAACAAACAGAACCGATAGCCACGAGCGGGCGTAGTCTGAGGACCGAAAATGATTGATGTATTGGTACTATCTCGAAACAACGAGGCGCAGGACATCTGCAGCTTTGAGCTGGCCAGTGTCGACGGCAGCCCGTTGCCTGCTTTTAGCGCTGGTGCGCATATCGACGTGCAGGTGGCCGACGGGCTGATCCGCCAGTATTCCTTGTGCAATCATCCTGAGGAGCGCCATCGTTACCTGATTGGTGTGCTCAAGGACCCCGCCTCACGGGGTGGTTCGCGCAGTCTGCACGAACAGATAAAGGTCGGTAGCCGCCTGCGCATCAGCGAGCCGCGCAACCTTTTTCCTCTGGTGCAGGGTGCCCGACGTAGTCTGCTATTTGCTGGCGGTATCGGTATTACGCCAATACTGTGCTTTGCTGAGCGTCTGGCTCACAGCGGTGCAGAGTTCGAATTGCACTATTGCGCACGCTCCAGTGAGCGCGCGGCCTTTGTTGAGCGCATGAGCCGCTCGGCGTTTGCCGAGCGCGTGTTTCTGCATTTCGATGAGCAGCCGCAAACAGTGCTGGATGCAGCCAAAGTATTGGCTAGTCCCCAGGACAATATTCATCTGTATGTCTGCGGCCCCGGCGGCTTCATGCAGTACGTGCTGGACAGCGCCAGAGCCCAAGGCTGGCAGGAAGACCACCTGCACTGCGAGTACTTTAGTGCCGTTCCCGTCGATAACCTCAATGATGGATGCTTCTCGGTTCAGGTTGCCAGCACCGGTCAAGTGGTTGAAGTCGCTGCCGATCAGTCGGTGGCCCAAGCTCTGGAAAGCCATGGCATCGAAATCGCCATGTCATGCGAGCAAGGGATTTGCGGCACCTGCCTGACTCGGGTGTTGGACGGCGTACCGGAGCATCGCGACTTGTTCCTCACAGAAGAGGAGCAGGCCCTCAACGATCAGTTCACGCCCTGCTGTTCGCGCTCGAAGACGCCCTTGCTGGTGCTGGACATCTGAATGGCATTACTGTGCGCGTAGAATGACTTTCATGCGTTTATCAGTTGTCGTCGAGCCGAAGGTTTCAGCGTAGCGCAAAGTGGCATTGGCGTGCTCGCGCATGATTGCCTCGGCGCGCGCACCCTGGCGATTGATCAGCGCATCGAACACCGCATGGTGCTGCATATGTGCAAAGTTGAAGCGGCGGTATTCGCGAACCATGTCGTGGCGATCTACCGCCAGTGCGGTCACCGAAGCAAACGGCAGATGGTCGTTGCGTGCCAGTGCATCGGCAATCGCCGGGTTGCAGCTGCTCTCGATGATTACCTGGTGAAAACGCATGTTGAGGTCATGATAGATCTCGAGATCATCTTGTGTGACAAAGCCCTGTTCGAACAGTTGATCACCCTGCAATAGACATAGCTGCAAAGCTTCACGTGCTTCATCAGACAAGCCGCGCTCCGCAGTCTGGCGTGCCGCCAAGCCCTCAAGTACGCCTCGCACCTCGACCGCCCCAGCGATATCATCGGCACTTACCGAGCGGACCTGAAAGCCCCGGCCGCCAAAGCGCACCAGCAAACCTTCCTGCTCCAGCGTGCGAAACGCCATGCGTACAGGCATCCGCGAGACGCCAAACAGTTCGGCCGTGGGAACTTCCATCAGGCGCTCACCAGCGGCAAGTTCGCCGGTGGCAATCATCTTGCGCAGCGTCACTAGCACCAATTGACCGGGCTTACTCATCTAGGCGGTGTCCAGAAAACATGTGCCGCCATAGTACCGTAAGCCTGACGGCTGGTGCAGTGCAGCACACCGGGCTGGATCGAAGCCAAGGTAGTTGGCCAGCAATCAGAAGGACAAGGGGGCGGCGGCGATCAGTCGCGTCTGGTCGAAGTCGCCGCCATACAGCTGCCTGAAAACTGGCTGCTGGTCACCGACTTCAATTGCGCTGATCAGGCACGCACCCATCAACTGCCGCACCGGCACCTTGTGCGGGTTGCATCACGGTCGCCAGAGCTAGGCATTGGCCAGAACGGGTGGTGCCGTCTTGGCCGTGGGCTTGAGCAGCAACAGGCAGCCTGCGGCTAGTACAAAGACGCTGGCGAACACCCCGTAAAGATGCAGTGGCTGCCAGTCGTTATCGAGTAGGAAACCGGCAGCCACCGGTGACAGGATCGCACCTATCCGGCCTATACCAATTCCCCAGCCTACCCCGGTAGCGCGCATTGAGACATCGTAGACTGCCGGCGACAGCGCATAGAGGCCAGCCACGCACCCGTTGGAAAATAATCCGATCAGTAAACCGAGCCCCAGTGCTGCAGCGATGCTTGAGCCGGTGCCGACAAACATAACTAGCAGCGTGGCAGTGACCAGCATGAATAGCGACAGCACCCGAGTTAGTGGCCAGCGCGAGGCCAGGCCGCCTATCAGCGCAGCGCCGAAGATCCCGCCAACACTTAGAAGTACCCCGCCAGTAATCCCTTGCTGTGCCGATAGGCCTGCGGCTACCAGCAACTTTGGCGTCCAGCTCATCACGAAGTAAAAACCGAACATCACCAGGAAAAACAGCAACCAGATCACTAACGTGGTACGGCGCATCACCGGAGTCAGCAGCTGTCTGACACCTGTGGCAGTCCCCAACTCCGTTACTTGCTGCGCAGGTAGTAGGGATATTGCCGGTTCCCCCAGTCGTAGGGCGAGGCGATTGACTTGGGCCAAGGCATTGGCTGGACGTCGGGCTAATAGAAAATCCAACGACTCGGGTAGCCAGACTAGCACCAGCGGGATCACCGACAGCGTCACGGCACCGCCGAACAGAAATACCGAGCGCCAACCCCATTGGCCCAACAACCATACTGCCAGTAGACCACCTAGGGTCGCACCCAGTGCGTAACCCGTGGATTGCAAGCTCACCGCCAGACCACGCCACCGTTTACTTGCATATTCACTGGCAATCACGTTGCTGCTGGCGAGGATGCCACCAATGCCTAGCCCAGTTATGCCGCGTAGTAGTGCCAGTTGGAAAGGGGTTTGGCTTAAGGCTGAGAGCAGCATGCCCGCCCCCGACAACGTCAGGCAGAACAGAATCAGTGGGCGCCGGCCGAAGCGGTCAGCCCAAGGCGCTATAAACAACGAGCCGGCTGCCATGCCGAACAGTCCTGCACTCAGCAAAAAGCCGATTTGCGTGCCATTGAGTTGCCACTCCGCTGACACTGAGGCCGCAGTGAAGGCCATCACCAGCACATCGAATCCGTCGATCATATTCAAGATAATGCAAATGCCGATGGCCAAGCATTGGAAGCGGTTCATTGAGCCGCTGTCCACTCGGTTTTTCAAGTCCACGCTCATAGTCCTACCTCTGATACGGCAATGATCAGAAGTGAAAGAAGTGACAGATGCATGCCTGCGCAGGGGAGGCTGACGTAATCCAGGCAGTGACGCCAGCTTGATAGTTCATTCATGGCTAACCCTTTCTTGTAGTTGTTTTACCGCCAGTCAGGAGGGCTCTCACTGCGGTTGAGTACTAATTAGCCCATTAATGGATCCATTAGCAATGGTCTAATGGATGCAGGTTTTGAAGGCGTATTAAAAAAAATCTCAATTTAGAACGTTATTTTTAATAAAGATGATTTATTTCAATAACTTATTATTTTGTCTCAAGCTTGCCGCTTCTGTTCGATTATCGATTACTCCTGTATTAAGAGGCTTTTACGGACGTTATCCAGCCAAAAGTGTTAGGCCCGTAAATACAATGGATCCATGATTTGGGTGTACGGTAATCCGCTATTACTGCCGGATACCCTGAGGCTGTGCCTGGAGCCAGGCACTGACTCCATTGTCTGATGGGCGGGCATCGCTCCCGCTGGATATATCTAGAGTGGCCTTAGGTACTGCATGGCTTAACGCTCGCTGTCTCTTGGTATAGCTCGCCGTCTCTTGGTATAGATAGTGCCGTCCACGGTATTGCCGCTGGAGCGCAACCTGCCGCGCACCCGCGATGGCTCAGGTCGAGTGCAAGGAAATTTTTAAAGTCACTTAGGAGGCGCGTATGGTCTTGCACCGCCAATAACCCAGGCGCGTGAGCATAGGTTTTTGGCTGTTAAGAAGTCACTCAAGCTATGTGCCGCATATCCATTCCCTGGGCTGCGAGGTTAGACTACCGGCCCCATTATCGCGCTACCCTGATTATTAGCTGTCTGGAAACCTGCCCATGTCCAGCACCACCTCTTCTATAGCTGCAAGCCCGTCCAGTTCCACCGTGAGTCAAGCCAGTCCTTTGGTGATGCGGGTGATCGGTGCCTGCGCCTTGGCACACCTGATCAATGACTTGATTCAGGCGGTGCTGCCGTCGATTTATCCGATGCTAAAGGCGAACTACGGCCTGACCTTTACTCAGGTGGGTTTGATCACACTGACCTTTCAGCTCACTGCATCTTTATTGCAACCTTGGGTGGGCTATCACACTGACCGCCACCCTAAACCTTGGTTGCTACCGTGCGGGGCGATTTGTACCTTGGTTGGCATCTTGATGCTGGCGTTTGTCGGCAGCTTTGCTGCGATATTGCTGGCGTCTGCTTTGGTTGGCATTGGTTCATCGACCTTTCACCCCGAGGCATCGCGCATTGCGCGCCTGGCTTCCGGTGGGCGTTACGGGCTTGCCCAGTCAACTTTTCAGGTAGGCGGTAATGCTGGCAGCGCCTTTGGTCCGCTGTTGGCTGCTGCGATTGTGATTCCCTATGGCCAAGGTCATGTCGCGTGGTTCGGGTTGTTTGCGGTGTTTGCCATCATGGTGCTCTGGGGGCTGAGCCGTTGGTATCGCAATCATTTGAATTTGTTCAAGCTCAAGCAAGGTGGTCAAGCAACGCACGGCCTGTCATCGCGGCGAGTGCGTCTGGCTTTGTTGGTGTTGGCGCTGCTGGTTTTTTCCAAATACTTCTATATGGCCAGCTTTACCAGTTACTTCACCTTCTATTTGATTGAGAGGTTTGACCTGTCGATCGCCAGTTCGCAGTTGCACCTGTTTATGTTTCTTGGGGCCGTTGCTGCCGGCACCTTTTTTGGGGGCCCGATTGGCGACAAAATTGGCCGCAAGATGGTGATTTGGGTGTCCATTCTTGGCGTTACACCTTTTACCCTGGCGCTGCCTTACGCGGATTTGTTCTGGACCAGCGTGCTGAGTATGGTGATCGGCTTTATCTTGGCCTCGGCATTCTCCGCAATTGTTGTCTTCGCTCAAGAGCTTGTACCGGGGAACGTGGGTATGATCGCCGGTGTCTTCTTTGGGCTGATGTTTGGCTTTGGGGGGATTGGGGCCGCGTTGCTTGGGCATCTGGCGGACCTGCATGGCATTGAGTATGTCTACAAGCTGTGCTCTTTCTTGCCGCTTATAGGCATTATTACGGTGCTACTGCCTTCAACCAAAAGGGGGTAGGCAGTGCTGATTGGGTGTTTTGATCCGGGTTATTTTGTTTTTTATCGGCTGAGCTTTAGTATGCAAGCCAAGTCACTTTAAAAAGCTTTGTAGCTTTCTCTTATTTATAACCGTTCTGCTTGCTGAGATAGCTATCGATTATGCGAATGCGTTTGATGCTGTTGGGTGGGGGTAGCGCTTTAGGGCAAGCGCTGATTCGTCTCGGGGCTGAGGAAGATATTAACTTCCTCGCGCCGCGCCCCCCTGAATCAGGCTGGGATGCCGCCAACCTGACTCAGTTGCTCGATGACACACGCCCTGATGCGCTGATCAACCTCGCGTATTACTTTGACTGGTTTCAGGCAGAAACGGTGAGCGAAGTGCGTTTTGCCAGTCAGGAACGTGCAGTCGAACGGCTTGCCGAACTGTGCAAACACCATGAAATTCGTTTGATCCAGCCGTCGAGCTACCGCGTGTTCGATGGCGCGCGGGCGACTGCCTATACCGAAAAAGAAGAGCCTGTGCCGCTGGGTTTACATGGGCAGGCATTGTGGCGTCTAGAACAAAGCGTGCGCGCCGTTTGTTCGCGGCATGTCTTATTGCGCTTTGGCTGGCTTATCGACAGCTCAGCTGAAGGGTTGCTGGGGCGTTTTTTAGCCCGTGCTGAACGCGATGTAGAACTCCATCTGGCGGATGACCGCCGGGGCAACCCTACACCAGTAGATGATGCAGCGAGAGTCATTCTTGCGGTACTCAAGCAGCTGGATTGCCAGGCGCCGTTGTGGGGCACCTATCATTATGGCGGGCATGAGGCGACGACATCGCTGGCACTGGGGCAGGCCTTGCTCAGTGAAGCGCGCAGCTTCCGTAGCAACTTGGTTGATGACGTAGTGGCAGATGCCCATGCGTCTCGGCCGGATGCTGCAGAAGAGCCCCAGCACGCCGTGCTGGCCTGCAAAAAGATTCTTCACACCTACGGCATCAAGCCGCGCGCTTGGCGTGCGGGGCTGCCGAGCCTATTGGATCAATACTATCGTCATGTCTAAGTTAATTCTGGTCACCGGCGGAGCCGGGTTTATTGGATCGCACATGGTTGATGCATTGCTGACTAAAGGTCATGCCGTGCGGGTGCTGGATAACTTGTCGATGGGTAATCGCGACAACTTGCCGTTAGATAATCCTCAGTTGCAGTTCATTGAAGGCGATGTGGCTGATGCCGCTTGTGTTTCGGCGGCTGTCGAAGGTTGTGATGCGGTAGTTCACTTGGCTGCTGTTGCCTCGGTGCAGGCCTCGGTCGATGATCCGGTCAGCACCCACCAAAGCAATTTTGTCGGCACCTTGAATCTCTGTGAGGCCATGCGTGAGCACGGCGTCAAACGCGTGGTGTTTGCCTCAAGCGCTGCGGTATACGGCAATAATGGTGCAGGTCAGCCAATTGATGAAGGCACAGCCAAGTCGCCACTTACCCCCTATGCGTCGGATAAGTTGTCGAGCGAGTATTACCTCGACTTCTATCGTCGCCAGCATGGCTTGGAGCCTGCAGTTTTTCGTTTCTTCAATATTTTTGGCCCGCGTCAAGATCCGTCGTCTCCGTACTCTGGGGTGATCAGCATTTTCACCCAGCGGGCGCAGCAAAACCTGCCGATTAGTGTGTTCGGTGATGGTGAGCAGACTCGGGACTTTTTCTTCGTTGCTGATCTGATTGAGTTGTTGCAGCAAGGCTTGTTCGCAGAGCAAGTGTTCAGCGATGCGGTCAATGTGGGCTGGAATCAGGCGACTAGCCTCAAGCAGTTGCTCGACGCTATTGGTGAACTGTTTGGTGGCTTGCCTGCGATTACTTACCTGGAGCCCCGGGCTGGCGATATTCGCCATTCACGCGCAAATAATGATCGCCTTAAGCAGGCATATCGCATGCCGCAGGAAACACCGCTTAAGGAAGGGCTGCGTCAGTTGTTGGGGCTGAGCGAGTAACCATTTAAGGCGTTACATCAATACGAAAAAGCCGACACTCAGTGTCGGCTTTTTCGTGAAGGCTAGGTTGGGCTTAGAACTTGTAGCCCAAACCGACCATGTAGACCCACGGGTCGATATCCACATCGAGCTTCAAGTTGCCCACGCCTGCCAGGTCGGCATGGGCGTTGGTGTCGATGTCGATATAACGTACCTGGCCGTTGACCATCCAGTGGTCGTCGATCATGTAGTCGGCACCGATCTGCGCTGCCGCGCCCCATGAGTCGCTCAGGTCAAGATTACTAAAGCCTTTGGCTTCGGCACTGCTTGAGGTGTCGGCGTCATAAAATGCGGTGTAGTTGATGCCCACGCCGACATACGGCTGGAATGCATAGTTCTTGTCGAGCGGGTAGTAGATCAGGCTCAAGGTCGGTGGTAGTTGTTTAACATCACCCAGGTCGCCGTTTAGACCGGCTAAACCACCTTGCAGGCCATGCACGCCCACATCATGGCTGAACGGGGTGGCGGCCAGCAGTTCAATGCCCAAGTGGTCGGTCATCATGTAGGCAAAGTTCAGGCCCAGTTGCGTGTCGCTTTCTACTGTTGCGCCACCGCCCAAGTCGCCCAGTGGACTCTTCACGCCAGAGCTGTCTTCATTTGGATCTACAGTGATTGCGCCGGCGCGGACGATGATATCGCCTGCTTCATAGGCGTGAGCAAAACTAGGGGCAATCGCAAGGGCAAGCAGTGGAGCTATGAGAGTGTATTTATTCATGGATAACTCCTATTGAGTTGCTGGACTTAAGTGATGTTTAAATAATAGCTCCCTAACTAAAAAGGGTATTGATCCAGCTCAATAAGTCACTGGATTGCCACTTTAGAGCATTCACGCATTGCCTTTGCATACGAATAAAGATGATAATGGTTCTCTTTAACGTATCCGATGCAGAGGATTTTCACCGCATGAGCCCGTTCCCCATCCGCTTATTGGCGGCTGCGCTGATGTTTTCGAGCGCTGCCGTAAGCGCTGCACCTTTAGGCGCGGCACTGGATGAAAGCCAAGGTCTGGCGGCCGACGCCAAGGCCTCTCAGGCGCGCATTGAAAAGCTTGATGACGCCAGCCGTGAAATGCTCAGTCAATACCGCAGTGCGCTGGAGCAAGCTGAGGCCTTGAAAGGCTATAACGTGCAACTGCGCGAATTGGTTGCGGCCCAGCAAAAAGAGTTAGCGGGTTATCAAACCCAGCTCGACGGTATTGAGCGTACTCAGCAAGCGGCCACTCCGCAGATGCGCAAAATGGTTGAGGTGCTGGGCGAGTTCATTAATGCCGATGTGCCATTTCTCCCCGAAGAGCGTGCTGATCGCCTTGCACAACTGCAAGACTTGTTGCCCCGTGCTGATGTCAGCCTAGCTGAAAAATACCGTCGCATTCTTGAGGCCTATCAAGTTGAAAGCGATTACGGCCGCACGCTTGAAGCATGGCGGGGTGAGTTGGAAGGCGAGCAGGGTACGCGCAGTGTCGAATTCCTGCGGTTGGGCCGTGCAATGATGTATTACCAGACCCTCGACGGTCATGAGAGTGGTTGGTGGAATGCCCAGACCCACGCGTGGGAAATGCTTGATAACAGCGCGCGTCGCCCACTGCATCAAGCCATTGCCATTGCTCGCCAAGAGCAAGCGCCAACACTGCTTGATCTGCCGGTGAAGACTTTGAACCTAGGGGCCCAGTAATGAATGTAGTGATAAACCGTGGGCTGGTCGCGGCGTTAGTTTTGAGTGTGTTGCCCGTAACGGTGAGCGCGGCCGAACCGCTGAGCCCAGACCAGTTGCTGCAACGTATTCGCAGCGAGCGCGCAGCTGAAGTCAGTGCGATGCAAGACCGTGAAAAAGCATTTGTTGCCGAGCGTGGCGAGCGTGCTGAGCTTTTGGCAAAGGCGCAAGCAGCCTTGGCCGAGCAGAAGTCCGAAGCGGAACGCTTAAAAGCTGATTTTGATCGTCAAGAAGTCGAACTGGCTGAGCAAGAAAAACTGCTCAAGCAACGCTCGGGTAGTCTCGGTGAGTTGTTCGCCGTGGTTCGTCAAAGTGCCGGTGATGTTGCTGGGCAATGGCAAGACAGTCTGCTAAATGCGCAATACCCTGAGCGCATCAAGCGTATGCAGGCACTGTCCGAGAGCCGAGCATTGCCGTCTGCTCAAGACCTTGAAGATTATTGGATGGTACTGCTCGAAGACCTGACCGCCAGCGGTCGCGTTGAGCAGGTCGAGCTGCCAGTGGTTGCCGCAGACGGCACCCGCAAGCAGCAGCCAGTCCTACGCGTTGGCGCATTCTCTGCCTTCAGTGATGGCCAGTTCTTGCGCTACGACGCCGATTCACACGAATTGCTGGTGCCTGAGCGTCAGCCGTCGGGTTCAGGCCTGGTAAGCGACTATCTGGCGAGCAAAGAATCCCTGGCGACACTGCCGATTGATCCAACTCGCGGTACGATCCTGGCGCAGTTGCAACGTAAGCCGAGCCTTTGGGATCGCTTGCAGCAAGGTGGTCTGGTCGGTTGGGTGATTGTTGCTCTGGGGGCACTGGGGCTGCTGTTGGCGCTGTGGCGCATGGTCTATCTGGCCAAGGTCAACCGCGGCGTTAAGGCTCAAGTGCAAAACATCAGCGTGCCTAACGATGAGAATCCGCTGGGCCGGGTTATTGGCGTATTGGGTCCTAATCCGCAGTTGTCTGACTTGGAAACCCTTGAACTCAAGCTCGATGAAGCGATCCTTCAGGAAACGCCGCCGCTGGAGAAAGGCCAAGGTCTGCTCAAATTGCTGAGTGCGGTGGCCCCGCTGCTGGGTCTGCTGGGTACTGTTACCGGCATGATCGTCACCTTTCAGGCCATCACTCAAGGTGGTGGCGGCGATTCGCGGCTGATGGCTGATGGTATCTCGCAAGCATTGGTAACGACCGTGCTTGGCTTGGTAGTGGCGATTCCGCTGTTGTTCCTGCACAGCTTGCTGGCAAGTCGCAGTAAAGCCTTGATCCAACTGCTTGAGCAGCAAAGTGCTGGCCTGATTGCCCTGCATTTGTCTGGGGCACCGCGCCGTGACTGATCTGTTCGCCTTATGGCTGCGTGTAACCGACAGCGCCTATGCGTTGCTTGATTTCATGAGCGCGGGCGGTGTGGTGATGTGGGCGTTGGCAGGGCTTTGCGTGATCTTCTGGACGCTGGTGCTTGAGCGTTTCTGGTTTATGCGCAGGGTCTTCCCGGTCTGGGTTGAAGAGCATCGCAACGCCTGGCAGCAGTTGTTGCAAGACGACTCTGGCACTTGGCAACGCGCTGTGCGCAGCGCTTGGTTGGCCCAAGCACGGCAACATTTGGTCGGGCCGTTGCGGCTGAGCAAAACCTTGGTGGCGATGTACCCGCTACTGGGCTTGCTTGGCACGGTTAGCGGCATGGTTGCAGTGTTTGATGTATTGGCACTGAGTGGCACTGGCAACCCGCGCGGAATGGCCGCGGGTGTCTGGCAGGCAACCTTGCCAACCATGGCCGGCATGGTGCTGGCGATTACTGGATTGTTCAGCCTGGCGCGTCTCGAACGCGACGCCCGTCAGGCCATTGAGCGGCTGGCTGACCAGCTGCGACACGACTGAGATAGCTAATCATGAGAATGCGCCGTCACCATCAGCAAGACGAAGACACTGGCATCGACCTGACGCCGATGCTTGATGTGGTCTTTATCATGCTGATTTTCTTTATCGTCACCAGCTCGTTTATCAAAGAGTCTGGTGTCGAGGTTCAGCGCCCACAAGCGCAAACAGCCAGCCCTCAGGACAAAGGCAACATCCTGATCGCGATTACCGCTGATGGTCAGGTATGGATGGATAAAAAAGTGGTCGATGTGCGCAGTGTTCGCGCCAATGTTGAGCGCATGCGTGTCGACCAGCCCGAAGGAGCCGTTGTGGTTCAGGCTGACCAAGATGCGCGTACTGGTCTGGTGGTGCAGGTCATGGATCAGGCACGTCTGGCGGGTGTTCAGGATGTCGCACTGGCAGCCACTTCGGGAGCGCTTTGATGCGTGTGGCATGGTCGTTTATAAGTGCCTGTTTGATCGCAGTCCTGCTGTTTGCGTTGATGTTGTATATGGTCGCGCCGCCAACCAGTCAGCCGTCTGATGAGCCCGTGACAGTGGCTAACTTTGTACGCATGGACACCAGCTCCAGCGACACCGCGACCCGTACCCGCCAGCAAGCACCACAGCCGCCGCAACCGCAAACGCCGCAGCCACCGACGCCGCCAACGCCTGTTGCAGTGACACCTAATGCGAGCATGCCTAAGCTGGATATCGACCTGCCAACCATGAACAGTGGCGTGGCGGTGAACAGTGCACCAACCCCGAATCTGACTGGTTTAGTGGCGGGTGCTGCCGCTCCCAGTGCACCGGCTCCAGCGCCTGCGGCTGATGCGGGCAAGCAGTCTGGTGGCCCTGAAAGTGAGGTCATGCCGCTCAATGACGTGAGTCCGCAGTATCCGCGTTATGCCTTGCAACGCGGCATTGAAGGGCATGTGAAATTAGCGTTCACCATTACCCGTGCGGGTGCGGTTGAAAACGTACGGGTACTGGAGGCCAGCCCGAAGAATGTATTTGAGCGTGAAGCTCGCCGCGCCGCTGTGCGTTGGCGATTCGCTCCGCGTACTGAAGGTGGCTTGGCGGTAGCGCGTGAGGCGGTAAAAACTTTGTACTTCCGTTTGCAGGGAGATAGTTAAATGATCCGTTTAGCTCTGATTTTCAGTTTTTTAGTCAATGTCAGCCTCGCCAGTGAAGTGTTTGCGGCTGGGCAAACGGTCGAACCCAGCGTTATGCGCGCCTTGAACACTGCATCTATCGCTCAGCAAAAGGGCGACTATGCAGGTGCTGCGCGTGCTTTGGATGGCGTTAAGGGTGAGGCAGGTAGCCTTGAAGAAACCCTGTTGTGGCGCAGTCATGGCTACCTGGCGTGGGCGCAGGGGAGCAATGCCAAGGCAATTGACTACCTCAGCAAAGCGGTTAAAAGCGGCAAGCTTGATGAAACCCAGCAGGCCAATGAACAGCTCAATTTAGCCAAGCTGAATCTGACAGAGCAGCGCTACAAGGAAGTTATCCGCTTACTGACCCCAGTTCCGGCCAAGGCATCTGAAGAAGTCTTGCAGATGCTGGTGCAGTCATATCAGGCATCTGGTCAGCCGGCGAAGGCGCTGCCCTTGGCTGAGCGTTACGTTAAAGCTAACCCGCGGGCTGAGGACCGCTGGTTGCAGTTTTTGGTTGGGGTCAACGCTGATCTTAAGCGTTATTCCGAGGCTGAGAAGTGGCAACAGCAGTTGCTCGCACGCAGCCCAAATGATGTTCAGCATTGGCGCCAGCTGGCGGCCCTGCAACAGCTTTCCGGAAGTTATGAACATGCCTTGGCAACCTTGCGCGCTGCGCGCACCAAGGGCCTGAATTTCAACGCCAAGGAGCTGGATAATCTGACCTTGTTGGCCAGTGCGGCTGATCAGCCGTGGCAGGGAGCCAAGTTGCTCAAAGGTATGCTGGATCAAGGGTTGCTGCCGAATAACAGTGAGCGCCAAGAACGCCTTGGTTTGTTCTATTGGCAAGCCCGTGACCGAGCCCATGCCGTCGATATCTACCGTCAGTTGGCCAGTGCTTCAGGCAACGGCAAGCACTGGATGAATGTCGCGCAGTTGGAGTTGGAACAGTCGCGCTGGAAGGCAGGGCTGGCAGCCTTGAAGAAGGCTGAAAACGCTGGGGCTGATCGCCGTCAGGTGCGCGAGTGGCGTAACTGGGCAGAAAGCGAGCTTAATGCCGACAACAATGACCGTCTTGCCAGCGCCCGCTAAGCACTAACACCGGGGTGGTTGACGCAGGTTCATCCCTTCCCAGTTACGGTTGTTGAATGAGTGCATAAGCCGTAGGGCAGGTAACGTTTTCTTACCCGCCATTTTCAGCCATACAGAACCGTGCTATCAGCCCAGTTAAGTGGTTCTAGGTTGGGCTATGGCGGACAAGCTTTGCTTGTTCGCCCTACGGTTGAGCGCCGGGTTTACTCGCCTTCAGGCAATTCGTACGGATAAATCTTCTGTGCACTCATCTGGTAACCGGCATCAGCCAGTTCGCTGGTGCTTTGTTCAGCCTTGAGTGGCCCTTCGACCCAAAAGGGTTGATACAGGGTGTCGAGCTTGACCCCAAGTTCGGTAGTGATATGTACGATCTGGTTGGACGGCGGTGGCGGTACATGGATGCACGCACCGAAGTACGGCACCAACAAAAACTCGGTCACCCTGCCATCATCTGTCGCATCCAACGGCACGATATAGCCCGGTAGTTTTACTTCGACACCGTCCAACGCCTTCACCACAGGTGCAGCGGGTGATAGCTGCTTCATGCTGGGGCCTGACTCAGACAAAGTACTGCCCAGCTGCGACAGGTCATGCATGGGAGCCATTTGCTGCACCACCGGCGGCGCGTTTGGTGGGATCAGCTCTGACCACGTCAGCTCGCGCGGTTCGGCCGCCCACAGCGAGCTGCACGCAGCCATAAATAGGACGCCAAGAGCGCTGCGCTGCATAGATAACCTCATAAGCGAATTGAAAGACCGTCAGCCAGAGACTGCCGGTATGCACGCCATGCCGGTACGCAACCCATCAGCAATGCCGCGCCAAGGATACTGCCGAGCAGCATCCACTCATAGCCACTTGGAACATTGAGTGGCAAATAGAGCCCATAGTTACCCTGCACGTAGCTCTGCACCGTGGCGATACCCGCATACAGCAGCACCAAACCGAGCAGCACACCTGCCAACGCCAGAGTGAAGGCCTCGAATATCAACAGGCTGGCGATGTGCCAAGGGCGGGCGCCTACCGAGCGCAAAATAGCCATTTCGCGGCGGCGTTCGTTTAGGCTGGTGAGAATGGCCGTCAGCATACCGATCAAGCCGGTGATCACTACAAACAGAGAGACCACAAACAGTGCTTTTTCTGCAGTGCCCATCAGGCCCCAAAGTTCTTGTAGGGCGACTCCCGGTAGAATCGCCAGCAGCGGTTCACCGCGAAACTCATTGATATCGCGTTGCAGGCTGAAGGTGGCGATTTTGCTTTTCAGGCCGAGTAAGACTGCCGTGATCGCCGTCGGCTGCAAATGCATGCTGCGCACTTGTTCAGCACTGATTTTGTCGGCACCACGGGCTGGCATGCCGTTTTTCCAGTCAACGTGCAGAGCTTCCATCCCGGCCAGCGAGATATGCAGGGTACGGTCGACCGGCGTGCCGGTGCGCTTGAGAATGCCGACAACGTGGAAGGGTTTGTCGTCGTGCTTAACCAGGCTGATGGTGGCAACGCCATGGGCTAATACCAGCTCATCGCCCAACTTGTAATGCAGTGCCTCGGCAACCTCGGCACCCAGTACAACCTCAAATGGATCATCAGCAAATGCGCGGCCCTGGCTGATTTCCAATGGCTGCTGGCGAGCGTAGCGGTAGTGTTCGAAATAATCGGTGTTGGTGCCCATCACCCGGTAACCACGGTGCGAGTCGCCTAAGGAAATAGGGATTGCCCACTTTACGCGCGGGTTCTGCGCCAGTTGCTCGAAGCTGTCCCAGCGAATGTTGTTGGTCGCATTGCCAATGCGAAAAACCGAATAAAGCAGCAGGTTAATCGAGCCGGAGCGGGCACCGACAATCAAGTCAGTTCCGCTGATGGTGTTGGCGAAGCTGGCGCGGGCTTCGGTGCGAACACGTTCAACAGCGAGCAGCAGGCAGACCGACAGGGCGATTGCGAAAACGGTGAGAAGGGCAGTGAAGCGGCGGTTGCTAAGGCTTGCCAGCGCCAGACGAAATAAATACACCTCATATCTCCTGTGGCTGGGTGGCACGGTTGAGGTCGCCAAGGGACAGGTTGCGGTCAAACAGCGGCGCAAGGCTCTGGTCGTGGCTGACAAACAGCAAGCTGGCACCGGCCTCACGGCACTCGTTAAATAGCAGTTGTATGAAGGCCTCGCGCGTGTCGGCATCCAAGGCTGAAGTGGGTTCATCGGCGATCACCAGTTCAGGTTGGCCGATCAGGGCGCGAGCGGCCGCGACGCGCTGCTGTTGACCGATTGAGAGTGAGTCCGCACGACGTTCGAGTAGTTTCGGGTCGGTTAAACCCAAGTGTGCAAGCAAGCTAGAGACTGCCTGGGCAACACTGCCATGGCGATGGCGGGCGCGGTTGTGCCTGATATCCGAAAAGTGACAGGGCAGCTCGACGTTTTCGCGAACCGATAAAAACGGCAGCAAGTTGAACTGCTGAAAAATGTAGCCGGTGTGATTGACCCTGAATCGATCCCGGGCACCAGGCGACAAAGTGCTCAGGTCCTGATTGAGTAGCTTGATCTGGCCGCGGTTGGGTTTTTGTACGCCGCCAAGCAAGCCGAGCAAAGTGGTTTTGCCACTGCCGCTCGGCCCTTTGAGGAACAGCGTCTCGCCGCGCTCTAGGGCAAAACTGGGAATATCAAGGAGCTCAGGCTGGCCGGGCCACGCAAAACCCAGGTCTGAGAGGTTAATCAGTGCTGAAGTCATGAATGCAACGACCCGGTTGCCCGGGTCGGTCTATGGATAAATGAACAGGCTAAGAATACCTGTGAAAGGTGACCAAGTTGGTGGCGTCAGTGCTTTAAAACTTGGCAATACTCTGCTCAGGGCTGAGCTCCGCACCTTGCTGACCATTAGGGCCGATCAATTGGAGTTGGATTTTATGCGTAGCAGGGAATTGCTTAAACAGTCGGGTCAGGTCAAGTTGTTGCAGGGCTTGTGGTTGCTTGCAGTTGAAACTGTAATGGGCGTGAATTTCGCTGTGCTCGTGCTCGTGCTCGCCTGCTGCATGGGCATGGTCATCGTCAAATAGCGGGCTTTCGAGCTCAGTGCTGGTAACACTGCAATCGCCGGTATTGAGGCTGAACAGGTTGAGTGGCTTATTCAACTCATTGCGAGCTTGGCTGATGGCTGTTTTGTCAGCATCTGAGCTCGGCGCGTGCTCAAAACCCACCAAGTTCATGGCGGGGCTTTCCAATTCAATTTCCAAGGTATTGCCATCAAGTGCGACATTGAGCTGAGCGACGCCATGCTCATGTGCGCCAAGGCTGGCGTGTTCAGCGTGATCATGGTCGTGTGCTTCTTCAGCCATTACGGCCAGTGGAAGTAGGGCGAAAGGCAGTGCTAGCAGTAGACGACGCATGTGAACTCCAGTGAGTTGATGAAATAAGTTGTAATGTTATAACGAATTAAAAGTTCAATTGCTAGATTTAGTTGTCGCCCTATGCTGCTGCATGGGAGCATCGCGCAGAGTATTGGAGGTGAAAAATGGTACGTATTCGCGGCAAGATCGGTGACTGGCCGGTGGATTTAACAGTGGAGCTTGATGCTCAGGATTGGGCCCATTTGGCAGCAAGTCTGCCAGTGAGTGCGGCAGTCGAGACTGCTGTGGCGACACCCGCGCAAGCACCCAAGACAGATGCGCTTTGGCAAAACACCCTGATGCTATTGAGTAAGGCTGGGAGCCTTGATGGGCCGCAGTTGATGGCGCAACTTACCGGTTTGGCGGGCGGGGAGATGGCGGCGAAGCAACTGCTGGTGCGCCTGCGCCATAGCGCGCAGGTACGAGTTGAGAGCGGGGCAGATGCGCCGATTTATCACTGGGTAGGCTAGCAGAATCAGTCGCCTGCTGGCGCAAGGCTGGCAGGCTCGGGGTTAGTGTTTAAGTGCTGCCCAAGAGTCGCCAGCCACCATTATTACGACGCCGAGCGAGACCAAATCCTTGATCAAAAATGCGCCGAGCAGTGAAGGGAACACTGTTGCCGGGTGCAGGGTGCCGGGTGTGGTCAGCATGAAGGTCAGGGTCGTCAGGAATAATCCTGTCGCCAGCAACCCGCCGAGTAGTGAGGCCTTTTTGCTGATGGGATAGAGCGCAAGCAGCAAGGCAATAAACAGTTCGCCAATGCCAATAACTGCTGAGATGCCGTCCACACTGCCAACGCTGTACAACCAGGATAGAAAAGGCGAGTGCCTGATTAGGCCGCTGATGGCTTGGGCTTCATCGGGGTGGAATTTAAATGCGCCAATCCACGCGATGATGAAAACGGTGGCATAAAGTGCAATATAAAAACCGATTTTTGAAAGTTTGGGCGTCATAACGTTAAAGGCTTCGCGTCAGGGAATGGGAAGCGCTGCAAAACCTGTTTTTTGCAGCGCATCCAAACTAGAGGCGCTTCGTTATGAAAAATTACACAGGCTAATTGTTAACGTGCCTAAGGCGTGGTTTGCACGCTCGAAAGAGCTAATAGCTCGAGCCTCCAGCGGCGCTGACCACCTTAGTCGCCGTAGATTGTTTTGTGCAGAGGTTACTTAGTAAATCGCTTGATAGAGCTTTCTACGGTACTGGGTGACCAGCGGGTGGTCGTTCCCCAGCAGCTCAAACACTTGCAGCAAGGACTTATGGGGCAGCCCTTCGGCATAGTTGCGATTACGCACGAACAGCTTGAGAAGGGCATCCAGCGCGGCTTCGTATTGCTGGTTGGCAAGTTGGTGGATCGCCAGTTGATAAGCGGCTTCGTCATCTTCGGCGTTCTGCCCTAGGCGGGTTTTAAGTTCCGCTATATCCGGCAGCTCTGCTGCTTGGCGCAAAAATGTCAGCTGGGCTTTAGCTCCGCTTAATGCTTGCTTATGTTCGTCGCCAGGCACTGCATTAAGCACGGCTTCTGCTTCGGTTAATTCGCCGCGTTCTGCCAGGCAGCGTGCGTACAAAATCAATGCTGGGGCATTGCTGTTGTCTTCACTGAGCAATTGCTTGAGTTGCGCTTCTGCTGCGTCGACTTGGCCGTCGGCAAACAGCTTGCTGGCGCTGTCGAACAGGTTCTCTTGCGCCGGTGCTGGTTCTGCGACGTGCGGCTGGAGCATGGCGCGAATTTCGGATTCAGGCTTGGCTCCCGCAAAGCCGTCAACGGGCTGACCATCTTTAAACAACACCACCGTTGGCAGACTACGTATGCCAAAGCGGGCGACTATATCTTGCTCAATGTCGCAGTTGACTTTGGCCAGCAACAGTTCGCCTTGATAACCCTCGGTAATCTGTTCCAGCAGTGGCATCAGCGCCTTACATGGCGCGCACCAATCTGCCCAGAAGTCGACCAGCACTGGCTGGTTGAACGAGTTTTCTACGACCAGTTGATCAAACTGTGCGGCGCCGGAGATCTCAAAAATATAAGGGGTGTCGCTCATGGTTTGTCTCGCAGGATCTAAAGGCTGATGAAAAGATTAATAAGGGCGGCCAGCTACTTTAACAAGTAAGCAGTGCTTTAGCTGCGTTGCGCGTGGTACAGGCTCACGTGACGAAACTCAGCCGGTTCGGCCAAGTCGGGCCAGGTACAGGCCTGCATAATACCCAGTCGCTGGTACAGCGGGTGTTGAAAATCACGCACCCGTGAATCTGCCACAAGTGCGTGCTGGCCACGACTTAGAAACTGATCCAGCAGAGGCAAGTTGGCGCGGTCATAAAGCACGTCCGCCACAATGATCAGATCAAAGCGATCCGCCTCGGCAAAAAAATCGGCTGAATAGCTCAGGTTGACATCGTTTAAGTCGGCATTGGCTTTTGTCGCAGCGAGTGCCAAGGGGTCGAGATCGCAGGCCACGACTTCTGTCGCGCCCGCCTTGGCTGCCGCTATGGCCGCAACCCCTGAGCCAGTACCGAAGTCGAGCACCCGCTTATTCCGTACCCACTCAGGTTTTTGCGCCAGCCAACGGGCTAAAACTAAACCACTGGCCCAACAGAAGCACCAATACGGCGGCTCATCAAGAATGCGTTGGGTTTCATCCGGGCTGAACTGGCGATCCATATTGTCGGCATCAATCAGCCATAGCTTGATGTCAGTATCAGGCAGGGTTTGTGCACTGAGCTGGGCATCGCCGAGTAGTTGGTTCAGGGCGTCGAGTAAGTGTCCAGGCGCACGGGGTGGGGTCATGGTGCCGACTGCATGCGAATATCACCGAGCGTTTGATTTTGTGCGCTACGAATCAGTTGCGTGGGCATGTCTTGAATCAGAAAGCCATTTAAGGTGGCGCGGCCACGGAGTTCAACTCGAATACCGCGATCGAAGGACTCGGGGTTGAATATCAAACGGAACGGCAATATTGAGCCATTACCGCTCAGCTGAATGTTGCCCAGCAACTGGGTGGGTAAACCATTGCTGCCGATTACCAGTAAGGCAACTTCAGCATTCGCATCTTCAGGTACACCGACTAAATTGCCGTTTATTTCGCGCAAATGTGCGGGCGTGGCTGCTGTGACTACGCTTTTAGCGCTGGCTTGTGTCGCTACGGGTTCAGCGGGCTCGCTCGCGCAAGCGCCGAGCAGGCTGAACAGGCCGAGCATGGTTAGATGGCGTAAGGACATGCGTGCTCCGTTTGTCGTGTATCCGTTCACTGGATAATTGCGCGCCTGTATAGCGCAAAGTAGGCAGCTTGTCTTGCCGCTGAGATGCGCTACCATGGCGCCTTTCCGTTCTAGGCAGGCCATTATATGCACTGTCCATTCTGCGCCGCTAATGACACCAAAGTGATTGATTCGCGTTTGGTGGCTGAAGGTGAGCAAGTTCGTCGTCGTCGTGAGTGCTTGGCATGTGGTGAACGTTTTACCACGTTTGAAACTGCGGAACTGGTGATGCCCCGATTGATCAAACAAGACGGTAGCCGCCAACCCTTCGATGAAGAAAAGCTACGCGCCGGTATGCTCCGATCGCTGGAGAAACGCCCCGTCAGTATTGAGCGGGTAGAGGCGGCGATTGCTCATATCAAGCATCGTCTGCGTGCCACCGGTGAGCGTGAAGTGAAATCATTGGTGCTCGGTGAGTTAGTCATGAGCGAATTGCAGAAGCTTGATGAGGTCGCTTACATCCGTTTTGCTTCGGTGTATCGACGTTTTCAGGATCTCAACGAGTTTCGTGAAGAGATTGATCGCTTGTCTCGCGAACCTTCAAAGGATTAAGCATGACAGTTGATAACGCCTTTATGGCCCGTGCTGTGGAGTTGGCTCGCAAAGGTTTGTACTCAACGCACCCTAATCCGCGTGTGGGCTGTGTGATTGTGCAGGACGGCAAGATTGTCGGTGAGGGCTGGCATGCCCGCGCAGGTGAGCCTCATGCCGAGGTTCATGCCTTACGCCAAGCAGGTGCCCTCGCCAAAGGGGCGACCGCTTATGTGACGCTGGAGCCTTGCAGTCATCACGGCCGTACCCCGCCTTGCGCCGAGGCTCTGATCGAGGCCGGTGTGGCGCGGGTTGTTGCGGCCATGCAAGACCCCAATCCAGAAGTCTCCGGCAGTGGTCTTTTACGTCTGATGCAGGCCGGTGTTGCAGTGCAGAGCGGCGTGCTTGAAGCTGAAGCGCGCAGTTTGAATGCTGGTTTCATCAAGCGTATGGAGCAAGGCCTGCCGTTCGTGCGGGTCAAACTGGCGATGAGTCTGGACGGGCGCACGGCAATGGCCAGCGGTGAAAGCCAGTGGATTACCGGGCCTGCGGCGCGTTCGGCGGTGCAGCGTCTGCGGGCTCGCTCAAGCGTAGTGCTCAGTGGTGCCGATACGGTGCTGGCGGACAACGCCCGGCTGACCGTGCGTAACGAGGAGCTTGGCTTGAATGCGGAGCTCTCTGCGCTAGCGGAGGCTCGTCCGCCCTTGCGTGTGCTGATCGATGGGCGTTTACGGGTGCCTCTCGATGCGGCGTTCTTTCAAGCCGGTGCGGCAATGGTCGCCACCTGCGCTGCGGCCACGGCCCGTGACCGCTACTTGAGTGATGGCCATGAACTGCTGGCAGTGCCGGGTAGCGATGGTCATGTCGATTTACGCAAATTGCTGGTGGAGTTGGCGGCACGCGGCGCTAATGAAGTCCTGGTTGAAGCCGGGCCACGCTTGGCGGGGGCATTTACCCGACAGGGCTTGGTTGATGAGTATCAGATATTCGTCGCAGCCAAATTCCTTGGCTCCAGCGCACGGCCATTGCTTGATTTGCCGCTCGGTCGAATGGCTGAAGCTTCGCAGCTTAAAATCGTTGATATACGGGCTGTGGGGGATGATTGGCGGATCGTTGCCGTGCCGCTCATCCCTGCCTCGGAGCCTTCTAGGGCGCATTAATCAGCGATTTTTGCAGGCGTTGTGCTGCTAGCTTGTGCAAGTTTTGGCGCAGGTTAGCGGTGCGTCTGCGGCGCAAATATGGTAAAAAGCCACTCGCGAGAACCTCGGTACTCGCAACGTTCTCAGGGCGGGGTGTAATTCCCCACCGGCGGTGATGATGCGCAATGCGTCTAGCCCGCGAGCGCTTGGTGCCCTTGTTTGATCAATGGGTAGCAAGGACAGCAGATCCGGTGTGATTCCGGAGCCGACGGTTACAGGCTTTTTGCAAGCACCGCATAGGCGGTTTGCAGAAGGGCTTACAGTCCGGATAAAGAGAGAGCGGGTTTGTTTGAGTGGTGCGTAGACAGCGGGCTTTAGCCAGTTGCGCAGACTTTATTGATTGAACACGCAAGGCGTGTTGCCGAAGGCAACGCTTTTGCGGTTGAGTGATTAAGTCGGGTGCGCTGGAGGGTCTGGCTGGCTAAGTACTGGCAAGCACCCTATCGATCGAAACGCCCTGTTTTTTATAAACAGGAGTTCGCAAATGCTAGATACTTTTTACTCGGCCCATACTGATCGCTTAATCGCTCAGTGCTGCGCCGTGCTCGCAGACGGGGAGGCGCCATGTTCACTGGCATAATCGAGTCGATCGGAACTGTTCGCGCATTGACCCCAAAAGGCGGCGATGTGCGGGTCTATGTTGAGACCGCCAAGCTGGATTTGTCTGACGTTAAGTTGGGTGACAGCATCGCCGTTAATGGCGTGTGTCTGACGGCTGTTGAATTGCCGGGTGATGGCTTTTGGGCTGATGTCAGCCGCGAAACCCTGGCGCGCACCGGTTTTGTCGACCTCAAGCCGGGCAGCCGGGTCAATCTTGAGAAAGCGCTGACGCCGACCAGTCGCCTGGGCGGGCATCTGGTTAGCGGCCACGTCGATGGTGTGGGCGAGATTGTGGCGCGTGAAGAAAATGCCCGCGCGGTGCAGTTTACTGTGCGTGCGCCAAATGAGCTGGCTAAATACATCGCCCATAAAGGCTCGATCACGGTTGATGGCACTAGCCTCACCGTAAATGCAGTCAATGGCGCTGAGTTTGAGCTGACCATTGTTCCGCACACCCTGGCCGAGACCATCATGGTCGACTATCGCCCAGGACGTAAGGTCAATCTTGAAGTTGATTTGCTGGCGCGTTATCTGGAGCGTTTGCTGCTGGGTGATAAAGCTGCCGAACCAAAGGCCTCGGGTCTGACCGAAGGTTTTTTAGCCGAACACGGCTATTTGAAGGGTTAAGGAATTCACCATGGCACTTAATAGCATCGAAGAACTGGTTGAAGATATTCGTCAAGGCAAAATGGTCATTCTAATGGATGACGAGGACCGGGAGAACGAAGGTGATTTGATTATTGCCTCGGAATGCGTCACCGCCGAGCACATCAACTTTATGGCACGTTTCGCCCGTGGCCTGATTTGCATGCCGATGACCCGTGAGCGCTGTGAGTTGCTCAAGCTACCATTAATGGCGCCGCGCAATGGTTCTGGCTTTGGCACCAAATTCACCGTCTCGATTGAGGCGGCGGAAGGTGTCACCACCGGTATTTCGGCAGCTGACCGCGCACGTACTGTGCAAGCGGCTGCATCGAAAAGCGCTCAGGCCGACGATATTGTCAGCCCAGGGCATATTTTCCCGCTGATGGCTCAGCCGGGTGGCGTATTGGCCCGTGCAGGCCATACTGAAGCCGCGTGTGACTTGGCGCGTATGGGCGGTTTCGAGCCTAGCGGTGTGATCTGCGAAATCATGAACGATGACGGCACCATGTCGCGTCGCCCTGAGCTTGAAGAGTTCGCTGCGCAGCACGGGATCAAGATCGGCACCATTGCTGATCTGATTCACTATCGGCTGATTCACGAACGCACGGTTGAGCGTGTGAGTGAACAACTGCTCGACAGCGAACTGGGCAGCTTCAACCTGGTGACCTACCGTGATTCGGTTGAAGGTGATGTGCACATGGCGCTGACGCTGGGCAAAATCTGCCCGGAAGAACCCACCTTGGTTCGCGTGCACAACATGGACCCACTGCGCGACCTGTTTATGGTTAAGCAAGAAGGCCGTTGGAGTCTGCGTGCAGCCATGGCTGAAGTGGCGAAAGCGGGCAGTGGCGTGGTGCTGTTGTTGGGTAATCCGCTGACCGGTCCTGACCTTTTGGCGCACCTTGAGCGCCAACTGGGGGGCGAGGGTAAAGCCTCTAGCCCGGCGACTTACAGCACAGTGGGTGCCGGTTCGCAGATCCTTCGTGACCTCGGTGTGCGCAAAATGCGCCTAATGAGTTCGCCAATGAAGTTCAATGCGATATCCGGATTTGATCTAGAGGTTGTAGAATACCTGCCCTCTGAATAATTCATTCATGGCCGCAAACGGCGGCCTGGCTCTTTAATTGACGAGATTCGCTATGACCCTGAAGACCATCGAAGGTACTTTTATCGCCCCCAAGGGCCGCTTTGCTCTGGTGGTTGGCCGCTTCAACAGCTTTGTTGTTGAAAGCCTGGTAAGTGGCGCTGTTGACGCCCTGGTTCGCCACGGTGTGAGCGAAAGCGACATTACAATCATCCGCGCTCCGGGTGCTTTTGAGATTCCACTGGTTGCCCAGAAAGTTGCTCAACGTGGCGATTTTGACGCAATCATCGCCCTTGGCGCGGTGATTCGTGGCGGTACTCCGCACTTCGAATACGTGGCGGGCGAGTGCACCAAGGGCTTGGCTCAGGTTTCCATGGAGTTCGGTGTACCAGTTGCATTTGGTGTGCTGACTGTAGATTCTATCGAACAAGCGATCGAGCGTTCTGGCACCAAAGCCGGTAACAAAGGCGCTGAAGCTGCATTGTCCGCCCTGGAAATGGTAAGTCTGCTGGCGCAGTTGGAGGCCAAGTGAGCCAGAACGATAGCAATCGCCAGCCGCCAAAGTCGGGTTCCGCGCCAAAGAAAGGCCCAAGCCCAAAAACCTTGGCCCGCCGTGAAGCGCGTACCTTGGCTATGCAGGCGTTGTATTCATGGCACGTAGCCGGTCAGCCGCTCAATGAAATCGAAGCGCAGTTTCGCGTGGATAACGATTTCACAGCAGTCGATGGCGCCTATTTCCATGAGATTTTGCACGGTGTCCCGCGCCAGAAATCTGAAATCGACAGCTCTTTCGAACCGCTGCTTGATCGTCCGTTGGATGAAATCGACCCTGTTGAGCTGGCTATTCTGCGTCTGTCCACGTATGAACTGCGCAACCGTGTCGACATCCCGTACCGTGTAGTGATCAACGAAGGTATCGAGTTGGCGAAGGTTTTCGGCGCTACTGACGGGCACAAGTTCGTCAACGGAGTGCTCGATAAGCTGGCGCCACGCCTGCGGGCTGATGAGGTTCGCGCCCACAAGCGTTAATCAGCCGGTGCTGCAACAGTCAAAAGCCGCTTCTTTGAATGCGGCTTTTGCTTTTCTATTCGGGCGGTAAAGGTCATGGGTGAGTTTGAGCTGATTAGTCATTACTTTGCTGCGGCGGCATGCGCTCAGGCGGGTGACGGCGTGGCATTAGGCATTGGCGACGATTGCGCCTTGCTTGAGGTGCCCGCCGGCGAACAGTTAGCCGTCTCTACCGACACCTTGGTTGCTGGCGTACATTTTCCGCATAACCCTGACCCCTATCTGCTGGCGCAGCGTGCATTGGCGGTTTCGGTCAGTGATTTGGCCGCAATGGGGGCCGCGCCCATTGGTTTTACCCTGGCGTTAACCCTTGAAACTGCTAATACAGATTGGTTGCAGGCCTTTGCTAATGGCCTTGATCAGATGGCGCGTGCGTGCTCGGTGAGCTTGATTGGCGGAGACACCACTCGCGGTCCGCTGAGTCTGACGCTGACCGTGTTTGGACGTACGCCAAAAGGATTGGCGTTGACGCGCAGCGGCGCCCAAGTGGGTGATTTGCTTTGTGTCGGCGGTTATTTAGGCGATGCGGCGGGGGCTTTGCCGCTGGTGCTCGGTCAACGCAGTGATGATTCAACTGCCGCTAAAGCCTTGTTGCAGCATTACTGGTCACCGCAGCCGCAACTTGCGCTGGGGCAGGCATTGCGCGGTAAGGCCACGGCAGCATTGGATATTTCAGACGGTTTGCTAGCGGACTGTGGGCATATCGCCGCTGCATCGCAGGTATGTATGCAGATTGAGGTGGACAAGGTTCCGCTGTCGGCATCACTGCAAGCATGTGCTGATGATCAGGCAGCACGTCAGTGTGCGCTCAGTGGTGGGGATGATTATGTACTGGCATTCACCCTGCCTGCTGTAGAGCTCTCGCCACTACAAACACAGGGCTGGCCGGTGCATGTCATCGGTCGTGTGGTGGCGGGTCAAGGAGTTGAAGTGCTGGATGGGTACGGCAATAAAATTATTCAGGCCGTTGGCGGCTATCAGCATTTCGGACGCGACGGTGGTTGAGTCAGAACAGATCCCGCATTCAGTTTGGCGTAATCCTTGGCACTTTCTAGCATTCGGCTTCGGTTCTGGGACGCTACCCAAAGCGCCCGGCACCTGGGGTTCCTTGGTGGCTGTGCCGTTTATACCGCTGTGGCAAATGCTTCCCGATTGGGGCTATTGGCTGATGCTTGGCATCACCATGCTGTTTGGTTTTTGGCTATGTGGCAAGGTCGCAACCGATCTGCGCGTCCACGATCATGAAGGCATTGTCTGGGATGAAATGGTCGGTATGTGGATTACGCTTTGGCTGGTTCCTGAAGGTTGGGGCTGGTTACTGCTAGGCTTTGTCATGTTCCGTCTATTCGACATTCTCAAACCCTGGCCGATTCGGTGGATTGATCGACAGGTGCATGGTGGCGTCGGAATCATGCTCGACGATGTGCTGGCAGGCGTATTCGCTTGGTTAGCGATGCAGTTGATGGTTTGGGGGTGGGCCAATGGACTTGCGTCCAGCTTAGATTTTTGAGCGGGTCTGTTTTGCGCTAAGCATGAAGATTGACGCGTTCGTTGAGCGCAATCGCATTGCTCAGATAAGGGTTTGAAAGGCTTATGATCGCGCGGTATCTAGCGATAGTGTTGGTAGCGTTGTTTAGCTCCGGGTTTGCGCTCTCTGGGGTTGCTGCGCAGCCGCTCGCACCGAAAAATATCAATCTGGTCAGTGATGTCTGGGAGGAATATACCGAGGCGGACGGCAGTGGCTTGGCCTGGGATATTCTTCGCGCGGTTTACCAGCCTGCAGGTATTGAGCTGAACATCCAAACCATGACTTACACCCGCTCGATCGGTTTGGTTCAGCGGGGCGAAGCTGATGCTTGGGTTGGTTCCTACCTCAATGAGGTCCAGCAAGGTGTTTTTTATCCGCACTGGTTTTACGACGCTGATCAGATAACCGCGCTAAGTACCATTGATACGCCCGTGCCCAACGTGCAAACCATCAGCCAGTATCGGCTGGTTTGGGTGCGTGGTTATTCTTATCAACAATATTTGCCAAACTTGACGCGCTTCCGCGAAGTTCAGCGGCGTAACGGTATCCTAGAAATGCTTGATTTTGGCCGCGCAGATTACTTTATTGATGCGCGCACCGAGGTTGAACAATTGCTGATGACCTCTGCCGACCCAGCGCATTACCGGACGACGGCGTTAACCCGCTTGCCGATCTATCTAGGGTTTTCTGACAACCCGCGGGGTCATAAACTGGCTGAAGTGTTTGATCAGCGTATGCAGAAATTGGTCAAGGATGGTTCGTTGAAACCAATTTTTAAACGCTGGAACCAGCCATATCCTTTTGACTGATAACAGGGACCGTTAGATGCCGTATGTGAAAACACTCTGTGCAACTGTGCTCTTGGCCTGCTCAAGTTGGGTTTGGGCCGCTGGACAAGTACAGGTGGTTGGATTATTTCCCGGAGCGGCAGTGCTGAATGTCGATGGTCAGCGCAAGCTGGTGAAAGTCGGTCAAACCGGACCGGGTGGCGTTCAAGTAGTGAGTGCAGACGTCCGCGGTGCGGTATTACGGGTTGATGGCGTTGAGCGCAGTTACAGCCTAACGCGAGATTACACTCAGGGCATGTCTGCGCCCGAGAAGCGCACGTTCAGTATCGCCAAGGGCCAGAGCGGCCACTATTGGGTGGCGGGTTCAGTCAACGGCCATCCGATCCAGTTTCTCGTGGATACCGGTGCCACATCGGTTGCTTTGACCGGCGCACAAGCTGATCAGCTGGGTATCGACTACCGGGTAACGGGCCGGGAGATTCGGGTCAGCACTGCAAATGGCGTGGCCCGTGGGTGGAAGGTCAATCTCAATAGCGTCAAGGTTGGCACCATTGAGGTGCTGGGTGTCGAAGGTACGGTGATGGATGTCGGCACCAATGGCGAAGCACTGCTTGGTATGAGTTTCCTCGGTCGCGTGGGCTGGAAGGTTGATCAGGATGTGCTGGTGCTTGAATCCAAGCATTAATCAAAACGGGTGTGTCGTGCCAAACCTGCCCGCCGTGGCCTAAACAGCGAAACCTGCAAGCTGACTACGGGAATTCATGGCCATGGTGGTTGAAAACCTGTCGGCCAGCTTCGGGTGTCATTCGCGAAGTCGAGTTATTTGCCTTGATACTTATCATCAGTAATTCAAGCTGACCGGTTACGATTGGCTGCTGTTACAATGCACCCCCATATTCCTTACTTACTCTAGGAGCACAGGGTGTCAGTCGTGTTCGTCGCCGCCTCCCAATTACCTACGCCTTTTGGCGTCTTTACGATGCATGGCTTTCTCGAAGAAGCCACAGGCAAAGAGCATGTTGCCCTGACATTTGGCGATGTTGCCAATGGTGAGCCCGTGCTGGGCCGTTTGCATTCCGAGTGCCTGACCGGTGATGCTCTGTTCAGCTTGCGTTGCGATTGTGGTTTTCAGCTAGAAGCCGCGCTGAGCGCGATTGCCGCAGAAGGCCGTGGCGTGCTGCTTTACTTGCGCCAGGAAGGCCGTGGTATTGGCTTGCTCAATAAAATCCGTGCCTATGAGCTGCAAGATGGTGGCGCTGATACTGTTGAAGCCAACGAGCGTTTGGGTTTTGGTGCCGATCAACGTGACTACGCGATCTGTAAACCAATGCTCGACCACCTTGGCATTGCAGAACTCAAGTTGATGACCAACAACCCGCGTAAAGTCAAAGCGCTGGGCGATATGGGCATCAATGTGGCTGCGCGCGTCCCGCTGCAGATTGACCACAACCCGCACAACAAAAAGTATCTGGCGACCAAGGCAGGCAAGCTTGGCCATATGCTTGGCAGCTTGCACCAAGCCGAGGTCGAGGAAAAAGCGTGAATCGTGCGCAGGTGCGTCGCCATTTTTCGATTTTGTGGTGGTGGCAGTTGGTGCTGGTTTTAGTGCCGGTTATCACTATCAATGTCCTGTTCGAGTCCAGCCGCCAACCCGGCGTATTGGCGATGCCGTTTTTTATCGCCGGTATGTTGTCGATGTTTATCAGTCTGCCGCTGTTCAACGCCTACAAGCATGCGCTTATCGCCACTGGGAAAGCACGCGATAGCGACGCTGAACCGGCCGCTTGGCAGGCGCTTGCGAAAACACGGCGCAAAGCTTTTCTCGGTGCAAGCTTGCCTGCCTGGATAGCTGCGGTCGCGGTTTTTACCAGCCTTGAAGCGGTTCCGCTGATTCTGTTGACGCTGTCGAGCCTGGTTATTCTTTACCTCTACCGTATTCCCCGCCAGCTCAGTTAATGCGCTGTCTACTGCTGACTCTGCTGCTGACATTTGGTTTATCTGCGCCGGTGTTAGCGGCAGAACGAATTGTCAGTCTGGCCCCTTCGTTAACTGAAATCGTTATTGAGCTCGGTGCCAAGGCGCAGTTGGTCGGCGTACTCGACGGCGGTCCACGGCCTGACGCAGTGGCGGACTTACCCTCGGTTGGGCGTTATGCTCAGCTTGAGGTGGAAACCTTGTTAGCGTTGCAGCCTGATTTGATTCTCATGTGGCCCGGCAGCATCAGTCAGGCTCAGCGTCAGCAGTTGCAAGCCTTTGGCATCCCAATGCTTATTGCTGAGCCCCATACCCTAGCTACCCTCGCTGATCAGTTTGCTGAGATCGGTCAGCGCATTGGTCGGGCCAAGCAAGGTCGGCAACTGCAGCAGCTGTTCCACAAAGGCCTGACTGATTTGCGCAGCCGTTATCACCGTGAGCGGCCGCTGTCAGTGTTTTATCAGGTGTGGGATAAGCCGCTGTATACCCTCGGCGGCCAGCAAATTATCAGCGATGCTCTGCGCGTGTGTGGCGCTGAAAACATCTTTGCCAATCTGAAATTGCCGGCACCGCAAGTCAGTGTTGAAGCTGTTTTGCAACTTAATCCTGATGTGATTTTGGCTGGCAGCAGTGCTCAGTTGGAGGCCTGGCAGCGCTGGCCTAACATCAAGGCTGTGGCGCGCAAGCAACTGTGGCTAGTGCCGGATAAAGGCCTTGAACGGCCGAGCTTTCAAATGCTCAACGCGACCGCTCAACTCTGCCAAGTGCTCGCCAGAGCGCAGTAGAAGTGCGCGCCCAAGCCGACGCTATTCTAGCTAAAACCGACTGATTCGAGCCCCTTCCTTGCTTGCGCCCTTTGTTAGCCGTTAACCTGAAAACCTTGTGGCATCTAAGTCTGTCAGCTATTTGGGTGATACCAGATGCTTTAGACATGGATGGTTAAGTATTTTTGGCTCAAGGAGGAACCATGGTCAACAACACAAAATTTGCCCGCGTGCTGGGCTCCAAAGATGTCATCGCGCTAGCCTTTGGCGCAATGGTTGGCTGGGGTTGGGTAGTACTTGCCGGAACCATGATCAGCAACGCCGGTACAGGCGGCACAATGTTGGCCTTTGCTATCGGTGGTGCCGCGGTGATTATGATCGGCCTGGCTTATGCAGAGCTGGCGTCAGCCATGCCGCAAAATGGCGGTGAACACGTTTATGCCCACCGTGCGCTCGGTCCTGGGGCCTCGTTTTTCTGCACTTGGGCAATCATTCTTGGTTACGTTTCGGTGGTGGCCTTTGAAGCCGTCGCCTTGCCCACTGTGCTTGAGCAAATAGTCCCCGGATACAAAGCCGGGCTGATGTATTCAATCGCTGGCTGGGATGTTTATTTCACCTGGGCAATGGTGGGTATTGTCGGTGCAATCGGCATGACGTGGCTCAATATCCGCGGGGTAAAGGCCAGTGCAATGTTTCAAGCGGTGATTACCGTGTTGATCATTGTGGTTGGCATCATGCTGATCAGTGGCTCACTGTTCAACGGCTCGAGTGCCAACACTGAGCCGTTATTTGTTGGCGGAATGGGCGGGGTGTTTTCGGTCATTATCATGACGCCGTTTTTGTTCGTTGGCTTTGACGTTATCCCACAAGCGGCTGAAGAAATTGATTTGCCGTATCGCAAAATCGGCATCATTTTGATCGTTTCTGTTTTGATGGCCGTGGCCTGGTACATTCTGATTATGTATGCCACAGGGCGTGCCTTGGATGCCGAAGCCTTAGCGGGGACCAAGCTGGCGACGGCAGATGCAGCCACCGCTGTACTGGGCGGAGCATGGGCCGGGAAGCTGCTGGTGCTTGCTGGTCTGGGCGGGATTCTGACCAGCTGGAATGCATTTCTAATCGGCGGGTCGCGTGCGGTGTATGCCATGGCCGAAGCCAAAATGCTGCCCGCGTTCTTGGCCAAATTGCACCCCACTTACAAAACCCCGGTCAATGCGATTTTATTGATTGGTGCGCTTTCGATAGTTGCCCCTTTATTCGGCCGCCAGGCGATGGTGTGGCTGGTCGATGCTGGCGGTCTGGGTATCGTGGTTGCCTATTCGATGGTGGCGCTGTCTTTTATTGTGCTGCGTAAAAAAGAACCTGAGATGGAGCGCCCGTTTCGCGCCGGAAAAGGCCCATGGGTGGGGTATGTTGCGCTGATTTTATCCCTCGGCTTGGTGCTGCTTTACACCCCCATTGCACCTTCGGCATTGTTGCCAATCGAATGGGTTCTGGTGGGTGGCTGGTCGGCTGTAGGGCTCGCGTTTTATGTCTATTCGCGCAAGGTCTACGGTGTCGTCGACATCAAGCATTGATAGGTTTGCATCGACGGCTGTCGATTGTCACGGGGGGGCTAGTT
Source organism: Pseudomonas sp. NPDC078700 (assembly GCF_044542375.1). NCBI lineage: Bacteria > Pseudomonadati > Pseudomonadota > Gammaproteobacteria > Pseudomonadales > Pseudomonadaceae > Pseudomonas > Pseudomonas sp. NPDC078700. The sequence goes on from NZ_JBITUI010000005.1 coordinate 56,348, forward strand.
TTTTCGGCCACCCTTTGCTGCCAATGATTTCCGCTTGATTTCGATACCGCGGTGGTCAAGCTTCACCTTGACCACCTGGCTACGCTTCTTTGGCGGCGTTGTTAGAGCTGCGGTGTCCAGGTCATTGAAACCAACGCGGTGCGCCCAGCTTCCTCGTAGTGGAAGGGGACTTGAGCGAAGGTGGTGCTATCGAAGGCTGTGCCGTTGGCCTGGTAGTAGTCATGGTCAAGCAGGTTGTCCAGCTTCAGATCAAAGCGCAGGTCGTTGGGGGCATTCCAGCCCGCACGCAGGCCCAGCACGCCGTAGCCCGGTATCTCTTGGCTATTGGCCAGGTCGTTGTAACTATGGCTGGCCACTAGCCAACTCGCGCCGACATTGAACTGACCGAAACTGCGGTCTATATCCGCCGTGAAGGTGTTTTCTGGACGACGGCTCAGGCGTTTGCCGTTGTTACCGCTGCCGCTGCTATTGCGCGCATCGACCAAGCTGTAGCCGAGGCTGGTGTGCCAGCCGAAAATTTGTTGTTTAAGCCCAATTTCCAGGCCGTGGATGGTCGCTTCATCAATATTTTCCGGGCGGAAGGCATCGATGCTGTTTGACTGATTGCCGTCCAGTGCATTGTTGGTGACGATCGCGTCTTCAATGCGGGTGTGGTAAGCGGAGATTTCCAATGAGCTGGTCGGCGACAAGCGCGAGCGCCACTGCAGCTCATAGCTGCGCGCCGTCTCCGGTTGTAAATCTGGGTTGCTATACACCGTACAACCAAAGCCGGGGAAACAATCGTCTGGGTAATACAGATCATTAAAGGTTGGCGCGCGGAAGGACTCGCTGTATGACGCAATCAAGTCGTTATCGTTATTCACGTGCCAAGTGAAGGCCGCATTCCAGCTGTTCTCGCTCCCAAAGGCTTCATTGTCATCATGACGCAGGCCGAGCTCAGTGCCGAACAGGTCGTTGTCATACCGGTGCTGAATAAATGCTGCTTTATTCCAGCGCGAGTTTTCGTTGAAGTCTGTCGAGCTGTTGAGGCGGTCTTCGTACCAGTCCAAGCCGAGCATCAGTTGTTGCTGCTCAGCAAACTCAATGGTGTTAAGCCAGCTGGCTTGGTCGCGGTAGGTATTGAATACTGAGCCGCCATAAGGGTCGTGCGACGTTTGGCGGTTCTCGGTATGACCCAGCTCTAGGCGTGACGTCCAGTTTTCGTTCAATTGCGCTTGCACATAAGCGCTGCCAGTGGATTCTTCAAAGTCAGTGTCGGCGGCCTGGGTCGGTGACAAGCTGTAGTCGTATTCACTCTGCCCGGACTGACGCAGCAGGTTAATACCGGCTTCAAGCCTGTCATTAAAGTTATGCGACAGGCTGAGGTTGAAGCCTTTGTTGCGATAGGCACTGTCTTCGCTGCCGATTAGATTGGTGCGCTCAAAGCCATCGGTTTCATCCAGCGAGGCTCCTAAGTCGAAGCGGGTCTGTTCGTCGCCGCCCGACAATCCCAGGCTGCGCTGCCAAGTGCCATAGGTGCCGTAACCTACTTTAAGGCGCGGGTGCAGGCCTTGTTCACCGCTGCGGGTAAAAATCTGAATGACGCCACCAATGGCGTCTGAACCATAGAGCGCTGAGCGGCTGCCACGAACCACTTCGATGCGCTCGATTTGATCAAGGTTGAGTTGTTCGAGGCTGGCTGTTCCGCTGGAACTGCCGGCAATGCGCTGGCCGTTGACCAACACCAAGCTTTGCGCTGTCGAAGTGCCGCGAATAAATATCCCGCTGAGTGAGCCGCTACCGCCACTGCGTTGGACGCTGACACCCGGCGTGCGAGCGAGTAAGTCAAGCACGTCACCGGCTTGTAGGCGTTCGATGTCTTTGCGTTCATAGACAGTGATAGCGGCGGTGGCTTTGCTGATCGGCTCTGCCTGACGGCCCGAGGTAATAACCAGAGGCGTGGCCTGATAAGGCTCGGCTGATTGAGCGGCCGTGGCCAGGCATGGGGCCATAGTGAGCGCCAAGTAAATGCGGGAAAACTTCATTAAACAACCTCAAAAGTACAATGCTTTTGAGGAGGGCAGGGACAAGCGCTGGCCAACAGAGACCCGCACTTGACGGTGATGCCCTCCGCAACACCAGTCAAAATTGCAACGAGGCAGGTCTCCGGGCTGCCGACAGCGTTTTTCACCTTCCCGGGCTAACCCAGTGGTTGTCGAAAAACGCTGTGCTGGGCTCAAGGGCTCAGCACTGTCGGTTACCGTTGCGGGGGCAGCGCAGGCATTGTCATAGACGCACCTGCTTCCCTTTTCACGCTGCGCCTTGCGGCTGACAGCGACCTCGGTCAATCACGATAAAACCCATTACCGAGTTTGCGGCAATGGGTTAGTTATTACTTGATAACAGCCAAACGCTGACGAATTGCCTGCTCGATACCCTTTGCATCAAGGCCGCATTCGGCAAGCATTTGTGACGGTTTGGCATGCTCGACGTAGAGGTCGGGCAGGCCAAGGTGGAGCACTGGCTTGAGCACATTTTCCTGTGCCAGAAACTCGCTGACTGCACTGCCAGCGCCGCCCATGATGCTGTTTTCTTCAATGGTTACCAGCAGTTCATGGCTGGCAGCTAGCTGGCGGATCAACGCCTCATCGATAGGCTTGACGAAGCGCATGTCGACAACAGTCGCATCCAGTGTTTCAGCGGCTTTCAAGGCTTCACTCAGTTGCACGCCGAATACCAGCATTGCCGTGCCGCTGCCTTGCCGACGGACAACGCCTTTGCCGATTTCCAACGGCTCAAGCCCGGCTTCAATGGTCGCGCCAGGGCCCGTGCCGCGTGGATAGCGCACAGCCGCGGGGCCGTCAAACAGGTGGCCGGTGGTAAGCATGCGGCGCAATTCGTTCTCATCGCTTGGGGTCATCACCAGCATGCCGGGGATGCAGCGCAAGTAGGTGATATCGAAGCTGCCCGCATGGGTCGGCCCGTCTTCACCCACTAAACCTGCGCGGTCAATGGCGAACAATACGTCGAGGTGCTGCACCGCAACGTCGTGAATCAGTTGATCATAGGCGCGTTGCAAGAAGGTCGAGTAGATCGCGACAACTGGCTTGCTGCCCTCACAGGCCATGCCCGCAGCGAGCGTAACCGCGTGCTGTTCAGCGATAGCCGTATCAAAGTAGCGGTCTGGGTATTGCTCGCTAAAGGCAACCAGATCGGAACCTTCTTTCATCGCCGGGGTGATGCCGAGCAGGCGCGAGTCTTGCGCTGCCATGTCACACAGCCACTGACCAAATACACTGGAGTACTTAGGGCCAGAAGGTTTTTTTGCGGCGGTTTGCGCAGCAGGACGATTGACCGGCTCAAGCTTGGTGATGGCGTGGTAACCAATGGGATCCGCCTCTGCCGGGGCGAAGCCTTTACCTTTTTTGGTGATGACATGCAGGAACTGCGGGCCTTCCAGGTCGCGCATATTGCGCAGCGTGGCCAGCATAGTTGGCAGGTCATGGCCATCAATTGGGCCAATGTAATTCCAGCCGAGTTCTTCAAACAGGGTGCCCGGAACCAGCATGCCTTTGGCGTGCTCTTCGGTTTTACGGGCGATTTCCCACGCGCCGGGAAGGCGCGAGAGTACTTTCTTGCTGCCTTCACGCATGCTTGCGTAGGTGCGGCTGGAAAGGATTTTCGCCAGATAATTCGACAGCCCGCCGACGTTGCGCGAGATCGACATGTCGTTGTCGTTGAGCACCACCAGCATATTGGCTTTAAGGTCAGAGGCATGGTTCAACGCTTCGAACGCCATGCCTGCAGTCAGTGCGCCATCACCTATGACGGCAACACTTTTACGGTTGCTACCCTGTATCTTGGCGGCAACCGCCATGCCCAGCGCTGCACTGATTGAGGTGCTTGAGTGGCCGACGCCAAAGGTGTCGTATTCGCTTTCGCTGCGGCGTGGAAAGGCAGCAACGCCGTCTTTTTGCCGCAAGGTGCTCATGCGCTCGCGGCGACCGGTCAGGATTTTATGCGGATAGGCTTGATGGCCAACATCCCATACCAAACGGTCATCTGGAGTATCAAACACGTAATGCAGAGCAATTGTCAGCTCGACCACGCCTAAGCCCGCACCGAAGTGACCACCGGTCTGGCCGACGGTGTAGAGCAAGTATTGGCGCAGTTCGTCGGCCAGGGTTTCCAGCTCGGCCTCACCCAATCGGCGCAGCTCGGTCGGCGTATTCGCACGGTCAAGCAAAGGCGTCAGCGGGCGTTCGCGGGGAATCTCTTGGAAAGTCGTCGGCATCAGGCGAATCGTTATTAATACAAAGATGCGCCAGTTTACCCGAAGCCCCGTGCAGTACCCAAATAAGAAGTGGCCAATCAGCACCTGTCTCTACCCCCAAGCCAGCACGCTGCTGGCTTGGGGGCGTAGTTTAGGCATCACCAGGTGTCGATAAAGCCACGTTTTTGAGGGTTATTTGCAGGCGCAGGCGTTGAGTTGAGGCCGCGAGTCAACCAGCTACGGGTTTGTTCAGGGTCAATTACCGCATCAATCTCAAGGAAGCTTGCCATATTGATCGCCTTGCCATTGGCATACGCCTTGGCGACCAGCTTGTCGAAGAGTTGCTGGCGCGCTTGATCTGACTCAGCCGCTGCCAACTCTTTGGCAAAGCCTAAGCGAACAGCACCTTCAAGGCCCATCGCACCGAATTCGCCACTGGGCCAGGCAACCGTAAACAGCGGTGAATGGAAGCTGCCAGCTGCCATCGCTTGTGCGCCCAACCCATAACCTTTGCGCAGAACGATGGTAAAGAACGGTACGCTGAGACTGGCAGCGGCGACAAACATGCGTGAGACGTGGCGCACTGTGGCTTGTTGCTCTGCTTGGGGTCCGACCATAAAGCCAGGGGTGTCGCACAACGACACCAGGGGAATGTCAAAGGCATTGCACAGCTGCATAAAGCGCGCGGCTTTGTCCCCGCTCACGGCATCAATGGCACCGCCCAAATGGGCAGGATTGTTGGCAAGCAAGCCAAATGGCTGACCTTCGATGCGGATGAATGCGGTGATCATGCCCGGTGCAAACTCGCGGCGCAGTTCCAGTACCGAGTCGTGGTCGGCAAGGGTTTCAATGACGTGGCGAATGTCATACACGCGCAAGCGATTCTCAGGAATCAAATGGCGCAATTGGCGTTGATCAGCGCAGTGCCAAGTGCTTAGCGCACCTTGAAAATAACCGAGGTATTGTTTGGCGACACGCACTGCCTGGGCTTCATCCTCGACCAGCAGGTCAATCACCCCATTGGGGCTCTGTACGCTGGTAGGGCCGACTTGCTCTGCGCTAAAGCTGCCCAGCCCGCCGCCTTCAATCATCGCTGGTCCGGCCATGCCAATGCTGGCGTTGCGAGTGGCAATGATCACATCGCAGCAGCCCAGCAATGCGGCATTCCCCGCAAAGCAGCGGCCAGACACCACACCGACCAACGGGACCAAGCCAGAGAGCTTGGCCATGCCGACAAAGGTGTGGCAGTCGAGCCCGGCAACGCCAACGAAGTCGGTGTCGCCAGGGCGGCCGCCACCGCCTTCGGCAAACAGCACCAAGGGTAAGCGCCATTGCTCGGCCAGTTGCAGCATGCGATCGGTTTTCTTGTGATTCATGACCCCTTGGGTGCCTGCAAATACTGTGTAGTCGTAGGCGATTGCCATGCAGCGCGCGGCTTTATTGCCGAACAACTCTGCGTTTACGGTGCCGGTGCCTGCAACCAAGCCGTCGGCAGGGCTTTGTTCAATGAGCTCATCCAGCGAGCGTCGACGCCGTTGTGCCGCAATGGCCAGCGCGCCGTATTCACTAAAACTGCCATGATCAAGCAAATCTGCAAGGTTTTCCCGAGTGGTGCGTTGTTGGGTTTTGCGCCGCTTGGCGACTGCGTGGGGGCGTCGTTCATCGCGGGTGATGGCGTGGCGCTCAAGCACCTCGCCAAGGTCTGCACGGATATGCTCAAGATCGACACCTTCTTCATTGAGCAACTGCTCATCGGCGATATGCGCAGGTTCGATAAACAAAAGCGCCGCCCCTTGAGTGACGATAGTGCCGGGCTCTACCGCGAGGCTATGGACAATGCCGCTTTGCTCGGCCTTGACCTCGAACTCCATCTTCATAGCCTCCAGCACAGCAATGGTTCGCCCCTTGGCAACGCTATCGCCAGTGTCGACTTCCAGGCTGATGACCACGCCGCTGCTTGGTGCTTTTAGCGCCTCGCAGCCATGTGGCACTTGGTTGGCGGCAACAGGGCTGTCTGATGAGCTGGGACAGTGACTGAAATACAGGTGCGGGTGGGCACCGCTCTGGGCGTTGAGCAACGTCGTTAACTGGCTTTCGACAAAGCGTGTGTTGACCTGGTTGAGCGCCACTTCGGGTCGCTGTATCAAAGCTTGCAGCAGGCTGATCGAGTGGCTCACGCCTTCGATATTGAACTCACACAATGCACGGTAGGCTTTGCGTAAAGAACTTGGATAATCCGCTGCATGCACGATTAGTTTGGCCAGCAAGGAGTCGTAGTTCGGGCTGACGTTGTAGCCGGGATAGCCGTAGCCATCAACACGAAGTCCCGGACCGCTGGGTGGTTGATAGGCGCTTAGAATGCCGGCTGCCGGATGCGTGTTGCCCTCGGTATCAAGGGTTTCCAGGTTGATTCGTAGTTGCACCGCGCAGCCATTAATCTGCGGCGGTTGCAGCAGGTTAAGGTCGCCCAGTGAGTAGCCCATGGCCAGTTTGATTTGGCATTGCAGCAGGTCAACGCCAGTGATTTGCTCGGTAATGGTGTGCTCAACCTGAATGCGCGGGTTGGCCTCCATGAAGTAGAACTGTTCAGGTTGGTCGTTATCGAGCAGGAACTCGAAGGTGCCTATACCTTGATAGTTGACGGCGCTGGCCAGTTTTAGTGCGGCATCGATCATGTGCTTGCGGGTGGTTGGCGGCAGGTCCGGACTCGGTGCGATTTCGATGATTTTTTGCTGGCGACGTTGCAGGCTGCAATCACGCTCCCACAGATGACTGACCGCGCCGCTGCCATCGCCTAATACTTGAATTTCGATGTGCCGGGCGTTGCTGACCAGTTGTTCGATGTACAGCGAGTCAATGCCAAATGCGCTGCGGGCTTCGGATTGGCAGCGCTTGAACGCCTCGGGTAAGTCTGCGGATTTAAACACCGCGCGCATACCACGACCGCCGCCGCCGGCCAGAGCTTTGAGCATGACCGCCGCCGAATCTCCGAGGCTGTGCATAAAGTCCTGCGCTTGTTGCAGGTCAATTGCCTGATTGATACCAGGCACCAGAGGCACATTGCAGCGTTCGGCTAATGCCCGGGCTTGGGCTTTGTCGCCAAAGCATTGCAGTACTTCAGCGCTTGGGCCGATAAAACCGATACCTGCCTGAGCACACTGGCGAGCAAACTCAGGGTTTTCGGCAAGAAAGCCATAGCCAGGATGGATGGCATCGCAGCCCTGTTCAAGGGCGATCGCAATCAGTTGCTGGATGTCCAGATAGGCTGCAACGCCCCGACCCTTGAGGGCAACGGCGCTGTCAGCGGTGCGAATGTGCAGGGAGGCCGCATCGTCCTCTGCATAGACAGCAACGCTGCGCAGGTTCATCTCTGCAGCGGCTCGGGCGATGCGAATGGCGATTTCACCACGGTTGGCGATCAGCAAAGCTGAGAAGGGCATACAGGCGGCTCCGGAATTTTTATTCTGGTGCCCATCTTATGCACTCTGCGGCGCAGGTAAACAAAGCCTTACCGGCTGATCGATAAGGTATTTATTTGAGTGATTAGAGGTAAAGGCTGACGACGCCCGATTTGCTCAGGCGGTCGCTGCTGTTCTAGTTGCGGCGATCAACAATATAGTGCGCCAGCATGCGCAGTGGCTCAGCGGCAGGGCCAAGTTCTTGCAATGCTGAAACGGCCTGGTCACGCAACTCAAAGGCATAGCCTTTGGCTGTTTGCAGGCCGAGCAATGCAGGGTAAGTGGGCTTGTCGTTGGCTTGATCCTTACCCTGAGTCTTACCCAATGTACTGGTGTCGCTCTCAATATCGAGAATATCGTCCTGCACTTGGAAGGCCAGGCCGATGGCTTGGGCATAGCATTGCAAGGCGTGCAATTTGGCCGGGTCAGATTTGCCACTGGCCAATGCACCAAGGGCTACGCTGGCCTCGATCAAGGCCCCGGTTTTGTGCCGGTGCATGTTTTCCAGTGCAGCTTGATCAAGTGCCTGGCCAACTGAGCCAAGATCAATGGCCTGTCCACCGACCATCCCGGCAGGACCGGATGCGCGGGCAAGCGCGGCAATCATTGCCAGGCGCAACTCAGCACTCAACGGGTTCAACTCCGGGTTGCTGAGCACTTCGAAGGCCAGGGCTTGTAAACCATCCCCGGCAAGAATTGCGGCGGCCTCATCAAAGGCTTTATGGGTGGTTGGCTTGCCGCGGCGCAGGTCATCGTCATCCATGGCCGGTAAGTCGTCATGGACCAATGAGTAGGCGTGAATCAGCTCTACCGCGCAGGCTGCGCCATTGGCATGCTCGGCATCGCCGCCCAGTGCTTCGCAGGCTGCATATGCCAGTAGAGGGCGTACACGTTTACCGCCATTGGTGACGCTGTAGCGCATGGCCTGGTAGAGCCGCTGCAGGTCTTGTTGGGGCGCAACAAACAAGCGCTCAAGAGCTGCATCCACGCGTTGCTGGCACTGCGCCTGATACGCTTCGATCATGCTTGCTTATCCGCGTCGAAAGGCGCTTCCTCCAGTTCGCCATTGCGCTCCAGCAACAGGCTGACCTTTTGTTCAGCTTGCGCCAGTGCAGTTTGGCAATCGCGAGTCAGGCGGATGCCTTGTTCGAAGGCTGTGAGTGAGTCTTCGAGCGACAATTCGCCGTTTTCCAGGCGTTCGACCAAGCTTTGCAGCTCTGTCAGGGACTGCTCAAAATCAACAGCGGCTTTTTTGCGGGCCATGGCGGGTGTTCTCGGCGGGAAGTCAACGGGCAAACATCGCTCGCGACACTAGCAGAGACGAGGCTTTCGGGCAAATTAAGCCCGCCTGGACGGACAACGTTATGTCGCGCCTAGGCGGTTAGTTGTTAAGCCATTACCCGTTTGGCCCCTGTCTTGATGTGGGTGCTGTAAAGCGTCAAACCCGTGAACGCCAGACCACCTGCAAGGTTACCCAGCACAGTCGGGATCTCGTTCCAGATCATGTAATCCATGACCGAAAAGTTGCCGCCCATGATCATGGCTGAAGGAAACAGGAACATATTGACGATGGAATGCTCGAAGCCCATGAAAAAGAACAGCATGATCGGCATCCACATGGCGATGACCTTGCCACTGACCGATGTAGAAATCATGGCACCGACAACACCCATAGAAACCATCCAATTACACAGCATGCCGCGCAGGAAGATCGTCATCCAGCCGCCAGCGCCATACTCTGCGTAGCCCAGGGTTCTCGCTTCGCCAATGCCCGCGATCTTGGCACCCACCGCGCCTGGGTCGGTGTTAAAGCCATAGGTGAAAACAAAAGCCATCATAAAGGCGACGGTCAGTGCGCCAGCCAGGTTGCCGAGAAACACCCAGCCCCAGTTCCGCAGCACACCACTGATCGTGACGCCGGGACGTTTGTCCAGAAGTGCCAGTGGCGTGAGTACGAAGACGCCCGTGAGTAAGTCGAAGCCCATCAGATAGAGCATTGAGAAACCCACGGGAAACAGCACGGCTCCCAGCAGTGGTGAGCCGGTTTGCACGGCGATGGTGATGGCGAATACCGCAGCCAGAGCCAGGATTGCACCTGCCATATACGCACGAATCAGTGTGTCGCGGGTTGACATATAAACCTTGGACTCACCTGCGTCGACCATCTTGGTGACGAACTCTGAGGGCATCAGATAGGACATAGCGATCTCCTTGCGGATTAAGTGGGCAGCGATTCTGTAAGTCGGCACAGACCTGTGAAGGTCACCTCGTGAGCGGCGCTGCCTTGCGGGTATGAGCAGTCCGTTACCACACGCTGTAAGGCAGGAATTTGCCGTTGAGCGTGATAACTACGCGATCGCCTTTGGGGTCCTCGACCTTGTCCACATGCATGGCGAAATCGATGGCGCTCATGATGCCGTTGCCGAACTTCTCCTGGATCACATCTTTGAGCGTGTCACCGTAGACGCCGACCACTTCGTAGAGGCGGTAAATCAGCGGGTCCTGCGGCACTGCAAAGTCCCAGGTCTTGGTTGGGAATGCAGTCAGGGCTGCAGCCACTTCATCATTCAGTTCGAGCACTTCGCACAGGTGTTTGGCAACTTCTGGTGTGGCGCTGTTCATGCCGTAGCAGACTGATGCCAGCCATACCGGGGATTTACCGATGGCCTCGCTCAAACTGTCCCAGCTCATTTCTTTGCGGGCTTTGGCGGCCATTAGCAGGTGGTGCATTTCTTCTTTGTTCATGGCGAGTCTCTTATCTGACAGGTTGTGGGGCCGGCGCGGTTACAGAGGCGCTGCGGGTTGATAAGTCGATAGCGAGAGTTGTGCCAACTTGAAAAATTTACATAACTATTTGAAAAATATGAATTTACTCTGCTCTTGAATGTGTAGCTGAAACACGAAATTTCGTTTTTTACGAAATTCAGTTAACCGATTAACGATATTTCGTGTATTCATAAATCTACCATTACCCATTGCTGTTTCTTGCAGGGCTCAAACCATGAATCGTTCAGCTATCGATGAAGCCTTTATCAGTGCGCCTCAAGCGATGCTGATTGTTGATCCGGTGGCCGATGCATTGGTGCAGGTAAATGCTGCTGGCTTGAGCTTGTTGAAGTGTTCTGCGGGCGATTGCGCGGACTTGCGCTTTAGCCATTTTTTCGGCGATGGGATCGCGCTGTGGGTCAGCTTCACCGATGAAACGTTAGCCCGTGGCGAGGCCTGGTCGGATGACCTCAATGTGCTCGATTTGCAGCGCAGACCTCATGCTGTCGAAGTCAATGCCAGGTTGATGGCGGACGGCAAAAATATCCTGTTCATGATTCAGCCGCGTGACCTGCTGGAGAAACGCCGTAACCATTCTGAGGCGAGGCGTCAGCACCGTCTCGGTCATGTGGGGTGGGAGCGAATCTCGCAAGTCTTCGAACGTATTGAGCGACAGAACCGGTTGATTCTCGGCGCTGTCGGTGAAGGCATTTACGGGCTTGATGCCAAAGGCCTGACTACTTTTGTCAACCTGGCGGCCGAGCGTATTCTCGGTTGGAGTGCCAGTGACATGATCGGTCATGACGCGCACCAAATGTTCCATCACAGCCACTCTGATGGCAGTCGTTTTGCGGTGCAGCAATGCCCGATACACGCTTCCTTCAGCGACGGTCAGATTCATCAGGTGGATAACGAGGTGTTTTGGCACAAGAACGGAGAGGCTATTGCTGTTGAATACACCAGCACGCCGATTTTCGAAATGGGCCGGTTGGTGGGTGCTGTGGTGTTATTCCGTGACATCCGCGAGCGCCAGCAAGCCGAGCTAAGATTGCGTGAGGCACTCAATGAAGTCGAGCAGTTAAAGCAGCGCCTTGAGCTTGAAAATCAGTACCTGCAAGAGGAGATCAAGGCTGAGCGTAATCACCACGATATCGTGGGTGAAAGCCCTGCTGTCATGCATTTGATCCGGCAGATTGAGCTGGTCGCAGCTACCGATGCCAACGTCTTGGTCAGCGGTGAGTCGGGTACCGGCAAAGAGCTAGTGGCCAGGGCTATTCATGCCAGCAGCCGCCGCAGCGATCGGCCGTTGATTCGGGTTAACTGCGCTGCCATTCCCCGTGATTTATTTGAGAGTGAGTTTTTCGGTCACGTCAAAGGGGCCTTTACCGGGGCTATACATGACCGTGTCGGTCGTTTTGAACTGGCTGATGGCGGCACCTTATTTCTGGATGAAGTGGGTGAGATTCCTCTGGAGCTGCAAAGTAAGTTACTGCGGGTGTTGCAAGATCAACAGTTTGAACGAGTGGGCGACAACGTTACTCGCGCTGTGGATGTGCGAGTGATTGCCGCAACCAATCGTGACTTGCGTGAAATGATCAGTGCGGGTTCTTTCCGTGAGGATTTGTATTTTCGTCTCAATGTCTTTCCAGTGCGCTCGGTGCCACTGCGCGAGCGTGTTGAAGACATTCCTTTGCTCGCCAGCCACTTTCTGCGCCGTGCCTGCGAGTCTTTTAACAAGCCCGATGTGCGCATGCCCATGGCCCAAGTTGAAGTGCTGAAACGCTATCTGTGGCCGGGTAACATTCGCGAGTTGCAGAATGTAATTGAGCGCCAAGTCATCGTTTCGATGGAGGGACGCTTGCGCTTTGATGAGCTGCTGGCATCGAGCGCTGACCCGATTGTGAGCTCAGCTCATTGCGAGGGTGAAGCGCCCGTGGCCGATGATCAGTTTTTGCTTCAGCAGCGCAGCAATACCCTGGCCATGCTTAAACGTGCCAATGGCAAGGTATCAGGGCCGGGTGGCGCGGCGCAGCTGTTAGGCTTGAAACCCACAACGCTGGCGTCGCGTTTGCACAAGTGGGGTATTGATCCGCGTGAGTTTAAAGTCAAACGCTAAGTGCTCTTGTGCAGGTGTTCGACGAGGTAATCTGCCAGGCGCTGCTGGATGTTGCTGAGGATTTTGCTTGAGGCAACCAGAGCCAGCTCAGTCGGCGCGGGTGGGGCTAAACCGAGCTGATCGGTAATAATGTGGTGATCGGCTCGTATCGCACTTTGAGGTAGCAGGCTTAGACCAATGCTGGCGGACACAGCTGCCTGAATACTCGCCAGACTCTGGGAGCTGAATGCGATATGCCAGCGCCGACCTGCTGCTTCGAGTGCGCGAATGGCGCGTTGACGATACAAACAACCTTGCTCGTAAACGACCAAGGCAGTGCTGTCTTGTTGCGGCTGCCATTGGGGGCTTGCAACCCAGTCAAGTTGTTCAGGCCAGGTTGCGATTGCCGGACCCTGTTCGATATCGCGCTTGATCAGCGCCAGATCCAACTCACGGCTTTGCAGGTGCTCATTGAGTTCGCAACTAAGGCCGTTACGCGTGTCGAGGCGGATATCCGGGAAGCGCTGATTAAAGCCGGTTAGCAGTTGGATAAGTTGATCCAGTGGAAAGTCTTCAGGTACGCCAAGGCTGGCCACGCCACGCAGATCCTGTGAGCTGAGCATGTCGCTGGCTTCCATCGCCAGGCCGACTAGCCGTCGAGCATAGCTGAGCAGGCGTTCGCCGTCCTCGGTCAACTGAACCGACTTACTGGCCCTGTGCCTGATTAACAGCGGTCGCCCGACTTGTTCTTCGAGCTTTTTGATTTGCTGGCTGATGGTCGATTGCGTTCGATTCACCCGGCCACCTGCACGGGTGAAGCCGCCAGAGTCGACTACGCTAACGAAGGTTTGCAGAAGGTCAAGGTCAAGCATGGTGGCTAGCTCGTTGCAGTTAATTCGATAAATTAATTATTTTTTCATAATAATTTAATTTTTAAATTATGTCTGCTGCGCCGACGATTGACGCTTACCCAACTCCCACGAGGTTATTCGTCATGTCGCTTCAAGGCTTCGCAAAACCGCAATGGCTCACTTTCGATTGTTATGGGACGCTGATTCAATGGGATGAGGGCTTGCTCAAATGCGTCCGAGAGCTGTTATCGCTCAAGGGCATCAGTGAGCACGAGGCGGACTTCATCCGCATCTATGATGAATATGAACACAGCCTAGAGCAGCAACCCAGTTACATGAACTTCCGGCAGGTCTCCGAACAGGCGTTGCGTTGCACCCTGACGGATCTAGGCGTCAGCTATGAGCCTGCTGATGGTGAGGCTTTCGTCGCTCGTATCAGCCGTATGCCGCCATTTTCTGAGGTGGTTGAAACCTTGAACTGGTTGAAGCAGCATGGGTTCAGCCTGAGTATTGTGTCTAACACCGACGACGCGATCATCGCCGGTAACGTGGCGCAGTTGGGCGGGTATATTGATCGGGTTATCACGGCGCAGCAGGCTCAAGCCTACAAGCCCAACCCCCGGCTGTTCGATTTTGCCCATGCCAGTCTCGGAGTGACGCGGTCGCAGGTTTTGCATATCTGCGCCAGCCCCCATCTAGATTTGGTTGCAGCGAGGGACATGGGGTTTCACTGTATTTGGATCGACCGAGGCACAGGGCGCGTCGCACCGGTGGACTATCAGCCTGATGCCGTGCTGACAACGCTTGATGAATTACGCTCGCTATTTGGCAGCCTCGGCTGGGCCGATGATGAAGGAGTCGCAGGATGACTCAGTTTGAATTCAAACATGGCGATTTTGATACGCCAGAGATCCAGGCTGCGCGGATCGATCTCAGCGCCTGTTTGCGCATGGCGGCGCACTTGGGATTGGCAGAGGGTATCTGCAATCACTTTTCAATGCTGGTGCCGGGGCATTCAGATTTATTTCTGGTCAATCCCTTTGGGCTGGCGTTCGCCGAAGTCACGGCGTCTAGCTTGTTGATCTGCGACTTTAACGGACACGTCTTGTGCGGTAGCGGTGTTCCTGAAACCACTGCTTTTTATATCCATGCGCAAGTGCATCGCTTGAAGCCAAACGCGGTAGCGGTCTTCCACACGCATATGCCAAACGCTACTGCGCTGGCCATGCTTGAAGGTGAACCCTTGCGCTGGGCTGGGCAAACAGCGCTGAAGTTTTACGGTCAGGTGGCGGTCGATGAACAGTTCAATGGTTTGGCATTGGATGACCGCGAAGGGCAGCGGATTGCCTCTGCAATGGGTAACGCACAGGTGCTGTTTATGAAGAATCACGGCGTGATGGTGATTGGCGCTGACCCCGCGTTGGCGTGGGACTACCTTTACTATTTAGAGCGCGCTGCCGAAGTACAGCTTCGTGCGATGAGCACCGGCGTGCCTCTGCAGTCAGTCAGGCCAGACATTGCCGAAAAAACAGCAGCGCAAATGCGCATCGGGGAAGCGCAGAGTGCGCGGGCACATCTTGATAGCGTGATCCGCCAACTGAGTGTGCAGCAGCCTGGCTTCAGCAGCTAAACCAGGCTCAGTCCACTCCGTTCAACCACGCAGTTTTGGCTCGAGCACCTTGTCCTTTTTTTGGTGGGCTCACTTGCAGGCCTAATATAGGCAAGCTGACACTTGGCGTGGTTTGGCAGAGCATTTTGGTTTGGCATAAATTGGTAAAACACTGTCGGTAACGGTCAAGTATTTGCAGGTGCAGAGTCGCAGTATCTAGGTGGATTCAGCCTATTCCACCAGCATCTGCATGAGTACAACAATAATGACCATGCCCAGTCGCTCATCGAGCGCCAAGCACTGTTTGCACCTGACGTTAAATCACTGCCTATCTGCTAAAACGCCATGCAAGCGTACCGCTAGGTTGCTTTCAAGGCTGCACCGTTGCCCGTGCTCCCATGTGGCTTTCAGGGCCGGCTATGCATGCGTAAACCTACGTGGGCAAGTGCTCTCGGGAGCCCCTAATGACTGACCTTAGAATGCCCATCGGATCGGCGGGGCAAACGCCAGCAGTGCCGCGTTCTGTATTTATAACCGGTGCCAGCGGTTTTATCGGCCGCTCACTGGTCAACCGCTACAAGGTGCTGGGTGCCGAAGTTCGTGGCATGGATTTGCATGCCGACCCGGCAAACAACGTAATTGCGGGTAACCTGACTCGTCCTGAAGCCTGGGCAAAGCATGCCGAGGGCTGTGAATTGTTTATTAACACTGCTGCGGTGGTCTCTCTGGCCGCCACTTGGCAAGCCTACAGAGAGGTCTCAGTGCGCGGTGTGCGCAACTGTTTAGATGTTGCCATTGCGGGCGGTGCTCAGCGCTTTGTGCAGTTTTCCTCGATTGCCGCGCTGGGTTGGGAATACCCGGATCAAGCCGATGAGCATTGCGGTGTTGTTATCGGTGAAAAATACCGCTACGGCGTTGCCAAAGGTGCCAGTGAGCACATGGTGCTGGCGGCGCACGCTGCGGGTGAAATTGACTGCACGGTGGTGCGTCCCGGCGATGTGTATGGTCCAGGCTCTCGCGCCTGGCTCAGTGAGCCGCTGAAGATGGCCAAGGCTGGGGCGTTGATTCTTCCCAATGGTGGTCAAGGCGTGTTCACGCCGGTGTACATCGATGACCTGCTCGATGGCGTAATGCTGGCCGCCGGGTTACCTGAGGCCCGGGGGCATGTATTCCACTTGTGCGGGCATTCGGCGACCACCTGTAAGGAATTCTTTGGCAACCACTGGCGCTGGGCAGGGCGCAGCGGTTCACCACGCACTCTGCCACTGTGGGCCGCGGTAGCTTTGACCCATGCCATCTGGAGCGTCAACAAACTGCTCAAGCGCCAAGACGAAGTCACACCAGACACCATGTATATGTTCGCTCGTAAGGGCGACATCTCTAGCGCCAAAGCCCAACGCTTGCTGGGCTATCAACCTAAAGTCGACCTGGTTGAAGGTTTGCGCCGCTCTGAAGAATGGCTGCACGCAACCAATCAATTGAGCTAACTATCAGGCCGGCCTTTGCTGCGCCCGTTTCTCGCGGGTGGGCTAGGGCCTGCAACAACTCAATGTGGGCGAATTACAACGCCTGCGTTGAGATAAATAACAATAAAGGAAGATCCATATGATGATCATTCGGGCCGCGTCCTTGGCCCTGACTGTTCAAGCGTTGCAGGTGTTTTCTGGGTTGGCCTATGCCGAAGAAGCTGCTGGCCAAGTACTGCCTTTGCCCGTTCCCGCTTTTGCCGGCAAGATCGGCGAAACCTACAAAACTTCGCGATCTGACTTCCCTGCTCCCCTGAAGGCGCCCGCAGGTGCACCCAATGTGTTGTTGATCTTGCTCGATGACGTTGGGTTTGGTGCGATGTCGACCTTTGGCGGGCTGGTGCAAGCACCGGAACTGGATCGCCTCGCCGCCGACGGTTTGCGCTACAACCGTTTTAACACCACCGCGCTCTGTTCACCCACGCGAGCGGCTTTGCTCACGGGTCGCAACCACCATGATGTGGGGAGCGGCATGATTACCGAAATGGCGGTGGGTTATCCCGGTTACAACAGCATGTGGGGCCCGGAAATCGCGACCGTTGCTGAGGTTCTCAAGAATCACGGCTACAGCACGGCAATGTTCGGCAAGTGGCATAACACACCGGACTGGGAGACCAGTTCTGCGGGTCCCTTCAATCGCTGGCCAACGGGTAAAGGCTTTGATTATTTCTACGGGTTTATGGGCGGGGAAACCAGTCAGTTTGAACCGCAGTTGTATGAAAATACGGTGGCTGTGGAGCCAAAAAGCACACCAGAGCAGGGTTATCATTTAAGTGCTGACTTGGCTGATCGCTCCATCAATTGGATCCATGCGCAAAGTTCAGTCGCGCCGAATAAACCGTGGTTTATGTACTGGGCCCCTGGTGCTGCCCATGCGCCTCACCATGCGCCTAAAGAATGGATCGCCAAGTACAAAGGCCGCTTCGATAAGGGGTGGGATGCCTACCGGGAAGAAGTGTTTGCCCGGCAGAAAAAAATGGGTGTGATTCCGGCCGATGCCAAACTCACGCCCCGCCCGCCGCAGTTACCTGCTTGGGAGTCAATGAGCGCCGATGCCAAGAAAGTCTTTGCCCGGCAGATGGAGGTATACGCAGGGTTTCTTGCCTACACGGACTACGAAGCTGGGAGAATGCTGAAAAGTGTGCGTGAACTGCCCGGGGGTGACAACACCTTGGTTATCTACATTACAGGTGATAACGGTGGTTCTGCAGAAGGCAGCATGACTGGCACACTGAACAATATGGCCACGCAAAATGGCATCCCGGACACGATTGAAGCGCAACTAGCGGTACTCGATGAGTTGGGAACCGATAAACATGAAAACCATTTTGCGGTGCCGTGGGCGTGGGCGATCGATACCCCATTTCAATGGATGAAACAAGTCGGCTCACATTTGGGCGGCACCCGTAACGGCATGGTCATGTCCTGGCCGGGGCATATTAAACAAGTCGGGCAGGTGCGTGGTCAGTACAGCCATGTTGTCGATATTGCCCCGACCATATATGAAGCGGTCGGCATTCCAGCACCTGAACAGGTATCGGGTGCTGTACAAACCCCGCTCTCTGGCGTCAGCTTGTTGTATAGCTTGAACGATATCAACGCGCCTGATAGACATCGGGTCCAGTACTACGAAATGTTCGGCAGCCGCGCAATTTATGCAGATGGCTGGATGGCATCTGCGCGCCACGGACTGCCTTGGGAATTACTCAACCGCAAAGGTGATTTTGAGAATGACAGCTGGGAGTTGTACCACCTGTCCGAGGACTACTCCCAAGCCAATGATGTTGCCGCGCAGTACCCCGACAAGCTCAAAGAAATGCAGACACTGTTTGATAAAGAGGCCAAGGCTAACCATGTTTACCCGCTGGATGATCGTTGGGTAGAGCGAGCCATGGACCCCTCGCGGCCCTCGTTAGTGCGTGGGCGTCAGTCTTTTAGCTACTACGCCGGTACGGTACGTATTCCTGAAGGCAGTGCACCTAATACGAAAATGCGCTCTCACCGTATTAGCACCTCATTTGAGGTGCCAGCCACTGGCGTTGAAGGGGTAATCGCGGCAGAAGGTGGCAGCTCCGGCGGCTGGACTTTGTATGTCAAAGACAATCACCTGATTTATGAAAACAACTTCTTCGGTAAGCACAGCGATGTCTTGCGCTCCGCTGAGGAGCTGCCAATCGGCAACGTTGAGGTGGTATTTGAATACACCCAGCAAAGTAAAAAGTGGGCTGGCGGTGGCGTGGCGAAACTGATGGTAAACGGGCAGCAAGTCGCACAAGGCCCGATTGCCAATATGGTCCCGGCGCGCTTTTCGGCCACCGAAACGCTGGATATTGGTGAAGAACGCGGCTCAACGGTTTCCCACGAATACAGCACGCCGTTCCGTTTCACCGGCAAGCTGGGAAGGGTCAATATCGACTTGCTGTGACTCAAATTGCTGCATACAAAAAGGCACTGTGGTCGAGATAAACAGTGCTTTTTTTAAACAATAAAAAGCCGGCTTGTGGCCGGCTTTAGGGGGCGGTCGCGACTTATTTTTGATGAGTCGTAACTGCCTAAACGTGTGCATCGTCCCTGTCAGTAGGGGCGAGCGGGTCGCGACTTTAACAAGATGCGCGGCCAGCGGCTAGGGGTAACTGTCACCACGCATGCATTGAGGGTTAGTCATTCACTGGCTATTCGCTCTAAACGATAGCCATAACCATAAATGGTTGCGAGTCGCCAGCCGTTTTCGGGCGTGAGTGCGAGCTTGGTACGCAGGCGGTAAATGTGTGTGTCGAGCGGGCGAGACGAGTGAAGCTCTTCGCGGGGCCAGAAACGCTCGTAGAGGTATTCGCGGGAAAGGGGTCGGTCGATATTACTGATTAAACACTTGGCCAGGCTGTATTCACGTTCAGTTAGGTTGACTGGCAGGTTGTTGCGCTTAACTTGCTGCTCCGCGTCATCAAACAGCAGATCGTAGACCTCAAGTGAAGTGCTTTTGTTTTGCGTGATGCTGCCTTGGCGGCGCAAAACGGCAAGCACTCGGGCTTGTAACTCTTGGCTGCGGAAGGGTTTGTTAATGTAGTCATCGGCACCCTCATTCAGCGCTAGCACAACATCATGTTCGCCATTGCGGCTGGTCAGCATTATGACTGGTGGGTGCTTTTCAAGGTGCTTTCGGCTCCAGCGTAGAACTGCCAACCCGCTGACGTCTGGCAACTGCCAGTCGAGAATAAGCAAGTCGAAGGTCTCGCGCCTCAGCTGCTTAAGCAATTCCTCTCCCCGATTGAAACCATGCAGGCTCCAGGGGACTTCACTGCGCGTTGCAATGGTTTGCAAGGTTAGCGTGATGCGGTCGAGCTCAGCTTGTTCGTCATCCAGTATTGCTACACGCATAGCTTGGAAATATCCATATCCAGTTTACGAGCGAGCTGAATTTAGTCGGGCGATTTCTCTTAAGCATCGCTCAGGCGCAAATCTGAACAAATATGAGACTTGCCTAAATGCAGCGTCGCGTTTTGTTAAATTTACCCCACTTGAAGCCGCATACAAGCATTTTTAGGTAACAACTTCCGCAGGGTTAAAGCAAGGATGCAAGGGATGCAGGAAGGTCAAGGTTGTTGGCGGTGTCGGGTATTGGGAGTGGCACTTTTGATTGCCTGCTTTGTTATAAGCGTGCAGTTGATTTTACCTGGGGTCATCACTCATGGGCACAGCACCGATGTGCGCCTGGTAACCGATTCAACCCTGGCCAGGCACGCCTACAGCTTGCCACGTTACCCAGTTATGGGCGTGGTTGAAGACATTGACCCTCCAACAGCCACAAGAGCAGCTGTACTTGTTCAGCAGAGTTCGTGTGAGCAGGTGGGGCCGCGCTGGGTGTTCTGAATTAACTGTTCTGAGAGATCAGCCGGTAAAGGTGTTCGATTAATCCCCCATGGTTCGTGCAATAGCTTGAATAAGCGGCGGATGAGAGCCATAGGGTGGGCCAGGACGGTCCTCGTAAGACCCTGTTTCGCGTGTTCAACGGTCACAGGGGTCAGTCAGTGATGGTAGATGGGGTCGCTCTTTGGAATAAGTACTGGGTTTCATATGGCTGCGTACACGGATTCGATACGCAGCATATCGGAGTTGAATGGACTCAACATTGGAGTGCAATTTTCGCTGGTGACTGAGCGTGCTCGCTCATTAGCGAAGGTAGCAAGGATGCTACTGGGCAAGGATGCCCCAAGGATGATTCGAGCGCGCAGCCACTGAATAGTGGCTGGATGAAGTGGCTGTCTGGTAATAGCGCCGGGCACCGCTGATTGCGCCCACAAGGATGTGCCTATTTCAGGATTGAGCAGGCCTACATGCTGGCTTGCTCAGTCCGTAATCCCTAAAACGTCGCCCAACCCACTCACTGTTTTGCATGCTGAAAAGGCAGTGACTTAACTTTGGTTGTTCTGAGCTGCTCCATTTATAGAACAGTATTGAATGAGCTTGCATCACCTGGAGTCGTTTCGATTTAGGGCGGCTGTCCAACTCAACAAGGCGGGCCATTGATGACTCGTCTTGTTTCGTTTACGGGCCTTGATGATTGTTTTCGTGCGGTTAGCCAGCCAATACGCTAGCGTTTATGCTCAGCATAGAGTGGTCGTCTTATCTGTTTTATTCGGCTAATGCCGTTGGATTCAATCTAGGGGTTCAGGGTAAATATGAGCATTCATCACAGGGAGGTTTATAGTTGGGTCATTCACTAGTGCGGGCGAACGTCATCTCATGAGCTATCCAACACGCAAAACGCTTGCGGCTCTGATGGTGAGCCTAGCGACAATCTGCATGATGGCCTTTAGCGCTGCGTACGCTGAGCAATCGCCTCCTGCAATGAGTAGCAGCGTTGCGCTCGAAGACGTTCCCGAACCCTTGCCTGCCCAGGTCGAATCGCTTGAAGGCGAGGCTTGGTTGATCGATAAGCGTGGTACAGAAACACCGCTCGTCGAAGGTATGGAGGTCCAGAGGGGGCAAGGTATTCGCACCGGTGGCAATGCATTTGTTGCGCTAATGCTGGGTGACAGCTCACGTATCGTTTTGCCTTCGCAAAGCAGTGTTGTGTTGTTGTCTGAGAAAAAGGTCATGCAGGTCAAACTGCTGCAGGGCCAGGTCGAGTCTTATGTACATAAGCGCGAGCCTCAGGTTGAGCACTTTCAAATACTCACCCCGGTCGGGGTTTTGGGTGTTCGCGGTACGCATTTTCGTGCACGCCAAGTCGCAGGTGAGCATGCCGTATTCGCTGAGGTACTTAGCGGCAGTCTTGCTGCCGAGCGTAAAGTTGGGCTTGAGCCACCGAGTCTTATAAACGCCAAGCAGGGCATGCGAGTAGTGCCTAAAGGCGACTTGAAGGTTATCGACTTGTTGCCAGGTCCAAAGTTGCGTGGCCAGCGGGGCAGTGCAACTGCACGGGGCGACTGGACTATCTTGATCAAACCGTTAGCGGGCGCTAAGCGCTACCGGGTGCAAGTGGCCAGTGATCCAAATTTTATGCGGATCAAACGTGAGCAGCTTTCAGACTCTACGGAAGTGAGCTTCTCCGGATTGGACCTGCCTTTGTATTACGTGCGGATATCCGCGTTTGATGAGTCGGGTCTTGAGGGGCTGACTTCAATCTATCATGTGATGCACTTTTTACCTGTCGCAAGTCACTACTGAGGGCTTTGGTGCGAGTGACCAACCACAAAGTTCGGCCTGAAGTAAAAGTTGAGCGGCGAAGTTCATTTTCGATGTCTCGCCAACTATTTAAGCGCATTGTTCGCGAGTGGGTCGTTGTGACCTTGATTTTGATCCCGCTGACGGCCGCACTTTCGCTAACGCATGCGCTTGGGCTTGACTCGCTGATATACGATCGCTTGCTCATGATGGCGCGGCTGAATGCTGACCCGCGGATTCTTGTCATTACTATCGATAATCGTAGTCTGGCTCAGATTGGTCGCTGGCCATGGCCACGTGATATCCACGCAGCACTGCTTGAGCGACTCACAAAGGCCAAGCCTGCGGTTATTTTGTTTGATGTGATCTTCAGTGAGACTGGGCAAGAGGACCGGCGCTTCGCCAGCGCATTATGTCAGTCAGGCGTCGTGGTGTTGCCCTCTATTCGCAGAAACATAGAGCTGGAGGACGATGTTCCGAGTGAGTTTCTACCCACTCCTGCGCTGAGCAAATGTGCATGGGGTATTGGGCATATTAATGTCCAGGCTGACAGTGATGGTGTAGTGCGCAATGTGTATTTGCGTGAAGGGCTCGCAGCTAAACCGCGGTTGCAGATGGCGTGGGTGGGCTATTCATTAGTTAATCCATCTGTAAGCGCCAGCCCTCTACCTGGGCAGGGGAGTCAAGGGGACGTCCAGGGGTGGGTTAATGATCATCGTATTCGTATCCCTTACCTGAAGAGCGCACATGCATTTGCCAGCGTGTCGTACTCAAGTGTGTTGCGGGGCGAGGTGCCAGACGCGGTGTTACGCGATCGCATTATTCTGATTGGGGCAACAGCCCCCGGCTTGGGTGATCGCTACGTAACGCCCATATCGGGTAGCGCCGGAGGCACTCCAGGTATTGAGGTTCAGGCCAGTATTCTCAACGGTATGCTGCAAGGACGCAGTGTTGCTGAGCTTCCCAATTGGCTGGGCGCGCTGTTGGCTGTCGTCCCCGTTATGCTATTGCTGGCGATCATGTTGTTATCCGGCCTGCGCTTTGCGCTGCTGTCGAGTTTTGGTGTGGGCGCGCTAACCCTGCTTGCCTGTTTATTACTCCTTCAGGCGGGATGGTGGTGGCCACCGTCGGCAAGCTTGTTAGGTGTTTTGCTGGCTTATTTGCTTTGGAACTGGCGTCGATTGAATGCGGCATTAGGCTATCTTGGCTGGGAACTGGCACGACTGGATCAGGAGCCGCAAGTTCTGCCTGAACGTACGTTCAATAAGGGCCGTTTTACTGGGGACATCATCCAGCAGCGAATTATTGCGCTTGAGCGTGCCGTTGATCATGTGAGTAATACCCGTCGATTTATGACCGATGGCTTGGAGCATCTACCGGTTGCGAGTTTGATCTGTCGTAAAGACGGCGAGATATTGTTCGCTAATCGGCGGGCACGGGCACTGGTTAAAGCCTACAGACAATGTCGTCACTTAAGTGATTACCTACAGCGCTTGGGCTACCCGGAGTTAACCGCCGAGGATTCAAGCGACTCTGATCAGTTCAAAAATCTCTATGATGTGGAGTTTCGTACTCCGCAAGGGTTGAGCCTGCGCATCGAAGTCGCGCCCATGATGAGAGCCGAGCGTAATACCGCCGCGGGTTGGCTCATCAGCCTGGTTGACTTGACCGCTGAGCGTGAGGCGGATGAGCAGCGCGCCAGTATGTTGCGCTTTCTCTCCCATGACTTACGTGCTCCGCATTCGGCGATACTCTCATTGCTTTCAATGCATCAAGCACCAGAGGGCGAGCAAGGTGATCATGCTCAGGTGTTTGCCAGTATTGAGGCGCAAGTCAGCCGAGCGCTGCGACTCACCGATGACTTCCTGCTGTTAACCAAGGCCGAATCATCTGAATACAGCTGTGAGGCAGTATTGCTCGACAGCATTGTCCAGGATGCGGTGGACGAAGTTTGGTTGTTGGCGCGCAGTAAAATGATAAGTATTGAAACCCATCTGCTTGAGGAGGAAGGGGTGGTTTTTGCTGATCCGGGCTTGTTGTGTCGGGCGATGTTTAATCTGCTGGAGAACGCGATTAAATACAGTCCGCAAAACACGCGGGTCAGCGTGACCCTTTCAACAGAACAAGGAATGGCCGTGTGCTCGGTGGCGGACCAAGGTGAAGGCATTAGTGCTGAGAATATTGCGAAGATGTTCCAGAGCTACCAACGGTTTTCCAACGATCCATCGATCGGCGGAGTTGGCCTTGGCTTGGCGATGGTCAAAGCAGTGCTTGAACACCTTGATGGCAGAATTGAATGCCAGAGTGTGGTCGGCGAAGGCAGCGTTTTCAGCGTGATGTTGCCCCTGCATGAAGACACTGTTTACGAGCCTGATTAGCTCTGGCTGTGGCAATTGTGAGGCACAAAAAAACCAGCGTTAGGCTGGTTTTTTGTACTAAACACTTAATTTGACTTAGTGCTTGTAAGCGGCCACCGCTTTGGTGATCTCAGCACGGGCAGCTTCAGCATCGCCCCAGCCTTCAACCTTAACCCACTTGCCTTTTTCGAGGTCTTTATAGTTCTCGAAGAAGTGCTTGATCTGCTCAAGCAGCAGCGCTGGCAGGTCGGTGTATTCTTTGATATCGACGTACAACTGGCTCAGCTTGTCGTGGGGTACGGCGATCAACTTGGCGTCACCGCCAGCTTCGTCGGTCATGTGCAGTACGCCGACTGGACGAGCACGAATCACCGCGCCTGGTGCCACCGGGTAAGGTGTTACAACCAGTACATCAAGCGGGTCACCGTCGTCTGCCAAGGTGTTCGGGATATAGCCGTAGTTGGCCGGGTAGAACATTGGGGTCGCCATGAAGCGGTCAACAAACAGGCAATCGCTGTCGTGATCGATTTCGTATTTGATCGGCGCGTGATTGGCCGGAATCTCGATGGCGACGTAGATGTCGTTCGGTAGGTCTTTACCTGCCGGAATCTTGCTGTAGCTCATGGGTTAACTCCCTAGAAATGGGCCAAAAAAGTGGCGAGATTATAGGCGTATTCCCGCATGGTTGCTACGTTTGCGTACTTAACCATTGGTCGCTTAGATCCGCGGGTTGAGCGGCTAAGCCGTGTTGGTATTAATCGGTACGACGATATATGGGCTGCGCGCAAGCATTCGTCTGGGCTGCCATCTGCGCAAATACCCTTCTTTCAAACAGTTTGCTGGCAGTTTGGCTGAGGCTGCTTGCCCCGCAAGCCCGCAGCAAAAACGGCACAAAGGCTGCACAGGCTTGCTGAACTCGTTCGCAAGGGAGGGGGTATTATGCCGATAAAGCGCATGGAGCACCCAGCAGCCACAGTGGTTTTTGGTCATGGAATAGACCTGCCGCGCCAAGCCGCGCGGGTTAGAACGATGTGGATGGCTGGGCGTAATGGGCGTCCACCAGTGTTAATGGTGGCATTACTTTGGGCACGCGAATGCGCCGATGTGGTGCAAAGTATCGAGCATTATCTTGATGCGCTGTTTGCGGACTACCGTTGCACACCGCAAAACTGGAGTGAGGCACAGGCCGCACGCCAAGTTCTAGCCGCTTTGAATCAACAATTATTTCGTCGCAAGCAAGCAGGGCGCGAAGTTGCAGAAATCAATGTCGGTCTGCTCTTGCTTCAAGAGAACGATGTGCAGTTTCTGCAAGCGGGCTCAATAGGCTTGATGCGCTACCAAAACGGGCGTGTTCAAACCCTGGTTGGGCGTGATGGTATGCAAGTTGGTGAGCAAGCTGAACTGGCGCTGGTTCAGCACAGCCTGCCGCTTAACGCAGGTGAGCTGCTTTTGTTGGCTCCCCAGCCGTTATTGGGGGTGGCCGATCTAAATGCATACAGCCACGCTAGCCCAGCCAACTCAGCAAATGAGTTACAGGCGCTACTGGAGCCTCTTTTGAATGCGCCAAGTGCAGGCGCCCTGTTATTGCTGGGGGATGTAAGTGAGCTCAACAGCAGCCCAGGTTCAGCATCTTGGCCGGTGGTCAAAAATGCTGTTGCAGGTATGCAGATTGATGGTTGGACGTTAACTGGTGTCTGTTCATTTGGGCCGCCGGGGCGTGTATTCAAAGCGCTTGATGCCGCCGGGCGCTGTGCGCTCGTGTGGTTTTCAGAGCAGCCTGCTGATGATGTCTTCTGGCAGCGTGAGTGGGCCATGCGGCGCAGCCCCGTGCCGGGCTTGCCACAGGTGCTGTCAGCGTTTAGCCCTCGTGAACACGCGTTCATGCTATTTGAATCCCCGGCAAGTGATATGCGCAGTCTGGCGGATTGGGCTGCTGCACGTGGTCCCGTCGCGGCACCCACAGTGATGTCCATCATTAAGCAGGCTATCGATGCGGTGCGCGCCTTGCAGCGCCGCGGTATGCAAGGGTTGTGGTTAAGTCCACGGAATATTTTGATAGGTGAGTCTGGTCGGGTGTTGTTATTTGTGGAACATGCAATGCTGGTTCCAGGTGCGCCACGGCAGGTATTGCCCGCAGAGGCTATTCCACTGGCTCCCGAGCTGCGAATGGCTGAGGGTAGCGTAGAGGGTCGCGCCGATCAGTTTGCTTTGGCCGCAATAGCCTACTGGTTGCTGTGCGGCCAATGGCCAGAGGTCGCCCGCCCGGAGGCGAGCGCCTTTAGCCAATATGTGCCTTTGGCAAATTTTAATCGGCGTCTACCCAATGGCTGGGATGGTGTGCTCGCAAGAGCGTTGGCTCCGCAAGCTGCGTCACGCTTTGATGCGCTTTCAGAGTTTCAGCAGGCGCTGCAACAACCGCTTCAGCAAAGCCCAGGCAGTAACTCAGTCAATAAAGTCGTCAGATGGCGCGTTTGGGTGGTGGGTATTCTATTGCTGCAACTGGGCATCGGCTTATTGGTGAGCTTGGTTCACTGAGGCGTCGAAGCAGCCAGTCCCTGGAGGTGCAATACAGCGCGTAGGGCCTGGCTGATGGATTAGTCCGAATTTATTGGCAGCACGTAGTTTTTGAATTGCTCATCAACAACGAAGCCAATGGACTCGTAAACCTTTTGTGCAACTTCATTATCACTGCTGGTTGAGACGCGCATGCGCACGGCATTGGTCTCCTTGGCCATCTTCTTGGCGGTTTGAATCAGACGGTCGGCAACCAGTTGGCGTCGGGCGTCTTCTGCAACGTAAATATCATTGAGAATCCACACACGTTTGAGTGCTAACGAAGAGTAGCTTGGGTATAGCTGACAAAAGCCGAGCAGCTTGTCCTCATCATCTGCCAGTGACAGATAAATGATTGATTCTTTGCGGCGTAAGCGCTTTTCAAGGAAAGCTCGCGATGAGTCCGGAAAAGACAACTCACCATAGAATTCACGGTATTTGACGAATAAGGGCGTCAACAAATCTAAGTGTTCTAGCGTGGCTTGAACAATGCGCATTGTGGGCCTCGATATTAGTAGTTGAGCGGCTTGAACGTGCTCAAACAGCACTCAGTGTTTTGGCCAGAAAAAGAAGCATGAGTTATGCCACTCGTCGGCTTGATGCTGCCTAAAAAAATTTGAAAGCGCAATCCAAGCAAGCGTTTGATCTGTTTCAGACCCGGGGCCACGATTAAAAGGGATGAAAGTGGAAGCAGGCCATAGTGTGCCTATGGCCTGCGAGCGGGTTAGAAGAAACCGAGCGGGTTGATGTCATAGCTGATCAGCAGGTTTTTGGTTTGCTGATAGTGATCGAGCATCATTTTGTGCGTTTCGCGGCCAACTCCCGATTTTTTATAGCCGCCGAATGCAGCATGCGCGGGATAGAGGTGGTAGCAGTTGGTCCAGACCCGACCGGCTTTAATCGCCCGGCCCATGCGATAAGCTCGGTTGATATCACGGGTCCAAACGCCGGCACCCAAACCAAACTCAGTGTCGTTGGCGATGGCCAGTGCCTCGGCTTCATCTTTGAATGTGGTGACACCCACCACAGGGCCGAAGATTTCCTCCTGGAAAACGCGCATTTTGTTGGTGCCCTTGAGCAGCGTCGGCTGAATGTAATAACCACTCGCCAAGTCACCCTCAAGTGCTTCCACAGCACCACCCGTGAGCAGTTCGGCACCCTCTTGCTGAGCGATCTCTAGGTAGCTGAGGATCTTGTCGTACTGCTGTTCAGAGGCTTGTGCCCCAACCATGGTCTCAGTATCGAGTGGGTTGCCGCGCTTGATCTGTTTAATTTTCTTCATCACTTCGAGCATAAACGGCTCGTAGATTGATTCTTGCACCAATGCCCGTGACGGGCAGGTACAGACTTCGCCCTGGTTGAAGAAGGCCAGGACCAAACCTTCGGCCGCCTTCTCAATGAACTCAGGTTCTGCCTGCATGATGTCTTCGAAGAATACGTTGGGTGATTTGCCGCCCAGCTCTACGGTCGATGGGATAATATTTTCGGCCGCGCACTTGAGAATATGTGAGCCGATTGGTGTTGAGCCGGTAAATGCAATTTTGGCGATCCGCTTGCTGGTGGCGAGGGCTTCACCGGCTTCACGGCCATAGCCCTGTACGATGTTAAGTACGCCCGCGGGCAGTAAATCGCCAACCAGTTCGGCAAATACGGTGATAGATAGCGGTGTCTGCTCTGCGGGCTTGAGCACTACGCAGTTGCCTGCCGCCAGCGCGGGAGCCAGCTTCCATGCCGCCATCAGCAGTGGGAAGTTCCATGGGATGATCTGCCCGACAACACCCAGCGGTTCGTGAAAATGATAGGCCGCGGTGTGTTCGTCGATTTCTGCCGCGCTGCCTTCTTGAGCGCGGATGCAACCCGCAAAGTAGCGAAAATGGTCAGCTGCCAGCGGCACGTCGGCGTTCAAGGTCTCACGAACGGCTTTGCCGTTGTCCCAGGTTTCACTGATCGCCAGACGTTCTAGGTTTTCTTCGATACGGTCTGCAATTTTTAGCAGCACCAGTGCGCGGGCTTGTGCTGAGGTTTTGCCCCAGGCATCGGCGGCGGCATGGGCAGCATCTACCGCTAGCTCAATATCGGCTGCGCGTGAACGCGGGAATTCAGCAATGAGCGAAGCGTCGATTGGACTGGTGTTTGAGAAATACTCACCATCAACTGGGGCAACGAACTCGCCACCGATAAAGTTGCCGTAACGCGCCTTGAATGAAACGACTGAGCCTGGAGTTCCGGGTTTGGCGTAAATCATGATGCGGGCCTCTCTTTATGTTGAGGTGATGCACACAGGGTAAGCAGTGGCAGCTCACGTGCATCACATGACAATCTAGGCATGAGGGCCGCCCAATAACATTGGGCTTTGGTAGGGGCGCTGTTTATTGCGCCACACATAACCGGCTCCCTGCTTCCTGCGTGATACAGACTAGACGCTTTGGCCTTAAGTTTGGGGTGATTGTGTAAACGCTCGTTTGCGACGGCTGGCAGCATCTAGTCAGCGTGCAAGAGTGGGCGTGGGTTTCGGCAAAATAAACCCAACCACTGTGTCCAAATATTAATGCACCTTCTGTGGCGGCTGAGTTCAAACCCTCGGTTTCGTCGCGCTGCAGTTGCATCCAGTGCAGCCGTGCTGGTTAAGCCGTGTAGCGCATTGCTGTGCTAATCTGCGGCAAGATTTTGTCGGGCTGGTGCGGCCCGTTTTTTGAGGTTTAGTTTTTTCATGCATATCCACATCCTCGGTATTTGCGGCACGTTTATGGGCTCAATGGCGGTGCTGGCCAAAGAGCTTGGACACCATGTCACGGGTTCTGATGCCAATGTCTATCCGCCAATGAGCACGCAGCTTGAAGCGCAAGGCATCCAGCTAATCCAGGGTTATGACCCCGCGCAGCTTGATCCTGCGCCGGACTTGGTGGTGGTAGGAAATGCCATGTCACGCGGCAACCCAGCAGTCGAATATGTGTTGAATAAGGGGCTGCCTTACGTCAGCGGCCCGCAGTGGCTGGCCGATCATGTGCTGCAAGGTCGTTGGGTTATGGCAGTCGCCGGTACTCATGGCAAAACCACCAGCAGTAGCATGCTGGCCTGGGTGCTTGAACATGCCGGTATGAGCCCGGGCTTTTTGATTGGTGGCGTGCCGCAGAACTTTGGTATTTCTGCGCGTCTGGGCGACACGCCATTCTTCGTTATCGAGGCGGATGAATATGACAGCGCATTTTTTGACAAGCGCTCGAAGTTTGTCCATTACCGCCCGCGCACCGCGATTCTGAATAACCTTGAGTTTGATCACGCGGATATCTTCCCTGATCTTGCTTCGATTGAGCGTCAGTTCCACCACTTGGTGCGAACGATTCCAAACCAAGGCTTGGTCATTTATCCAACTGCTGAAACTGCGCTCAAGCGGGTGATCGATATGGGCTGCTGGACGCCGGTGCAAACCACGGGGGGTGATGGCCAGTGGCAGGCGCGGTTACTGAGTGCTGATGGTGCGCGTTTTGAGGTGCTGTTTGACGGTCGGCCTGAGGGCGTTGTTGATTGGGCGCTGACCGGGCAGCATAACGTCGCCAACGCCTTGGCTGTACTCGCAGCTGCGCGGCATGTGGGTGTTGTGCCTGCGTTGGGTATCGAAGCGTTGTGTCTGTTTAAAAATGCCAAACGGCGCATGGAGAAGGTCGCAGAGGTTAAGGGTGTGACCATCTATGATGACTTCGCCCACCACCCAACTGCGATTGCTACTACGCTCGACGGCTTGCGCAAACAAATTGGCGAAGCCAAGCTGATTGCCGTGATTGAGCCACGCTCCAATTCGATGAAGCTGGGTGCTCACCGCGAGGGTTTGCCCGGCTCTGTGGGTCAGGCCGACCAAGTCTTTTGGTATGCGCCAGCCAATCTGGGATGGGACCTGGCCGCGGTGGTGGCATCATCGACGGTGCCGACCACGGTGTGTGATTCACTCGACGATATTATTGCCGGGGTGAAAGCTCAGGCTGAGCCCGGTACGCAAATTGTAGTGATGAGCAACGGTGGCTTCGGTGGTCTGCACGGTAAGTTGGCCAAGGCATTGGAGGCATCATGATTCAAGGCCCGGAACGTATTACCTTGGCAATGACTGGCGCATCTGGCGCTCAGTATGGCTTGCGTCTGCTTGATTGTTTGGTGCAGGAAGAGCGCGAGGTGCATTTTCTGATCTCCAAGGCCGCGCAACTGGTGATGGCGACTGAAACTGATGTCACCTTGCCGGCTAAGCCACAAGCGATGCAGGCGTTCTTGAGTGAATACACCGGTGCTGCGCCGGATCAGATTCGGGTGTATGGAAAGGAAGATTGGATGTCGCCAGTGGCGTCCGGCTCTGGTTCGCCGAGTGCAATGGTGGTGGTGCCATGTTCGACCGGCACGCTTTCAGCGATTGCCACAGGTGCTTGCAATAACCTGATTGAGCGTGCGGCCGATGTTACGCTCAAAGAGCGTCGTCAATTGATTTTGGTCCCGCGCGAAGCGCCGTTCTCAAGCATTCATCTGGAGAACATGCTGAAGCTGTCGAATATGGGCGCGATCATTTTGCCAGCGGCGCCGGGGTTTTATCACCAGCCGCAAACCATTGATGACTTGATCGACTTTGTCGTCGCGCGAATCCTCAATTGCCTGAATATACCTCAGGATATGTTGCCGCGCTGGGGCGAGCATCATCACGTTAGTCGCGATGACTAAACGCATTGGCACCTTACTGATAGCGGTTGTATTGCTGTCAATGACCAGTGGCTGCGCCAGTGTGCGCACCCTGGATGCTGCCAAAGCCGATGCGCCTGTGGTGTATGCCGGCACCCGGCTCGATTGGTACGTTCTGAACGGCGGGTGTTGCCCGATGGATCATTACGGTGCGCACGCCCCCACAATGCCCGGCCTTGATCTGCCATTCAGTGCGCTGCTCGATACCTTGTTGTTGCCGCTGTCACTGATTACCGCGCTGGGCGGGACGCTTAATGTCACTGGAGGGCTTTAGCCACTTCAGCAATGCCCTTAACGATTAGTCTTTGTCCGCAATCAACTCAAGCTCACGCAAGAACCCCATCACTTTATCCTGCGGCATTTCGCAGGGTTTAAGCAGCGTCGCACTTTGCGTGATGTAGTAGTTGAAGCTGATAAAGTCGGTACCGCCAAGTTCTTCGGCATACACTTTGATGCTATTTCCTGCATTGAAGTCGCTGCGACTAACACTGTAGGTGCGCCCGAATGCTCTGGCCTTACTGGTGCCCGGCGGGATTTTGTTGATTAGGTTGTTGTATTCATCTTCCATGAGTTGCTTCCAGCGCTTCGATTGAATAGCTTAATCAGCCCAGCCAGAATAGACGTAGGTCATGGCTTTGGGGCCCTGCAAATACCCTGTATTGAGCTCGCCAATCTTGAAACCTCCAGCATTGATCAGGGCTGGAATGTCACGGTTGAGGTGGCAACCGCCAGCTAAGGGCTTCCAAATGGGCGTCAGCCGATTCTGCCAACGCACCACGGCTGCATCTGGGGCTAGCCCATGCTCGCAAAACAACAAGCGCCCTTGTGGTTTGAGTACGCGGCGCATCTCTTTTAAGGCGCTAACGGCATCGGCAATTGTGCATAAGGTGAAGGTGCAGACAATGCTGTCGAAACTGGCATCGGCGGCTTTGATCTGGCCAAGCTCAAGCGCGATCATTTCCACTGGAATGCTGATTTTCGCGGCGCGTTCGCGGGCAAGTTTCTGCATATCTGCTGAGGGGTCAACACCCACTACGGCGATGACTTTTTGCGGATCATAAAACTCAAGGTTTAGGCCGCTGCCAATACCAATCTCAAGCACTCTGCCATGGGCCTGCGGAACAATTTTTGAGCGCGCTTTCATCACCTCACCCATGCCACAGGCGAAGTCGATCAGGCGGGGGAGTACAAAGCGCTCATACAGGCTCATTAATCTTCCCCGTTATCGATCAGTCTTGGTCTTCTGGCTCGTCATCGTCATTATTGCCACTGATGGCGGCGAAGCATTTCAAACTGTGTGATTGCTCAGGGCCTGCGACAGTCCAGCATTCGTTGGCTTTGTCGTAGCTGGCAGCGCTTATTTGGCCCAGTGTGAATTGCCAGTGGCGGCGGTCGCGGCCGTCGATGCACTCCATGCTAAGCAGTGGTTTGGCTTGGCTGTCGTTACTGGCCGAACCTGCACTTACTTGCGCAAGAAGCTCTTTGTCGAGCTTGAATTGCCAGGCGTAAAGGCCGTCAATTTCAAGCATGTCGGCCTCAACCAGGGCTTCGATCAGACTGTTGTGAATAGTGCTCATATTCAGCGTTACCCCAGAGTTAGCGGCCGAGTCGGCGTAGTTGATCTGATTCGATGATGCGTGTGCCATCATCTTCCTCAAGCGCCAGTCGCCATAAGGCGCGTGCCAGAACGGTGGTTTCAATTCCGTGATATTTGCCTGGTAGTAACCGCGACAGGGGCGTCATCAAACGCTCGCCCAGGCGGAACTCAGTGCGAGGACCAATCAGCAGGGAGGGGCGCGCGATGGTTAATTGCGGCCAACCTTGTTGTTTCAGCGCTTCTTCGGTCTGGCCTTTGATTTGGTTGTAAAACACTGATGAACTGGCATCTGCGCCTATTGCACTGATCACCAGCAAGTGCCGTGCACCCATTTCCCGGGCGCGTTGGGCGAATGCCAAAACTAAGTCGTGATCGACAGCGCGAAATGCTTCTTTTGAGCCTGCACGCTTTATCGTTGTGCCTAAGCAGCAGAAGGCTGTATCGACCTGGCCGCTGAGTTGCGGCAATACATCCAGTAACTCGCCAACAGGATTGTCTAAGTGAGCATGTTCTGCCAAGGCTCGGCGGGTCGGTGCTAGCACCCTGGCCACGGTGGGCTCGTTGAGCAATCTGTCGAGCAAGTGCTCGCCGGTAAGGCCTGTCGCACCAGCAAGCAAGATGTGTTGAGGGGTTAAATACATAGTAGTTGTTTCTCCGCTGATACATATCAGCTTATCAGGCCGCAGCGAACTATTGCGCGATACGGAAAAAAACTGCACCTGGTTATAGTTTTTTTGAGTGGTTAGTTCGTCGGTGATTCAACCGCGTTTATCATCAGTGCGCGTTTGGCCTGTTCAGCGCGTAGGGCTTGCCAGTGCTTTATTACCTGTTTGGGCGCCCAGATTTGGGGTTCTGATGGGGCGAAGTCTTGTTCCTTCTCACGCTGACTCACTTCGTCTTTGGCTTGCTTGAATGCGCGTTCAAGGTCATCCGTTTGGTTCAGTGCATTGGCAAACAGGGCGCGGCCAAAATAGGTGAAATCGTTGTCGTCGGAGCAGCCAAAAGACACGCGGTCAGCTCGGGCTGCGGTGATTACCACGGTTCGCGGGTCTTTCAGTGAGGGGATAAAGCCGCCGGAGTAGCAGGCCGAGATAACAATGACTTTGTCTCGATCGGCCAAGGGCTTCAGGAGTGTGGCAAGCTCACTGGCCGGTAAGTCAGCGAACTGGATGCGAGGCACATCCAGATTCAGTTCATGGTTGCGCGAGCCGTGACTGGTTAAATAGATGAACACCAAGTCCTCAGGGCCTACGCGCTGGGCAATACCTTCGACTGCACGACTCATGCTTTCACGAGTCGCCATTGGCCGGTCATTTATATGATCGCGGTGATTAACCAGCGTTACCGTACCGTATGCGGAAAAGCGTTGCAGCAGGAGGTTGTTGACGTAGTCTGCTTCACGCATAAATACGCTTTGTTTGCCATCTCCGGCGACCGTTAGGGCATAAAGCTCTTGTTCAGGTGTTGACTCTGGCAGCTGCGCGATTGCGCTTTCAAGCAGTTTGCCCTGTTCGAGCAGGCCGACCTCAAGCGGATCGGGGAGTCCCTTGCCTTGGTCATCGCGGATCAGTTGACCGTGCAGCCAAATACCCGATTTTTTGCTGCCATCAGCCAATGTCAGCGTGCCTTTGCCCGTGTATTCGCCGTAGACGAAGCCCCCCGAGTAGGTACTGCCGTCGGCGAGATCTAGGCGGCCTTGGCCGTTGTATGACCAGTCACTGAACTGCCCCAAATAATGGCTGCCGTCAGCGCCTTTGAACTGGCCATCGCCATTTAGCGCGCCGTTGCTGAACTCCCCGCTCCAGGTATCACCTTCAGCGGTTTGATAGCGCCCGCTGCCGACAAATTGATCGTCAACAAAGTCTCCGGTATAGAGATCGCCGTCGCTGCTTTTAAAGCTGCCCGGGCCGTTGAGTGAGCCCTTAATAAAGCTGCCGCTGAATTGGTTGCCATACTCATCGGTACGCACCCCTTGGCCATTGGCTTGGCCTGCGCTGAACTGGCCGCGATAATTGCTTTTGTTGGCTTTGTCGAGTGAGCCCAGGCCGCTGAATTGACCTTGTTTGAATTGGCCTCGATAGACCATCGACTTGTATTTCAGGGTGCCTTCGCCAGCGTAAAGGCCTTCGGAAAATTCACCGTCATACTGGCTACCGTTAGGCTGGGTAAGTTTGCCTTGACCGTGATAACGGCCTTGCTTGAACTCGCCGCTGTAGCGGTCGCCGTTGTTGCTAAGCAGTTCGCCTTTGCCGCTCATTTGGCCGTCTTTAAACTCGCCCTGATACCAACCGCCGCCGACAAAGTCGAGGCGTCCGGGACCCTGTAGCAAGCCGTCAACAACCTGGCCGCGATAACGAGAGCCATCAGGCAAGGTCGCATTGGCGGGGAGCAGCGACTCGCCCTCATCGCAAGCCGTCAGGGCTAACGCTAAAGCCAGTAAGGCAGGCTTGGCGAAGCAGCGCATAGTTATCATCCCCATAAACACAGAGGTGAAGTATGCAGCAAAGCAAGGGGATGAAAAGGCATGGGCTTGAGTCGACCGCTCAGGCGTAAAAGGGCGGTGCAGCAACAGTGGCGGTAAGCGTGCTTTACCGCCATCGGTGCTTAAGTCAGACGAAGCACAATGTCAGAATTTCAGAGATATAAGCTGGCTTTTCAGAGCCTTCAATTTCAAGCACTGCACGGACCTTAAGCAACCACTGGCCCGGATTCTTTTCATGGGCATCTAGCAAGGTAGCGACCAGACGAACATTGGAATCAACTTTAACCGGCTGGATAAAACGCACACTATCGAAGCCATAGTTGATAGCCATTTTCAGGCCGTCAGGCACAACCATGATGCCGTCCATCAGCATCGGGATCAGCGACAAAGACAGGAAGCCGTGAGCAATGGTTGAGCCAAATGGGGTGTGCTTGGCCTTCTCAGGGTCGATATGGATGAATTGATGGTCGCCGGTGCAATCGGCAAACTCATTGATTCGCTGTTGATCAATCTTAAGCCATTCGGAGTGACCCAGTTCTTTACCGATTAAACCCTTGAGCTCTTCAATTTTTACCTGCGGCATATTCCCTCCTTGGGGAGACGGTTTTTTCTTTTATGTGTATTGCCTCATTGGCTTAGATCACCATGGCCCGGTTACAGGGTCAAGTACGATGTTGCTTTTTGAATAGTGGGGTATAGCCGAGCCCATAGGCAGCCTATAATAGGTAGGTTTATTGGGGTGCAATCCGTGCCTCGGTTATCTGATGCGTGCGCTATCGCGACCACGCTTACTATCTTGCGGAGACTCACAATGCTGTTGCGCGGCCTTTCATGGCTGGTGCTGTGCCAACTATTGGGCACAGCACTGAATGTTCTATTTTTTCCGATTTTGCCGGGCCCGATTATCGGCATGATGCTGCTGTTTATCTTTCTGCTGTTTCGTGGCGAGGTGGATGCACCCTTACGCGAAGCCGCAAGTAGCTTGCTCAAATACCTTCCGCTGATTCTGGTGCCGCCTGCTGTGGGGGTCATGGCTTATGCCACCGATATTGCCGCAGACTTCTGGGCTGTGGTCGGTGCCTTGGTGCTTTCGCTGGTGCTTTCCCTGGTTTTCGCGGGCTGGTTGATGCAAAAGTTGATCGATCGTCAACTGCGCAAGCAGGGTGGCGTATGAATCTGGACTGGTTAGCGGCGTGGCAAGCAGTCACCCATCACCCGTTGTTTGGGGTTGGCATCACTCTGGGCGCCTATCAACTGGCAATGGCTGGTTATGAGCGAACCCGTTGGGTGTTTCTGCAACCTGTATTGGTTTCAATGGTTATTGTTATCGCCATACTGCTTATCTGCGGCCTGAGTTATGCCGAGTACAAGGTCAGCGTGGCGTCGATGACGCTGCTGTTAGGGCCGGCCACAGTGGCTTTGGCGGTGCCATTATTTTTGAATCTGCGCAGGATCCGCCAGCTGTTCTGGCCAACCGTGACGACCTTGTTGTTGGGCGGGCTGGTTGCGACGTCTCTAGGTATTGGTATTGCATGGCTGTTTGGCGCTGAACATTTAATGCTGATGAGTATTGCGCCCAAATCAGTTACATCGCCTATTGCGATGTTGGTGGCCGATCAAATCGGCGGTATTGCGGCGTTAGCTGCAGTATTTGTCATGTTGACCGGGGTTGTCGGTGCCATTCTTGGGCCATCATTGTTGCGCATGTTTGGTGTGCGTCATCAGGCTGCGATGGGGTTGGCGCTGGGTATCACCGCCCATGCGGTGGGCACCTCGCGTGCGATGCAGGAAAGTGAAGAGTGCGGCGCTTTTGCCGCGTTGGCGATGAGTTTGATGGGTATGCTCACGGCTGTGCTGTTACCCTTGGCCATAGTGTTGCTCAGGTGAGGAAGGAGGCTGCTGTGCACCTGCCATTGTTTCCGTTAAATACGGTGTTATTTCCTGGCTGTTTGCTGGATTTACAAATTTTTGAAGCGCGCTATCTCGATATGATCAGCCGCTGTATGAAACAAAACGCAGGCTTTGGTGTGGTGTGCATCATCGAAGGCAGTGAGGCCGGTGAAGCTGCCGGGCAGTTTTCTGCGATAGGCTGTGAAGCGCTGGTGCGCGACTTTCAGCAGCAGCCCAACGGATTGCTTGGCATCCGTGTTCAAGGTGGACGGCGTTTTCGCGTTGAGCGTGCCCAGGTATTGCCTGATCAACTGACCATGGCGGATGTCACCTGGCTGGATGAGCCACCCGAGAAGCCATTGCTTGAAGAGCACGCTGACCTTAATGCATTGCTTCATGCGCTGGCGGTGCATCCAATGGTCGAGGCGTTGGGGATGGAGGGCCAAGCCAACGGCCAGGCTGATTTGGCCAATCAACTGGCTTACCTACTGCCGCTTGAGCCTGAGCAGAAAATTCAGTTGCTGGGTATTGATCAGCCTTTAGAGCGTCTTGAGTTGCTGCAGGACGTGCTTGATCTGCTTCAGGATGAACTCAACGGGTAAGTCGCGCTGTGTTGAAAATCCGCAGCGCAGGGCGGCGGATTCTGAAGTGTCTCAGTAGCGGTACTGCAGCGCATGGCTCGACAGTTGCCATACCGAGACGCTTCCCAATAGCGCAACACAGGCGGGCAGAATCAGCCACCAGGCCTTCATCGATAAAGCGCCAAGCGGGCGCTTGATTTGGATGATCGCCAGGCTGGCCGCACACAATGTGCTGGCCAATAGTGCTCCGCCAATAATGTCGCTTGGCCAATGCACACCGAGATACACCCGTGAGCAGGCAATCATCAGTGCGGGTAGGCAGGCCACTATCAACCAGGTTAAACGCAGTCGCGCGGGCTGTCCGCGTCCGGCTAGTACACCCAGTACTAGGAAAAAGGCAAAGGCTGCAGAGCTGTGGCCGCTGGGGAAACTAAAGCTGCTCAGGGGTTCGATCAGTACATCAGGCCGTTGTCGGGCAAACATCAGTTTCAGTGCATGATTGCTGAATGCGGTGCCCAGCAATGTCATCGCGCTAAATAAAGCTGAGCGCCACTGCTTGGCAGCGATCAACAACAAGCACAGCAATACACCGACCGCCAGTTGTGTGGTGAAGTCGCCTAAATGGGTGATGCTCTGTGCAAACATATCGGCATGGCTGCTGCGCTGCTCTTGTATCAGCGTCATCAAGCCTTTATCCAAGTCGGCCAAATGCGGCCAGCCAATGAGCATGGCGATTAGTGTGATCAGTCCTACTCCGGCAGTAATAAGTCCGGCGTGATGCTGGTCGCGTAAGTTACTTTGCGCCGCCACCAACAGAAACAGACCAAGAGCCGCCGCGACAACTGCGGCTTCTGTCCAGAAACCTGGAGGCAGAGGCAGGCGCAGTGCCGCGCCTGTGGCCCAGCCGGGCAAAATGTAAGCGACTGCCCAGCCCGCTGCAGCGAGCAGGCTGACCACAATAAAACGTGGCAACGGCATGTTCAGCATACCGGCGACCATAGGCAGCATGGGCCTAAGCGGGCCAATAAAGCGGCCCACGAGTAAACTCGCTACGCCGTAGCGCTGGAAGTAATTCTCTGCATGGGTCAGCCAATGTGCGCGTTGGCGCAAGCCTGGTAGGCGACGGATATCTTCGTGGAAAAAACGGCCGAGAGCATAGGACAGTGCGTCCCCAAGGACGCCACCACAGTAAGCCAGTAATAGGGTCTCGCCCAAACTGAGCGCACCGCTGCCTGCCATGGCTGCAATTGCGAACAACATAAACGTGCCGGGTACGATCAAGCCAACAATCGCCAGGCATTCAGTCAGGGCTATCAACAAAACGGCAGCGGCTAACCACTGCGGGTTGCTCGATAACCAGCTGGTTAAGGTCTCAATCCATTGGCTCATCGGTGGGCGTCCTGGCGGTCAAGTCGATAAAAATCTAGGTCTTCAATCTGTCCGCGTCGCAGTGGATTGCGCGTACAGTGCTGGGCATATGCGGCGTCTACGAAGCGGTAGGGTAGATGTTCATCCCGGCCGTGAGGAATGCCTAAGCGGGTGGTCTGGATGATCTGTTGTGGCGTTTGGCCCACATCCTCAACAAATAGCCGTTGAGGGTCGAAGCGCTCGGCGTCCCACTCGAGGACTTTCAGGCCCAGCGCCTTACACAGCAAGGTTTGCCCCGCACAGAGTTTCTCTGGCAGGCGTGGCAGCGCTTGGCTGTTGGGATTGTTCAGTTGCATACGTTGCAGGCTAGGTACGCCAGACAGGTCATCCAGCCATGGGTAACCTGATTTGATCAGGACTGCATTCCCGGGCCCCTGTGCGCTGAAGTTCAAGGAATCGCCGCCGCGTGCGTAGTACATGTAGATATGTCCACCATCGAGAAACAGAGCGCGCCGTTTCTCGGTATAGCCCAGCGATGCATGGCTGCCTTTTTCCGCACAGTAATAGGCCTCGGTTTCGATAATGCGTGCGGACAGCCAAAGCTCTCCTTGGCGATGGCGAATGACCTTGCCAAGCAGGTCACGGGCAAGCACGCGTGCATCGCGATTAAAAAAATCATCGCTCAGCACCTGAGGTGAACGGCTTGCAGTGCTTAAGTCGGGTTCGTCGTGCATGGGCTGTCGCTGTCTGGCAGTAGGGCATAGGCTGGCTTGGATAATAACAAGATGAGCCTTAAGCATGTCTGAACGAGTACTCCACAGCCACATAAGCCCCAGCGCGCATTTTACCGCTTATGTTTGGTTTCGGCGCGGTTTGTCGGATGCCGCATTTGTCAGCCCTTTTGGGCGCTTCTCTCACACGCTGTTAAGGCCGGTCATGTGGGCCAGCAGGCAGTTTTTTGACCTTGATCTTGAGTCCATGTTGCTTCTGCGGCATCTGCAAATTGATGCAAGCCTGCATCGCGCTATTGAGTCTGCCGGAGTTCGTCAGGTGGTGGAAATTGCCTGTGGGTTATCACCAAGGGGGTATCGTTTCACTCAGCGCTACCCCCAGTTGCATTACATAGAAGCTGATTTACCAGCCATGGCAGGTCGTAAGGGGCAACTGCTGGCTGAGAACCATTGGCTCAGTCCTCGGCATCATGTCGTCTCCGTGGATGTGTTTGCTGAGGAGGGGCCTTACAGTCTTTCCAGCGCATTTGCCCAGCTCAATCATAACGAACCGGTGTTTGTGATCACTGAGGGGTTGGTCAATTACTTTTCGCGTGAACAAATAGAGTTATTTTGGACACGCTTAGCCACCCAGCTGCGGCCTTTCAGGGCTGCAAGTTATGTTACGGATTTATACCCTGAGCTGCAGATGCACCCGCGTTATCGGCAAATTCGTTGGGGTGTCGATTTGGTGGGTCGCTTGACCCGGGGTGAGTATTACCTGCATTACGCCGATGCTGATGCCATTGAAGCAGGTTTTAAAGGCTGTGGCTTTGCTGAAGTGGAAGTTGTTGACCCGAGTCTGAGGGCTGCAGATTTGGGCTTGCCAGTCTCGACTGTACCGGGCCTGGTGCGTGTTGTTCATGCTCATATGTGAGCGCACTCCGATGCTGCTCTGCACTCTTGAGGTAGCCAGCGAGTGCTTGGCTGGCAGGGGCATCGCAGTGCGTGAAGATAAAGGCTGCACACTCTGCTGATTGATGAATCAATAAAATACCCAGCGGCTTGAGCTGCTGAAAACACAATTGCCAGCCGCGAACTGGTAAGTACTGAATATTATCGGTGCGAAACACGCCGCCAAAAAATCCTAGCTCGACAATCTCTATCTGGCATTTTCGTCCGTCGACCTGTTGTAGGCGGGCCTGAGGGTGCAGCGGCACTGTGCGAGGTTCTTGGCGGCGCTCCAGCTGTAAAAGTGCAGCGGGTTCGACCCGCAGTGCACCAGTGCTGTTTACGGGTAGCGGCAGGCTGTGAAGGAAGGGTAGGTAGAGTTGGTTGCAGCTCTGGCGGCGCTCAATCTGCGCAAGATGATCTGCCCCCTGAATGATCGCGAACTCGGCGTTTGCGCAGTCTGCCGCAAAGTGCGCATGCTCCCAGGGTTGGGTGAAGTGGTCGTATTCACCTGCAAGGATCAATGTTGGGCATTGCGGATGTGAGTCAAAGCCTTGAAAGTCGAGCAAGCGCTGGCTGTTTTGCTGATAGCGCTGAATCTCTGAGCTTGAAAGACGTTGTAACTGGCGCAGCATGACCTTTTGAAAGGTTGGGGATATACCGGTTTGTTGAGTGCGGAGGGGGTTGATTAAGCCGCTGATGACCCCTTGAGCAAAGGTGCGAATTTGGCCCTGCTCAAGGACCTGCAAGCTTTCTTCTAGGAGCAACCGTGCGCCGGGTCTGCCGAAAGCGGCGACGCCTGACAATAGCAGGCGTTGGCATTGGCTAGGGTGGCGACAGGCGAATAATGCCGCCAGTGCAGAGCCATAAGACAGCCCTACAGGCATGACAGCAGGTAAGTTCAGCTCGCAGATAAAGGCTGCAATCAAATCGGCCAGGCCTTCCAGGCTCAGCTCGCTGGCGAGTTGCAAATTACTGCCCTGACTGGGCAGGTCGAGCAGAATAACCGGGTGGTCACATAGTAGCTCACTGATTTCATGGGAAAATGAGCGAAACGTCTGAAAGGCGCCTCCAATAAATAATACCGGCGGGCGAGGGTCGTGGCTGTGGTTTGAGAAGGCTAAATAATGTAAGCACCAAGGGCCAATCATTAGCGTTTGATGACCAGTATTTAGTTGCGTTGGGTTGTAGTCAGTCTGATAGCGCATAGGTCAATTGCTCCGACGGTATTCCGTCTGTCGTTGCTCTTGGTATTCGGTATCCAACTTTTGAGTTGCTGGCTGAGAGGCTTTGATAAATGCCGAGATTGAACGGCTCTGTGGCCGTGAGCATTTGAGTGCTTTTTAAACGGGCTGCTTTGAACATAAACAGATGGTTTTCTTTTGGTT
This sequence comes from Pseudomonas sp. NPDC078700, assembly GCF_044542375.1. Classification (NCBI taxonomy): domain Bacteria; kingdom Pseudomonadati; phylum Pseudomonadota; class Gammaproteobacteria; order Pseudomonadales; family Pseudomonadaceae; genus Pseudomonas; species Pseudomonas sp. NPDC078700. The sequence continues at coordinate 99,162 of NZ_JBITUI010000005.1, forward strand.
ACCTATCCTTAGAACTGTTCTGGGGTTAGGCGCCGGCACTGCCCGTTTGAAGGGTAAATAGCGGCTCTTGTAGCTTTTGCTGTGAAAAAAAACTAACAACCTGCTCGCCTTCCGCCCGGCACCGCTGTGCGTGACGCCTTGCGCTCGTTATAATCAGCCGCTTTCCTTGTTGCCTGGCTACCGAGACCATGACTGAGTCCGTGCTCGACTATATGACCCGCCTGGGCCGTGCTGCCCGTGAGGCCTCGCGCGTGATTGCCCGTGCCAGTACCGCGCAGAAGAACCGCGCCTTGCTGGCTGCCGCGTCTGCGCTGGATGCGGCACGCACTGAATTGACCGAGGCGAACCAGAAAGACCTCGCCGCAGGCCGTGAAAATGGTCTTGAGCCCGCGATGCTCGACCGTTTAGCGCTGACCCCCGCACGGATCGATTCTATGATTGAAGGTTTGCGTCAGGTCGCGACATTGGCCGATCCGGTCGGTGCTATTCGCGATATGAGCTACCGTCCGTCGGGTATTCAGGTGGGTAAGATGCGAGTCCCGCTTGGGGTGGTCGGTATCATTTACGAGTCGCGGCCAAATGTGACTATTGATGCAGCAAGCCTGTGCTTGAAATCGGGCAATGCGACCATTTTGCGTGGGGGCTCTGAAGCGATTCATTCGAATCGTGCAGTTGCCGCCTGCATTCAACGTGGTCTGGCCGAGGCGGATTTACCTGCCGCTGTAGTGCAGGTGGTCGAAACCACAGACCGGGCTGCAGTAGGCGCATTGATCACCATGCCTGAATTTGTTGATGTGATCGTGCCCCGTGGTGGCAAAGGGCTTATTGAGCGAGTCAGTCGCGATGCACGGGTGCCAGTGATTAAGCACCTTGATGGCATTTGCCATGTGTATGTTGATGCGCTGGCTGAATTGCCTAAAGCGCAGAAAATTGTCTTCAATGCCAAAACATACCGTTATGGCATCTGCGGTGCGATGGAGACCTTGTTGGTTCACCAATCGATTGCAGCGGATTTCTTGCCTGCAATGGCTGAGCAGTTCACCGAGAAAGGTGTTGAGTTGCGCGGTTGCGAGCGTACGCGCGAACTCATTGCGGCAAATCCTGCGACTGATGAAGATTGGGCGACTGAGTATTTGGCGGCGATTTTGTCGATCCGCATCGTTGATGATCTGGATCAGGCGATTGAGCACATCAACCATTATGGCTCGCACCACACCGACTCGATCGTGACTGAACACCAAGGCAACGCCCGGCGCTTTATGGCCGAAGTTGACTCCAGTTCGGTCATGCTCAATACCCCAACCTGTTTCGCCGATGGTTTTGAATATGGCCTTGGTGCTGAGATTGGTATCTCCACCGATAAGCTGCATGCCCGTGGCCCGGTTGGGCTTGAAGGCCTGACGTGCGAGAAGTATGTAGTGGTCGGCGATGGTCAGTTGCGCGGGCAGAATGCCTAAACGCATTGGCCTGTTTGGCGGCACCTTTGATCCGGTGCACATTGGTCATTTACGCGGCGCTGTAGAAGTCGTCGAGTTCATGGCGCTTGATGAGTTGCGACTGGTACCCAGCGCGCGGCCGCCCCATAGAGATTCACCCCAGGTATCTGCCCAAGACCGTCTGGCGATGGTTGAGAGTGCAGTGGCTGGGGTTACGCCGCTTGTAGTCGATGACCGCGAGCTTAAGCGTGATAAGCCGTCCTATAGCATCGATACCTTGGAGTCGCTGCGCGGCGAGTTGGCGGCAGATGATCAGTTGTATTTGTTACTGGGCTGGGATGCCTTTTGCGGGTTGCCGAGCTGGCATCGTTGGGATGAGTTATTGCTGCATTGCCATATTTTGGTATTACAGCGTCCCGATGCTGACAGCGAAGCCCCAGAGGCGCTGCGCGATCTGTTAGCTGCGCGCAGTGTCAGTGATCCACACGCGATGACCGGTGCGTGTGGACAGATTTCCTTTGTGTGGCAAACACCGATGGCGGTGTCTGCCACACAAATCCGCGGGCTATTGCACAGCGGAAAATCGGTACGTTATTTGGTGCCGGACGCGGTACTGACTTATATCCAAGCGCACGGGCTGTACCGTGCAGCGAACTGAGAGTATGTAGATAAATTACTGCGCTACGCTATGCATCACTAAAGCAACCGGATGAGTCATCATCAGCTTATCTTGCATGGCGGAGCGTTTGATGAATATCGCGGTTAATGGCGAGTTTTAGCAGCAGTAGTTTGCAAACTCTGACACATGAGGCAAACGAGTTACCTATGAAGAATCAAATCATGCCGAGCGAAGACCTGGTCAAACTGGCCATTGCAGCTCTGGAAGACATCAAGGCGCAAGACATCGTCACCATCGATGTGCGCGAAAAAACCAGCATCACTGATTTCATGGTGATTGCCAGCGGTACGTCCAGCCGCCACGTTAAGTCGCTGGTCGACAACGTGCTGGAGAAAGTAAAAGAGCAGGGCGTACGCCCAATCGGTAGCGAAGGTCTGGATACCGGTGAGTGGGCGTTGCTCGACCTGGGCGACATTGTGGTCCATGTAATGCTGCCTACCACCCGTCAGTTCTACGACCTTGAGCGTTTGTGGCAAGGCGCTGAGCAAAGCCGTGCACAGCATGCGCCAGAGTCAGGCCCAGAAGCTGAATAAGGGCCTCTAGCGGTGCGTATCAAATTGATTGCGGTCGGGTCTAAAATGCCGCGCTGGGTCGAGGACGGATGGCAAGAGTATGCCAAACGCATGCCCTCTGAACTGGCGCTTGAGCTGATAGAGATTCCGCTGACAACGCGAAGTAAAAATGCCGATGTAGCTCGCATGATTCGCCAAGAAGGTGAAGCCATGTTGGCTAAAGTTCAGCCCGGTGAACGGATTGTGACCCTGGAAGTCGAAGGACGGCCATGGAGCACAGAGCAGTTAGCCGTCGAGTTGGACAAATGGCGACTTGATTCGCGAACGGTCAATTTGATGGTCGGTGGCCCGGAAGGGCTCGCGCCTGAAGTTCAGGCGCGCAGCGAGCAGCGCTGGTCGTTGTCACCGCTGACGTTGCCGCACCCGCTGGTACGCATCCTGATTGGCGAGCAGGTTTACCGCGCCTGGACTGTACTGTCCGGCCATCCCTATCATAAGTAGTTACAGTAGCCGATGCCGCAGCCGATTCGCCTAAAAGACCACGAGAAAGACGCGCGCCTGATTCGTGGACGTGCGATCGTCGGTGCCATTGTGGTTTTTTTGTTGATTGGCGTGCTGGTGAGTCGTCTTTATTACCTTCAGGTTGTGCAGTACGAGTATCACTCAACGCTGTCTGAAAATAACCGTGTACATGTTCAGCCTATTCCGCCGAATCGTGGGCTTATCTACGACAGGAATGGGGTTATCATCGCCGATAATCGGCCCAGTTTCAGCCTCACCCTGACCCGTGAACGAGCGGGTGACTGGGAGCAGGTGCTGGACGTTATCGTCGAGGTTTTAGGGCTCCCGCCCGAAGATCGGCAGCTGTTTGAAAAGCGCGTGAAGCAAGGTCGCAGGCCGTTTGAACCGGTGCCTGTGCTCTTTGAATTGAGCGAAGAGCAAATTGCCAAGATCGCCATTAACCAATTCCGCTTGCCGGGCGTTGAGGTGACCGCTCAATTGGTTCGCCATTACCCGCTTGGCGAGCACTTTGCCCACTCCGTTGGCTATGTTGGGCGGATCAACGAAGCTGAGCTGAAAAAACTCGATCCGGTTGAGTACAGTGGCTCCCATCACATTGGTAAAACCGGTGTTGAGCGCTTCTATGAGTCTGAATTGCACGGCAAGGTGGGTTACGAGGAAGTTGAAACCAACGCCCGTGGCCGGGTTCTGCGGGTGCTTAATCGCACTGATCCAGAGCCGGGCAAAGATCTGGTTCTGACCCTCGACACCAAGCTGCAGGAGGCGGCTGAGAAGGCGCTTGCAGGGCGACGCGGTGCCATCGTGGCGATTGAGGTCAAGACCGGTGAAGTGTTGGCGATGGTTAGCCAGCCGAGCTTCGACCCTAACCCTTTTGTGACCGGTATTAGCTTCAAGGCCTACGCCGAACTGCGTGACTCGATTGACCAGCCATTATTCAACCGAGTGCTGCGCGGCCTGTATCCGCCGGGTTCGACAGTCAAACCGATGATGGCCATTGCCGGCCTGGATGCGGGTGTCGTTACACCGAACTCCCGGGTATTTGACCCTGGCTTCTATCAGTTGCCGAACAACACCCACAAATACCGTAACTGGAACCGCTATGGTGACGGCTCGGTAAACCTTGATACCGCTTTGATGCGCTCTAACGACACCTACTTCTATGACCTTGCGCATAAGTTGGGCATTGATCGTATGCACGATTACATGACCAAGTTTGGCCTGGGTCAGCGCGTGTCCCTCGATATGTTTGAGGAAACAGCCGGACTGATGCCGTCCCGTGAGTGGAAACGCGGACGCTACCGTCAAGCCTGGTATCCGGGTGAAACACTGATTCTCGGCATCGGCCAAGGCTATATGCAAACCACCCCCCTGCAGTTGGCGCAGGGGATTACGCTGGTGGCCAACCACGGCAAATGGATTCGTCCGCATCTGGCTAAAACGGTGGGTGGCGACAAGCCTGTGGATGAAAATCCAATCCCTGATATCGTGCTCAAAGACCCTAAATACTGGGATTACGCTCGGCATGGTATGGAAATGGTTATGCATGGCGCGCGGGGTACGGCGCGTAAAGTCGGCAACTCAGCGGTTTACCGAATTGCCGGTAAGAGTGGTACTGCGCAGGTAGTTGCCATCAAGCAGGGCGAGCGCTATGACCGCAGCAAAATTCGTGAGCGCCATCGTGACCACGCCTTGTTTGTTGGGTTTGCTCCGGCAGAAGACCCCGAAATTGCTGTCTCGGTGATGGTGGAGAACGGTGAGTCGGGCTCTGGTGTTGCAGCGCCCGTGCTTAAAGCGGTCATGGATGCTTGGTTGCTTGATGATAATGGCGTGCTCAAGGCTGAGTATGCGCCAGCCGTTAAAGAACCGGCGGAGGAGCAATGAGCAGTAGTTTTGACCGTACCCTGTCCAGCGAGGACGTGATGCGCCGCAGAGCAAGTCTGCTGCAGCGTATGCATATCGACGGTATTTTATTATTGCTTCTGCTGACACTGGCGGCCGGCAGCCTGTTTGTCCTTTATTCGGCCAGCGGTAAAGATGTTGATCTGCTGATGAAGCAGGCCAGTTCATTTGGTATTGGTCTGGTTGGCATGATTATCATCGCCCAATTTGAGCCGCGCTTTATGGCGCGCTGGGTTCCGCTTGCTTATATCGGGGGTGTTGGCCTGTTGCTGGTGGTCGATATCATGGGGCACAACGCGATGGGCGCGACCCGGTGGATCAACATCCCCGGCGTCATTCGCTTTCAGCCGTCCGAGTTTATGAAAATCATCATGCCAGCAACCATTGCCTGGTATCTGTCAAAACGCACCTTGCCGCCACGACTGAAACATATTGTGGTGAGTCTGGCGCTGATTGGCGTGCCTGTGAGCCTTATCCTAGTGCAGCCTGATTTGGGTACGGCGCTGTTGGTCATCACCTCTGGCGCCTTTGTGCTGTTTATGGCGGGTCTGCAGTGGCGTTGGATTATTGGCGCTGTGGCGGCATTGGTCCCCGTTGCAGTAGGGATGTGGTTTTTTGTCCTGCATCAGTATCAAAAGCAGCGAGTTTTGACCTTTCTCAGTCCAGAGACTGATCCGTTGGGCAGTGGCTGGAATATTATCCAGTCAAAAGCTGCGATTGGCTCAGGCGGAGTCTTGGGTAAGGGCTGGTTGCTGGGCACCCAGTCACACTTGGATTTTTTGCCTGAGAGCCACACCGACTTTATCATTGCGGTGCTGGCGGAAGAGTTTGGTTTGGTTGGCGTTTGTTTGTTGTTGTTTGTTTATCTGCTGTTGATCAGTCGTGGGTTGGTCATAACCGTGCAAGCACAGACGCTGTTCGGTAAGCTCATGGCGGGGTCGCTGACGATGACATTTTTCGTATACGTGTTCGTCAATATCGGTATGGTTAGCGGTTTGCTGCCTGTCGTTGGGGTTCCATTGCCATTCATTAGTTATGGCGGAACTTCGCTGATCACGTTGTTGTCAGGGTTTGGAGTTTTGATGTCGATCCACACACACCGTAAGTGGATCGCTCAGGTTTAATTGGGGTTATGAAATCAATGCAAATACTGCGTGGCTGGGCCGTACGACAAGCACATTGGTTAGGACTTGCCACTGCGCTCGGGTGGGGTCAGCAAGCGACCGCAGGTGATTACTCGCAATCACCTGAAGTAACCTCATTCATCACTGAAATGACCCGTGATTACGGATTTGCCGATGAGCAACTGGTCAGCCTGTTTGGTGAAGTTGAGCGCAAGCAATCGATTCTTGACGCCATCTCGCGCCCCGCTGAGCGCGTCAAGCCATGGAAAGACTATCGGCCCATCTTTATTACCGATTCACGTATCGCGCGTGGTGTCGATTTTTGGCGTCAGCATGAAGCGGCATTGGCACGTGCTGAAAAAGAATACGGTGTTCCAGCTCAATACATCGTCGCGATTATCGGCGTAGAGACCTTTTACGGCGGCAATACCGGTAACTACCGAGTGCTTGATGCACTGTCGACACTGGCATTTGATTACCCACCGCGCGCGCCATTTTTCCGCAAGGAACTGCGTGAGTTCCTGATGCTGTCGCGTGAGGAGCAGGTTGACCCTATCACCCTTAAAGGCTCGTATGCCGGTGCCATGGGGCTGCCGCAGTTTATGCCGAGCAGCTTCCGCGCCTATGCGGTGGACTTTGATGGCGACGGCCACATCAATATCTGGAGCAACCCAGATGATGCAATCGGCAGCGTAGCCAGCTATTTCAAACGCCATGGTTGGTTGCCGCGCGAACCGGTGGTCAGTCGCGCGAGTGTTTCAGGCGATAAGGTTGATCAAGGTTTGACCGAAGGCCTTGATCCGGTGAAAAATGTTAATCAGTTAAATGAGCTAGGCTGGAGCACTGAAGATAAGCTCGATGGCGAGATGCCTGTGACGGCTTTTCGTCTTGAGGGTGTTGATGGCGACGAGTATTGGTTAGGCTTACCCAACTTTTACGTGATTACACGATACAACCGTAGCAGTATGTACGCGATGGCGGTCACGCAACTGGCCCAATTGATAGTTGAAGCACGGGGAACCCATTGATGTCGAGCCTGCCACTCAGACTCGTTACACTTGGCGCCATCGCCTTGGCGCTGGCAAGCTGCTCCTCCAATAAACAGCAAGTGGTGAAGCCAACGCCCGCGCAATCTGCCGGTATCAGCGGGCCTGGCAACTTTGCCCGTCCGCACCGTGACGGCGCGCCATGGTGGGATGTTGATGTATCACTCATTCGTGATGCAGTGCCAACGCCGCACACGGGGGCTTACAAAGCCAGCCCTTACACGGTGTTGGGCACCAAGTATTTCCCTATTCCAGATGGCAGTACCTACCGTGCAACAGGCCTGGCGTCTTGGTATGGCACCAAGTTCCATGGCCAGGCAACTGCCAACGGCGAAACCTATGACCTCTATGGCATGACCGCTGCGCACAAGACCTTGCCGCTGCCAAGCTATGTCAAAGTGACTAACTTGGAAAACGGCAAAACCGCAATTCTGCGGGTTAATGACCGTGGTCCGTTCTATTCCGACCGTATTATTGACCTGTCTTTTGCTGCTGCTAAAAAGCTGGGTTATGCCGAGAAGGGCACGGCCCGTGTCAAGGTTGAGGGGATTGATCCTCAACAGTGGTGGGCGCAGCAAGGTAAGAAACCGCCTATGGTCTTGGCGCAACCCCAGTTGGCTGCTCCTGCTAAGCCACAATTGCAAGCCATGGCAGAGCCGATCGAGCAGTACGTGCCACCTGTGACTCAACATGCAGCACCGGTATTACCTGTGCAGGTCGACTCAAAAAAAAACGCTTTACCCGAAGCCTCTGGCCTGTATCTCCAAGTGGGAGCCTTCGCCAATCCGGACGCTGCGGAGCTTCTCAAGGACAAGTTGAGCGGGACAGTCACTGCCCCGGTCTTCATCAGCTCAGTGGTGCAGAATCAACGAACACTGCACCGCGTTCGAGTCGGCCCGATCAACAATCAGGGCGAGGCTGAGCAGTTGCAAGAGAGTGTTCGTCTGGCCAATTTGGGCAAGCCCACAGTGGTCAGGGCGAACTGAATTGGCCAAACGCAGTCTTTGTAATCAGCCAATTAGCTAAGCAAGCCGCTGTCACAGCCGCCGTATGCTGCGACAGCTATTCATAATTTGCCCATTCGGGCTAGTTCCACCATCAGCTACTTCGAGAGACGGATGAATATCACCAGCTTTGCGCACCGCGTTTCATTGTCACTATTGCTACTCGCTGCGCCTGCCGCATGGGCACAGCAAATAGCTACACCTGCGCCACCTCAGCTGGCGGCTAAATCCTATGTGCTGATGGATGCAGCCAGTGGTCAGGTGCTCGTTGATAATGAAGGCGATCAACGCCTGCCGCCTGCGAGCCTGACCAAGCTGATGACTGCCTACATTGCCACCTTGGAAATCGATAAAGGCCAGATCAGTGAAAAGGATATGGTCACTATCAGCGAGCACGCGTGGCGCACTGGCGGTTCGCGTATGTTCGTCAAGGTTAATACACAGGTTTCTCTGAGTGACCTGCTGCACGGCATTATCATTCAGTCGGGTAATGACGCCAGTGTTGCTGTCGCTGAACACATCGCGGGCAGCGAAGATGCTTTTGCCGACATGATGAACAACACGGCAAAAGATCTGGGGCTGAGCAACAGCCACTTTATGAATGCGACGGGTCTGCCTCATCCTGACCATTACTCGTCAGCGCATGACATGGCCAAACTGGCTCGGGCGATCATTTATGTCGATCCGGCCCACTACGCCATTTATTCACAGAAAGAGTTTCTCTGGAACAACATCAAACAGCCAAACCGCAACCTGCTGTTATGGCGCGACAAGACCGTTGATGGCTTGAAAACAGGTCATACCGATGAAGCAGGTTATTGCCTGGTGGCATCGGCTGTTCGTGACGGTATGCGTTTGATCGCCGTGGTCTTTGGTACTAACAGCGAGCAGGCCCGTGCTGCTGAAACGCAAAAGTTGCTGACTTACGGTTTCCGCTTCTTTGAAACCCGAACTTTCTACAAGCAAGGTGCAGAGCTGGCGCAAACCACGGTATGGAAAGGAGCCGAGCACCAGGTTAAAGCCGGTTTGGCAAAAGACCTGACCATGACCCTGCCACGTGGCCAGGTCGACAAGCTGCAAGCCAGCATGACCATGACGCCGCAACTGATGGCACCGATCAACAAAGGTGACGTCGTCGGTAAGGTTGAAGTCAAATTAGGTGACAAAGTGGTTCAAACTGCCGACTTGATTGCGCTTGAGCCGGTTGAAGAAGGTGGCTTCTTCCGCCGTGTGTGGGATAGCATTCGCCTATTCTTCTACGGCTTGTTTAACTGATAACTTGCTTAGCGCCTCTAAATGCCGTTGCTTAGTTTGCAATCTGGGTGTTTAGAGGCGTCTAATACGCCCCCTATCTGGAGCGTAATACTTATGGACGGGCCAAAAGCCTGCTGATGCCATGACCGATACTGATGATGTAAAAGCACCAAAGATTGAGTTTCCTTGCGAACGCTACCCAATCAAAGTGATTGGCGATGCGGGTGAAGGTTTTACTGATCTGGTGATTGAAGTTATTCAGCGCCATGCGCCTGAGCTTGATGCCGGGACACTGGTCACTCGTGACAGTAGCAATGGGCGTTATCTTTCTGTGCAAGTGCTGATTACCGCAACCGGTGTCGAGCAATTGCAAGCCATTCATGTTGATTTGCGAGCAACTGGCCGCGTCCACATGGTGTTGTGATGAGCCTGATTGGCTTTCGCGAATTAGGTTTGGTGGCTTACCAGCCAACCTGGCTTGCGATGCAACAGTTTACCGACAGCCGTGACCCGCAAACCCCAGATGAAATCTGGTTGCTTGAACACCCTCCAGTGTTTACTCAAGGTCAGGCCGGTAAAGCCGAGCATGTACTCTTTCCGGGCGATATCCCGGTGGTTCAGGTGGATCGAGGCGGTCAGGTGACCTACCACGGCCCAGGCCAGTTAGTCGCTTACCTAATGCTCGATGTGCGCCGCTCCAAGCTTGGTGTGCGTGATTTAGTCACGCGTATTGAGCAAAGTTTGTTGGCCTTGCTGGCCAGCTACGGCGTTACGGCATACACCAAGGCTGATGCGCCGGGTGTTTATGTGGGTGATGCAAAAATTGCTTCGCTCGGCCTGCGTATCCGCAATGGCCGTTCGTTCCATGGACTGGCCCTTAATGTCGACATGGATTTGTCACCCTTCCAGCGCATCAACCCATGCGGTTATGCGGGGATGGCAATGACACAACTGGCTGATCTGGTTGATGCGCCAATAGAATTTACTGAGGTTCGTGCCCAGCTGCGTGACCAGCTCGTCAAACACCTCGATTACGCAGAACAGAAGACCCTCGCGGGCGGAATTGACTGATGAGCACTGTGGAAACAGCCGGCAAACCGGCCAAGGTTGAAGTGGGCGTTAAGCTGCGCGGCGCAGAGAAGATGGCGCGCATCCCGGTAAAAATTATCCCAACAGACGAACTGCCGAAAAAGCCTGACTGGATTCGTGTACGGATTCCGATTTCACCTGAGGTTGATCGCATCAAGCAACTGCTGCGCAAGCACAAACTGCACAGCGTATGTGAAGAAGCCTCTTGCCCGAACTTGGGCGAATGTTTCTCCGGTGGCACCGCAACCTTCATGATCATGGGCGACATCTGTACCCGTCGCTGCCCATTCTGCGACGTGGGCCATGGCCGTCCAAAACCTCTGGATACTGATGAGCCAACCAATCTGGCCGTTGCTATTGCAGACTTGAAGTTGAAGTACGTGGTGATCACCTCGGTTGACCGTGATGACCTGCGTGACGGTGGTGCTCAGCATTTCGTGGATTGCCTGCGTGAAATCCGCAAGCTGTCGCCTAACGTCCAGCTGGAAACGCTGGTGCCTGACTACCGTGGCCGCATGGATGTTGCCTTGGCGATTACTGCCAATGAGCCACCTGATGTGTTCAACCACAACCTCGAAACCGTGCCGCGCCTGTACAAGGCTGCTCGTCCGGGTTCTGACTTCGAGTGGTCGTTGGACTTGCTGCAAAAGTTCAAAGAGTTGGTGCCTGGCGTGCCTACCAAGTCTGGCTTGATGCTGGGCCTGGGTGAAACTGACGAAGAAGTGATTGAAGTGATGAAGCGCATGCGTGAGCACGACGTTGATATGCTGACGTTGGGCCAATACTTGCAGCCATCGCGCAACCACCTACCGGTTCAGCGTTTCGTTCATCCTGATATCTTCGCTTGGTTCGCCGAGGAAGGTCTGAAGATGGGCTTTAAGAACGTGGCCTCAGGCCCGCTGGTACGCTCCTCTTACCACGCCGACCAGCAAGCACACGCTGCCAAGGCGTAAGCCCGTTAGGACGTTAGAGCAGCCATAGGCTGCTCAAGGTGTCTAAAATTAGCAGTAATAGAAAAGGCGACCCGAGGGTCGCCTTTTTTATTGCTGCAGTTTGTTGGTTAACTCAAGGAAGGGTGGCTGACGTTTTTTCAGCCACCCTTATGGTCACAATCATTTTGGTTGCAGCGTTGGCAGGGCCTTAGCGGGCAGGCTTTGAGTTGGCCGGGTGGCGCTGGCAGATGAACAATCATCGTTAGCGTCAAAGGCTGCGCAGTTCCTGCAGCAATTCAAAACTTGGATAGCCATCAGCCGGTTGCTGCTGTTGCTGTTGAAAAGCGCGGACCGCTTTGCGCGTATTGGCACCAATGATGCCGTCGGCTTTGCCTGGCTCAAAGCCCTTTTGCGTAAGCAGTTGCTGTAACTCTATGCGCTCATGGCGACCTAGCTGGCGTTCACCTACTGGCCATTTACCCTGGATGCCGGCCGTGCCCTGCAAGCTATCGCTGAGCAGGCCAATGGCCAGCGCGTAAGAGGTGGAGTTGTTGTAGCGTAAAATGCTGCGAAAGTTATTCATCAGCAAAAACGCCGGACCTTTATGGCCCGCTGGAAGCAGGAGTGTGGCCTGTGACTCAGGTGATAAAGACGCAGCGGTGCTGTTAACTGCTTTAATTCCCAGTGCTTGCCATTGGCTCAGTGTGCGGCGGGTGTCCGGGTCAGCCAGGGCGTAGTCGAAATTGCCTGGCAGTTGTACTTCAAAGCCCCAAGGTTGATTCATTTCCCAGCCTGAGACGTTCAGGTATTGGGCCGCAGAGGCCAGGGCGTCAGTTGACGAGCGCCAGACATCGCGGCGGCCGTCGCCATCAAAATCAACGGCGTGGTCGTTGTAAGTCGTCGGCATAAACTGGGTTTGCCCCATCGCGCCAGCCCAAGAGCCGACCAGATGTTCGGGGTCGGTATCGCCGTGCTGAAGGATTTGCAACACGGCCAATAGCTGGCTGCGCCAAAAGGCTTGGCGGCGACCCTCATAAGCCAGTGTCGCCAGTGAGCGCACAACGTTATAGCTGCCAATGTTGCCGCCGAAGTTGCTTTCCATGCCCCAAATGGCCACCAAGGTTTCGCGATTTACCTTGTAGCGCTGTTCAATACGGTTGAGCGGTTCACGCTCTTGCGCCAGTAGGCGTTGGCCTTGCTTTACTCGGGCAGGTGAAACGGCACCCTCGATATATTCCCAGACCGGCCGGGTGAATTCGGGTTGGCTGCTGTCCAGACGAATTACATCCGGGTTGGGGGTAACGCCAGCGAAGGCACGGTCAAATAACGAGTCACTAATGCCCGCTGCAATTGCATCGCTGCGTAGTAGTGTCCGCCATTCGGCGAAAGACAGGGCAGGTTGTGGCGTTTGTGCTGAGTCTGATGCTGGAGTAATCGCAGCAGATGGCTGCGTAGCCGTAGTGGCTGTGAGGTCTCCGCTCATGGGTTGGGCAGGTGCTTCGGAACAGGCACTAAGGAGTACAAGCGAGAGGCTAATTGATGTGTGGCTCAGGCCACGGAAAAACAGGTTCGGCATGGTGGTCTCAGCACATTTCTCAGGGCTCTACCATAACATGAATGAACCCCTGTGCAGACGTATGGCACAAGGCTTTCAGGCTGCCTTAACGCAACAAGCCTCCCAGTTTTGCTGGGAGGCTTGGCGGCGGTAACTACCTTTACCTTTCTGTGGTTTTTGCTGCTGGCTGCGAAATAGCGGTTGGGCAACAATCGACTTGGCTTTATTTGGCCGTTTTTGGCCTGACTTGCTCATGTTGTACTCCGTTCGGGTCATGGGCGTGCAGCGGGTGCTGCGCACTAAATAATGCGGCGCTTGCAGGTTAAAGTCCAGAGGCACGGCCCTGCATTGTCAGGCAGGCCGTGAAGGGCGGTATAACGCGCTGGTGGCGTTACAAGGCGTTGCTAATGCTCAGGCGTTTGCCACAGATGCTGAGCGTCAACATATTCAGGCTGCTCCACGCGTCGCCAGCGGCCTGGCCTTTGATCTGAGCATCGATGGCTTGAGCCTCTTCGAGCAGCGTTGCCCAGCGTTGTGCTGAGTGACGTTGCAAGGCTTTGCTTACCAAAGGCCGGCGTTTATCCCAGACCGGTGGTCGAGCAGAGCTGAAGGCTTTATCGAGCGGCATTCCTTGGCTGAACTGCTGGGCGATGGTTGCTAGCATACGAATCTCACGGGCCAGCGCCCAGAGTATGACGGGAGGCTCGACCCCTTCGCCGCGTAAACCTTCAAGCATTCGAAGGGCGTGGGCTGCTTCGCCATTGAGCGCAGCATCGATCAGGCCGAAGACATCAAAGCGGGCGCTGTCGGCAACTGCGGCTTGCACTGTGTCGACATCGACCTGGTTGCCTTCGGCAAGGAGTTTGAGTTTTTCGATCTCTTGCGCGGCGGCGAGCAGATTACCTTCAACCCGCGCTGTAATCATCTCGATGGCTTCCTGGCTTGCGGTTAACCCGGCCTGGGCCATGCGCTGGCGAATCCATTGGCCCAGCTGATTGGCATCAACCGGCCAGATTTGCAAAAACTGAGTGCTGGGGCCTTCAATCAGGGCTTTGGCCCATTTGGTTTTTTGTGTGCTGCCATCAAGTTTTGGCAAGCTCACCAGCAGGACAGTGTCTTCTGCTGGGCGCGACAGGTATTCGAGCAGGGCGACGCCTTTGTCGCTCGGCTTGCCGCCGGGAATTCGCAGTTCAAGCAGGCGTTTGTCAGCAAAGAGTGAAAGGCTGGCGCTTGCCTGAAGCAAATTACCCCAGTCAAAATTGGCTTCGGCGTTAAATACCTGGCGTTCACTGAAACCCTGCGTGCGCGTTGCTGCGCGGATCGCATCGCAGGCTTCCTGGCACAGCAAAGGCTCGTCACCACTGACCACATAAACTGGGGCGAGTGCGCCTTGCAGGTGTTTGCCAAGTTGTGCGGGATTCAGTTTCATTTAGAAAGGAAGCCTCTAAATATTGGCATAGGGTCTAACGACGCGAAGCTTGTCCACCCTGCTGGGTAAACAACCCTGATATTGGCAGCGCCAAATGGCGGATGGCAAAAGCGTCATCCACCCTGCAAAGTAATGGCGGATGAGCTGCCTCCACCGCCTATTAACCTTGATTACTGCGCGGGTATTTCCAGTGGAGACTGCTGTGGCTGAGCGTCTTGACGCTGGCGCTCTGCTTCAGCTGCCTCGGCTGCGGCTTGAGCCTCTGCCTGTGCCTTGGCTTCAGCGGTCTGCAATAAGGCATCCAGTTGGGCAGGCGTGATCAGTTGTAGGCGCAGAACCAGTTGATTGATCAGGTCGCGCCGCATTTCCTGGCGCAGTTGGTTGCTTTCCTGGTCGGAACCGATCAGGTTGTTGCCATCCTGAGTTTGAAAGCTTTGCACTTCAAGCTGGTTGCTCATCAGGACCAGTTGGTCGCTACCACCACGAATTTCGTAGTCGAGGCGAGTGGTCAGCTCGTTTTCTGCGGTTTGCGCAGAGCTGGTGTAGCTGGCCGAGCGTCGGGTTTCTTGCTCGTTGGTCAGTGCTAGCGTGTAGGGTGCACCTGCATGAACCTTGACATTGTTGGTTTCAAGGGTCTCGGTCAATTGCTTGACTGTATCGCCATAGGCGTTACGTGCGGTCACATTGAGTTCATTCAAGGTAAATTGCACGTCGCCGGTGCCACGTAGCTGAAAGCCGCAAGCACTGAGTAGAGCGGTCAGACCGATTAGTAGCAGATTCCGTTTAATCATCTTGTATCCCCTTGGCGAACGTCCCGGCGCGGCGCTGTGCACAGTGCCGGGTTCTAATCAGTTAGCGACGATGTTGACCAGTTTACCCGGTACGACTATCACTTTGCGGATGGTCATGCCTTCGGTGAAGCGCAGCACGTTTTCATTAGCCCGAGCGACCGCTTCGACTTCTTCACGGCTGGCGCTGGCAGGCATTTCAATTTGCCCGCGTAGCTTACCGTTGACCTGAATCACCAGTGTTAGGTTGTCTTGTACCAGCGCCGACTCATCCAGTTGTGGCCAGTTGGCGTCAATGGCTGCGTCTTTGTGGCCAAGTTGCTGCCAGATTTCGTGGCTGATGTGTGGCGTGATAGGGGCCAGCAACAGAACCACAGTTTCCAAGCCTTCCTGCAGCAGGGCACGGTCTTGGTCAGTGGTTTGTGCGGCCTTCTCAAGCACGTTCATCAGGGTCATCACGGCGGCAATGGCGGTGTTGAATTTATGATGCTGGCCAATATCTTGGCTGGCCTGTTTGATTGCCAAATGAATCGCGCGGCGCACTTCTTTCTGCGCATCGCTGAGTTCAGTTTGTGCTGTAGCGCTTGGCAAGCCCGCGTTGACGTGGGTTTGAGCTAAGCGCCAAACGCGACGCATAAAGCGGCTTGCGCCTTCAACACCTGAGTCCGACCACTCCAGGCTCATGTCGGGTGGTGAGGCGAACATCATAAACAGGCGGCAGGTATCGGCACCGTACTGATCGATCATGGCTTGCGGGTCGACGCCGTTGTTTTTCGACTTCGACATCTTCTCGGTGCCACCGATTTCAACAGGCAGGCCATCCGCTTTGAGGTGCGCGGCGATTACTTTGCCTTTGCTGTCATGCTCAATTTCGACATCAGCCGGGTTGAACCAGTCCTTACCGCCATTTTCAGCGATGCGGAAGTAGGTGTCGGCGACGACCATGCCTTGGGTCAGCAGCTTCTTGAATGGCTCGTTAGAGCTGAGCAAACCCTCGTCACGCATCAATTTGTGGAAGAAGCGTGCATAGAGCAAGTGCAGAATCGCGTGTTCGATGCCGCCGATATACTGATCAACCGGTAGCCAGTGATTGGCTGCAGCAGGATCAACCATGCCGCCGGTGTAGTTCGGCGAGGCATAGCGGGCGAAGTACCACGACGACTCAACGAAGGTGTCCATGGTGTCGGTTTCGCGCTTGGCCGGTGCGCCACATTTAGGGCAGCTGCACTCATAGAACTCCGGCATGCGCGCCAGCGGTGAGCCCGCGCCGTCAGGCACGACGTCTTCTGGCAGTACTACTGGTAGCTGGTCTTCTGGTACTGGTACATCGCCACAGCTGTCGCAATGCACGATCGGAATTGGGCAGCCCCAGTAGCGTTGACGGCTGATGCCCCAGTCGCGCAGGCGGAACTGGGTGCGCGACTGCCCCAGCTTTTTCTTCTGCAAGGCAACTTCGATTGCATCGAAAGCCCCGGCAAAGTCGAGTCCATCAAACACGCCTGAATTAATCAGCTCACCATGCTCACCGTAGGCTTCTTGCCAAGGCGCAGCAGTTTCATCGCCTACGCTGGTGCGCACTACGGTTTTGATTGGCAGGTCGTACTTAGTGGCGAACTCAAAATCGCGCTCATCGTGTGCAGGCACAGCCATTACTGCGCCGTCGCCGTAGTGCATCAACACGTAGTTGGCGACCCAGACCGGCAGTTTTTCGCCCGTCAGTGGGTGTTCGACGAACAATGCAGTTGGCAGGCCTTTCTTTTCCTGAGTCGCGATATCGGCCTCGGCAACGCCGCCCCGCTTGCACTCATCAATAAAGGCTTGCAGTTCAGGGTTGCCTTGGGCGGCTTGTGTGGCCAGTGGATGCTCGGCGGCCACTGCAACATAAGTCGCACCCATCAAGGTGTCAGGGCGAGTGGTGAATACTTTCAGTTCGCCGCTGCTGCCGATGCTGGCAACGTCATAGGGGAAGCAGACTTCCATGCCGCGTGATTTGCCAATCCAGTTGCGCTGCATGGTTTTGACCTGTTCAGGCCAACCATCGAGCTCATCAAGACTGCTCAAGAGTTCATCCGCGTAGGCGGTGATCTTGAAGTAGTACATCGGGATTTCGCGCTTTTCGATCAGCGCGCCACTGCGCCAGCCGCGACCGTCGATCACTTGCTCGTTGGCCAAAACGGTCTGGTCAACTGGGTCCCAGTTAACGCTGCCGTTTTTACGGTAGATCACGCCTTTTTCAAACAGGCGAGTGAATAACCACTGCTCCCAACGGTAATAGTCAGGCTTGCAGGTGGTGACTTCACGGGTCCAGTCGATTGCCAGACCCAAGCTTTTCAGCTGAGTCTTCATGTAATCGATGTTTTCGTAGGTCCATTTGGCCGGGGCAACTTTGTTTTTCATGGCGGCGTTTTCAGCCGGCATGCCAAAGGCGTCCCAGCCCATCGGCTGCAGTACATTCTTGCCCTGCATACGCTGGTAGCGGGCAATTACATCACCGATGGTGTAGTTGCGCACGTGACCCATGTGCAGCTTGCCGCTCGGGTAGGGGAACATCGACAGGCAATAGAATGTTTCCTTGCCTGGCTGCTCGCTCACTACAAAGGATTTCTGCGCATCCCACTGGGATTGCGCGGCGGCTTCGATTTCGCGTGGCTGATACTGTTCGTGCATGGCTACTTGCGCTAGGAATAGAGGCTTTGGGGAAACGCCGTAGCATACATGACCCCCGGCAACAGTGGGAAACCCTGATTTCATAATCGCAGGCTTGAAGGGCCATCTATCAGTCAATCTGTCGCCGTTTGTCGCAGCGGCCTGCTGCTTGAATGCAGGCCGCTAAGCTTGCAGTAAGAGTGTGTATGTACCCGGGTGAGGTGCTTGATGGGTGAATTTCAACGGACACAAGCCAGTGCCGGGTTATATGGTCGTTTACTGCAGCGGCTAACGACTGCGCTGGATGATGCGCACAGTGTGCAGGGTCTTGTTGCCACGGAGCAGCAAGAACTGGAGGTGCATGGCTTGACGCAGGCTGAGCTTGGATTGATCAGTGCTTATTTGCAGCGTGATTCAAGTTGGTTGCGGGGTTGGCATGCCGCTGCCGCCGAGTTTTCGGCCATTGAGCGCCATTCACAACGCTCAGTGCAGGTAAAGGTTTCTGCGCGTAAAATGCTGCGGCCAAAGCCTTTGGCGGCCCAACGCGGCCAACTGTGTTGTGCTTTATGTGGTGGCTCGGCTGACTGGCAAGCGCTCGCCGGTGTGCGTGATTGTCGTTACTGCGGTTCAACGCTGTTTCGGGTTGCGGATCGGGGTTGACCATTGGTGCCTGCCTACCCGTTGACGGCAGGCAAGGCGGTTATAGGTTATTTTAGCGGCACCTCTGTTGTTGGAACGACTCAATGCCGCTTCGCTTTTTGATCAAGCAACTG
The DNA here is from genome assembly GCF_044542375.1 of Pseudomonas sp. NPDC078700. Classification (NCBI taxonomy): domain Bacteria; kingdom Pseudomonadati; phylum Pseudomonadota; class Gammaproteobacteria; order Pseudomonadales; family Pseudomonadaceae; genus Pseudomonas; species Pseudomonas sp. NPDC078700. Next base: position 117,850 of record NZ_JBITUI010000005.1, read on the forward strand.
TGCATGCCGCCCGGTGTGCTGTTTATTCTGTTGATCCTCGCATGGTGGTTGCGCAAGCGTGCGCCGCGTATCGCGACCGGGTGTTTTCTGTGCGGAGCAGGTGGGCTCTATGTGATGAGCTTGCCCGTGGCAGTTGAGTGGGTCGCGCAGCAAGTCGAAACGGAGCCAGCACTCAGTGCCGCTCAAGTTGGCCAACTGGCGCAGACTGCCGACGCCATCGTCGTGCTGGGCGCCGGGCGTGATCAGGGGGATGCTGCTTGGGGAGAGGATCAACCCAGCGCATTGGCCATAGAACGCCTGCGATATGCCTCAAGATTGGCCAAGGCTTCAGGGTTGCCCGTGTTGATAACCGGGGGCCTGCATTTTGGTCAGCCGCCGAGCGAAGCGGCAATGATGGCTAAAGTCCTGGCAGAGGATTTTTCGGTCGCCACTCGCTGGCAGGAGTCGCAGAGCCGCACCACTTGGGAAAATGCCCTGTTCAGTCGTCAAATCCTTGAACCGGAGCGGATCAATCGCGTGGTGTTGGTGACCCAGGCCTTCCATATGGCGCGTTCACGCTGGAGTTTTGAGCAGGTTGGTTTTCAGGTGGTGTCCGCGCCTGTGGGGTCGCTGGCTAGCCAGGATGCGCGGCCCGATGGAGGCTGGTTGCCAGACGGCAAGGCCTTTATGCGAAGTGTTTGGCTGATCAACGAGGTGATAGGGCGGGTTGCCTATCGACTCTTCTATTAAGCCGCCCTGTGCCTGGCGCAGGGCGGTGTGCGAGTAGTCGCCGGTTAAACGGTCTTGGCCATGCGGCCGGCCAGCAATGCCCAGCCAAACAGCAGGGCGCAGACGATAATCAATGGCCATGAACGGAACTGCAGGTAAGGTGTTAGCTGCTGCATTGGCTGCACGCTGCCATAGAGCAGGCCGCGTTTGAACTGTGGCAACTGGGCGGTGATCTTGCCCATGGGGTCGATCAGCACGGTCATGCCATTGTTGGTGGTGCGAATCATCCAGCGACCGGCCTCAAGGGCGCGCATTTGCGCCATCTGCAAATGTTGCAGCGGGCCGATTGAGTCACCGAACCAGGCGTCATTGCTCACCGTAAGCAATAGGTCGCTCTTGGCCGCAAGGCCTGCGGCAAACTCGGGGTAAACGACTTCGTAGCAGATTAACGTGGCGATTCTGTAGCCTTTTGCTTCAAGCAGGGGCTGGTCAGCGTCGCCACGGGCAAAGTCTGACATTGGCAGGTTGAAAAAGGCGATCAGCCCGCGCAGGACTTCTTGCAACGGCACATATTCGCCAAATGGCACCAACTTTTGCTTGAGGTAGTCGCCGCTGCCTTGGCCCAGCACCGTCACCCCATTGTAATAGCGCATCTCGCCCGCTTTATTCGGCTGGCGGATCGGTACGCCGGTAATCAGCGCACTTTTACGCTCACTGGCAAAGTTATCCATGCTGCTCAGGTAGCCCAGCGCTTGGTCTTTGAGTACGGGGACTGCGGTTTCCGGCCAGATCACTAAGTCAGTTGGCTTGGCATTCAAGGTCAGGTCGCGATACAGCTTAAGCTGGGCCTCCAGCTTGGCTGGATCCCATTTCATGCTTTGTTCAATATTGCCCTGGATCGATAAAACAGTTTGCGGCTGGCCGGCAGGCTTGGTCCAGGCGTAGCCATTTAGAACTAGGCAGCTCAGCCAGGGGGCAGCCAGTAGCACTGCTGCGGCGGCTAAAAAAGCAGGGCGCTTGCGCAGCGCGTAGAGGTTGACGACCAAGGCTGCGGTGAGTGCCAAGACAAAAGAGATCAGCCACACGCCACCGACCGGAGCGAGCCCGGTGAGGGGGCCGTCGAGTTGGCTGTAGCCTGCGTAAAGCCAAGGGAAACCGGTCAGGAACCAGCCACGGAAAGCCTCTTGCGCAACCCACAGCGCGGCAAACGCCAGGGCGTCAGCCAGCGGCGCTTCAGGGCGGCGTATCCAGCGTGCCCAGAGGAAGGCGGGCAGTGCGAAAAACAAGCCAAGGCCCATGACAAAGCCGAGTGTCAGCAGGCCTGCAAGCAGGGGCGATGCGTCACCGAAGGTATGAATACTGACATAGACCCAGCTTGTGCCAGCGGCGAACAGGCCAAAGCCGTAGCACCAGCCGCGCCCAGCGGCTTTGCGCGGTGACAGGTCGCGCAAGCCAAGGTAAAGCAGTGCGATGGACAGCAGCGCTAGTGGCCAGATATCAAAGGGTGCAAGTGCAAAAGTGGTAATGGCACCTGCAGCCATGCTAATCAGGTTACCTAGCCAACCCGGGCGGGTGATCCAGCGCATGTTAAATCCTAGACGATAAAAGACCGCAGGAGGCTATAGGTAAGCGCCCATGTTCGGCAAGTTTGCAGTGCTAATTGTTGCCCGGCTGAGCCAGTGAGCGGGCTCAGCCGGGTTGTGCATCAGCCCACCAGAGGGGTCAGGCGCAGCAAGTGCACGCGGCGACTGTCGGCGTTGAGGATGCGGAAGCGAAAGCCGCCGATCTCGGTGACTTCGTTGCGTTTTGGCAGGTGACCAAAGGCGCTCATGACTAAGCCGCCAACGGTGTCGAACTCATCATCGGAGAAGTCGGTGCCAAAGGATTCATTGAAGTTTTCGATTGGGGTCAGCGCCTTGACCAGAAAATCACCGCTTGGCAATGGTTTGACGTAGCTGTCTTCTTCAACGTCATGCTCGTCTTCAATGTCGCCGACGATCTGCTCAAGCACATCTTCAATGGTCACCAGACCTGCGACGCCGCCGTATTCGTCAATCACCACCGCCATGTGGTTGTGATTGGCGCGGAACTCGCGCAGCAGCACATTGAGGCGCTTGGACTCCGGAACAAAAGTCGCTGGGCGCAGCAAGTCTTTGATGTTGAAGCTCTGTTGCTCATCTTGCAGAATCAATGGCAGCAGATCCTTGGCAAGCAAAATGCCGATCACGTCATCAAGGCTTTCGCCCACCACCGGGTAGCGCGAGTGTGCCGCCTCGATAATCGACGGCAGAAACTCTTTCGGAGTTTGCGTCGCTTTGATGCTGATCATCTGTGAACGTGGAACCATAATGTCGCGAACTTGCAGGTCAGCTACCTGAATAGCACCTTCAACGATGGCCAGCGCCTCGCTATCCAGTAGCTTATTCTGGTGCGCTTCGCGCAGGACTTCCAGCAGTTCTTGACGGTTTTTCGGCTCGTGAGCAAAAGCCTGTGTCAGCTTATTCAGCCATGACTTTTGCTCGTTGCTCGATCGGTCTTCGCTCATGGGGTTTTACTCAGGATCCTTGCTTGTGATTAATTGTTCGTCGTCGGCATAGGGGTCGGGATGACCCAGCTCGGCGAGCAGTGTACGTTCTAATGCTTCCATTTCTTCAGCTTCTGCATCCTCTATATGGTCGTAACCAAGAAGGTGCAAGCAGCCGTGAATCACCAGATGAGCCCAATGGGCCGTCAGGCTTTTATCTTGCTCTATTGCTTCGCGCGCAACGACGGGCGCGCAGATGACCAAGTCGCCCAGCAGCGGGATGTCGAGCATTTCATCGGGCACATCAGCCGGGAACGAGAGCACGTTGGTGGCGTATTCGCGTTGACGGTAAGTGTGGTTGAGCTCAAGCCCTTCTGCTTCATCGACCAGGCGTATGGTCAGTTCAGAGTCGGCCGTTCGCTGGCGCAAGGCTATTGCGCACCAGTCGCGAAATTGTGCTTCGCTGGGTAAGTCACTGGCATCGCTGGCGACTTGTAAGTCCAACTCAAGCATCGCGGTTGTCCTGCCCGTTTGCAGGCTTGCTTTGTGCGCGTTCTTCAAAGCGCTCATAGGCTTCAACAATACGTTGGACCAAGGGGTGGCGGACCACGTCTTTGGGCTTGAAATGGGTGAAGCTGATGCCGGGCACGTCACGCAATACATCGATTACGTGAGTCAGGCCTGACTTGGTGCCTCGCGGTAAGTCAACCTGAGTAATGTCACCGGTGATCACCGCTGTAGAGCCAAAGCCGATTCGGGTCAGGAACATCTTCATTTGCTCAAGCGTGGTGTTCTGGCTTTCATCGAGGATGATGAAGCTATTGTTCAGCGTACGACCGCGCATGTAGGCGAGGGGGGCCACTTCGATCACTTGTTTTTCGATCAGTCGGGCGACGTGTTCAAAACCAAGCATCTCATATAGCGCGTCATAGAGCGGGCGCAGATAGGGGTCGATTTTCTGTGACAGATCGCCAGGTAGGAAGCCAAGCTTCTCGCCCGCTTCAACCGCCGGGCGCACCAGCAGAATTCGGCGGATCTGCTCGCGCTCCAGCGCGTCAACAGCGCAGGCCACGGCCAAATAGGTCTTACCGGTACCCGCAGGTCCAATGCCGAAATTGATGTCGTGCTCAAGTATCGATTTAACGTAGGCCTGTTGATTGGCGCCGCGTGGTCGGATCATGCCTTTGCGTGTGCGCAGGGCAATGTTGGATTCGACCGTCGAGTTCTTGAGTTCCTCGATACCAGACTCCTGCAGGAACAGGTGCACCATGTCAGGTGAGAGTTCAGTGCTTTTCGCTTCACGGTAGAGGCGACGCAGCAACTGTTCTGCTGCGCGGGTTTGTTCGCTATCGCCAATCAATTCGAACTGATTGCCGCGGTTGCGAATTTCGATCTCGAGGCGTTGTTCAATCAGGCGCAGGTTTTCGTCAAATTGCCCGCACAGATTGGCGAAGCGATTAGCTTCGAAAGGCTCGAGGATGAAATGATGTGGCTCTGTCTGTGTATTCAAAATAATAAGATGGCCGCCAGTCGGCAGGGGTAGTTGAGCAAGAATAGCCTTAGCTGTTCGCGCATGAAAGCAGGAACAGCATAGGCTTTAGTTCAGTATGCGCGAAACACCCTGATTTGCTGGGCTGCACGGGTTTATTCAGCACCTGAATCGGTGATTAAGCTGCCCCGCAGCGCATAAGATTGGGCGCTGTCGATCATTACGTCGACAAATTGGCCAATCAGGCTTGGGTTATCGCAGCGGAAATTGACCACGCGGTTGCTCTCGGTGCGACCCTGTAACATGCCAGGGTCTTTCCTTGAGTAATCGCTGACCAGAATGCGCTGAACGCTACCGACCATGCGTCGCGTATTGGCAGCGCCGATTTGATTAATGCGGTCTTGCAGGATCTTCAGGCGCTGCTTTTTCAGCTCTTCTGGTGTGTCATCGGGCAGGTCCGCTGCAGGCGTGCCGGGGCGTGAGCTGTAGACGAATGAAAATGAGAAGTCGAAACCGACGTCCTCAATCAATTTCATCGTTTGCTCGAAGTCTTTTTCAGTCTCGCCGGGGAAACCGATAATAAAGTCGGAGCTGATCAGGATCTCAGGCACTACGGCTTTGAGCTTGCGAATTCGCGACTTGAACTCAAGCGCGGTGTGGTTGCGCTTCATCGCAGCAAGTATTCGGTCAGAGCCGGACTGCACGGGCAGGTGCAGGTATTTGACCAGCTCTGGAATGTCTGCATGCGCCTGAATCAGCGCGTCGGAGAACTCCAGCGGGTGCGAGGTCATATAGCGAATGCGGTCAATGCCGTCGATCGCCGCGACCGCATAGAGCAGTTCGGCAAAGTCAGCGATTTGGCCATTGCCCGTATCACCACGATAACCGTTGACGTTTTGCCCAAGCAGCGTCACTTCACGCACGCCGTTTTCAGCAAGGTGAAGGATCTCGCTCAGTACATCGGCCATCGGGCGGCTGACTTCTTCGCCCCGGGTATAGGGCACAACGCAGAATGTGCAGTACTTGCTGCAGCCTTCCATCACCGAGACATAGGCGGTGGGACCATCAATGCGTGGTTCTGGCAGACGGTCGAACTTTTCGATCTCAGGGAAGGACACATCAACTTGCGGCAGTTTGGTGATGCGCGCAGCATCAATCATTTCGGGGAGTCGGTGCAGGGTTTGCGGGCCAAAAACCACGTCGACATAAGGCGCACGGTCGCGAATGGCTGCACCTTCCTGGCTGGCGACACAGCCGCCAACGCCGATGACCAGGTCTGGATTGCTGATTTTCAGTTCACGCCAGCGGCCCAGCTGGGAATATACCTTGTCTTGCGCCCGCTCGCGGATGGAGCAGGTGTTGAGCAGAATCAGGTCCGCATCTTCGGCGCGTTCGGTGATTTCCACGGCTTGATGTTCGCCCAAAAGATCGACCATGCGCGAGCTGTCGTACTCGTTCATCTGGCAGCCGTGGGTTTCGATATAAAGCTTCTTACTCATGCGGGCTCAAAGGGTGATTCGAAGAACCGCACATTATAAGCCCCAAGTGCTTCTGTTCCTAGCTTTGCTGCATGCTATGATTCGCGCCCGTTATTCTATGGCCCGACTAAACTGCCTCTATGAGCAAGCGCGAACCTATTTATAAAGTGATTTTTCTCAATCAGGGTCAGGTGTACGAAATGTATGCCAAGCAGATCTTTCAAAGTGATCTGTGGGGCTTTCTGGAGGTGGAGGAGTTTGTCTTTGGTGAGCGAACTCAAGTCGTGGTCGACCCCAGCGAAGAAAAGCTCAAAGCGCAGTTCGATGGTGTCGTGCGCAGTTTTGTACCGATGCACTCGATTATTCGAATTGATGAAGTCGAGCGTTTAGGTACGCCGAAGATCAGCGAAGCCAAGGGTGGCGGTAATGTAATGCCGTTCCCAATGCCAATGCCGGAGAAGTAAGTACTTGCGGCTAAACAGGCTACTGTTCTTAGTCGCCTGTTTGGCGTTTACGGCAGCGGATTGAAAGGCGTTATATGCTCGGCTGTTTGCAATTCTTGTAAGTAATTGCGGAAAATCTGCCCCAGCACCTGATTGGAAATTTCCAATTCATTGCGCTGCATTTTCTCGGCAATCAGGTCGGCGCTGTCCATGGCTTCATCCGAGCCATTGACCGCAGCCATTTTCAGGACGATAAAGGCCTGAATATTATTCGCCTGCACCCCTTCGCCACGGAAAAACATCATGCCCAGGCGGTATTGCGCTTGGGCGTGGCCTTTTAGTGAGGCTTGTTCAAACCAGTTGAGCGCTTGTTCCAGGTCTTGAGGCGCACGTTTGCCGTCGTAATAGAACTCGCCCAGCTCATACGCAGCTTGCGGATCGCCAGTTTTGGCAGAGGTCAGGCACGCGTTGAGTGCGTCCGGGAGTTCTTCAGGGGCGGTGTTCAGTGAGCATCTTCCTGTCGCCGGTATGAGCAGCGAGTTACCGCCCGCATTAGCGAGTAAAGGCAGAAGCAGCAGGCAGCCCAGTGAAAGGGCGCGGCCGGTGCGGTTCATGAAAATCCTTGTTCCTCGCATTGCTGTACGACTAATAGATGACCCGCAAAACGTGGCGGGTGTCACATTATGAAATAAGCAGCACTGTTCTTACAAAGTTTATCGTAAATAGCTGTAACTAAGCGGCTTCAAGTCAGTCCGGGGTAATAGTGGATGGCATTAATAGCAGGTTAGAAGTTGCTATTTAATCTATATAAATCAATTGTTTAAGCGATGCACAAAGTTTCAGAACAGCTAATTGGCCATCTTGCTGGTTTCTTCGCCCACTGCTGTTGAGACCCCTTTGTGCCCCGGCAGTTTCAATATTAGCCAAGCGAGCAGCGGATAGGCAGGCGTCAGCAGTAGGTGAAACAGGTCCACGCGGCGCACGACGCCTATGTATCCGTGGGTGCCTACAGCGAGGCCTGCAATTACAAACAATCCAACTGCGGTGGCTGCTGCAAGCATGGGTGCTTTGTTGGGGTGCTGAACGAAACCCGCGTAGAGCAATAGCGCCAAGGTCATGAGGTTGAGCAGTAAGCGGTACTCATCAAGTTGATTGAGTTGACGAGCCAGTTCGAAAAAGGTGCACAGGCCAAGGACTATTCGGCCCCAGTTTGCCCGGCTCCATACTTGGCTGCGGCTCAACGCCAGTGCTGCGCAACCCATTAGTGGCAGGCCGAGGTAAGTGCTGGCCTGAGTCAGCCAGAGGTGGGTGCCTTGCCAGCTTGGGTCCAAGCCATAGCGTACGCTGCCACAAACAGCTGCAGCGGCGGTCAGGCCGAAGCCGAGTAGAGCGCAAAACAAGGCGGGCTGATCACCTTCGTGGTAACGCGCCCGGGCCTTGCTAATCAACAATGTGCTGGCAATGCAGGCCAGCGCCAGCAATGCATCACTGGCGGCAGTGGTGTATTGCATCAAGCTTTAGTCATCTCGGCGAAGGCATGCTCAGCCGCATCAAGGGTAATCTTCAGCTCCGCATCACCCAGTGCAATGGAGGTGAACCCGGCTTCGAATGCACTTGGCGCGAGGTATACACCGCCTTTGAGCATCAGATGGAAGAATTGCTTGAAGCGATTGCTATCGCTGCTCATCACATCTTCAAAACTGCTGATGCTCTTGCGTTCGGTGAAGTACAGGCCAAACATGCCGCCCGCTTGAGTGGTGGTGAAGGCGATGCCAGCAGCGTCTGCACGTTCTTGCAGACCTTGCAGCAGGCGGGAGGTGTAATCGCTTAGCTCGGCGTGGAAGCCGGGGCGGCTGATCAGGCGCAGGGTGGTCAGGCCAGCGGCCATGGCCAGTGGGTTGCCTGACAAGGTGCCCGCTTGGTAAACCGGGCCCAGTGGCGCGATGTGGCTCATGATTGTGCGTTTACCGCCGAAGCAGCCAACTGGCATGCCGCCACCGATAATTTTGCCGAAGGTCGACAGGTCAGGGGTGACGCCGTAATGCGCCTGAGCACCGCCGAGGGCGACGCGGAAGCCAGTCATCACTTCGTCGAAAATCAGTACCACGCCATGTTTGTCGCACTGCTCGCGCAGGCCTTCGAGAAAGCCGGGGACTGGCGGTACGCAGTTCATGTTGCCCGCAACCGGCTCAACGATGATGCAGGCAACCTCGCTGCCGACTTCGCTCAGGCACTTGGCCACGGCGTCGATGTCATTGAACGGCAGGGTCAGGGTGTGCTTGGCAAAGGCTTCGGGTACGCCAGGCGAGCTGGGGACGCCGAGGGTCAGCGCACCTGATCCCGCTTTGACCAGAAGGCTGTCTGAGTGGCCGTGGTAGCAACCTTCGAATTTGATGATCGAGTCGCGTCCCGTGAAACCCCGGGCCAGACGAATGGCGCTCATGGTGGCCTCAGTGCCGGAGCTGACCATGCGCACCATTTCCATGGAAGGCACGATGCTGCACACCTGATCGGCCATTTCGGTTTCCATGGCAGTCGGTGCACCATAGGACAAACCGTGTTCCAACTGCTTGCGCACAGCATCAAGTACTTCTGGGTGGCTGTGGCCAAGGATCATCGGCCCCCATGAGCCAACGTAGTCAACATAGCGCTTGTCATCTTCGTCAGTGACATAAGCACCCGCCGCGTGCTTGAAGAACAATGGCGTGCCGCCCACACTTTTAAATGCGCGAACCGGTGAGTTGACGCCGCCCGGAATGTGTTTTTGGGCGTTGGCAAATAGGGTTTCTGAACGTGACATCGGGAGCCTCTCAAAGTCTGTGCAGAGTGGTTAGGCTCTGCAAAATTTAATCTGTGGTTAACCTGTTCAGTTAGCTAAAAAGCGCACTAAAGGCGCGGGCGCGGCGCTCGACCTCATCTGCGGAGTCAGCAGCAAACAACCCGTGAATGACCGCAACCATGCTGGCGCCAGCGGCGATCAGCTGAGGGGCGTTTTCGAGGGTTATGCCGCCAATCGCTACGATCGGCAGGTTGAAACGGCTTTTCGCTTGATTAAGCAGCTCGACAGTCGCTGCGGGTGCGCCAGGTTTGGTGTTGGAATTGAAAAAGCGGCCAAAAGCGATATAGCTGGCACCTTCGTCGTTAGCGCGCTGCGCCAGATCAAGTTCGGCATGGCAGGTGCCGCCAATGATTGCATTGCGGCCCAGCAGGGCACGTGCGACTGCCAGCGAGCCGTCACTCTGACCCAGATGCAGGCCAACACCCAAACGTGCCGCGAGCTCTGCGTCATCATTGATGATCAGGGCTGCGCCGTAGCGGTTGCACAACTCGCGTAGGGCTTCGGCTTCACGCAGGCGTCGCGCTTCATCATTGGATTTGTCGCGGTACTGCAGGAGTTTGGCACCGCCTTTAAGCGCGGCTTCGACATAGGGCAGCAGCTTGCCACCTGCCAACAGCTGGCTGTCGGTGATGGCGTAGAGACCGCGCAGCTTCATCAGTTGATCTCCATCAGAATCCGTCCAGCGGTAAGCGCCGTGGAATAAATTGGCCCTGGCCCGGTTGTTCTGCATCACGCAGGGTGCGCCAGGTGTAATCGAGCGAGGTGCGTACGGCGCTGACCAATTCTTCGCCAATTGCTAGACGACCCGCCAGGGTGCTGGCCAAGGTGCAGCCGGAACCGTGGTAACTGCCAGGCAGGCGCTGACACGTAAATGTATGGTGGCTGCCGTCACGTGAGTAAAGGCGATTGTGCACTTCGTGCTCGTCACCATGACCGCCGGTGATCAGTAAATGCTCAATAAATGGCAGTAATTTAGCTGCACATTCATCGGCGCTGCCCTCTGGTAATTCGGCCAAGATGCGCGCTTCGGGCAAGTTTGGCGTAGCAATGGTTGACGCTGGGAAGAGCTTCTCGCGCATGGCGAAGCCAACCTCATCCTTGCCCAGAGCACCGCCGCCACCTGCTCGCAACACTGGGTCGCAGACCAGCGGGATACCTGGCAGCTTGTTACGGATCTGCAGTACGGTTTCGACCATCTCGACCGAGCCGAGCATGCCCAGCTTGATCGCCTCAACAGGCAGGTCAGCGATAACGGCATTGGCTTGGGCCAGTACCCATTCGCGATCAAGCACGCGGAAGTCGGAAACGTTGACAGTGTCCTGAACGGTCAATGCGGTCACAGTAGGTGCAGCGTGACAGCCCTGAGCGAGCAGCGCTTCGATATCAGCCTGTAAACCGGCACCACCGCTTGGGTCGTGTCCAGACAGGCAAAGTACAACTGGGCGAGAAGTAGGCGTTTTCATGGTGCGCGAGCTTATCATTAAATCACTGATTTTGGCCTGCAACATGATTGTCCCGCGCTAGAGCGATTGGCTATTTTCAAACAGCTGCTTTTAACGCTGGAGGGGCGTCCGGGTACCCGGTTGAAGGCTCGGGCGAGAAGGGCGCAAGTAAATTTATGGATATTTTGTGCGAGGGTTGCTTATTGCAGGTTTTAGCCTGTGATATCGTGTCGTTAATTCGAATAAACAGGCATGCCTGACGGCGTCACATAAGTGAGTTGGGGCTCGCGGACGCAGTTGAAAATTGTCGGTCATCACGTTTTCGCGGGGCTGAATGCGCACCATTTTGATCCTGTTGCTTGCTGTCTGGCCGCTATTGGCTGGAGCCGTGACATTTGATGAACATACGCGATCAGTAGACTTGGGTCGCGTCAGCTATGTGCTTGAGGACGCAAGTGGTACAGCCACTATCGATCAAGTCTCGTCGGCCGATTATGCGCCGCGTTTTAAACACCAACCTGAAGACATACTCAATGCTGGCTATTCGCGTTCGGCATTTTGGCTGCGTGTCGATCTGGATTACAGCCCCCGGCAACTGTCAGGCGAACGACGTTGGTTGTTAGAGCTTGCCTATCCGCCTCTTGATCACCTCGCGCTATACATCGATAACGGCCAAGGTGGCTTTGATTTACAGCGCACCACTGGCGATGCGTTGCCCTACGACTCGCGCGAAATCAAAAACAATAACTATCTGTTTGAGCTGGAGTTGCAGCCCAATCAGCCCCGCCGAGTGTATTTGCGTTTGCAGAGCCAGGGTTCTATTCAGGCGCCGTTGAAGCTGTGGGCAGCGAATGCCTACATTGAAAGCCAGCCGATGCGTATCTATGTGCTGGGCATCATCTACGGCGTGCTGCTGGGGATGATAATTTACAACCTGTTTATCTACCTCAGCGTGCGTGACACCAGTTACCTGTATTACATCTTGTATATCGCCTCGTTCGGCCTTTATCAGGTGTCAGTCAACGGTGCCGGGATTGCCTACTTCTGGCCGAGTAGTCCATGGTGGGCGAATGCCGCCACACCGTTTTTGATTGGTTCTGCGACCTTATTCGGCACCCAGTTTGCGCGTAGCTTTTTGCAGACAGCGCTGCAAGGCAAATGGCTCGATCGCTCACTGCTGACGGTGATGGCTGGGGCCGCGCTGGTGATGGTTTTGGCCTTGACTGCAAGCTATGCACTGTCTTTGCGCTTAGCCACTTATCTTGCTCTGATCTTTACCTTGGCGGTCTTTTGCGCAGGGCTAAGCGCTTGGTTTAGCGGCATGCGGGTTGCGCGGTACTTTATCTTCGCATGGTCGGCGTTTCTGCTCGGCGGCATCCTTAATACGCTGATGGTTCTGGGCTTTTTGCCGAACATGTTTATCACCATGTATGCCAGCCAGATTGGTTCTGCGCTTGAGGTGGCATTGTTGTCTTTGGCATTGGCTGACCGAATCAACATCCTTAAGGAAGAGCGCACCGCGATTTTGCAATCAGCCCGGCGTGAGCTGGAGTCGCTTAATCAGGCCTTGGCCAACAACAACCGTCTAAAAGATGAGTTTCTGGCCACCATTAGTCACGAATTACGCACGCCAATGAATGGGGTGATTGGCTCTTTGGATTTGCTCCAGAGTGTTCGTCTCGATCATGAGATGGAGCAGTACCGCGCCATGGCATCGGGATCGGCGCAAGAGATGATGCACATGATCAACAACATCCTGACCCTGACAGAGTTGCAGGCAGGCAGGTTGTATCCGTTGTGCGAGCCTTTTAGCTTGAGAGGGTTGATCGATTCGCTCAGTGCCCAGTACATGCCTCTGGCGCAGGCCAAAGGCTTGGAGTTTGTAGTTGAGTACGATGAAGGCTTAGCTGATGAGCTTGAAGGTGATTTGGTTAAACTTCGCTTAAGTATCGATATCCTCCTGGATAATGCGATTAAGTTTACGGATAAGGGCTGTGTGACCTTACGTATTAACCCACAGGCTAATACGCAGCAAGGTGTGCCGCTATGCATTGATGTGATCGACACAGGTGCTGGCTTTAATCAGGCCAATAATCACGCTTTATACCAATGCTTCCAGCAACTGGATGGCTCCATGACTCGGCGCTTTGGCGGTTTAGGCATTGGCTTGGCCATCTGTCGGCAAATGGTCGCGCTCTTGGGTGGCGAGCTAAGCCATAAGTCGCAGCCGGGTCAGGGCAGTCACTTCAAGCTCAATGTTCACTTGGCGCTTGCCGGTACGCTCGCGGCTAAACCCTAGGCGGCCAACACTAAGCTCGACTGCTATGGTTCTGCAAAAAACTGAATGTTCGCGGTCGGCCAAGATGGATGGCAAGGTGCGTGAATATCTTTATGTCGAAGTTGCCAAGCGCTGGCGTAAATGACGCCTGATCTGCCTAAAATCCCTCTGTATTGAAAAGCTGAATCCTGATTCACTGGTTAAATGTTGAATCAGGATTCAGACCATGGTCTATCGCACCAGTCCGTTACGAATTGATCGCGACAATGCCTTGCGGGGGCGAATATTACGTTGTGCTCAAGCGCGAGTGAGTGAGGCCGGTTTTGCCGCGCTGACCATGCAGGCCTTGGCTGAGGATGTCGGCATCGCGACGGGCAGTCTGTATCGCCACTTTCGCAGTAAAGGCGAGTTGGCGTCTGAAGTGTTTGCACTGGCCAGCCAGCGTGAGGTCGATGCAATGGCTCAGGCATTGCGAAGCTCATTACCGGCACCCAAGCGCTTGGCTGCAGGCTTAACCCAGTTTGCCGCCCGAGCTTGGCACAGTCGCCGCTTGGCCTATGCATTGATTGCTGAACCGGTTGATCCTGAAGTCGATGAACAACGCCTGCTGTTTCGCCAAGCCTACGCCGAGTTACTGGTCGAGGTGCTGGAAGAGGGCGTCGCCAGTGGCCATTTTCGTATGCAGCACAGTCAATTAAGCGCTGCCTGCTTGGTTGGCGCTATTGCTGAATCACTGGTTGGACCTCTATCGCCCAGTGCCTGTGCGGCACGCGCCAAAGGCCAGCCGGCCATGACGCTGGGCGAGATTACTGCGGGCCTGATCGCATTCTGTTTAAGCGCCGTCGGCGCCAAGGAGATACCCCAATGAACCCGAGCGTTAACGCTGAAACCCATGAAGTGTTTAATCAGGTGCCGTCGATGGAGGGTGCCAATCTGTATCGGGTCGATCTTGCGTTGCAGGAGTGGAACCGTCGTTTTGGTGGCGCTTGGGCCGAAGACCGTCTGCACACCTACGGCGCGCTGGCGGGCGGACCTCTAATGGCCGCAGGCTTTCTGGCTAACGAACATAAACCGGAATTCAAAAGTCACGACCGCTATGGTCATCGCATTGATCTGGTTGAGTTTCACCCGGCTTATCACGAGTTGATGGGCGCTGCGATCAAGCATGGATTGCCGTCCTCGCCATGGACTGACCCGCGCAGCGGGGCCCATGTAGCCCGAGCGTCCATGAGCTATTTGCACAGTCAGGCTGAAGCCGGTTCAGGCTGCCCATTGACCATGACTTACGCCAGCGTTCCGGCGATCAAGCTGCAGCCGGATATCGCTGAAATCTGGTTGCCGAAAATTCTTTCAACCGAGTATGACCCGCGTAATTTGCCGATTGAGCAAAAGACCGGCGCGACCATCGGCATGGCCATGACCGAAAAGCAGGGCGGCACTGATGTGCGGGCCAACACCACCCGCGCCCATCCTGTGGGCATTCCGGGGCCGGGGCAGGCGTATGAGCTGGTTGGGCACAAGTGGTTTTGTTCGGCGCCGATGTGCGATGCCTTCCTGACGCTGGCTTACACGGATAAAGGTCTGAGCTGCTTTTTGTTGCCGCGCCACCGCCCGGACGGCTCGCGCAACGAGTTCTACATTCAGCGTTTGAAGAACAAATTGGGTAACTGGTCAAACGCCTCTAGCGAGGTGGAATACCGGGGCGCGCTAGCCTGGATGGTTGGCGAAGAAGGCCGCGGGGTACCGACCATTATCGAAATGGTGTCACTGACCCGATTTGATTGCATGATCGGCTCCAGCGCCTTGATGCGCCAAGCCCTGACTCAAGCCACGCATCATTGTGCATACCGTAAAGTCGGTGGGCGTGTGTTGGCCGAACAGCCTCTGATGCAAAACGTCTTGGCTGATTTGGCCCTTGAGAGTGAAGCCGCGTTGGCCTTGACCCTGCGCATGGGCAAGGCCTTGGATAATGCCCATGACGAGCAGGAGGAAAAGTTTGCTCGGTTGGTGACGGCAATCGGCAAATATTGGATCTGCAAGCGCGCCCCGGCGATGATCAACGAGGCCCAAGAGTGTTTAGGTGGGGCCGGTTACGTTGAGGAAACTATCCTGCCGCGGCTATACCGCGAAGCACCGGTCAATTCGATTTGGGAAGGTTCGGGCAATGTTCAGTGCCTTGATGTGCTGCGGGCGCTGTCGAAAGAGCCGGGCGTACTGGAAGCCTTGTTTGCCGAACTGGGCGATGGCCATGGCGATGCACGCTTGAAAGCGCATATCGGCAAGGTTCAGCGCGCGTTCAAGGACACGGATGATATCCAGTTCCGCGCTCGACAACTGACTGAAGATCTGGCCATCGCATTGCAAGCCAAGCTGTTGCTTGAGGGGGGCAATGCGACTGTATCTGATGCTTTTCTTGCCAGCCGTTTAGGTGAAGGTGGCCGGGTCTACGGGACTCTGCCGCGAGGTATAGATGCAGAGGCTTTGGTTGCGCGTAGCACGCCTCATCTGGCGTAACGGCATATGGGATTGAAGACTGGGCGACGGCAGCCGCTCAGTTTTCGGGTTTTTCAGGCTCACTGCACTATCTGAAACTTTTGAGTGGCTCTGGCGACGCCTTAAGCTGGCTAATGAGGCCGTCTAGGGTGCACTATTGGCGTGCATGTTCAGCCAGGAAGGTTTGCCGTGAATACATGTTCAGAAGACTTTATTGTTGTCACTAGCCCTGAAGAGGCTGTGGATCGACTCGCCGCACTGCATGAGCAAGCCACGCGAGCCTTGAGTCAAGCCCTCAAGGTTTATCTCAAGGATCGGCTCAAGCCCGATCCGGCCACGCACTGCCAGTTTCGTTACCCAGAACTGCGTCTGACGTACCTATGTCACGGCGAAGTCCCGGCTACGGTACGTGCATATGCCAAGGTGCAGGTGCCAGGCACCTACAGCATTACCGTCACTCATCCCGGTGCCTTTCGTAAATATCTGCTTGAACAGCTGCAACCCTTGATGCATGACTACACCCTGCGCGTTGAGGTCGGCCTAAGTCAGCAGAATATCCCTTACCCTTATGTGGTCGAGCAAGGCGACGAGCTGGCGGGTTCCGGGGTGACTGCTGGTGAGTTGGCGCGGGTGTTTCCCAGCACTGATCTGTCTGCAGCCACAGACAATACGGCCGACGGTTTAAATAGCTGGGAAAGCATGGACCCGATGCCGCTGGCGTTGTTTGATGCCGCTCGGGTCGATTTCTCACTGCGCAGACTTGTGCATTACACCGGCAGCGACTGGCGTCATGTGCAGCCGTGGATTCTGCTGACCAATTACCATCGCTATGTTGATCAGTTCATTCGTCATGGCTTGGATATGCTGGTTGGCGAGTCGCGTTTTACCCGCATGGTGCTGCCAGGTAACGTGATTATCGAGCGCGGTATGTCTGAGGGTGAAATGCAAGCCATCATCGGTGGGGTGGTCTGGCATCGCTATCAGATGCCTGCTTATCACCTGCACGCGGGTGACGGCGGTGATGGCATTACCTTAGTCAATATTGGGGTTGGCCCATCAAACGCCAAAAACATCACCGATCACTTGGCTGTATTACGCCCACACTGCTGGTTGATGATTGGCCACTGCGGCGGCCTGCGCCAGTCACAAACCATTGGCGACTATGTGCTGGCCCATGCCTATATGCGCCGCGACGGGATTCTTGATCGAGTCTTGCCGCCGAATATTCCACTGCCTGCTTTGGCAGAGGTGCAGCAAGCGCTGCAGGATGCAGCTGCGCAAGTAACGGGTGAGAAGGGCGATGACCTCAAGCGACGTTTGCGTACCGGCACGGTGCTGACCTATGACGACCGAAACTGGGAGCTGCGCTGGGCTCAGGAGCGGCCACTGATTAATCAAGCGCGGGCGGTTGCCGTGGATATGGAGAGCGGCACAGTCGCCGCGCAAGGGTATCGTTTGCGGGTGCCCTACGGCACGTTGTTGTGTGTTTCAGACAAACCGCTGCACAGCGAGATCAAGCTGCCCGGCGCTGCGGGTGCATTCTACGAGCGGGCGGTGACCCAGCATTTGCACATCGGTATCACCGCTTTGGACATGCTCCGCGGTCAACTCAACTCATTGCACTCACGTAAGTTGCGTAGCTTCGATGAGCCTCCGTTCCGTTAATCAGCACTAAGAAACCCACAACGCCCCAGCGATAATCTGGGGCGTTTTTGTTTTTGTGCTATTTACTGGCGTCTAGCACGACTCGGTAGCGCGCTTTGCCGTCGCGCAGATGTTGTATGGCATCGTTCACCTTGCTCATGGGGAAGTGTTCAACCTGCGGCAATATCTGATGACGGGCACAAAACTCCAGCATGCTGCGCATGGTCGCGGGTGAACCAACGGGTGAGCCAGAAATGCTGCGCTGGCGCGGGATCAGGTTGAACACATGTACCGGGATTGCGCTGGGCACAATGCCGACAAAGTGCAGCCGTCCTTTGCCGCCTAAGGTGCTGATCAGTGCATTCCAATCGAGGTCTGCGCTGGCGGTGATTAAGAGAAAGTCCAAGGTGCCGGCAATTTTCTTCATCGCTGCACTGTCAGTGGAGGCGACTACCTTGTGTGCGCCCAAACGCTTGGCTTCTTCCTGCTTATTCAGTGATGAGGTAAAGGCTGTGACCTCGCAACCCCAGGCATTCAAAAAGCGCAATGCCAAGTGCCCCAAGCCGCCGATACCGACAACGCCGACGCGGTCTGTCGGTTTCACGTTGAGTTCCAGCAAGGGCGCAAATACGGTCGAGCCGCCACAGAACAGCGGCCCAGCCATGCTCGGATCGAGGCTGTCGGGAATCGGCAAGGCCCAAGCCCAATGGGCGCGCATGCGATCAGCAAAGCCGCCGTGGCTGCCAACTATGGTGGGTTTGATCGAGTTGCACAGCTGATGCGAGCCGTTCATGCACGCGTCGCAATGCATGCAACTGCCCTTGTTCCAGCCGATGCCAACCCGTTGGCCAAGTTCAAGCCCGCGTGCTTGCTCGCCCAGGCGAACTACAGTGCCAACCACTTCATGGCCGGGAATAAATGGATAACGTGCGTTCTTCCATTCATTGTCGATCATTGATTGGTCTGAGTGACAAACGCCGCAGTATTCAACGGCGACCTCAACCTCTTCGGCACCCAGGGGGCCCGGGTCATATTCGAACTTCTCAAGTGGCTCGCCCGCTGCAGTCGCAGCCCAGCCAGTGAAGGTATTGACGATGCTCATTGCGGACTCCTTGAGGCGGAATTATTCAACTGACAAGCAGCATAGCCCCTTGTTCAGAATGAAGAATCAAGATCATCAGCGGTGATGCTCGGGTAAACTGCGTACTTAGTTCAGTTATGTTGGAATACTCAATGCCGCGCCCACCACGCCCAGCTGCCAGGAATCGCCCTGTTGCCTCATCAGCAAAGCCTGCGCCCCGGCGTCAGGCCAAGGCACCTCCAGCCGAACCGCGCTTGCTGGTGTTGAATAAGCCATTCGATGTGCTGACGCAGTTCAACGATGAGCAAGGCCGTGCCACTCTCAAAGACTTTGTCGATGTGCCCGGTGTGTATCCAGCAGGACGGCTGGACCGTGACAGTGAAGGCCTGTTGCTGCTGACCAACGACGGCCGTCTACAGGCACAAATCGCCGACCCTAAACATAAGCTGGCGAAAACCTACTGGGTGCAGGTTGAAGGTGAGCCGACTGCCGAACAGTTGCAGCGCTTGCGCCAAGGGGTTGAGCTTAATGATGGCATGACGTTGCCCGCCGAGGCTCGGCAGTTGGATGAGCCGCAACTCTGGCCACGCAATCCGCCGGTGCGCTTTCGTAAAAGCATTCCGACAACATGGCTGGAACTGGTAATCCGTGAGGGTCGCAATCGACAAGTTAGACGCATGACTGCCGCCGTTGGCTTGCCGACACTGCGTCTGGTGCGGGTGCGCATCGGACCTTGGGGCCTCGATGACTTGCAACCGGGGCAGTGGAAAGATTTACCGCCCAGCCTCTAGGGTGCAACAAGGCGAAGCTTGTCCACCAAGGCTTGAGTTTTTAGTGCCCTTCGATTTCCAAGCCGGCAATCACAAAGGTCTTGATAACAAAACCAAGCACGCCTAAGCCGAGAGCGAGAAACAGGATCATGCTGCCAAAGCGGCCAGCTTTGGATTTTTTTGCCAAGTCCCAGACAATAAATGCCATAAACAGAATCAGCACACTGACCAATACTGTTGTCATTAGGTCTTCGAAATACTCGGTATCCATCGTGGCCTCAAATTACGTAATAGGTCGCAGCGCAGGCCCGCGATTATACGTGAACGCAGCGATTTGTAGGGTGACGCTTTTTTCATCCACCCTTGGCTGTGATGACTGGCCTATATGCTGATGTATCTGGCTTTCTGTTCTTAGGTCTTCAACCACGCAGATGTTCCAGCGGCAGTTGAGTGCTCGACAAAATCTGCTGTAGGACAAAGCTGGAGCGCACACTGGAGACGCCTTCTATGCGCGTAAGGGTGCCGAGCAGCAGCTTTTGATAGTGATCCATATCCGGTACTACCACTTTTAGTTGGTAGTCAGCATCCATCCCGGTTACCAAGCTGCACTCAAGTACTTCCGGGCAGTTGCGGATGGCGTCCTGGAAGTGTTCGAAGCGCTCAGGGGTATGTCGGTCCATGCCAATCAGCACATAGGCCGTCAGGCTTAGGCCAAGCTTTTTACTGTCGAGCAGGGCTACCTGTTTGGCGATATAACCGTCGTCTTCAAGCTGCTTAACCCGGCGTGAGCAAGGCGAGGGGGACAGCCCAATGCGTTCGGCCAGTTCCTGGTTGGAGAGGCGAGCGTCGCGTTGCAGTTCTGCCAAAATACTCAGGTCATAGCGGTCTAGTTTGTTCATTAGGGTCACGATATTTAATTATATTGCGCTTAATAATGCTTCATTAGATAAAAATTGCGCAACCTATACATTAATGAGCAATCTTCGCAATCATTCACTCGGCGGTCAGCCGTATTATTTATCTCAGTTTCAAGGCCCGGACGACATGTCCACGCTGGCTTACTCAATCAGGTAAGCGGCCGCCGCCGATCCAACAGGGTCGTTCCGGCACCCGGGTCCGCACTGTCCAATCAGACGGGCGATAAAGGCGGCAACACAATTGCCAACACAGGACAGCATTCCCAAAGGGAGGCCGCAAGGCCTCCCTTTTTGTTGTTGGGTTACCCGCAAGGGCAAACTTCGCCTTGGCCACCCTAGGTTTTATTAGTCGATTGGGTGGATGGCGCTTTTTCATCCACCCTTGCGGTTTGGGCTTAGTGCAGCTTGAGCCGTGGTTCGGTGCTCCGCCCGATGCGATCACTGAGCATCAACAGCGCTGTGCGGAAAAAACCGTAGAGCGCCATTTGGTGCATGCGATAAAGCGAGACATAAAACATCCTGGCCAGCCAGCCTTCGAGCATTACGCTACCCGTCAAATTGCCCATCAAATTGCCCACTGCCGAAAATGTCGACAAGGAAATCAGTGAGCCGTAATCACGGTACACATACTCCGGCATTGCTTTGTCTGAACCTTGCACGCGCAGCTTTAGGGTTTTCGCCAGCAACGATGCCTGCTGGTGCGCAGCTTGGGCACGAGGTGGAACATTGCGGCCTTCTGCGCCGGGTTGCGGGCAGGCGGCGCAGTCGCCAAACGCGAAGATATCGTCATCATGGGTGGTTTGCAGGGTAGGGCGAACCACCAGCTGATTGATGCGGTTGGTCTCAAGGCCGCTGATGTCTTTCAGAAACTTAGGGGCACGAATGCCCGCGGCCCAAATTTTCAGGCTGGCAGTAATGGTCTCGCCGTTGGCGGTCAGTAAGGCATCGGCTGTAACTTCGCTAACCGCTGAGTTGGTCAGTACAGTGACACCCAGTTTTTCCAGGGTTTTGTGCACAGGCTGGCCGATACGTTCTGGTAGCGCCGGCAGTACGCGTGGCCCGGCTTCAATCAAGGTGATGCGCATATTTTCAGGCAGGATACGGTTTAGGCCGTAGGCGGCGAGTTCGTGTGCCGCATGGTGAAGTTCAGCCGCAAGCTCAACGCCTGTGGCTCCTGCGCCGACGATTGCTACGCTGATTTGCTCGATGGTTTCGCCTTGGCTGGCATGGGCGCGTAGATAGTGGTTCAGCAACTGGGTGTGGAAGCGTTCTGCTTGCTCGCGGGTGTCGAGGAATAAACAGTGCTGCGCAGCTCCGGGGGTGCCGAAGTCATTAGTTGTGCTGCCCACTGCAATAATCAGGCTGTCGTAAGGTAGATCGCGCTGAGGCACCAGAACTTGGCCATGCTCATCCAGGGTTGCATCCAAGGTGATCCGCTTGTTATCGCGATCCAAGCCGGACATGCGCCCGAGCTGAAACTCAAAGTGATTCCATTTTGCTTGGGCAACATAGTTCAGCTCATCACCGGATGAGTTGAGCGAACCCGCTGCAACTTCGTGCAATAGGGGTTTCCAGATGTGGGTCAGGTTGGCGTCGACCAAAGTGACTTTGGCTTTGCCGCGTTTGCCTAAAGATTTACCCAGGCGGGTAGCAAGCTCCAAGCCGCCGGCGCCACCGCCGACGATCACGATTTGATGGTTCATTAGATTGACTCGCAAGGCTTTGAATAGAACAGTTACAGGGCGGTCGGGCGAGCGCTAGGCAGCTCATAGCACCAAACTCCCAAGAAATCGGCTGAGAACCCCAAGGACAACAACAATGCCAAGCACCACCAATAGCAGACGCCATACCTTAAAAGGCCGGCGCTCGACTTGATGCTGTGGTGCGCTTAGATACTGATCAACACGTTGCTGGTCGTCAGGCGTAAGTCGGCTGGGCATAGAAACCTCGTTGGTCGGGTGTTCTTTTTGCTTGATTATAGACTCTCGGTTGAACAACGCGAAGCGTGCACGCCCGTGATCAAGCCAGCGAAGGCTCAAGGGGCTCAACAATCAGCTTGTCGCCACAACGGATAACGCCACCCTGAAGCACTCTTGTGGTTATGCCGCCGTGGCCTCGCATCGCCTGGAATGTGCCTAGACCGAGACGTTCTTCCAACCGTGCGCAGGGTTGGCACCAGCCGGTGGTTTCGAAAACCGCCTGGCCAATCCTGAAGCGTCGACCTTTAAGGCTGAATAGATTGATGCCGCTGATCGCGATATTGCGCCGTAAATCTTCGGCTCGAATCGGGTTGTCAGCGTCGCGGCTTAATAATGCACTCACAACGGCAAGGTGTTCCCATTGGATAAAGGTCACTTGCCGCGCATTGCGCGTGCTTGGACGGCTGTGGTCACCGGTCAGGCCTTCGTCGCGTCGAGCTTCAACTGCATCAAGCTCGATCATCGCAGCGCGTGATGCCGGACGCACGCCAATCCAGCGGACTTGGCCTTGTTGAGGTATTGCTGCCAGTAATGCTTTGAGCGGGCTCATTAAATGGGTTATCTCGGTGTTTTAGTCGTGGTGGGCAAGCTGCGCGTTGGCCATCCTAGGGTTGGTCGGCAAGGGAGGGTGACGCTTTTTTCACCCACCAATGCGACCGTAAATATTTGAGTTATTGACATGGACCACTTATGGAGCGATTTGACGGGCGGATATTACGGTCACAAGCTCATGCCCGCGTCAAAAATGACGGTGCGGCCAAGGTTGTTGCGTAAAAACTCAGGGGCATCGGCGTGGGCAAATATCACCCGGGCAAACGTTGGTGCAATCACCGAAAGCGAGCGCCAGCCTTGACGCAGAAACTCCGTGGGCGCAGGGAAATGGCTGTTTAGATCCAGCACCGAACGCTTCAGGTTGATGTAGGCCAGCAGGTCCAGTTCGCCCAAGTCAATGTTGCGCTCAGCATAGTTGCGCGCTTTTTTGCTCAGTGTCGGGGCCAGGTGAGTGAGCATATCTTTGGCGGGAATACGCTTGGGTTTCGCCTCGCGTCGCACCAGTTGGCTTAGGGAAAACGCCCGGCGACGACGTTCCAGCTCGGCGCGCCATTCGTCATTGAGACGCCGGCCTTCATCAAGTACGAAAAACACCTCGAAATTGGCATCGCGAAACAGCACGTCAGGCGGCTCGTTGTTGGGCGCACTGAACTCCTCGATGCTGTGACGCAGGTTAAAGGCTTGCAGCAGGCGCTGACAGACCCAACGCTCGCGTTCCCATTTGCGCGCATTCGATAAAAAATCATTGGCTTGCTCGGCGTGGTCGGTGAGCAGGCGTAAGAAGTCTGAGTCATCCATGGGCTTAGCTTAGCGCCAGGGCCGGGCAACTGGATAGATTGGGGCGACGATTAGCTGGCGGTGCAGCTCCCTTGGCTCGGGGTGTAAACTGCGGGTTATCTGTTTAGTTGTTGGGGCGGCGAAATGATTGGTGCTGAGCTACTTACCACCACTAGCGCGCTGGTTGGCTGGCTGCTGTATGCGCCGGTGGTGCTCTGGGCGATAGTGCGCGCGCCCTGGTTGGCGTTAATCAGTGACCTTCGTCGTCAGCACTTGGTGTTTGCCACGGCTTTGGCCTTGTTTGTGTTGTGGTTGGTGCGGCGAGACTTTGAGTCAGGGCTGTCCTATCACTTTATCGGCATGACCGCGGTCACCCTCCTGCTTGACTGGCCGTTCGCCATACTGGTCGGCTTGCTGGCACAGATAGGGCTGATGCTGTTGGGGTTACAGGATTTTTCGGCACTTGGGGTCAACGGCATGTTGTTGATCGTGTTGCCGGTGTTGGTCACTGAGTTGTGTGCATTGCGGGTTGAACGCGAGCAGCCTGACAATTTGTTTGTGTATATCTTTTTTTGCGGCTTCTTCCCGGCAGCATTGGCCACCTTACTGGTGATTCTGTGTGCATTCGGGGTGTTATGGCTTGATGGCATATTTGAGATGCCGCCGTGGATAGAAGACTACGTCGGCTACCTGTGGCTGGTTATTTTCCCCGAGGCCTTTATCAACGGCTTAGTAGTGACGGCATTGGTGGTTTTTTACCCGGACTGGCTGGAGACCTTCAATCGCAGTCGTTATCTGTCAGCACCCTGGAAAAACGATAAGAACCCACCAGATTTGTAGGGTGTGTGACGCTTTTTTCACCCACCGTTGCGGTCGCGGATATTTGTGCTTTATTCATGAATCACGGTGGGCAAGCTGGGGCTTGGCCACGCGTGGCCCATTTCGGTTTCGGGTGTTAGTGCGTGCGCGGTGGGATGTCTTCGGAGAACACATCATCTTCCAGCTCGTTGCCGGGAATTGCGTGCTCTTCAGATGCCCAGGCACCTAAGTCAATTAGCTTGCAGCGCTCTGAGCAAAAAGGCCGGTTCGGGCTTTGTGGGCCCCATTCAACAGGTGCTGCGCAAGTAGGGCAAGCGACGAGAGTTGGTGTGGTCATGGTTGGCCTCCACTTAGGGTCAGGTAAAAAGTATGCAGGCGTTCGACTTCGCTGCGCAGCCAAACCAGGTCGCGGTCGTTTACCAATACATCATCGGCTATCTTTAACCGTTGCTGGCGGGTGGCTTGTGCGTTGAGGATCGCCTGCACTTGTTCAAGTGAGGTGTTATCGCGCATCAGCGTGCGTTCAATCTGCAGCGTTTCTGGCGCATCGATCACCAATACGCGCTGAGTGAGCGCGTGTTGGCCGGTTTCAACCAATAAAGGCGTAACCAGAATGGCGTAAGGCGAGGTCGCTTGCGCCAGGTATTGGCTGATCTCTTGATTGATTAGCGGATGCAGTAACAGCTCCAGCCAGCGCCGCTGCTCGGCATCCTCAAAAATCAGCTTGCGCAGTGCGGCGCGGTCAAGCTGCCCGTCCGCTTGCAAAATAGTTGGGCCAAAGTGCTCGGCAATCTTGTTAAGAGCTGGGCGGCCAGGCTCGACCACCCAGCGCGCAGCATGGTCGGCATCAACCAAATGTACACCGAGGTCGGTAAAGCATTGCGCGACTGCGCTTTTACCACTGCCGATACCGCCGGTAAGGCCCAAAATCCAAGGTTTCATGCGCGTGCGCTGGCTCTAATCAAGCAAATAGAGCGCTAATTGTAGAGCAGGGGGCTAACAGCTGGCGACCCCTTGGGGCCGCCAGATGGTTTTGCAGGGCTTATTTGAACCCGGCAAATTGCAGGTAAGTCCCGGTGATTTGATCACCCCAGATCAGCGCGATCCAACCGGCGATAGCCAAGTAAGGGCCAAAGGGGATCGGCGTGCTGGTTTCAGCATTGCGCAGGCGCAGCATGATTACGCCAAGCACAGCGCCTACCATCGATGAGAGCAAAATGGTCAGCGGCAAAACCTGCCAGCCGCCCCAAGCGCCGAGCATGGCCAGCAACTTGAAGTCGCCATAACCCATGCCCTCCTTGCCGGTGACCAGCTTGAACAACCAGAATACCGTCCACAGGCTTAAATAACCCGCAACCGCACCCCAGACGGCATCATCAAGGCTGGTAAACAGGCCAAAATGGTTGGCAATCAAGCCCAGCCAGAGCAGTGGCAGCACCAGTACATCGGGCAGCAACTGGTGGTCGGCATCAATCAGGCTCATCGCCAGCAAGCCCCAAGTGAGCACGAGCATTAAGCCCGCTTGCACGGTAAAACCGAAGTGCCAGGCGATAAAGAATGACAACGCACCACAGGCTAATTCAACCAATGGGTAGCGCTTGCTGATTGCGGTTTTACAGCTGGAGCATTTACCGCGTAGAGCCAGGTAGCTCAACACCGGTATGTTCTCCCAGGGGCGAATTTCATGCTTGCACGAAGGGCAGGCCGAGTTGGGGAAGAGTAGGTTGAAGCTTTGTGGGTCGTCATCTCCCGGCAGTTCTAAAGCTTCGCGCGCCTGAACCTGCCAGTCGCGCTGCATCATAATGGGCAGGCGATACACCAGCACATTTAAGAAGCTGCCCACCAGCAAGCCGAGAACCAGCACGCATAAAGAAAAGGCCAGCGCTGAGCTGGCCAGAAAGTCGAGTGTTTGCATGAGTTAGACGACTTGACCCAGCTGGAAGATTGGTAAGTACATCGCAATAACCAGACCGCCCACTACCACGCCCAAGACCGACATAATAATCGGCTCCATTAGGCTGGTTAGGCCATCGACCATATTGTCTACTTCATCCTCATAGAATGTCGCAACTTTATCAAGCATGTCATCAAGTGATCCAGACTCTTCACCGATAGCTGTCATTTGAATGGCCATAGATGGGAACGTATTGGTAGCGCGCATGGAGAAATTAAGTTGCATGCCTGTTGAAACATCGGCTTTTATTTTGTTGGTTGCGTTTTTAAAAACAATGTTGCCTGTAGCACCTGCAACTGAATCAAGCGCATCTACTAAAGGCACGCCAGCAGCGAACGTAGTTGCAAGCGTTCTTGCAAATCGGGCTACAGCAGACTTGTACAGTATATCGCCTACCACTGGCAGCTTTAATATTGTACGATCCAAAGCGTTCCTAAATTTTTCTGATCGTTTATGAGTTTCTTTGAAAGCTAAGGTAACGAAAAATAGTCCAATAAGAACGAGTATCCACCATTTTTGCAGTGCTTCAGATATAGCAATTACAAAGAGTGTGAACGCTGGTAGTTCAGCGCCAAAGCCTGAGAAGACCGATTGAAACTGCGGAACAACTTTTATCAAAAGAATTGCAGAAACAATCAGCGCAACCACTACTACCGCAATTGGATAGTTCATTGCTTTTTTAATTTTTGCTTTAAGTGCTTCTGTCTTCTCTTTGTACGTTGCAACACGATCTAGAAGTGTTTCTAGTGCTCCCGACTGCTCCCCCGAGTCAACTAAGTTGCAGTACAGGTCGTCAAAGTATTTAGGTCTTTTGCGTAGAGAGTCCGCGAAACTATTACCGGCGGCTACATCCTGTTTAACTTCATCGACCAGCTTACGCATGTTGGGATTGTCTACACCTTCGGCAATAATATCAAACGATTGCAAAAGTGGAACACCTGCTTTCATCATGGTTGCCATCTGTCTTGTGAACAGAGCTATATCCATGGGCTTGATTTTTTTGCCCTTGCCGAAAATCGAAACAGATTTTTTGCGCACCTTGATCGGGTTGATACCTTGCTTGCGCAACTGGGCCTTGACCAAGGCTGGGTTTTGCCCGCTGAGTTCACCTTTAATGGTGGCACCTTTCTTATCTTTACCTTCCCAGGCGAATACGCTGGTTTTTATTGCTTTTGCCGCCATGGTTAATCCTTGGTTACGCGGTTGACTTCCTCAAGGCTGGTGACGCCTTGCATCGCCTTCACCAGTGCTGAGGTGCGTAGATCATTAAAGCCGTCTTTGCGCATCTGCGCGGAAATGTCGATGGAGTTGCCTTCCTCCATGATAATCCGTTGCAGGTTAGGCGTGTTTTTAACCACTTCATATATTCCGACACGGCCTTTGTAACCGCCTTTGCAATTTTCGCATCCCACAGGGCCAAAAATCTTGAAGGTGCCAATTTTTGCCTCAGGAAAGCCCTCTTCTAAAAGCGTCTCGCGGGGGACATCCACTTCTTTCTTGCAGGTGCTGCACAATTTGCGCGCCAGACGCTGGGCAATAATCAGGTTGACCGAGGTGGCGATATTAAATGAAGGAACACCCATATTGCGCAGGCGGGTCAGGGTCTCTGCCGCGCTGTTGGTGTGCAGGGTGGACATCACCATATGCCCAGTTTGCGCAGCTTTTACTGCAATAGAGGCGGTATCAAGGTCACGGATCTCACCGACCATGATGATATCCGGGTCTTGCCGCAGGAATGCGCGCAACGCCTGAGTAAAGTCCATGCCTTGCTTGGGGTTGACGTTGACCTGGTTGATGCCTTCAAGGTTGATCTCTACCGGGTCTTCTGCCGTGGAAATATTTACATCGGCGGTATTCAGAATATTCAGGCCAGTGTAGAGCGATACGGTTTTGCCAGACCCTGTCGGCCCGGTAACCAGAATCATCCCCTGGGGTTGCTTAAGGGCTGTCATATACAGCTCTTTCTGGTCTTCCTCATAGCCAAGGGCATCGATGCCCATTTGCGCGCTGGTGGGGTCGAGAATCCGCATCACGATTTTCTCGCCCCACAAAGTAGGCAAGGTGTTAACCCGAAAATCGATTGACTTGGTCTTGGAGATGCGCATCTTGATGCGCCCATCCTGAGGCTTGCGCCGCTCGGAAATATCCAGCGAGGCCATAACCTTCAAGCGTGCAGAAATTCTAGGTGCAAGCTGAATAGGTGGACGCGCCACTTCATGCAAAATACCGTCTGTACGCAAACGCACACGGTAGGTTTTTTCGTAAGGTTCAAAGTGCAAGTCAGATGAGCCGCCTTTAATGGCATCGAGCAACATCTTATTAACGAACCGCACCACGGGCGCATCATCTGCATCCTGGCCGCCATCGCCACCACGAGGTTCGTCGTCTACGGCCTCTACATCAAGCCCATCCAAGTCAACGTCGGCAAGGTCTTCCATGCCGCTTGCCCCGGAGTCGAAGAACTTTTCGATGGCGTCGCCGAGTTTGTCGTCTTCAACCAAAATGGCTTCGGTGTTAAGCCCAGTACTGAACTGGATGTCGGTAACGGCTTGATGGTTGGTCGGGTCGGAGACGCCAATAAATAGCTTGTTGCCACGCTTCCATAACGGAATTATTCGGTGCTGACGCACCAGCTTTTCGCTGACCAGGTCTCGCGGCTGGCTTTCTTTATCTATGGAGCCAAGGTCAACAAATGACACGCCGAATTGATCAGAAGCCAGTTCAGCCAGCGCACGGCTTTTCACCAGCTTGTTTTGTACAAGGTAGGTGACTAGCGACATTTTATTGCGCGTGGCTTGCTGCTGCGCTTGCTGGGCTGCTTTCTCATCAAGCAGTTCGGCGATGACCATTTGCTTGGCTAGGCCGGTGAGAGAGACGACGTCGTTCATTGCGACCTCCAAAAACTATGCCTGCGTTATAGCCTAGTTGACGGGTAGAACCAAATTGACATTCCGTGACTGACGAATTGCGTCACATGCTGTCGTGAATTTGATCTTAATGGCGCTGTCTTTTGGCGGATTGCCTTGAATTGCGCTATTCGAGAAGTTGGCACGATGAATGCTTTAGTCCATTCAGGTCGTAGGGCCTACTCATTTCTAGGAGAGAATTATGAAAGCTCAAAAAGGTTTTACCCTGATTGAATTGATGATCGTAGTTGCGATCATCGGTATTTTGGCTGCAATCGCATTGCCTGCTTATAGCGACTACCAAGCACGATCGAAAATGACTGCCGGCCTCGCTGAAATCTCTGCCGGTCGCACCGCTTTCGAAGAGACTGTTAACAATGGTGAAACTGTTGCTGCTGGTGATAACGCTAAAATCGGTTTAGCAACAACAACCAACAACTGCACAATCACCCTGAGCGCAAACTCCATTGAATGTGCGATGCTGAATGCACCTACTCAGGTTGCAGCTGCCAAGCTGACTTGGACGCGTACTGCTGCTGATGGAACGTGGGCTTGCACATCAAGTGGTGCCACTGATGCGAAGTATGCTCCGAAGTCTTGCCCGCAGTAAGTAATCGACTCAGAAAGGCCTGCCTATTTAGCAGGCCTTTTTATTTTTTTAAATCTTTTATGGCTTGCTAAATATGCTTGAGCATTAGTCCATAAATATTTGTGGTCACCAGTAGTTGTGCTTCTGGGTAAATGGTTTCTTGAATGTAGTTCACAACCCCAGCCGCATCGACAAATCCACCGCTTTAATATCTTTAGTCAACGCCCCAATCGACACATAGTCCACGCCCGTCTCAGCAATAGCCCTAAGCGTGGATTCATTGACGCCACCTGAGGCTTCTAGTTTGGCTTTGCCTTGGGTGATGGCGACGGCTTGGCGCATGTCATCCAGTGACAGCTCATCCAGCATGATGATGTCAGCGCCGGCATCCAGGGCCTGTTGCAGTTCTTCCAGGCTTTCCACTTCCACTTCTACCGGTTTGCCCGGCGCAATCTTGTGTGCGGCTTTTACGGCTGCGTCGATATTGCCGCAGGCAGCGATGTGGTTTTCCTTTATAAGGAAGGCATCGAACAAGCCGATGCGGTGGTTATGGCAGCCGCCACAGGTGACCGCGTACTTCTGCGCAAGTCGCAGCCCAGGTAGGGTTTTGCGGGTGTCGAGGATTTTGATCTGGGTGCCTTGCACCATATCGGCATAGTGCTGGCAGCGCGTGGCTACAGCAGACAGGGTTTGCAGGAAATTCAGGGCGCTGCGCTCGCCAGTGAGCAGGGCGCGGGCCGGGCCTTCTAAATGGAACAGTGCTTGGTTCGGCTCGACGCGGTCACCGTCCGCCACCTGCCAGTGCACGGCAACGCGATCATCAACCTGACGGAACACTGCATCAACCCAAGCTGTGCCGCAAATAACGGCAGCGTCGCGGCTGATGACGGTGGCGTGGGCCAGTCGCTCGGCAGGAATCAGTTGCGCGGTGATGTCTCCGCTGCCCATGTCTTCGGCTAGTGCCCGGCGAACGTTGGCCTCAATTTCGGCAGTCAGGTCGGCGAGTATTAGGTTAGGCATGGCGCGCTCCATTTTTTGTGAGCGGCGATTATAAGGGTAGAAATCCCTGTCGCGCAGCTTTCTACGGCGTTCAAATTGAGCGCGTTGGGCTGCTGGCGCAGTGCCTTAGAGTGAATTATTTGCAGTAAGCGGACTCTTAGAACATAACTGTCCAGGGTTTTGTACCGCTCGTCAGTTGAGTCGGCCATGTGTGATCTGAGTCATGCCTGATACTGTTGAAGGCTTGGTAAGTTGTGCTACATGGCTATAATGCGTTCATACATTAGATTATTGACGCCATTGCCTTGACGTTAGGCTTTGACCCGAGGCAGTGGCATCGATTGATTGCATGCAGAGAGGCTGCCAAGGAGGGCGATCTGCAGGAGACGGGCACATATGACAACTGACGCTAAGGTGGTTCACCTTAATCCTTTGGCCGCGGAACAGGCCAACGCTGCTTCTGCGGCGAGGCTGCCTGCTGCCTTGATTCAGTTGCGCGACAAAGCTGCCCAACAGCTCAAGCAAGCCTTGCAAGCCTTGTTTGATAACGCTGACGATACGCTGTTTGAAATGGCCGACCGTGCCAGCAGCAATGGCGAGCAAAATGCTTTTTTCGAGGCCATGCGTGACTTGCGCTTGAAGCGAAAGAACGTTGAGCGCGAGTTCCTGCAAGCCATCTTCGAATCCTTCTCTACCCTCAATCAATACTCCATCGGCAAACCCCCAGCCCTTGATACTGTGTCCTTCGACAGTTTGTCGCTGGTGCAGAACGATGAGCTTGAAGAAACCGTGGCCGTTGATGCAATGATCGCCAAGGTGCTGAGCCGCGACAGTCAGGCACTCGGCCATCTCACTACGCGCTTGAATGCATTGGTGAGCCGCAAGCTAGATGACAAGAGCAACCCCCTGGGCCCGGCCTCATTGTGTGCTTATTTCTTGAGTGCTTGCGCCAGCTTGGGTGTAGAGATCAAGGTTAAGCTGATCATCTTCAAGCTGTTTGAAAAGTTTGTGCTGGTCGATCTTGATCAGCTGTATGCCGAGGCCAATCAGCAGCTAGTTGCGGCAGGTGTTTTGCCTGAGTTGAAATCTGCGCCGCTTCGTCGTCCATCGACTCATGGCCAGCCATCCAACCGCAGTGCTGCTGGCAATGTTGGTCAGCCGCACTCACCGGTTGCAGGCGAGTTTGTTGAGCAAGACGTGCAAGAGGTGTTCAGTGCCTTGCAGGACTTGCTGTCGCAGTCGCGTGGTGCGATGACGCAGCGTCAAGCGCCTGTTGATGCCATGCCGATCACCAGCAATGACTTAATGCGTCTGTTGTCGCATATGCAACAGCGTGCGCCAGTTCAGGCCAGCTCTGATTTCGTGTTGCGTGATCAACTTGAACTGTTACTCAGCCGCGCCAGTGCCAAGAGTGGCAAAACGCGGGTTGTCGGCGAGGTTGATGAGGATGTCATCAACCTGGTGTCGATGTTGTTTGAGTTTATTCTCGATGACCGCACGCTGCCTGACTCCCTAAAGGCATTGATTGCGCGTCTGCAGATTCCAATGCTCAAAGTCGCGGTGCTGGATAAAACCTTTTTTAGCCGCGGCAGCCACCCAGCGCGCCGTCTGCTTAATGAGATCGCCGCTGCATCTTTAGGGTGGGGCGAACAAGATAACGTTCAGCGCGACAACCTGTTCCAGAAGATCGAGCAGGTCGTTCAGCGCCTGCTTAACGACTTTGTTGATGACCCACAGATTTTCGCCGAGTTGCTTAGCGATTTCATGGCGTTCACTGTTGACGAGCGTCGCCGTAGCGAGCTTTTAGAGCAGCGCACCCGTGATGCCGAGGAAGGCAGTGCGCGTTCAGAGTTGGCACGTAAACAAGTTGAACAGGCGCTGAATGAGCGTTTGCTGGGCAAAAAACTGCCTGAAGTGGTTGTGCGTTTGCTTCAGGAAGGGTGGAGCAGCGTGCTGACGTTAACCTGCCTCAAGCATGGCGTTGAGTCGCAAGAGTGGGATGGAGCGCTGGCAACCATGGATGATTTGATCTGGAGCGTTGAGCCCCATGCAAATCCTGAGGCGCGACTTCGCTTGTTGCAAATGGTGCCTGGCTTGCTCAAGGCATTGCGCGAAGGCATGACCAGTGCGGCGTTTGATCCATTCGCGACCAGTGAATTTTTCAGCCAGCTTGAGATGTTGCATGTTCATGCATTCCAGCGTTTCAAGCGGATTATGGCTGAGCCGGCAGTGGCTGCGAAGGTAGAACAGAGCCAAGCCTTGCTCGATGCCGGAATCGAAGTGCCGCTGCTTGAAGTGCCCCCCATTGATGAGCCTGAAGTGGCACCGATGGTTGAGGTGGTTGAAGAAATCGTGCTTTTGGCACCCGGTGAAACACAAGCCCCACAAGCTGAAGTGGCCTTGCCAGACGACGATGAGATGCTGCCTAAGGTTGATGCGTTGCGTGTGGGCAGTTGGGTTGAGTTTATCGAGGACGACGAGCATAAACTGCGCTGCAAATTGGCGGCGATTATCAAGCCTACCGGCAAGTTTATCTTCGTTAACCGCACAGGGATGAAGGTGCTTGAGAAAACCCGCATGGCCTTGGCCATCGAATTCCGTCGCAATGCCATTCGCCTGTTGGATGACGCACTGCTGTTTGACCGGGCGCTTGAATCGGTTATCGGTAATTTGCGTCGTTTGAAGAACAGCTGATTCTTTCGCCTCCATTCAACCAGACGCCCAGCCAAATGCTGGGCGTTTTGATTTGTGGGTGACGCTTTTTACCCCCCCGTTGCGGGTGCCGATATTTGTGCTTTGTTCATGAGTCGCGGTGGGCAAGCTGGGGCTTGGCCACCCTACGCGAGCCTTGGTGGGCAAGCTTCGCGTTGCCACAACCTAGGCGATGGCTCTAGAGTAGGCGCCTGTCTAGAGGAATGTGTATGCAGCTGGATTCTCAAACCGGTTGGTTTCAAGGCGTTCGCCACTGTCCTTCACCTAACTGCAATGAGCGGCCTGCAGGCGAGATCTCGTTGTTGGTCATGCATAATATCAGCCTGCCGCCGGGGGAATTTGGTGGTGGTCATGTGCACGCTTTTTTCCAGAATCAACTCGACGCCGATCAGCACCCTTACTTTGCCGAGATTGCTGCATTGACGGTATCGGCGCATTTTTTGATTGAACGCACTGGCGCGATCACCCAGTTTGTATCCTGTCTGGACCGGGCTTGGCATGCAGGTGTGTCATGTTTTGAGGGGCGTGAGAACTGCAATGATTTCTCCTTGGGCATCGAGCTCGAAGGCACTGATGAGTTGCCCTTTAGCGAGGCGCAATATCATGCATTGAAAGCGCTCACTTTAGCCTTGCAACGTGGCTATCCGCAGATCACTCTTGAACGCATGCGCGGCCATAGTGACATTGCGCCTGGGCGTAAGACTGACCCGGGGCCAGCGTTTGATTGGCAACGTTTGCGCAATAGTTTGACTGAACAATAGAGGCTTTTATGAATTTTCTGGTGTTGCTGTTGGTGCTCTGGGTTGAGAAATTTTCGGCCTGGCGCAGTGCCATTCAGCAGGACGGCCCCTGGCTACGCTTCCTCGCCAAGATAGAGCGCAGCGAGCAGCACGTGGCGATGCCCTGGTTAGCCATTGTCGGTTTACTTGCGGTGCCATTGTTGGTTTTAGCGCTGGTGCTGGGCCTGTTGGCACCCGTTGCTTATGGTTGGCTGGCGCTGCCGGTGCATTTGTTGATTGTGGTCTACAGCTTGGGTCGTGGCGATTTGCTGGCTGCACTTGGGCCGTTTCGTGATAGTTGGCGGCGCAACGACGATGAGTCGGCCTATCTGGTGGCGCGGCGCGATCTCGGCATTGATGCCCAAGACCCGGAAATGCTGTTGACCGATGTACAGCAGTACATGGTCTGGCAGGCTTATCAGAGTTTCTTTGCGGTGATTTTCTGGTATGCCTTGCTCGGCCCGCTCGCAGTACTGGCCTATCGGTTATTGGCCTTGATTGAAGAACATTCATTGCAACCGGCCCTGCAATCGCGGGCAGGGCAATTACGCCACGGTTTTGATTGGTTACCGGTTCGCGTGCTGTGTGTAAGTTTCGGCTTGGTCGGTAACTTTGTGGGTGTCAGCCGGGCTCTGCTGCATGAGTTGCTGAGCTGGGATATCTGCGCTGCTCGCTTGGTGGCCAACGTTGCCAGAGCGGCGTGCGAAATCCCTGCGCCTGTAATGGGTGAAGCTGGGGTCAATACCCTGGATGAGTTGTGGCAGCTCTTGGTGCGCTGCGCGATTCTTTGGTATGCCGTGTTCGCCCTGTGGACGCTGTTTTTATAGGCATAATCTCCTCGGGTGGGCAGCGCGACGCTTGCCCATCAAGGCCTAAGCAAATATCCCTGAAAGCCGCTGTCAACGATGACGGACGAAAGACGTTGCGCGCTACCCAAAGGGCGTTTATGCCGCAATATTCAGCCCGTCACTTACCTTAAGTTACAGAGAATCAGGCCGATAACAGGTATACATTGTGCCCTGCAGATGTGATCGATTGTGCTGCCTGGCCAATCGTCTTGCTTTGTAGTGTTGAAGTGCGCCTGAGTAGTTAACGGTGGTCCGTTTGAGAACTGCCGACTAATAAAAATAAATCGATCTGGAGACGTCTTGTGAAGACTGCGTTGTATCCGGCTATCGCCCTGATGAACCGCCTCAGCTTCGGCATGAAGTTTGGGTTGATCAGTATTCTGTTTTTCCTGCCCATGCTGGTTACCAACTACTTTCTGATGCATGACGCCTACCGTCAGTATCAGATGAGTGAGTCTGCCCGCAACAGCATTGGGCTACTGTCCAATGCTCTGCAACTGCGGCGAAACGCTGAACTGTATGCCAATTTATTGAGTGTCGATGCTGAGTTAGGCACCAATAATACCGGCAGTGGTTTGGCAGATGAGCTGAGCGCAGCCAAAACCACAATTGAAAATACCCTGGCTGGCATGCAGCCCGCCGTGAGTACTGAGGCAGACCGGGCGGAGTTCGAAGCGCAGCGCAAAACCGTTAGCGAAGGCATGCAGGCGATTGAGGCGGAGCCGTCGCTGCGCAGTAAGGTCAATCTGGGTCGCGAGTTGGTGGGGCGTTCCGGCGTATTTGCCAAGTTGATTGCCAGCCAAGCCGGGTTGAGCCAGGACAGCGAGCGTGCGGTGCGCCAACTGACCAATTTGCTTCTTAGCAGTATGCCGCAGGTCACCCAGGCATTGGGCCAAGGCCGCGAGTTAGGCGCTGCCACCTTGGGCCAGGGGTTATTGAATTCTGCCGACAGTAATACCTTTGCGGATTTGCTTGAGTCGTTGGAAACCCTTGGCGGTGCCTATTCGGTTGATATTAAGCAGGCGCTCAGCGCCAGCCCGGATTTGAGTGCAGCGCTGACGGGCCCCGCGGACGCCAGCCAAAAGACGCTGGCCGAAGCTACACGCCTGTTTGAAGACCGCGTGGTAATCGCTGACTCGCTGGATGCACCATGGCGAACCTTCTTCTCTGACACCACCGCGTTAATTGGCAAAACCTATGACTTTAGCGATGCGGTGGTCAGTCTGCTTGATCAGCGTCTCGACGCACGGGTGCAGGCCAGTTTAAACCGAATGCTGTTGTTGGCTGTTGCGCTGGGCCTGGTGTTGCTGCTGATTTTTTATCTCTACAGCGGTTTCTATGTGTCGGTTCGGACAAGTCTCAAGCAGCTTGGTTTGACCATGGATCAAGTCGCCACCGGTGATATGACTGTAAGTTTCAAGGCCAGCAGTCGCGATGAGGTGGGCGATCTGGGGCTGGTGTTCAATGGCACTGTGGTGAAAATTCGCGAGCTGATTAACCGTGTCGGTCAAACGGTTATTGAGGTTGAGCGTCAAGCTGGACGGGTTGAGTCGGTTTCTGCACAGAGCAACCAAGCCGTTGCCGGCCAATTGGGGCAAATTGAGCAAGTTGCGACGGCGATGAATCAGATGTCCGCAACGGCTCAAGAGGTCGCCAGCAGTGCCGCAGCTGCCGTTGGCAGCGCGAACAGCGTCAATGATGAAACCATCAGCGGTCGCGCCTTGCTCGAAGCGCAAGTCGGCAGTATTCAGCGTCTTGCTAATGAGATCGATCAGTCGGTGGTGGTGATCAATCAGCTTGCCAGCGACAGTGCGTCGATATCGCAGGTACTGGATGTCATCAAGGGTGTGGCTGAGCAAACCAACTTGCTCGCACTGAACGCCGCCATTGAAGCCGCACGGGCAGGTGAGCAGGGCCGAGGCTTTGCTGTGGTTGCCGATGAGGTGCGTAATTTAGCTAAACGCACGCAGCAATCCACCGAGGAGATCGAAGTGATGATCTCCAAGTTGCAAGGCGGCGTAGGGGCAGCGGTTAAAACCATGAATGTCAGCCACAAGATGGCGGATGACACGGTAAGTGAATCAAGCAAAGTGCAAGCCGCACTGGAAAATATACTCGGCGCGGTCGGTATGATTGTTGATCAAAATCAACAAATTGCCGCAGCCGCTGAGCAGCAGACGGCTGTTGCCCATGATATTGACCAGAACATTGTGCAGATCAACCAGGCGGGCGAGCGCACGGCGGAAGGGGCCAGCGATACCGAGCAGGCCAGTCGCGAGTTGTCTGTGCAGGTTTCACAGCTTAAGCAATTGATTGGCGCTTTCCGCGTCTAAACCCACCCCAAATAGCCCGCAACTCTGCGGGCTATCGCTAGCCGGACGTGCGAGAACTGACCTCGATTCGTCGTCGTGCCGGTTCGGTAATCCTCCCAAGCTGCTGTAAGATGGCCCCTCTGTGTTGCGGCAGAAGCTCAATTGCCGGGTGCGCCAAACCAAGTGCTTGCTGTCAACGTTTCGCGCATCAGCTACACCTACGACCTGGCTGTCCATGGGCGTACAGCACACGGCGCTCGCTGCTGATTGATCCTGGGCCTTGAACTATCACTGCCTGCCGCCGGTCGCAACCGCACAACCACGCTCGCACAAGAGGCGCTCAATGCTTGAAATAAATGCTGCGCAGATCCAGATGGGTCGCAATGCTGCAAATAAGCAGGAAGCATTGAGCCTGCTGGCGACAAAGCTCAGTGACGACGGTTTAGTCATGCCGGGCTATCTGGCCAGCATGCAGGCGCGTGAAGCTCAAGGCTCAACATACTTGGGGCAGGGCATAGCGACCCCGCATTGCAAACCGAGCAGCCGTGATCTGGTTATCGAAGCCGGCGTGCGTCTGATTCATTTCCCGCAAGGTGTCGATTGGGGTGATGGGCAACAGGTGTATCTGGTTGTGGCCATTGCAGCACGCGGTGATGAGCACTTGCGGCTTCTGCAATTGCTGACCCATGCGGTAGCAGATGGCGGGCTGAGTCAGGCTTTGCACCAGGCCACCGAGGCTGAAACCATTGTTGCGCTGCTACAAGGCACCCCGCAGGACTTGGTACTCGACAGCCAACTGATTCGACTGGCTGTTGCAGTTGAAGACTTTGACGAGTTGGTCTGGCAGGGCGCGCGTCTGCTGAAAAAGGCCGGCTGTGTAGACTCGGCATTTATCGCCAGCCTCATGCAGGCTGAGCCGTTGGCCTTGGGCGATGGGTTGTGGTGGCTGAGCAGTGAGCAGTCGGTGCAACTGCCTGGCTTATCCTTTGTCACGCCCAAGCGCCCTGTAGATTTTGATCAGCAACCGGTTACAGGGCTGTTCTGTTCGGCCAGTGTCGGCGAGGCGCACCGCCCCGTGCTGGAGCGACTGTGCGACCTGTTGATTGAGGGGCATGGCGATACATTTAGCCAAGCCAGGTCGCGTCGTACAGTGCTTGAAGCCTTGGGCGGTGAAGTGCCTGCAGATTGGAGTCGGGTCTGCGTGACGCTGGCGAACTCCCATGGTTTGCATGCCCGGCCAGCCAAAGTGCTAAGTGAGCTGGCGCAGAGATTTGCTGGCGATGTGCGTATTCGTCTGGCAGAAGAGCCGGGGCTTGGCGTTTCGGCAAAGAGCTTGAGCAAATTGCTCGGGCTGGGCGCACGGCGTGGTCAGGTGCTTGAGTTCAGCGCTGAACCGAGCATTGCAGAGGCTGCCTTGGGCGCGTTAAGAATGGCGGTTGAGGACGGCTTGGGTGAGCAGGTCGAACCACTGCCGGTGTACACCGAACCTGCAGTGCAGGCAGCAATTGAAGATGCATTAACCCCAAAGTTTGTAGCCCCCGCGGCGGGTTCGCGCCTGCGGGCCGTGGCGGCATCGCCCGGGATAGCGATTGGTCCTGCGCTGGTGCGGGTGCCGCAAGCGCTTGATTACCCGGCGGAAGGCAAAGGGGAGAGGCATGAGCGTCAGCGTCTGGACGATGCCTTGCAGGCAGTGGCCGCCGATATCCAGGCCGTGGTTGATGAGTGCCAGGAAACCGATGTGCGCGACATTTTGCTGATGCATCAAGCGATGCTCAGTGATCCCGCGCTGCGAGATGATATTCAAGTCCGGCTGGCAGCCGACGCCAGTGCAGAGGCGGCCTGGAGTGCCGAGATTGATAATGCAGCCAAGCAGCAAGAGGCCTTGCACGATGCGCTCTTGGCTGAGCGTGCTGCAGATTTGCGCGATATCGGTCGGCGTGTCTTGGAGCACCTCTGTGAGGTCAAGCCACTGCAAGAGCCCGATGAACCTTATGTGCTGGTGATGCAAGAGGTTGCGCCTTCTGATGTGGCCAGCCTCAATCGTCAGCGGGTTGCCGGGATTTTGACCGCACGGGGCGGTGCCACGGCACACAGCGCAATTATCGCCCGGGCGTTGGGTATTCCAGCGGTTGTAGGGGCTGGAGAGAGCGTGCTGGCATTGGCTCAGCATACTCAGTTATTACTGGACGGTGATCACGGCTTGGTCCGCGTTTCGCCGGACGAGCAGACCCTGGAGCACGCGCTGCAAGAGCGCGAAGTGAGCCAGCAACGGCAAGCGCGGGCCAATGCTGAGCGGCTAAAGCCAGCCGTTACCCGCGATGGCCATGCTGTTGAGGTCGCCGCTAATATTGGTGCTGGCAGCGAAGCCCCGATGGCTGTCGAGTTAGGGGGCGAGGGTATTGGTTTGTTGCGCACTGAATGGATCTTCATGAACCATGCTCAGATGCCGGATCAGGCCGTTCAAGAGCGTGAATACCGCCGTGTATTCGACAGTCTTGATGGCTTGCCGTTGGTGGTCCGCACGCTTGATGTAGGCGGTGACAAGCCGCTCGCCTACTGGCCAATGCCAGCAGAAACCAATCCATTTTTGGGTATGCGCGGTATCCGCTTGAGTTTGCTACGACCGGACACTCTTGAAACCCAGCTGCGGGCGTTGTTTACCTGTGCGGGTGAACGCCCGCTGCGCGTGATGTTCCCTATGATCGGCAGCATCGAGGAGTGGCGTGCGGCGCGCGATATTGCGCATCAGGTGCGCTCACAGATTCCGGTCAAAGACCTGCAGTTGGGCATTATGATTGAAGTCCCAAGTGCTGCCTTGTTAGCGCCTATTCTGGCCAAGGAAGTCGATTTTTTTAGCATAGGCACTAATGATCTCACGCAGTACACCCTGGCCATTGATCGTGACCATCCAACGTTGTCGGCCCAGGCTGACGGTTTGCATCCGGCGGTGCTTAATTTGATCAACCAGACTGTGACAGCTGCCCATGCGCAGGGTAAGTGGGTGGGCGTGTGTGGCGAGTTAGCCAATGACATGCTCGCTGTGCCCCTGCTGGTTGGGCTTGGGGTTGATGAGCTAAGCGTGTCTGCGCGCTCGGTGGCCATGGTTAAAGCCCGCGTGCGGGAACTCGAATGGACCCAGTGCCAACTATTGGCGCTACAGGCGCTTGAGCAAGATAGCGCCAGCGCAGTTCGCGCCTTGGTCGAAACCCCAGAATAACGGGCTCAGTTGGACCAGCCGAATACTGCTTCGGCATTGGCGCTACTCATCAGCGCTAACTGCTCGGCGCTGATATTGAAGTGTTTGGCTAGTGCCCCGCAGATCTCCGGCAGGTGTTCAGGGCTGTTGCGCTGCTGCGGATACATGGCCGGTGGCATATCAGGTGAATCTGTTTCCAGCACAATGGCTTCGAGCGGCAGGCGTGGCAGCACCCGGTGCATGCGCAATGCTTGTGGCCAGGTTGGTGCGCCGCCAAGACCCAGTTTGAAACCGAGCTTGATGTATTCGCGGGCCTCTTCATAACTGCCTGCAAACGCATGGATAATGCCGCCACGCAGCGGTTTTATGCGTTTCAGTGTGGCGATAGTGGCGGCGTGGGCGCGGCGCACATGAATCAACGCGGGAAGATCAAACTCAAGCGCGAGCTGCAATTGAGCCTCAAACCAGGTTTGTTGTGCTTGCGGGTCAAGCTCATCGATAAAATAGTCGAGACCAATCTCACCGACTGCACAGAGTTGAGGATGACCCTGCAAGCGTTCCAGCCACTCACGCAGTTCTTGCAGATGATGTTTCTGGTGCTGCGCTAAATACACAGGGTGTAAACCCAGTGCGGCGTACAGGTGTTTATCGCTTTGAACCAGTTGCCAGACACGCTGCCAGTTCGCCTGATGCACACCTAAAACCACGAGGCGTTCGACGCCCAACTCGCGGCTACGAGCCAGCACTTCAGTGCGGTCGGCATCGAAGTCGGGGAAGTCGATATGAGTGTGTGTATCAATCAGGCGCATGGGCTTTGGCTGGCAATATTCGAGTCAGTCGTTAGCCTAGCATTGGGGGCGGACGTTGGGTTGGATGACTTTTATCACCCGTCATTGCGGTTGTGAACATTCGGGGTATTTACGTGCGCAATGGTGGCCAAGCTTTGCGTTGCCACTACGATTGCCCAGGTTTGCCTGACTCGGGAGCTTGTTCTACCTGCTCTGCTTGCACCCTGGCCGCTGCGTCAGCGCTTTCCTGCTGTCTTTTACTGCGCTTGCTGGCAATGGATTCACGCTCAACATCCAGCACTTGCAAGGCTAATGCGCGGTAAAGCGGTACTGGCGAGATGCGTCCTGATATAGCACTGGCCAACAGGCTCGCGGCCAAAATTGGCAACGCCATATCCTGACTGTGTGAGAGTTCGATGGTGATGACTGTGGCGGTCAGTGGTGTGCGGGTAACACCCGCAAGGTACGCCGCCATCCCGATCAAGCCCGCGGCCTGCAAGCCAATACCGGGAATCCAGTCGGTGATCCAGGGCGCAATGCTGGCACCTACGGCCAGTGAGGGCGAAAACAGCCCGCCTGGGATACCGGCTAAATACGAAACTACGTTGGCGAGGAATTTCCAGATGATAAAGCTGCCATCTGTAACCGGTTGGCCTTCCAGAATCGCCCGGGTTTCGGCGTAGCCTGTGCCGAAAATATGCTGCCCGGAGATTAGCCCGAGCAGTGCCATGATCAGCCCGCAAATACCCGCGAAAATCACCGGATGCTTCGCTCGCCAAGCAGCCATAAGTGCCAAGGGGCCGAGCTTGGCGGGTAATACCAGTCGGCAATAAAGCCCCCCGGCAAGGCCGCCGACCACGCCGCAAACCAACACGGCAAGCCAGTCGCGGCTCAGGGGTAATTCCGCACTGAGTTGACCGAAGTAGCTGTAGTGCCCCATCAAGCCAAGGGTCACCATGCCGCCGATCAATACGGCCGTCAGC
The DNA here is from genome assembly GCF_044542375.1 of Pseudomonas sp. NPDC078700. Taxonomy (NCBI): domain Bacteria; kingdom Pseudomonadati; phylum Pseudomonadota; class Gammaproteobacteria; order Pseudomonadales; family Pseudomonadaceae; genus Pseudomonas; species Pseudomonas sp. NPDC078700. The sequence continues at coordinate 160,149 of NZ_JBITUI010000005.1, forward strand.
ACCAGACCGTTGAGGCTTTGTTCGAAACGGTGGCTGAGTTCTTCGATTGCGAAAACCACCCCGGCAAGCGGCGTGTTGAAGGCCGCGGCGATACCTGCTGCGCCCCCGGCAATGATCAGTCCAGAGCCTGCACTGCGTGCCTGCAATCCGAGGCGACGGCCAAAGGTGTACATCAGTGCCGCACCAACATGCACTGTTGGGCCTTCGCGACCAATCGATGCGCCAACCAGCAGGCCTGCCACAGACAGCACCATTTTGACTGCAGCAATCGGTAGCGATAACACCCGGTTACGGAAACGGCTTGAGGGGCGTTCAAGGGTGGCAATAACTTGCGGAATACCACTGCCCTTTGCGTTGCTGAACCAGCCCTGGGTCGCCCATGCCAGTGCTGCGAAACCGAGCGGGGTGACCAGCCAAGGCCAGTAACTGCTGTGGTTGAGCATCTTCTGGAAATAGACATTGGCCTCATCTGCCAGCCAAGCAAATGCCAGTGCAACCAGCCCCACCAAAAGCGCACCGACCCAGAATGCCAATCGCTGCCGAAAGACCCGCAGGTATCGACGTCTGGCACGAAAGCGTTGACGCGCAGTTAGTTTTTTCTGAGGTTCAGAGTCGCTGGGCATAAGTAGCTGGACCGCAATAGGAAGAGGTCAGGCAAGCTCGTTACTGAGCTTGTTGTAATATTTTGCCATACATCGCCATATGATGCCCCATGGTCTAGCCTGATTAACGTTCGGCGCATCCACTGTTGTCATGCTAGACGCGATGTTTTACCCGCTAGGCCCTTCATTGCGCTTTTGGGTGGACTTCATTTCTGTTTTACCTTGAGTAAGCCTATGAATCTGACGCCGAATGTCGTGTTGGTCGCCTCCTGTTTGGTTTTTGCAGGCGTGTTTTTTTACCCACGGCTGGTACGCGCCAATATGTGGCGGGCCACGGTCACTCCGCTGGCGTCGATTATCGGTTCAGGATTCTTGGTGGCAGGGCCCATCCTTGCCCATGCAGCAGGAGCTTGGGCCTGGCTGGCGATGCTGGGGTTGTGTGTAATGGCGTATTGGTTTGGTGCGTCGATTCGCTACAACATCGTGCATCTGGAGCCGCATCTGGATGATGAGCCGGCGGCCTATCATATTTGGTTGGAGCGCCTCTCTGAACTCGCTTTGGCGTTGGCCTATTTTGTCTCGGTGGCCTACTACCTCAACCTGTTTGCTGCGTTTGGCTTACGCATGGGCGATATCCTCGACACCCTGTGGATTCGCGTCCTTTCAACGGTGGTTATAGCCGCTATTGGCTTGCTTGGCACGTTGCGCGGCCTGGCTGGTTTGGAACGCCTTGAAGTATGGGTCGTATCGCTGAAGATGACCCTTATAGGCGGTCTGTTGGTGACGCTGGCCTTGGCTAATTATCAGCAATGGCAGGCGGGGGAGCTGGTCTGGGCGGTCAAGCATCACGATCAAGGTTTGCAGTCTTTAACGGTACTGCTGGGGCTGGTGGTGCTGGTCCAGGGCTTCGAAACATCGCGCTACCTGGGCTCAAAATACAGTGCAGGCGTTCGTGTGCGCAGCATGCGTTGGGCGCAGTGGATCGCCACGGCAATTTACCTGGTTTTCATGCTGCTAATCACCGGTCAATTCAGTGACGGTTTGCCTAAGCAGGGCGGTGAGACGGCGATTATTGATTTGCTCAAGCCGATCGGTATCTTGATTGGCCCTTTATTGATTCTCACTGCATTGTCGTCGCAACTCTCTGCCGCGGTGGCTGATATGAATGGTGCGGGAGGCTTGCTGGCGGAAGCATCGGGGCGTCGGTTTCCGGTGCGTATCGGTAATTTGCTCACGGCGTTGGTGGCCATTGGCATCACTTGGTTTGCCAATATTTACGAGATCATCACCTACGCATCGAAAATGTTTGTGGCCTATTACACCCTGCAGTCCCTGCAAGCCACGATGCTGTCTTGGCGCAAAGGTCACAAGGCGCGAGCCGTGCTATTCGCGCTCGCGGTCTTGATCGGGATTGGCGTGATCATTTTTGCCCAGCCAGTTGAGGCATAAGCCAAGCAGCCAAGAGTGGCGCGCTTGGTGGTTCATGCAAATAGCCTGAGTATTCACGAGCGCGATGGTGGGTGAAAAATATCACCCACCACAGTCAGGCGTCGGGCCTTTGCTTCAACCTGTTAGTGGTGTTCGCGAGTGGCGCGGAATTTGATATCCGGCCAGCGCTCTTCCATCAGCGCCAGGTTGACGCGCGTTGGTGCCAGGTAGGTGAGGTGGCCGCCGCCATCGATGGCGAGGTTTTCCAGGGCCTTGTTCTTGAATTCCTCGAGCTTTTTCTTATCACTGCACTCGATCCAGCGCGCCGACCAGACAGTGATTGGCTCATACGCGCATTCAACCTTGTATTCACCTTTCAAGCGGCTGGCGACCACGTCAAACTGCAGCACGCCGACGGCGCCGAGGATGATGTCATTGCTGCGCTCAGGGAAGAACACTTGGGTTGCGCCTTCTTCGGCCAGTTCCTGCAAACCCTGACGCAGTTGCTTGGATTTGAGAGGGTCTTTAAGGCGCACGCGACGGAACAGTTCCGGGGCGAAGTGGGGAATACCGGTAAAGCCGATGGATTCGCCTTCGGTGAAGGTGTCGCCAATCTGGATGGTGCCGTGGTTATGCAGGCCGATGATGTCGCCCGCGTAGGCTTCTTCCAGTTGTTCACGCTCGGAGGAGAAGAAGGTCAGGGCATCCGGTACGCGAACGTCTTTGCCCAAGCGTGCGTGACGCATCTTCATGCCTTTTTCGTACTTGCCAGAGCAGATACGCATAAAGGCAATGCGGTCGCGGTGTTTGGGGTCCATGTTCGCTTGGATTTTGAAGACGAAGCCGCTGAATTTTTCTTCAGTCGGTTCGATCACTCGTTCGTGAGCTGCACGGGGCAACGGCTTGGGTGCCCAGTCAACGACGGCGTCGAGGACGTGATCAACCCCGAAGTTACCTAAGGCCGTGCCGAAAAATACCGGGGTCAGCTGGCCGCTGAGGAATTCTTCTTGGTTGAACTCGTGGCAGGCGCCTTGTACCAGCTCAAGTTGCTCAACAAAGCGGTCGTACTCATCGCCGAGGTGCGCGCGCGCTTCGTCTGAATCCAGATTTTTGATGATCTTGGTTTCAGTACGTTCGTGGCCGTGACCTGCGGTGTAAACGATGATGTAGTCTTCGCTGAGGTGATAAACCCCTTTGAAATCACGGTAGCAGCCAATCGGCCAGGTGATAGGCGCGGCTTTGATCTTGAGTACCGCTTCAATTTCGTCGAGCAATTCGATGGGGTCACGAATGTCACGGTCGAGTTTGTTGACGAAGCTGACAATAGGCGTGTCGCGCAGACGGCACACATCCATCAATGCAATGGTTCGTGGCTCAACACCTTTACCGCCATCAAGCACCATCAAGGCGCTGTCCACGGCGGTAAGCGTGCGGTAGGTATCTTCCGAGAAGTCTTCGTGGCCCGGGGTGTCGAGCAGGTTGATCATGTGCTCGCGGTAAGGGAACTGCATCACCGAGGTGGTAATCGAGATCCCACGCTGCTTCTCCATTTCCATCCAGTCGGAGGTTGCATGGCGGTCGGATTTTCGCGATTTAACGGTGCCCGCCACTGCAATGGCTTTACCCATCAGCAGCAGTTTTTCGGTAATGGTGGTTTTACCGGCGTCGGGGTGAGAAATAATGGCGAACGTGCGACGTTTCGCGACTTCGGCGGCCTGAGTGGTCATGGGTGATTGCCTGACTGAATGCGGTTGCGGGCGGGCGAACGACAGCCGGCCCGTAAAACCGGCAATTATAACGTGAAAAGCCACTGCTTTTGCGATCAGTAGACAAGCGTGTGCGAAATTATGGCGCAGCCGCAGTCTTTTCGGCTTTGCCAGTACGCCCCTGCCCGGGCGGGTTCATGTCCCGCCGCAGACCGCAGCTTCTGGCTGATGCAGCAGTCAGTTCACCCTTTAGCCGGTGTTGCTGGGCATGGAGGGTTGATTAATCGATGCCCAGTTTTTTCAGTCGGTAGCGCATTGAGCGAAAGCTAAGGCCGAGTCGTTGCGCCGCTGCTGTGCGGTTCCAGCGGGTTTCTTCGAGGGCTTGAACAATGAGTTTGCGCTCGATGTTTTCCAGATAGTCTTCCAGATTATCGATTTGCGCCAAGCTTGTTTCGCCTTGTTCGGACGCCGCGCCTGCATCTGCAAGGCGCAGGTCTGCCGAGGTGATTTGATCGTTCTCACAAAGGGTGTAGGCGCGCTCAAGCATGTTTTCAAGCTCGCGAACGTTGCCGGGGAAGCGGTAGCTCTTGAGCTTTTCTAATGCGTCGGGCTGTAACACTGCAGCGCTTGATCCGCCGTCATTGGACAGGCGTTTGAGCATGACATCTGCAAGCTCTGCGATATCTTCACGGCGCTCGCGCAAGGCCGGGACCCTGAGCTCAATGACGTTGAGCCGGTAGAACAAGTCCTGGCGGAAGCGTTCGGCGGCCACTTCGGCACTCAGGTCCTTGTGGGTTGCGCAAAGTATGCGTACATCAACCACCGCTTCATGCTGGCCGCCTACGGTGCGCACGGCCTTTTCCTGAATGGCCCGTAGCAGTTTGACCTGCATGGCCAGCGGCAAGTCGGCGACCTCATCGAGAAACAGGGTGCCGCCATTTGCCGCCTGAAACAGCCCTTGTTTGTCTTCTACCGCGCCTGTGAAGCTGCCTTTCTTGTGCCCGAAAAACTCACTTTCCATTAGCTCAGAAGGAATTGCGCCGCAGTTCACTGGCACAAAAGGTTGCTCGCTGCGTGGGCCTTGCTCATGAATGAGTCGGGCGACAAGCTCTTTACCGCTGCCTGATTCGCCGCTGATGTAGACCGGAGCCTGGCTGCGCGCCAGTTTATGGATCTGTTTGCGCAGGGTGCGCATTGGCGGGGAATCGCCCAGCAGGCGGCTGTCTACGGGCAGTTCTTTACCGTCCGCCGCCTGAATGCGCAGGGCCGTAGAGACCAGCTCGCGTAGACGGCCGAGGTCGACTGGCTTGGTCAGAAAGTCGAAGGCACCGGATTTGAGTGCATTGATCGCGGTATCAAGGCTGCCGTAGGCGGTGATCATGGCGACGGGCATTTGCGGGTGGCGTTGGGCGATGTATTGCACCAAGTCCATACCCGTGCCGTCGGGTAGGCGCATGTCTGTCAGGCATAAGTCGAAGGGCTCTTTGGCAAGCCATTCGCGCGCTTCTTTAACATTGCGTGCACAGCGTGTATCGAGCTTCATCCGGCCCAGAGTAATTTCTAGAAGTTCGCGGATATCCGGCTCATCGTCGACGATCAGGGCTCTCTGGCGGGTCATTGTAAGCTCAGTTTGCTGGCGTGGGCGAAGGTGATGCGGAAGCAGCTGCCGCCCTCTTCGCGGAGTTTATAGTCAAGGTGTGCCTGGTTGCTTTCGCACAGCTCACGGGAAATATACAGGCCCAAGCCGGTGCCTTTGACTTCTGTAGTGAAGAAAGGCTCAAAGATATTTTGATGCTGCTCAGGAGCAACGCCCGGGCCATCGTCAAGAATTTCCAGTACCGCAAGGTCGCGCTCAGTCTCGCGGAACAGTTGCAACCAAACCTGCCCATGGGGGTTCTTTTGCGCGCTATAGCGCAAGCCATTTTCGACCAGATTGGTCAGCACTTGCGTGAGTTGGTTGGGGTCCATCCGGGTTTGCAGGGTGCCTACCTGAGTGTCGAGGTGCAGTTTTTGATTCGCAGGCATGGTGCTGCGGAACTCGCTGGCAAAGCGGTGCAGCCAGTATTTGAGGTCCAGTAGCTGGGGCTCAGCTTGACGCCTGCGTGAAAGCTGCAAAACGTTTTCAATCACCAGGTTCATGCGTCGCGAGTGATCGTGAATGATTTGGGCCAAGCGCTGGTCGGGTGGCGGCAGGTCTTCAGACTCCTGAAGCAACTGTGCGGCGTGGCTGATTGCACCCAAGGGGTTGCGGATTTCGTGGGCAATGCCAGCAGTCAGCCGGCCAAGAGAGGCGAGTTTGAGTTGCTGGGCTTGTTGAGCTATCTGCGAAATATCATCCAGGAACACCAAAATATGGCGTTGCTGGCCCCGTTGCAGGGCAATAAAGCTTGGCTGCACTATTGGGCCGTCGGCAGAGGCCTGGAGGCTGGCGGGGCGCATGGCTGGATTTTGTCGCCACTGCTGCAAGCGTTTAACCAGTTCGGGGGTGTGCGGGTCAAGAATCTTGCCGGCTAAACCATCACTGCCGAGTAAGGCCAATGCGCCGTGGTTGGCCAGCAATACCCGATGCATGCTGTCCAATACCAGAATGCCAGTGCGCATTCTTTCAATAATCAAGGCGTTCAGGGTTTCAAGGCTGGCAACGTCAGCGGCGCGCTCACTGGCTAGCTTTTCACTGTCATACAGGCGACGAGTTACGCCCTGAACGAAAAGTGCTGCGGCGAAGCACAGTACGCCAAGGGCTCCGGCCTGAATATATTGGCTGGCGGCGGCGGGGCGACTGAGGCTCAGGTAGAAGGTCAGGTAGATCATGCCGACCGCAGCGGTTGCGGCAATAAAAATACCGATGCGACCGCGCAGCAAGATATTGGAAATGGCGACTGCGATTATCAGCAGGTTGCCAATACCGCTGGGGGTGCCGCCCGCTGCATAGAACAGGGATGACAACAGGATAACGTCGACCATTGCCAGGCTGACAATCTGCACAGAGCGCTTTGGCTGCTGCACCGCGAGCGTCACCAGTACGTTGAATATCAGGTAAAACCAGCTGATGTTACGGAACAGATTGGCATGGGTCATGTCCAGCAGCTGTACATCCATTTCGCTGGAAATCAGCAGGACCAGCAGCAGGCCTATGATCAGCCTGTAGAGGTGATACAGCTTGAGAATGCGTATGCCCTGAGTGCCGCCCAGGGCCAAAATATCATTGGCCACCTTGGTTTGGGCCTTGCTTTAAATGTGCAGTGCTGCAAAACCATTGCGGTCCACTCGCCAGCGCATGCTCGCGGGGGAGGTGTACACCACAGTTCGCGCAGCGCACCATGGGTTCTGGCTTAGCCGGTTTTACCGGTTTAGCGGCGTGCTTGGCTTGGATAAAGCGCCGCCATAGCCAGTAAACCATTGCGATAATTGCCAGTAGAAATAGCAGGCGAAATAGGCCCATAACAGACTCTTCTTAGTTAATGGCAGCAGTTTAACCAAGCACGAGCCTGCGGCACAGTCGTTATGTCACGCTTCTGCTGGGTCGCTACAGCTGTTGACTGGTTGAGGCCTTGTTTCGGCCATCATTTTGGTCACACAAATTGGATGATTTGCCCAAGCTTCGCGTTGACACACCTTACGAGGCTTCTATTGGCGCTGTCTGGTGCGCCATAAAAAAGGGAGGCCTAGTTGGCCTCCCTTTGAGTCATGCATCGCTTAAATTCAGTCGAACAAGCCGAAAGTCATGTAGCTGAACCATGAGCGGTCTTTGCCCTCGGCTTCATCAAGCTGTTGATCGACATCTTTGAGTTCATCAGGAATGTCGTCTTCAGCTTCTTCATACTGACGGATAACGTCTTGGCTGGCGCGAGTCTCACCCGGTGGTAGCGGGGTGTCGTTTTCGATCAGGCCCAGAGTGACTTTACTCAGCCAGGTGCGGTCGTCATCATCCTGACGCCGCGGCACGAACTTGCCATCTTCAAGGCTGGCGTTGTCTGGGTAGTTGAGTTTCAGGGTTTCTAAGCTGCTTTGTGCCAGCTCGTCGAGCGTCAGGTGCTGGTAGGACTCAACCATGACTGCCAGAGCGTCGCCAACTGCAGGGGTTTCCTGGAAGTTTTCCACCACATAGCGGCCACGGTTGGCAGCAGCCACGTAAGCCTGGCGGCTCATGTAGTAGTGCGCCACGTGAATTTCATAGGCTGCCAGCAGGTTGCGCAGGTAAATCATGCGCTGCTTAGCATCTGGCGAATAGCGGCTGTTTGGATAGCGGCTGGTCAGCTGTGCAAACTCATTGTAAGAGTCGCGTGCAGCGCCAGGGTCGCGCTTAGTCATGTCCAGCGGCAGAAAGCGTGCTAGCAGGCCGCGGTCTTGGTCAAAAGATGCTAAACCTTTCATGTAGTAGGCATAGTCAACGTTTGCGTGCTGTGGGTGCAGGCGAATAAAACGCTCAGCGGCAGAGCGCGCGGCTTCTGGCTCGGCATTTTTGTAGTAGGCGTAAATCAGCTCAAGTTGCGCTTGTTCAGCATAATTGCCAAACGGGTAGCGCGACTCCAGGCTCTTAAGTTTAGCCACCGCACTGGTGTAGCTATTATTGTCGAGATCCGTTTGTGCCTGCTGGTACAGCTCAGACTCGCTGAGGTTGTCATCCACAGTTTCATTGGATGAGCAGGCGGCGGTAACGGCGAGAATGGCGATCAGCAGCAGGTGTTTCACTTGCATGGCGGCTTGCGTCCCTGTGACGGCGGCTGTCTTGAACAAAGCCGTCCTGTTATGATGGGCGCCCCTGGCACTCCCGGGGGCAAAGACGCCGTATTTAACCACAAGCGCGTAGCTGAAACCAAAGGCTATGCCCCCGCCGTTGCAGAGCATGTCATCTATAAATAAGCAGTCCATACAATTAAGTGCCGAAGTACCGACCGATTTAGGCGGTCAGCGCCTCGACCAAATCGCCGCGCAACTCTTTGCGGAGCACTCGCGTTCGCGCCTGACTGCGTGGATTAAAGAGGGCTTGCTGACGGTCGATGGCAAGGTCATTCGCCCGCGCGATATCGTTCATGGCGGCGCCCAGCTTGAGCTTAATGCTGAGCAAGAGGCCCAAGGTGAATGGGTTGCACAGGACATCGCCTTGGATATCGTCTATGAAGACGACGATATTTTGGTCATCAACAAGCCTGCCGGTTTGGTGGTCCACCCAGCTGCCGGCCATGCCGATGGCACCTTGTTGAATGCTTTGTTGCACCATGTTCCAGATATCGTCAATGTGCCGCGTGCCGGTATTGTGCACCGTCTGGATAAAGACACCACGGGCTTGATGGTCGTGGCAAAAAATATTCAGGCGCAGACGCAATTGGTCGACCAATTGCAAAAACGTACCGTTAGTCGAATTTATGAGTGCGTGGTCATCGGGGTCATTACCGCTGGCGGCAAGATTGATGCGCCAATTGGCCGCAGCTCGTCTCAGCGTCAACGCATGACGGTGACCGATGGTGGTAAACAAGCTATCAGCCACTACCGCGTGCTTGAGCGATTCCGTTCGCATACCCATGCTCGGGTCAAGCTGGAAACCGGGCGTACCCACCAGATTCGTGTGCACATGAGCCATGTTGGCTTCCCGCTGATCGGTGATCCGGTCTATGCCGGGCGGTTCCGCATTCCTCCAGCGGCCAGTCCGACCTTGGTACAAAGCTTGAAAGAGTTTCCGCGCCAAGCCCTGCACGCGCGTTTTCTGGAGTTGGATCATCCCGTTACCGGCAAGCGCATGAAGTGGGAGTCGGCGCTGCCAGATGACCTGGTTTGGCTGCTGACCTTGCTGCGACAAGACCGCGAGGCGTTCATCGGGTGAAACGTGTTGCTCATGATTGGTTGATTCCTGACTGGCCCGCACCGGTGCGGGTCAATGCCTGTGTGACCACCCGCAGTGGCGGCATTAGCGCAGAGCCCTTCACCAGCCTTAATCTAGGGCTGCACGTGGATGATGACCCTGTTGCGGTGGCGAAAAACCGTCAACGGTTGATGAGCCAAGTGGGTTGTCAGCCTGCCTGGCTGAGCCAGGTTCACGGGGTTGTGGTGACTGAAGCCGATAACAGCCGTGTGGTTGAGGCTGATGCCAGCTGGACTGAAACCCCCGGTGTCGCCTGCGCGGTGATGACTGCGGATTGTCTGCCTGTGCTGTTTTGCGACCAGGCTGGCACTCGCGTTGCGGCGGCGCATGCCGGGTGGCGTGGCTTGGCCAGTGGCGTGCTTGAAGCGACGCTGGATGCACTGGCCTTGGAGCCGTCTGAAACCCTGGTGTGGCTGGGCCCGGCAATCGGCCCTGAAGCCTTTGAAGTTGGCCCGGAAGTCCGTGAAGCCTTTGTCAGTCAGCAGCCACAAGCGGCTGAAGCCTTTATTCCGAGTCGCAATGCCGGGCGTTTTATGGCTGATATTTATCAGCTGGCGCGCATTCGTTTGGCTGCACGAGGCGTAACTGCCGTTTATGGCGGCGGTTTTTGCACCTTCAGTGATCCGCGCTTCTATTCCTATCGCCAAGCTGCTCGAACCGGGCGTTTCGCCTCGATGGTCTGGCTGGCCGACTAAGGGTATTTGTCAGGCTGACTTGAAAAACAGCCTTGACAGCCTCATCTATTATCCATCTCAGCAGGTTAGTTAAAAAACTCCTCGAGCATTCCAGCCGTTGCGGAATGCTTGTGTGGTTGTCCGAGAGTGACTGAGCCCAGTTCAAGGGGGGTCAGTGCTCATCAGCGCAATTCATAGCGCGACCTGCTTTTTAAAGGAAGGATGACGCCATGCGAATAGACCGTTTAACCAGTAAGTTACAACTCGCATTGTCCGACGCCCAATCTTTGGCCGTCGGTCTTGACCATGCCTCAATCGAGCCGCTGCACTTGATGCAAGCCTTGCTCGAACAGCAGGGTGGCTCGATCAAACCGCTGCTCATGCAGGTTGGCTTTGACGTAAATAGTTTGCGTCAGGCGCTGAGCAAAGAGCTTGATCATCTCGGTAAAATTCAAAACCCAACCGGCGACGTAAACATGTCGCAGGACTTGGCGCGCCTGCTTAATCAGGCCGACCGCCTGTCGCAGCAGAAGGGCGATCAGTTCATCTCCAGTGAGCTGGTGCTGCTGGCGGCTTTGGATGACAACACCAAACTCGGCAAGTTATTGCTCGGCCAAGGCGTTAGCAAAAAAGCGCTGGAAAATGCCGTGAATAACCTGCGCGGTGGTGATGCAGTCAACGACCCTAATATCGAAGAGTCGCGTCAGGCGCTGGACAAGTACACCGTCGACCTGACCAAACGTGCCGAAGAGGGCAAACTTGACCCTGTAATCGGTCGTGACGATGAAATTCGCCGCACGATTCAAGTGCTGCAGCGCCGGACTAAAAACAATCCAGTGTTAATTGGCGAGCCGGGTGTGGGTAAAACCGCCATCGCCGAGGGTCTGGCCCAGCGGATCATCAACGGCGAAGTGCCTGATGGTCTAAAAGACAAGCGCCTGCTGTCGCTCGACATGGGCGCGCTGATTGCCGGTGCCAAGTTCCGTGGTGAGTTTGAGGAACGCCTGAAGGCCGTACTCAATGAACTCGCCAAGCAGGAAGGCCGGGTCATTCTGTTTATTGATGAGCTGCACACCATGGTCGGCGCGGGTAAAGCCGAGGGTGCGATGGATGCGGGCAATATGCTCAAGCCGTCCCTGGCCCGTGGTGAGTTGCACTGCGTGGGTGCGACCACACTCGATGAGTACCGCCAGTACATAGAGAAGGATGCTGCACTTGAGCGTCGCTTCCAAAAAGTGCTGGTTGATGAGCCTAGCGAAGAGGACACCATCGCAATTTTGCGTGGGTTGAAAGAGCGCTATGAGGTCCATCACCGTGTTGCGATTACCGACAGCGCAATTATCGCGGCGGCCAAGCTTAGCCATCGCTACATTACTGATCGGCAGTTGCCTGACAAGGCCATCGACCTGATCGACGAAGCGGCCAGCCGTATTCGTATGGAGATTGACTCCAAGCCAGAGGTGCTTGATCGCCTTGAGCGGCGTTTGATTCAACTTAAGGTTGAACGCGAAGCACTGAAGAAAGAAGACGATGAAGCAACACTCAAGCGCTTGGAAAAGCTAAAGGAAGACATTGTCCGTCTGGAACGCGAATACGCTGACCTGGAAGACATCTGGAAGTCGGAAAAAGCTGAGGTTCAGGGCTCTGCGCAAATTCAGCAGAAAATTGAACAGGCTCGCCAAGAGCTTGAGGCTGCTCGGCGCAAAAGTGATCTTGAAGCCATGGCCAAGCTGCAATACAGCGTGATTCCGGATCTGGAACGCAGTCTGCAAATGGTGGATCAGCACGGAAAAACAGAAAATCAGTTGTTGCGCAGCAAAGTGACTGAGGAAGAAATCGCCGAGGTGGTGTCGAAATGGACCGGTATTCCCGTTTCGAAAATGCTCGAAGGTGAGCGCGAAAAACTACTCAAAATGGAAGATCTGCTGCATCAGCGGGTGATCGGCCAAAATGAGGCAGTGGTTGCGGTTTCTAACGCAGTGCGCCGTTCGCGTGCGGGCTTGTCTGACCCGAACCGGCCAAGTGGCTCGTTCTTGTTCCTTGGCCCAACCGGGGTGGGGAAAACCGAGCTATGCAAGGCGCTGGCTGAGTTCTTGTTTGATACCGAGGATGCGTTGGTGCGCATTGATATGTCCGAGTTTATGGAGAAACACTCTGTTGCTCGCTTGATTGGTGCACCGCCGGGCTATGTGGGTTACGAGGAAGGCGGCTACCTGACGGAAGCTGTGCGGCGCAAACCCTACTCGGTGATCCTGCTCGACGAGGTTGAGAAGGCTCATCCAGATGTGTTCAACGTGCTGCTGCAAGTGCTGGAAGATGGTCGGCTGACAGATAGCCATGGCCGCACCGTGGATTTCAAAAACACGGTCGTGGTGATGACATCAAACCTGGGGTCTGCACAGATTCAGGAACTTGTCGGTGATCGCGAAGCGCAACACGCTGCGGTAATGGATGCTGTGACGACACATTTCCGTCCGGAATTCATCAACCGTATCGATGAAGTGGTGGTGTTTGAACCGCTGGCGCGTGATCAAATTGCCGGCATCGCTAAGATTCAATTGAGCCGCTTGCATGAGCGACTGGCTGAGCGTGAGCTGAGCCTTGAGTTGAGTGATGAGGCAATGGACAAGCTAATCGCTGTGGGTTACGACCCCGTGTACGGTGCGCGGCCGCTTAAGCGTGCAGTGCAGCGCTGGATCGAAAACCCGTTGGCGCAGTTGATTTTGTCAGGCAAATTTACGCCGGGTACCAAAGTCACCGGTACTGTTGTCGATGACCAAATCAGTTTTAGCTAATATGATGAGTTGACCTAAGCCCTGCATTTGCAGGGCTTTTTTGTAGGGTGGGTGACGCTTTTTTCACCCACCATTGTCACGCCTTACAAGCGCTTAAGTATGACTTCCAGAAGGGCTGCCTGGTCATCGGCGATATCAATAATATGGAAGCCCGCCCAGCAATGCTGGCCATCAGCGCCCGGGCGACTCCACAGACAATCGGCACCCAGTTGCACTTCGCCAATGCCATCAATCAATTGTTCACTGACGATACGGCACTCACTCACGGCGTCGGCCACCAATGGTGTGTCACTGAACAACATGAAGCCCTCGCTGGACAGATCTACGATCCGGCCAAGGCGTTGTCCTGAATGCAAGTCGAAGACTTCCAGCTGCAGTTCGGTGTTTAGCCGATTGTGCTGACGACGATCCTCCATGTGGGCTCCTTAGGTTGGTTCGGCTGCGCGCCCGGTAAAGCGCTGCAGCACACGATAAATTGAAGTCAAAGCGCGATCGACCAGTGGCGTGTTGCGCTCTATAGGGGCAATACGTGCGAGTCCTTGTTCCATTTCCCTGGCGAGAGTGGCCAGGGGTTTGATCGCAACGCGCTGTCCACTGTGATCCACAAACATGTAATTACGAGTTGTCGGGCTAAACCATGAGAGCTTAAGGCGTTGAGTTTTGCCGTCGGTGACAAACTCAAACCAGGTGTCGAAGTCGATATGACTGAGCTCTTTGGCTAACGCTTGGGCGCGCGACGACAGTGCGGAAACCGGTGTCGTTTGCCGGGTAAGTTCCGCATCTTCGCCGAGCATGGCACCCAGTTGGCTTTCCGGCAGCTGCGGGCTGAGCTTGGCGGCCACTTGCGGTTGATTGGCTTGCACGGCGTGCTGGCACGTTACCAAGTCCTGGAGCAGGCGGCGGATACCGTCCTCGTGATAACCACCCAGCAACTGTAATCCTTTGCTCAAGTCCTCAAGCATGGACACACGTATGCTTTGCAAGCGGCTTGCTTCTTCTTCATCAAGCCGTGTGCCGCTCCAAGCCAACTGCTCGGCAATTTCACATGAGCGCAACCATTCTGCGCTTGAGTCGCCATGACGCAGCAGTACAAAGACCAGGACGTCAGCCCACGTCAGCTCAAGAAAGTTGCGAATTATCGCCGGTGGCTGGCGGTTGTTCAGTGCTGCGTTGATGACCTCGACGGCTTGTTGGCGAGCACCGAGCAGCTTGTCGCGACCTTTGGCGGCTTCTACCGCGCGGCGTTCCCGTAGATCAACTTTGTGTTTGAAGGTTGCAGCAAACTCATTGAACTCTTCGAGAAGGTTGTCGAATAGCTGCAAATCGCCGGTGAAACCATGGATGACACGCTCCACGACCCAGTGCATTTTAGCCAATAGGCCACGCTCATCACCTTCGGTGCCATAAAGCACGCCCATCTGAGCCATGCTGTTAAGCAGCTTGCGAGCGGGGTGATGATGTTGGGTAAAGAGTGCTTTATCTTGCAGCGCCACTTTAAGGTAGGGCGTGTGCAGGTGTGACAACGCAGTTTTGCAATTGTCTGGCAGGTTGTCGTCATCAAGGATGAAATCAAACAGCATGCCGACCAGGTCGATAATGTCGGCCTCTTGGTCCGCAACCTTTTGTTGCCCGGGTGCCTTACTGTGCTCTTCGAGCTGGTTTTGCAGGTTTGCTTTCAGGCCGTCGACCTGCTGTGGCTGATGCAGGCGTTGGGCAAAATCATCTGCAGATTGGCGCTGCATTCGATTCAAGGCGTCGAGCAGCTCATTGGCGCTGTAAGTCCGCGTGGCTGTGGCAGGGGCGAAACTACTGATACTGCGCGTGCTGCCTTGCAGTGGAGTGTCTGGGCTGAACCTGCGATGTTCATTGAACAGTGAGGCCAGGCTGCTAAGCAGTGCCACAGGATCGCTCGGCACCGGTGCGTCTGCTGCGGGCGGTGGTCGATAGCCCTGTGCCACGCCCGACATATTCCAGCCGATGCCACTGGCATCTTGGGGGGCATGTTGATGGGGTGAGGCAGTATCTGCGCTTCGAGTGCCTTCAGCTTTACCCGCAGGGTTGGTGTTGCGCGGTGCTGTGTACTTCAAATTTGGCAGGATGTCGGCATCAATCAGAAGCTTGTTCAGCCCTTCATACACGCTGTCGAGGCTGTTCATTACATGCTGGTCAAACAATGTATAGAGGATGACTTTAATACGCATCGGGAAAGGGCAGGGCTGCAAGGCGTCACGAAACGCCGAGGCAATCATCTGTGGGCCGAAGGGGTTATTGTCCTCCATCAGTTTTACGCCGTTATTGAGCAGCGCCAAACGTTGCTCCAGGGCAAATAGCGGCTGAGCACAGCGCGCCTTGACCCGGTTGACCATATTGGTCACTTGCAGGCTTTCCTCATATTCTTCGTTCTGCAACAAGCTAAGCGTATCGGCCTTCATATCGCTAATTGCTTCAGCGGGCTTGAGTTTGCCATCAAGAAAATCGGAAAAATTTTGCGCTATCTTCTGATGGTAGGCGCGCTCAATTTGCGGGCGCTGCCTGCGTATCTCGCGCATATTGTCAAAAAATAGCGTTTGAACCTGATTGTTTTCAGCTTTTTCGGCGCACTCAAATAAGGCGTCGTCGACTTGGCCGAATACACCGATGAGGTGCTCTGCCAGCCGGTTCATTACCAATTGCCTGCAACTTTGCACCAAGTCGCCGAAGCGCGGTTGTATTCCGCGGCTGGCAAGCGTGTGTCCTGATGCGGAGTGAACCTTCGGTGGGCCTGGATTGCTCATGTACTTTCCTAGCAAAAGTGCTTCCAGCCATTGCATCCTGCGTCGGCTTTATTAATAGAAGATATAGCAGTCGCTGGCTGCCATGCAAAGCATTGTCATAAAAGCAAAAAAGGGGGTTGACAGTCCGGCCGTAAACCGTAAAATGGCGCGCCTCAGATACGGGAAAGGACTTAAGTCTAGACGCTTATTTGAGGCTTGAAGGTATGTAGTTCCGCGATAGCTCAGTCGGTAGAGCAAATGACTGTTAATCATTGGGTCCCAGGTTCGAGTCCTGGTCGCGGAGCCAAACTTTCAATATCGGGGTATAGCGCAGTCCGGTAGCGCGCCTGCTTTGGGAGCAGGATGTCGGGAGTTCGAATCCCCCTACCCCGACCATTTTTGGGTCGTTAGCTCAGTTGGTAGAGCAGTTGGCTTTTAACCAATTGGTCGTAGGTTCGAATCCCACACGACCCACCATTTTCGCTCTTGCTGTCGAGAAGAGTTGAATCTTAGAAGCAGAGTCAATCACTCTGTTTCAATTTAAAAAGCGCCTAACGGCGCTTTTTTTATACCTGAAATTTGTTACCCGCCTTAACGCTCAAAATAGCCCTGCTAGACGCAGCAGCCACCACACAGTGATTCCGATCTGCACGAGAAAGCCGGCAAAGCGCAGCCAAACAAACAAGGCTGAGGTGCTGAGCAGGTGCACGCAGCTTTGAAAGATTCGCGCCGCCAGCAACATACCGGCCAGCGGATCGGTGATGCTGGTTTGGCTGACCACCATTGCGTACAGCAGTACGGCGGCCATCAATGGGACGTTTTCAACGCAGTTGGCATGCGCGCGCACGAGGCGTTGGCCAAATGCCCCCGGCGTATTGCTGCCGTCTGGAGAGAAACCATTAACCGCCAGTCTGCCGCTGAGGACCAACAGGCCACGTTGGTTAACCATCAATATCAACAGAAACAGCGTCCAGGCAACCAGCCCGAGTAGCGCCACCGCGCTTGGCGATAGACTCATTAGTGTGTCCTCGAGGGAAATAGCATTGTTGTTATTAGGGTGGACGGCCAGCTTAAAATAATTAGAGTTTTTACTCTAGTGGTTGGCTGTTTCTTATTTACCGACTCTTTACTCAGCCTTGACCCCGCTTTGACCAGGCTTTAGCCATTCTAAAGACCAGACAAACAAAAGGTGATGGCGATGATCAAGCGATTTAAGTGGGTCGAAATTGGCGTGCTAGTTCTGCTGGGGCTTTCACCTCTGGTGCAGGCGTCTCCAAAGCACGAACCGTATCACCGCGATAAGCCGCCAGTGGTCAAGGTGGTAAAAGTTGAGAAGAGAGCGCCGGGTATGGCACGGCCGCCAGCGGCGCATCAGCGCGTTCGCTACAACCATGGTGATTATTATGTTGCCAATGGGCGTTGGTACAAGCCCGCAGCAGGCCGCTATGTGCAGGTTGCACCGCCATACGGGGTGACGGTCAGGCAGTTGCCACGTGGTGCGCGTCAAGTTTGGGTGCATGGCGTGAAATATCACCAGGCTGCGGGCAGCTATTACCAGTGGCATGGCAAACAAGGTTATTACCAGGTCGTGCGCATACCACGCGGTTAATTACGGCTGCGCCGTGGGCGCTACTTCAAGCGGGTCGGCGTGCACCAGCACTTCGGCTCGTGGGTATTCTTTGCGGATTGCATCTTCAACCTGCTCGCACAGCGCATGGGCTGCAGCAAGGCTCAGATGGCCGGGCAATTCGGCGTGCAACTGAACAAACCAGCGGGTGCCGGAAATCCGTGTGCGCAGATCGTGCGCTCCCAGCACCCCAGGAACAGCGCAGGCCAGGGCATGCATGTGCTCACTCACGTCGGGCGAGAGCTCTTTGTCCATCAATACCGCACCGGCTTCGCGGGCAATGCTGATTGCACTCCAAAGAATGTAGAACGCAATGCCAATGGCGAAAATCGCATCAACCTGCAGCCAGCCAAAGCTGGCCAGTAATAACGCCAGCAAGATGCTGCTGTTAAGCATCAAGTCCGACCGGTAGTGCAGTGAGTCGGCATGAATGGCGGTTGATCCGGTGACTTTCACAACATGGCGCTGAAACATCAGCAGCGCGAGGGTCACGGCTAAAGACAGAATCATCACCGCGATGCCCAAGCCTTCACCCGTCAATGGCTCTGGGTTGAGAAAGCGTTCAAACCCTTGTACTCCGACCAATACTGCACTGGCACCAATAAACAACGCTTGGCCCAATCCAGCGAGGGCTTCGGCTTTGCCGTGGCCGTAGCGGTGATCATCATCGGCAGGGCGCAGCGAATAATGCACGGCAATCAGATTGAGCAGCGAGGCTGCGCCGTCGAGGAGGGAGTCAGTCAGACCGGCAAGCAGGCTGACCGAACCGCTCAGCCACCACGCAATCGCTTTGGCCAGTGCGAGCGACAAAGCCACAACCAATGCGGCAGTAGATGCCCGGCGCATCAGTCGAGCATGCTGTGGCAATACACTCATAAATACCTATCAGGTATGACGTAATGGACGGTGTAATGGCTTCAGGTTATGCAGCTGGACGCAGGCCGTAGGCGGCCAGTTGTTGCAGATCACCTCGGTGTTCAATCACTCGCGGGTCATCCAGCGGCAGGTTATTGCCAGTTTGCTGCATGATCAAGGCTTTAAGTTTGGCGCGATCGACCTGACCTTGGCTGTCGACCAGATTCTTCAAATCCTGAGGGTCAACCTGAGCGGTTCGGCCGCCGGGCAGATAAATAGCCCCTGTGGCGAAATCGACACCCAGGGCGATCAAGCCCGGCAGCACGTAAAACAGAATGCCGATGGCATCCAGCGCAACAATTACCGGGTCGACATGGCCTTCAATCTGGCCGCGACGATCAGGATAGAACAGCGTGCCGCAAGCGCTCAATTGAGTGAGTAAACTGGCGCTAAGTACACAGCCAAGGAGGCGAGTTGAGGAACGCATTTAAGTTCTCCTGATGAGTGGGGGCGCAACTATAGCAAGGCGTTAGCCGTATTGCTGAGTGTTTAAACAGTGCCTTCAATAATGACTGTACAAGGCTCAATCAGTTCGCCGGTATAATCATCTGCTGCACTGGAGAACGCATGAATTCGCTGCCGATAGACCACCTCTTACCCGCACTTTGCGATGCCCTGATTGCGCGCAATGAAGCTGTGCTTGAAGCGCCCCCGGGGGCAGGTAAAACCACACGGGTGCCTTTGGCATTACTTGATCAGCCTTGGCTGGCGGGGCAGCGCATCATCATGCTTGAGCCGCGCAGGCTAGCCGCGCAAGCTGCTGCGCAGAGACTGGCAAGCGAGTTGGGCGAGAAGGTTGGCGAAACTGTCGGCTATCGCATTCGTCTGGACAGCAAAGTCGGCCCTAAAACCCGGATTGAAGTGGTCACTGAAGGGATTCTCGCCCGGCGCTTGCAGGATGATCCGGCGTTGGAAGGCGTTGGCCTGGTGATCTTCGATGAATTCCATGAGCGTAGTCTAGACGCTGACCTAGCCTTGGCATTGACCCTCAATGGCCGGGCAATGTTTCGTGGGCCAGACTCCGCTGAGCCAGCGTTGAAAGTCTTGTTGATGTCGGCAACGCTTGAAGGCCCGCGGCTTGCACAGTTGCTCGATGATGCGCCGGTTCTGACCAGCGAAGGGCGTATGTTCCCGGTTGATATCCGCTGGGGCCAGCCGCAGCAACCGGGCGAGTGGCTTGAGCCTAAAGTTGTGCAAACAGTGCTTCAGGCGCTGGCGGATGAGTCGGGTAGTTTGCTGATATTTTTGCCCGGTCAGGCTGAGATTCGCCGGGTGAATGAGCAGTTGGCCGACGCCTTGTCTGATCGCGCTGATGTGCTCTTGTGTCCGCTGCACGGTGAGCTTGAATTGAGTGCCCAACGAGCAGCCATTGAGCCTGCACCGCAAGGCAAGCGCAAAGTGGTCTTGGCAACCAATATCGCTGAAACCAGTTTGACCATCGACGGTGTGCGCGTGGTCGTTGATGCCGGTCTGGCGCGAGTGCCAAGGTTTGATCCGGGCAGCGCCATGACACGCTTGGACACCCAGCGCATTTCGCGCGCTTCAGCCACCCAGCGTGCTGGACGTGCGGGCCGTTTGCAGCCCGGTGTTTGCTATCGGCTGTGGTCGCAGTCTCAGCATGATCAGCTGCCTGCTTACAGTGGCGCAGAAATTTTGCAGGCTGATCTTGCCGGGTTGGCCCTTCAATTAGCGCGCTGGGGCGTCACTCCCGATGAACTGGCTTGGCTTGATCCACCCCCGGTGGCGGCTTTCACTCAGGCTCAAGATCTACTTCGGCGTCTGGGCGCGCTGGATGAGCGCGGTATCCTAACGGCGCACGGTCAGGCGATGGCCGAGTTGCCTAGCCACCCGCGTATCGCGCATTTGTTATTGCGCGGCCAAGCGCTGGGTCTGGCCAGTCTGGCTTGTGATCTGGCGGCGCTATTGGGTGAGCGCGATATATTGCGCGGCGCTGGCGCGGATATGCACAGCCGTATCGCGCTGATGGCGGGCGAAAGCAGGGCCGCGCGCGGTGGCCAAGGTGCGGTACAGCGCGCCAAACAACTGTCCCGCCAGTTTATGGGTTACCTCAAACGCCATGCAGCCAGCACGGCGGTGGACAACCCAGAGCATCCGCAGTGGTTGGGTGCGCTGCTGGCCTGCGCCTACCCGGACCGTATTGCCTGCCAGCGCCGCGCCGGTGGGGCAGAATATCGCTTGGCCAATGGTCGCGCAGCTTTGTTCAGCGAAGCCGATGGGTTGATGAAGCATCAATGGCTGGTGGTGGCTGATTTAGGCAGTCGTCAGGGCCAGCGTGAAGAGCGCATCTACTTGGCAGCTGATTTGGACCCTGCCTTGTTTGAGGGTGCCTTAGCTGAGATGGTTAGCAGCGCGGATGTGCTTGATTGGGATGAGCGCGAGGGCGTGTTGCGCGCTGAGCGTCAGCGCAAGGTTGGCGAACTGGTGTTGTCACGCCAAGCGTTGCCGGACCTGGATGAACAAACGCGGATCAATGCGTTGGTGGGGCTGGTGCGGCGTAAAGGCTTGGAGCTGCTGCCGTGGAAACCTGAGCACCGGCAATGGCAAGCACGGGTTAATCTGCTGCGCAATTTGGATCTGCAAGGGCAGGGCAGCAGCGAGTGGCCGGATGTCTCAGATAAGGCCTTGCTGGCCAGCCTTGAACAATGGTTGGCACCCTACCTGGGCAAGGTTAACCGGCTCAGCCATTTCGCCACGCTTGATTTGCATGGCATGCTGCAAAGCCTGTTGGCCTGGCCGTTGCCGCAACGCCTTGATGAACTGGCACCTAAGACCCTCGAAGTACCGTCGGGCTCGCGCATTGGCCTTGATTACTCAGAGCATCCGCCGGTGTTGGCGGTGCGCTTGCAAGAGTTGTTCGGTTTGGCGCAAACCCCTCGGTTGGCCGGCGGGCGACAAGAAATCAAACTGCACCTGCTGTCACCTGCACGCAGGCCGGTACAGGTTACGCAAGACTTGGCGAGCTTTTGGGCAAACACCTACCTTGAAGTGAAAAAAGACCTCAAGGGGCGTTACCCAAAACACTATTGGCCAGACAACCCGCTAATCGCAGAGCCCACGGCGCGGGCTAAGCCGCGCAAATGAATGTGGCAACGCTCAATCCACCGTCAGCACAATCTTGCCGATGTGGTCGCCGTCTTCCATGCGCTGATGGGCCTTGGCTGCGTCGGTGAATGGGTAGACTTTATCGATGATCGGCGCGCAGCGCCCGGCAGATAACGCGGGCCAGACCTGTTCGCGTAGCTGCTTTGCGATCTCGGCTTTTTCATCGCCAGTGCGCGGGCGCAATAATGATCCGGTGACGACTGCACGCTTGCCCAGAATCGCCATCAGGTTGGCGTCTTTGGCTTTGCCGCCGCCGAGGAAGCCAATCATCACCAGGCGACCATCCATCGCCAGTGCGCTGATATTATCGTTGAAGTAAGAACCGCCCATGATGTCGAGAATGACATTGACGCCTTGGTCGTCAGTTTTCTGCATAACCACCTGAGCAAAGTCTTGCTCGCGGTAGTTGATTGGCTCTGCGCCGAGCTTGCGAATCGCCTCGCATTTTTCCTCACTGCCGGCGGTGGCGAATGCTTCGATGCCGAATTCACGGCAAAGCATTAATGCCGTGGTGCCAATGCCGCTGGTGCCACCGTGAATCAACACGCGCTGGCCTTTTGCAGCCGCGCCAAGTTCAAATACATTGGCCCACACCGTGAAGAAGGTCTCTGGAATCGCCGCCGCATGCACCCAATCCAGTCCGTCAGGTATCGGCAAGGTTTGTCCGGCTGGCGCGACACAGTATTGTGCATAGCCGCCGCCATTGGTTAGCGCGCAGACTTTATCGCCAAGCTTGAAGCTGCTGACGCCGTCGCCAAGGGCCACAACTTCGCCGGCAACTTCCAGGCCGGGGTAGGGACTCATCCCAGGCTTCATTGGGTATTTGCCTGCTCGCTGGATCACATCGGGGCGATTCACTCCGGCAGCGTGGACACGGATCAGTAGTTCGCCTGCGCCTGGGGTTGGTACTGCGGTTTGTTTAGGCTGTAAAACCTCAGGTCCGCCGGGTTCAGTGATTTCAATCAGGGTCATTTGTGTAGGAAGCGTCATAAGGGAGTTCCTGTGCAGCAAGGTTGGGTCGTATGTTGTTTGCGACTGATGAAAGCCATGATGGGTTCCAATATAAGTGCGATGACTATAGCTGCGCAGGCGATCAGGAACATCAGCGCATGCTGGCCGCCACTGGCATTGAAGATGGCCGAGTAGGCAAAGCCGGCAAGTGCCTGAAAGGTGGCAAATGAAACTGTGGCGCGACTCCAGGTGATTTGCTGTTGCTGGTGGTCACCGACCAGCTCATGAATTCGCGCTAAGGCCAGAGGCACTATGCCCGGCGGGAACGAGCCAAGAATTACTGCCAGTGCAGCAAGTGCGGCGAACGAACTGGAAACCGACAACAGAATCAGGGTGATTGCCTGTACCGCTAACACCAGACGAATACTTAGGCTGGCACCGAGCTTGTCTGCCAGAAAGCCGTAGGTCACAGGGCCGATAATTGCGCCTAGGCCGTACATGATCCAGATCAGCGCGCCAACATGAGCGCCTTCTCCCATGCCACGGGCCACGTAGTCGACCAAAAACACCATTGCTGGGACAAGCCCGGCAGCCATGAGTGCGTATTGGGCAAACAACAGGTAGACGCGGCGGTCAACACGTTGTCCTGCTGACTCATGGGGCTCCGCGATTGCGATGGACGGGCTGTTTGCGGGCCAGGCGAGCCAACTGATAGCTGTCAGCAACAGCGCCAGTGCGCCCAGACCGAACCAGGTGTTTTGCAAGCCAAGGCTCAACAATGGTGGTACCAGTGTGCCCGAGCAGGCAATGCCGATACCGGCCCCGAGAAAAATTGCGCCGCTGGCCAAGCCTTTGCGGGAGGCCGGAACCTGAGGCAGGATCGTCGCGGCGACCAATACCATAATCGCACCGCCAGCAATCCCTGAAAGCAGGCGCCAGCCGAAGAACCAACTGATCGATAAGGGCAAGCCACAGGCAAAGAATGAGAAAGCCACCGTCAGCATCATCAAGCGCAACGCATGGTTGTTGCCCACTAGCTTGGCCAGTGGTCGTCCGGCCAAGGCCCCCATCAGGTAGCCAACCAGATTGGCGGCGCTGAGGTAAATCACATCACTGGCGCTAAACCAGTGTGCCTCAATCAAAGGCGGGATCAGTGGGGTGTAGGCAAAGCGCGCTAAGCCAATGCCAACAAGGCTGGCACAGAGTCCGGCAAAAATCGGCAGCCATATCGCACTGCGCTGACTGGCAGTGGTGGGCGATGAGCTCGTCATATGAAATATCCTGAAAGGTTTTCCTGAGGCCAAGGATAACCAGGATTTATGATGCAATAATGCTGCAATTTCACTCGGCTATAATGCATATTTGCATTTGCGCTCAACTTAAGTTGAGCAGGCGGCTCGGGCGTCAAACTGGAGTGCATATGAATTGGGATGATGCGCGGGTGTTTCTGGCGGTATGCCGTGAGTCGACGTTGCGTGGTGCAGCCAGGGTCTTGGGGGTTGATCAAGCGACTGTGGGTCGCCGCCTCAACACATTGGAACATGCGTTAGGCGCAACGCTATTTTTGCGCACCTCCGAGGGTTATGTGCTGACCACCGTCGGCGAGGCTGCGTTGCAGTCGGTAGAGAACATGGAGCGCGCCGCTCTGGAGTTGGAGCGTCAGGCCCTTGGGCTTGATGATCGATTGGTTGGCAATGTTAAGGTCAGTACTACCGATTCCCTGGCCATCGACTTCTTGATCCCGGCGATTGCGCGTGTGCACGAGCTTCATCCCGGTGTGCAGATCCAGCTGGATGCGTCATCTCAATTGATAAGCCTGTCTAAGCGTCAGGCCGATATTGCCGTGCGTAACATGCGCCCAGAAAACCCCGACCTTATTGCCAGACGCATCGCGCGTTGGCCGGTCGGGCTGTTTGCGTCCCAGGCCTATGTGGCACGCAATGGTTTACCGGTGCAAGGCAGTGCGTTTGATGGCCATGACTTGGTGGTCTACGGGCCTTATTTGCAAAGAAATAAGAACCTGACCTTGGTTTCTGAACCACTGACCCGTGGGCGGATTGTTTGCAACGTCAGCTCAAGTTATCTGATGCGTCGTTCCGTTGTTGCCGGCATTGGTTTAGGCGAACTGCCGGTGATCCAAGGGGAGATGGATGGTCTGGTCAGGGTTTGGCCCGAGCTGACTCGACCGCACCCTCATGAGGTGTGGTTGGTGACGCATGCTGACCTGCGGCATACCGCCAGGGTTCGGGCTGTGATTGACGAGATAGTCGCAGTTTTTGCACCTGGTAATGTTTGACTAATGCATGCCTCTAATCGATTTAAGGCTTTGCGCTACTATTGAGTAATGGCGGTCGCATGGCGGCAGTTGCAGAATCGGGCTTAACCCGTTTATCGCACTAACACTACAACTAATAAGGGCGTTCAATGCACCGCAAGGTATTCGCCAGCAAAGTGTTCGACCGCAAAGTCGTGCTCATTACCGGTGGTTGCGCCGGTATAGGCCGCGCCATCGCGATGCGAGCGGCACAAGGTGGCGCGCGACTGGTGATTCTTGACCTGCAGCAAGAGTCGCTCGACAGTCTGATTCAGCACCTTGAAGATCACCACAATGTTGAGGCATTGGGCCTGTGTTGCGATGTCGCCGATGCTCAAGCGGTCGAGCATGCTGTGGCGCTTGCGGTGGAGCGCTTTGGCGGTATCGATGTGTTGGTCAATAACGCCGGTGTGACCCACCGCAGCAACTTTGCCGACACCGAGCTTGGCGTTTTCCAGCGAGTGATGGCCGTCAACTATTTTGGCGCTGTGCACTGCACCAAAGCGGCGTTGCCGAGCTTGATTGCTCGCGGTGGGCAAATCATCGTACTCAGTTCATTGTCTGGTTTTGCGCCATTGCTGTACCGCAGTGCCTATAACGCCAGCAAACATGCTCTGCATGGTTTGTTCGAGACCTTGCGTTCTGAGCTCAAAGGTTCGGGCGTCAATGTGATGTTGGTTTGCCCTGGTTTTACCGCGACAGATCTACGAAAAAACGCCTTGGTTGGCGACGGCTCAGTAGCAGCGCAGCCACCCTTGACGATAGGCAAGGTCGCCTCCGCGCAAGATGTTGCTGAAGCGATTTACCAAGGTGCGTTAAAGCGTAAGCGGTTATTGGTGTTGTCCAACGTCAACTGGCGCGCTCGGCTGTTGGCGCGTTTCTTTCCACGTTTGTTTGAACGGGTGTTATTGCCGCGTTTGTCCGGATTAAAGCCCCGGCGTTCGGAGGCGGGGCAGTGAAGGTGGCCTGGCTGGTGATTGCGCTGTTGCTGAGCTTTCAGGCTGCAGCTGAGTCGCTATCGCTCAAGGTCATGACCGATGTCTGGCCACCGTTTCGGATGCTGACTAACAACGGCAAGCTGTATGGCTTGGATATAGATTTGCTGCATGAAGTGGAGCAGCGCAGCGGTTACAGGTTAGTCGTCGAGCGCGCACCTTGGGCAAGGGGGTTGGCAGCGTTGCAGTCAGGTCGGGCGGACATGATGGCCGGATTGGCGAAAACCCCAGAGCGTGAGCGCTATATCAATTACTTAGAACCGGCTTATATGGCGTGTGCACCGCGTATTTACGTGGCACCTGATTCAGCGCCATTGTTGACGACTTACCAGCAGCTTGCCGGTTTACGCATCGGTTATGTGCTCGATTCAGCCTATTTTGAACCCTTCGACAGCGATAAAAGCCTTAATAAAGTCGCAGTGAATAATGAGTCGCAGCTTTTGGGAATGCTGGCCCGTGGGCGCATTCAGGCTTTTGTCGGCACTGATTGTCAGGTTGACCACGAACTGCGTGATCCCAGCAAGGCCAAGCTCATCGCCAAAGCCGCCTACAAGCCCGCGAGTCATACTAAGTTGTATCTGGGGTTCAGCCGGGTTGGCGATCATGCTGCTGCGGTAGAACGCATCACCCAAGTGTTGCAGCAACTGCGTGCGGAAGGTTGGATAAAGCACCGCGCTCAATACTATGGCCTAGAGTCGTCAGGCCTCTTCGAGTAACCCTAAGACGGCAGATTAACCCTCGGCAGGCTGCTGTTTATGCAGCATAAACATCCGAAATAGCACGACGCTGGCAAACAGTTGCAAGAAGTTATCGGCGCTATTGAGCAGTACCTCGGTGAGCACCCCCACGTTATCGCCTTGAGTGGATTGTAACCAGCCACTAAGCAGCCATAACGGCACCATCACGATCAGTACGCAGGCCGCAATGTGCCAGAAGTAGCCGCGGGTCATCTCGAAGCTTTCATGCAGGGCTTTGATCGGGCTAAGGCCGCGCAATACCAATAGGTATTCAGCAAAGGCCAGCTTGATCATGAACCACAAGCCGGGAATGATAAACAGCGAAGCGCCGAGGGCAATGACCAGCGTACTGATGGCGGTGAGCAGGGCAAAGGTTGGCCACATGCGCAGGCTGGCAGCGAGCAAATTACGAACCTGAGGCGATTCATTTCGGCTGCGCGCATCGAGAAACAAAATCAAGGCGCCGGTATACAGCGGATAAAACAGCAGGCCGAGCATGACGCCATAAACCATCTCGTTTTCAGGCCCCGCGATATCGCTGATCCACTGATGGATAAACGCCTCAAGCAGAATCAGTGGCAGGCACAGTTTGGCGATGCTCAGCAGGTTCGTGCTAAAGAAAAACCAGGAATCGCGCAGAATCGCAGGGATATTCATCGTTGTCTTAATCACGTGTTAAAGGGTCGCTAAAAGACGTCACTTTAGCCGATCTGCCTGACTCAGCCCAAGCACGGCGTGCGTGTTAATACCCCAAGCTGTAACCCTGTATGACCTGAGTCAGGGCTGGGCGGTCAATCGCTCAAGCAGATCGTGGCAACTTAACACCTGCGCATACTCATCACGGAGATTGGCCATGGCCATATTGTGAACCTCATCCGCGCTGCGTGGATGCCCGGCAAAGTCGGTCTTGTTAAATGTGTAGCAGGCGTCATTGATCACCAGCGTTGTGAACCCCAAGTTGCTGGCGCTGCGCGCCGTAGCTTCAACTGAGTTCTCGCTGGCAACACCAACAATGACGACTTGCTCGATACCGCGCACATGCAGCCAGCGCTCAAGTGCAGAATGGCAGAATGCGTCAGTGACATTTTTTTCCAGCACGTATTCATGGGCTCTGGGCTCAAACGCTGATTGGAACAGCGCACCGCTCTGGCCCGGTGCAAATACTGAATCTGACTGCCGTGAAATATGACGAATATGCACCAGTGGCCAAGCTGCGTTGCGCCAGTGCTGTTGCAAGGCTGCGATCTGTTGTTCTGCACCTGGGTTATTGCGGGGCGTGGTGACACCGGCAATACCTTGCTGCATATCGATGGTCAGTAGGGCTGTGGCCGAGCTGAGTTGGACAGCTGCGTGCATAATTCACCTTTGATCAGGAGGCTGCTTTGGGCTGGCAGGCAAACGATTGGTCAGTATGCAGGTGGTTTTATCGGCTCACTGGCCTTTTTTCTGCGGCATATCTTTGGGGCTGGCATACTGGCCATCGACTTTAACGTGCATGCTGTTGCTCGTCAGCCGCCAACCGAGGAAATCCGGTGAAAAAAATCGCCCTATTCGCCGACGTACAAAACCTCTATTACACCGTGCGCCAAGGCTATGGTTGTCACTTCAACTATTCGGCGCTCTGGGCTGAAGTCAGCAAGCGTGGCGAAATAGTGGAAGCCTACGCCTATGCGATTGATCGTGGCGACCCCAAGCAACAGCAGTTCCAGCAAATACTGCGCAACCTTGGGTTCACAGTGAAACTCAAGCCTTACATCCAGCGTAGTGACGGCTCGGCCAAGGGCGACTGGGATGTGGGTATCACCATCGATATCATGGATGCTGCGCCCCGGGTCGATGAAGTGGTACTGGCGTCGGGGGATGGAGACTTTGCCATCTTGCTCGATAAAATTCGCAGCAGCCATGGTGTTGAAGCCATTGCATACGGCGTACCGGAGTTGACCGCCCAAGCCCTGATGCGCGCCGCCAGCTTGTATGTGCCAATAGAAGGCGCATTGCTGCTCAAGTAACCCCTTCTGCAGTGACTCAATTCAATTGAGACGTGCTGCGTCAGCGGCACCGCTGTAACCCTTAACTCTCAGGATTTTTACGTGGAACAAATTGCTGTCATCGACTTTGAAACCACCGGCATGTCGCCGGCGCAAAATGCCCGTGCCACCGAAATTGGCGTTGCCATCGTGCAAGATGGGCAGATTGTTGCGCGTTATCAAAACTTGATGAATAGCGGAGCTTGGGTGCCGCCATTTATTCAGCAGCTCACCGGTATCAGTAATGCCATGCTGCGCGATGCACCCCCTGCTGCTCAGGTGATGAACGAGGTGGCTGATTTTGTTGGCGATATCCCGCTGATGGCCCACAACGCCGCATTTGACCAGAAATTCTGGGACGCTGAGTTAGCCTTGGTGAAACGCAAACGTGTACAGCCATTTGCCTGTTCCTTACTGCTGTCGCGGCGATTATTGCCACAAGCGCCGAGTCACAAACTGGGTAATCTCAACCGCTGGGCGCAGCTACCATCCACTGGTCAAGCTCACCGGGCCTTGGCAGATGCTGAAATGGCCGCCAATTTGACCTGTTTTATGAGCGCTTTGTTGCGTGATCGCCATGGCATCGCCGCTGTTTCCCATGAGCTGTTTTGTGCCTTGCAGAAAATTCCTGCGGCCAAGATGCCTGTGGCGCTGGAACGCCTGCGTCAGGCTTGAAACCGCTAGCGGGCGCGTAGCACCTGCATTCTCGCGCAGCCTGCTAAACTAGGCGGCATTCTTTTCGCGTCACTTCATCAGGTTACTCACCATGACTTTTGCATCGCTCAATTTGATTGAGCCGCTGTTGCGCACCCTCGACGGCCTTGATTACAAAACCCCAACGCCTGTGCAGGCGCAAGCCATACCGCCGATTCTGCAAGGTCGTGACTTGATGGCTGCCGCGCAAACCGGCACTGGCAAGACCGCAGGCTTTGCCTTGCCAGTGCTGCAGCGTTTGATGATGGAAGGCCCCAGTGTCGCCAGCAACTGCATTCGCGCGCTGGTACTGGTGCCAACCCGTGAGTTGGCCGAACAGGTGCAGCAAAGTTTTCAGACTTACGGCCAACACCTGCCGCTGCGCAGCTACGCGGTGTATGGCGGGGTCAGCATCAACCCGCAGATGATGAAGCTGCGTAAAGGTCTCGATGTGCTGGTGGCAACCCCGGGACGACTGCTTGATCTGTATCGGCAGAACGCAGTGAAGTTCAATCAGCTGCAAGTGCTGGTGCTGGATGAAGCCGACCGCATGCTGGATCTGGGGTTTGCCCGTGAGCTGGATGACCTGTTCAGTGCCTTACCGAAAAAGCGCCAGACCCTGTTGTTTTCTGCGACCTTTTCCGATGCCATTCGTGGCATGGCTGGCGAGATGCTGCGCGACCCGCTGAGCATTGAAGTCAGCACGCGCAATGCGGCGGCTAAGACGGTCAAGCAGTGGTTGGTCACTGTGGATAAAAAGCGCAAAGCCGAGCTGTTTTTGCACCTGTATAAAAGCAAGGGCTGGCAGCAGGTGCTGGTCTTCGTCAAGACCCGTAAAGGGGTTGATGAACTCGAGGCCGAACTACAGCGTAACGGCATCAGCGCCGATGCCATTCACGGCGACAAGCCACAGCCCACTCGTTTACGCGCTTTGCAACGTTTCAAGCAGGGCGAGGTCAAGGTACTGGTGGCCACTGACGTAGCAGCCCGTGGTTTGGATATCGACGACATGCCCTTGGTGGTCAATTTTGACCTGCCGATTGTTGCCGAAGATTATGTTCACCGTATTGGCCGTACCGGGCGTGCGGGGGCGACGGGGGAGGCCGTTTCGTTGGTCTGTGCCGATGAAGTTCAACTGCTGGCCGCCATTGAAAGCCTGACCCAGCAGTTGCTGAAACGCGTCGATGAGCCTGACTTTATTCCTGATCATCGTGTACCGCAGACGGTGGCCGGTGGCGCGGTGATCAAAAAGCCGAAGAAACCTAAAAAGCCGAAAGTGCCGGGTGGGAACAAGGCAGGCAGCCTGGGCCGCTGGATGGAAAGTGATGAACCAGCGGAACCACCAATCAAGGCAATCCGCAAAGTACCAAGCTTTGGTGGCAAGCCGGCCAAGCGCAGCAAGTAACCCATTATTGCCCCAGATAGTGGGATTTGTAGAGTGGTCGACGCTCTTTTCGGCCACCATAGCGGTCTCGGCTATTCGCCGGGGGTTGCACAGGCCATGGTGGCCAAGCTTCACTTTGGCCACGGCGGGCGCTATTGGTGGCCATAGATGGCGCCGGGGTTAATGCTCTTGTAGGGTGGTCGACGCTCTTTTCGGCCACCATAACGGTCTTGGGCTTTCGGGATTTTTACGCAGGCCATGGTGGCCAAGCTTCGCTTTGACACACCCTACGAGGGTGCGTTTTATTCGCTATTTTCGACTGATAAGGGGTTTCACAATGAGCCAGAACAAAGCCAAATTCTCGACTCAGGTGATCCACGCCGGTGATCAGTCGAGCTACGCCGATAACGCCATTTTCCCTGCTATTGTCACCGCCAGCTCATTTATCCAGCCGGGGCTTGATGAGCACAGCGAATACGCCTACAGCCGGGTCAGTAACCCAACACGTCATGCTTATGAAAGCTGCATCGCCCAGTTGGAGGGCGGTAGTGGCGCTGTGGCCTGCGCGTCCGGCATGGCAGCCACTTCTACGGTGTTTGAGTTGCTGGAAAAAGATGCCCACGTAATTGTGATGGCGGGCGTCTATGGCGGTACGTTCCGGTTAATTAACGACTACCGCAGTAAGACCTCTGGCTTGACCGTGAGCTATGTCGATCTCAATGACCTTGAGGCCCTTGCTGCCAGCCGTACCGACAACACAAAACTGATTTGGATTGAAACCCCAACCAATCCGATTTTGCAGTTGGTTGATATTGCACCTGTGGCGGCATTCGCCCGCGAGCATGGAATTCTTACCTGCGTGGATAACACCTTTTGCTCACCTTGGAATCAGCGCCCGATTGAGTCAGGTGTGGATCTGGTGATGCACTCCGCGAGCAAGTATATCGGCGGCCACTCCGACCTGATTGGCGGTGTGGTGGTGGCGGCAAATGAGGATTTATTACGCCGCTTACGCCGCATCAGCATGGCCATTGGTGCGGTGCAAGGGCCGTTCGATTGCTACTTGGCGTTGCGGGGGCTGAAGACACTGGATGTGCGTATGGAGCGTCAGACCAGCAATGCGCAGCGTGTGGCTGAGTTTCTCAGTAATCACCCGCAAGTTGATGCGGTGTTTTATCCGGGGCTACCCAGCCATCCACAGTACGCCCTTGGTCAGCGGCAAATGCGCAATGGCGGTGCAGTGGTGTCATTGCGGCTGAAGGCTGATCGCGAAGGCACTGCAAAATTTATCGAGCAATTGTCGATATTCGTTTTGGCCGACTCCCTGGGCGGCGTTGAAAGTATGATCAACCATTCCTACAGCATGTCCCATTGCTCGCTTAGCCATGAGCAAAAAGCTGCATTTGGCATCACCGAGAATCTGCTGCGTTTGTCTATTGGTATTGAGCATGCCGATGATCTGATCGCTGACCTGCAACGTGGTTTTGCCGCCGTTGAATCCGCTAATCAAGGGGCTTAAATGACCGATTACGGAATATGGTCGATCATGCCACCACTGCTGACGATTTTTTTAGCAGTCGTGACCCGGCAGGTGATTTTGTCATTAGTCGCTGGTGTTATCGCCGGCTTTTTAGTGCTCTCGGACTTCAATCTTGGTACTGCATTGGCCAGCTCTGCGCAGGGTTTGGTGGATGTTTTCAAATCCGATGGCGCAGTTAAAACCTTATTGTTTGGCTTGATGGTCGGCGCAATTATCCACTTGGCGCGCATCACCGGCGGTATGGCCAGTCTGGTTAAGTTGCTGACTGACCGTGAACGGGTGGTGAAGGGGCCAATCAGTACGCAATTGCTGGGCATGGCCATCGCAACCTTGATCTTTATCGAGAGTAATTTGTCGCTGTTGACGGCAGGTACTGTGACCAGCGGGCTGGCCAGCAAGTACCGAGTGTCGCGTGAGCAAATGGCTTATGTGATCCAGGGCACCGGGCTTAGTGTGTGGTCGTCGATTTTATTCAACGGCTGGGGCGCTGCGATGATGGGCGTCATCGCCTTACAAGTCGGCAAGGGCTTTGTCAGTGGTGAGCCATTCAATATTCTTGCTCACTCGATGCTCTACAACGCTTATGCGTGGGCGTCGATTGGCTTTGTTCTGCTGAGCATCTTCAGTCGCTTCTCGTTTGCCGGTATGCGCCGAGCAAATCAACGTGCGGCGCAGGGGATTGAACTACGTGAAGGCGCGATTCCGCTGATGGCTGAGTTTGATGAAGGCTCGGTGCGTGAGCCAAGCACCCACAGCGTCTGGAACTTGCTGCTGCCACTGTTTGCGATGATTATCAGTGTGCCCATCGGTTTGTATATCACCGGCGATGGGCAACTGAGCAAAGGTTCAGGCTCGACAGCAGTGCTTTGGGGTGTGCTCAGTGGTCAGTTGGTGGGTGCTGTGCAGTATCTGTTGATCAAGCGGATTCTAACGGTCGATGAGTACTTTCGTGAGCTGTTGGCCGGTTACCAGTCAATGGTGCCGTTGACGGTCGTGATGACCTTGGCGTTCTTGATCGGCAATATCAGTGGCGACCTCAATGTCGGTGGTTATCTGGCGCAGCACATCAATGATTATGTGCCGGCCGGTTTGTCGGCTGCCTTCGTGTTTGTAGTGGCGTGCGGTATTTCCCTGTCGACCGGCACCTCTTGGGGCACCTTCGCGATCATGATTCCGATTGGTATCCAGATCGCGGCTGCCACCGGGGTTGACCCTTATCCGCTAATTGGTGCAGCGATCTCTGGCTCGATCTTTGGTGATTCAATTTCACCGATCAGCGACACCGGCATCGTCACCTCGATGGCCACGCGCAATGATCACATCGACCATATCAACACCCAATTGCCATATTGCTTGGCAGCCGGTGCGGTGGCGTTGCTGTTCTTTATTGTCGTGGGTCTGCTTTGAGGATCTCAACGCTGGGGCATACCAGCGTCCCATTCCTCCAGTTGGGACGCCGAGGGCTACACAAGGTCAAGCTTAACCACCAAATAAGAACGAGCATTTGCAAAAACAAGGCCTGTCAATTGTGCCAACCCACGATTTTCCCTATAACCCATAGCAAGAAAGCGAAGCACAAAAGCCAAATTACGCTCCATTGTAAGATTGCGAGCTTTCGCTTAAGCCGAACGGGAAAATTGATTAAGTCCTCTGAACTTAGCTCACCTCTTTTGAGATAAAAGCTGGGAAACGTCACGATTCCGGAAATACCCCCAACAAGAAGCAACTTTCCCCAAGGACCCCCATTTTGGAGGGGCGCTCTGACCATGATGGCTGGGCAGTTTTTCAGGTGTTCCAGCATTAGGTCCATCTTGGTGTAAGCCATATGCAGTGCGACGCCAATCCAAATTAATAAGGCGAGAAGCACCGCACCACCAAGATAACCAAACATGAACTCTGCACTACTCATTTGCTGTGCTCATAAATGACTTCGCCAAACTCCTCGCCTGCAGCACCTAAAACAGCACCTCCAGCCAAAGTGGCAATGCCTACAGTTAAAATCCTGAGTACTACACAAGCTTTAGCTGGAGTACTGCTCCAAGAGCGAGCATGAGCAATAGAAGTACAATCACAGACCACTGCAATATTGCTAATTTACGTTTGAGTGGAAGTGGGAAATTATTTAAATCGTCAACACTCACACCGCCATTTTTGAGATAAAAGTTAGGGAATGTCACGATTCCCGAAATCCCGCCTATTAGCAGCAGTTTTCCCAATGGACCTCCATGCCTGAGAGGGGCACGAGCCATAATGGCTGAGCAGTTTTTTAGGTGCTCCAACATTAAATCCATTTTGGTGTACGCCATATGTAGACATACGCTAATCCAAATAAACATTGAAAATAACGTTAAAAAACTGAGGCCACCAATTATAAATTTAGCGGTATTCATTTCATAGGCCTGTAAACTATATCTGCTGCAAACTCTCCAGCCGCCTCCCCTATTTTTCCACCAATGCTTCCTGCCGCGGAGGATGCAGCCCCGACCACCACAAGACCGCACGCTAGAGCCCCCATTCCTCCAGTTGGGACGCCGAGGGCTACACAAGGTCAAGCTTAACCACCACAGCAAGAACTGCCATTACCAAAAAAAGTCCTATTGAGGCCCATTTCATCGCTACCAGCTTTCGCTTTAGCTGGGCCGGAAAACCGTTCAGATCTTCAATGCTAACGCCGCCATGCTTCAGGTAATACTTTGGAAACGTAACAGCCCCAGCTATCCACCCGACCAGCAAGAGCTTCCCCCAAGGTCCACCATGTCTAAGCGGGGCATGAGCCATGACAGCGGAACAATTCTTTAAGTGCACTAGCATCAAATCCATCTTGGTATAAGCCATATGAAGCGCGACCCCTAGGCAGATGAATATCCCTGCAAAATCAATCAATCCAACAGCTAAAAAAACTTTATCTGCTGTATTCAAACTCATTGAGCAACCTCATAAATCTTTTCAGCCACTGCTTCCCCTGCAGTGGCTCCAAGTGCGCCGGCTGCAAAAGAACCTGCTCCAATTACCACAATGCCGCAAGCCAAAGTGGCTAAACCGCCAGTCGGAACACCAAGCGCGACACACATAGATGCAACAGTGGAGCCAGTTAACATCAAACCAGCTATTGCACCACCACCAACAGTCCCTGCAAACGCCCCTGTTTCGGTAAGTCTGATTCGCTCACATGCCTCTGTATTGCCCGCTGTACAAACATCCTTGACCTTCATATACGAGGCCCCAGCGCCAACAGTTGTACCAATCCAGCCGCCCACTTTTATGTATTTGGCGGCTCGGGCGACTCCGTTTATGTGGGTTGCATAGCCGGGGATTTGGCTGGGGGCGCCAGCCTTTGTCCAGTGATGTACCAAACTCCGGCTTGATATGCCTAAAGCGCTCTTGAGGTCGGGATGATCTGGGAAGCCGATGCCTTTTTTAGTGAGTGAGGTCAATTGCATTTCAAGCTGGCTGAACAGCCGCTGGCGTTCTGCGAAGAACTCCGGGGAGCGTAAGTGCCCATACTGTTGGAAGGATCGTTGGTGCAAGCTATCAATGCTGTGCAGTGAGTTGCTCACAGCATCCAGATGCTTGGCAAATATTGCTTCGCCTATGCCTATGGATGTTGAACCTTGTGTAAGAAATGACTCAATTTCGTCACGGTTGCGGGCCATAAAGTCCGCTTCATCTGGCGTCAGCGATTCCAAGCTTGCATTGACTTTCGAAGCGGCTTCCATCAGCAGCGCTTCTTCACGTGTGCACTGCTGGTTGTTCGGGTCGCTGAGCACGATCATATGACCCGCTTTGACCTGGCCAAGGTTTGGGTTAAGCGTCTTGAACTTATTGAGTACAGCCGCGCTTGGCGAGGTGAAGAGTTGTGATTCAAGCCCTTGAACTGTCGTGCTTTGCGGGACGATATAAAAGCCGGGATCTTGCGGTTGCGCCTTAGCCATGGGCTCAACCAGCGCACTGCTCGCATCAACTGGCGATGGCTCTTCAACTAAGGCTTGCTGCATTAGGTTTGGATTCTTTAGCAGCGTCGTCATTCGCGCATCGTCGACCGAGCCGTCGCTTCGGATAGTGCCGAGTTGGGCGAAATCAACAATGTCACTGCTTGCACCACCGAAGCCACCAAAAGTATCGGGGCTTCCTGAAACGATGGTGCCGCCGTGACTCGAACGACTTCCGACATAGGCCAGCGGTCGATTGTTGACGACAATAGAAGGAAAGCCCGTTGTGATTACGGCCCCACAGCCGCATTTATCACCCACTCGAGCGGCCCCGAGAAAATTGATTTGATCGTCAGGTGAAGCTGAGACAATAGGTGTTTTGCCGTGGCCTGCGATTGGGCAATCATGCAGGTCGCCAAGTCGTGCTGTAGGTATCATCGCCATTCCTTTGGTCTTGATAATTTACTCAGCCCGCACTCTAGCAGAGTAAAACTGCGCAATTTTTTGCGCGGCCCGCCTGAAAGGCCCGAATTGAAAGGGCTGCAGCAAGGACGAAAAAAGATTTTTGTGTGAAACCTCGTTCCGTGAGCCATGGATAGAGCCGCTATGACTCCTCGCTTGTTACCTTTCTCAGCAATTTTCCAACCAATCGAGCATGCCCAAGCCTGCCTGCCGGCCACTGGCAAAGCAGGCCGTGAGCAGATAGCCGCCGGTGGGGGCTTCCCAGTCAAGCATCTCGCCGGCGCAGAAGGTGCCGGGCAGTTTGTTGAGCATTAGCTGCTGATTCAGTTCGCTGAAAGGCACGCCGCCAGCAGTGCTGATGGCTTCATCAAGCGGGCGGGGCTTTACCAAGGTAATCGGCAAGGCCTTAATGGCCTGAGCCAGCTTTTCAGGTTGCTGGAAGAGCTCGGGCGCCGTCAGTTCGCGCAGTAATCCGGCTTTTACCCCGTCAATATTGGCTTGGCGATGCAGGTGCTTGGCCATGGAGTGTGAGCCCCGTGGCTTGCTCAACGCTTTTTCTAGGCTGTTTATATCGTTGTGCGGCAGCAAGTCGAGGTAAACCGTGGCGCTGCCGTGCTGGTTGATCTGCTCGCGGATTTTCGCCGACAGTGCATAGACCAAGCTGCCTTCGATACCTTTGGCCGTTAGTACAAACTCACCTTGGCGCGGGGGCTGACCGGACATATTCAGGCTGACATTTTTCAGCGGTGCACCGGCGAATTTATCCTGCAAAAATGGGCTCCAACCCGCAACTTCAAAGCCGCAGTTGCTTGGCTGCAATGGACTGATTTGCACGCCACGATTTTGCAGCAGCTCAACCCAGGCACCATCAGAGCCCAACCGTGCCCAGCTCGCGCCGCCGAGTGCCAGCAGTGTCGCATCAGCTGTCAGGTGGAATTCACCGTCGCTATTGCTCATGCGCAGTTGGCCGTCAGCGGTCCAACCCAGCCAGCGGTAACGGGTGTGGATGCTAACGTTGTGTTCACGCAGACGTTTGAGCCAGGCGCGCAGTAGCGGTGCGGCTTTCATGTCTGTCGGAAAGACCCGGCCTGAGGTGCCAACAAAGGTTTCAATGCCGAGTTCGTGAATCCAGTTGCGCAAGGCATCGGCATCAAACTCCGTGAGCAACTGGCCGATTTCTGCGCTGCGCTCAGCATAGCGCTGAATAAACGCAGGTTTTGCTTCCGAGTGGGTGATGTTCATGCCGCCGACACCCGCCAGCAGGAACTTGCGGCCCACCGAGGGCATGGCATCAAACAGCTCGACCTTGACCCCGGCCAGCGCTAGCACTTCAGCGGCCATCAAGCCGGCTGGGCCTCCGCCAATAATGGCAACCTGTTTTGGGTGAGCAGGGGCATCAGCTGTCATCAGTTGGGTCAGTCATATCGCGAAAGGAATGGCGATCATTCTACACCAGCGCATTACATACGCTCAGCCCACACCCGTGCGGCGCTGTGATGCAAGATGCCATGACGTGCCGCCAGTGCCTTGCGGTTTTTGTCGTAGCCGCCGCCGATAACGCCCATCACGGGAATATTGCGACCCACGCAGTGGCGTAATACCGCCTCATCGCGCGCCGCGACGCCTTGGTCGGTTAGCTTCAGATAACCCAAGGCGTCATCTTTATGCACATCAACCCCCGCGTCATAGAGCACGATGTCAGGCTGATAAAGCGGCAACAGGTAGTTGAGTGCATCATCGACCACGCGCAGGTACTCGGCATCGCCCATGCCCATGGGCAATGGAATATCCCAATCACTCTCGGCTTTGCGCGCGGGGAAATTTTTCTCGCAGTGCAGCGATACGGTAATGGCATCTGGGGTATTAGCTAGCAAACGTGCAGTGCCGTCGCCTTGATGCACATCGCAATCAAAGATCAAGACACGTTGCACTTTTCCCGCTTCGAGCAGGTAGTGGCTGATCACCGCGAGGTCATTGAAGATGCAAAATCCGGCCGGGTGATCATAGTGCGCATGGTGGGTGCCGCCCGCTAAATGGCACGCCATGCCGTGCTCCAGCGCTAGCTCAGCAGTCAGAATCGAACCGCCAACGGCGCGGACGGTACGCTGCGCCAGCGCTGCACTCCAGGGCAAGCCAAGCCTGCGTTGATCGGCATAGGGCAGCTCGCCGCTCATGTAGCGCTCGATGTAGTCCGGGCAATGAGCCAGAGCCAAAACCTCGTTTGGGCATAGCGCTGGGCTTAGCAATTCACTGGCGCATGCAATGCCGCTGTCGATCAGGTGATCATGCAGCAGACGGAATTTTTCCATGGGGAAGCGGTGCTCCACAGGAAACTCCGGGCTGTAGTCGGGATGATAGACCAGCGGCAGACGCATACAATGACTTCTATAAGTGTTCCCAGCGGTCTGCAAGTATGGCGCTGTGGAGCATGACGACTCAAGTGGAGTAACGATGAGCGAGTTGATCCAGCTGCAAACCCAGCGCTTGATCCTGCGCCCTTGGCGTGAGGACGACCTAGCTGCGTTCGCCGCAATGAATGCCACCCCAGAGGTAATGCGTCACTTTCCCGGTTGTATGTCGGTGCAGGAAAGCGATGCCTTGGCCCTGCGAATTATCCAGCATTTTACTGACCACGGCTTTGGTCAGTGGGTGGTCGAGCGCGTTGATCAGCCCGGCTTGATCGGAACAGTGGGGTTGCAGCATGTCAGTTTTGAGGCGGCCTTTACCCCAGCGGTGGAAATTGGCTGGCGACTGGACTCGGATCACTGGCGTCAGGGGTATGCCTTGGAAGCGACGCAGGCTGCATTGCGCTGTGCGTTCACCCAGCTTGGGTTGGAGCAGATCGTCGCTTTCACCGTGCCGGCTAATACGCCGTCGCGGGGATTAATGCAGCGCCTTGGCATGCAGCATGACGGACAGGAGGATTTTGAGCATCCGCGCTTGCCCCATGGCCATGCGCTGCGCCAGCATGTGCTTTACCGACTTACCCGTGAAGATTGGCAACGAAATAATGAGTGATCTTGTCAGGGCTTATCATCAACTGAGCAAGCATCAGCCCGGTAACTTTGCGCCCGGTCCAGGGCAACTTGACTGGGCGACTCAGCCTGCGCCGTTTCGCCGCTATAACAGCGCCCGCTTGATTGAATTGTGGCACCGCCCCCATGAAGAATCACCGGCCTATGACAGCGCCTTTAGTGAATCAACGCAGGCGTGCGCTGGGTTAGATTTAGCGAGCATCTCGCAGTTGTTTTACGACAGTCTGGCGGTTTCCGCATGGAAACAAGCCGGCGCAACCCGTTGGGCGCTGCGGGTCAATCCTTCGTCTGGCAATTTGCACCCGACCGAGGCCTATGCTCTGATTCCGGCGGGTGCGCTTGAGCCATCGGCTTTGCTCGTGCATTACGCGCCAGATGCTCACGCCCTGGAGGTGCGCGGTGAACTGGCCGCCCCACTGGGTCAGCAGCTACGTGATGCCTTGCCTGCCGGGGGCATGTTAATCGGCTTGAGCAGTATTGCTTGGCGCGAGGCATGGAAGTACGGCGAGCGTGCGTACCGTTACTGTAATCATGACCTTGGCCATGCATTGGCGGCACTGGCGATTGCGGCCAATGTGCAGGGCTGGCAAGTACGCATGCTGCATTCAGTTGCTCAAACGCAACTCGATGCACTGTTCGGGCTGGACCGCCAAGGGTTTGCCGAAGTCGAGCACGCCGACTGTTTGTTATGGGTTGGCCCTGCGCAAGCGGCTGAGTTTCCGCTGCCTGCGACCTTGATTCAGGGTGTGTCCGCTCTTGAGCTTGCTGTAACGCCGAATCGTTTATCGCGTCATTACCGCGACTGGCCGGAGTTGCAGAGGGTGCAGGCGCTGTGTCGGGCTCCAGCGCGTCCGGCACAAAGCTGGCAAGCTGAGGCAGGGCGTATGTGCGCGGATAATCCGGGGCTGGCGCTACGACCTATTTTGCAGCGCAGACGCAGCGCCCAATCCATGGACGGCAAAACGGGCATCCATGCTGAGTTATTGTTGGCCTGGTTGCGCCGGCTGATGCCAGATAATTCACCCGTGCCATTTGCTGTGACGGGTGAACCGGCGCAGGTCGATCTAGTGGTTTTTGTCCACCGCGTGCAAGGATTGCAACCGGGGCTTTATTGGTTGGCACGGGTGACGGGGCAACCGGAGTCTGGCTTGCGCGGTGACTTCAGTTGGCAGCGGGTGGATGATCAATTGCCGCTGTACCGTTTGTTGGAGGGCGATGCCCGTGAACTGGCAGCGTTTTTGTCCTGTTCGCAAGACATCGCCAGCGATGGTTGTGTGGCCATGGCCATGCTTTCACGATTTGATGCTGCGCTTGAGGCAGGGCAATGGCGCTATCCGCGCTTGTATTGGGAGTGCGGTCAAATTGGCCAGTTACTGTATTTAGAAGCAGAGGCCGCTGGGTTATCGGCGACAGGTATTGGCTGTTATTTCGATGATGCAGTGCATGAATTACTAGGCTTGGCCGACACCCGTTGGCAAAGTCTCTACCATTTCACTTTGGGTAAGGCTGTTTGGGATGAGCGTTTAACTGCGCTGCCAGCCTACCCAAGGTTACGATTACCAACCGCAGCAGGCGGAAAGGAGCGGTTTGATGAGTAAAGTTCTGGATGATTTGGTGGCGCTATTGAGCCTCGAAACCATTGAGGAAAACCTGTTTCGCGGGGTCAGTCAGGATCTGGGTTTTCGCCAGCTGTTTGGCGGTCAAGTGCTTGGCCAGTGCATCTCAGCCGCGAGCCAGACCATGGATGATGCCCGTCATGTGCATTCGATGCATGGTTACTTCCTGCGTCCGGGCGATCCCACCTTACCAATCGTTTATCAGGTTGATCGTGTGCGTGATGGCGGCAGTTTTAGCACGCGTCGGGTCATGGCGATTCAGAAGGGCCAGCCCATTTTTACGTGCAGTGCTTCGTTTCAGGCCGATGAGTCAGGTTACAGCCATCAGATTGAAATGCCCGATATCCCAGGTCCCGAGGATTTGCAGTCGGAGACCGAACTGGCACGCCAAGTGGCGCACCTGCTGCCCGAGCGCATGCGTGAGCGCGCGCTGAGCGCCAAGCCAATCGACATCCGCCCGGTTACTTTGGGTAATCCATTCAACCCCGAAGTGACCGAGCCAGCCAAGTACGTTTGGTTTAAGGCTGACGGGACGCTGCCTGAGAACCCGGCACTGCATAAATACATTCTGGGGTATGCCTCTGACTTCAATCTGCTCACCACCTCGATGCTGCCGCACGGTGTTTCGGTGTGGCAGAAGTTTATGCAGGTGGCCAGTCTCGACCATTCGTTGTGGTTTCACTGCAACCTGCGCATGGATGACTGGTTGCTCTACGCCATGGACAGCCCTTGGGCGGGAAATGCGCGGGGTTTTGCCCGTGGCAGCATCTTTAACCGACAGGGCAAGCTGGTCGCATCGGTGGCCCAAGAAGGCTTGATCCGGCTGCGTGAAGATTGGAAATGAGCCTGAGTAAGGCGCGGCATTGGGTGTTCGACATGGACGGCACCCTGACCCTGGCCGTACATGACTTCGAGGCGATCAAGCGCGAGCTGCAAATACCCCTTGAGCAGGATATTTTGCATCACCTCGCGGCGTTGCCTGACGCCGAATCCAAGGCCAAGCATGCATGGTTGCTGGAACATGAACGCCAGTTGGCGCTTAATGCCCAGCCAGCTCCGGGTGCAGTCGAGTTGCTCGGCGAGCTGTCCGAGCGCGGTGTTCAACTGGGTATTCTGACCCGCAACGCCCATGAGCTGGCGCTTCTGACCCTGCAGGCCATTGGTGTTGGCGACTACTTTGCCAGCGCGGATGTGATTGGCCGTGGTGAAGCGCTGCCCAAGCCAGACCCTGATGGTTTG
This sequence comes from Pseudomonas sp. NPDC078700, assembly GCF_044542375.1. Lineage (NCBI taxonomy): Bacteria > Pseudomonadati > Pseudomonadota > Gammaproteobacteria > Pseudomonadales > Pseudomonadaceae > Pseudomonas > Pseudomonas sp. NPDC078700. Next base: position 202,554 of record NZ_JBITUI010000005.1, read on the forward strand.
CTGCGTTTAGCTAGGCGTTGGCAAGTGAGGCCAAGCCAGTTGGTGATGGTCGGGGATTACCATTTCGACTTGCAATGCGCGCGCGCTGCTGGTGCTTACAGTGTGCTGGTCAACCTGCCGGCTAACCCCTGGCCTGAGCTGGTTGATCACTATGCGCTGGATTGCAGGGCCTTACTCAATCAACTTAACGCCAGCGCTGAATAGCCATGACGTTTTTGATTCGTAAGGCTCAACAAGACGATGCTTCGGCGATCAGTGAGGTGATCATCAGCGCGATCAAACAAACCAATGCCAAGGATTACTCTCCGGAATTTATCGCCGCGCTGCCCGAGCACTTTTCTCCAGCTCAAGTAGCTAGCCGCTTGGCGACGCGCGATACCTATGTCACCTTAGACGCCGATGGCGTTATTGCGACTGCCAGTTTGGACAGTGCAACTGTTCGCTCGGTGTTTGTTTTACCGCAATACCAAGGCCGTGGTGTCGGTGTGGCATTGATGAAGCAAATTGAAGCCTTGGCGCTGCAGCGCTCGATCGGCAACCTGAGTGTGCCATCGTCAATTACGGCTGAAGGCTTTTACAAACGCTTGGGCTACCAGACTGTCCGTGAAGTGTACGAAGGCGAAGAGAAGATAATCGTCATGACCAAGTCGCTCACGTAGGGCGGTCGACGCTCTTTTCGGTCACCATTTCTACAGGCTCATTGGGTTATTGAATGAGCCGTGGTGGACAAGCTGCGCTTGTCACACCCTTGCCAAACTATCGGCGGTCAATACAAACCTCAATAGTTATACCACTTGAGTTCCAGCATTAAGGTGTTTTCCGGCGTGCTCAGGTGGCTGAAGTCACGTGCAGCGCTGAAGCGCAGGCCGAGGTCAGGTGATATTTCCCACTGCTGGGTCAAGTTGATGCTGCGGCGTATTTCGCCGTTATAGAAGTAGTCCGCCTTACCTTCCAGCAATAGATTACCCAGAGGATTTCGCCATAACAGGCCGCCGTTATAACCGGCTGCAGGCGCGATAAAAGCGGCAAAGTCGCGGTTGTTTTCAACCCGTGCCGTGGCTAAGGCAAACGCTAAGGTGTTGTCAGTCAGTTGCCAGGTGCCGCCGCCACCGCCCGTTAGGTATGTGGCTAAAGACTCGTCATCATGTTTGCCCGCAACCCGCTCAGCGCCGCCTGAAACTTGCCATGACCAAGGTTGGAGCAGCTCATTACGCGGCGTCAGCGAGCGGATTTTGGCCAGGTCGAGTTGCTGCAGTTGCCAGTGATTCCCTTCGTATTGGCGCAGTTTTAACTGGGCGATCTCAATCTGCGCACCCATTGGGAAGCCGTAGAGATTGTCGTTGAGGTCGTGATAGGCCATGCGCAGCCCGTATTCGGCAAAGGCTTTATCGCCACGGCTGCCAGCACCAAGCTGCCAAGTACGCGACTCATGGCCATTTTCGGGTAAGTCCGGGCGCTCAAGGTCAAGCAATGGAGGTGGGTTTTGATTGATCGACTTGAGTAGATTAAAACTGCGAGCGGAGGTGGTTGAGTCACGTTCGCCACTGGTGGATTGGTAGCGCAACAGGCGGAATGCGCCATCTTGAATCAAGGCCCGGCGGGCTTGTGGCAACTGCTGAAATTGCGGGGCATCTAGCGCCGTTTGATCGGCTGCCAAGCGCAGCACCCACTGTTGTTCGTCATCGGTGAGTTGTTTGGCACGGCCGAGTAGTTCGCGCTCCCGGGATGGGCGATAGTCAATGCGCTCTATGAGTCCGGCTTCTTCAACCGCACGCACGGTGTCGGTTGGAATGGCTGTGATCGGGAAGTCGTCCGTCAGCTCGATACCGGGGCGGGCAACTTCAAGCAGTTCAAGTAACCGAAATGAGCAGTTTTCATCGAAAAAGAAGTAGTCGAACTCAATATCCTTGAGCTCCCAGACATGCTCCATCATGCGCTGGGTTTCTTCTGGCGTGAGATTGAGCCGATATTCCCACAGGTCACGGTTCTCCAAGCTGCGGTACTCCGCCAGTTTCTCCCGATAAGGGACCACTGCGAAAAAGCCCGGGTAGCCGCCCATTAGGCCTTTCCACGCGTAGAGCATGCTGTTGTCCATGCCCTCGATAAATGCACCGAAATTTAGCGCGTAGCTGAGCAGGGCTGTGTTGTTGCTGTCGACGTCAGCCTGGTCGATGCGCAGCAGTGTGTGGCCGAACATTGAAGAGGGGCTGTTCAAATAGGCGGCGGGGAATACCAGGACAGTGCTGTGCGGTGAGACTTCAGTCATCCACTCGTTGTATTTCTGGCATACCGGCTTTGGCAAATCAGTTAAAGCAAGCTGATCCCTCAACCAGCGCGTGCGTGCAGGGTATTTACACTGGGCATGTTCATCGGCAAGCGTGGCCGGGGCGTACAAGGCTTTGACTGTGGCGCTTAACTCTGCTGCTGGGTCGCTGTCGCCATTGTCGGCAATGAAGAAATCTTCATCGTCGATATAGCTGCGCCAGCCGCCCAGTTTGCCGGTTTCATAGTGGCCCAACGATATCCAGAAAGGTTGTGCAGCCAATGCTTGCAACCGCGCTTCAGGGATATTCGGGGCGGCCTGTACCGCTACGCAGCAGGTTGCCGCCAAGACTGCCAAAATCCGTTTCAATGTTTAAGGTTCTTATACGAAAGGCCAGACTGGAGCTTTGGCGATGCTGACGGTTTGTGTCAAGACCATGGATCAACATCGTGGCGATCTGTTTATGTGGCTATTTGTATAATTCATAACATTGGTGCGTGCAGGTTGCCCAATAAAGTCACACACTGTAGGCAGATGATCCGTGAGGAGCCTGTCATGACAGCGTTCGATCCATCTGCGGCGCTTGATGCATTGCTCAGCGAATACAGCGCCCGTGCCACCACTATCCGCTCAACCTTGTCGGACAGTCATTCGCCAGACTCTGAAGAGCAGGCGACGCAAAGACAGAACGATGAAGTGCTCGAAGCGCTGCTGGCTGAAGCCGAGGAGGGGAGGCATGCGGTAGGGCTTGCCAAGTTGCGCCTGACTGAAGGCACCTATGGCCAATGTTTAAAGTGCGCCGAACCCATTGAGTCCGCTCGACTACAGGCTTTGCCTGCAACGGCCTATTGTTTGGCCTGTGCTGAGCGATGGGCTGTGAGTCGGTGAGAGTCCATGCTTGTTCAGCACAAATGTGCGCTAGATAAAAATTAGTCGAAATTGATCAACTGCTTTCGCTTGTGATCAGCGTCCGAAGCGGCGATTATTTCTATCGCGTGTGCCCTCCGTACAAGGATTTCCAATGCCTGAATCTGTTGCTACCCAATTACGGCTAGCGCCTGACGCTCTAACCCGTCCTTTTGCTCCCGAGCAGTTTAATTTCACCACCACAGATGACTTGGAGCCTTTTCGCGGTGTTTTAGGCCAGGAGCGTGCAGTAGAAGCCCTGCAGTTTGGCGTGGCGATGCCGCGTCCTGGTTACAACGTCTTTGTCATGGGCGAGCCTGGCACAGGACGTTTCTCCTTTGTGCAGCGTTACCTCAAGGCTGAAGGCAAGCGTATGGATACGCCAGCCGATCATGTTTATGTGAATCACTTCGATGAGCCACGTGAACCGCGCGTGCTTGAGCTGACCGCCGGCTCAGCCGGGGAGTTTATTGCCGATATCAATTTACTCATCGACAACCTGCTGGCGACATTCCCAGCGGTATTCGAGCACCCGTCTTATCAGCAGAAGAAGAGCGCCATTGATCGCGCCTTCAATAAGCGGTACGACCAGGCGCTGGACGTGATCGAGCGTCTGTCGCTGGAAAAAGGCATCGCGCTTTACCGCGACAGCACCAATATCGCCTTTACCCCAATGCTTGAAGGCAAGGCATTGGATGAAGCTGAGTTTGCCCAATTACCTGAAGCCGATCGCGAGCGCTTCCATGTCGATATTGCACTGCTTGAGGAACGCCTGAATGAAGAACTGGCCAGCCTGCCGCAGTGGAAGCGAGAGTCGAGTAACCAACTGCGCCAGTTGAACGAAGAAACCATCACCGTTGCGTTGCAGCCGCTGTTGTCGCCGCTGTCCGAGAAATATGCCGAGAACGCAGAAATCTGCGCCTACCTTCAGGCCGTGCAGGTCAACCTGCTGAAAACCGTGGTCGAGCAGCTGGTTGATGTTGAGAAGGTCGACGCGCAAACCCGCAAGATGCTTGAAGAACAATACTGCCCGAGCCTGGTGGTGGGGCATCACGTTGATGGTGGCGCGCCGGTGGTTTTTGAACCGCACCCAACCTATGACAACCTGTTCGGCCGTATCGAATACAACAACGACCAAGGCGCGCTCTATACCAGTTATCGCCAGTTGCGGCCGGGCGCGCTGCACCGGGCCAATGGCGGTTTCTTGATTCTTGAAGCCGAGAAAATGCTCAGCGAACCTTTTGTCTGGGATGCGCTCAAGCGTGCGCTGCATTCGCGGCAACTGAAGATGGAGTCACCCCTCGGTGATCTGGGCCGTATTGCCACTGTCAGCCTTAACCCGCAGGTCATTCCGCTGCAGATCAAAGTCATCATCATCGGTGCGCGTCAGTTGTATTACGCGTTGCAGGATCATGATCCTGACTTTCAGGAGATGTTTCGGGTTCTGGTCGATTTCGACGAAGACATTCCGTTGGCTGACGAAAGCCTTGAGCAATTCGCGCAGTTGATGAAAACCCGTACCTCAGAAGAAGGCATGGCACCGTTGACCGCGGCGGCGGTTGCGCGGCTGGCTACCTATAGTGCGCGTCTGGCTGAGCATCAAGGGCGGTTGTCGGCGCGTATTGGTGACTTGTTCCAGTTGGTCAGCGAAGCGGACTTTATTCGGCAATTGGCTAATGAGACGGTAACCGATGTGGGCCATATCGAGCGCGCACTGAAAGCCAAGGCCACCCGCACAGGGCGGGTTTCAGCACGCATCATTGATGACATGTTGGCGGGGATTATCCTCATCGACACCAACGGCGCTGCCGTGGGTAAGTGCAACGGGCTGACAGTTTTGCAGGTCGGGGATTCCGATTTCGGTGTACCTGCACGGATCTCGGCCACGGTGTATCCGGGCGGTTCAGGCATTGTCGATATCGAGCGTGAGGTTAATCTGGGGCAGCCGATTCACTCCAAAGGGGTGATGATTCTGACCGGTTATCTGGGCAGTCGCTACGCTCAGGAGTTTCCGCTGGAGATTTCTGCAAGCATCGCCCTTGAGCAGTCTTATGGTTATGTCGATGGTGACAGTGCTTCGCTTGGTGAGGTCTGCACGCTTATCTCCGCTTTGTCGCGCACCCCGCTAAAGCAGTGCTTTGCAATCACCGGTTCGATCAATCAGTTCGGTGAAGTGCAGGCTGTTGGCGGCGTAAACGAGAAGATCGAAGGGTTCTTCCGCCTCTGTGAGGCGCGCGGCCTGACGGGGGATCAGGGAGCGATTATTCCGCAGTCCAACGTCACCACTTTGATGTTGGATGAGCGTGTGCTGCAAGCGGTGCGCGCAGGGCAGTTTCATATTTATGCCGTGCGCCAGGTCGATGAGGCGTTGAGTTTGTTGGTGGGCGAAGACGCCGGGTCACCCAACGACAAAGGCCAGTTTCCAAGCGGCAGTGTCAACGCTCGAGTCGTTGAGCGCTTGCGCGAAATTGCCGAGATGGGGATGGAGGAAGACGATAAAGAGCCAGAAGTGCTTGCCGAAAAAGTCGCTAAAGCCATGCCAAAACCGCCTGAAAATCCGCCGGTAAAAAAGCCTACGCCAAAAAAACCGGCTATTTCTAAGACCGAAAAGTTAGAGAAATAACCTGCTGTAATAGCGCTCAATACGGGTGAGGTCTGAGTATTTGAGCGCTAGTTCGCAGCTTTCCCCTTGTATCCCTACTTCAGTGTTCATCCACACACTTACCCACAGGTCTTGAGGGGCGGTGTGTGGCTTCCCTATGAGTGCTTTTCGGGTGTAGGCTGTAGTTCTGATCATGAGAGGGTCGCCGCGATGCCGCGTAGTCTCTGCCTCACACGTCAATGCTTGGGTTTGGTCACACGTATCGAATGCGTGGTGTTGCCACTGGCCGGCGAAAATGGACTTTGGACGCTGATCTGCGCTGCCGGTATTTCTGGCGCTCAACCTTCTGTCATCAAAGCGCAAGGGCCATTCTATGGGCCTTCTGTGGCAGAGGGCGTGTTGCTCGGAATAGCCGAGAGCCTGGCTAACCAAGGTTATGTTTACTGCACGGACTTGCTGATTTGGCGACTGCATCTACAATCTGAGCTGCGCCAGTTGAATAGCGGTCGCTGCTGTAACTTAGGTGACTATCAGTTCCACCCAGAGAGCTGATTGAACCGCTCCCCATAACGCCTCAGCAATGCTCGTGTTGCAGGCGTTTGCGTGGTTAATCGTTAATTTCTCCACAGAGTTATCCACAGCTCGAGTAATAGTCCTTCAAGGTGTTTCGAGGGGCTTTTACGGCGCTGCAGCGCGGGTATAATCGCGAGCTAATTTATTCCTCGTGAGGCTTCATGGAACGTTTTATTGAGAATGCGATGTACGCCTCGCGTTGGTTACTCGCACCTATCTATTTTGGCTTGTCACTTGGTTTGCTGGCACTGGCAATTAAGTTCTTTCAGGAAATCTTTCATATCCTGCCGAATGTCTTGTCGATGGCCGAGGCTGACTTGGTGTTGGTCATTCTTTCGCTGATTGATATGGCGCTGGTCGGCGGTTTATTGGTGATGGTGATGCTCTCGGGCTACGAGAACTTTGTGTCGCAGTTGGACATCAACCCGGGCACAGAGAAACTCAGCTGGCTGGGTAAGATGGATTCCGGCTCATTAAAGATGAAGGTCGCGGCCTCCATCGTAGCCATTTCCTCCATCCATTTGCTCAAAGTCTTTATGGATGCAAAGAACATCCCAGACAACAAATTGATGTGGTACGTGATTATTCACATGACCTTCGTGCTCTCAGCGTTTGCCATGGGTTACCTGGACAAGTTAAGCAAGTACGACAAATAGTCCGCGCATTCCCACGCTGAGCACATGCCCGCCTGGTGCTACAGCGGGCGGGCACTTTGCTTTGAGCTAAAGCCAACTGGGTTTCTATGGGCTTGAACGCGGTGGTTAAGCCTGCGAGTGCTTTGTGCTAGGCTTGCCGGCCTTTTAAACCCGCAGCGGAGCAGTTCATGTCCGAACTAAATCTTACTACTGACGAAACACGCGTCAGCTACGGCATTGGCCGTCAACTTGGCGGTCAACTGCGTGACAATCCGCCACCGGGTGTGAGCCTGGACGCGATTCTGGCAGGCCTGACTGACGCTTTTGCGGGCATTGACAGCCGCGTTAGCGAGGCTGACATGAACGCCAGCTTCAAGGTTATCCGTGAAGTCATGCAAGCTGAAGCTCAGGCTAAGGCCGAAGCAGCAGCCGGTGCGGGCATCGCATTCCTGGCTGAGAACGCTGGCCGTGAAGGCATCACTCAGTTGGCCTCTGGCCTGCAGTACGAAGTGCTGGCTACCGGTGAAGGCGCGACGCCAACCCGCGAAGACACCATTCGTGCTCACTACCACGGCACCCTGATCGACGGCACTGTGTTCGACAGCTCCTACGACCGTGGTGAGCCTGCTGAATTCCCAGTTGGCGGCGTCATCGCTGGCTGGACTGAAGCCCTGCAACTGATGACTGCTGGCAGCAAGTGGCGTCTGTATGTACCAAGCGAACTGGCGTATGGCGCTCAGGGCGTTGGCAGCATCCCGCCGCACAGCGTACTGGTGTTTGACGTCGAGCTGCTCGAAGTCCTGTAACGCCAAAGCGTGCTGAGTCTGGCAGCTGTTAGGCCGGGCTCAGAAACGCTGAGTGCCTTGACTGATAGGTCCGGGCATATCGGTCACGCAATGTGCTGGCGCGCTTCTTTCTGAGTGCAAGGGCATCATCGTCAGGGCGCAAGGCTCGGGCGTAGCAGAACAGGAACAGGTTACGCACCAGTTCTTTGAGCACCAGAGGCTCGCTGGAGCTCAGCTCGTGTAGGTCTAAATCACCCATGTCCCGCAGTTCATCGAGTGCTTCTTCCTCAAGCATTGCGCAGACCTCACCTGTGTCACGATTAAGGATGCGCAGATAAGGCTGTGGTCGATCAAGCCAAGCATCAATCAAATAGGTCATGAGTCATCTCCCTGTAGGTGTTAGATGATAATAATTCCTATTCGCATAATAGCAAGGATCAATTTGTGCTATTCGTCGGGCATTGCAAATCGACGTAAGTTGCGACAAGCGCAGCTTGTCCACCATGGTTTTGATGGTTGTGGCCATTGATGGTGGCTTTGTAGGGTGGTCAACGCGAAGCTTAGCCACCGTTATGCGGACAATTGACCGGGGATTTGCGGTTGGAAATGGTGGCCGAAAAAGACGTCGACCACCCTACGGCGTTGCGCATTCGGGCGGTGATGGTGGCTTTGTAGGGTGGTCAACGCGAAGCTTGGCCACCGCGGTGGCGGAAATGCATGAGTATTCGTGGTTGTTAATGTTGGGCGAGAACAACGCCGACCAACCGCACTAGCAGTTCGTCGGGTAGCTAACGTGAAGATAGTCCACTAAGTTTATGGCTGCTTACCGCTCAAGGATGGGCCGCTATGTCTAACTACCGACGCGCCCGCGCTCCGGGCGAGACCTATTTCTTTACCGTCAATCTGTATGATCGAAAAAGCGATCTACTGGTCCGTGAGATAGATTTATTGCGCGAATCGGTGCGTTCTACTCGGGCTCGTCACCCCTTTTATATTGAGGCCTGGGTGGTGCTTCCAGAGCATATGCATTGCATGTGGAAGCTGCCACCGGGGGACAATGACTTCGCGCTCCGCTGGCAGGTAATCAAGTTCGCTTTCAGTAAACGCCTACGGGCAGTTGAGCCGCGAACAGTTAACCAAAGGCGGCGAGCTGAACGCGGAATCTGGCAGCGTCGCTACTGGGAGCACCTGATTCGTGATGCGCAGGATTACCAGCAACACTTTGACTACATCCATTACAACCCGTTGAAACACAACTATGTTGGGCGTTTGGCCGACTGGCCCTATTCGAGTTTTCATCGGGCAGTGGCAATGGGCATTTACCCCGAAGATTGGTGCGGGCGGCCTTCGGATGATACCGGGGATTTCGGAGAGTACGGTTTCTAGGAGCCAGTATATGCTCCGTACGGGCCACCGCTATGCGGACAATTCGGCGGGGATTTGCGGTTGGAAATGGTGGCCGAAAAAGGCGTCGACCACCCTACGAGCGTTGCGCTTTTGGGCGGTGATGGTGGCTTTGTAGGGTGGTCAACGCGAAGCTTGGCCACCGTTATGCGGACAATTCGCCGGGGGATTTGCGGTTGGAAATGGTGGCTGAAAAGGGCGTCGACCACCCTACGGCGTTGCGCATTCGGGCGGGTGATGGTGGCTTTGTAGGGTGGTCAACGCGAAGCTTAGCCACCGCTATGTGGACAATTGGCCGGGGATTTGCGGTTGGAAATGGTGGCCGAAAAAGGCGTCGACCACCCTACGAGCGTTGCGCATTTGGGTGGTGATGGTGGCTTTGTAGGGTTGTCAACGCGAAGCTTGGTCACCGTTATGCGGACAATAGGCCGGGGGGTTGCGGTTGGAAATGGTGGCCGAAAAGGGCGTCGACCACCCTACGGCGTTGCGCATTCGGGCGGTGATGGTGGCTTTGTAGGGTGGTCAACGCGAAGCTTGGCCACCGCTATGCGGACAATTCGCCGGGGGATTTGCGGTTGGAAATGGTGGCCGAAAAGGGCGTCGACTACCCTACGACGTTGCGCATTCGGGCGGTGATGGTGGCTTTGTAGGGTGGTCAACGCGAAGCTTGGCCACCGTTATGCGGATAATTGGCCGGGGATTATCGGTTGGAAATGGTGGCCGAAAAAGGCGTCGACCACCTTATCGATTTAGTGGGTGCGCGCTACTGCAAAGCGGCTTAGTTCGATCAGTGCGTCGCGGTATTCACCGGTGGGCAGGACTTCCAGGCACGCAATTGCACGTTCGGCGTAGTCGCGGGCTTGCTGCGCGGTGTAATCCAAGGCACCGGACGCTTCAACGGCGTTGCGAATGCTTTCAAGGTTCTCGATGCCACCTTTCTGGATCGCCTGACGTACCAGTGCAGCTTGCTCTGGTGTACCTTCACGCATGGTGTAGATCAGCGGCAGGGTAGGTTTGCCTTCAGCCAGGTCGTCACCGACGTTCTTGCCCAGGGTAGCGGCATCGCCGCGATAGTCGAGCAAATCATCCACCAGTTGGAAAGCTACACCGAGGTGGTCGCCAAAGGTGCGCAGCGCTTCGGTCTGCTCGCTTGTCGCTTCTGCCAATGCTGCAGCGCTGTGGGTCGAGGCCTCGAAAAGCATGGCGGTTTTGCCGCGGATGACTTCCATGTAGGTCTCTTCGGTGGTGCTGGCATCGCGGATTTTCGAGAGTTGCAGGACTTCGCCTTCTGCGATCACGCGAGTGGCTTTGGAGAGGATCTTCATCACCGGCATAGAGCCCAGTTCGACCATCATCTCGAAAGAGCGCGAATAGAGGAAGTCACCGACCAGGACGCTGGGTGCATTGCCCCACTGGGCGTTGGCCGTGCTGCGTCCGCGGCGCATGTCTGACATGTCGACAACGTCGTCATGCAGCAAGGTTGCGGTGTGCAAGAATTCGATGGTTGCAGCGAGCAGGCGCAGGTTGTCGCCCTGCAGTCCAAGGGCCTTGCCACTCAGCAAGACTAATAAAGGACGCAGACGCTTACCGCCAGCTGAAATAATGTAATCGCCGATTTTCTCTACCAGCGGTACACGCGAGACAAGTTGCTGACGGATAATGCCATCAACGGCGGTAAAGTCATCCGCCACCACGCGGTAGAAAGCCTGGGGTTGCATCAGTTGCAGGTGCTCCTCGAAGGTTGCGCGGCATGCTAGGGGGCAGGCTCAGGGCTGTCAAGGCACGTGCCTGAGTCGCTTTAGCAGTTTCATGCATTAAAGTGACAGCTTAACAAAGTGCTAAGCCATATTACTGTTATAGAATGCAGCACTGCATCAATATACTTCGCGCCGTTTGCAGGCCGTTGCGCCGTGAACGCTGTAAGGGCTTGCGCGGTGATCTTAGCTTGCGTACAATCGCGCACCCTGAACTTCCCCCTGGGCATTTCCCTGCCTTACGCAATTGCAAGGGCGTCTTTTCCGGCCCCGAGCAGCCATGCCAGCCGATAACTATCCCTCTAAAGAGCTGGGTGAGCAGGATTAACGGAGATATACCATGTACGCTGTAATTGTTACTGGTGGCAAGCAATACAAAGTCACCGAAGGCGAATTCCTGAAGGTTGAGAAACTCGAAATCGGCACTGGCGAATCCGTCACGTTCGATCGCGTTTTGTTGATCGGCAACGGTGACGACGTTCAAATCGGTGCACCTGTTGTAGATGGCGCTAAAGTTGTTGCAGAAGTTGTGTCGCAAGGTCGTCACGATAAAATCCGCATCATCAAGTTCCGTCGTCGTAAGCACCACATGAAGCGTCAGGGCCACCGTCAGTGGTTCACTGAGATCAAAATCACCGGTATTTCGGCCTGATTTATTTCAGCCAAATCCCTTTATAGGAGTATTGACTCATGGCACACAAAAAAGCTGGCGGTTCCACCCGCAACGGTCGCGACTCAGAAGCTAAACGCTTAGGCGTTAAGATGTATGGCGGCCAGGCTATCAAAGCAGGCAACATCATCGTGCGTCAGCGCGGCACCCAATTCCACGCTGGTTACGGCGTTGGCATGGGTAAAGATCACACTCTCTTCGCTAAAGTCGAAGGCGTGATCAAGTTTGAAGTAAAAGGCGCCTTCGGTCGTCGCTACGTGAGCGTTGTCGCGGCTTAATCGCGGCAAGGTTAAAAGCCCTGTCCTTGCGACGGGGCTTTTTTGTTTTTGTATTCTTGGGGTTCTTGCCAAACTGTCCTGATAAAAGGCTTATGATTAAGCCCTTATGCACAGAAAATCTCTAAAAAGACGGAGTAGCCGTTTTTCAGAGGTTTCTTAGGTCAATTTTGCAAGCACCTGTGTTCCTTGTTTATTGTTAACCCGCTGTATTGGCGGGAGGCGTGCTCATGAAATTCGTCGATGAAGTATCGATTTTTGTAAAAGCCGGTGACGGTGGAAACGGCTGCATGAGTTTCCGGCGTGAAAAGTTCATCGAAAACGGTGGGCCTAACGGCGGTGACGGCGGTGACGGTGGTTCGGTGTTTTTAATGGCCGATGAAAACCTCAATACCTTGATCGACTACCGCTATACCCGGCGTTTCGATGCTGAGCGTGGCTCCAACGGTGGCAGCACCGATTGCACGGGTCGCAAAGGCGAGGAGCTGGTTCTGCGTGTGCCTGTTGGTACCACGGTCATTGATGCCGGTACTCAAGAAGTAATTGGTGACCTGACTAAGGCTGGTCAGCGTTTGATGGTTGCGCAGGGCGGCTGGCACGGTCTGGGTAACACACGCTTTAAATCCAGTACCAACCGGGCGCCGCGCCAGACTACGCCGGGTAAGCCGGGTGAGTCCCGTGATCTTAAGCTTGAGCTGAAAGTGTTGGCTGATGTGGGGTTACTGGGGTTGCCGAATGCCGGTAAAAGTACTTTTATCCGTGCGGTGTCGGCGGCCAAGCCAAAGGTTGCGGATTATCCGTTTACCACGCTGATCCCTAACCTGGGCGTTGTCAGCGTCGATCGCTACAAGAGCTTTGTGGTTGCCGATATTCCAGGTTTGATCGAAGGTGCCTCTGATGGCGCTGGCTTGGGCATTCGCTTCCTGAAGCATTTGGCGCGTACTCGTTTATTGTTGCACCTCGTCGATATGGCACCGCTTGACCTGACTGATCCAAGTGAGTCAGCTGTGACTATTGTTGATGAGTTGACTAAGTTCAGTCCGTCGCTGGCTGAGCGTGATCGCTGGCTGGTGCTGAATAAGTCGGACCAGATGCTCGAAGAAGAGCGTGATGAGCGTGTTGCTGAAGTGGTTGCTCGTCTCGATTGGAAAGGCCCGGTATATGTGGTTTCGGCGATTTCCAGTGAGGGCACGCAGCGTCTGTGTCAGGACATCATGACCTATCTTGAGGCGCGCACAGAGAAGATTGCTGAGAATCCGGCGTTCGCCTCTGAGTTGGCTGAGCTGGATCAACGTATTGAAGATGAGGCGCGTGCACGTCTGCAGGCGTTGGATGATCAGCGTGCGTTGCGTCGTTCGGGCGTCAAGAGTGTCGAAGATGTCGATGAAGACGACTTCGATGATGAAGATGACGACGACGGCCCGGAAATCTTTTACGTCCGGGATTAAGCCATTATCAACGCCGCTTAATAGCGGCGTTTTTGTATGTTTCGTGACTAGTAACTGCTCTGCATTTTAGGTGTGGGGCTAGGGTTGAGGAATCATGCGTGACAAGGTGACTGGCGCGCAGCGCTGGGTGGTTAAAATCGGCAGTGCGCTGCTGACGGCAGATGGGCGTGGGTTGGATCGGGCGGCGATGGCTGTCTGGGTCCGGCAAATGGTCGCGTTACGTGAGCAGGGCGTAGAGCTGGTGTTGGTCTCGTCTGGTGCTGTGGCGGCGGGAATGAGTCGTCTGGGTTGGACGTCGCGACCGAGTGCCATGCATGAATTGCAGGCGTCTGCTGCCATTGGCCAGATGGTGCTGATTCAGGCGTGGGAGTCCAGTTTTGCTGAGCATGGTCGGCGCACGGCGCAAATTCTGCTAACCCATGACGACCTGTCTGATCGCAAGCGCTACCTCAATGCTCGCAGTACCTTGCGTACCTTGGTTGAGCTCGATGTGGTGCCGGTGATCAATGAAAACGACACCGTTGTTACTGACGAAATTCGTTTCGGTGATAACGACACTTTGGCGGCGCTGGTTGCCAATCTGGTCGAAGCTGACTTGCTGGTTATCCTCACTGATCGCGATGGCATGTTTGATGCCGATCCACGTAATAATCCAAATGCCAAGCTGATTCACGAGGCGCGTGCTGACGATCCTGCTCTGGATGCTGTGGCGGGTGGTGTGGGCGGTGCTTTGGGGCGTGGTGGTATGCAGACCAAGCTGCGTGCTGCACGGCTTGCTGCGCGCTCTGGTGCGCATACGGTGATCGTTGGGGGTGCCATTGAGCAGGTGTTGGCCCGGCTTAAAGCTGGCGAGCGCCTGGGCACCTTGCTCGCGCCTGAGCGTGGTATGTTGGCGGCACGTAAGCAGTGGCTTGCCGGGCATCTGCAGACGCGCGGCACGTTGGTTCTCGATGATGGTGCGGTCAAGGCGCTGGCGACGGGGCGAAAAAGTCTGCTGCCGGTCGGTGTGCGCGCTGTAAAAGGCAGCTTCCGGCGCGGTGAGATGGTGGTTTGTGTGGCGGTGGATGGTCGCGAAATTGCCCGTGGCCTGGCCAATTACAGTGCGCTTGAGGCGCAAAAAATTATCGGCCAGTCATCCGATGCCATCGAAAAGCTGCTGGGCTATGTTGATGAGCCGGAACTGGTGCACAGGGATAATTTGATTCTGGTTTAGGAGGGCGCTTTGATGCGTGTGGCGAATGGATTGCTAGCTGCGTTGATGGTGTTACCGGTACTGGCCTCTGCGGAAGAGATTGGTTCGGTCTCAATGGTGTTCAAATGGATGGGGCCCAATGACAAGATTGTCGTTGAGGCCTTTGATGATCCTAAGGTTCAAGGCGTGACCTGCTATTTGTCGCGGGCGAAAACTGGAGGTGTGAAGGGTGGTCTTGGTTTGGCTGAAGATCGCTCTGATGCCTCGATTGATTGCCGTCAGATCGGTCCGATTAGCTTCACTGGCAAGCTCAAAGACGGTGAAGAAGTATTCAAGCAGCGCACCTCGTTGGTTTTCAAGACCATGCAGGTGGTGCGTTTCTTTGATCAGAAGCGCAATGCACTAATTTATCTGGTGTATAGCGATCGGGTAATCGAGGGCAGTCCGCAAAACTCGATGGCGGCGATCCCGATTATGCCCTGGCCGACGCAAAAGTAATGGTTATAGGTGGGTGTGCGTAGAGTGTGACAAGCGCAGCTTGTCCTCCAAGACTCCGCGGGTAATCCGAAATTTACGTGCGCTCTGGCGGACAAAAAAGCGTTGTCCGTCCTGCAGTGGCGTGCGAAAACATAAATCACAGGCAATAAAAAACCGGTCCTGAGACCGGTTTTTTAAGGCGTTACGCCAAGAACTGACTGCTAATTAAGCAGCAGTGCTGAGTGCCTTGATGTGGGCATTCAGGCGGCTCTTATGACGAGCTGCTTTGTTCTTGTGCAAGATGCCTTTGTCAGCCATGCGGTCGATGACCGGAACAGCTGCAGTGTAAGCAGTTTGGGCCAGGCCAGCATCTTTAGCGTCGATAGCTTTAACAACGTTTTTGATGTAGGTACGGACCATCGAGCGCAGGCTGGCGTTATGGCTACGACGCTTCTCAGCCTGTTTTGCGCGTTTTTTGGCAGAAGGTGTATTGGCCACCGTCAAGCTCCTCGAAAATTTGGGGTTGCAAACAAATAAGGCCGCGAATCATGCCTAGAAGGTATTCGTCTGTCAAGACTAATGACGATTCCTGGCGCTAGCCTGACAAGTGGCAGGCCGCTACACTCGACGCCTTCGTGAGCCGGTGGATTGTCCGCTGGCCCACATGCATGCGGAAAAAACATTATCTCATGAATTTGCTTAAGTCGCTGGCCGCTGTTAGCTCTTTGACCATGCTCTCGCGCGTTTTGGGTTTTGTGCGCGATACCATTATTGCCCGCACATTCGGCGCTGGCGTGGCTTCTGACGCCTTTGTGGTGGCTTTTAAATTGCCAAATCTGTTGCGAAGAATTTTTGCCGAAGGGGCATTTTCGCAAGCCTTTGTACCTATTTTGGCTGAATACAAGACCCAACAGGGCGAGGAGGCGACCCGAACCTTTATTGCTTATGTTTCGGGGTTGCTGACGTTAGTCTTGGCGTTGGTGACTTTAATCGGGGTAATTGCTGCACCCTGGATCGTATGGATTTCTGCGCCGGGCTTTGCCGATGAGGCTGATCGCTTTGCCTTGACCACGGATCTGCTGCGGGTCACCTTCCCATATATATTGCTGATCTCGCTTTCATCTCTGGCAGGTGCCGTACTTAATACCTGGAATCGGTTTTCAGTGCCCGCATTTGTGCCGACTCTGCTTAACGTCAGCATGATCGTGTTTGCGCTGTTTTTAACGCCCTATTTTGATCCGCCGATTATGACGCTGGGCTGGGCGGTGCTGGTCGGCGGCTTGTTGCAACTGCTGTATCAGCTGCCGCACCTTAAGCGGGTCGGCATGTTGGTGTTGCCGCGTCTGAACCTCAAAGATCTCGGGGTATGGCGTGTGCTCAAGCAAATGGGCCCGGCGATCTTTGGTGTGTCGGTCAGCCAGATATCGCTGATCATCAACACCATTTTTGCTTCGTTCCTGGTTGCAGGCTCAGTGTCGTGGATGTATTACGCCGACCGCCTGATGGAGTTGCCGTCTGGTGTGCTGGGCGTGGCTTTGGGGACGATTTTGTTGCCGGCGCTGTCCAAGACTTACTCAAGCGCCAACCGCGAAGACTATTCGCGGCTGCTCGATTGGGGGTTGCGGCTGTGCTTTGTGCTGGTGTTGCCGAGCGCTGTTGCCTTGGCGGTGCTGGCCGAGCCCTTGACTGTGTCGTTGTTTCAGTACGGTAAATTCAGCGCCAACGATGCCTTGATGACTCAGCATGCCCTGATCGCGTATGCCATTGGTCTGCTTGGGATTATTTTGGTGAAAATTTTGGCTCCCGGCTTTTATGCCCAGCAGAACATTAAGACACCGGTGAAGATTGCGATCTTCACGCTGTTTTCGACCCAGTTGATGAACCTGGCCTTTATTGGTCCGTTGGCCCATGTCGGCTTGGCGCTGTCTATCGGTTTGGCAGCTTGCCTGAACGCCAGTTTGTTGTATTGGCAGTTGCGCAAGGCTGATATGTTCCAGCCGCAACCCGGTTGGCTGATGTACTTGGTCAAGTTGGTTGTGGCTGTGTCCGTTATGGCAGCGGTGCTCTTTGCTGTTATGCATTACATGCCTGAGTGGGCCAGTGGGGGCATGCTCGAACGGTTGTTGCGCCTTGGTGTGTTGGTAGCCGCAGGTTTGGTCAGTTATTTCGCCAGTTTGTTGTTGATGGGCTTCAGGCTGCGCGATTTCTCACGCAAGGCCATCGCGTAACTTGCAATGAATGTGCATCGCCCTCACGTAGGCTGGGTAACGCTTTTTTACCCACCATTACAGCCGTGCAATATTCTTGGCGTTTGCGTGAGCGATGGTGGCCAAGCTTCGCGTTGACACACCCTGCAAGAGCCACCATTTCGGTCTCGAATGTTCGGTTTGTTCGCGCGAGTGAGGGTGGGCAAGCTTCGCCTCGTCGCACAATACAATGGCCACCATTTTTCTGGGGCGGGATTAATTGACGTGTAGATTTCTGATCACTGCGACGTTGTTGCCTGTTGTCTGCTGTCGGGTATGCGTATAATCGACCACTTTATGAGCAAGAAGCGCGTTATGCAGCTGGTACGAGGCCTACACAACCTGCGCCCCCAGCATCGGGACTGTGTCGCCACCATCGGGAATTTTGACGGCGTCCATCGTGGCCATCAGGCTATTTTGGCGCGTTTGCGTGAGCGAGCCGCAGAGCTTGGCGTACCCAGCTGCGTGGTCATTTTTGAGCCGCAGCCCCGCGAGTTCTTTGGCCCTGATACCGCGCCTGCGCGGTTGACCCGCCTGCGCGACAAGCTCGACCTGCTGGCGGCTGAAGGCGTTGATCGGGTGTTGTGCTTGGCGTTTAACCGGCGTTTGCGTGAGTTGAGCGCCGCAGAGTTTGTGCACAAAGTGCTGGTTGAGGGCTTGGGTGTTCGCCATCTTGAGGTGGGTGATGACTTCCGCTTTGGTTGTGATCGCGCCGGCGACTTTGCCTTTTTGTCCGCGGCTGCTGAGCGTGAAGGCTTTACCGTCGAGGCCGCCACGACTGTTGAGCTTGATGGTATTCGAGTGAGCAGCACGCGGGTTCGCGAGGCGCTGCAAAACGCTGATTTCGCCCTTGCTGAATTGCTGCTCGGACGCCCATTTCAAATCGCAGGACGCGTGTTACACGGCCAGAAACTGGGTCGTCAGCTGAATGCGCCTACAGCCAATATTCAGCTTAAACGTCGACGTGTGCCTTTGACCGGGGTTTATCTGGTCAGCACCGAGATCGACGGTAAAACCTGGCCCGGTGTCGCCAATATCGGTGTGCGGCCCAGTGTTAAGAGTGACGGTAGTGCCCACCTTGAGGTGCACCTTTTAGATTTTGCCGGTGATGTTTATGGCCGGCGTTTGACGGTGGCGTTCCACCACAAGCTGCGTGATGAGCAGCGATTTGCCTCCCTTGAGGCGTTAAAGACGGCAATTGCTGCCGATATTGCCGCCGCCCGTGCCCATTGGCGCACTTAAATTAATAGTGCCGACCGTTTAAATGAAGAGCCGAAATGACCGACTATAAAGCCACGCTAAACCTGCCTGATACCAAGTTCCCGATGAAGGCTGGCCTGCCGACGCGCGAGCCGGAAACCCTGAAGCGCTGGGACGACATTGGTTTGTATCAGAAACTGCGCGAGCTGGGCGAAGGCCGTCCAAAGTTTGTGCTGCATGATGGTCCTCCATACGCCAACGGCAGCATTCACATCGGTCATGCGGTTAACAAGATTCTTAAAGACATCATCACCCGCTCGAAAACCCTGTCGGGCTACGACGCACCTTATGTGCCGGGTTGGGATTGTCACGGCCTGCCGATTGAGCACAAGGTCGAAACCACTTTTGGCAAAAATCAGCCAGCTGATCTCACGCGTGAGCGCTGCCGCACCTACGCCGGTGAGCAGATTGAAGGCCAGAAAGCTGACTTCATCCGTTTGGGTGTGCTCGGCGACTGGGAAAAGCCTTATCGCACCATGGATTTCGCCAATGAAGCGGGCGAAGTTCGCGCCTTGGCTGAAATGGTCAAGCAAGGCTTTGTCTTTAAAGGCCTGAAGCCGGTTAACTGGTGTTTTGATTGCGGCTCGGCATTGGCTGAGGCTGAGGTTGAATACCAAGATAAAAAATCTGATGCCATCGACGTTGCCTTTGCCTGTGAAGACAACGACAAGCTGGCCGCTGCATTTGGTCTGGCGAGCCTGCCAAAGCCAGCCAGCATCGTTATCTGGACCACCACCCCGTGGACCATCCCGGCGAACCAGGCGCTTAACGTTCACCCTGAATTTAACTATGCGCTGGTTGATGTTGGCGACAAGCTGTTGTTGATTGGTGAAGAGCTGGTCGAAAGCAGCCTTGAGCGTTACGGCCTGCAAGGCAGCGTCATTGCGACCGCCAAGGGCGAGGCGCTGGAGCTGATCCGTTTCCGTCACCCGTTCTATGATCGTTTGTCGCCTGTGTACCTGGCTGAATACGTTGAAATGGGTTCAGGCACTGGCATCGTTCACTCGGCCCCGGCCTATGGTGAGGACGACTTCCGTTCGTGCAAAGGCTACGGCATGAGCAACGACGACATCCTCAGCCCGGTGCAGAGCAATGGCGTTTATGTTGAGTCGCTGCCGTTCTTTGGTGGCCAGTTCATCTGGAAAGCCAACCCGAATATCGTCGCCAAGCTCAATGAAGTTGGTGCGTTGCTCAAGCATCAGCCGATCCAACACAGCTACATGCATTGTTGGCGTCACAAAACCCCGCTGATCTATCGCGCCACCGCGCAATGGTTCGTCGGTATGGACAAGCAGCCGAATGAAGGCAGCACGCTGCGTGAGCGTGCGTTGGGCGCTATCGAACAAACGGAATTCGTGCCTGCATGGGGCCAAGCGCGCCTGCACAGCATGATCGCCGGTCGCCCTGACTGGTGCATCTCGCGTCAGCGCAATTGGGGCGTGCCTATCCCATTCTTCCTGCATAAGGAAAGCGGTGATCTGCATCCGCGCACCGTTGAGCTGATGGAAGAGGTTGCCAAGCGCATTGAAGTTGAAGGCATCGAGGCGTGGTTCAAGCTCGACGCCAGCGAATTGCTCGGCGATGAAGCTGCGCAGTACGACAAGATCAGCGATACGCTGGACGTTTGGTTCGACTCGGGCACAACCCATTGGCACGTGCTGCGTGGTTCCCATAACTTGGGTCATGCCACTGGCCCACGTGCCGATTTGTACCTGGAAGGTTCCGACCAGCACCGCGGCTGGTTCCATTCGTCCTTGCTGACGGGTTGCGCAATCGACGGTCACGCGCCTTACAAAGAGCTGCTGACCCACGGGTTTGTGGTCGATGAAAACGGCCGCAAGATGTCCAAGTCCTTGGGTAACGTAGTTGCCCCGCAGCAGGTCAACGACAGCTTGGGCGCTGATATCATGCGTCTGTGGGTGTCTTCGACCGATTACTCGGGCGAGATGGCTGTATCTAACGTCATCCTCCAGCGCAGCGCTGACTCTTACCGCCGCATCCGTAACACCGCGCGTTTCTTGCTTTCCAACCTCAGCGGTTTTGAACCTGCTGAGCATGCCTTGCCCGTTGAAGAGCTGTTGGCACTGGATCGCTGGGCATTGGATCGCGCCTTGCTGTTGCAACGCGAGATCGAAGAGGCTTACGACAGCTATCGCTTCTGGAACGTTTACCAGAAGGTGCACAACTTCTGCGTGCAGGAGTTGGGCGGTTTCTACCTCGATATCATCAAGGACCGTCAATACACCACGGCGGCCGACAGTGTTGCTCGTCGTTCTTGCCAGACCGCGTTGTTCCACATCGCTGAAGCGCTGGTGCGTTGGATCGCGCCGATTCTGGCATTCACTGCCGATGAAATCTGGCAGTACCTGCCGGGCGAGCGTAACGAGTCGGTGATGCTCAATGGTTGGTACCAAGGTCTGGTTGAGCAATCACAAGACGTCGAAATGAACCGCGAATTCTGGGAGCGGGTCATGGCGGTCAAGGTTGCAGTCAACAAAGAATTGGAAAACCAGCGCAAAGAAAAAGCCATCGGTGGCAACCTGCAAGCTGAAGTGACTGTATACGGCGAAGACAGCCTGATCGCTGATCTGAACAAACTCGGCAACGAGCTGCGTTTTGTGTTGATCACCTCAACGGCTAGCCTGGCACCACTCAGTGCTGCTCCTGCTGACGCGGTGGAAACTGAAGTCGCTGGCCTGAAGCTGAAAGTGGTTAAGTCGACCCATGCCAAGTGCGGCCGTTGCTGGCATCACCGCGAAGATGTTGGCGTGAACCCAGCGCATCCGGAAATCTGTGGTCGCTGTGTAGACAACATCGAAGGTGCAGGCGAGGTTCGTCATTATGCCTAATGTACCAAGCCGCTTTGGGCGGCTTGCTTGGCTGTGGCTAACCCTTCTGGTGTTCGTCCTTGATCAGGCCAGCAAGTTCTATTTCGATAACACCTTGAGCATGTACCAGCAGATTGTGGTGATCCCGGATTACTTCAGTTGGACGCTGGCCTACAACAAGGGCGCTGCCTTTAGTTTTCTCGCCGCTGAATCGGGTTGGCAGCGCTGGTTCTTCGCTGCCATCGCCATTGCCGTGAGTGTGGTGCTGGTTGTCTGGCTCAAGCGCCTGAAGGCTGACGAGACCTTGCTGGCAGTAGCGCTTTCACTGGTATTGGGCGGGGCAATCGGCAATCTGGTTGACCGTATCGTGCTCGGCCATGTGGTTGACTTTATTTTGGTCCATTGGCAAAACCAGTGGCGTTTCCCGGCGTTTAATCTGGCCGATAGCGCAATTACCCTAGGCGCCATCTTGTTGGGCCTGGATATGTTCAAGAGTAAAAAGCCTGAGGAGCCGGCTCATGTCTGATATTCGTATTGGCCCGGACAAGCAGGTCACTCTGCATTTTGCGATCAAGCTCGACAACGGCGATGTGGTCGACAGTACGTTCGACAAGCAACCTGCCACCTTTAAGGTTGGCGATGGCAACCTGTTGCCAGGCTTTGAAAGCGCGCTGTTTGGTTTCAAGGCTGGCGATAAGCGCAGCATCGAAATCTTGCCTGAGCAGGGCTTTGGTCAGCCAAACCCGCAAAACCTTCAGGTAATGCCGCGTAGCCAGTTTGAAGGCATGGATTTGTCGCCCGGGCTGCTGATTATTTTCAATGATGCCGCCAACGCAGAGCTGCCGGGTGTGGTCAAAGAATTTGACGATACTCAAGTGACGATCGACTTTAACCATCCCCTGGCCGGTAAAGTCCTGAGCTTTGATGTTGAAATTATCGAGGTTATAGCGCTCTGATTGAGCGCTTCATTCAGAGACCGGCGCGGCTCGACCGATGGTTTAGCGCTCGCCGCTCGCTAGCGTAAGCTGAGTGTTCAATCGCTTTTCAATTGCTACACAGCTTTGAGGCCCCTATGCAGATAAAACTCGCAAACCCACGTGGCTTCTGTGCCGGTGTTGACCGTGCGATTGAGATTGTTAACCGCGCGCTGGAAGTGTTTTCGCCGCCCATCTATGTGCGTCACGAAGTGGTGCATAACAAGTTTGTGGTCGAAGACCTGCGTGCCCGTGGCGCAGTTTTCGTCGAAGAACTGGATCAGGTGCCCGATGATGTCATCGTAATCTTCAG
This sequence comes from Pseudomonas sp. NPDC078700, assembly GCF_044542375.1. Lineage (NCBI taxonomy): Bacteria > Pseudomonadati > Pseudomonadota > Gammaproteobacteria > Pseudomonadales > Pseudomonadaceae > Pseudomonas > Pseudomonas sp. NPDC078700. The sequence continues at coordinate 225,159 of NZ_JBITUI010000005.1, forward strand.
CGCTCACGGTGTATCCCAAGCCGTACGTGCTGAAGCGGACCGTCGCGGCCTGAAGGTGTTTGACGCCACATGCCCGCTGGTCACCAAAGTGCATATGGAAGTGGTGCGCTACAGCCGGGAAGGGCGTGAGTGCATCCTTATCGGCCATGCCGGGCATCCTGAAGTCGAAGGCACCATGGGCCAATACGACGACAGCAACGGCGGCGCTATTTATCTGGTTGAAGACGAAAAAGACGTCGCCAAGCTGGAAGTGCGCAACCCGGATGCATTGGCGTTCGTGACCCAAACCACACTGTCGATGGATGACACCAGCAAGGTTATCGACGCCCTGCGCAGCAAATTCCCAGCCATCGGCGGGCCGCGTAAAGACGACATCTGCTACGCCACGCAAAACCGTCAGGATGCCGTTAAACAGCTCGCCGCCGAGTGCGACGTACTGCTGGTGGTCGGCAGCCCCAACAGCTCCAACTCCAACCGTCTGCGTGAGTTGGCCGAGCGCATGGGCACTCCCGCTTACCTAATCGACGGCGCTGAAGACCTCAAGCCAGAGTGGTTCACCGGTGTGGATGGCATCGGCATCACGGCTGGGGCCTCGGCACCCGAAGTACTGGTGCGCGGCGTTATCTCCCAGCTACACGCCTGGGGCGCGACCGGCGAAAGCGAACTCTTGGGCCGCCCTGAGAATGTTACGTTTTCGATGCCCAAAGAGCTGCGGGTAAAAACCTTATAAAGGTTTTTACCCGCTTCAGTTTGATGATTAACGCCAGCAGTCATTAACTGCTTTGCTACCAGAGACGCCACGGGCACCCGCTTGGTTCAAGGTCAAACTACCGCAACCGGTATCTTTAGTCTGGGCGTTGATTGGCTGAGCAGTCATTATGTATTCAGTTGCCGAGGTGCGGTTGATGCTCAGTCGGTACACATTATTATCAGAGTCTGAAGATGCCAGGTTTAACTGTGCGGCAGTTGAAGCATACGTATTGTTCTGGCTGAAATAGCGCTCTTGCCTCGCGGCAACGTTACTCAAGAGCGCTTGGCCTTCGGCACGATTGCTGCGCAACACGTACTGCTGATAAGAAGGGAATGCCACTGCGGCAAGAATTCCTATAACGGCCACTACAACCATCAGCTCTATTAACGTGAAACCTTTACTTCTGTTCATTGAGGCGTCCCTTGCGCCGCACCAGTCTCCACTGGATCGTGAGGAAGGATTGCAAGCGCATCTACTTGGTTCATTGGTGAGCTGACGGTGCCGACTATACGGACAATAGCACCTTCTTCCAGTTGATAAATGGCTGGGGATTTGGCGTTGCTATTTGAGTCTGTCACTCGATTGGGCAGAAGATAGTCAGCATCATCAATTGTAATCACCGATCTGGCTAGGTCGACTGATTGAATGACGCCATTCATCTCAAAGCTTTCTGCGAGTGCAGATACAGAGTAAATAGTAAGGGCGGCGAACAATAAACTCGTTAACTTTTTCATGCCATTACTCCTCGATGATTCGCCAGTTCTGGCGCCCTGTAGCTTGGTCGCCATAGTCAACCCGCTCACGCTGCACACCGCCGTCAGTGTTGAAGAAGACGTCGTTTCCAACAATGCCTGGTGCGCCAAAGCCTGGAATTTTAATGCCTGATACAACTTGTCCGTTTGCAGAGTCGTTTGCATCAACGTAGTTATTGCCTGTAGTGTCCAGTACGTTGAAAGTAGTTGCTCCGCCTGTGGTGGCATCTATCGCAAAGAACCAGCGATCTATTCCCGAAGTGCAAGGGTCTTGGTTGGGGATTGTGCTGGTACCTAAAAGCACGCCCGCTCGCTCACTTAGGTCGGTAGCAACAAGTTCACCTTCAAGTGTTCCACCGTTGGTCAAGTCCAAATACCAGCCATATTTATTGATACCGCTACTTGGATTGCTGTCTGTGTACCACTGAATGGGATTGCGGCTTAACACGCGGTAATCCCTGTTTCTGCCGGTGTTCGTGTCCGTATCAGTGAATGTTGCATTGGAGGCTGTGCTGTAGGCTTGCTGTACCAGTTTACTACGTACCAGAGCTGAACCGCCCTGCAGTGAGCTCGCTGATTTGCCATCTAACTGGGTATCCCAAATACCATAGAGGCTCATTGCCTTAGAGGTATCTGCGCCAGAGTCAGAGCTTTCTACGTACTTGCCAGTACCGAAGTTAACGATATATCCAGTGCCTGTTGGATGCCGAACAATAGTTGGGGCTGCTGTGATTGGCTGTGTTTGATTAGTGGCTGTCTGCGCTTTGTACAGCGGCTTTCCGCCAAATGCGATGCGAAATGTAGAGGCGGAGGTGTTAGTTGCGTTTGAAAATGCAGGCGTCGTATTGGCTGTGAAAAGATCAAATCGCCACATGTTTCCCTGCAGGTCGCCAGCATACACATAGTCAGTAATAAGGTCTCCATTGATGTCCACCGCTTTTGGAGTAGACAGCCCATTCGCAACAGCATTGCCTGCTGTGCCTGTGTCAACTGTCAGTTTTTTAAGGACTGCGCCGTTTGCCGCATTTAGTACAAATAGTGCGGCGCGCTCATTTGTACTGCTATAGCCATTAGACATAATCACACCCCAGCCACCGCTGTGAAGGCGTGTGATGATTGGTTTACCGAAGCTAAATCCGAGATCACCATCATCTGTTGAGCTGAACTCCCAAAGCAGGGAAATGCTGGATGGATCGGTTATGTCTAGTGCGAATATAGAGCGGCCGCCGCCACCAAGAGTACCGATTAGGATTGTGCGCCATTGGCCGTTGATCACTACATCGCCAACTACGGGTGTTCCATCTACGTAGTATTGGTGGTTGGCGCCTGAATAGGCTTTATCAGTTAATAAGTTGAGTTTCGGCACTACGGCAGAAGGAACATAGGCAAAGACCTCCTGGCCATCATCATTGAAGGCATGCAACATGCCATCGTTTGCCCCTACGTAAACGCGTTTGGCGCGGGATACTTTGCTGGTTTTGAACTGTGCGTATGAGTTGGTTGCACCCGTGGTGTCACCAAGCGCGTCCATGAAGGCAGGGAGCCGATCAGGTGCGCCTACTACAACGGGGCTGGAGTGCACAATATCGCCCAAGATATTGGCTTGCTGACGATCAAAGAAGTCTGTGCCTGCTTTGGCTTGGCTACCTTTTATATAATCAACCCTTGCCGAGCCAAGACTGTCTTTTGTGCCTGCTTTGTTTACGTCCAGCAGGGCTTTTTGAGCGGTCGATAAGTTAGCCCAAGTAAAGTCAGCTAAACCGCTGGTTCCCGTGCCTTTCATTTTTATTGTGCGAGATGTCCAAGCTTTTGCTGCTAATAAGTTTCGGGCGTTCCAAGCCTGTGAAAGGCCCCCGTTGGCGTCGACATCAAATTTAACCAGTTCACCGTACCAAGGGTTGCTGCTGAATCTTGCGTAATAGGCTTCGTTACCTAACCGGCTAACCGCAGACTCAAGCGATACAGCTGCAGCCGAAGACTCGCGGTCAGCAATCCGGCTCAAGATGGTTTCAAAGGCGCTGACCATTGCGTCGGGCGAGTCAACACTGAAGAACTCGCCTCTTGAGTTGATTGCTGCGTGCCAGAGGTCATAAACGTTTTGACTTGAGTTGTCTGAGGCAGAGGGCCATGACTTAGTACCAGCCAGTAGTTTCGGATAGTCGCCGTCAAAAGTATTGGTGCCCCACTCCGGGTCGGTTAGCTGGCGTGTCAAACCCAGTCCAAGAGTAAAGGTTGTCATGTGCTGCCAAGTCGCCGGGTCGTTACGTGGATTCCAGTAACTGTCAGTTCCTGTATAAGGCACGTAAGGAGATAATTTGTTGTCAATTGAGGGCTGCAGGTCTTCTGCCCAATATTTAAACGCCAAATCTGCCAAGGTGTCAGAAGCCGTATCTTTAAACGGCGTTCTTGAGGCGTAAGACTCTCCGTCAGGAAGGCTATGCCCTGTGCTGTCATAGTTCTTTATGTTGATGCTGTCACCATTCCACAAGCCATCTGTCATAAGAATTTGATATGACGGACGACACGCATACTGCGTGCCTACTTGGACGCTTGGGTCTTGGGTAAACGCACCGCGCTTGCCGAGATCAGTCCTTTTCAAGTATTCGCCCGCTCTTTGCATTGCGGAGCGCAGAGGTGTACCTCCGCTTGCGGGGGTATCCGCGAGCCAATCAAAGAAATTTTGCCGATGTTGTTGGGCGAAAACTTTCAGCCCGTTATTGTATTTATTTCCTGACTGATCTTTGCAGTTGGCATTACTGCTACTGGCCTGACCGATATCTGTACAGGTATTGAGCATTTGCCAAGTAACGCGGACATTATCTGGAAGTGTATAAAACGCGAGGTTAGCAGCGCTTTGTGTTGCCAGTGCACGGGTACGGTAAAAGGAATACCAGTTTGCAAAGTTTTGCTCTTGGTCTGTCGGGACGTAATAACCCTGGTAGCAATCATTATCCGAAATCGTGTTATTGCAATTGCTTAGAGCGCTGTTGTACACGTAATAGTATGCACGGGTTCTGTTGCTGTAATTTCCACTGACAAGAAAAGGGTGTGAGGCATAGGTTTGCCCGGTGCTACCAGATGTATAGCTTTCGGTTGGTCGATATTCGTCGGATAAGTCAATGCTGCCAAGGGAGGTTCTGTAGCCATGGATCCAGGCTTTTTTATAGGTTGTCGAGTATTCGCTTACCTCAATTGCACTGGTCGTTGCGTTGTAGGTGATTTTTTTGGGGGCGCGGTATGTAACCGATGGGTTGTAGTACATCGGGTTATAAGTCGAAGAAAAAAAACGGACTTGAGATGCTCTGTTTGAATTGTTTTGGGCGTCACCACTAATACCGTCAGGGGCATAGGCGAAAGCCATACTTCCTGAGTCATCGAGTGTAACAAGTAAATTTGGAGCAACACCTTCGGTCAGGAAAAGAGGTTGCTGACTTACCGTTACCGCGCCAGCAGATTGCGCAACACTAAGAAGTAACAGGCTTGTTAAGGTGCTAGCAGTAAATGTCTTTGAGGCGTGATTGTTTTTCATGTGATTCACCTAGCATTAATAGCGCTGCACAGAAACAGACTGTAAGTTGATCATTATTTGGTCGTTGCGGCCCTGTGACGCGGCATTCACTTCGTAGTAATAGGGGCCAACACCGCGACTGCGTAGTTCAGGGTCGGTGACTTCTACCCGGCCCGTCGAATCGACCGGGTCGAATGCATGAAATGCCGTATTCCAGCGTGGGCGACTGATCAGTCGGCTCAAAGAGCTCGTTGCGGTATTTGAACCCTTGTAGGTGATGGCGTTGGAGTTTGTGTTCCACCATGACCAATCATTGACGTGCAAGCTACCTGGCGGTGCGGCCATCACACATATAGTGGTTGCGCCAGTACAGTTTGCCGTTGTCGCTGGCGGCTCTGCTTGACGTAATCTTTTTTCACCCTCGCGCAATGCTGACTCGGCGCCGTTGAAGGCAGCTTGTTGATTACGGATGTTGCCTACAATTCGCTCCTCCAGCGTTGATTCTCGAATGCTAGAAACTGCAAGCAGGGTAATGATCAAGAGAATAACTAAACTAATGAGCAGGACAGCACCACGCTGCTGGTTTTTTGGCGACTGCTTCATTGCGCAATATTCCTTAGTGTTGTTGTCCCTTGTGCTGACTTGTAAAGCTTGTTGTCCGTCGGGGTGTTGGCAGTATCAGAATAAAGTGGGAAGTAATAACTGTCTTTGCCAATTGCTTGGCCATCAGATGTGCTGGCCATTAACGTTGAGTATCGAACCGCCACAATAGACGCTCCAGCAGTCGGAGCCGTTAAATATTTATTGGCTACACGACTGCCATCCGTATTTACGCCGTACTCAAATATTAAGTTGTTCAAGTTTTCAAGCAAGGTGCCGCTTGTTCCTTGAGCCATGCAGATCAGTTCATTGTTAGCATTACGCTCAATGCGAGTGATCACCGGTGTGTCACTAGTGATGCCATTGCCTAGGCAGTCAACATCATTGTCATAACTGCGTTGATAGCGTAAGCACACGCCCGATCCGCTTGTGCTCGGCTTTGCAAGTTCGCCTACGCTAAAGGCAGGGCAGCCATTTGCAGCGGCTTGATATGGGAAGGCGATAGCAAAGCTGTCTTGGGCGAGTCGACGATGTCCTGCGCGATAGAGCTCTTTTTCAATAAGCATAGCGGCAAATCTACTGCCCTCTTGGTTGCCCGTTTGGTTCTGCTGAAAGATATAGCTTTGCTTATTGTCAATGTATATTTGGGTAACCCCAATTATTAATAAGCTGCTCAGCAGCAGCGCAATCATTAATTCAATTAACGACAGGCCGTTTTGGTGATTGCGAAATTTAATAGTCATCTCTGGCCTCAAGGCTCGAAGCTAATACGGTAGAACTCTTGGCGGTTTGAACCTACTTCGCAAGGCGTTCCTGCTGGGCAAGTTGAGTCTTCACGGCTGTACCACGCCACTTGAATTTTTATCGCCGTACCGCTGCTGTCACACGCATCGGTATCTGGGGTGCTGTCTCGACAAATCACGAAACCTGAACTTAGCAATGCCGCATCTATTGGAAGGCTATTTGATATTTGCCGGCTCCAAAGCACGAGTTGATCAGTTGCCATCTCTTCTTTTGTACAGCCTGCAGCTGCTCTGCATGTAGCAACCGCGTTAGTTGGGAATGCAGAGTTGGCTGCTTTGAAGTAATTGGACGTGGTGGCAATGATTCCTTGGCTGTCGAGAAGCGCTTCTCTGTTGCTACGCATTTGTTCAATCAGGTCATCAACTAGCATTGCCGCGGTATCGCGCTGGGCTGAGTCTTGTGCGTACTGAATGGCCTTGCTTTGCATTGCAACCATGCCAAGCACACCAATAGTTATCAGCACTAATGTTACAAGTACTTCAATTAAACTGAATCCTGATATTTTTTTACTCATAACGCCCTCAGGGTGTGCACGATGCGATAACGGTTGACGGGGCGTTCAACTTTATTCGGCCACTGGGCTGAATGCTGACCTGCTTGGCCTTGGCTGTTTTGTTGTCAAAGCAGGCTGTAAGTTGTAGCTCTGCGGGTGTAGCTAAGGTTCCATTGGGACGGAAGGATATGTACTGGGCAGCACTCGAGCGGATAGAAAGACCGGTTTGGTTGAATCCGGAATGCTCCCGTAGAGGGTTGCCATCAGTGGTTTGGCTATAGGCTGTATTCGGGGTACGACTCGCACTTGCATAAATACGTATTCCCTTTGACCACTCGCCAGTCGTGCCGGAGGTGTTTTCTACCGTTACCACGCGGTTACGTAAAATTGCCTCGCTTCTTGCGTACTGCAATTGGCTGAGAAACTCATCGGCGGCACCTTGTACCCTGTTGCTTTGGATCAAGCTACTCATGCTTGGTACTGCAATGGCTGCAAAAATAGCCAAGACGGCGACTGTTACCATCAATTCAACGAGAGTAAATCCCTTGTGGTGAAGCCAGCCCATGTACATTCCCCAGCTAATAAAATTTCAGCCTTATTATTAATGGAGCGTATGCAGGGGTCATGGCCTTGGTGACGAGTGGGGAAAGGCTATGGATGAGTGGCTTAGTGGCAGGCTTCATCGTCAGCTTGTAGTTCGATTCGAGCCCGCCCTTGGCGGTTTAACACGATTCGCCATGAGCCTCTTGTCTGGGTGCAGTATAAAAAACTGGAGTTGCTTGTTGGGCTCGTACCGTTAGGCATATAAAGAATTGTCGAGCTAGTTCGTCCCCAGCTAAGCCGGTTATTGGTTGTGCTGAATTGCTCTGACCTGAGTATCTTTTGCTCGCTAACCGTCCGCACTAGCCATCCTTGTGGCCATTTATGATCGCAATTTAGCCCATCGCTTGATCCGCACATTTCGGTGGGGATCTGTTGAGTGATTGCATGTGCACGGGTGAAGGACATTCCTGAGGCAATGCTTTGTCTTGTGTTGAGGGCGCGGTTATGTTCAATCATCCTCATTAAGCTAGGGAGGGCCAGGCTCAAAATTATTGCAACAATTGCCAAGGTTATTAGTGATTCCATCAAACTAAATCCTTGATAGCATATTTTTTTCATGTGGCCATCCATAGCCCTGTGTGATTAGGGTGATTGAGTTTTGTGGTCGCTCGTCTAAATCGGGATAATTCTTCGATGCAGTGTTTAGTCGTTGGTGGTGGTGTTATCGGTCTTTTGTCGGCGCTGAATTTGGCAAGGCACTGCGATGTTGTTTTGCTTGAGTCGGCAGCCGTTGGTACTGAGGCTTCTTGGGCGGGTGGCGGGATTGTTTCGCCGCTTTATCCGTGGCGCTACAGCGATGCAGTAACGGCTCTGGCGCAGTGGTCACAGGATTTTTATCCGGGCTTGGGCGAGCAGTTGTTTGCGGCAACAGGCATCGATCCTGAGGTGCATTCAACGGGGCTGTATTGGCTGGATCTTGATGATGAAGATGCGGCTTTAGCTTGGGCCCGTTCAGTCCACAAAAACCTCAAAGCTGTTGATATCACCGACGTTCACGCAGCAGTACCGGCTTTAGGAATGGGCTATCGGCGGGCGATTCATATGCCGGATGTGGCCAATGTGCGTAACCCCCGGTTGGTAAAGGCGTTGCGCGCCGCATTGTTGCAATTGCCGAATGTCACGTTGAAAGAGCACAGCCCTGTCAGCGGGTTTATCCAAAAAGATAAGCGGGTGGTCGGCGTGCAAACGGCTACAGGGGCGATCATGGGTGATCAGGTCGTGCTTGCTGCGGGGGCCTGGAGTGGTGAGCTGCTTAAACCGCTGGGTATTGAGTTGCCCGTAGAGCCGGTTAAAGGTCAGATGATTCTTTATAAGTGCGAGGCTGATTTTTTGCCGAGTATGGTGCTAGCAAAGGGGCGGTATGCTATTCCGCGCCGCGATGGCCATATCCTGATTGGCAGTACGTTGGAGCATGAAGGTTTTGATAAAACACCTACCGACGTCGCTTTGGCTAGCCTAAAAGCCTCAGCAGAAGAGCTTTTGCCTGCTTTGGCGGATGCCGAGGTGGTTGGGCATTGGGCTGGCTTGCGGCCAAGCTCGCCTGAGGGTATTCCGTTTATTGGCCCGGTTCTCGGCTTTGAAGGGCTCTGGTTGAACTGTGGGCATTACCGCAACGGTTTAGTCTTGGCACCTGCCTCTTGCCAACTGCTGGCTGATTTGATTCAGGGCGAAACACCCATCATTGATCCGGCACCATACGCGCCAGAGGGCAGAGTTTAATTTGCTGGGGAAACTCACTGGGCCCCAGCAGACTTTGCAGGCGTGAGCGTCAAAAGCCAATTTTGGGCGCGATCAAAACCTAATTTGTGCAGCATAAAACACGTTTTGTTTTGAATCTAAAACGATCAACGGCTAATGCATTAAATAGGCGCAAAAAGCGCTTATTTATGATTGATCTGTGGGGCGCATGGCCCTAAAGTTCCGCCCCGAACGTCCATGCTGGCAACGATCCATCCGGCTCAAGTACAGACGACGAGAGGTCAGTTTTTTGCCCCGCTGCAAAAAAACGATTCTCGGCGAAATGCCTTGGGAAGTAGGCGACCAAAGTGGGGAGACTGATCAGACGTTCGAAATTGGCACGTGAGCTAAGATGCTCACGGCTAATTTGGGTTGTCTAAACTGAATTTTCTACGTCAGTGACGCTATTTATTCAGTTGGAACAACCAGCCCCGCCGATTAATTGAACCCTCGTGGGCTCAGTTACTCGAAATTTATGCATTCCGGTTTAGCCCAATGGAGCCCACGCATGTCGATCAATGTTGATGATTACTACGCACCCGCCACTTTTCAGAAGATGAAGGCGTTTGCCGATAAGCAAGAAACTCCGTTCGTGGTGATTGATACCCAGATCATCAGCAAGGCTTACGACGATCTGAGCGCAGGGTTTGAGTTCGCCAAGATTTACTACGCGGTCAAAGCCAATCCAGCGGTTGAAATTATCGAACTGCTTAAGGATAAAGGCTCGAACTTCGACATCGCCTCTATCTACGAACTTGATAAAGTGATGGCCTGTGGCGTTAGCGCCGACCGTATCAGCTACGGCAACACCATCAAGAAAGCCAAAGACATTCGCTACTTCTATGAGAAGGGCGTGCGCATGTACTCCACTGACTCGGAAGCGGACCTGCGCAATATTGCCAAGGCAGCACCGGGTTCGAAAATCTATGTGCGTATCCTTACCGAAGGTTCGACATCGGCCGACTGGCCACTGTCGCGCAAGTTCGGTTGCCAGACTGATATGGCGTTGGATCTGCTCATCCTGGCTAAACAGCTTGGCTTGGACCCATACGGCGTGTCATTCCACGTAGGTTCTCAGCAGCGCGATATCGACGTTTGGGATGCGGCAATTGCCAAAGTCAAAGTGATTTTCGAGCGTCTGAAAGAGGAAGACGGCATCGTCCTGCGCATGATCAACATGGGGGGCGGCTTCCCGGCTAACTACATTCAGCGCACCAACAGCCTGGAAACCTACGCTGAAGAAATCATCCGCTTTCTTAAAGATGACTTTGGCGATGATTTGCCTGAAATCATTCTTGAGCCGGGCCGTTCTTTGATCTCCAATGCCGGTATTTTGGTCAGCGAAGTGGTGCTGGTTTCACGGAAGTCGCGCACAGCGGTTGAACGCTGGGTGTTCACTGACGTGGGTAAGTTCTCAGGCTTGATCGAAACCATGGATGAAGCCATCAAGTTCCCGATCTGGACCGAGAAAAAGGGCGAGATGGAAGAAGTGGTTATCGCAGGTCCTACCTGTGACAGCGCCGACATCATGTACGAGAACTACAAGTACGGCCTGCCCCTTAATTTGGCCAGTGGCGATCGCCTCTATTGGCTGTCCACCGGTGCCTACACCACCAGCTACAGCGCTGTTGAATTCAACGGCTTCCCACCGCTGAAAGCATTCTACCTGTAAGCGCTGCTTTGACCTGAGAGCCCGCCAATTGGCGGGCTTTTGCGTTTAGCCCGCACGGTTCTGGTGCAAAGATTTGAAACATAAAATACTACTACTTTGTTACTAATACCAATATTGATATTGATTATCAAATAGCATTGAATCTCAATTGATATTTGAGATAAAAACAATGCAATCACAAGAGATTAAGGATGCCTCTCAGCGGCCGCGGCAGGTTTACGCTATAGGGTTGGCCATTGCTTCATGTTCGGGCACGAGCTTTGCCGAGCAGGCGGGTGAAAATGCAACGCTTGAGCTCAATAGCGTCACGGTGCAGGGACAACAGGATGATTATAAAGTCGATAATGTGCAGTCACCGAAATACACTGCACCCTTGCTCGATACTCCTCAGACCGTCACCGTAATTGGGCAGGCGCTGATTGAGGATCAAGCAGCGTTGAGCTTGCGTCAGGTGCTGTCGAATGTGTCTGGGATTACTTTTGCCGCAGGTGAGGGCGGTGGTGGTCTAGGTGACAGCATCAATATTCGTGGCTTCAGCGCCAGCAGTAATATTTTGATTGATGGCTTGCGCGACAGTGCGCAAACCAATCGTTCAGACACCTTCAACCTTGAGGCGGTTGAGGTGATTAAGGGCCCCAACTCAGCCTACGGCGGTTCAGGTACAACGGGCGGCTCGATCAATCTGGTCAGCAAAACACCGCAGGCGGCTAATTTTAACCGGGCCAGCATTGGCCTCGGTACCGATCAATATCAACGCCTGACGGCAGATGTGAATCAGCAATTGGACGCCATTCCCGGCGCCGCATTTCGACTCAATCTGATGGGGCATCAGAACGCAGTTGCCGAGCGCGACAGTATTGATCAGGGGCGCTGGGGCATTGCACCCTCTCTAACTTTTGGCGTTGGCACTGATACCCAGCTCAACCTGAGTTACTTCCGTCAGTCAGACCGCGACTTGCCTGACTACGGTTTGCCAGCGGTTGACGGCAAAGTGCTGCCGGGCGTCGACCGAGACAATTATTACGGCTTTCACAATATTGACCGTGAAGAGACGGATACTGAGTCCTTTACCCTTAAGTTGGACCACCGCTTCAATGAGCTGCTGAGTCTACAAAACCTCACGCGTTTTTCTGAGGTTGACCGCCTTACAGTGGTTTCAGCATCACACGTCAATACCAGTGCTCCTGGCCTCGCTCCGGGCCAGTACATTCCGGCTGGGCCTCAAGGCTTGGGCCGCGACTACAACACAAAGTTGGCGATAAACCAGACTAATTTAACGTGGCGGTTCGATACCGGTTCACTGGCGCATACGCTGGTGACGGGTGCGGAAATTTCTAAAGAAAAATATGATCGCACCAATCAAAACTACGGCCTTGATTTCTCTGGACAGGCATTTGATCTGTATCACCCGCCGGGTTATTACAGCGGCCCAACGAACAAGCGCGACACTGAAAAAGTCAGCTCTGAACTTGATGGAAAAGCCCTGTATCTGATTGATACCATTGAGTTAAATCAGCAGTGGCAACTGAACGCTAGCCTGCGTTATGACTACCTAGATGGCAGTGCTAAATCAGCCGCCATCACTAATGGTGTACGCGGTGCCTATGATCGCTTTAACACCACTGATGAAGAGCTCAGTTCGCGTTTAGGTGTGGTCTACAAGCCCGCGCCCAACGGCAGCATCTATTTGGCGTGGGGTAACTCTTTCAATCCCTCTGCGGAAAACATTGTTGGCCGTGGGCGGATTGGTCGAGATTTGTCCGCGGACGATCAAAATCTTGATCCTGAAGAAAACCAGACCTGGGAATTGGGCACCAAATGGGAGCTGTTTGGTGATCGTCTTGCCGTCAATGCCGCGGTGTTCAGAGTCACCAAAACCAACGGTCGCATTGCCAGCAATGACCCTCTAAGCGATCCGGTTGTACTGGATGGCAAGCAGCGGGTTGACGGTATTGAGCTAGGAGTTGCCGGCAAGCCGACTGCAGACTGGGATATCTTCGCCAACTACACCTTCCTCAACAGTGAAGTCCTCAAGGCAGCACCGAATGATTTTGCCCAGGAAGGGCAGGCGCTGGCCAATACACCACCCCATTCGTTCAGTCTGTGGAACACCTACAATGTGACAGATGCCATGCAATTGGGCTACGGCCTGCAATACATGAGTGAGCGTAATGTCAGCACCACGAGCAGCGCCAAAGTGGATGACTACGTGGTGCACAGTGCGATGGCCGCCTACCGTTTCAGCGAAGAGCTTGATGTGCAGCTCAATGTGCGCAACCTGTTCAACGAAGAGTATTACGACCGCATTCGCACCAGTACCGGTTCCGGGACACGCTCATCGGCGTTGGTGCCGGGTGAAGGCCGAACAGCAATAGCTTCGGTGAATTTCGCCTTCTGATTGGTTCTGTCAATTAAACCCAGCCCATCTTGTGTGGCTGGGTTTCATACAGCTTAAGCCTGGAGTTCGAGTTGGCGTTGGGCGTAAGCGCTGTTGATATCCAGCAACTCCGTGTGGTTGAGTGATGCGAGTGATTGGCATGCGCTGCGAATGAAGTTCAAGTTGCCGATTGCCAAGGCCTTTTCCAGCCAAAAGCGCGCCTGCCTTATCTCTCCTTGTTCAACTAAACGCCCGGCGTAGCTGAACTGCCCTCTGAAGTCACCCCCTTCGGCTGATTTGCGGAACCACGCTAGAGCAATTGTTGGGTCTGCTGCGACGACAGTACCTTCTTCATAAAAACGTCCCAACAAGTTCATCGACTTGGCGTGGCCCAATTGTGCCGCACGCTGATACCACTCAAACGCCTTGGGTAATTCACGGGTGCCTGCGCGTCCGGTTGCCAGCAGATTGGCTAGGTTGTACATGGCCCAGTCCAAGCCTTGCTCGGCTGCCATCTGGTAGCAATTCAGCGCGGTTTTCAGATCGATCGGGCCGCCCCAACCATGCTCATGGCAGCGCCCGAGCATATTGCGCGCCATGCTGTGGCCGCGTTCGGCGGCAATCGAGAACCAGCGCTGGGCCAGCACCGGGTCATGCTTGATACCTTGGCCATCGAGTAAAATCTGGCCGAGCAATGCCTGCGCTTCCAGTTCACCTTGGCCCGCGCAGTTGAGCAGCCATTGCGCCATGCGCCGCGGATTTTCAGAGGCGTTGTCAGCGGTCAGGCTTTCAGTTTTACGCAGGATAAAGCTCATGGTTGTTTAGACATCCGCCCAGCGCCGCAATAGATTGTGATAAGTGCCTGTGAGTTGGGTCAGCGATGGATGCTCGGGTAGATCGCGGCTGAGCTGTTGAATGGCATTATCCATCTCGAACAGCAAGCTGCGCTGGCTGTCTTCCCGAACCAGGCTTTGAGTCCAGAAAAATGAGGCATAGCGTTCGCCGCGAGTTACCGCCGCCACCTTGTGCAGGCTGCTTGCCGGATAAAGCACCAAATCGCCTGCTGGCAGCTTTACCTTTTGCACGCCAAAGGTGTCTTGAATGGTCAGCTCGCCGCCGTCGTACTCTTCGGGATCACTGAAAAACAACGTCGAGGATAGGTCTGTACGCACCCGCTCGACTGAGTTTTTAACTTGCCGCACAGCATTATCGATGTGGTAACCAAAGTCATCGCCAGAGCGGTAGCAGTTGAACAGCGGCGGGAAGACTTTGTTGGGCAGTGCCGCTGACATGAACAGTGGGTTGTTCCAGAGTCGCTCAAGCATGGCTTGGCTGATTTCCTTCGCCAGCGGACTGTCCTCTGCGAGTTGCAGGTTGTTCTTGGCTTTTGCCGACTGATGCCCAGCAGTTACTTTGCCATCAATCCATGCCGCAGCTTCAAGCGCCTCACGGATGCGTGTGACTTCTTCGCGGCTAAACACGGCAGGTATATGCAAAAGCATGTGAGCTCCAGGCTGGCAGTATCATTCGGCTAATGATAACGATTTTCACTGCCATCTATGACCCGTTTTGTTGCATTTGCTAAATATTTATCTAATAAGAATCATTTCTAATTGTAATTACTAATGATTTAGATTTAAATCCCGCCCAGAAATTACTGGGGAGTGGGTCAAATGCGTGGCAATTCGAAAAATAATAGGTTTAAAAAGCGTGCTTTGGTTTCTGCCGTAGGTGCTGCGACGGTGATGTCTGCCGGTTGGGCTAAGGCCGAGGAGGCCACTCAGGCCGAAGGCGCAATCTCGCTGGGCACTGACACCGTAGTGGGGCAGCAAGATGCCTATAAGGTCGAGTCCGGCAATGACAAGTTCACCGCGCCGCTGCGCGAAACGCCAAAGAGCATCACCATTATTTCTGATCAGGTGATCAAGGACACCGGTTCCCTGAGCCTGGCAGACGCATTAAGAACCACGTCCGGCATTACCTTCGGCGCGGGCGAGGGCGGCAACCCTGCTGGCGACCGGCCTATCATTCGTGGCTTCAACGCCGAGAGCGACACCTTTATTGATGGTCTGCGTGACGTGGGTTCGCAAACCCGTGAAATCTTCAACGTCGAGCAAATTGAAGTCAGTAAGGGCCCTGGTTCGGCCTTCACGGGGGCTGGTTCTACCGGTGGTAGCCTGAACCTGATCAGTAAAACCGCCAAGTTGGATAACTTTGCCGACATCGGCTACACCATGGGCTCCGATCAGACCCGTCGCGCGACACTTGATGTCAACGGCAAGTTGGCTGACAACATCGCTGGGCGGTTGAATCTGATGAAGCACGATGCCAACGTCGCCGGGCGTGACGGCGTCAGTGTCAACCGTTGGGGCGTTGCGCCGACCATTACCTTCGGTTTTGACACGCCTACTCGCTTGACGTTGTCCTACTACCACCTTGAAACAGATGACATGCCGGATTACGGCATACCGCTGACACTGGCTACTGCCAGCAACCCGGTGCGTAAGCCTGTGCACGTCAATGAAGACAACTTCTATGGCCTCAAGTCTCGTGATTACCGCGAGAGCACCAGCGACGCTGGCACGGTTCTGTTTGCCCACGATTTCAATGAAAACGTGACCCTGAGCAACAAATTCCGCTCGGCACGTACCACCCTTGATTACATTGTCAGCAACCCGGATGACAGCGCAGGCAACATCGCTGATGGCCTGGTTTGGCGATCGCCGAAAAGTCGTAATTCGACCAACGAAAGCTGGGTCAACCAGACCGATATCAAGACCTTGTTCAACACCGGTGATATTGAGCACAGCCTGATTACCGGCGTAGAAATCAGCCGTCAAAACGTCCACAACCGGCCCTATGTGGTGACTTCGGCGGCTGGCGCTGGCCGAGTGTGTACCCCGGCATTTATTGCCAATGGTGATTGCACCTCGCTGCAAAACCCGAATCAGCACGACAGCTGGAATGGCAGCATTGCGGACAGTCAGGCGTACACCGATACCGACACTGACACCCTCGCCGGTTTTGTCTTCGACACGCTTAAGTTCAACGAGCAATGGTCGTTGAATCTGGGCTTGCGATATGACGATTTTGAAACTACATCCAGCGGTTACAGCACAGGTGGTCGCGGCTCGGTTGCGGGTGATTTCAAAAATGAGAACAAAAGCTATTTCTGGAGCTATCAGACTGGGCTGGTGTTCAACCCGACTGAAAATGGCAGCATTTATCTAGCGTGGTCGACATCAAGCAACCCAGCCGGTGAAACGGCGGGTGAAGGTCAGGATGGGCTCTCCACCGCGACCGCCGACCTCACCCCAGAGCGTAACCGCAGCACGGAACTGGGCACCAAGTGGGATTTCTATGACGGTCGTCTTGGCTTAGACGCTGCCGTGTTTTACACCGAGAAAAGCAATGCCCGTGTTGCCGATGTCGATGGCACCACGCGCAATATCGGTGAAACAACAGTGGCTGGCTTCGAGATGGGAGCCACAGGGCAAATCACTCGTGATTGGCAGGTCTTTGCCAACTACACCTACCTTGATGGCGAGATTAAAAAAGGCGGTGTTGTAGGGGGGATTGATGGTGCGACTGACGGCAACGATATTCCGAACACAGCGCAGAACAGCTTTAGCTTCTGGACCACCTATAACCTGTCGCCAGATCTGAGCTTGGGGGGTGGTGCTAACTTCGTTGACTCGCGATTTGGTAATGCGGCAAACACCATTGAAGTGCCGAGTTACTGGCGTTACGACGCAATGGCCAAGTACCGCATCAGCGAATCGGTGGACCTGCAGCTCAATGTGCAAAACCTGACGGATAAGCGTTACTACGATCAGGTTTATGGCAGCCACTACGCCCACGTAGCAGCTGGCCGCACAGCGTTGCTGAGCACCAACTTCCACTTCTGATCGACTTCTTAAGTCGTCGCACTGCCCCAGGCGCAGCTCTTGATTGAAGCGTGCAGCGTCCGGGGCATTTTTGCGTCATACGCCAGCGGGTTTGGCTGAGTAAATCTTAGGTAAAGTGTATTTGTTGAGAGTTTTTATCAAATAATATCGTGTCTCGTTTCGCTGTCTGTCTGAGTGGCTCAGGCATTGTCTGCAGTAATGGGGTTGGGGAATCAGGGTGTTTAAGAAAATAGTCTTTCAATTGCATTGGTTTTTCGGCATCAGCGCAGGGTTGGTCCTGGCGCTTATGGGCGTAACCGGTGCGATGTACAGTTTTGAACATGAAATTGTTCAACTGTTGAACCCTTCAGCAGTGATCAATGACACTGGGGAGCAGCGCTTGTCTCCGGCTGAACTGGTGCGTAAAGCTCAGGATGACAGCGGTAAAACGGTTTCAGGCATGTTCTATCAAGAACAAGGCAGCGAGCCGACCCGGATTTTTTTCACCCCGCCACCCGGCCAGCGCAGGGGTGAGTCGCGCATTGTTGACCCCTATACCGGCGAGCAAATGGCAGCCTTGCGTGGCGAGGGCTTTTTGGGGTTTGTCTTGCAGTTGCACCGGTTTCTTGCGGTGGGTGAGGTTGGTAAGCAAATAACCGCCGCCAGCACCCTGGCATTGGTGTTCTTTTGTTTGTCTGGCTTGTATTTGCGCTGGCCGCGCCAGGCGGCGAGTTGGCGTGCATGGTTGACCCTGGACTGGGCGCGCAAGGGCCGCAGCTTTAATTGGGATTTGCACGCAGTCGCCGGCACATGGTGTTTGCTGGTGTATTTACTGGCCTCCATCACTGGGCTGTATTGGTCATATGATTGGGTGCGTGACGGCTTGACCCAAATGCTCGGTGACGAGCAAGCCGGGCAGCAGCGCAAAAAAGGCCGTGGCCGTCCGGGCTCAGAATCACAGGGCCCCGCGCCAGTGGTGGATTACGACAAAGTGTGGGCGAGTATTCAGCAAACGGGTGGTGAGCGGCTTCAGGCTTGGAGCTTGCGTTTACCGCCGGTTGCCGGTCAGCCCGCTCAGGTGTTTTACATACTCAGTGATGCCGAGCATCCGCGCGCGTTTAACCTGATGGAGTTAAACCCTGAAACGGGCAAGGTCGCCCGTGATGACCGCTACAGCGACAAAAGCACCAGTGCGCAATTGTTGGCCAGTGTTTATCCGCTGCACACCGGGGAGTATTTCGGTTTGGTCGGGCGGATTATCGTGATGGTCGTCAGTTTGTTGATGCCTTTGTTCGCGATCACCGGTTGGCTGCTGTACCTCGACAGACGCCGGAAAAAACGCGCGGTACGCATTGCTCAGCAAGGCGTTGTGAAGGGCGTATCAAGTGGTGAAAGTTGGTTGGTTGGGTTTGCCAGCCAAAGCGGCTTTGCT
This sequence comes from Pseudomonas sp. NPDC078700, assembly GCF_044542375.1. NCBI lineage: Bacteria > Pseudomonadati > Pseudomonadota > Gammaproteobacteria > Pseudomonadales > Pseudomonadaceae > Pseudomonas > Pseudomonas sp. NPDC078700. The sequence continues at coordinate 243,775 of NZ_JBITUI010000005.1, forward strand.
GAGCAACTGGCATGGCAAACCGCTGGGCAACTGCAAGCGGCAGGGCTTGTGGCCGATGTGCAGCCCTTGGCGAAAATTAATCAGCAGGTGCTGAGCAAATCGCACAACGCTTTGTTTGTGATCAGCACCTTTGGTGATGGTGAAGCGCCAGACTCTGCGCGTGGTTTTGAGGCCTCGGTGTTGGCCAGCAGCATGGCGCTGGGCACTATGCGCTATGCCGTTCTGGCCTTGGGTGATCGCCAGTATCAGCAGTTTTGTGGTTTTGCCCTGCGCGTTCAGCAATGGCTTGATGGTCAAGGCGCGAATAGTTTGTTTGCCCCGGTAGAGGTCGATGCAGGCGATGTGCATGCGATCAATCAGTGGCAACAACAACTGAGCGTCGTCACCGGTGCCGATGCCGTGCTCTCCCCTGAGGAGCCATTCCTAAACTGGCGCTTGCATGCGCGTGAGTGTTTGAATCCCGACTCAGCAGGTTTGCCAATGTTCTTGTTGGGTTTACAACCTCCCGCCAATGCGCAGTGGCAGGCTGGGGATATTTTACAGGTTCGCCCCGCTAACGATCCCAGCCAAAAGCCACGGGAATACTCAATCGCCTCCCTGCCAAGTGACGGTGTGCTTGAGCTGCTGGTGCGCCAAGAGCGCCATCCAGATGGTTCGCTTGGCTTGTGTTCCGGCTGGTTGACCCAATCTGCTCAGCCGATGCTTGATCTAGAGGCGCGCCTGCGGCGAAACAACGCGTTCCACCCGCCGCAAGATGATCGGCCGGTCATCTTGATTGGTAACGGAAGTGGTTTGGCGGGGTTGCGCAGCATTATTAAAGCGCGCATTCAGCAAGGACGACATCGCAACTGGTTGCTCTTCGGTGAGCGTAACCGTGCCCATGATTTTCTTTGTCAGAAAGAGTTGTTGGAGTGGCAAAGCAAAGGGTATGTGCAGCAGCTTGATCTTGCGTTTTCGCGTGATCAGGCCGATAAGTTGTATGTGCAGGATCAGTTAAAGGCATCTGCTCAACAGCTGTGCGAATGGCTTGATCATGGCGCTGCGATTTATGTATGCGGCAGCTTGCAAGGCATGGCTGCCGGGGTTGATAAAGTCTTGCGTGAGGTGCTTGGCGACGAGTCGGTGAATCATTTGCAGGAATCCGGACGTTATCGGCGTGACGTGTATTAGCTTCATTTCGGCGGTTATGCGTGGACGTAAATGGTGGCCGAAAAAGGCGTCGACCACCCTACGGGTGTTGCGCGCTCGGGCGGTGATGGTGGCTGTTGTAGGGTGTGTCAACGCGAAGCTTGGCCACCATTTTGTGGAGAATCCGGCGGGTATGCGTGGACGTAAATGGTGGCCGAAAAAGGCGTCGACCACCCTACGGGTGTTGCGCGCTCGGGCGGTGATGGTGGCTGTTGTAGGGTGTGTCAACGCGAAGCTTGGCCACCATTTTGTGGAGAATCCGGCGGATATGCGTGGGCGTAAATGGTGGATGAAAAGAGCGTCATCCACCCTTGCGTGCCGTCAGGTTTGGGACACCCGGTTAGGTGTTGATGGTTTCTGCGTGATGGCAAGCCACTTGCCGTGAGTCAAGCAAGCGCAGTTCAGGGCGTTCACTCTCACACAATGGGGTCGCATATGGGCAGCGCTTGTGGAAGGCGCAGCCGCTTGGCGGGTTCAGCGGGTTTGGCAGCTCGCCACTGATTTTGATCTTGGGTTTGTTTGGGTCTGGATGAATTGCAGGCGTCGCCGATAGCAGCGCCTGGGTATAAGGGTGCAGCGGGCGTTGATAAATCTGCTCGCTGGGGCCCATTTCAGCCGGTCTGCCGAGGTACATCACCAGCACGTCATCGGCCACATGGCGCACCACCGATAGGTTATGCGAGATAAAAACATAGCCGGTGTTGAGCTCTTCTTGCAGGTCCATAAACAGGTTTAGCACCTGCGCCTGGATCGATACATCCAATGCTGAAGTCGGTTCGTCTGCTACCAATACCTTGGGCGTCAGCATCATTGCACGAGCCAAGGCAATGCGCTGACGCTGACCGCCGGAAAACATATGTGGGTAACGCTGGTAATGCTCAGGGCGCAAGCCAACTTGTTGCATCATCGCCTGAACTTTTTCCCTGCGCTCATGCTTTGACAGTGATGTGTTTATCAGCAACGGCTCGGCCAGTTGATCGCCGATTTTCTGCCTTGGATTGAGCGATGCATAGGGGTTTTGGAAGACCATCTGTACATCACGGCGCAGCTGTTTGCGCTGGGCTTTGCTGGCCCCGTTCACTTCTTGCCCGGCGATTTGCAGTGAGCCTGAGCTGGGTTCCTCAATCAAGGTCAGTGCGCGTGCCAGGGTTGATTTTCCACAACCGGACTCACCGACAACCGCCAAGGTTTTACCGGCTGCCAATTCAAATGAGACGCCGTTGAGTGCCTGCACTGTGGCGCTGGGCTGGAACAAGCCTGTGGAAACTGAATAGTGACGGGTCAGGTCGCGTGCAGACAGCACGCTGTTAACTGTAGGTGCGCTCATCAAGCCACCTCCGAATGCAAATTAAGCGGGAAGAAGCAGCGCACAGCGCCTTGCGCATGCGCTTCGAGTTGAGGACGTTGCTGGCGGCATTGCTCCTGGACATAAGGGCAGCGTGGCGATAGCAGGCAGCCTTGCGGTCGGTCATAGCGGCCCGGAACAATACCCGGCAAGGTCGACAAACGTTCGGCACCCAGCGAGTGCTCGGGGATCGCCTTGAGCAGTGCCTCGGTGTAGGGGTGAGTCGGGGTGTTGAACAGCTCAGGTACTGTGCCGACCTCGACCGCTTGGCCGGCGTACATCACGCATACGCGTTGCGCTGTTTCAGCCACCACTGCAAGGTCGTGGGTGATCAGCACCAATGCCATCTCTTGTTCGCGTTGCAGGTTGAGCAGGAGTTCCATGATCTGCGCTTGAATGGTCACATCAAGAGCGGTGGTGGGCTCATCGGCAATCAGCAACTTAGGTTCGGCGGCAATCGCCATGGCAATTGCTACTCGCTGGCTCATACCGCCGGACAACTGATGCGGATAGGCACCGAGACGACTCGCTGCGCCCGGTATTTCAACTTTTTCCAGTAACTCCAGGGCCCGCTGGCGCGCCGCCTTACCTTTAAGGCCCATGTGTTGGCGCAGCACTTCCTCGATTTGGAAGCCCACGGTGAAACTTGGGTTCAGGGCGGTCATCGGGTCTTGGAAAATCATCGATAAGTCTTTACCGATGATGTGCCGGCGCTGCTTACCTTTAAGGCGCAGCATGTCGGTGCCGTCAAACTGCAAACTGTCGGCTTTGACTTTGCCCGGTGCTTCGATCAAGCCCATCAGGGCCATCATGGTCACTGATTTACCTGAACCCGATTCGCCAACAATTGCCAGCACTTCACCTTTATCAACACTGATGTCGAGGCCGTCAACAACGGGTACAGCATTTTCGTCGCCAAAGCGTACGCTGAGGTTTTTAATATTAAGCAAGCTCATCGTCGGCTCCTCAAACTGCGTTTTTGAGTTTCGGGTCTAGCGCATCGCGCAAGCCGTCGCCCATCAAGTTGATTGCCAGCACGCTGAGCAAGATGGCCAAGCCGGGCAAGGTTACAACCCACCAGGCGCGTTCAATATAATCGCGGGCAGAGGCCAGCATGGTGCCCCACTCAGGGGTCGGCGGTTGGACGCCAAGGCCAAGAAAGCCCAGCGCGGCAGCATCGAGAATCGCCGATGAAAAGCTTAAGGTTGCCTGCACAATCAGCGGTGCCATGCAGTTGGGCAGCACGGTGACAAACATCAAACGTGGCAAGCTGGCTCCGGCCAAGCGGGCTGCAGTGACGTAATCACGGTTTAACTCGACCATCACGGCGGCGCGGGTCAGGCGTACATAAGAAGGCAGGGAGACAATCGCGATTGCGATGACGGTGTTGATCAAGCCTGGGCCGAGGATGGCTACAATCGCTACTGCCAGAAGCAAGGACGGCAGAGCCAGCATCACATCCATCAAACGCATGATTCCCGGGCCCAGTAACCGTGGGAAGAAGCCGGCGACCAGTCCGAGAAAGATCCCGGGGATCAGTGACATCAACACCGATGCCAAGCCGATCATCAGCGACAACCGTGCCCCGTGAATCAGTCGAGAAAGCAGATCGCGGCCAAGCTCATCAGTCCCCAGCAAGAACTGCCACTGGCCGCCCTCAAGCCAAGGTGGCGGCGTGAGCAGGAAGTCCCGAAATTGCTCGCTCGGGTTATAGGGCGCAATCCAAGGCGCAAACAGCGCGCAGAACACAATCAGGATCATAAATATCAAGCCCGCCACTGCACCCTTGTTGTGGGCGAAGGCTTGCCAGAATTCTTTGAGTGGTGAAGGGTAGAGCATGCTCTGATCATTCGCCGGGAGGGCGTTAGTCGTTGTCATTTCAGGCCTCCTTAGCGCTGATGGCGAATGCGTGGGTTAGCCAAGCCGTAGAGGATATCGACGACGAAGTTGACCATGATGACTAAGCAAGCAATCAGCAAGATGCCGTTTTGCACCACAGGATAGTCACGGGCGCCAATCGACTCGATCAGCCATTTACCGACGCCAGGCCAGGAGAAAATGGTCTCAGTCAGAACCGCACCTGCCAGCAGTGTCCCGACCTGCAAGCCGATGACTGTCAGCACGGGAATCAGCGCGTTGCGCAGACCATGAACGAACACCACGCGTGCGGGCGACAGGCCTTTGGCCCGCGCAGTGCGTACGTAGTCTTCGCGCAGTACTTCGAGCATTGCCGAGCGGGTCATCCGGGCGATGACTGCCAATGGAATGGTGCCCAATACTATGGCTGGCAAAATCAGATGTTGCAGGGCGTCGACGAACGCGCCTTCTTCATCCGAGAGCAAGGTGTCGATCAGCATAAAGCCGGTGCGCGGTTCGATGTCGTAGAGTAAATCGATGCGCCCGGATACGGGCGTCCAGCCGAGCCAGACCGAGAAGAACATGATCAGCAGCAGGCCCCACCAAAAAATTGGCATGGAGTAACCGGCCAGCGATATGCCCATCACTCCGTGATCGAACAACGAACCGCGTTTGAGCGCGGCAATCACCCCGGCAATCAACCCTAAGGTGCCCGCGAACAGCAGGGCAGCCAAAGACAGTTCCAGGGTCGCCGGGAATAGGGTGATGAACTCATGCCAGACACTTTCGCGGGTGCGCAGCGACTCGCCCAAATCACCCTGTGCGAGGTTGCCAATATAATCAAAGTACTGGGCATACAGCGGTTTATCCAAGCCCAAACGGTGCAGCGCTTCTGCGTGCATGGCTGGGTCGACTCGGCGTTCACCCATCATCACTTCGACGGGGTCACCGGGGATCATGCGAATTAACGCAAAGGTAAGGAGGGTGACGCCAAAGAAGGTTGGGATCAGTAGTCCCAGACGCCTGGCAATAAAAGACAACATAGGGTTTTAACACTCCAGCAATTTTTCAGTTCACTGCGCTACGTGGCTCAGCGATGTTTTTATAACCAGTGGCAACATGGCCAAATTAGCCCTGTTGCGGCCTCTACGGTTTAAGGCTCACTTTGGCGAAGTTATTTGAGCCCATTGGGCTCTGCACAAAGCCCTGCACATTGCTGCGCAGGGCGGTGAATTGTTTCGGGTAGGCGAGGGCAATCCATGGCGCCTGATCCTGAAATACTGACAAGGCTTCACGGTACAAGGCTGCGCGCTGCGAACGTTGACTCACGCGGCGTGCTTCATTGAGTAAGGCGTTGAAGTCTTTGTTACACCAGCCAGACATATTTTCGCCCGACTTGGCGGCAGCGCAGGACAGGTTAGGCGAGAGGAAGTTATCCGGATCACCGTTGTCCCCTGCCCAGCCCATGAATACCAAATCATGCTCACCGTTTTTCGCCCGCTTGATCAGCTCGCCCCACTCATACACGCGAATATCCGCAGTGATACCGATTGCGGCGAGGTCTGCCTGAAGCATTTGTGCACCAATACCGGGGTTGGGGTTAGTAGGGCCGCCGCCCGGGCGCGTCCAGATCGACAGCTTGAAACCATCGCCATGTCCTGACTCTTCAAGTAGTTGCCGTGCACGCTTCAGGTCATGGGGCCAGCCGAGCAACTGCTCATCGTGGCCCCAAAGAGTTGGCGGGTAAGGTGCAACAGCGGGTGTTGCACCATCTTCGCCATATTGGGCACGGACATAGGCGGCCTTGTCGAAGGCCATATTCAGCGCCCGGCGCACGCGGACATCATCCAGCGGTGGGCGTCGGGTATTGATTGCGATGTAAGCGGTCAGGAGTGAATCCAGTGCCTGGATCTTTATTTCAGGGCTGGTTTTGAGCGCCGCAATATCGGTTGGCCGCGGGTACAGCGCAACCTGACAGGCATTGGCTTTGAGTTGTTGAAGCCGCACATTTGGGTCTGGGGTGATGGCAAACAACAGTTTTTTGATTGCCGGCACCGCGTCCCAATAGTCAGGGTTGGCGTGGAATCGAACTTGCGCGTCTTTACTGTAGCGGTCAAACACAAAGGGGCCGGTGCCAATCGGCTGGCTGTTGAGTTGTTTAGTCTTATTTTGCGCGAGCAGTTGGTCGGCGTACTCGGCGGAATAAATAGAAGCAAATCCCATGGCCATATCGGCAAGAAAGGGGGCTTCGGGGTGATTCAGGGTGAAACGCACGCTGTAGTCGTCGAGCTTGTCGATGCGTTGAATCAGGCTGGCCATGCCCATTGATTCCGCATAGGGAAAGCCGCGTAGCGCTTGGTCATGCCACGGGTGTTTTGGATCAAGCTGGCGGTTAAAGCTCCACAGCACATCGTCGGCATTGAAGTCGCGCGTGGGGGTAAATGTTTTCGAGTGTTGGAATTTAACGTTCTTGCGCAGGTGAAAGGTGTAGGTCAGGCCATCTTCAGAAATATCCCACGTTTCAGCCAGTGCCGGTTCGAGGTCGGTGGTGCCGGGTTTGAAGCGAACCAGTCGCTCAAACAGGGTTTCGGCTGAGGCATCTGCGGTGACTGCCGCAGTGTATTGAGCAATATCAAAACCTTCTGGGCTGGCCTCGGTGCAGACAATCAAGCTGTCTTCGCTAGCGGCTTCTGCGAAGCTGGCACTAAGACTGATGCCGAACAAAAGCAGGCTGAAATATAACAGTGATTTGGGCTTGGGCATTGAATGATCCCTGGTGCGTAATCGGAATGCGAGCAGCAGCCGGGTAGGCTGCTGACGCCCGGTTACCCAGCTGACACATAGTCGGCTGGGTAACAGCTGCTAGGGTTATTTCTCGACGCTTACGCCGTAGAACGAGTTAAGCCCGAATGGACTGATTCTGAAGTCCTTAACTGTTTTGCTCATTGGCTGGTAGACCGTTGAGTGGGCAATCGGCGTGATTGGCACGTTGTCCTTGAGGATGTGTTGAGCCTGCATGTAGAGCTTGCTGCGCGCGTCTTTGTCGTTGAGGGTTTTGGCTTTTTTGACGAGTCCGTCATAGTCTTTGTTGCACCAGCGGCTGTAGTTGTTACCGCCGATGGAATCGCAACCATAGAGCACGCCCAGCCAGTTATCCGGGTCACCATTGTCACCGGTCCAGCCGATCAGCAATGCATCGTGTTCGCCTGCTTTGGCGCGCTTGTTGTACTCGCCCCATTCATAGCTGACGATCTTGGCTTTGATACCAATCTTGGCCCAGTCAGCCTGAAGCATTTCAGCCATCAGTTTGGCGTTAGGGTTGTAGGGACGCTGAACTGGCATGGCCCACAACGTGATCTCAGTGCCTTCTTTTACGCCGGCATCTTTCAACAACTGCTTGGCTTTCTCTGGGTCGAAGGCGGCATCTTTGATGCTGTCGTCGTAGGACCATTGTGTTGGCGGGATGCTGTTGACTGCCAGCTGACCGGCACCTTGGTAGACCGCGTTGATAATGGCTTTTTTGTTGACTGCCATGTCCAGCGCCTGGCGCACTTCGAGCTTATCGAATGGCGGGTGTTCTATGTTGTAGGCGATGTAGCCGAGGTTGAAGCCAGCTTGATCCGGCATCTGCAGCTTGGTATCACTTTTGAGTGAGTCGAGGTCGGCAGGGCGCGGGTAAGCGGTAACCTGACACTCGCCTGCTTTAAGTTTTTGCATGCGTACCGAGGCGTCGGTGTTGATGGCGAAGATCAGGTTGTCGATCTTCACATCGTCGGGCTTCCAGTACTCTTTGTTGCCGGTGAAGCGAATCTGCGCATCCTTCTGATAACGCTTGAACACAAATGGGCCAGTGCCGATTGGCTTCTGGTTGATGTCACTGGCTTTGCCTTCTTTTAACAGTTGCGCTGCGTACTCAGCGGACTGGATGGAGGCGAAGCTCATGGCCAGGTTCTGGATAAATGCAGCGTCTACGGTATTGAGGGTAAAGCGCACCGTCATGTCATCGACTTTATCGATTTTGGCAATGTTTTGATCCATGCCCATGTCGGTGAAATAAGGGAATTCTGTTGGGTAAGCTTTGCGAAATGGATCGTCTTTGTTAAGCATGCGATGAAAGGTGAAGAGCACATCATCTGCATCAAAATCACGGCTTGGTTTGAAGTAGTCAGTGGTATGAAACTTCACGCCGGGGCGCAGGTGGAAGGTATACGTCAGGCCATCGTCGGAAATATCCCATTTCTCGGCAAGACCCGGAATCACTGTAGTGCCGCCCCGCTCAAACTGAGTCAGACGGTTGAATACGGTCTCTGCGGCCGCATCAAAGTCGGTGCCTGTGGTGTATAGCGCAGGATCGAAGCCTGCAGGGCTGCCTTCTGAACAAAAGACTAGATTGCTTGCTGCCTGAGCAAATGGCGCACTGGCGATCAGCCCAGCTACCAGCATTGCCTGGATGACGGCATTCTTACGCATAGAAACCTCATGTTTGTTGTGGTTATGTTGAGGGGCCTCTTATGGAGACCTTAGGTGAAACTATGCAGGGCACATGCCGGAGACAAGTGCGCTAAGTCATAAACTGGCTTATCAGTAGGTGTGGTGTACGTTGCTGTCGCATTTAGACAACGTTGGCGGCTCAATATGGCGAAACGCCGCTATAGGAGCATAGCGGCGCTGGGCAAAATTGGTGCTTTGAAGTGTTACTTTTTAGGGCATTAACACTTCAATAACACCATCGGCATTGACTGTGACCTGGCTGGTGCCTGCCTCAACTTCTGGTGGCGCTGAATCCATCATCATTTTCATGTTGCCGGCGCGAGCCATACGTACAGGCATCGGGGTTTGGAAGCCGCCGCTGTTGATATTCAGGCTCACCAGCTTGTAAGTCTTGCCGCCTAAGGCTTGGGTCGCCAGTTCCGCGCGCGCTTTAAATGCATCCACAGCATCTTTGAGCATGGCGTCTTCTTTGGTCTTGCGCGTGTTGTCGGCAATGCTGAAGCTCATAGAACCCATTTGCATGGTTTTAAGCATTTCACCTGTGAGCTTTGAGAGTGTCGCAAAATCTGCGCTTTCAAGGCGTATCTCCGCGCGCTCACGCCAGGCGATGATCTTCTTACCTTTATCGTCATACACCGGGTAGCTGTTACGGCTGCCGGTGGCCACGCTGACGCCATCTGCCGCACGGGCTTGCTTGAGCGCCGCGTTGAGTGTTTGGGTGACCTCGGCGGCCAGCTCCGCAGGGTCGGTATTTTGCGACTCGGTATAAAATGTCACGTGCATCAAGTCATGGGCAATTTCTTCGCTGACCTCTGCGCGCAAGGCCACTTGGTTGTAGCGGGCGTCATCAGCATGTGCCGAGATGCTGAGTAGGCTGCCTGCGCTGAGGAGGAGGGCGGCAGCTAGGCTTGGGAGGCGTGACATTGATTGCATGGAGACTTCCTTAATTGTCGGGTTACTAGGTTCAAAAGGGTAGACGGAGTCTGTTGCGAATTGGGGTTAAACAATTTTAAAAAAAATGGTCGTGGTTCCTACCGCGTTAAAAACCTGCTCATCTACACTGAAGAGGCGCCGCCGCTTCATCGCTCTGAAGGTGAGTCAGCTAGGTTTTTCTGTTGAGCGTTAAGTTGCTTTGAGTGGTTCGATCAGACTGTGTTCAGTCAGCATTAATTGCTAAATAATTCGGCTGCGGCGTGTTGACGCACTTAGGTGTGCGGCTGCTTGGTTATACTCGCCAGACTCTTATAAAGGTGTTTTTGGAGAGCCTATGCTCGCCCCGGTGCAGTTATTGTCGGCCAGTCGACAGAACCTCAGGCGTCTAATTCTGATCCGTTTTTTAGTGCTCGCTGCTCAAGCGGGTGCGGTAGGGCTTGTCTATAAGTCTGGCTTGCTGGTGCTGCCGTGGTTTGAGCTCAGCGTTACTTTAGGCGTGTCGCTGGTTCTGTGTTTACTGACTGCGCTACGCCTGCGTGGCCCTTGGCCTGTGACTGAGCAGGAGTATGCTCTGCAACTCAGTTTCGACTTGATCATCCACAGTGTGCTGCTGTTCTACTCGGGCGGGTCGAGTAACCCGTTCGTGTCTTATTATTTAGTGCCCTTGACCATTGCGGCGGCTACCTTGCCATGGCTGTACACCGTGACATTATCGGGGTTGGCATTAACCGGTTACAGCGTGCTGCTGGTTTGGTCCCACTCAATTGCGGTGCCGCTGGAACAGCGCGAGAGCCTGCTGGTTTATGGCATGTGGCTGAGCTTCGCCATGGCAGCAGGTTTGATTACCTTCTTCGTTGCAAAAATGGCCGAAGAGCTTCGCGGTCAGGATCAACAGCGTGCAGAGCGCCGTGAAGAGAACTTGCGAGATCAACAACTGCTAGCCGTTGCGACTCAGGCTGCCGGGGCTGCACATGAGTTGGGTACGCCTTTGGCAACCATGAGTGTGTTGATCAAAGAGTTGCGCCGTGAGCATCCGGAGCCATTACTGCAAGAAGACCTGGCGGTGCTGCAAGAGCAAGTGAAACTGTGCAAGGACACCTTGCAACAGTTGGTGCGTGCCGCTGAGGCGGATCGTCGGCAAGCGATTGTCGAGCAATCGAGTGTTGAATGGCTTGAGGTCACCCTCAATCGATGGCACCTGATGCGTCCGGAAGCGAGCTATCGGTATCAGTGCCTAGGCCGGGGTACGCCGCCGCGTTTGATGCCACCGGCGGATCTCACTCAAGCGCTGCTTAACCTGTTGAATAACGCCGCTGATGCCTACCCCGACAAGTTGGATATCCGCCTTGATTGGGACCACCAGTGGCTGTATCTAACCATCCGCGACTTCGGTGCAGGTGTCCCGCTGGCGATTGCCGAGCAGTTAGGCCGACCGTTCTTTACCACCAAAGGCAAAGGCTTTGGTCTTGGGCTGTTTTTAAGTCAGGCCAGCGTTACGCGCGCGGGTGGTACGGTTAAACTGTATAACCATGAAGAGGGTGGCACGCTCACCGAACTGAAACTGCCGCGCGCTTATGGCCATGCGTAAACGCGACCTGACAGGCCCCAGGAGATAAACATGTCTGAAGAAGCGTTATTTGAAGGTGACGAACAACCGCATTTGCTGCTGGTTGATGATGATCCAACCTTTACCCGGGTTATGGCGCGGGCAATGAGCCGACGTGGCCTGCGCGTTTCCACTGCGGGTTCAGCTGAAGAAGGCTTGCTCCTTGCTGAGCAGGATTTGCCAGAGTACGCAGTTGTTGATTTGAAAATGGACGGCGACTCGGGCTTGGTCTTGCTGCCTAAATTGCTGGAGCTCGACCCGGAAATGCGTGTGGTGCTTCTCACCGGTTATTCGAGCATTGCCACCGCTGTAGAGGCAATCAAGCGCGGTGCTTGCAATTATCTGTGCAAGCCTGCGGATGCCGACGACGTGTTGGCGGCGTTGCTCACACAACACGCCGACCTCGAGACCTTGGTTCCAGAAAACCCAATGTCGGTAGATCGCCTGCAGTGGGAGCATATTCAGCGTGTACTGGCTGAGCATGAAGGGAATATATCCGCGACTGCTCGCGCTCTAGGCATGCACCGGCGAACCTTGCAGCGTAAATTGCAAAAGCGCCCCGTGCGGCGTTAACCGGCATCCCGCCTTTTTTGGCGGGAGCAAAGCGAAGCTTGTCCACCAAGGTGTCGAAAACGCTGGAATGTTTGTAGCAGCTAATGGTGGCCGATAAAAGCATCGCCCCCCACGACAGTATGGCTCAGCCTTTTCAATTCCAAGCTTGCTATGATTGTTAGTAGGCTACGGACTTATGGATCAATACGTCCCTAGATCCCTGAATTGATCAGAGGCTGCTGTGTTCGAAATCGTTCTACAAACCATCAGCATCACCGCGCCGGTGTTTGCCATGCTATTTCTTGGCGTGGTGCTTAAACGACTGCGCTGGATTGACGATGATTTCATTGGTACCGCATCCGCCTTGGTGTTTCGCGGCACCATGCCTACCTTGTTATTTCTCGGTATCGTTAACGCGGATATGTCTCAGGCCTTTAAACCCGGTCTGATTATTTTCTTTGTGCTGGCCACGGTGATTAGCTTTTTTGTGGCTTGGGGCTGGGCGATTTTTCGTTGTCCAGAGATCGAACGCGGTATCTACACCCAAGGTGCATTTCGCGGCAATAACGGTATCGTTGGTTTGGCCTTGGCCACCAGCATGTATGGTGATTATGGCTTGGCGGTGGGCAGTGTGCTCGCCGGCGTGGTGATCTTTTGCTACAACATTCTTTCGGTGCTGGTGCTGGCCATCTATAGCCCTGGCGCCAAGACTGACCCCTGGACACTGTGCAAAAATATTCTGACTAATCCGCTGATTATTGGTGTTGTCTCAGCAGTGCCATTTGCTTATTGGCAAATCCAACTACCGCAATGGTTGTTGTCTTCGGCTGAATACTTTGCCCATATGTCGTTGCCTTTAGCGCTTATCTGTATCGGCGGGACACTGTCTTTAGCCTCCATGCGTCAAAGCAGTGATGTTGCCATCGGTTCAAGCCTGATGAAGTTGGTCTGGCTACCTATATTGGCTACAGTGAGCGCCTGGTTATGCGGTTATCGCGATGCTGATCTGGCCGTGCTGTTTCTCTATTTTGGTTGTCCGACGGCAGCATCCAGCTATGTTATGGCCCGGGCCATAAATGCTAACCATGAGTTGGCCGCTGCTATTGTTGTGATCACCACCATAGGCGCAGTGGTATCAATCAACCTCGGCTTGCTGGTGCTGAAAATGCTTGGCTGGATTTAACCGCTTGAACTTCGCGATTCAGTGATTTAGAGCCGGGCACTCAGCCCGGCTGTTGGATCGTTTGGTGTTGTGGGCTGCGCAGGCTTCAGCTTTTTTGCTGATGCTCATCAATGATCTCTTGCGCGGCACGGAAAGCATCGATGGCGGCCGGAGCCCCGGCGTAAGCCGCACAGTGCAGAAGCGTTTCGCGGATTTCTTCGACAGTACAGCCGTTATTCAGCGCGCCGCGTACGTGGCCTTTAAGTTCCTGCGGGCATTTCAATGCGGTGAGGGCAGCCAAGGTAATCAGGCTACGGGTTTTGCGCTCCAGACCCTCACGGTTCCATACACCGCCCCAAGCGTGTTCATTGACGTAGTCTTGCAAGGGCTGGGTGAACGCCGTTGCATTGCCCAGTGCGCGGTCGACATAGGCATCGCCCATCACTTCGCGACGCACTTGTTCGCCGTCCAAAGGTTTTGTGCTCATGTTCAGTTGCCTCTTAAGTCAAACGTTGTTTCTGCCAACTGCGCACAGTAATGACGAGCAAAGTAACCACTGTCAGTGGAATAACATAGCCGATCATGGCGTGGCCAAAGGTCTCGACAATGGGACGTCCGGTTGCAAATAGCACCAGGTACAGGGTGTAGGCGCCGTAGTAGGCCAAGAACAGCAAACCTTCCCAACGGCTGATCTTGTAGCCGGTGAAAAATATCGGCAGACAAGCCACGGCCACTGCGATCATCACCGGGAAGTCGAACGCCAATGCATTGGGTGAAACCGAAATAGGGTTGGGTGCGACCAGTGCGGCCAAGCCCAGCACGCTGAGCAGGTTAAATAAGTTGCTGCCGACGATGTTGCCCACGGCAATGTCGCGCTCGCCTTTGAACGCGGCCAGTAGCGAGGTCGCAAGCTCTGGCAGGGACGTGCCGACAGCAATCACTGTCAGGCCGATGACCAGTTCCGACAAGCCCAGTGCGCGCGCCAGTGTCACAGCACCCTCGACCAAAAAGTGTGAACCGCCAACCAGCAGCACTAGGCCGATCACGATCAGCAGCAGGTTGATTATCCAGGCGTTGGGTTTGGCAGGCTTGTCCAGGCCAAACTCGTCGGCGAATTCATCACCTGCTTCATCAGCACCTTGCTTGCGGCTGCTGCGCACCAGAAAAATCGTATAAACAACGATACAGCTGAATAGAATTGCACCGTCAATGCGGCTTAGATTGCCGTCATAGGCAAGGCCAAAAGCCAATAGACTGGCACCGATCATAAGTGGCACATCCATACGGATTAGCTGGCGTGAGACGATCAGTGGGGCAACCAGGGCCGTGGCGCCAAGCACCAATAATACGTTGGCAATATTGCTGCCGACCACGTTGCCAATGGCCAAGTCACCGCTGCCATTCATAGCTGATTGAACGCTGACTGCGGTTTCTGGCGCGCTGGTGCCGAAGGCAACGACAGTGAGACCGATTACCAGCGGCGGAATGCCGAATTGCGCTGCCAGTTTGGCGGCGCCACGCACCAAGACTTCGGCACCGGCAACCAGTAAAACCAGGCCAGCGATCAGATAAACAAATGTCAGTAACGTCATACGGGGCTCCAGAAAGATGCGGCTAGTTTAGCCAGACGCAGATTCGGCGCTAGGAATAATTTGGGGCTATTGGTTACCAGTCTTTACCGGCTCCTAAGGGAGCAGCTTGATGCGCACCTTGGTAACACCGTCATTGAGCATGTCGAGTTGTTCGGCAGCTTTGCGCGACAGGTCAATGATTCGCCCACCCGTAAAGGGGCCGCGATCGTTGATGCGTACCACCACGGTTTTGTTGTTACTTAAGTTGGTGACCTGTACGCGACTGCCAAATGGCAGGCTGCGATGTGCGGCGGTCAGGCTGTTCTGATCGAAGCGTTCGCCGCTGGCTGTTTTCTGCCCTTGATGTTGGGCTGCGTAATAGGACGCGTCACCCGTCGCGCTATAAGTCGCGTCTGTATCCGTTTTAGGCGCGGGGGCTTTGGTGATGGGTCTGGTTATGGTGTTGCTGGCGCAACCAGCCAGTAGGGCAATGAGTCCGAGCATTAATAGCGAACGTTGCAACATACTGACTCCGATACTGTTTGAGGGGGCATGACAAATACAGCCGGTCCATCAGCATCGAATCAATGAGCGCCTATCCTTAGCGGCAACGTCTGGGTTCAAGCGCATTTGCCACCCTACCAAAGCATCTCAGTAGGGTGGCAAATACCATGGCTTATTAGCCTTCGAGCTTCTTCTTGAGCAGTTCGTTCACTTGCTGCGGGTTGGCCTTGCCTTTTGAGGCTTTCATGGCCTGGCCGACGAAGAAGCCGAACATCTTGCCGCGTTTGGCTTCTTCCGCTGCGCGGTATTGTTCAACCTGCTCAGCGTTAGCCGCTAGCATCTCATCAAGCATCGACTCGATGGCACCGCTGTCCGTGACTTGCTTGAGGCCTTTGGCTTCAATGACCTGATCGGCAGAGCCTTCGCCAGCAGCCATGGCTTCAAAGACCATCTTGGCAATTTTGCCGGAGATGGTGTTGTCTTTGATGCGCACAATCATGCCGCCCAATTGCTCGGCGCTCACTGGCGATTGGTCGATGTCAAGGTTGTCCTTGTTGAGCAGGCTGGACAGTTCGCCCATTACCCAGTTAGCGGCAAGTTTGGCGTCGCCACAGGTTTTCTCAACCGCTTCAAAGTAGTCAGCCATTTCGCGGCTGGCTGCCAACACGCTGGCATCGTAAGTGGATAAGCCAAACTGAGCTTCAAAACGCTCGCGTTTTTGCACCGGCAATTCAGGTAGCGTACCGCGCAGTTGTTCAAGGAAGCTCGGTTCAATCACCACCGGCAGCAGATCAGGGCAGGGGAAGTAACGGTAGTCGTTGGCTTCCTCTTTGCTGCGCATGGAGCGCGTCTGATCTTTGTTCGGGTCGTAGAGGCGGGTTTCCTGAACCACTTTGCCGCCATCTTCGATTAGTTCGATCTGGCGCTGGACTTCATGGTTGATGGCTTTTTCGATAAAGCGGAACGAGTTGACGTTCTTGATCTCGGCGCGGGTGCCGTATTCAGCTTGGCCTTTTGGGCGAACCGACACGTTGCAGTCGCAGCGCAGCGAGCCTTCAGCCATGTTGCCATCGCAAATGCCCAGGTAGCGCACCAGAGCATGAATCGCCTTGACGTAGGCGACGGCTTCTTTGGCGCTACGAATATCCGGCTCGGAGACGATTTCCAGCAGCGGCGTGCCGGCGCGGTTCAGGTCAATACCGCTCATGCCTTGGAAGTCTTCGTGCAAGCTTTTGCCGGCGTCTTCCTCAAGGTGTGCGCGGGTGATGCCAATACGCTTTACGGTGCCGTCTTCCAGGGTGATATCCAGGTGGCCGATGCCGACGATTGGGTCGTCCATCTGGCTGGTCTGGTAGCCCTTTGGCAGGTCTGGATAGAAGTAGTTTTTACGGGCGAAAATATTGCGCGGGGCGATATGCGCATCAATCGCCAGGCCAAACATGCAGGCCATGCGCACGGCCTCAGCATTGAGGACCGGCAAAGTGCCAGGCATGCCCAGATCAACCAAGCTGGCTTGGGTGTTTGGTTTGGCACCAAATGTGGTGGCGCTGGCCGAGAAGATTTTCGACTGAGTTGCGAGCTGTGCGTGAATTTCCAGCCCGATCACGGTTTCCCATTGCATCTGAGTGATCCTTAAAATCCGGCTGGCACGCGAGTGTGCCAATCAGTGACTTGTTGATATTGGTGCGCCACGTTGAGCAGGCGACCTTCCTGGAAGTACGGCGCCAACAGTTGCACGCCGACCGGCAAACCCTCGACGAAGCCCGCTGGCATCGACAAGCCAGGAATGCCCGCAAGGTTGGCGGTGATGGTGTAGATGTCTTCAAGGTAAGCGGCGACTGGGTCGTTGCTCTTCTCGCCAAGCTTCCAGGCCGGGTTTGGCGTGGTTGGGCCGAGAATTACATCAACATCATTGAAGGCAGTGACGAAGTCGTTCTTGATCAGGCGGCGGATCTGCTGGGCCTTGATGTAGTACGCGTCGTAATAACCGGCTGACAATGCATAGGCACCGACCATGATGCGACGCTTAACTTCTGCGCCAAACCCTTCACCGCGCGAGCGCTTGTAGAGGTCTTCAAGGTTGACCGGGTTTTCGCAGCGGTAGCCAAAGCGCACGCCATCAAAGCGTGACAGGTTGGATGATGCCTCGGCCGGGGCGATAACGTAGTAAGCCGCAATGGCGTTCTGCGTGTTCGGCAGGCTGATATCTTTTACCGTGGCGCCAAGGGCTTTGAGCTGCTCAACCACGGCCATTACGGCATCGGCGATGCGGCTGTCGAGGCCCGCACTGAAATACTCTTTGGGTAAGCCAATGCGCAAACCTGCCAGCGGCTTGCTCAGCGCTGCGAGGTAATCATCTACCGGTTGATCGACACTGGTCGAGTCTTTCGGGTCAAAGCCGGCCATGGCTTGCAGCATCAGTGCGCAATCTTCAGCGGTGCGGGCCAGTGGGCCACCCTGATCGAGGCTGGAGGCATAGGCAATCATGCCCCAGCGCGAGACGCGACCATAGGTCGGCTTGATTCCGGTGAGGTTGGTCAGCGCCGCCGGTTGGCGGATCGAGCCACCAGTGTCGGTGCCGGTTGCGGCTGGCAGCAGGCGTGCAGCAACCGCTGCCGCTGAGCCGCCAGACGAGCCGCCGGGGACGCGTTCAAGGTTCCACGGGTTTTTCACTGCGCCGTAATGGCTGGACTCGTTGGCCGAGCCCATTGCGAATTCGTCCATGTTCAGCTTGCCCAGGGTCACGGTGCCAGCTGTTGCCAGCTTTTCAACCACTGTTGCGTTATAGGGCGCTTTAAAGTTGTCGAGCATCTTTGAGCCGCAACTGGTGCGAATGTCGAGGGTGCAAAACAAATCTTTATGGCCGATCGGTGCACCGAGCAACGCGCCGGTCTCGCCAGCAGCGCGGCGTGCATCGGCGGCTTTAGCTTGCTGCAGGGCGAGCTCTTCGGTGACGCTGATAAAGCTATTGATTTGCGGGTCGAGTTGCGCGATGCGCGCCAATAGCGTGCTCGTCAGCTCTTCGGATGAGAATGTTTTGTCGGCGAGTCCGCGGGCGATCTCGGCCAGAGTCAGTGGATGCATACTGGTTACTCGATAACTTTGGGGACAAGGTAAAGGCCACTTTCAACGGCCGGGGCGATTGCTTGGTAGTCGTCGCGATGATTAGTTTCTGTCACTTCGTCGGCTCGCAGGCGTTGGGTGGCCTCAAGCGGGTGAGCCAAAGGTTCGATGCCATTGGTATCGACCGACTGCATGTGGTCAATTAAACCGAGGATATTGTTGAGGGTTTCGGTTGTTTGTGGGATTTCGCTGTCATTCAGGCCTAATCGGGCCAAATGGGCGATTTTTTCCACTTCTGTGCGTTCGAGCGCCATTGGATTCCCCTGTGTTAAGCCGCCTTATAATAGGCAGCCTGAAAGTGTGATTGAGTCTTCATGCATGGCATATGCAGGGAACGTATTTGGCCCGCCGACGGTCTAAGGCCGCGATGGTAGGCTGTAAGCCCGGAAAAACAGGCAATCTAACACATTGGTGCCTTGCTCAAAATCCCTTCCATTGTTAGAGTTTGCCGCACTTTTTTTACCCACGCGTTTCCTAGGGTCCTATATCCCATGTTCAAAAAACTGCGTGGCATGTTTTCCAGCGATCTTTCAATTGACCTGGGCACTGCCAATACCCTTATTTATGTTCGCGAGCGCGGAATTGTTCTCAATGAGCCGTCCGTTGTCGCTATCCGTACCCACGGTAACCAGAAGAGCGTCGTTGCTGTCGGTACTGAGGCCAAGCGCATGCTCGGTCGTACGCCGGGCAACATTGCTGCCATTCGGCCGATGAAAGACGGCGTTATCGCCGACTTCAGTGTCTGTGAAAAGATGCTGCAGTACTTCATCAACAAGGTTCACGAAAACAGCTTTTTGCAGCCAAGCCCACGGGTATTGATCTGCGTGCCGTGCAAGTCGACTCAAGTTGAGCGTCGTGCCATCCGCGAATCGGCCATTGGTGCCGGTGCCCGTGAAGTGTTTCTGATTGAAGAGCCAATGGCGGCTGCGATCGGTGCAGGCTTGCCTGTTGAAGAGGCGCGCGGTTCGATGGTCGTCGATATCGGTGGTGGTACCACTGAAATCGCCCTGATCTCGTTGAACGGTGTGGTTTACGCTGAATCTGTACGTGTCGGTGGCGACCGTTTCGACGAAGCGATCATCACTTACGTGCGTCGCAACTACGGTAGCCTGATCGGTGAATCGACCGCTGAGCGCATCAAGCAAGAAATCGGCACCGCGTATGCCGGTGGCGAAGTTCGCGAAGTCGATGTGCGTGGTCGCAACCTGGCTGAAGGTGTGCCACGTAGCTTCACCCTGAATTCCAACGAAGTGCTTGAGGCGCTGCAAGAGTCGCTGGCGACTATCGTTCAGGCGGTTAAGAGTGCGTTGGAGCAGTCACCGCCAGAACTGGCATCGGACATCGCTGAGCGTGGCTTGGTGCTGACCGGTGGTGGCGCGCTGCTGCGTGATCTCGACAAATTACTCGCTCAGGAAACTGGCCTGCCGGTGATTGTTGCCGAAGATCCACTCACCTGTGTTGCGCGTGGCGGCGGTAAAGCGTTAGATATGATGGATCGTCACACCATGGACTTGCTGTCCACGGAGTAAGCCTTCCGTTTTAGACAAGAGCTGCAAGGCGGGCCTCAGGTCCACTTGCAGCTTTTTGTTAATATCTGACGCCACGAGGACCCGCCTATTAAACCGCTATTTGCCAAAGGACCTTCGCTCGGTGTGCGCCTGTTGGTGCTGGCTGTGCTTTCGGCTGCCTTGATGGTGGTAGATGCGCGTTTTGAGGTTCTAAAGCCTTTTCGCAGTCAGTTAGGTGTAATCGTTGAGCCTGTTTATTGGCTGGGCAGCTTGCCTGTGACGCTGTGGGAAAACACCACCCAGGAGCTGAGCTCCCGCACTGAGCTCGTTGCCGAGAACGAAAAGCTTAAGACCGAACGCCTGCTGATGCAGCGCCGCCTGCAAAAACTGGCTGCCCTGACTGAACAGAACGTGCGCTTGCGCGAGCTGCTCAACTCGGCGGCGTTGGTTGATGATGATGTCCTGGCGACCGAGCTGATCGGCATTGACCCTAATCCATTCACCCACCGCATTCTGATCGATAAAGGCTCGAAAGATGGAGTCGTGATCGGTCAGCCTGTGCTGGATGCGCGTGGTCTGATGGGGCAAGTGGTTGAAGTCATGCCGTACTCGGCGCGTGTGCTACTGCTTACCGATACCAATCACAGCATTCCGGTTCAAGTAAATCGCAATGGTCTGCGGGCGATTGCCAGCGGCACCGGCAACCCGGAACGCCTTGAGTTGCGTCATGTCGCCGATACAGCTGACATCAAAGAAGGCGACCTGTTGGTGAGTTCTGGTTTGGGTCAGCGTTTCCCGGCGGGTTATCCGGTGGCAACGGTGTCGCAGGTGATCCATGACTCGGGACAGCCGTTTGCGATTGTCAGGGCTATTCCGACTGCGAACCTCAACCGTAGTCGTTATATGTTGCTGGTGTTTACCGATCCACGTTCCCCGGAGCAGCGGGCAACTGAATCTGCTGAGGCTCAGGAGGCCGAAGACCGTCAGTCGAAGGAGCCAGGATCGCGCGCTACGCAAGCTGACCAAGAAGCCGACGCGCCTGCTGCTAGCCCAGCAACTCCGGCAACTCCGGCAACACCTACGCCAGCCCAACCAGAGCAAGGGGCGCAACAATGAGCGGTGTTCGTGCACGCAATACCTGGGTGGTTTGGCTGAGCTTGATGTTCGCCTTGCTGCTCAGTGTTTCGAGCCTGCCAGCTTTTATGGAGATTGGCCGGCCGCTCTGGCTCGCACTGTTTCTGACTTACTGGGTATTGGCCCTGCCGCACCGCGTTGGCATGGCAACCGCATGGGCATTCGGGCTGTTGGCGGATGTGCTGAACGGCTCTTTGCTTGGCCAGAATGCGCTGATTCTTAGCCTGATCACCTTTTTGGTGCTGAGCCTGCATCAGCGTTTGCGGATGTTTCCAATGTGGCAGCAGTGCCTGGTGCTGATGGTTGTATTTGGTTTGGCTCAGTTGGTTCAGCTCTGGCTCAACGCCTTAACTGGCAGCCGTCCGCCAACCCTTACGTTTATCCTTCCCGCCGTCGTTAGTGTGCTGCTATGGCCGTGGGTCAGCGTTATTCTGCGTAGCATTCAACAGCGCCTAGGCGTCAATTAAGCAGGCTCGTCCTGAGACCACTATCCGGCAGGGAGAATTTGTATGGCCACGTTGTACCTGGCTTCAGGTTCGTCGCGTCGGCGTGAATTGCTCACCCAGATCGGCGTGCCCTTTATCACGCAAATCAGCCCGATAGATGAAATTGCATTGCCGGATGAGCAGCCAGAGCATTATGTAGAGCGTCTGGCCTTGGCAAAGGCGCAGACGGTGTTTGATCAGCTTGAATCATCGGCCGACGCCGTTGTACTGGGCTCGGATACGGCTGTAGTGCTTGATGGCGCAATCCTCGGTAAACCTGCTGATCGGAATGAGGCGCTGGCAACCTTGAAGGCGCTGTCAGGACGAGAACATCAGGTTTTGACGGCAGTTGCGTTGGTGGCTCGCGATAAAGTCAGAGCCGTGGTGGTGACAAGTCAGGTAACCTTTAGATCCATTTCAGATGCCGAAGCACAGGCATACTGGGCCAGCGGTGAGCCTCAGGATAAAGCCGGTAGTTACGGTATTCAGGGCTTGGCGGCAGTGTTCGTCAGTCAATTGCAGGGCAGCTATTCGGCAGTTGTGGGTTTGCCACTGTGCGAAACAGCTGAGTTACTCGCAGATTTTGCAATTCCGTGCTGGCAGTCGTTGCCAGTCCACACTTAAGGAAGTTGTAGGTCACGGGTGAGCGCGCTCCCCGAGTTTGCAGCTTCATCTCAGAAGAGATGGACGCATGAGTGAAGAAATCCTGATCAATATCACGCCGATGGAATCGCGCGTGGCAGTCGTCGAAAACGGTGTGTTGCAAGAGGTCCATGTCGAGCGCACCCAGCGTCGCGGGATTGTTGGCAACATCTACAAAGGTAAAGTGGTTCGCGTGTTGCCAGGCATGCAGGCTGCCTTTGTTGATATTGGCCTGGAGCGCGCGGCCTTTATTCATGCCTCAGAAATTTCCAGCCGCGAAGGGGCTGCGGTCGAAAGCATCAGTGCATTGGTGCATGAAGGCCAGAGTCTTGTGGTGCAGGTCACCAAAGACCCCATCGCCAGTAAGGGCGCTCGGCTGACGACTCAGCTGTCGTTGCCGTCGCGCTATCTGGTCTACATGCCCAAGACCAGCCATGTCGGTATCTCATTAAAGATCGAAGACGAAGCCGAGCGTGAGCGCCTTAAGCAAGTGGTTGCTGATTGTGTTGGCGCAGAAGGCAGTGAAGAGGCGGGTGGCTTCATCTTGCGCACCGCTGCGGAGGGTGCGGGCGCAGATGAGATTTTGGTCGATATCCGTTATGTGCGCCGGTTGTGGGGGCAAATCGCTGGGCAGATGAAGTCCGCGTCATCGCCATCGGTGATCTATGAGGACCTCAGCCTGGCCTTGCGCACATTGCGCGATCTGGTCAGCCCGCGTACTGAAAAGATCCGCATAGATTCGCGTGAAACCTTCCAGAAGATCACTCATTTCGTTAGCGAGTTGATGCCGGAAATCTCCGATCGCCTCGAGCACTATCCAGGTGAGCGGCCGATTTTTGATCTCTACGGTGTGGAAGATGAGATCCAAAAAGCCCTTGATCGTAAGGTGCCCCTGAAATCAGGTGGTTATCTGGTGGTTGATCCGGCTGAGGCGATGAGCACCATTGATGTGAATACTGGCGCTTTTGTCGGTCATCGCACGCTCGAAGAAACTATATTTAAGACTAATCTTGAAGCAGCCACGGCAATCGCCCGGCAGCTGCGTTTGCGTAACCTTGGCGGCATTATCATCATCGACTTTATCGACATGGAAGATGAAGAGCATCAGCGTCAAGTGCTGCGTACGCTGGAAAAACAATTAGAGCGCGATCACGCAAAGACCAATATCATTGGTATTACCGAGCTGGGTCTGGTGCAAATGACCCGCAAACGTACGCGCGAGAGCCTTGAGCAAGTGCTCTGTGAGCCTTGCGCTTGTTGTCAGGGACGCGGCAAGTTAAAAACCCCGGAAACCACGTGTTATGAGATTTTTCGGGAAATATTGCGTGAAGCAAGAGCCTATCAGCCAGAGGGATACAGGGTGTTGGCCAATCAAAAAGTGGTAGACCGTCTGCTCGACGAAGAGTCGGGCAACGTAGCAGATCTGGAAGCCTTTATCGGCCGCACCATCAAGTTCCAAGTAGAGACCATGTACTCTCAGGAGCAATACGATGTGGTGCTGTTGTGACCTGCCTATCTGCCACACAGGTTTGAGTTAGTTGGCACATTCAGGCAGCTGGCTAGCAAGGGTTCTGCGCTGGAGCTTAGGCCTCTGCGCGCTGGTGTTAATCATTATGGCGTTGCTGGTCAGTCTGGGTCGGCTGATCACCCCAATGGTGGCTGAGTACCGGATACAGGCCGAAGACCAAGCGCAGGCCGCCTTGGGCATGCCCGTGTCTATTGGTTCGCTTGAGGGCAGTTGGCACGGCCTGGCACCCATTCTGGTCGCGCATGATGTGACCCTCGGCGATGGCGCAGATGCTGTACGCCTTGATCAAATCCGCCTGATTCCTGATTTGGTCGCCAGCGCAATGGCCATGCAGCCACGTGCTAAGTTGTTGGCGATCGATGGTTTGCAACTCAGTGTGGCTGAAGGTGAAACCGGTGAGTGGCGGGTTGAGGGGCTACCTAAACGCCAAGATAACGCTGCACTGGATATCGATAAGCTGCTTGAACAGCTGAAAATGGTGCGTCACCTTTCACTGCTCAACAGTCAGGTGACGCTGGAAGCCTTCAATCAACCCGCTCATACCCTGCGTTATGTGAACATGACCTTGGGCTTTGGGGGTGGGCATCAACGCCTTGATGGTCGCTTGCAGCTTCCAGATGGTAAGCCCCTGGCGCTACAGGTGCGTACGCAGATGAACGTCAAGAAATGGCGTGACCTGCAGGCACAGATTTACCTGCAACTGCCTGAAACCGATTGGGCGAGTTGGTTGCCTCAAGGTTTAACGCAAGAGTGGTCTGTGGATCACCTTCAGTTGGGTGGACAGTTCTGGTTGTCTTGGGCTGACAGGACGCTGCAGCACGCCGCGAGCCAAATCAAAATCCCTAAACTTGAAGGCCACTACGCTGAGCGTAAGCCGGTGAGTCTCACAGATGTGGTCCTCAACAGTTACTTTGAACGCGATGCTGATGGCTTGCGCGCACAGCTGTCCAACTTCAGTGCGCGCCACGGTGAACAGCAAATTGGGCCGATGAATGCGACGCTTCGTCAGCATGCTAAGCAGGCTAATTCAGATGAGTTTTGGGCCTTAAGTGTTGATCGTTTAGAGGTCGCACCGTGGCTGCCTTTTGTGCAGGCACTGGGGCCTATGACAGACAAAGTTATGGCAGCCATTACGACCCTTAACCCGCGTGGGGCCCTGACAAACGCAACGTTGCGCTTTCACCCCCAGGCCGAGGGTGACAAGCGAGTTCAGTTTGCAACCAATACCGATGGCATCAGTTTTTCTGCCTACGATCATGTGCCTGGGATTGAAAATATTACCGGTAGCGTCACCGGAGACTTAGGTTCAGGCACCATTTTGCTTGATGCCAAAGAGTTCTCGCTTGACTTGGCCACCCTGTTTCCCAAGGCCTGGCTGTACCACACGGCTCGCGGTCAGGTTGATTGGCGAATCAACGAACAAGGGCTGACGCTGCGTGCACCTTATGTACAGGCAACAGGTGATGAGGGACAAGCGGCTGGAGACTTCCTGATTCGCCTCACGGGTGATCCTGAGGTCGAGGACTACATGGACCTGCGCGTTGGTATCACCCATGGCGATGCACGTTTCACAGAAAAATATTTGCCGACCAAGGTGCCTGAGTTCAGTCCGGAATTGGCGGACTGGTTGAAAACCTCGATCAAGGCAGGTGCTGTTGATCAAGGCTATTTCCAGTTTCAAGGCTCGCTCAACAAAGGTTCTAGCAAGGCTTCGCACAGTATTAGTTTGTACTTTGCGGTGCATGACGCTGAGCTTGCTTATCAACCGGGCTGGCCAGAACTGAAAAATGCCCGTGGTGAAGTGCTGATTGAAGACGACCAAGTGCGTATCCGCGTGCCCGAAGGTCAGATACTCAACAGCACGGCGAAGAACGTAAATGTAACCATTCCTCTTGAGCAGCCGGATACACAGCCACACCTGCTGCTGACTGCTGATCTGGAAAGCAATGCTGTCGACGCCCTGAAAGTGCTCAAGGAAGCACCGATTGGCACCGCGGAAATATTCGCCGGTTGGCAGGGCAAAGGCGATTTAACCGGCGCGCTGGATTTGGATATTCCACTGCACAAAGGCACGCCTCCACAGGTGATTGTCGACTTCACTGCGGAAAACGCCGAGGTTAAAATTGCCAATCCCAAGCTGGACCTCAGCCATGTCTCTGGGGCGTTTCGTTATGACACGGCTAAAGGCTTGAGTGCGCCGAATATCGAGGCGCAGTTGCTGGGCCATAAAGCGAAAGGTAAGGCCATTGCACAAAGGGTGGATGGCCGAGCCACCAGTGTGATTGAAGCTCAGGGGCAAATCCCGCTGCAGGAGCTGACCCAATGGCTGGCGGTGACTCAACCGATACCTGCCAAGGGCAATTTGCCCTACAGCATGCGGCTTAAAATTGATGGTGCACAAACCAATCTTAAAATTGATTCTGAGCTCAAAGGCCTGGCGATTGATCTGCCCGCGCCATTTGGCAAGACCACCAATGAGCAACGCAGCGCGACGTTTGAAATGGGACTGGGTGGCAACTCACATAGCTTCAAGGTGCGCTACGCCAATTTGTTGAGCTTCAATGGCGTTGCCCCGGCGGAAAATATTCTTCAAGGCCGAGGTGAGCTGCGTTTAGGTGGTGGGATGGCGCAGTTGCCCGCACAGAAGGGCTATCGGCTGCGCGGGTCGGTAGCCGAGTTGGACATGGCCGCTTGGCAAAAGGCTGTGAAACCCTACACAAGCTCATCCGAAAGTGGCACCGCGCTGCGGGCTTTCAACGATGCGCAACTCAACATCGGGCGCTTTGTAGGCTTTGGTGAAACCGTTAATGACGTTACTCTGGGTGTAAGGCGCTCTGGCCCGGCATGGGCATTGTCGGTGGACAGCTCGTTAACCAAGGGTAACGTCGTTTTCCCAGATAATTCATCTCGGCCCATTAGCGCGGATCTCGCCTATATTCACTTGCCCAAGCCTGAGCAAACCGCAGTAACACCTGCTGAAAAAACTGATGCTTTAGCCGATGTTGATCCGCATAAGATTCCTTCAATTGACCTGAAAGTGGCCGATGTGAAGCTTGGGGAGCAGTCATTGGGGGCTTCGTCCTTGAAGGCTCGCCCGGTTGGCAATGGGGTTCAGTTCAGTGATTTGAATATCAATCTTGCAGGCTTAAAAGTCACCGGTACTGCTGGCTGGGAAGGCGCTGCAGGTCTTTCCAATAGTTGGTACAAAGGTCGCTTTGAAGGTAAGGACCTGAAGGATGTTTTGCAGGCTTGGGGTTTCGCCCCGACTGCAACCAGTGAACATTTCCGCCTGGACGTTGATGGAACCTGGCCAGGGTCGCCACTCAACATCAGTTTGGCGAGATTCAGTGGCAACATGGACGCCTCATTGCGCAAGGGGCAATTCGTTGAAGCAAAAGGCTCGGCATCGGCGTTGCGGGTATTCGGTTTGCTCAATTTCAACTCAATTGGTCGGCGATTGCGCTTGGACTTCTCCGATTTGTTGGGTGAAGGTTTGAGTTATGACCGGGTCAAAGGCAATCTGCGTGCGACCAATGGTGTTTATGTCACCGCAAGGCCCATTACCCTTAAAGGCCCTTCAAGTGATCTGGAGCTCAATGGCACGCTGAATATGGTCGATCAAACGATCGATGCTAAATTACTGGTCACCCTGCCAGTGACTAACAACCTGCCAATCGCAGCGCTGATTGTGGGTGCTCCAGCAATTGGCGGCGCGCTCTTTGTGGTGGATAAATTGCTTGGCGACCATATCGCCCGCTTTGCCAGTGTTCAGTACGACGTCAAAGGGCCGATCCAGTCTCCCGATATCGACTTTGATAAGCCCTTTGAAAAACCCAAGTGAGTAGCCTGTCAGGTTGCGGTCAGAGGCGTAGACTAGCCAGAGACAGGTTTATCGCCGTGGAGAGTTCATGAGCCTCTCAGTTATTCAAATGGTTAGTCAGGATGATGTTCTGACTAACCTGCAACAGGCACGCAGGCTTCTTGAACGTGCCGCCGAGCAAGGTGCCCGACTTGCTGTCCTGCCTGAAAACTTTGCCGCGATGGGGCGTCGTGACTACCGCCAGATCGGTCGTGATGAGGCAATGGGGCAAGGACCGATACTGCCATGGTTGAAACAGGCTGCCCGTGACCTCAAGTTATGGATAGTCGCCGGTACAATTCCATTACCGGCCGAGGGGCAGCCAAATGCTAAGCCAAATGCCTGCTCGTTATTGATTGATGCCGATGGCGAGCGCGTTGCGCGGTATGACAAATTGCATTTGTTTGATGTCGATGTGGCCGACAGCCGCGGCCGCTACCGTGAGTCGGATGACTATGAATTCGGCGTTCAAGTTGTAGTCGCAGATACGCCTGTTGGGCGACTGGGTTTGACCGTTTGCTACGATCTGCGGTTTCCTGAGTTGTATAGCGCCTTGCGCGATGCCGGTGCAGAGTTAATCAGCGCCCCGTCTGCGTTTACCGCCGTGACCGGGGCCGCGCATTGGCAGGTGCTGATTCGGGCGCGTGCGATTGAGACGCAGTGTTACGTTCTTGCGGCAGCCCAGGGTGGTGTTCATCCCGGTCCTCGTGAGACCCATGGCCACTCAGCAATTGTTGATCCCTGGGGGCGCATTTGCATAAGCCAGGTACAAGGCGAGGGCGCTCTGGTTGCGGCCCGAGATGCGGCCGAGCAGGCCTCAATTCGCCAACGTATGCCGGTGATGCGGCATAAACGATTTTTTGCAGCGGCCGAACTGCGGCTGCCAGGTTTGGAGTAGTTATGAGCGAGATGTTGATGTCGGTGAGCGATCACCTGTTGAGCCCAGGCGGCCTGACTATCGATAGTTTACCTAGCATTCTAGGCGAATTAGCAGGGCCTGGTATTGATGCAGCGGATCTGTATTTCCAAAGCCAAGTGTCTGAGACCTGGGTGCTTGAAGATGGCATCGTCAAAGAGGGCAGCTTCAACCTTGATCAAGGTGTTGGTGTGCGCGCCCAGTCCGGTGAGAAAACCGGCTTTGCCTACAGCAATGCAATAACCGCTGAGGCCTTGAGTCAAGCCGCTCTGGCGGCTCGCTCGATCGCGCGTGCCGGGCAAAATGGCTGTGTACGTGCCTTTAGTAGCCCCGCTATTACGGCGTTGTATGCACCGAATAACCCACTCGATGTGATTGATCGTGCCGAAAAGGTTGAGCTGCTCAAGCAGGTTGACCAGGCAACGCGTGCACTCGATTCGAGGATCAAGCAGGTTACTGTTAGCTTGGCCGGGGTGTGGGATCGGGTGATGGTCGCTGCAACCGATGGTGGGCTCGGCGCCGATATCCGCCCGTTGGTGCGTTTTAATGTGAGCGTTATTGTTGAGCAAAATGGTCGCCGCGAACGTGGTGGCCATGGCGGTGGCGGTCGTACGGATTATCGCTACTTCCTCAATGAAGATCGCGCCATGGGTTATGCCCGTGAGGCCTTGCGCCAGGCGCTGGTCAACCTTGAGGCCATTCCGGCACCGGCTGGCAGTATGCCGGTGGTTATGGGGGCTGGCTGGTCAGGCGTGTTGCTGCATGAAGCCGTTGGTCATGGTCTGGAAGGTGATTTCAACCGTAAAGGCAGCTCCGCCTACAGTGGCCGCATGGGCGAGAAAGTGGCGTCGAGTCTTTGCACCATTGTCGATGACGGCACCATCGCCGAGCGACGTGGCTCGCTGAGCATGGACGATGAAGGTACCCCGACGCAGTGCACGACCCTGATCGAAAATGGCGTGCTCAAGGGCTACATGCAAGACAAGCTTAATGCGCGCTTGATGGGTGTTCGGCCTACCGGTAATGGTCGTCGTGAGTCCTACGCGCATTTGCCCATGCCACGCATGACCAACACATACATGCTAGCGGGTGAGAGTGATCCAGAAGAAATTATTCGTTCGGTGAAGAAGGGTATTTACTGCGCCAACCTAGGTGGTGGGCAAGTCGATATCACCAGTGGCAAGTTTGTTTTCTCTACCAGCGAAGCCTATTTGATCGAAGACGGCAAAATTACTGCGCCAGTCAAAGGTGCAACCCTGATCGGCAACGGCCCTGAAGCCATGAGCAGGGTCTCTATGGTCGGTAATGATTTGGCTCTGGACAGTGGCGTGGGTACTTGCGGCAAAGACGGTCAGTCGGTTCCCGTTGGCGTAGGCCAGCCAACCTTGAAAATCGATGCAATCACCGTGGGGGGGACTGGCGGCTAATGCAAAAAACTGCAAAGACCCGGCTCATGAGTAACTGAGCTGTCTTTGCAGTTTCTATGTGCAGGAAGGTCCTGCGCAGTGGCTTTCGCGAGGTTAACGCAGGCCGCGTTTACTTTCGTCTAGCTCACGGATGTATTTGAAGATTTTACGAGATGCCGCTGGTGCTTTGTTTTGCGCGGTTTCGTGTTGGCCTTGGCGGATTAACTGGCGCAGGTGTTGGCGGTCAGCTTCAGGGTATTCGCCGACAAAGCTTTCAAGGGTTTCATCGGTGCCATTGAGTAAACGGTCGCGCCAACGCTCAAGGGCGTGAAAGCGTTCGTTGTATTGACGGGTTGAGGCGTCAAGTTGATCAAGCAGGGTCAGAATCGCGTCAGTGTCCTGATCACGCATCAACCGGCCGATGAATTGGGTGTGACGTTTTTTTGCCGAATTAGCGGTGTGTTTGGGCGCTTCAGCCAGCGCAGTACGCAGCTCTTCGGTGAGTGGCAATTTGTTTAGCAGGTCCGGCTTTAGAGCAGCCAGACGTTGACCGAGATCTTGCAAAGCATGCAGCTCGCGTTTGACCTGGGTTTTGCTTTTCTCTGCGGAGGAGTCGTCAAAGTATTCAGACATGGGGGCGATCCAGTGGAAAACCCCGTCATGATAGCAGTTAGTTCTTCGTTGTAAGCGGTTAGGCCCGACAGGGTGCTGCTCACAGCGAAAATAATTTCAGGAGTGAATATGAGTTCAGTAGAAGCCGTCGGTCCACAAGCGGTGCCGCAGTTACAGGCGCAAGTGGAGCAGATTATCGCTGAAGCCAAAAAACAGGGTGCCAGTGCCTGTGAGGTTGCGGTCTCTGTTGAGCAAGGCTTATCGACTACAGTGCGCCAACGCGAGGTTGAAACGGTCGAGTTCAATCGTGATCAAGGTTTCGGCATCACCTTGTACCTCGGTCAGCGTAAAGGCTCTGCAAGCACCTCTGCGACCGGTGATGCAGCCATTCGCGAAACAGTGGCAGCTGCCTTGGCCATTGCCAAACATGCTTCGGAAGACGAAAGCGCTGGCCTTGCCGACGCCGCACTGATGGCGCGTGATCTGCCTGATTTGGATCTCTACCACGCTTGGTCGATAACCCCAGAGCAATCAATTGAGCATGCTTTACGTTGTGAGAACGCGGCATTTGAGGCGGATAAGCGGATAAAAAATGCCGATGGTACCTCCCTGAGCACGCATCAAGGTTGCCGGGTCTATGGCAACAGCAATGGCTTCGTCGGCGGTTATGCCAGCACCCGACACAGTTTGAGTTGTGTGATGATCGCCGAAGAAGGCGGGCTTATGCAGCGTGATTATTGGTATGACGTTAACCGCCAGGGTGAGCTGCTGGCCAGCCCAGAAGACATTGGCGTACGTGCAGCCATGCGCTCGGTGAGTCGACTTGGTGCGCGCCCGGTGCCCACCTGTGAAGTGCCGGTATTGTTTGCGGCTGAGTTGGCAACGGGGTTGTTCAGCAGCTTCCTCGGGGCTATTTCAGGCGGCAGTATCTACCGTAAGTCTTCATTTCTGGAGGGCACTATCGGCCAACAGCTGTTCCCTGAGTGGCTGAGTTTGGATGAGCGTCCGCATATTCCGCGGGCTATGGCCAGCGCTTCATTCGATGGCGATGGTTTGGCCACGTATGCCAAATCCTTTGTTGAGAACGGCGAGTTGCTGTCCTATGTGCTGGGTACCTACTCAGGGCGCAAGTTGGGCATGCCAAGTACCGCCAATGCAGGGGGTGTGCATAACCTGTTTGTTACCCATGGTGATGAAGATCAGCAAGCATTGATCAAACGCATGGGCCGTGGCCTGCTGGTCACTGAGTTGATGGGCCATGGCCTGAATATGGTCACTGGCGATTACTCGCGGGGGGCGGGCGGCTATTGGGTTGAAAATGGCGAAATCCAGTTCCCGGTCCAAGAGGTGACCATTGCTGGCAATATGCGTGACATGTTCAAGCAAATTGTTGCGGTAGGTAATGATCTTGAGCTGCGTAGCAGCATCCGCACCGGTTCTGTATTGATCGAACGCATGACTGTTGCAGGCAGTTAAGAGGGATGTCGGTGGACAATTCAGGTTGTCCACCCGCCTCGGTGTCTTACTCGCCTTCGTCGAAGAAGTTGTTGATCAACTCCAGGATTGCTTCGAGCGCCTGCTCATCTTGATCGCCATCGGTGAACAGGTGAATTGAGGTGCCTTTGCCGGCGGCGAGCATCATGACCGACATGATGCTTTTGCCATCGACCAGACTTTCTGATGTGCGGCCTACTTTAATGGAGCACGGGTATTGGCTGGCTACACCGACAAATTTAGCGGCAGCCCGTGCATGCAAACCGAGCTTGTTAATGATGATTACTTCGCAGGCGGGCATCGCGGCGATTCCTTAACTGAGGTCGCGGTGGCGAGTCTGGACGTTTTTGAGCTGCGTTTTGAGTGCTTTGCCCAAACGATTGGCAATATACACCGAGCGATGATGCCCGCCTGTGCAGCCAATTGCGATAGTGACATAGGCGCGATTGCTGGCCGCAAAACGTGGCAACCACTTACTCAGATAGTCATGGATGTCCTGATACATCTCTTGAACATCCGGCTGACTGTCCAGGTAGTCTGAAACCGGCTTTTCGAGGCCTGAAAAGTCGCGCAACTCAGGCCGCCAGTAGGGGTTCGGCAGGCAGCGCACATCAAATACCACGTCGGCATCAACTGGCATGCCACGCTTAAAGCCAAAGGACTCAACCAGAAATGCTGTGCCCGGATCTGGCTTGTTCAACAGGCGCAGAGCGAGGGTATCGCGCAGCTGGTAGAGATTCAGGTGGGTGGTGTCGATCTTTAGGTCGGCCAGATCGATGATTGGCTCAAGCAGCAGCGCTTCATCGGTAATGGCTTCTGCTAACGAACGATTGTCGTTAGTCAGTGGATGACGCCTGCGGGTTTCCGAGAAACGCTTGAGCAAGGTTTCTTCGTTTGCATCCAGGTACAGTAGATCGCACTGAACATTGCGTGCACGCACTTGTTCAAGCAGCTCTGGGAACATATTCAGATCGCTTGGCAGGTTACGAGCGTCAATTGACACCGCGACATTGGGGCGAACTGAATCTTGCTGCTGAAGCGCTCGCTCAGCGAGTTGCGGCAGCAAGCTGGCTGGCAGGTTATCAATGCAGTAAAAGCCGTTGTCCTCGAGAACAGCAAGGGCCGTACTTTTACCTGATCCTGAGCGACCGCTGACAATAATCAAGCGCATGGGAGTTCTCTGCCATTTAGCTGTTGTTCTGGATATCGACAACAACTTGATACAGGGCGTCATTGCTTTGGGCCTGGCGCAATCGTTCACGTACATCGCTGCGATCAAGCATGCTCGCGATTTGACGAAGCAGTTCCAGGTGTTCATCCGTGGCGGCTTCAGGAACCAGCAGGACGAATAGCAAATCTACCGGTGCGCCATCGATCGCGTCGAAATCTACAGCGGAGTCAAGCCTGAGCAATGCACTGATTGGCGCATTGCAAGCGGGCAGGCGGCAGTGTGGAATGGCGATGCCATTACCAAAACCGGTGGACCCGAGTTTCTCGCGGGCAATCAGGCTTTCGAAAATGTCTTGTCCATCGAGGTCGGGCAGTTCGCGCGCAACCAAGTTGGCAATCTGTTCGAGAACACGTTTTTTGCTGCCGCCCGGCACGTTCACCAAGGAACGGCCGGGGGTCAGGATATTTTCAAGTCGGATCATAGGAGTTGGGCGATATCAACGGGCCATTGCACCCTGTTGACGGTCGAGCTGCTTTTCCTTGTGCTTGATAAGTTGTCTGTCGAGTTTGTCAGTCAGTAAATCGATTGCTGCATACATATCATCGTGTTCGGCATTGGCGACTATTTCGCCGCCCGCAATGTGTAAGGTGGCTTCGATTTTCTGTTTGAGCTTCTCGACCTCCATAATGACTTGCACATTCGTAATCTTGTCGAAGTGGCGTTCTAGTCGACTGAATTTTTCGTCGATGTAGTCACGCAGGGCGTCGGTCACATCTAGCTGGTGTCCACTGATGTTGACTTGCATACCGCATTCTCCTTGTTGCCGTGTGTAAGAGACAAGCTGTTTTGCTTGCCGCCGGAACACTGTGGCGCGAAAAGCTCTCAGTCAGCGAGTCTGGCAATTTCACACTCTGGATAAGAGCAGTATGGCTGCTTTTAGCGAGGCGTGGGCCAGTTCGATACTGGGTGAGACGATTTTCCTGTTCATCAGCTGTTACATCAATCGCTTGCGTTCACTTGAAGGCGCGATACCGAGGGATTCACGGTATTTAGCAACTGTGCGGCGAGCTACCTGAATGCCTTGTTCCTCCAGTAAACCAGCGATCTTGCTGTCACTCAACGGCTTTTTTGCATTTTCCGCTGCAACCAGTTTTTTGATGATCGCGCGGATCGCTGTAGACGAGCATTCTCCGCCTTCGGAAGTGCTGACATGGCTTGAGAAGAAGTATTTCAACTCGTAAATGCCGCGCGGGGTATGCATGAATTTTTGTGTGGTAACGCGCGAGATGGTCGACTCGTGCATGCCAACTGCCTCGGCGATATCGTGTAGTACCAGCGGCTTCATCGCTTCGTCACCGTAATCAAGAAAGCCGCGCTGATGCTCGACAATCTGGGTCGCGACTTTCATCAAGGTTTCGTTACGGCTCTGCAGGCTTTTGATAAACCAGCGGGCTTCTTGCAACTGATTGCGCATAAAGGTGTTGTCAGCGCTGGAGTCAGCACGGCGCACAAAACCTGCATATTGGGCATTGACCCGCAGCCGAGGCATAGCCTCTTGGTTGAGCTCAACCAGCCAGCGCTCGTTGTGCTTGCGCACGATGACGTCGGGCACCACGTATTCAGGCTCGCTTGATTCAATCTGCGAGCCTGGGCGTGGGTTAAGGCTCTGGATCAGTTCGATAACCTGACGCAGCTCGTCTTCCTTGAGCTTCATGCGGCGCATCAGTTGGCTGTAATCCCGATTGCCAAGCAGATCCAGGTAATCATTAGCCAGGCGCTGTGCTTCTGCCAGCCAAGGCGTCTTGGCGGACAGTTGGCGTAGCTGTAAGGTCAGGCATTCGCGCAAGTCGCGGGCAGCAATGCCTGACGGCTCAAACTGCTGGATGCGGTGCAGGACGGCCTCAATCTCGTCAAGCTCGATATCCAATTCTGGATCAAAGGCTTCGAGAATCTCTTCGAGGGTTTCTTCGAGGTAGCCTTGGGGGTTGATGCAGTCGATCAGGGTGACTGCAATCAAGCGATCTTTGTCGGACATTGGCGACAGGTTGAGCTGCCAGAGCATATGGCTCTGCAGGCTCTCACCGGTAGAGGTGCGGGTGGTGAAATCCCACTCGTCGTCGTCATTGCTGCTGCTCGGCAAGCTGCTGGCACTGGTTTGGTAGACGTCTTCCCAGGCAGTATCGATAGGCAGCTCATTGGGAATGCGTTCATTCCACTCGCCGTCGTCCAGGTTGTCCACAGTTTGTGGAGCATCTTGGTGGTTGCTGCTTTCTTCGTAGGTGTCTTGTTGAACCGGCTGCTCGACAGGCGCAGTTTCTGCGCCGTCGGCCATAGGGTCCGAATTATCGAAGTCTTCGCCATCTTCTTGGCGTTCAAGCATTGGGTTTGACTCCAGTGCCTCCTGGATTTCTTGTTGAAGATCCAAGGTCGACAGTTGGAGTAAGCGAATGGCTTGTTGCAGCTGAGGAGTCATCGTCAGCTGCTGGCCCATCTTCAGGACTAGCGATGGTTTCATTGCAGACCTTATTTACCGGCGTCTCTGCGCAATCCACTACAGGGCACCTGATAAGGCGCCTCAAGGAAGCAAATTATATGCCTGAATCGCAGTGCTTTGCCTAGCTGTTGACGCTAATTGGGCGAGAAAAACCCCATTTAAAGGCGGAATTCATGACCCAAGTAGACTTCTTTAACTGTCTGGTTAGCCAGAATGGCTTCTGAATCACCTTCTGCAATGAGCTGGCCGTCACTGACGATATAGGCTGTTTCGCAAATATCCAGTGTTTCGCGCACATTGTGGTCGGTAATCAATACGCCGATACCTTTGGCTTTTAAGTGGTGAATGATTTGCTTAATGTCGCCGACCGAAATCGGGTCGACACCGGCAAATGGTTCATCAAGTAAGATAAATTTTGGTGCAGTGGCCAAGGCGCGCGCGATTTCAACGCGACGCCGCTCGCCGCCAGAAAGGCTCATGCCCAGGTTGTCACGAATGTGGTGAATATGGAATTCCTCAAGCAGGCTCTCCAATTCAGCCTCGCGGCCTGCACGGTCCAGCTCTTTACGCGTCTCAAGAATTGCCATGATGTTATCGGCCACGCTGAGCTTGCGAAAAATGGAAGCTTCTTGCGGCAGGTAGCCAATGCCTGCACGGGCACGGCCATGCATTGGCTGGTGGCTGACATCGAGGTCATCAATCAGGATCCGACCCTGGTCAGCCTGGACTAAGCCCACAATCATGTAGAAGCAGGTGGTTTTACCTGCACCGTTAGGGCCAAGCAGGCCGACGATTTGGCCGCTGTCTATGCTTAGGCTAACGTCACGGACAACCTGGCGGCTTTTGTAGCTTTTAGCCAGGTGTTGGGCTTTCAATGTAGCCATTAATTACTGCCCTTGGGTGGGTTTGTTCTTCGGCTGAATCACCATATCGATACGCGGGCGCGGCGTGGTCACCTTGGTGCCATTTGCGCGGCCAGCATTGACGATTTGGCGCTGCGTATCGTAGACAATTTTTTCGCCCTCGAAGGTATTACCCTCTTGGATGACTTTGGCTTGGTCAATCAGCACAATGCGCTCGTTGGCGGAAAAGTACTGAATGGTCAGGCCGTAGGCTTTGACGATCTCTTTGTCGACTGCAGGCTTCTGTTCGTAATACGCAGGGCGTCCGACGGAGGTAAAGACATCGACTTCGCCTTTGGCGTTCTGCGTAATGGTGACAGTGTCGCCGGTGATTTTCATGGTGCCTTGGGTGATCACGACATCACCGCGGTACACTGCCACGCCTTGCTTGTCGTCAAGCTCGGCACTGTCGGCCTGTACGCGGATCGGTTGATCGCGATCAGTTGGCAAAGCCCAGGCATTAACGCTTCCTAGCGATGCACCTAAGCTGAGTAGAAGGGGGAGGGTTTTAACGAACCTCATGCTGGCCTCTTACGTTGGACAGCAGGAGCATCCGGCTGTCATTTAAATACGCTTTCATTCCTTGCGCCGTGGTCACCCCGTTGGCCGCTTCAATTCTAACGGCTTGCTGGGTCTGCGCATATTCCTTATCGGGAATTACCGTAAGACGACTGGTCGTAAGCAAGGTTGGGCGACCTTTTGCATCGGTGCGCTCAACGCGAACTTTATCAATCAGCTCGACCTCTTTACCGCCAGGTGAAACTTCGCCTTTCTCGCTTTGGACATGCCATGGCAACTCTCCTTCACGGTACAGCAGCAGGTCTGGCTGGGTGAGGTAGGAGATATCCGAGGCTTTGGCATGCTCGACTTTGTCGGCAGTCATCTCGTAATGCAATGTACCGTCAGGCTGATATTGCACGGTTTTAGAGTTGACCACATAGAAGTCGATTGTGTTTTGCGCAGTGGTCTTGGCGGGTTTGTCCGCAAAGCTGTCCGGGTTGATGTTCCAGTAGCCCGCTGCGGCGACTAGCAGCACGCCAAGCAGGAGGAGCAAAATGTTTAATGGTTTGCGCATAGTTTGCAGGTCTACAGGTAGGCTGCTTGAGCAGCTTCAAGGGTGCCTTGGGCGAGCATGATCTGCTCGCAGAACTCACGAGCGGCGCCTTCACCGCCTTTAGCCTGGGTCACTGCGAACGCGTGTTCCCTGACAAAAGGGTCTGCACTGGCAACAGCCATGCCCAAGCCTACTCGACGAATAACCGGCAGATCCGGCAAGTCATCACCCAGGTAGGCAACGTGTTCATAGTTTAGGCCGAGTTCACCAAGCAGTTCGTCGAGCACTGCCAGTTTGTCTTCGCGCCCCTGATATAGGTGCTGGATCCCCAGGTTTTGTGCCCGGCGTTCAACCACCGGCGTCTTGCGTCCGGTAATAATAGCT
Organism: Pseudomonas sp. NPDC078700; assembly: GCF_044542375.1. Taxonomy (NCBI): domain Bacteria; kingdom Pseudomonadati; phylum Pseudomonadota; class Gammaproteobacteria; order Pseudomonadales; family Pseudomonadaceae; genus Pseudomonas; species Pseudomonas sp. NPDC078700. The sequence continues at coordinate 281,696 of NZ_JBITUI010000005.1, forward strand.
GTGCGCACACCTGAGTTGATCAACATTTTGATGCCCTGGCCATCGAGGGTGTTAAATGTTTTAAATTCACTGCCATCGACTAGGAAATATAGCTTGCCGTCAGTGAGTACGCCGTCAACGTCGAAAATTGCCAGTTTGATTGCGCAGGCACGCGCTTTGAATTCAGGTGTCATTACATTACTCCGGCGCGCAACAGGTCATGCATGTTTAGTGCGCCCACTGGACGGTCGTTTTCATCAACTACCACCAGGGCGCTGATTTTATGGTCTTCCATGATCTTCAGCGCTTCAGCCGCGAGCATTTCGGCGCGTGCGGTTTTGCCGTGAGCGGTCATGACTTGGTCAATGGTTGCAAGGCGTAGATCAATTTCCCGGTCCAGAGTTCTGCGCAGGTCGCCATCTGTGAAGATTCCGGCGAGTAAACCGTTGCAATCTGTTACAACGGTCATGCCGAGGCCTTTTTGGGTCATAACCAGTAACGCTTCGCGAAGCGAGGTGCCTGATATGACTGTGGGTAGGCCATCACCAGTGTGCATGACGTTTTCTACTTTCAATAGTAGACGCCGGCCCAGTGCGCCGCCGGGATGTGAAAAGGCAAAGTCTTCGGCGGTAAAGCCGCGTGCTTCGAGTAATGCGATCGCCAGTGCGTCGCCGAGCACCAATGATGCCGTGGTCGATGACGTGGGCGCCAGATTAAGCGGGCAGGCTTCTTTCGATACGCTGGCATCGAGATTGACTTCGGCCGCTTTGGCCAGAACTGACTCCGGGTTGCCAGTCATGCTGATCAGCTTGATGCCCAGGCGTTTGATCAGTGGCAGCAAGGTGACAATCTCAGCCGTCGAGCCTGAATTGGAGAGCGCCAGTACAACGTCGTCGCGGGTGATCATGCCCATGTCGCCATGGCTGGCTTCAGCCGGATGTACAAAAAAAGCTGTGGTGCCAGTGCTGGCCAAGGTCGCGGCAATTTTATTGCCGACATGACCGGATTTGCCCATGCCGACAACCACTACTCGGCCTTTGCTCGAAAGGATCAGTTCGCAAGCGCGGACAAAGTTGTCATCAATTCGTGGCAGCAGTTCTTCAACCGCTTGCAATTCAAGGCGAATGGTGCGCTCTGCAGATTTGATCAGATCGTTTGACTGGTTCATGTCGGTCGGTCAGGCCATGCTCTGTAAAAGCCAGCGATTATAGCCCGAAAGCGTGGCCAGCTCATCTTAGAATTGCGCCGCCTTTTCTAAGTTGTTATGCGTCTGTGTGGTTTTCGTCTTCGCTAATATTGGGAGCGCTTCTGGGTCGGTGGTATGATGCTGCGCTAATTCGGCCCTGAGGATTGGCGCGGTGTCTTCATTTTGAAACCGAGCGTCTATCAAGGGAGGCTGTTGGTAAGGAGTTTAGATGGGCGCCGAAAGTCATTATGCGGTTGAGCTTAAAAACGTCAGTTTTAAGCGCGGTGATCGAGATATTTTCAAAAATATCGACGTGTGTATTCCGCGCGGCAAGGTAATTGGCATCATGGGGCCTTCCGGAAGCGGCAAGACGACCCTGTTAAGGCTGATTGCCGCTGAACTAAGGCCTTCTGCTGGGGAAGTGCGGGTCAATGGGGTTGACCTGCCGACACTGTCGCGCAGTGAATTGTTCGACATGCGTAAACAAATGGGTGTGCTGTTTCAAAGCGGTGCCCTGTTTACGGATCTCGATGTATTCGAGAACGTGGCTTTTCCATTGCGTGTGCACACCAAGCTTCCAGAAGAAATGATTCGCGATATTGTGCTGATGAAGTTGCAGGCCGTGGGGCTGCGCGGTGCAATCGAGTTGATGCCCGATGAGCTGTCTGGAGGGATGAAGCGCCGTGTAGCTTTGGCACGAGCCATCGCTCTGGATCCTCAGATTTTGATTTACGACGAGCCTTTTGTTGGCCAAGACCCTATTGCGATGGGGGTTTTGGTGCGTTTGATTCGTCTGCTCAATGATGCCTTGGGTATTACCAGTATTGTGGTTTCCCATGATTTGGCAGAAACCGCGAGTATTGCGGATTACATTTATGTGGTGGGCGATACCCGTGTGCTGGGTCAGGGTACGCCTGATGAATTGATGAAGTCGCAGAGCCCGCGCATACAGCAGTTTATGCGCGGCGCGGCAGATGGACCGGTGCCGTTTCACTTTCCGGCGGAAAGTTACCGCGACGATTTACTGGGGGCGCGCTGATGCGCAAAAGAACGCCAATTGAACGGGTCGCGTTGTTAGGGCGCGCCGGTATTGATGTGGTCGCAACCTTGGGGCGCTCATTAATATTCCTGCTACGTGCGCTGTTAGGGCGTGGCACCTCTGGCAATTCATTCCATTTACTGGTTAAGCAGCTGCATTCTGTCGGGGTCATGTCTCTGGCAATTATTGTGGTATCTGGCCTGTTTATTGGCATGGTCTTGTCGCTGCAAGGTTTCAATATTCTGTCCAGCTATGGCTCGGAGCAGGCCGTTGGGCAAATGGTTGCCCTGACCCTGCTGCGCGAGTTGGGGCCGGTGGTTGCTGCGTTGTTGTTTGCAGGACGTGCTGGTTCAGCCTTGACGGCAGAAATTGGCAATATGAAATCCACCGAACAGCTTTCAAGCCTGGCGATGATCGGGGTAGACCCGCTCAAACATATTGTTGCACCACGATTGTGGGCTGGCTTTATCTCGATGCCATTGCTGGCGATGATTTTCAGCGTGGTCGGTATCTGGGGTGGAGCGATGGTCGCGATTGACTGGCTCGGCGTCTATGAAGGCTCGTTCTGGTCGAACATGCAAAACAGCGTGTCCTTCACCGATGACGTGCTTAATGGTGTGATTAAAAGCATCGTTTTTGGCTTTGTTGTGACCTGGATTGCCGTGTTTCAGGGCTATGACTGTGAACCGACCTCGGAAGGCATCAGTCAGGCTACTACCCGAACAGTGGTCTATGCCTCTCTGGCTGTATTGGGCTTGGACTTTATTCTGACTGCTTTGATGTTTGGAGATTTCTGATGCAAAACCGCACACTGGAAGTTGGTGTCGGCCTGTTCCTGCTGGCCGGATTGCTGGCATTGATGCTACTGGCTCTGCGCGTCAGCGGTCTGACAATGGGTAGCAATGACGATACCTATAAGATTTATGCGCACTTTGACAACATTGCGGGTCTAACCGTACGTTCCAAGGTGACCATGGCTGGCGTCAGTATTGGCAAGGTCGTGGCAATTGATCTGGACCGCGATAGCTATACCGGGCGTGTCACCATGTCTGTCGACAAGAAGGTCGATAATTTACCGGAAGACTCCACGGCCTCAATTTTGACGGCCGGTCTGCTCGGTGAAAAGTATATCGGTATCAGTGTGGGTGGCGAAGAAGAGGTGTTAAAGGATGGCGGCACTATCCATGACACTCAGTCATCGCTGGTACTGGAAGACTTGATAGGTAAGTTTTTACTTAACTCAGTCAATAAAGACGATTCCAAGTAAACGGGAGCGGATAATGATCAAATTACTTCGAAACAGCCTGGTCGTTTTACTGGCGACACTGCCACTGATCGCCATTGCCGCGCCGACCGCTAATGAAGTGGTCCAGCAAACGACAACCACGCTGCTTGATGACCTCAAAGCCAATAAAGAGCAGTATCGCAGCGATCCAAATGCGTTCTATACCGCTCTGGATACTATTCTTGGGCCAGTGGTAGACGTCGATGGGATTTCACGCGGGGTGATGACCGTGCGTTATTCGCGCCAGGCGACCCCGGCGCAAATGGAGCGATTTCAGTCCAATTTCAAGCAAAGCCTGATGCAGTTCTATGGCAATGCTTTGCTTGAGTATGACAATCAGGACATCCGTGTACTGCCGCAGAGTGGAAAGCAGGATCCGGAGCGCGCCACTGTGAACATGGAAATCAAGGACGGTAAGGGCACTATTTATCCTTTGGCCTATACCATGGTCAATAAAGGCGATGCATGGATGATGCGTAATATGATCATCAATGGTATCAACGTAGGTAAGTTGTTCCGCGACCAGTTTTCACAGTCCATGCAAAGCAATGGCAATGATTTGGACAAGGTGATCGACACCTGGCCTGAAACTGTGGCTAAAGCACGCCAGGCCAAGGGTGAGTCGTGAGTCAGGCAAGTATTGATCAGTTATCCCCAGGTGTATTTCAGCTCTCTGGGGTGATTGATTACAATTCTGGACCGCAATTGCGTAAAGATGGTGGCAAGCTGCTCAAAGACTGTAATGCCAGCACCTGCGTGATTGATTGCGCGGCAGTCGAGAAGTCCAGCAGCGTCGGGCTGTCGCTATTGCTGGCCTTTGTTCGTGACGCTCAAAGCGCAGGCAAAAGCATCGTTGTGCGCAATCTGCCTAAAGATATGCAGGAAATCGCCAAGGTTTCCGAGCTTCTGGATATTTTGCCTATTGAGCAAAGTTCTGCAGCGCCGCTGGCACAGTAGCGGCGGCGTTGATTCGCCGGCGAGCACTTGAGAGTTCGCAGGTTCCTCGCTTTTTTTGTATGATGCGCAGCCCGAGAGCTTAGGCTCCGCTGTCGCTAATGAATACGCTGATTGAGGTTGATCATGCAGGCCCTAGAAGTAAAAAGTCTCCTGGAGGCTAAACTGCCGAATACACAAGTCGAAGTTGAAGGCGAAGGCTGCAACTTCCAGCTGAACGTGATCGGTGATGAGGTGGCTGCTTTGAGCCCCGTTAAGCGTCAGCAGCAGGTCTACGCACACCTGAATCCGTGGATTGCCGATGGCAGTATTCATGCTGTGACTATGAAATTCTTCAGCCGTGCCGCATGGGCCGCGCGTTCCTAAGGGCAGCGAGACAGTAATGGATAAATTAATTATTACCGGCGGCGTTCGTCTAGATGGCGAAATCCGCATTTCGGGTGCAAAAAACTCTGCACTGCCGATTCTGGCTGCGACCCTGCTGGGCGATGCCCCGGTCACCATCTGTAATTTGCCGCACCTGCACGACATCACCACCATGATTGAGCTGTTCGGTCGTATGGGCATTGAGCCGATTATTGACGAGAAGCTCTCAGTCGAAGTTGATGCGCGTGCAATTAAAACCCTGGTTGCGCCTTACGAGTTGGTGAAAACCATGCGCGCCTCGATTTTGGTGCTGGGCCCCATGGTTGCGCGTTTTGGTGAGGCTGAAGTTGCCCTGCCAGGTGGTTGCGCCATTGGTTCACGTCCGGTTGACCTGCACATCCGCGGCCTTGAGGCCATGGGCGCAATAATCGATGTCGAAGGGGGGTACATCAAAGCCAAGGCGCCAGAAGGCGGTTTGCGTGGCGCTCGTTTCTTCTTCGATACCGTCAGCGTGACGGGCACTGAAAACATCATGATGGCTGCCACCTTAGCCAAGGGCCGCAGCGTTCTGGAAAATGCTGCGCGTGAGCCTGAAGTGGTTGATTTGGCCAATTGCCTGATCGCCATGGGTGCCAAAATCCAAGGCGCCGGTACGGACACCATCACCATTGATGGCGTTGAGCGTCTTGGCGGTGCGCGCTTCAATGTAATGCCTGATCGTATTGAAACCGGTACTTACTTGGTTGCTGCTGCCGCTACGGGTGGCCGTGTCAAGCTCAAGGACACCGATGCTTCGACCTTGGAGGCAGTGATTTCCAAGCTTGAAGAAGCTGGCGCTGAAATTACCAGCGGTCCGGATTGGATCGAGTTAGACATGAAAGGCAAGCGTCCAAAGGCTGTGACCTTGCGTACCGCGCCATACCCTGCGTTTCCAACCGATATGCAGGCTCAGTTTATCGCCCTCAATGCGATTGCTGAAGGCAGTGGTGCTGTGATCGAAACCGTCTTCGAGAACCGCTTTATGCACGTCCATGAAATGATTCGTATGGGCGCGCAGATTTTGGTTGAAGGCAACACGGCTGTGGTTACTGGCACAGACAAGCTCAAGGGCGCGCCGGTAATGGCCACCGACCTGCGTGCTTCGGCAAGCCTGGTAATCGCTGCCTTGGTTGCTGAAGGCGATACCTTGATCGACCGCATCTACCACATCGACCGTGGCTACGAATGCATCGAAGAGAAACTGCAGCTCTTGGGTGCGAAGATTCGCCGTATCCCAGGCTAGTTTCAATGCGCGAGAAACGCTAACCCAAGCAGCTTTGCTGCGTTGGGTTAGCGATGTTTAGCTTTTAAGGATCTACAACCATCATGCTCACCATCGCGCTGTCGAAAGGCCGCATTCTTGATGACACCCTGCCGTTGCTTGCTGCAGCGGGCATTGTGCCAACCGAGAACCCTGAAAAAAGCCGCAAGCTGATCATCCCGACAACTCAGGATGATGTGCGCTTGTTGATTGTTCGTGCGACCGATGTGCCAACCTATGTTGAGCATGGCGCTGCGGACTTGGGCGTTGCCGGTAAAGACGTGCTGATGGAATACGGTGGTCAGGGCTTGTATGAGCCGCTGGACTTGCGCATTGCCAAGTGCAAACTGATGACCGCTGGTGCGGTGGGTGCTGCTGAGCCGAAAGGCCGTCTGCGCGTGGCGACCAAGTTCGTCAACGTTGCCAAGCAGTATTACGCAGAGCAAGGTCGCCAGGTTGATGTGATCAAGCTCTATGGCTCTATGGAGCTGGCACCCTTAGTGGGTTTGGCCGACAAGATTATCGATGTTGTCGACACCGGTAATACCCTGCGTGCCAACGGCCTGGAAGCTCAGGAGCTGATCGCAACTATTAGCTCGCGTTTAGTCGTTAACAAGGCTTCGATGAAAATGCAGCACGCGCGCATCCAGGCGCTCATCGACACTTTGCGTGAAGCGGTCGAGTCCCGACACCCGAATTAATACTCCTACGCAGCCCAGTGCTGCGTCCGCCTATCCGTGTCATAGCCAGAATTATCAGGTGCCCGCGCGGAGCGGCTGGTATTCTACGGGCGCTTGAGCATTTGCTAATTCAAGAGGCCCGTTATGACTGCTCCCATCTCTGTTCGCCGACTCAATGCTGCTGACCAAGGTTTTGCCCATGACCTTGATCATTTGCTGAGCTGGGAGAGTGTGTCTGACGATGGCGTTAACCAGCGGGTGCTGGAGATCATCGCCGCTGTACGCAGTCGTGGTGATGCAGCGCTGGTTGAATACACCCAGCGTTTTGATGGTCTTGAAGTTGCCAGCATGGCTGATTTGATTCTGCCCCGCGAACGTCTTGAGCTTGCCTTGACCCGCATTACCCCGGCTCAGCGCGAAGCGCTGGAGGTCGCAGCCCAGCGCGTGCGCAATTATCACGAGAAGCAAAAACAAGACTCATGGCGTTACACCGAGGCTGATGGCACTGTGCTTGGTCAACAGGTAACACCACTGGACCGAGCCGGTTTGTATGTGCCGGGAGGTAAGGCGACTTACCCCTCGTCAGTGCTGATGAATGCAATTCCGGCCAAGGTTGCCGGTGTGGCTGAAGTGGTGATGGTGGTGCCAACGCCGCGCGGTGAAATCAATGAGATCGTGCTGGCTGCTGCTGCCATTGCCGGGGTCGACCGGGTTTTCACCATCGGCGGTGCCCAGGCTGTGGCGGCGCTGGCCTACGGTACTGAAAGCGTGCCGCCAGTTGATAAGATTGTCGGTCCTGGCAACATCTATGTGGCCACCGCGAAGCGTCATGTGTTTGGCAAGGTAGGCATCGACATGATTGCCGGTCCTTCTGAAATTCTAGTGGTGTGTGACGGTCAGACCGATCCTGACTGGATCGCCATGGACCTGTTCTCGCAGGCCGAGCACGATGAAGATGCGCAATCTATTCTGGTCAGTCCAGATGTTCAATTTCTTGATGCTGTCGCTGCATCCATCGCTAAGTTGCTGCCAACCATGGAGCGCGCGGACATTATCCGCACTTCACTGGAAGCACGTGGCGCGCTGATTCATGTGGCCGATATGGAGCAAGCCATTGAGGTGGCCAATCGTATTGCCCCAGAGCACTTGGAGCTGTCGGTGGCCGAGCCTGAGCAGTGGTTGCCGCAGATTCGTCACGCAGGTGCAATCTTTATGGGTCGCTACACTGCCGAGGCTTTGGGTGATTACTGTGCTGGCCCTAACCACGTGCTACCGACTTCCGGCACTGCGCGCTTTTCATCGCCACTGGGGGTGTATGACTTCCAGAAACGCTCATCAATCATCTATTGCTCTGCCGATGGAGCCTCTGAATTGGGTAAAACTGCTTCGGTCCTGGCCCGCGGTGAGTCGTTGACGGCTCATGCGCGTAGTGCTGAATACCGGATCAAAAACTGATTCAGACAATCTCGGGCGCAGCTTGAAGCAGGCGCCATGCTTTTAGGAGAGCAGGGCAGTGAGTAAATTTTGGAGCCCCTTCGTCAAACAATTGGTGCCCTATGTTCCGGGCGAGCAACCTAAGCTGGCCAAGCTGGTAAAGCTCAATACCAATGAAAACCCCTACGGGCCCTCGCCCCTGGCCATTGCAGCCATGCAGGCAGAGGTGAATGACCAGCTGCGCCTTTATCCCGACCCGAACAGTGATCGGCTAAAGCAAGCCATTGCAACGTTCTATGGCATACAAACGGACCAAGTGTTTGTCGGCAATGGTTCGGATGAAGTCCTCGCTCACGCCTTTCATGGGTTGTTTCAGCACAACAAACCACTGCTGTTTCCGGACATAAGCTACAGTTTTTACCCGGTCTATTGTGGTTTATACGGGATTGAGCCGGGGGTTGTTGATCTCGATGAGCAGTTCCAAATCCGGGTCGAAGACTATGCGCGCCCAAATGGCGGCATCATTTTCCCCAATCCGAATGCCCCGACTGGTTGCCTGCTGCCGCTTGAGGCTATTGAACGTCTGTTGACTCTCAATACCGAAAGCGTTGTGGTGGTGGATGAGGCCTACATCGACTTCGGGGGTGAGTCGGCGATTAGTCTGGTGGATAAGTACCCGAACTTGTTGGTAACCCAAACCCTATCTAAGTCACGTTCATTGGCCGGGCTGCGAGTAGGCTTTGCTGTGGGGCATGTTGATCTGATCGAGGCGCTGGAGCGGATCAAGAATAGCTTCAACTCTTATCCTTTGGATCGTATTGCGATTGCTGGTGCTGCAGCTGCATTTGACGATAAAAGCTACTTTGAACAGAGCTGTAAGGCCGTCATCAATAGCCGTAATGAGGTGATTGAAGGGCTGCAGCAGCTGGGCTTTGAGGTGCTGCCTTCGGCGGCGAACTTCGTCTTTGCGCGCCACCCTGAGCGTGATGCGGCTGAGTTGGCTGCGCAGTTACGTGAGCAAGGCGTGATAGTGCGTCACTTCAAGCAGGCGCGGATCGCTCAGTTCTTGCGCATCAGTATTGGTACGGCTGAGCAAAATCAGTCACTGCTAGACGCCTTGCAAGGCATTTGTTGGTAAGGCCTGCGGCCGCTATCTCAGGCAGTGAGATAGCGGCGTATCCGTCGTTTGCCTACTGGTTATCCTCGGTTTTGGTTGATGCGGGTGGGCGCACACCAACCTCTGCGGTGAGGTCCATTGGCTTGCCGTTGCGCAGGATTTCAATGCGAATCTTGTCGCCCGGCTTGGTTCGTGCCACCTGATTCATTGAGCGGCGACCATCGCCTGCCGGCTCGCCATCAATATTCATAATCAAATCACCCGGCTGCAGGCCTGCGCGTTGAGCTGGGCCGTCTCGGTAAATACCAGCAACCACAATGCCGGGGCGACCTTCAAGGCCGAATGACTCGGCCAGCTCAGGTGTCAGGGGCTGTACTTCGATGCCCAGCCAGCCACGGATGACTTGGCCATGCTCGATAATGGCCTGCATGACTTCAAGAGCCAGCTTCACCGGGATGGCGAAACCAATGCCTTGTGACCCGCCTGATTTAGAGAAAATTGCGGTGTTGATCCCGACCAGATTGCCGTCAGCATCCACCAGCGCGCCGCCCGAGTTGCCTGGGTTGATGGCTGCGTCAGTCTGAATGAAGTCTTCGTATGTATTAAGGCCGAGCTGATTGCGGCCCGTGGCGCTGATGATGCCCATGGTCACGGTTTGGCCGACCCCAAATGGGTTGCCGATGGCCAGGGTTACGTCGCCGATCTTGATATTATCCGAGCGGCCAAGGGTGATCGCCGGCATGTTATCAAGGTCAATCTTAAGCACCGCCAAATCAGTTTCTGGGTCGCTGCCGATGACGTGGGCCAATGTCTCACGACCATCTTTAAGTGCCACCACGATTTGGTCGGCACCTGCAGTCACGTGGTTGTTGGTCAGCAGATAGCCTTCCGAACTCATGATGACCGCTGAACCGAGACTCGACTCCATGCGCCGTTGCCTTGGCAAATTATCGCCAAAGAACTTTTTGAACTGTGGGTCTTCAAACAGCGGTAGTGCAGGCTTATTCACATATTTGGTGGTGTACAAGTTGGCTACAGCAGGTGACGCCACATTAACTGCGTTGGCATATGACGCGGGGCCGGCAGTCGGGCTACGTCTGTGATTAGGCGTCTGGCGGACTTCTACATCGTGGTCAGGCAGGCCAACCCATTCCGGATACTGTTGGATAAACAGCAAGGCGACGAGTACACCAACAAGTAAGGGCCAGCCAAAATAACGCACTGCTTTGAGCATCAAAGAAGTCCTGAGAGTTGCGAGGGGCACCTGAGCCCCTTAAGGTGAGCCATTATAAGGGCCCTAGCGCGAATATTGCATTGGCTTGCATTAATCTATTAAGGAAACAACATGGCAATTGCCCTGAGCACGCTGGTTGCTGAGACCCAGCGATATTTGAATGCCGGCAGTATCAGTGACTACTGTCCGAACGGCTTGCAGGTTGAAGGCCGGCCCAATGTGCAGCGATTAGTCACAGGTGTGACGGCCAGTCAGGCGCTGATTGATGCAGCAATTGAGGCCCAGGCTGATGTGATTCTGGTACACCATGGGTTTTTCTGGAAAGGCGAAGACCCCTGCGTCACGGGCATGAAACAGCGTCGGCTGAAGGCGCTGCTGGGGAGCGATATTAGCCTGCTCGCCTACCACTTACCCCTCGATGTGCATCCCGAAGTGGGTAATAACGTTCAGCTCGCCGCGCAGCTAGGCATTACCGTCGAGGGGCCGCTGAATCCAGATAACTCACGCACCGTTGGTTTGGTCGGTTCTTTGGATGAACCACAGAGCGCTGGAGATTTTGCCCGCCGGGTGCGCGAGGTACTGGGTCGCGAACCGCTTCTAGTCGAGGGGCCTGAAATGATCCGCCGTGTTGGCTGGTGTACAGGGGGTGGGCAGGGGTATATCGACGAAGCCATCGCGGCGGGTGTTGATTTGTACCTCACAGGCGAAGCCTCTGAGCAGACCTTTCACAGTGCCCAAGAGAATGGCATCAGTTTTATTGCCGCAGGCCACCATGCGACTGAGCGCTATGGTGTGCAGGCATTGGGCGAGTATCTGGCAAAGCGGTTTGCTATTGAGCATCTGTTCATTGACTGCGCCAATCCAATTTGATTCTTGTTCAAGCACATTGTGTGCAGCTTTCGTAGGTGTGTGGGACTGAAAATACTGAGCATAAAGTTAGATCTTTTTGATCTAGCTGGCGTCCTGATTAGAAGCTAGTGCTGTGCTAGAGTGCGCCCATGTCCACGGCCCGCTGGCCCCATTACAAAGCAAATCGTGAGTAGCTATGCTCGACAAAATGACCCACCTGAAAGAGCTCGAGGCGGAGAGTATCCACATCATTCGTGAAGTGGCCGCTGAATTCGACAACCCGGTAATGCTGTATTCCATTGGTAAAGACTCCGCTGTGATGCTGCACTTGGCACGCAAGGCGTTCTTCCCTGGCAAGCTTCCGTTCCCGGTTATGCACGTCGACACCCGCTGGAAGTTCCAGGAGATGTATAGCTTCCGCGATAAAATGAAGGCCGAGATGGGCTTGGATCTGATCGTTCACGTCAACCAAGAAGGCGTGGCGCAGGGTATCAATCCACTGACCCACGGCAGTGCTAAACACACCGATATCATGAAGACCGAGGGCCTCAAGCAGGCACTCGATAAGCATGGTTTTGATGCGGCCTTTGGTGGCGCGCGTCGCGATGAAGAGAAATCCCGTGCCAAAGAGCGCGTCTACTCGTTCCGTGACAGCAAGCACCGCTGGGATCCAAAGAATCAGCGTCCTGAGTTGTGGAATGTCTACAACGGCAAGGTCAAGAAGGGCGAGTCGATTCGCGTCTTCCCGCTGTCTAACTGGACCGAGTTGGACATCTGGCAGTACATCTATCTGGAGCAAATCCCGATTGTGCCGTTGTATTTTGCGGCTGAGCGCGAAGTGATCGAGAAAAATGGCACGCTAATCATGATTGATGATGAGCGCATTCTTGAGCACATGTCAGACGAAGAAAAATCCCGTATTCAAAAGAAGATGGTGCGTTTCCGTACCTTGGGTGATTACCCGCTGACCGGCGCGGTTGAGTCGCAGGCAACTACCCTGGCTGACATCATCCAGGAAATGCTGCTGACGCGGACCTCTGAGCGCCAGGGTCGTGTTATTGACCACGATGGTGCGGGTTCGATGGAAGAGAAAAAACGTCAGGGGTACTTTTAAGATGTCGCACCAATCTGAATTGATCAGCGAAGATATTCTCGCTTACCTGGCGCAGCACGAACGTAAAGAGCTGTTGCGGTTCCTGACCTGTGGCAACGTCGATGACGGCAAAAGCACCCTGATTGGGCGCCTGCTGCACGACTCGAAGATGATCTACGAGGATCACCTTGAAGCCATTACGCGTGACTCGAAAAAAAGCGGCACCACCGGCGAAGAGGTCGATCTGGCCTTGCTGGTTGATGGTTTGCAGGCCGAGCGCGAGCAAGGCATTACCATTGACGTGGCGTATCGTTATTTCTCCACGTCCAAGCGCAAGTTCATCATCGCTGATACTCCGGGCCACGAGCAGTACACCCGCAATATGGCCACAGGAGCGTCGACCTGTGACCTGGCGATCATCCTGATTGATGCACGTTACGGCGTACAGACTCAGACCAAGCGTCACAGCTTTATTACGTCGCTGCTGGGCATCAAGCACATCGTTGTTGCCATCAACAAGATGGACTTGAAGGACTTCGATCAAGGCGTATTCGAACAGATCAAAGCTGATTACCTGAAGTTCGCCGAAGGTATAGCGCTGAAGCCGACGTCACTGCACTTTGTGCCGATGTCGGCGCTCAAGGGCGATAACGTGGTCAGCAAGAGTGAGCGCTCGCCCTGGTATGACGGTCAGTCGCTGATGGAGATTCTTGAAACCGTTGAAATTTCGGGTGACCGTAACTTCAATGATCTGCGTTTCCCGGTGCAATATGTAAACCGTCCGAATCTTAACTTCCGCGGCTTTGCCGGTACATTGGCCAGCGGCATCGTGCACAAGGGCGATGAAGTGATGGTCTTGCCGTCGGGCAAAGGCAGTCGCGTTAAGTCGATCGTGACTTATGAAGGTGAACTCGAGCAGGCCGGTCCTGGCCAGGCAATCACGCTGACCCTTGAAGACGAGATCGATGTATCCCGCGGTGACATGTTGGTTCACGCCGACAGCAAGCCACAAGTAACTGACAACTTTGATGCCATGCTGGTGTGGATGGCAGATGAGCCGATGCTGCCGGGTAAAAAATACGACATCAAACGCGCTACCAGCTATGTGCCGGGTTCGATCGCCAGCATTGCCCACCAAGTCGATGTTAATACCCTAGAAGAGAACCCAGCGAGCAGCCTGCAGCTCAATGAAATCGGCAAGGTGCGGATTGCGCTGGATACCGCCATTGCGCTGGATGGTTATGCTCACAACCGCACCACCGGTGCGTTTATTGTGATCGACCGTTTAACCAACGGTACTGTTGGTGCGGGCATGATCATCGCCGATGCGGTGGGTTCGCAAGGCTCAGGTCAGCACGGTAAGCAGTCCCATGTTTCGGTTGAGGAGCGCGCTACGCGCCTTGGGCAACAGCCCGCCACGGTGCTGTTCAGCGGTCTGTCGGGCGCGGGTAAAAGCACCTTGGCTTATGCCGTGGAACGTAAGCTGTTCGACATGGGGCGTGGCGTCTATGTGCTGGATGGCCAGAATCTGCGCCATGATCTCAATAAAGGCTTGCCGCAGGATCGTTCAGGCCGCACTGAAAACTGGCGTCGCGCGGCCCATGTTGCACGTCAGTTCAATGAGGCTGGTTTGCTGACCTTGGCTGCCTTTGTCGCCCCGGATGCAGAAGGGCGTGAGCAGGCGAGAACCCTGATTGGCGCTGATCGCCTGATCACGGTTTATGTGCAGGCTTCACCGCAGGTTTGCCGTGAGCGTGATCCGCAAGGTTTGTACGCGGCCAATGGCGATAACATCCCGGGCGAATCTTTCCCATATGATGTTCCGCTTGACGCTGATGTAGTCATCGACACCCAGAGCGTGTCGGTCGATGAAGGCGTTAAATTGGTACTGGCTGCACTGCGTGAGCGTGGCGCAATCTAACTGAAGTACTTGAGGCATAAAAAAACCGCTAGCGCGGTTTAATGAGATGGTCACCCCGACACCTTGCGAGGGCTACGCTTTCGCAGGGTGTTTTATTTTCGGAGACCATCACCATGAGCGATTTAGCATTGGT
>NZ_JBITUI010000006.1:0-272892 GCF_044542375.1 Pseudomonas sp. NPDC078700
GACCAATGCTAAACCGCTCATGGTGATGGTCTCCGAAAATAAAACACCCTGCGAAAGCGTAGCCCTCGCAAGGTGTCGGGGTGACCATCTCATTAGGCCGCTTAGCGGCCTTTTTTATGGGTTGCGAATCGGTTGGTTAAGGTTCTTTACTTGGGTTTTTGGGCTGTGTTGCTGTGTAAGCGTGTTAATCGAAGCGGTAAATATCCATACCCAATGCGCCTAATGTAAAACCGCTATGCGCAACACTAAAGTCTGAGCCTGCGCCATAGGCAAAGAACAAAGGTAGCAGGTGTTCATCACTTGGATGATTGCGCGCTGCAAAGGGCGCTAGTTCACGGTAGTTGAACAGAGCGCTTGTATCGTCGTTGCGCAGTGCATTAACAATCCAGTCGCGAAAGGCTTGTGCCCATGGCTGTGCATTGCCATGAGTTGCCTGCCAGTCGAGTTCGCGCAGGTTATGGGTGATGCTGCCTGAGCCTATCAGTAAGTAGCCTTGGGCCCGCAATTGGCTCAGTGCTTTACCGATGCGATGTTGCATGGCTGGACCCTGTTGGCTGGGCAGGGATACCTGGACCACCGCAATAGTCGCTTGGGGATACATGAGTGACAGCGGCACCCAAGTGCCGTGATCGAAAGGCCTGTTGGCGTCAGCTTTGGCGGCTAGGCCCTGTTCATTGAGTAGCGCAATAACTTGACTCGCCAGCGCTGGGTCACCAGGCGCCGGGTAGTTTACTTGGTACAACGCCGCAGGAAATCCACCAAAGTCGTGCCATGTGCTTGGCTGCTCAGCGCTGCTGACCCGTAACTCATCTGACTCCCAGTGTGCAGACATCAGGATAATGCCCTTAGGCGTTTCCATTTCTGCCGCTAACTTGCGCAGGGCAGGGCCGCTAGAGCCTGGCTCAAGTGCGAGCATAGGTGAGCCATGGGAAATATAGAGGCTGGGGAGCATGACGAGTCCTGATTAAATGCGTACGCGGTTGAGGGATGCTTCCATTATTTGATCAATCTAGCCCTGCATCAAACGCTAATAATCGTATCAACATATCAATTTAATCGATATTGCCAGCGTGTCTGCTGCGCATGCTGCCATGGTTTTTGCTCTGGCTTTGAGCGAAGATGTTCTACTACATAAATAATGATGCGATGAGGGAAGGCAATGCAGGCAGATTTTTGGCAAAGCCGCTGGGAAAACAATGAAATTGGTTTCCACGCGAAACAGGTCAACAGCTACTTGCAGGACAATTGGGCTGCACTCGGTTTGCAGGCGGGCGATCAAGTTTTCGTGCCTTTGTGTGGTAAGTCCTTAGATTTGACCTGGCTGGCAGCACAAGGGCTGCGAGTGACGGGCGTCGAGCTGTCACAAATCGCTGTCGAGGCTTTTTTTGCTGAGCAGCAACTGGAACCTAAAGTGAATCAGGAAGGCGCTTTCAAGGTCTATCGCGCTGGCTCTGTTGAGATTTACTGTGGTGATTTCTTTCAGTTTGACGGGGCCCTGCTTGAAGGCTGCAAGGGCTTTTATGATCGAGCCGCACTCATCGCCTTGCCCGCCGAAATGCGTGCGCGCTATGTGCAGCAGTTGCAGGCTATCTTGCCGATGGGTTGCCAGGGCATTTTAGTCACGTTGATTTACGACCAAGCGAAGATGGACGGCCCACCATTCTGTGTGACTGATGATGAAGTGGCCCAGTTGTTCGGGGCGGGCTGGAACTGCCAGCATCTACGAACCGAGGATGCCTTCAACAAGCGCTTCGCCGACCGTGGCCTTAAAACGCTTGAAGAGTCAGTGTATCGGTTGCGCCGATGCTGATTGACAGTGGTCAAGCAAGGCAGCTTAGGTTGCCTTAACTGCGAGTTTGTCAAAGACTTCGGGCACCAGTGCACTCAGTCCTTCGCGATCAAGTATTTCGCGAGGGTGTTGCTCGCCGGGGAAGCTGCTGTCGATCATGTTCAGTAGCTGCAAGCCGCGATCAGTGAGTACAAAATTCTCGCCATTTCCCCCTTCTGCCTCGGGGCGCGGGGCGATGAAGTCGGCTTTAAGCAGCAGGGCTTCGTAATCGCAGGCCTGTGCTTTAAGGTCGTCTTCATTGATATGGCTAGCGCCTGCGCTTTGCTCCTCTTCAGCAAGTTGCACCGCGTACTTGCGTGGGTTGAAGCGTTCGTTGGCTGAATCCTGCGCATGTTGCAGCAAGCGTTCAATTAGATCCCAGTTGTACTTCATGGTCGTACTCCTGCTTTAACGTGTGGGTGCAACAGGCTGCGTAAAATACGGCCTGTATTATTATCGACCCCCGCGTCTGGCGGATGTTCAGTTGCATGGCAGCTTGGATGCTTTAAGAGGGCGGCAGGCATTAAAAAGGCGACCCTGAGGTCGCCTTGATAAGCGTTGTGGCGTTTAGCTGCGTTGGCGCAGTGCTTCAATGCGTACTTCAAGTGGTGGGTGGCTCATCAGCAAGCCCGCCAGACCGTTTTTCAAGCCGCCATTGATGCCGAAAGCGGCGAGGGTGCTCGGCATCTCCACCGGTACGCCTTGCTCTGAGCGCAGGCGCTGCAGGGCTGCAATCATCGAGTTTGTACCGGCCAGCTTGGCACCCGCTTCATCTGCCCTGAACTCACGCTTACGCGAGAACCACATGACGATGATGCTGGCGAGAATACCCAGAACCAACTCTGCAAATATGGTCGCCACGAAATAACCGATACCTGGACCATTTTCATTCTTGAGGATGGCCTTGTCGACGAAGTTGCCGAAGATTCGCGCAAAGAACATCACGAAGGTGTTCACCACGCCCTGAATCAAGGCCAGGGTCACCATGTCGCCATTGGCAACGTGACCGATTTCATGGGCCAGTACGGCTTTTACTTCATCAGGCGAGAAGCGCTCAAGCAGGCCTTGGCTGACGGCGACTAAGGCGTCGTTCTTATTCCAGCCCGTGGCGAATGCATTGGACTCATAGGCTGGGAAAATACCCACCTCGGGCATTTTAATCCCTGCTTCGCGTGACAGTTCTTCAACCGTCTGCAGCAACCACTGCTCGTGACGTGTACGCGGTTGGCTGATGATTTGCGTGCCGGTGCTCATCTTCGCCATCCACTTGGAGAGGAACAGCGAAATGATCGAGCCAGCAAAACCAAATACCGCACAGAAAGCCAACAAACTGCCATAGTTTTGACCGGTGTAGCGGTCTACTCCAAGCAGCTTCAAGGTGATGCTTGCTATCAGCAGCACAGCCATGTTGGTGGCTAGAAATAAGAAAATGCGTTTCATTTTTTGAAACTACTCCTCAAGGGAAAGGTGTACACGGTATGCAGGCTATATAAGGCCGCTGGCGTCTGGCTTCAACCGGGCGACTATTTCAAGCTGTTTCGTTATCGTTGCCCTGGCTACTGGTAAAGAGTAGACGGGCTAAGTGAGCGAGTTGCTCGCTGTTTTGTTGGGAGATTGCTTGGCGTAGTTGAAAAGCCAGAGTTGAATGGACGCGGCGCACGCTGGGTGGCAAGGCTGGATCATTGCTCAGTGGGTAAGAAATACTGCGCGATAGACGTAAAAAACCTTTCTCAGTGAGTACTGCCTGATCAAGTGCGTCATAAGCAATGGTTGATTCAAAACGGATATAGCCTTCTTCGGCCAACCAAAGTTGTGTGCCAAGGCAGCTCTGATGGCGGGTACTGGGCAAGCCAAATTCATCGGGCTCTTCGCGTCCAATCAAGTCTTCAACATACAGACCGATTTTGCGCGGGAATGCTTGGTAAAGCATAAGCAGTCCGGCTGCTGCATCTTTATAAAAATCGTCGATTTGCAGGTCCATAAGTGTTGGCGCCGATGATTGTCAAAAGGTCAGCAGGCTGATTGCGCCGGCCAAGCCGGCGCTACAGTGTTTGCTATTGGTTGTAACCCTTGAGGAAGCTGCCAATGCGGCCAATGGCTTGTTCAAGTTCGTCTACCCGTGGCAGCGTTACTACGCGAAAGTGATCAGGCCACGGCCAGTTGAACGCCGTGCCCTGGACGATCAAGAGCTTTTCCGAGAGCAGTAAATCCAGGACGAATTTCTCATCGTTATGGATCGGACAGATTTTGGGGTCGATTTTGGGGAATGCGTAAAGCGCGCCCATGGGTTTTACGCAGCTAACCCCTGGAATATCGTTGAGCAGCTCCCAGGTGCGGTTGCGTTGTTCCAGCAAGCGGCCGTTAGGTAGCACCAGATCGTTAATGCTCTGATAACCACCGAGCGCAGTTTGAATGGCATGTTGGCTTGGTACATTGGCGCACAAGCGCATATTGGCCAGAATGTCGATCCCTTCGATGTAGCTGCGGGCGCGGTGTTTAGGCCCAGAGATTGCCACCCAGCCGGAGCGGAATCCGGCAACACGGTAGGATTTCGACAGGCCGTTAAAGGTCAGGCATAGCACGTCTGGTGCTAACGAGGCGGTGCAGATGTGTTTGGCATCGTCGTAAAGAATTTTGTCGTAGATTTCATCCGAGAACAGCACCAGGTTGTGCTGACGGGCCAACTCTACAATGTCCATCAACACTTCTTTGGAGTAGACCGCACCCGTTGGGTTATTCGGGTTGATTAACACCAGGGCTTTGGTATTCGGCGTGATTTTGGCGCGGATATCGGCTACATCAGGAAACCAGCCGGCTTGCTCGTCACACAAGTAATGCACCGGCTTGCCGCCTGATAGCGCTACAGAGGCCGTCCAGAGGGGATAGTCAGGTGCAGGGATCAGCACTTCATCGCCGTTGTTCAGCAGCGCCTGCATGGCCATTACAATCAGCTCGGAAACGCCATTGCCGAGGTAGATATCCTCGATGCCAATACCTTCAACATTCATCTGCTGGTAGTACTGCATCACCGCTTTACGGGCGCTGAACAAGCCTTTTGAGTCGCTGTAACCTTGTGCTGTCGGCAAATTGCGGATTACGTCTTGGAGAATTTCTTCAGGGGCTTCAAAACCGAAAGGCGCAGGGTTGCCGATGTTCAGCTTGAGGATGCGATGGCCTTCTTCCTCAAGGCGCTTGGCATGCTTGAGCACTGGGCCTCGAATGTCGTAGCAGACGTTGGCGAGCTTGTTCGATTTGCTGACCTGCATGTGAAGTGATCCTGAAGTAAAAAAACTAATCCCGCGGGCAAGTAGGCGGCTGCACCATGACATTGTGCAGCAGGGCGGAATGATACGTTGCAGGTCGATTCACGCAAAGTGACCTGACCGGCTTTTTTCGCTGCTTGAAGGTAAAAAATAATACGCAAATGAGCCCTTTGAGCCGGCTTTGTGGCGTGTGACTGTATGGGTTCGTGTTGTGTTTGAGGTATCACTGCGGTGTATTTAAATTGTGTGCAATTAAATTGCGAGCTATCTTTATTCCATCTTTCCGTGAATACAGAGCGAATACCGTGGCTGACGCATTATTTGATATCCCCTGTACCACCATCAGTGGTGAGCAAAAGACCCTTGCAGATTTTTCAGGTAAGGCGGTTTTAGTGGTCAATACTGCCAGCAAGTGTGGATTCACCCCGCAATACAAGGGGCTTGAAGCGCTTTGGCAGGCCTACAAAGACCAAGGCTTGGTTATCTTGGGCTTTCCCTGCAACCAGTTCGGTAAGCAAGAGCCGGGCAATGAGCAAGATATCTCGCAGTTCTGCGAGCTTAATTTCGGGGTGAGTTTCCCGTTGTTTAAGAAAGTAGATGTCAACGGCAGTGACGCGCATCCATTGTTTGTCTCACTTAAGGCGCGCGCACCGGGTTTGCTCGGCAGCAAAGGCATCAAGTGGAACTTCACCAAGTTCTTGCTCAGTGCCGACGGCAAGCAGGTTAAACGCTTTGCGCCAACCACTAAGCCGCAAGACCTGACTAACGAGATTGAAGCACTGTTGAAATGAAACCTGAAGTTTCCCTGCAGCTAGACGATCAGTTGTGTTTCAAGCTGTATGCTGCTTCGCGGGCCGTGGTTCGGGCCTATAAGCCGATGCTGGACCAGTTGGGGCTGACATACCCGCAATACCTGGTGATGTTGGTGCTGTGGGAGTGGCATCAGGTGGCGCCCGCACAAGCCACGGTGAAGGCATTGGGCGCGCGCTTACTTCTTGATTCAGGCACTTTGACGCCGCTGCTTAAGCGCCTTGAGCAACAAGGTTTGTTGATTCGTCAGCGCTCGATTCGCGATGAGCGGGCCGTGAATCTGCAGCTCACAGAACCAGGCGTGCAACTGCGTGGGCGAGCCGTGCCACTCAAGGCCCAGTTGATCTGTGAGTCGGGGGCAGATTTAAACGAGTTGGATGAGTTGCGCGCCCAAGTCGGTGGGCTGCTTGAACGCATCAAACCTATGCTCGATTATTGAGTCCGTTCTCAAGAACAGTGACCAGTTCTTCGCGGGTGAAGGGTTTGGCTAGATAGTCACTCATGCCTGCGGCTTGACAGCGCTGGCGTTCATCGGTCAGCGCATTGGCAGTAAGGGCGATGATCGGCAGGTTGACGTATTCACCACTTTGACGGATGCGTCGGCTGGCCTCATAGCCATCCATGATCGGCATATTGCAGTCCATGAGGACAATGTCGATGGGGTGTTCGCTCAGCGCCTTAAGGGCCTGTTCGCCATCGTTGGTGATGATTACCTTATAGCCGAGTTTTATCAGCATGCCTTTGGCAACGAGTTGATTAACCGGATTGTCTTCAACCAGCAGTACGCAGGCCTTGTAGTCCGTTTCGTCGGGCTGTTTGAGGTGGTTTTTCAATGTTTTTGGCTGAGCGCTGAAGTGCCGTTCCAGAGCGTGACGCAAAACTTTTTGCGACAGCGGGCGAGCCAGTTGCTCAAGGGGTGCCAGCGATTTCGCTTGTTCGGGTGCAAGGAAGCTGCCGTAGGCCGTGACCAGCAGGATGGGTGCCTGACAGTTTAAACGCGTGCTGTACAGGCATTCAGGGCAGTCACTGATGATGATATCGGGTGTCTGCCCCAGTAGACTGGCGTCTGTGTCCAGTCGTTGATATTCAAACCCCCAATGCGGCAGTAGATCCTTGAGTATTTCATTGAGGCCAGAGCTGATAGAGGTCAGTCCAATCACTTTGCCGCTAAGGGGTTGCAAAACAACTGCTGGGGAGGCGCTTTTGAGGGGCAAAGTGGCCGTGAACTCTGAGCCGAAGCCTAATTTTGAGCGCACGCTGAGTTGGCCCTGCATGATTTCGCACAGATGGCGGCTCAAGGCCAAACCCAGACCCGTGCCACCATACTGACGGGTAATGCCCGCGTCAGCTTGGGTGAACGGCTCGAAGATCAACTCATAGGCGTCTTCAGTGATACCAATCCCGGTATCGCGAACGGTAATCTCAAGGCTGTCACCTGCGGATCTGACACGTACATCAACCCGGCCAAAGCGGGTGAATTTCAGTGCGTTTGAGATCAGGTTGCTAATCACCTGGCCGATACGTGTGGGGTCGCCAAGCACTTTATCCGGAAGCTGTGGGTCAATCAGGCAGGTCAACTCGACCCCGGGGCTGGCATTTTGTGAGAGTAGGCTGGCGGTGTCTTCAGCCAGCGCTCTCAGGTCAAATTCAATATGTTCAAGTTGTAGCTGGCCAGACTCAAATTTAGACAAGTCGAGAATGTCATTGAGTAAATCGACCAGCACTTTTCCAGAGTGATGAGCAATGCTCAGTTGTTGCTGCTGTTCGCTGTTGGACGGGGCATCAAGTGCCAGCGAAAGCATGCCCAGCAAACCATTGAGCGGTGTGCGTATTTCATGGCTCATATTGGCTAGAAAGGTTGCACGGCTGTGGGCGGATTGCAGGGCTTGTTGCTGGGCATGTTCGAGCTCGTGATTAGACTTGAGCAAGCGTTCGTTGGTGGCTTTGAGTTCTGTGGTGCGCTGCGCCACAGCGGTTTCGAGCGCCTGCAGTGACAGGTTGAGACGCTGCTCCGCATTTTGACGCTGCTTGATCTCATCATCGATGCTGATGAGTTGCTGATTGGCGACCGTGACCAGGGTGCCAATCTCATCGTGTTCATGGCCTGCTGGGCAGAGCAGTAAAGCTTCGTCAGGTTTGTTCAGGTTGCGCGCACTGAGGGCTCTGACAACCTCGATAAGAGGCTTGGTTAGCATGAAATAAAACAACACCAACAGAATCAGCGAGAGCAGCAGCGTGCGGGCGAAGCCAGTCACAATGGTCAGCATTGAACGGCGTAGAAAGTTACTGCCAAATGCGTAAGTGTCGACTTCAATGCGCAGTGCTCCGAGGTTTTCCTCTGGCGCTCGATCGATCATCAGCACGCGTTCAAATTGTCGGCGCTCGCCAAATAATGAGTCGCTGATAAAGCGATATCGGCTAGCACTGGCGGGGCGTGAGGCCTGGGCCATGGTGCTGCGGTCAGCCGCAATGATGCTCGCGTCTATGACAGCGGGTGAGCGCAATAAACCAACGACCAGTTCTTGCGCCAATTCAGCATCGAGGTTGTAGGCAATGCGTGAGGCCGGGTTGTAGCTGGTGTCGAGTAACGCCTGAATTTCTCGGTCAATGGAGGCGTCTTCACTGACATAATCGATTCCCACCTGAATAATGCTCAGTACCGTGCCAAGAATAAACGCAACCAGTACTGTCAGGCTGGCTTGTTTATAAGAGAGGCGGTGGGTTAACGATATTTCCATAAGTGCTGGAGGCCTGTTGGTTTCAGCGGGGAAGCATAGCTGATCTTGGGGTGGGGTTGGCAGGTTGAGTTTATCGGCTATTGCGCCAGCCCTACAGTGGCGTGTATCGCAGCTTTTAGCTTTCGAAATAGCCAGTCTGGCGGGTAAACTGGCTCATTCAGTCGTGTGGACAGTAGGGCTTCGCAAGGGCGACTTGGTTGAGGGCATCGCACTTTCATATGCAAAATGCCTCTGGATGATTGCGAAGCCAATAGCCCTCTACACGAAGGCAAAAATGTTAACTGCCAAACCCAGGAGTGTGAGTTGTGGATTCGCGGATAATTGATTTTATACAGCGTGCTGAGGTTGTTCTGGCGCGGTTGGAGCCACTGTTGCCAGCGGAGCCTGTGGTTATTAACTGGCAAGAGAGCTTGGCGGCACGCTGGCAGCGAGAGGGCCGTAGTGGCTTTTTACAGCCACTTAAGGTCAGTCTGGACCTTAACCTCACGGATTTGATTGGTGTTGACGCCCAGCGTGAACAATTGTCGCGTAACACCACTCAGTTTGTTCGCGGTTTACCGGCAAACCATGCGTTGCTGTGGGGGGCGAGGGGAACCGGTAAATCATCTTTGGTTCGCGCGCTATTGGCTGCTCATGCGGATAGCGGTTTGCGCTTGATTGAAATTGAGCGTGACTATCTAGCGGATTTGCCTCGGGTCGTTGAGTTGTTGTCGGGCCTGCCGCAGCGGTTCATTTTGTTCTGTGATGACCTGTCGTTTGACGCCGGTGAAGGTGATTACCGCATCCTCAAAAGCGTGCTCGATGGTTCGTTGGAGCGTGCGCCGGATAATGTCTTGCTTTACGCGACATCTAATCGTCGTCACTTGGTGCCGGAAAAAGAAAGCGATAATCAAAACTTCAAGATGGTCGACGGTGAGCTGCACCCCAGTGAGGCGGTGGAAGACAAGATCGCCTTATCTGACCGTTTTGGGCTGTGGCTTTCCTTCTACCCGTTCACTCAGGAGCATTATCTGAATGTGGTTCGCCACTGGGTGACCACTCAGGCCACTGCTGCAGGATTGCAATGGGTCTGGGATGAATCCTTGGAAAAAGCCGCCATTCGCTGGGCTACGGGGCGTGGTAATCGTAATGGGCGCTGTGCTTATCAGTTTGCTCGTTATTGGGTTGGGCTTCAGCTTTTAGAGCGTGCAAATGATTGAGTTAGAGAGCGCCGTTGCAGGCGCTGAAGAGTATCCAATGCTGGTTGCGCAGCTTGAGTCCTTGTTGGCTGATGAGCGTGATTTCATCGCCAATGCTGCGCAGTTTTCGGCATTTTTGTTTCAGCAGCTGCCTGCGCTGAACTGGGCGGGGTTCTATCTGGCCAGAGGCGGTGAGTTGGTACTTGGGCCGTTTCAAGGCAAGGTAGCCTGTGTGCGTATTCCATTTGGGCGTGGTGTCTGTGGTGCCGCGGCACAAAGCCTGCAAACTCAACGTATCGAGGATGTTCATGCCTTTGCCGGGCATATTGCGTGCGACAGTGCGTCAAACAGCGAGTTGGTGGTGCCATTGCTGAAGGCTGGCCAGTTAATCGGTGTACTGGACTTGGATAGCCCGCAAGTCGGACGCTTTAGCGCTGCCGATCAGGCGGGCGTCGAACAAATGGTCGAGGTGTTTTTACGGCTTACTGATTGCTGAGTAGAGCGAGCGCACTGGTGGACACACGCGTATTGTCCACCAATTGCGTGCGCATTGCGGTGCCTTACTGCTGCGCGGCTTTGCTGGCCATTTTGGACAGCATAGCGTGCTCACCAACCAACACTGCCTGGAGCGAGTCTCGCGAGTGAATGCGCTTGCAGTGAGCTGCCAGTTTAGGCCAGCGGCCAGCGTCGATGCACTCATCGCCGTGTTGCATATTGACCCATTGGCTGGCGATTGCCAGATCCGCGAGCGTCAGTGAGTCGCCAACAAAGTAGTCATTGTCAGCAAGTTGGCTTTCCAGGTAATCGAAATGCGGTGGCAGCTTTTCGGTTAGGGTTGCGGCTACTTCAACCTCATCGCTGGCCTTGCCCATTGAGGTTTTCAATACGCGATTGCGGAATATGCAAAAGGTGCTCAGTGGCGCAATCTCGTAGTCGGCGTATTTTTCAAGCCAGCGTACACGTGCCCGTTGCTCAGGCGTGTTGCCGAGCAGGGGTGTGAGGTCTGGATATTGTTCCTCAATGTACTGACAGATCACGCTGGAGTCAGCGAGGTTGAGGTCGCCGTCTTTAAAGGCAGGGATGCGGCCCAGCGGGTTGAGTTCTTTGTACCAGTCGGGTTGTTTGCCGAATGGCAGAATCATCTCAAGGTCATAATCGAGGCCTTTTTCCGCCAGCAATACGCGAACTTTGCGTACGTAAGGTGAGAGTGGGGCACCATATACGATCATGCTCATTGGATCTCCTTAGATTTTAGCCGCCGTCTTTTATGTCGGCTTAGTCGTAAATATTCTTTTTCTTCCAGTCTTCGTCGCTGCCCACGCTTTCCAGGCCTTGGGTTAGCTCGCTGTCAGTTTCAGCAGCTGCTGGCGCTTGGTTAAGTACGAGGTTGTTAGCGATCTCAAGTTGCTCTTGGAACGTCTTGAGTGTGGCGCTATAGCGCGCAGAGTCGTTTTGCTTGCGCAGGTACTGTACCCCGCGCTCAAAGGCTAGGCGGGCCTGTCCAGGCTGATTCTGCTGCATGGCGCGTTGCCCCATATTGCTAAAGTACTCGATATGCAATTGGGTAAGCAGAGTCGGGATGTGCTGTAGCCATTGTTTGGCCTCAGCGGCAGCTAATGTTCCATCCTGCCCAGCGCGGGTTATTTGGCTGTGAAGGTTTTCTAAAATAAAGCGTGTTTGCTTGGCTTGCTGCTCGGTAAGAATCTTTACTGGCGCATTTTTAACTGGAATCGACTCGCCCTGAGCAATTAACTGCTTGAGCGTGGCAATGGATTCTTTGAGGGTACTATTGGCTTTGTCTGTTGCGAGTAGCCGCTCACTGTAGCGTACTTGAATTTGTGCCAGTATTAGCTTGAGGTTGGGTGACATCAGCTGGCCAGGCATGGACTCAGACACTTCAGCACAGCGCCGTACACGGTCATTGAGCTCGGCCTTGAGTCGGGCTTTCTCAAGTTTGCTGTTTTCAACGGCATGGTTGATATAGGCAATCACCAGTAAAAGGCCGATGCCACCAACTATTAACAGGGTAATCACGAGCGGGGACATCTATACAACCTCTCGAGCTCTTGGTTTTCTGCGAGTGTAGTGCGTTAAGCGATTGGCTGATAGCACAGTCGTATCTTTTGGTTTGAAGTCGTTGATTTTAAAATATTTTTACACAGAGGTTGACGGCCAGCCAAAGGCTCCATAGAATGCGCGCCACTTCTTAGCGCAATGTTAGATAGCAAAGCACAAGAAGCCGGAGAAAAGTTGTATGTTCCGGGCTGCGTCCCCTTCGTCTAGTGGCCTAGGACACCGCCCTTTCACGGCGGTAACAGGGGTTCGAGTCCCCTAGGGGACGCCACTTTTAAAAAGTGGCGTTGCAGATGTAAAATGCGGGAATAGCTCAGTTGGTAGAGCACGACCTTGCCAAGGTCGGGGTCGCGAGTTCGAGTCTCGTTTCCCGCTCCAGTTTCAAATGTGTTGCCCGGCAGGCAGCGCAATGGCTAGCCAGAGTTAACTCAGGTTGGCGTGAAAAGTTCCAGGTCCCCTTCGTCTAGTGGCCTAGGACACCGCCCTTTCACGGCGGTAACAGGGGTTCGAGTCCCCTAGGGGACGCCATTTTGTTGTAAGCGCTTCGTAAGGAGCGTGTTGTAAATGCGGGAATAGCTCAGTTGGTAGAGCACGACCTTGCCAAGGTCGGGGTCGCGAGTTCGAGTCTCGTTTCCCGCTCCAAATAAACAAAAAAGCCGCTCTATGAGCGGCTTTTTTGTGCCTGAAATTTGAGCTTGATCATAGCTCGATGGTGGACAAGCTTCGCGTTGTCACACCCTAAGACAGCATACGCTGCGTAGGGGATGACGCTTTTTCATCCACCATTTGCACCCATGAACATTCTGTTTATTGGTTGAACCATGATCGCTACACGGGGCGTCGTGCTCCCAAAACAGGGGGGTTGCCTGCCCGCGCCTTGGCTTTAGTGCTTGCTGTTGGTTTCGGGTGACAGTGCGAGCAAGCGCTTTTCTTGATTCCAGTCGAACGGCTCGTCGTTTTCCATGGCTTCGAAGCGGCGCTCATCGAGCGTCTGGAACATGTCAATTTCTTCATCGGGCATAAAATGCAAACAGTCCCCACCAAAGAACCACAGCAGGTCACGAGGGACTAAATGGGCAATTTGTGGGTAGCGATGGAAGATCTGACTGATCAAATCCTGACCCAGGTAAAGGCTGCTCTCGGTATCGACCGGGAGCAGGGCTATCAGCTCGTCGTAGCGCTCGATAAACAGCGCGTGGCTATCGTCGAGAATCTGCTCGGCTTCACCCAAGGCGACCAAAATACCGCGCAGTTGGGTGAGCAGGGCGAGGTGGTGATCAAGGTGGCTGCTGGACATAACGATAATCCTGAAAGTAAAACGGGCGCCGGAGTATAAAGCTCCGCGCGCCCGCTGTCCTGTTGATGGGTGTTGTCTTATCTGGTTTTGCCGCGACTTAGCTTGAGTTCGTCTTTGCTGAAGTCGTCGACATCAATTA
Source organism: Pseudomonas sp. NPDC078700 (assembly GCF_044542375.1). NCBI lineage: Bacteria > Pseudomonadati > Pseudomonadota > Gammaproteobacteria > Pseudomonadales > Pseudomonadaceae > Pseudomonas > Pseudomonas sp. NPDC078700. The sequence continues at coordinate 13,327 of NZ_JBITUI010000006.1, forward strand.
CCACACGGCGAGCAGCTTCAGCTTGTTGCAGGCTTGCTGCCTCTTCGGCTGAAAGTACCCCAGCAGCCAGTGCCGTCTCGATGAGGGTTTGGCCTGGCACTTCATGAACCTCTCCAGATTTTTCTGCTTTATGCAGTTTCTTCTGCAAGGGTTTGGCTTGCTCTAGCAGGTCCATGGCTCGTTGCAGCGCCGCTACCGGGTCCTTATCACCTGCTGGACGGTAGCAACCGGTCAGGATTTCTTCGAGTCCTGCATCGCCTTTGTTGCGGCCTATGATCTCGGCAATTTCTGCGTCCAGCTCATCGCTTGGGCCACGATGACGACGCCCCAGTGGGAAAACCAGCACCCGCAGCGCGCAGCCGAGGAATTTGTTCGGGAAGTTGCAGAGCAGGTCATCCATGGCTTCTTCAGCCTTGCTCAGGCTTTCTTCCATTGCCCAGCGCAGCATGGGTTTGGAGTGGGCCGAGTAATCAAGGTCATGATAGCGCTTGAGCGCGGCCGATCCGAGATACAGGTTGCTCAGAACATCGCCAAGGCGTGCTGAAAGGCGCTCGCGGCGTTTCAACTCACCACCAAGCAACATCATGCTCATATCTGCGAGCATGGCAAAGGCAGCCGACAAGCGATTGAGTGCGCGGTAGTAGGGCTGGCTGAGATTGTCGCCTGGCACGGAGCCAAGGCGGTTGAGGGTTAGGCTCAGCACCAAGGTGCTGGCGGCATTGCTAATGGCAAAGCCGATGTGCTGCATCAGCAACTCGTCAAACTCGATTAGCGCCTGATCTTTATCCTCGCGATTGGCCAACGCCATCTCTTTGAGTACATATGGATGGCAGCGGATGGCTCCCTGACCGAAGATCATCAGGTTCCGCGAAAGAATATTCGCGCCTTCAACCGTAATGAAGATCGGTGCACCTTGCCACGAGCGCCCCAGGTAGTTGTTGGGGCCCATGATGATGCCTTTACCGCCATGTACGTCCATGGCATCGCTGATGCATTCACGGCCACGTTCGGTAAGGTGATACTTGAGAATGGCCGACAGTACTGAAGGTTTTTCACCTAGATCAACGGCGTTGGCGGTGAGAATACGTGCGCTGTCCATCATCCAGGCGTTGCCGCCAATGCGCGCCATTGCCTCTTGAATGCCTTCAAAGGCCGAAAGCGGCACATTGAATTGCTCACGCACCTGGCTGTATTGCCCGGTCACCAGGCTGGTGAATTTGGCGGCGCCGGTGCCCACCGCGGGTAGCGAGATAGAACGGCCCACCGAGAGGCAGTTCATCAGCATCATCCAGCCTTTGCCGAGCATTTCTTGCCCGCCAATCAGGAACTCCAGCGGGATGAACACATCTTTACCCGAGTTCGGCCCATTCATAAATGCCGCGCCAAGAGGGTAGTGACGGCGGCCAATCTCTACGCCAGCGGTATCAGTTGGCACCAATGCCAGGCTGATGCCGAGGTCTTCTTCTTCGCCCAGCAAATGGTCTGGATCGTAGGCTTTAAACGCCAGGCCGAGCAAAGTGGCCACAGGGCCCAGGGTGATATAGCGCTTTTCCCAGGTCAGGCGCAGGCCAATCACTTCCTGACCTTGCCATTCGCCTTTACAAATAATGCCCGTGTCGGGCATTGCACCCGCATCGGAACCAGCCAGTGGGCCGGTCAGGGCGAAGCAAGGGATATCTTCGCCGCTGGCTAAGCGCGGCAAGTAATGATTACGTTGTTCGTCAGTGCCATAGTGCAGTAGCAACTCGGCAGGGCCGAGTGAGTTGGGCACCATTACAGTCGATGCGAGGTCACCGCTACGGGTTGCGAGCTTCATCGCAACTTGGGAGTGGGCATAGGCTGAAAAGCCCTTGCCGCCGTATTCTTTCGGGATGATCAGGGCAAAAAAGCCATGATCTTTGATGTGCTTCCAGGCCTTTTCTGGCAAGTCCATCTGCTGGCCAATTTCCCAGTCAGTGACCATGGCGCAGAGTTCTTCCGTCGGCCCATCAAGGAAGGCTTGTTCTTCTTCGCTCAAGACTGCTTTGGGGTAAGCCAGCAGTTTGTCCCAGTCCGGACGGCCACTGAATAATTCGCCATCCCACCAAACGGTGCCAGCTTCGATCGCGTCGCGCTCGGTTTCCGACATGGGCGGCAATACTTTCTGGAACCAAGCAAACAGCGGTGCGCTAAATACTTTGCGGCGTAAGTCGGGCAGAGCAAGTGGCACTGCGATAGCAAGGAGGATTAGCCAAAGCACCGTCATAAGCACGCCGTGGGCATGGCTGAAAGCGCCCATGGCCAACAGGTAAACGGCCACGCACGCCAGAGCGGGGATCGGTGAGATGCGGCGATGCGCTAAATACGCGACACCCACCACTAAAACAATTAACCAGACTGCTAGCATTTAACGTCCTCCATGATGACGGCAATTTAAAATTGAGCGTCTTGAGCTTAGTCGTCATCCGTCAATAGATGGCGACAAGGGCGGTGAGCTTGGCGGTTATGTCGTTACATCGGCGCATACAGCGCAGTTAAACTGAGCTAACTAAGCCATGGGAAGACGCCGATGAACCAATACTTAAAAGCCAATCGCTTCATCGATAGTGACCACCCTACGCTAATTGAGTTCGCAGATCATGCCCGAGGTGCAACATCTGATTTGCGCCAGCAAGCCGTCAATTTGTATTACGCGGTGCGTGATGGCATTCGTTACAACCCTTATACCTTTAGCCGCGACCCCGAAACCTTGAAGGCAAGCTATGCGCTAGAAACTCGGGAAAGCTACTGCGTGCCAAAAGCTGCCTTGCTCGCAGCCTGCGCCAGGCACTGTAATATTCCGGCGCGCATTGGCTTGGCTGATGTTCGCAATCATCTGTCGACCCCACGCTTGCTTGAGCTTTTGCGCAGCGATGTTTTTGCCATGCACGGCTATACCGAGTTGTACCTAGAAGGGCGCTGGGTAAAAGCCACACCGGCTTTTAATATCGAGTTGTGTGAGGTATTTGCTGTTGCGCCGCTTGAGTTCGATGGCGTCAGTGACAGTGTCTTTCACCCCTATAACCAGCAGGGTGAGCGCTACATGGAGTATTTGGCCGACCACGGTCAGTTTGCGGATGTGCCCGAAGCGTTGTTTTTTACGCATCTGGCAAGCATGTATCCGCATCTTTTTGCGCAGGACGCCATGCAAATGCGCGGCGACATGCATGCAGAGGCTAAGCAGACCTAGCCAATATGAAGCACAGTGATAGTCACCATCAGGCCAAGGGTCTTCCTTCTTTGGTTGGCAATGCTAGTCTGTGAGCTCGCAAATTTATTTCATTAAATTTCGACTGTTGTGTGAGCGCAAGCTTTAGCGCGTTAAACTGATTAACAGTCGCATCACAGCGCTGTTTATATCTTTTTATTCACTTTTTATTTTTAGGTGCGTGCATTCTTTATGACTACCGCTCTGTCCATTCGGCAGCTTACTAAAACCTATAGCAATGGCTTTCAAGCACTTTACGGCATTGATCTTGATGTTGCTGAAGGTGATTTCTATGCCTTGCTCGGCCCAAATGGGGCTGGCAAGTCCACAACGATCGGCATTCTTTCGACGCTGGTGAATAAATCCAGCGGCAAGGTCAATGTGTTTGGCTTTGACCTCGATGAAAACCCGGCTGCGCTCAAGCGTTGCATTGGCGTGGTACCGCAGGAATTCAACTTCAACCAGTTCGAGAAAGTCTTCGACATCGTTGTTACCCAGGCGGGTTACTACGGTATTCCTGCGCGTATCGCCAAGGAGCGAGCCGAGCACTACCTCAAGCAGCTTGGTTTGTGGGAGAAGCGTGATGTCGCCTCGCGCGAGCTGTCGGGAGGGATGAAGCGCCGCTTGATGATTGCCCGAGCCTTGGTTCATGAGCCACGTTTGTTAATACTCGATGAACCAACCGCGGGTGTTGATATTGAATTGCGCCGCTCAATGTGGAGCTTTTTAACCAAGCTGAACGAGCAGGGCATTACGATCATTCTGACTACGCACTACCTCGAAGAGGCTGAGCAGTTGTGTCGCAATATCGGCATTATCGATCACGGTCGTATCGTCGAAAACACCAGCATGCGAGAGCTGCTGCAAACCCTGCATGTTGAAACATTCCTGCTTGATCTGAGCGCATCGCTGCTGGTTGAGCCAGAGCTTGATGGCTATCCGGTCAAGCTGGTTGATCACCACACCCTGGAGGTGCAGGTCGACAAAGAACAAGGTGTGACCGAACTGTTTCGTCAACTGGCTGAGCAGAATATCGAAGTCAGCAGTATGCGCAATAAGAGCAATCGACTTGAGGAGTTGTTCGTCAACCTGGTCGAGAAAAACCTGACCAAGGGGGCTGTATGAGTAAGGAACATCTCAACTCGGAATTTGCCGCCAACATGGTTGCCTTGCGTACCATCGTTTACCGTGAAGTGCGCCGTTTCACGCGCATCTGGCCTCAAACCTTGCTGCCCCCTGCGATCACTATGGTTCTGTACTTTGTAATCTTTGGCAATTTGATTGGCCGGCAGATTGGCGACATGGGCGGCTTTACTTACATGCAGTACATCGTGCCCGGTTTGATCATGATGTCGGTGATTACCAACTCCTATGGCAACGTGGTGTCGAGTTTCTTTGGCAGTAAGTTCCAGCGCTCAATCGAAGAATTGATGGTGTCTCCGGTTTCACCGCACATTATTCTCATCGGCTATGTCACTGGTGGTGTGCTGCGCGGTTTGGCCGTGGGCTTTATTGTGACGCTGTTGTCGCTGTTTTTCACCGATTTGCAGGTTCATCACTTAGGCCTGACGGTGCTTGTGGTGCTGCTCACTGCGACGATTTTTTCGTTGGGTGGCTTCGTCAATGCGGTGTTTGCCCGCAACTTTGATGATATCTCGATCATCCCAACTTTCGTGCTAACGCCACTGACGTATCTGGGAGGGGTGTTCTACTCGATCAACCTATTGCCACCGTTCTGGCAAAGCGTGTCAATGGCTAACCCAGTGCTGCATATGGTTAATGCTTTCCGTTACGGCATTCTCGGCGTTTCAGATATTCGAATCAGCGTGGCTGTAACCTTTATGTTGATAGCAACAGCTGTGCTCTATCTGGTTTGCGTACGCCTGCTGGTCAGTGGTCGTGGCATGCGCCAGTAAGCCTTCAAGGGTATAAGTCGCGCTGAAAAAAAAGCGGCGCTTGGTGAGTTCATCAAGCGCCGCTTTTTTTGGCAGTTATTTCTGCTTGCATGACGGCTAAAACACTTCGCGTTGGCCTGCCTGCACGGGCATCAACAGTGCTTAGACTTTAAGTACCAGTTTGCCAAAGTTTTCACCGCTGAATAACTTGAGCAGCGTTTCCGGAAAGGTTTCCAGACCGTCGACAATGTCTTCTTTTGACTTCAGTTTGCCATTGGCCATCCAGCCACCCATTTCTTTGGCTGCGTCGGCAAACTGGCTGGCGTAGTCCATGACTACAAAGCCCTCCATGCGGGCGCGATTGACCAGCAACGACAGATAGTTAGCTGGCCCTTTGACCGCTTCTTTGTTGTTGTACTGACTGATAGCACCACAAATGACGATGCGCGCCTTTGGCGCGATACGGGTGAGGGCTGCATCGAGGATGTCGCCACCGACATTGTCAAAGAACACGTCGATGCCTTTCGGACATTCTCGCTTGAGGCCCGCCAACAGGTCTTCGTTCTTGTAGTCAATTGCGGCGTCAAAACCGAGTTCGTCGACCAGTAATTTGCATTTTTTCTCGCCACCGGCGATGCCGACAACCCGGCAGCCCTTGATCTTGGCAATTTGCCCGACAATGCTGCCTACTGCACCTGCCGCGCCAGAGATCACCACTGTCTCGCCCGCCTTGGGTGCGCCTACATCAAGCAAAGCAAAGTAGGCGGTCATGCCCGTCATCCCAAGTGCCGATAGATACAACGGCAATGGTGCGCGGCTTGGGTCCACTTTGTAAAAGCCACGTGGTTCGCCGACAAAGTAGTCCTGCACGCCGATGGCGCCATTGACGTGATTGCCGACTGCAAAGTTCGGGTTGTTCGAGGCAATGACCTCTCCCACACCCAAGGCGCGCATCACTTCACCTAACCCCACCGGTGGAATGTAGGACTTGGCATCGTTCATCCAGCCGCGCATGGCTGGGTCGAGCGAGAGGAAAGCATTCTTGACTACGATCTGACCTTCGCCGGGTTCAGCAAGTGGGCTTTCAACAAAACTGAAGGTATCGCGTGTAGGTACGCCTACTGGGCGTTGGGCAAGTAGAAACTGGCGATTGATTTGTACGGTCATGACAAGTACTCGTTGATCGAAACCTAAGGTGATAGCGCGTCAACTGCCAATGAGCAACCGAAGCGTGAAAATAGAATGTGGGCTGATTTATCTAAGTGATAGTGGGCGTTGCAGTTTAATCACTGCTCTCGATTGAGCGACCATGCTGGATTGAATAGTGCTGCCCGCACTCTGGCTTCCCTGACTAGACTCGCCCATCGACACATCTTGAATTCAGAGGAGTACATACATGGGCTTGGGCTTTAGGGGTGAGGTTGCGTTGGTTACGGGTGGGGCTGCTGGTATTGGCCGTGCAACGGCGCTGGCGTTTGCTGAGCAAGGGCTGAAGGTCGTGGTTTCTGATGTCGATACCGCAGGTGGCGAAGCTACGGTTGAGTTGATTTGTGGGGTTGGCGGTGAAGCGGTCTTCATTGCTTGCAACGTAACCCAGGACGCTGAAGTGGGCGCATTGATGGCGCAGATTGTTAAGTGCTATGGCCGCCTTGATTACGCATTCAATAATGCCGGTATTGAGATTGAGCAAGGCAAGCTAGCCGACGGCAGCGAGCAGGAATTTGATGCGATTATGGGCGTCAACGTCAAAGGTGTCTGGTTGTGCATGAAGCACCAGATTCCCTTGCTACTGGCACAAGGCGGGGGTGCAATCGTCAACACCGCATCGGTGGCAGGGCTTGGTGCCGCACCGAAGATGAGTATTTACAGTGCGTCTAAACATGCCGTCATCGGTCTTACCAAGTCGGCTGCTGTGGAGTATGCGAAGAAAAAGATTCGGGTTAACGCCGTGTGCCCAGCCGTTATCGACACCGATATGTTCCGCCGTGCCTACGAGGCTGACCCGCGCAAGGCCGAGTTTGCCGCTGCGATGCACCCGGTAGGGCGTATCGGTAAGGTTGAAGAGATTGCCGCCGCAGTGCTTTATCTGTGTTGTGATGATGCGGGCTTTACCACCGGCCAGGCATTGGCCATCGATGGTGGGGCGACAGCAATCTAGCGCCCGATTAAGGCTGTAGCTGCTCAAAAAAATGGCGCTTTTATGCGCCATTTTTTACCTGTGAAACATCCTCAATTATCTGCACGCCGTTATCTACTCGGCTTTGCGCCAATTCAGAATAACCAGGGTCAGCAGACCGGCGACAATCCCCCAGAATGCCGAACCTATGGTGAATAGAGTCATGCCCGAGGCCGTCACTAAAAAGGTTATCAGCGCGGCTTCACGCTCTTTCGGCTCGCTCATGGCTTGGGTCAGTCCGCCAATGATTGACGCAAATAGCGCCAGCGCTGCAATGGAGAGGATCAGAGCTTTGGGCAGCGCTGCAAATAGCGCCGCCAAGGTCGCGCCAAAAATACCGGCGACGCCATAGAAAACCCCGCACCAGACTGCAGCGGTATAGCGTTTTTTCGGGTCTTCGTGGGCTTCAGGGCCGGCGCAAATAGCGGCGCTGATCGCGGCCATGTGAATACCGTGGGAGCCAAACGGTGCCAGCAAAATGGAGCAGATGCCGGTGACATTGAGTAGCGGAGAGGCGGGCACATCATAACCATTGGCGCGTAAAACTGCCATGCCTGGCAGGTTCTGCGAGGTCATCGCGACGATAAATAGCGGGATGCCAATACTGATTGCCGCAGCAATTGAGAAGCTCGGCGATGTCCAAACCGGGGTGGCCAGCTTGAGTTCAAAGTGGTCAAAGTTAAGCAGGCCAAAGACGCCGGCCAACAGGCAGCCGACAACAAGCGCGGCCAGCACTGCATAGCGCGGCAGCATGCGTTTACCCAGTAGATAAGCCAGTAGCATGGCTACTACCAAGACCGGTTGCTGCTCGGCGGCGACACAGATTTCCAAGCCAATTTTAAACAGTACGCCCGCCAACAGCGCCGCAGCGATTGAGCCGGGGATGCGACGCATGATGCGGTCAAAACTACCGGTTAAACCGCAGATAACAATTAAGCCTGAGCAAATGATATAAGCGCCGATTGCTTCACTGTAAGGCACCCCTGGTAGGCTGCTGATCAGTAGCGCTGCGCCTGGTGTGGACCACGCGATCATGACTGGAGCGCGGTAGCGCAACGACAAACCGATGCAGCACACTGCCATACCAATCGACAATGACCATATCCATGACGAGATTTGGCCGTTGCTCAAGCCTGCGGCCTGACCCGCCTGGAACATCAACACCAGAGACGAGGTGTAACCGGTGAGCATGGCAATAAAGCCCGCAACCACAGCGGCAGGCGAACTGTCCGCCAGCGGGCGTAGCCGGGCTTGGCTCGTGTGTGCCATCAAAAGACTCCTTTAACATCGACAACTATTGGATAAAGCGATGCGGCTAGCAACAGCGCCATACTGATATTGAATCCCCGCAGTACACGTGGATTGCTCAGCCAATTGCGCAAAAAGCTGCCAGCTGCAGTCCAAAGCCCGACGCTGGGGCAATTAACGACCGCAAACAACGCCGCAATGATCAACACGTTAACTGTGAAGTTTTCATGGGGTGTATAGGTGGTAATAGCGCCGATAGCCATTACCCAGGCTTTCGGATTGATCCACTGAAACGCTGCAGCTTGGATGAACGAAAATGGTTTTGCGCCCGACTTCTGGCCCTCAGGGCTGCCCGAATTGGCAATCTTCCACGCCAGATACAACAAATAAGCTGCCCCGGCATAACGCAGAACGTTATAGAGCACGGGTATTTGTTCAAACAACTGCCCCAAACCCAAGCCAACCGCAATGACCAGGAGCATGAAACCAATGCTAATGCCGAGCATGTGCGGCAGGCTGCGACGTATACCAAAGTTAACGCCGGAGGCGAGCATCATCATGTTGTTGGGCCCGGGGGTGACTGAGGTCACGAAGGCGAAGGCGATGAAGGCGACAAGCAACTCAGCGTTCATTGGGGAACTCGATTATTAACGTTATAAGGCCCAACAAAGCCTAAATCGTTAGCGTATCGGCGTCGCGGTACAGCAAGGCAGCAAAATCGCCGATACAGTCGGCATGAACCCGATTCAGCGGTGTTTGGCTAAAGCTTGGTTAACTTGCATCCAGGCATGCATGGCGTCATCACCTGTATCACCGAGGGCACGTTGCAGCATTTTCGCCTGCTCACGGCGCAGGGCCAATTCAAGCTTGGCCCCTTCCGCAGTGAAGGCCAGTAGGCGCTTGCGTTTATCGTCTACTGACGCCTGGCTTTCAACCAGGTGCATTTCGATCAATTGGCGTAGTGGAATATTCAGTGCTTGCTTGCTTACACCCAGGTAGTTGAGCAGTTCTTTCATGCTCAGGCCCGGGTACATGGCAATGAAAAATAGAATGCGGTGGTGCACACGAGACAACCCACGCCGCGCTAACATTTCATCTGCCTTGGAGGTAAACGCCTGATAGCCAAAGAAGAAAGCCTTCATGGCGGACTGCTGAGCGGTTAAATTTTTAAGGTCAAACATATTGACGTATCTGCATAGGTGGGCGTAATTTCGGTCAACAAGTTTGACTCACTTCCGAAAAATTATCACCTGGTGTAAACGATGGCCTTCTCTGAACGTATTGCCCGCCTGAAAAGCTCTTTGATTCGTGAAATTCTATCTGCGGCGCAGCGCCCTGAGGTGATGTCTTTCGCCGGTGGTTTACCCGCAGAACCCATGCTACCTAAAGTTGAGTGGGCACAAATGCCGACCAATATAGGCCAGTACGGCATGAGCGAAGGCGAGCCTGCATTGCGTGAAGTGATTGCCGCCGAGGCTCGCGCTCTGGGCGTGCCGTGCGATGCCAGCCAGGTGTTGATTGTCAGTGGTTCGCAGCAAACCCTGGACCTTGTCAGCAAACTGTTTATCGATCCGGGCACCGAGGTGTTGGTTGAGGCGCCAACTTATTTGGCAGCCCTTCAAGCCTTCCAGCTGTTCGGTGCAGATTGCATTGCTGTGCCGCAAGAGGCTGATGGCCCAGAGCTTGCCGCTCTGCGCCAACGTCTGGAAACCCATAAACCAGCCTTTGCATACCTGATTCCAACCTTCCAAAACCCATCAGCCGTGCGCTACAGCGAAGCTAAACGTGATGGGGTAGCTGCGCTGCTCGATGAGTTTGATGTGACCCTGATCGAGGACGAACCCTATCGCGAGCTGGTATTTGACGAGGGCAGTGCAACACCGATTGTCAGCCGTCTGCAAAAAGCCAGCTGGGTTTACACTGGCACCGTGTCGAAAACCTTGTTGCCGGGGTTGCGTGTAGGCTACTTGATTGCCACGCCCGACCTGTTCCCGCATCTGCTGCGACTCAAGCAGTCGGCCGATCTGCACACCAATCGTATTGGCCAGTGGCAAGCACTGCAGTGGCTGGGGAGCCAGCATTACCGTGACCATCTGGTGCAGCTACGTGAATTCTACCGTGTTCGCCGTGATGCAATGCAGGTGGCTTTGCTTGAACATTTTTCTGAGCTGGCAGACTGGGAAATACCACAGGGCGGTCTGTTCTTCTGGTTGACGCTTAAGCAGCCACTGGATACGCGTACATTGCTTGCTCCAGCGCTGGCGCAGAATATCGCGTTTATGCCGGGCGAACCGTTCTTTATCGACCCAGACCAACATCCGGGTCACCTACGCTTGAATTTCAGTCACGTAGGACCTGAGCGTCTAAGTGAAGGTTTGCAGCGTTTGGCAGAGGTGATTCGCGTCGCGCAAACCGCGGCTGCCGCCTAAACGAGCAGGTAGCGGCTCAAAATGTGGGTCAGTGATTGAGCATAGTGAGGCCAAGGCCTCTTGGTATCAGGAGCACAGCGATGTTGAAGGTTTACGGCGATTACCGTTCAGGAAACTGCTACAAAGTTAAGTTACTCCTTAATCTGCTGGCTATGCCTTATGAGTGGATCGCCATTGATATCCTCAAAGGTGAGACACAAACCGAGGCATTTTTAGCCAAAAACCCGAATGGCAAAATTCCGGTATTGGAACTTGAAGATGGCACCTGTCTTTGGGAGTCCAATGCGATTCTTAACTATCTGGCAGATGGCAGTGAGTATTTGCCAACTGAGCCGAGGCTTCGCACCCAAGTCCTGCAGTGGCAATTTTTTGAGCAATACAGCCATGAACCAAGCATCGCTGTGGCGCGCTTTATCCAGCTGTATCAAAACATGCCTGAGGAGCGCCTGGCTGAGTACCAACGTTGCCATGTGCTGGGCTACAAAGCGCTGAAAGTCATGGAAAAGCAGCTGCAGAGCACGCCTTATCTGGTTGGTGAGCAATATTCAATTGCTGATATTGCGCTCTATGCTTACACCCATGTGGCCGATGAAGGCGGTTTTGACCTCAGCGCATACCCCGCGATACGTATGTGGCTTGATCGTGTTGCAACTCAACCTGGGCATATCGGTATGCTTGATTGAAGCACGCTGAAATCAACTGGAGTTCAGCCCGGGAGGGTTTGCGGGCATAATTCCAGTTGATTCATTTCTCCAGCCCGGTTCTGTTTTTCCATGAGTAAAACGCTGCAATTGCTGATGATTTGCTTGTTGATGATCACACTGCCTGCACAAGGTATGGCGGTGATCAGTATGCAAAGCTGTGTATCGTCTGTTATTCAGCCAAAAGAACATGCATCGACTCCCGCTCATTGCGACAACCTGCAATCAAGCGCAGCGACTTTGCAGCAGCAGAACTACACGCCTTGTGTGCACTGTTCGATGTGCATGAGCGTCGTACTTCAAGTTGCACCCTTGCTCAAGGCGGGGCGTTTCAAAGCTCCGGCACAACCAACTCAGGTCAGTTCTTGGTTTATTGGTTATATCAGCGATATACCCGAGCGCCCCCCACGTAACAATCTCGCATAACCCGCACATCTACTGTTTTTTCTGGCTCAACAGAGCCATGTGTTGCCTTGGGCCTTCTACCGCTCAAGGTGGGATCTATTCGAGGTTTGTATGCGTTTTATCAAGATGCTTTTCAGCACCGTTGCACTGCTTTGCATGGTGGGAGCCAGTACTGCGCTGTCGGCGCATGAAAACGATTCAGTGGCTGGCGCCCATGCAGAGCAAATGCCATGGGGGATTGCCGGTGAGGCTGGTGAGGTCAGCCGTACTCTGGAGATACGTATGGGCGATGACATGCGCTTTCGCCCAAGCAGTTTGGGTTTCAAGGAGGGCGAGACGGTGAGGCTGGTGCTGCACAACGATGGAAAGTTGCTCCACGAGTATGTACTCGGCACCAAGCCTAGCCTTGAGGCACATGCGCAAATGATGCTCAAGCACCCGCAAATGGCACATCACGAAGCGTATATGACGCATGTTAAGCCGGGGCAGGCAGGAGAAATTATCTGGACGTTCAATCAGGCTGGGCGTTTTGATTTTGCCTGCTTGATTGCAGGGCATTATCAGGCCGGTATGGTGGGTAGTATCGAGGTCAGCCCTTAACCGGCACAGAACGAGCAGGGCGGATGCGGCGCGGTCTTAACTGGCCGCACCGTTTTGCTTATGCCGCGACGAAGCGATCCTGCAAGTAAGCAGCAATAGCTTTCGACTCATACAGCCAGGTACTTTGGCCGTTTTCCTCAATGCGTAAGCAAGGCACCTGAACCTTGCCGCCTTGCTCAAGCAATTCTCCGCGGGCCTGGGCATCATTCTTAGCGTCACGTAGCTGCATGGGTACATTCAATTTATGCAGGGTGCGGCGGGTTTTTACGCAGAACGGACAAGCCCTGAACTGATAGAGAGACAAGTTCGACGCCGCTTTAACTACCGCTGCTTGAGCCTCAGGCGAACGCTGCATTTTGCGCGGGCGGGTGATGAAGTCGATAAAAATAATAATCTGGCCTAAGCCATTGCGTAAGGCTGAGATGAACATGGGTAAGTATCCAGGGTGGAAATTTGCGGACCCGAATCTTACCTGAGTTTGCCTTGGCTGACTTGCCGAACAGCTTAATGGCACTGCACGAAAGCCAATGCTTTGGCATAATCGGTGGTTCAAATGCATAAGATTGGGCTGTGATGAAACCTGAAGACTTGCAGTTATTGGTGACCCAGCAAATGCCATTCGGCAAATATAAAGGTCGGCTGATTGCTGACTTACCTGGCCACTACCTTAACTGGTTTGCGCGTGAAGGCTTTCCAAAGGGGCAAATTGGTCAGTTGCTGCAACTGATGCAAGAGATTGACCATAACGGCTTGAGTGAGTTGCTCGAGCCGTTACGCAAGCAGCCACGCCAGCCACTTCGCTAGCCAAGTCAGGGCAATCTATTCATGTGTTGTCGTGCGCGTTGATCATCTGCTTGGCGCTGCGTTTCAAGCCCATTTTCATCAGCCCTGTGAGCAGTCGCTGATACAGCGAAGGCATAAGGCGTTGCAACAGATCCAGTGCGTAGGCGTCACCGCCAATCAGGATTCGGCGTTTGTTGGCTAATACGCCTTTGATGATGACCTGCGCAGCCTGCTGTGCAGTCGTGCGCGCCAACTTGTCATTGAACTGTTGCTTTGCTTGTTCGTTGCTCTGTCCTGTTAAGGCTTGCATGCTGGCATTTGTGCGTGCGGTATTGGCGATGTTGGTTTTGATCCCACCCGGATGAACGCAACTGGCGGAGACGCCGCAGTTGGCCATATCCAACTCCTGACGCAGTGATTCGGTAAAGCCGCGCACCGCAAATTTGCTGGCGTTATAACTGCTCATGCCGGGCTGAGAAAAAATACCGAAAATACTCGACAGGTTGACGACGTGACCAACGCCTGAGGCCTTTATGTGAGGTAGAAAGGCTTTTGTGCCGTTGACTACACCCCAGAAATTAATGCCCATGATCCATTCGTAATCGCTGTAGTCATTGCTCTCAACTGTCCCGCTTTGGGCAACACCTGCATTGTTAAAAATGGCATTGACCTGACCAAAAATCGTCACCACCTCATTCGCCCAAGCGTGCATGGCTTCGCGGTTCGTTACGTCCAGTTCCCTGTGTTCAACCCTTACCCCGAGTTGGCGGGCTTGTTCGGCCGTCTCAGCCAGGGCTTTTGGATTAACGTCAGACAAGGCCAATGCACAGCCTTGGCGGGCGAGTTCGAAAGCCAGTGCTCGACCTATACCAGAGCCAGCCCCGGTTATTGCGGCGACTTTGTTCTCAAACGATTTCATGCATGCGCCTCCTGGGGCTTTAATGCAGCACTACTTTGCGCTGGATGCGCGGGAAGCTTGCGGCCCAAGTGATAAGCCATTGGGTCAAAACAGCGTGTGACCACTGGGGAACCGCCACCAGCGGAACTGACTGGCAATTTGTGCAGCCTCGGCTATTCAATCGCGTACGGCCGGGTCTGCGCTGCAACTTATAATTGAAGGCATCCTTTTAACTTCCAAGTCTTGAAGGTTATGTCTTTCAGCGCAGCAAATGCACCTGGTATGCACTGGATTTGCGACTCAATCACATAAACCATCGAGTTGTTGCCCATAGGCCCATCAACAACAATGGATACGGGTGTCGGCAGTCGTGAAGGCACTATGACCTGTGGTTTTTTGGGCCACGTGTCGGGCAAGTTAACGCAAGCACGGCCGAAGAATCCATTGCACCGTGCTGTTGGGCTGCACTCGGTGCCAAAGAGAATAGCATCGACCTCACGTGCGGCCCTGTGGCTGGTGACAGTGCTGCGTCAGCGAGTAATGGCCGGCCTGCAATGCATGGTGAATGCCAAAGGGCACAATAAAGACAAGGAAGGCGCCGCAAGGGGAGGTCTACTATGGCCAAGTGTGTTTTGCCAGACCAACTTAAGTACGGAAATGTTGTTCAGCCGAAGAACTGGTGCGCCCGTTTTTTGGTTAAAAATACGGGCGTTTTGTGGTGCAGGGAGGTTTTACTGCGCAATTGCATGGACTTGGCCCTGTTGACGACAGGCAGAGAACGGCCAAAAGCGGCCAGTCACGTCAGGCCGCTTTTCGACCAGAAGCAGCTGGTTAGCCGTGGCTAAAAAACGGCCCAGAGAAGAACGCTTAGAATACGGAAAATAAATCTGTCCCCATTTTTTTGCGCAGCATCCATGCCAGCCATCAGGCCGGGGGCTTTAAAGAGGCATACAAAGACTTTATGCAAAATATCTCTGCACACATCACAGTATTTAGTGCATTTATTGCTGGCATATCCGCATTATTGTAGTGCTAACAAATGGTTCAAATCGCTCGCTGCGCTCACTGGGACGGGCTAAAGCCCGCTCCTTAACCAAACGTTAGGCCATAACTGCTTCTGAGCGGAGGCAGCCCTTGGTGAGTGACCGCTTATGGCCGATTTTTGCCAGTCGTCAAGGGCCGCTGAGGTTCGATAGAAGTTGGTCGCGGGAGGCAGCTATTGGCGGATGTATTTCTTGTCGTCAATGCGCCTGGTGCTGGTCAAGTCGAATGCAAACGCTTAGTCAGCACCCGTGCAATTATCGGGTCAGTGGGAATGCAAGCGGTGGTCAAGTGCAGTGCAATTTCCCAGGTTTACTGTTCGTCTAAGGCAAACGCAGTCAAAGCAAAGGTCGGTATGCCTGCATCGACCAGTTTTTGCGAGCCACCTAGCTCTGGCAAATCAATAATTGCCGCTGCTTCATAGATGCTAGCGCCCAGGCGACGAACCAGTTGCACGGCAGCGAGCAAGGTGCCGCCAGTGGCAATAAGGTCATCAAACATCAACACCTTGTCGCCTTTGCTCAGGCTGTCGGCATGGATTTCGAGGAAGGCTTCGCCATATTCGGTCTGATAGCCTTCGCTGATGACATCTGCCGGTAACTTGCCTTGCTTGCGAAATAACACCAGTGGCTTGTTGAGCTCATAGGCAACGATTGAACCGATCAGAAAGCCTCGTGCATCCATGACCCCGATATGGCTGAAGTCCGCCTCGATATAACGCTGGATGAAACTGTCGATCACCATGCGTAAAGCCTTTGGCGATTGGAACAGCGGGGTTATATCGCGGAAAACCACGCCCGGCTTGGGAAAGTCTTGCACGGGGCGAATCAGGGTTTTAAGGCTGAATTCATCGAAAATCATGGTAATCCTGGAGCGAGTGAGAGGTTGAGACCAGCCGTTCAGCTGTCGAGATTACCGCCTGCAAGGGCGCACAACTCAATGGGGTCAATGATGTGGACTTCTTTGCCTTCAGCTTCGAGCAATTTGTTCTGTTGGAATCGGGTGAACACACGGGACACGGTTTCAACAGCAAGACCAAGGTAGTTGCCAATTTCATTACGCGACATGGCCAAGCGAAATTGCTGAGATGAGAAGCCCCGGGCGCGGAAACGAGCCGACAGGTTAACCAGGAATGTGGCGATGCGCTCGTCAGCGTTTTTCTTCGAGAGCAGCAACATCATCTGTTGGTCGTCACGAATCTCACGGCTCATGATGCGCATCAGTTGACGACGCAACTGCGGCAGTTTGGCGGTGAGTTCGTCCAGTCGTTCGAAGGGGATTTCACAGACAGAAGTGGTTTCCAGGGCGAGGGCTGAAACTGGATAGGTTTCGCTGTCCATTCCGGAGAGGCCGATCAGTTCGCTGGGCAGATGAAAGCCAGTGATTTGTTCTTCGCCAGCGTCACTCAGGGTAAAGGTTTTCAGCGCGCCAGAGCGCACGGCGAACACTGAACCGAAGTTGTCACCTTGGCGAAACAGAAACTCACCTTTTTTCAACGGTCGGCCACGTTTGACGATGCCATCAAGCGCATCCATGTCCTCTAGATTCAATGATAGTGGCAGGCATAGGCTGGCCAAACTGCAATCTTTGCAGTGAGCCTGATGGGGCGTATGCATCTTGATGATTCCGGTCATCGAAAAAAGTCCTAGAGGTCGGTGCTAAAGCCTTAGATTACAGGAGCGGGGCCTATCCAGCCAGCAATTGCCAAGTTGACTAAGGGTTCAAGTCTTACAAGAAACCGCCGACACAGTCACTAATAACAGCTGAGTATAGAAGGCTTCAGCATGGAGGTTGGAATAGGTGATGCCGTCCGTTTGCCTGGAAAACCGCTGCGTCTTGCGAACATCAAGGCAGGTGACGGGCAAGCTAAGATTGGGCCAAGTGAAGCGCCCGGTGGCAGTGGTGGTATACGCGTGAGTTTATCGGAGGCGGGCAGTACACAGTCGAAACAGGCGGCAAAAAACCAGGATATTGATGACAGCGATCTGCCTGAGAGCATTAAAAATACCTTGAAAATGATTCGCCAACTGCGCGCAGAACTGGCGGCTAAACGGGCGGAGCTCAATGCGCTACTCGCCAAGGCACCTACAGCCGAATCTCAGCGCCAGGCCGACGCTGTTTCTTCTGAGATTGCGGGGCTGCATGGCGCTATCAGCAGCGCTAATGCATCTCTGGTGTCGCAGATGCGCCAGCAGAGCCTCAGCAATGAGCAGTTGATGAGTGTGGCCGCACTTATGGTCGCGTAGAGGCCATTGTTTTGGGGGCTATGCGACGCTAGATCACCCGGGAAAAGCGTTGCAGATTTTTTTCACACAGGTACTCATCAAAAAGCATGCACAGCGCCCTGACCAGCAAGCGGCCGCTGGGTAGTACGTTGATCTGTTGCTCGGTCAACTCGATCAAACCGTCTTCAGCCATTTGCTGCAATTGAGGCAAGATACCGCTGAAATACGATTGAAACTCGATGTTGTGCGCCTGTTCGATATCAGCGAAGTTCAGTTCAAAATGGCAGATCAGTTGCTGGATCACTGCACGGCGAACTCTGTCGTCAGGATTGCAAAGCACGCCGCGTTGCGTGGCTAACTGGTCGCTGTCGAGGATGTTTTGATAGAGGTTGAGGTCGCTGCTGTTCTGGCAGTAAAGATCGCCTATCTGACTGATTGCGGAAACGCCCAAACCAATCAAGTCGCAGTGTCCATGGGTGGTGTAGCCCTGAAAGTTGCGTTGCAACGTACCTTCTTCTTGAGCAATAGCGAGCTCGTCATCCGGCAGGGCAAAGTGGTCCATGCCGATGTAGCGATAGCCTGCTGCGCTGAGCTGCTCAATCGAGTCTTGCAGCATGCTTAGCTTGTCGGCACTGCTGGGCAGGTCACTCTCGGAAATACGGCGTTGGGGCTTGAAACGCTCGGGCAAGTGAGCGTAGTTGAACAACGAGATACGATCGGGCTGGAGGGTAATAATCTCAGCCACGGTTTTGGCAAACCGCTCAGGTGTTTGCAGCGGTAAGCCATAGATCAAATCAATATTGACTGAGCGGAATTGCAGGGTATGTGCAGCGTCGAGAATGGCGCGGGTTTGCTCAACTGACTGCATCCGGTTTACGGCCTGCTGGACTAGCGGGTCGAGATCCTGCACGCCTAGGCTAATGCGGTTGAAACCAAGCTCACGAAGCAGGCCCATGGTTGCCCAGTCCGCCTCACGTGGGTCAATTTCAATACCGTAGTCGCCTGAGTCATCATCAAGCAGGGTGAAGTGCTTGCGTAACTCGCTCATCAAACCGCGTAGCTGATCATGGCTGAGAAAGGTTGGCGTTCCACCACCCAAGTGCAGTTGCTCAACCACTTGGCCGGGGCTGAGCTGGCTGCTGATAACGCTGATCTCGTGGCTGACCGCTTCGAGATAAGGCTGGGCGCGATCGCGATTCTTAGTGATGACCTTGTTACAGGCGCAGTAGTAGCAGATGTTCGCGCAGAAGGGCACATGCACATACAGTGACAGGGGGCGCTGGGCGTTCTTGCTTTCGTGGAGCGCACGCAGCAAATCGACAGAGCCGATGTCACCATGAAATTGCATTGCAGTGGGATAGGAGGTGTAGCGCGGCCCTGAATGATCATAGCGACGGATCAGTTCGGGGCTCCATTGGATGGCATCGAGCATAAGGCCGCTCTCGGTAGACGGAAATGCTCTAGATTTTAAAAGTCCGGGGTGGCGGTGATCTTGATCTGGATCATAGGCAGGCGCAATCGGTCGCGCCAACGGAGGTGTCTCGTCGATTAATGCCCCATCAGCCAGTGCTGATGGGGTCCAGGCAATGTCCAGATACCGAAGAGTATGACCAGCAAGCCTCCGGCCATGCGTACGCCTTTAACTCGCAGAAAACGGCTAATGCGTTCAGCCGCCATGCCCGTTGCGATGAGGACCGGCAGTGTGCCGACGCCAAATGCCAACATCAGGGCCGCACTGTGCAGTGCATTACCTTGGCTGGATGCCCAGAGTAGCGTGCTGTAAACCAAACCGCACGGGAGCCAGCCCCACAGGCCACCCAGCATCAAGGCGCGGGGGATGCTGCTGACGGGCATAAAACGTCGCGTTAATGGCTGGATATAGCGCCACAGGCCGCGCCCAAGTGCTTCAATGCGGGTCAAGCCGCTCCACCAGCCCGCGAGGTACAGGCCCATGCAAATCAGCAAAATCCCTGCAGCGAAGCGCAGCAACATCGCTGCAGGACTCGAAGCGACGGCAACACCTGCCAGGCCGATCAGCAGCCCTGCCAGGGTGTAGCTACTGATGCGACCTAGGTTGTATGCCAGCATCAGCCTAAAACGTTTGCTGCGTTGCTCAGGCGGAATTGCCAGTGACAGGGCGCTCATCAATCCACCACACATGCCCAGACAATGGCCTCCACCAAGTAAGCCCAGGATCACCGCCGAAACCAACAGCGGCGTGAGCTCAAGCATCCGGGTTGTCCTTTTGAGCGTGCTTTTGCGCTTCGTCTACACCGGCTTTGTGCATGGGGTCTTCATCATCAAACAAAATGCTATGCGCCGGGCCGTCCAGGTCATCGTACTGGCCACTGTCTACCGCCCAGAAAAATACCCAAATCGCTAACGCGACGAGTATCAAGGCAATAGGGATCAGTATGTATAGCGCTGGCATGGTGACTCCGTGAGGCTGGCTTGCGGGTTAATGCCGGGTAAGGCGTAAAGCGTTCAACACAACTAATAGTGAACTGATGGACATGCCAACCGCTGCCCATAAAGGGGTTATCAGGCCTAATGCAGCAAAAGGCAGGATCAAGCCATTGTACAGGGCGGCCCAGACCAAGTTTTCAATAATAATACGCCGGGTGCGTTGAGCCAGCTTGAAGGCATCAACCAGGCTGCCCAGTCGATTGGACAAAAGCACGGCATCTGCGCTGGTTTTCGCCAGGTCAGTCGCGCTACCCATAGCTACGCTGATGTCTGCACCAGCCAGCACCGGGACATCATTGACACCATCGCCCAGCATCAGTACGTGCCGGCCTTGCTGGTGCAGGAGGTTAAGTGCGGCGAGCTTGTCATCCGGGGTCATGCCGCCACGGGCATCTGCAATGCCCAGTTGTTCGGCAATTTGGTCAACCACAGGTGAGCTGTCGCCTGACAAGAGCAGTACGTCCCAGCCACGAGCTTTACAGCTTGCTATCAGTTCGGGGGCATCGGTCCGCAGGCGATCATCAAGGACAAACCAGGCGAGCGGGCCCTGTTCGTCACCAAGCAGCAGCCATTGGCCGTTTTCGCCAGGTATGGCGGGTACTGGCGAGCGGCTGAGGTCGCAGACAAAAGCTGCTTGGCCAATGCGTAATTGGCGACCGTTGATAACGCCCTGCAAGCCCAGTCCGGGCATGCTGTCGACCTGTTCGGCGGCTTGTGCCGCCCGGCCAAACGCCCGGGCTATGGGGTGCTCTGAGCGGTTCTCCAGCGCCGCAGCCAGCGCCAGGCAGCTGTCGCTATCGAGGGTCCCCAGCGGGTGAATGGCATTAAGCGTGAGCTTGCCCTCAGTCAGGGTTCCGGTTTTATCGAAAATAACCGTATCAATCTGCTTGAGGCCTTCAAGCACATGGCCGCGAGTCAATAGCACCCCGAGTGAATGCAAGGTGCCGGTGGCGGCAGTGAGCGCAGTCGGTGTGGCTAAGGCCAGTGCGCAGGGACAGGTGGCGACGAGCAGGGCAAGTACCACCCAGAAGGCCCGAGATGGATCGATTTGCCACCAAATAACCCCAATGACTGCAGCAGCCAGTAGCAAAAACAGCAAAAACCATTGCGAGACCTGGTCCGCCAGCTCGGCAAGACGTGGTTTGTCGGTTTGCGCACGTTCGAGCAGGCGCACAATTGCCGATAACCGCGTTGCATCACCGAGGGCGCGTACTTCAACGGTCAACGGGCCTTCGACGTTAAGCGTGCCAGCCGTGACGTTGTCACCCTCAAAACGGGGTTGCGGTAGGTATTCGCCCGTGAGTACCGACTCATCGACGCTCGACTGACCACTGATGATGCAGCCATCGGCTGGCATCAAAGCGCCAGGCTGTACGAGTACGTGCTCACCAAGTTGCAGTTCGCTGAGCAAAATACGTTGGCTTTGGCCTTGGTCATCGAGGCGCAAGCAAGACGCTGGTAGAAGGTTGACCAGCTGTGCAGTGGCCGCTGCAGTGCGCTCACGGGCGCGCCGTTCAAGGTATCGCCCTGCAAGCAAAAAGAACGCAAACATGCCGACTGCATCGAAGTAAAGCTCACCGGTGCCGGTGATCGCTGACCAGATGCCGGCCACATAGGCCCCCCCAATCGCCAGGGAGACCGATAGATCCATGGTTAAGTGACGCGTGCGCAGGTCGCGCAACGCGCCGCGAAAAAACTGGCCGCAGCAATAGAAAATAATCGGCGTGGTCAAAAACAGGCTGACCCAGCGCAAAATCATATGCAGTTCAGGGCTCAGGTCGATATTGAATTCTGGCCAAGTGGCCATAGTCGCCATCATCACTTGAAACCACAGCAGGCCCGCGAGGCCAAGCTGGCGCATCGCTTTGCGGTTTTCACTGGCAAGTTTTTGTGCTGCCTCGTCGGCCTGCCAAGGGTGACCGGCATAACCAATTCTTCGCAGTTCATTGAGCAACTGGCTCAGCGCGATTTGGCTGTCCTGCCAGTTGACGACAAGGCGGTGGTTAGACAGGTTGAGCCGTGCATCCGTGACGCCGGGCATGGCGCGCAGATGTTTTTCAATCAACCAGCCGCACGCTGCACAGCTGATGCCTTCAATCAGCAGGCAGGTTTCGCTGAGGTCACCCTGGTGCTGGACGAAAGGTTGTTGTACCTCAGGGCGATCAAACAGCAGCAGTTCATCAGGCAATGCTTGCGGCAGGTCCTGCGGGTTGCTGGCTGACTCGCTGCGATGTTTGTAGTAGTGCTCCAGCCCACCCGCAACAATAGCTTCGGCTACGGCCTGGCAGCCAGGGCAGCACATCTCGCGGCGTTCACCGAGTACTTCAGCAAAGAACTGGCCGCCAGCAGGAACGGGCAAACCGCAGTGGTAGCAAGGGGTCGGACTGGCCATTAATCAAGGGTCTTGTCGCAGATGCGGCTGGCTTATGACTAAGCCAGCCGGGTAGGGCAGCGCAATGTTTGCGCTGCACAAGGTCGAATTACTTATCGTCACCTAGGCGGATAGGCTTGCCGGACTCGAGGACTTCTTCCTCAAATACGCGCCAGTCCTTACCGCCTTCCTGGCCAATGAGTTCAACAAAGCGGCGGCCTTGCAGAGCATCTTCCAGGTTGCCGGTGTAATGGCCGTCACCCTTAGCTTGCATGGTGATATGACGGTCACGCTCAGGTTGAGTTGGCGAGATTACATTCAACTTCAATACGCCGGGACCGGAGAAGCCTTCGAGTTGCATATCAACCACGCCGGTTTCGTTGTTGAACGTGATTTTGGCACCGACTTTTAGCTGTTTGGCCAGATTCTCGCGGTCAAGCGACTGATTAATACCTTTGCCGACTTCATAGTAATTATCGGAAATCAGGCCCGGTGGGTTATTGATTGAGAAAATCAACATAGAGCCGCCCTGGACGACGGACAAACTGAGAAGACCGATGATGAACCACGGCCAGAACTGTTTATACCAAGGGGCGACTGCTGTTTGTTCGGTCATTATCTTGCCTAAATATTAGCGGATACTTGGGCCGTTAAAGCGGCTGTCAGCGTTGGAGTTGATACTGTCGTCTTCAAGTGCCCGCACATGGAAGCTGATCTCGTTGGCGCTTGACGGCAGTTTCTCGGGTTCAATTGAAAGCCCAACCGGTACTGAAAGAACTTCACCCGCAGCGGCTTTGACCTGGGTGGTGCCCTCGAACTCAATGCCTTCAATGCCATCGGCGCTGATGATGTACGTCATGTCGTGTTGCGCTTTGTTCATGATTTTCAAGGTGTAGACGTTTTCGATATGGCCATCTTGATTCTCACGAAACATCACACGGTCCTTGATCACATCAAGCCCTACCAGTGGACGGCTGGCTACGGCCCAGGCAAACACACCCATCATGGCAACCAGAGCGACGGCGTAGCCTATCAGGCGGGGGCGCATCAAGTGAGTTTTCTGGCCAGATAGATTGTGTTCAGTTGTGTAGCTGATCAGCCCTTTGGGGTAATCCATCTTCTCCATGATGCTGTCGCAGGCGTCGATACAGGCGGCGCAACCGATGCACTCAAGCTGTAAGCCGTCGCGGATATCAATACCGGTGGGGCAAACCTGTACACACATGTGGCAGTCAATGCAGTCGCCGAGCCCTTGAGCTTTATAGTCGGCACCTTTTTTACGCGGGCCACGGCTTTCACCGCGACGCGGGTCGTAGGAAACGATCAGGGTATCGGCATCGAACATCACGCTTTGGAAGCGCGCATAGGGGCACATGTAGATGCACACTTGCTCGCGTAACCAGCCAGCGTTGCCGTAGGTGGCAACAGTGAAGAAGCCAACCCAGAACAAGGCCCAGCCGCTGGCGTTGAATGTAAAGAGGTCGGGGATCAGCTCGCGGATCGGGCTGAAGTAGCCGACAAAGGTAATGGCTGTCGCGACTGAGACGCCAATCCAGATGCTGTGTTTGGCCAGTTTGCGCAGAAATTTTTCGGCACTCATGGGCGCTTTGTCGAGCTTCATGCGCTTGTTGCGGTCACCTTCGGTGACTTTCTCGCCCCACATGAATATCCAGGTAAATACGCTCTGCGGGCAGGTATAGCCACACCAGACGCGTCCAGCAAAAACGGTAATAAAAAATAAACCAAAGGCACAGATGATCAACAGTGCTGAAAGCAGCACGAAATCCTGTGGCCAGAAGGTAGAGCCGAAAATATAAAATTTGCGTTCTGGCAGGTTCCACCAGACGGCTTGACGGCCATCCCAGTTGAGCCAGACGGTGCCAAAATAAACCAGAAATAAAAACGCGCCGCCGACCCGACGTAGGTTGCGAAAAACGCCAGAGAAGGCACGGGTATAGATCTTTTCAGCGCTGGCATAGAGGTCAGTCGATGACTGCACTTTCGCGGCGGGTGGGGTGACGTTTTTAACGGGTATTTGCTGGCTCATCAGATCGTCCCAAGCGGTTAAATGGGGTGCCTCGGTCGATACGTGCCGGCCGTGGTCATTCTAATAACGCTATGGTACGCCTGAGACTCAAGCCACCGGGTGCGACTGACCGTCGCGCCCGGTGGAAGAGGGTGTTACTGAGCTGCCGGCTTGTGCGACAGGCTGTACACATAGGCTGCTAGCAGGTGAACCTTGTCGTTACCGAGGAAGTCCTTTTGCGTAGGCATTCTGCCGTGACGACCGTAACGAATGGTTTGCTGCAATTGAGCATAGCTGGTGCCGTAGATAAACGCTGACGGGTTAGTCAGGTTAGGTGCGCCCATTGCCGGCGTACCTTTGCCGTCTGCGCCATGGCAAGCGAAGCACGTGGTGCTGAACACTTTTTGCCCTGCGGCGATATCAGCTTCAGTGCCTTCTGGCAGTTTACGGCCAGCCAGTTCAGTCAGAACGTAAGCCGCTACGTTATGCACGCCTTCTTCGCCAATGATTGGCAAGTGAGCTGGCATTGCACCTTCACGACCGCCCATGATGGTGGTCTTGATGGTTTCAGGCTCGCCGCCCCAGCGCCATTCATTGTCAGTCAGGTTAGGGAAGCCATAGGCACCCTTGGCATCCGAACCGTGGCAAACCGAGCAGTGCGAAGCAAACAGGCGACCGCCCATCTTCAATGCTTTGTCGTCTTTAGCCACTTCTTCGATTGGCATTGCAGCGTACTTGGCGTAGATCGGGCCGTACTTGGCATCAGCCTTGGCCATCTCTTTTTCCCACTGGTGAACGCCAGTCCAACCCGCATTACGCTCTTGACCACCCGCAATTTCTACGTTGGTGACGAAAGGCGTTTTAGCTTCGTTGTCGAGGTATTCAAAGCCAGGCAGCAGGCCTTTCCAGTTACCCAAACCAGGGTAAAGGACGAGGTAGCCGAGGGCAAAGATGATGGTGCCGACGAACAACATAAACCACCACTTCGGCAGTGGGTTGTCGTATTCCTCGATACCGTCGAAGGCGTGGCCTACTGTTTCATTGGTTACTTCATCGTTGGTCTGGCCTTTACGTGTGCCGAAAATCAGCCACGTCAGGGCAAAAATAGTCCCGAGTGAAAGTATTGTTACGTACCAACTCCAGAAAGTGGTCATTGGTTATTGCTCCTGGAAGATTGCTCGTCACGCTCGCTTGGTTTCGGATCGTCGGCAAAAGGCAGATTGGCAGCGTCCTCGAACTCTGATTTGCGTCTTTTGCTAAATGCCCAAAGCAACAAACCTATGAAGGCGACGAACACCACTGCTGTACCTATACCGCGAATAGTCCCGATATCCATCGTGCGTTACCGTTTGCTCGTGATAGAGGTGCCAAGAACCTGCAGGTACGCGACGATGGCGTCCATTTCGGTTTTGCCTTTTACAGCTTCTTTGGCCCCAGCGATGTCTTCATCGGTGTAAGGCACGCCGAAACCACGCATAACTTCCATCTTCTTCGCAGTGTCCTTACCGTCGAGCTTCTTCTCAACCAAGAACGGGAATGCAGGCATGATCGACTCAGGCACTACGTTGCGAGGGTTGTACAGGTGAGCACGTTGCCACTCATCCGAGTAACGGCCACCAACGCGAGCCAGGTCAGGGCCGGTACGCTTGGAGCCCCACAGGAATGGGTGATCCCACACGCTTTCACCGGCAACCGAGTAGTGACCGTAACGCTCAGTCTCAGCACGGAACGGGCGGATCATCTGCGAGTGGCAGCCGACACAACCGTTAGCGATATAAACATCACGACCTTCAAGTTGCAGTGCGGTGTAAGGCTTCAGGCCTTCTACCGGGTCGTTAGTCACGTCCTGGAAAAACAACGGGACGATTTGGGTAAGACCGCCGATGCTGACGCAAAGCACCATCAGCAGGGCCATTAGACCAATATTTTTCTCGATGATTTCGTGTTTCATCAGTGAGCTACTCCGGCAGGAATCATTGCCGCGGCATCGTACTCTTCCGGCTTGGAGGCACGCACAGTGCGGTATGTGTTGTAAGCCATCAGCAGCATGCCGAAGACGAAGAACCCACCACCAATTGCGCGAACTACATAGCCAGGGTGGCTTGCTTGCAGTGCTTCAACGAACGAGTAGGTCAAGGTGCCGTCCTCGTTCACTGCGCGCCACATCAGGCCCTGAGTGATGCCGTTCACCCACATCGAGGCGATGTACAGAACGGTACCGATCGTTGCCAGCCAGAAGTGGGCGTTGATCAGGCCAATGCTGTGCATTTGCGCGCGACCAAATACTTTTGGCAGAAGGTGATACAGCGAGCCGATGGAAATCATCGCAACCCAGCCGAGGGCACCTGCGTGTACGTGACCGATGGTCCAGTCAGTGTAGTGGGACAGGGCGTTGACAGTCTTGATGGCCATCATTGGGCCTTCGAAGGTCGACATGCCGTAGAACGCCAGCGATACCACCAAGAAGCGCAGGATCGGGTCGGTACGCAGCTTATGCCATGCGCCAGACAGGCTCATCATGCCGTTGATCATGCCGCCCCAGCTTGGAGCCAGCAAAATGATCGACATCGCCATGCCGAGGGACTGAGCCCAGTCAGGCAGAGCGGTGTAGTGCAAGTGGTGAGGACCGGCCCAGATGTACAGGGTAATCAGTGCCCAGAAGTGCACGATGGAAAGACGGTACGAGTAGATCGGACGCTCAGCCTGCTTCGGTACGAAGTAGTACATCATGCCGAGGAAGCCGGTCGTCAGGAAGAAACCTACAGCGTTGTGACCGTACCACCATTGGATCATGGCATCGGTTGCACCTGAGTACATCGAGTACGACTTGAACATGCTGACAGGCATTTCTGCGCTGTTAACAATGTGCAGCATCGCAGTCACCAGAATGAATGCACCGTAGAACCAGTTGCCGACGTAAATGTGCTTAGGCTTGCGCTTAACGATAGTGCCGAAGAACAAAATGGCGTAAGCGACCCAGACAACCCCGAGGAGGATGTCGATCGGCCATTCAAGCTCTGCGTACTCTTTCGAGCTGGTCAGGCCCATTGGCAGTGTAATCACTGCGGCAACGATGACTGCTTGCCAACCCCAGAAGACGAAAGCCGCCAAGGAATCAGAAATCAGACGTACCTGACTGGTGCGCTGCACCACATAGAGTGAAGTTGCCATTAGCGCGCATCCGCCAAAAGCGAAAATCACCGCGTTAGTGTGCAGAGGACGTAAACGACCGAACGTCGTCCATTCCAAGCCAAGGTTGAGTTCAGGCCACACGAGTTGTGAAGCGATGAAAACGCCTAGGCCCATGCCAATGACCCCCCAAATTACCGTCATGACGGCGAATTGGCGGACCACCTTGTAGTTATAAGCAGTCGGACTGATTGCTGTGCTCATTGCTGGGGTTCCACGGTTAATGGATTTTTTAGGGATAAAAATCGGCGGCAAGTATGTATAAAGCGCTAAGGCATTGCAACGCCACATGCCGACGAGATCGGGGTTTAGAGGCATTTAAAAAGCATTTTGTCCAATTCAAAAACGCTTTATTAACAGTGCTCTAGGCCCCTTTAGTACAACGCAAAGTTAAGAGTCGCCCTATGGCTTGTGCAACGCGGCGAGTGCCAACAAGATTAGCTCATGTGGGCACAATTGGTTGCCGCTGGTCGCTGGGTGCGACGCCAGGTCGCACTTTGATTTTGTATCATGCGGCCCAATATCGCCAAGCCGCCAGCGAATCACACCAAACCAGTTACCGCAACTACTTATCTTTAGCTGACAGCTAGATACTCTGCTGTCGGGTCAAATGTGTTTTGTGTAACAGGCTCCATGACTCAATTTTGCTCCTCCTTGGTGGTCTAACCATGGGTAACGCGAATGATTAAAGGCCCATAGTGCATACAAGTATGGATAAAACATCAGTTAAAAATGTTGATCAAGATCAATGCAGCCCCGCAGTGCCCTGCCCGGAACTGCTTTGGAACAGGCCTCAGGGCGCGTGTCATGCCACTCTGATTCTGGCCCACGGCGCAGGCGCGCCCATGGACAGCGAATTTATGCACAGCGTAAGCCGATTGCTCGTGGCGCGAGGTATTGCTGTAGTGCGCTTTGAG
This sequence comes from Pseudomonas sp. NPDC078700, assembly GCF_044542375.1. Lineage (NCBI taxonomy): Bacteria > Pseudomonadati > Pseudomonadota > Gammaproteobacteria > Pseudomonadales > Pseudomonadaceae > Pseudomonas > Pseudomonas sp. NPDC078700. The sequence continues at coordinate 41,923 of NZ_JBITUI010000006.1, forward strand.
TTTGCTTACATGGCGACTAGACGGGTTGATGGCAAGCGCCGGCCACCGAACCCGCAGAAACAACTGCTTGAACAGTGGCGCAGGGTTTATGCCGAGGTACGCCAGAACGTAGAGGGGATTGTTGCGATTGGTGGCAAGTCCATGGGCGGGCGCATGGCAAGCATTGTCGCTGATGAGCTAGGTGTCGATGGGTTGGTGTGTTTGGGCTACCCGTTTTATGCCTCAGGCAAACCTGAGAAACCAAGAACCGCACACCTTGAGTCGCTCAAGTCGCGTACTTTGATTGTCCAGGGTGAACGTGATGCGCTGGGTAACATGCAAACTGTTGCAGGATACAGCCTGTCTTCGGCGATCAGGCTGTATTGGCTTACTGCTGCGGATCACGACCTCAAGCCGCTGAAAAGCTCAGGCTTTACACATGCAGGGCACCTTGAGTCAGCGGCGAACGAAATCGCTGCTTTCATGGCATTGCTAGGCAAATAACGGCTCATGCGGTCTTATTTCGGTTAAGGCGAATTGCAATAAGTGCGGTGATAATGCTGAAACTTGCCGCTAAACCCGCAATCCAGCCGAAAAACCACAGCTTTCCTGCAACGTCATCTTCGGCATAAGAGGCGGCAAATTGGGTCTTGCCATAGAGGGTGACGGCGATGCTTATCACCAATAATGTTGCGAAGGTAACAAGTTGCAACTGGCTGCGCTGACCTGCCAGCGTAGCCAAGGTACTCATCAGCACGCCTGCAGCAATCGCAAAGTAGGCGATTTTCATTCCCCAAAATGGATGCGCGCCGAGTGTTACGGGGCCGCCAAAGAAAACAAATGCCAAAATGACCAACGCTGCAATGGCCGCACCTTTTACAGTCGAAAGGCTACGGCGGGGATGGGCTGTGATTGCGTGAGTGTTGAGCATCTTAAGTCCTTGGCTAGATTGGCTGTCGCATGTACGACACTCTAGTGAGGCCTTGAGCGGTTAAAAATTACAGCGGCACGCAACAATTAGAGGGTGGCTTGGTACAGCTCAAGGGGCAAACCATCCGGATCACTAAAGAAGGTGAAGTTACGCCCTGTATATTCATCGACACGAATGGGCTCGACGCTAACACCTCGGTGCTCCAGGTAAGCTTTCATCTGCGCGACATTATCGACTTCGAATGCCAAGTGGCGCAGTCCTTGCGCCTCTGGATATGAGGGGCGAGCAGGGGCATCGGTGAAGGAGAACAGCTCGATCTGTGTTCCGTCGGCTAAGGCTAGGTCGAGCTTGTAGGACCTACGTGCTTGCCGGTAGTGCTCAGCGATTACCTGCAAGCCAAGGATTTCGACATAAAACTGCTTAGAACGTGGGTAGTCTGAACAAATGATGGCCGCGTGGTGGATGCGTTTTAACATGAAGGGCAAGGCTCAACAGGCAAGGTGTGCAACAAATGTTAAGCCTGTTGGGCAACCTGCTGCCAGCCAGGTTCAATTTTGGGGCTGAGCGCTCATGAGTGCTGACATTTCGGGTGTGTCAGAAAACTGCGAGAACCGGTCTTTGAATGCGTTAACCGATTGCTGCTGATTGTTGATCACGCACATTGAGGTCAGTGGGTGTGCCGTGGTGCACTGCTCAGGCACAGAGCCAATGCCGCAATAGCGTTGACCGTACCAAGCCAGGCTTGGGCTTTGTTGTACGCACCCGTAGGACACATCGCCTATGTAGTTAATTGCGCCGTTCGTGACGCTGAAGGTCAGTGGCCGGCTGTAAGTACCCAGCCAGGCTTTGCTTGGGCCAATTGCCGAGACCGAATAGGTGCCTGCTGGTAACCACATTGAGAACTCAGAGGCGTTGGCGTCCGTAATGGTGTAAGTACTGCCACTCAAGGTGTCACGAAATTGAATATCTGCACCGGCATAGGCAGCGTCATCAATTGATCCAACGATGATGCCCGCATTTTGCAGGTTGAATTTTTCATCATTGGTAACTGTGTACTCGGGCGAAGGCAGCGAGGTGCACCCCGCGATTGCTGAGCATAAGCAGACAGCGAGCAGACTTGTAGACGTAAGCTTCATGCAGACACCTGATCCTGATGTATGTTTTAGCGTATAGGGCTACGCTGTCGAGTTCATTGAGATGCAACTGCTTTTCAAATGCAGATCCTTGCTGAACTAAATGTAGGGTAGGTATGGCATTCAATCAACTACGAATAGCTTGGCACCTGTTTGTGTCGAGGAGCGATGGGGCTCCGCTTTGTCCGCAACTTGATAGCTCATGCCCGGTTTCAGCGTGAATGTGCGGCCATCTTCCAGTTCTGTATGCAGCTCGCCTTCCAGGCAGAACAGCACATGGCCTTTAGTGCACCAGTGGTCGGCCAGGTAGCCGGCTGAGTATTCGACGATTCGCACACGAATATCGCCAAACATACAGGTGCGCCATGTCGCCTGGCCTGTTTCGCCTGCATGTTCAGTCGGCTCTACCTTCGACCAGTCAGTGGTCACAAACGGGATATTGCTGATATTCATCGGGGAGGCTCAAAGGCATTATCGAAGACCGTGATAATGCCTTTGAGCGGTTTTCTCTAGGCTTGGTTTAGGCGCATCGCGCTCACCGGTTTAGCGGTTGAAGCGCTCGACCAGCGAGTACTGACCCAGCGCTGTTTGGGTCAATTCTTGGCTCAGTGTTGCGGTGCTTTGAGCATCACCTGCCGTTTGGTCGGAGAGTTGCGCAATGGTGGTGATGTTGCGGTTAATTTCATCTGCTACTGCACTTTGCTCCTCCGCAGCAGCGGCGATTTGATCAGCCATGTCGGCGATATTGGCCACCGAGTCGCTAATACCGGACAGCGCCTCGTCAGCTTTCAATACGCGGTCCACACCTTCGTCAGCCTGTTTGCGGCCGATTTCCATGGTCATTACAGCTTCCTCGGCGGTGCGCTGAAGCTTGGCGATCAAGCCATGGATTTGCTCGGTTGATTCAGCGGTGCGCTGGGCCAGAGAGCGAACTTCGTCAGCCACCACGGCAAAGCCACGGCCCATCTCGCCAGCACGTGCAGCTTCGATGGCGGCGTTAAGCGCGAGCAGGTTGGTTTGATCAGCAATGCCTTTAATCACGTCAACCACACCGCCGATTTCGTTACTGTCGTTGGCCAGGCGGGTGACGGTTTCGCCAGTTTCGCTGACCGATACCGACAAGCGCTGAATGGCTTCACGGGTTTCGGCGGCGATGGCGCGCCCTTGACTGGATAGTCGGTTGGCTTCTTGGGTCGCAATAGCTGTGCGAGCTACATTGCTCGCGACTTCCAGTGTGGTGGCGGCCATTTCATTAACTGCAGTGGCGACCAGTTCAGTTTCTTGACGTTGACGCTCAAGGCCAGAAGAGCTGTTTTGCGCCAGAGAGTCTGCTTGGCGTGCTTGTTTGGTGAGGTTTTCAGCGCTGTCTTGCAAGCGAGTTAAGCAGGTTTTCAGACGCGCCTCTTGGCTCAGTGCTGACATTTCAAGCTGACCTAGAGGGCCTTGCGTGTCGGTGTACATCTGGGCGATCAGTGGATCTGAAGTGGTTTTTTCAGCCAAGCTCAACAAACGCCTGAAACCACGCTGCTGCCAGTGCAAGCCCAGTGCGCCGACCGGCACAGCTACCAATGCCGCGGCTAATAAGCCGTAGCCAGTCGGGAGCCAGGAGCCTATCAGCCAACTGATCATGGCAATGAGCAAGAAGGGAGCCCAGTCGGCTAAAATGGGCTGCACTTTTGCAGCAGATGACATGGCGGGCTTGCCAGCGTTGAGGCGTGTGTACAGGTTTTCAGCGCGCTTGATCTGTTCGCTGGTGGGTTTGATCCGCACCGACTCATAACCAACAACCTTGTTGCTTTCAAGCACCGGGGTGACATAAGCGTTGACCCAATAGTGGTCGCCATTTTTGCAGCGGTTTTTGACGATACCCATCCATGGGCGACCTTTTTTCAAGGTGGTCCACATGTGCTCGAACACTGCTGCTGGAACATCCGGGTGGCGCACAAGGTTGTGCGGCGCACGGATCAGTTCTTCGCTGCTAAAGCCGCTGATCGCTGTAAATGCGTCGTTGCAATAGGTGATCTGGCCCTTGAGGTCAGTCGTGGAGATCAGCCGTTGTTCGGCAGGGAAGGTGCGTTCACGTTGGGTGATAGGCTGATTGTTTCGCATGACGTCGCAGATCCATTGAATTGATACTGCATGTCATCGGCCTGAAACGTCGCAAGTTGAGGCTTTTTTGCGATAAAAATGTAAGTAAGAGGTGGTTTTATTGATCTGTGTCAGTTAATCGTAGTCGGGCCGAGGCGCTCGGACTGGAGATGATGTCCGAGCGCTCTAGTCAGGCTATTTTGCGGCAATCAATTGGCGCAGTACATAATGCAAAATACCGCCCGCTTTGAAGTATTCAACTTCGTTAAGGGTGTCGATTCGGCAAAGCACTTCAACGCGCTCGCTACTACCATCTTCGCGGCTGATTTCGACAATAAGGTTCATCATCGGACGAATTTCAACGCCGTCCAATCCAGTGATTTTCAAGGTCTCCTTGCCGGTTAGTCCCAGGCTCTTGCGGTCTTGACCGTCCTTGAATTGTAGCGGCAGTACGCCCATGCCCACCAAATTAGAGCGGTGAATACGTTCGAAGCTCTCAGCCAGAACCGCCTTGACCCCGAGCAGGTTGGTGCCTTTTGCTGCCCAGTCACGGGATGAGCCTGTGCCATATTCTTTGCCGGCAATGACCACCAATGGCGTGCCTTCTTCCTGGTAGCGCATGGCAGCGTCATATATAGACAGCTGTTCGCCACTTGGAATATGGATGGTGTTACCGCCTTCGCTGCCATCAAGCATTTCATTGCGGATGCGGATGTTGGCAAAGGTGCCGCGCATCATTACTTCATGATTGCCTCGACGCGAGCCATAGGAGTTGAAGTCAGCAGGCTCAACCCCTTTTTCGCGAAGGTAACGACCCGCTGGGCTGTCGCTTTTAATATTACCTGCTGGCGAGATATGGTCGGTGGTCACCGAGTCGCCTAACAACGCCAGCACCCGCGCATCCCGGATGTCGCCGATGTGCGGCGGCGCGTCGGCGATGCCTTCAAAGAACGGCGGGTGCTGGATATAGGTTGAATCGTCTTGCCAGCTGTAGGTGTCATCCTCGGATACTTTGATCGCTTGCCACTGCTCATCGCCGCTGAAGACTTCGGCGTATTCTTTGCGGAACATGGCCGTGTTGACTTTCATGATCGCATCGCTGATTTCTTTCTGCGTCGGCCAGATATCCTTCAGGTACACCGGATTGCCGTCTTTATCATCGCCAAGGGGCTGCTCGGCAATATTGATGCGCACATTGCCTGCTAAGGCATAGGCGACGACTAGGGGGGGCGATGCCAGCCAGTTGGTTTTCACCAGTGGGTGCACCCGGCCTTCAAAGTTTCGATTGCCGGAAAGCACCGATGCGACAGTCAGGTCAGCGCTCTGGATAGCTTTCTCGATGGGGGCGGGCAGTGGGCCCGAGTTACCGATGCAGGTTGTGCAGCCATAGCCCACCAAATCGAAGCCAAGCTTATCCAGGTATTGGGTGAGCCCAGCGGCATTAAAGTACTCAGTGACTACTTTAGAGCCAGGTGCCAGCGAGCTTTTCACCCAAGGCTTACGCTGCAGGCCTTTCTCGACTGCTTTTTTTGCTACCAAGCCAGCCGCCATCATCACGCTTGGGTTTGAGGTATTTGTGCACGAGGTGATAGCCGCAATCACCACTGCGCCATTTTTTAGGCGGTGGGATTGGCCTTCAAATTCGTAATCGACCTCGCGTGTAGACGCTTCACTGCCAACGGCTGCTCCGCCTCCGCCCTCGCTGAGTAAGCGGCCTTCTTCTTTGCCACTTGGTTTGAGTTGGAGGCCAACAAAGTCATCGAAGGCATTATGTACTTGAGTCAGAGGTACCCGGTCTTGAGGCCGTTTAGGGCCTGCCAGACTGGCTTCAACGCTGCCCATATCGAGCGATAAACTGTCGGTGAACGTCGGCTCCTGGCCTTGCTCGCGCCATAAACCTTGGGCTTTCGAATACGCTTCAACCAGTGCCACTGCGTCGTCCGGGCGGCCTGACAGGCGCAAATAACCCAGGGTGATCTCATCCACCGGAAAGAAGCCACAGGTCGCGCCGTACTCGGGTGCCATGTTGGCGATTGTTGCGCGGTCAGCCAGCGGCAGCTCAGCCAGGCCATCGCCGTAAAACTCCACGAACTTGCCAACCACGCCTTTGCTGCGCAGCATTTGGGTGACGGTGAGTACCAAGTCGGTTGCTGTAATGCCTTCTGGCAACTTGCCGGTCAGCTTAAAGCCAATGACTTCAGGAATCAGCATTGAAACGGGCTGGCCAAGCATGGCGGCTTCAGCCTCAATGCCGCCAACGCCCCAGCCCAGCACGCCGAGACCATTGATCATGGTGGTGTGAGAGTCGGTGCCGACTAAGGTGTCTGGGAAGGCGAACGTTTGCCCGTCTTCTTCTTTGGTCCAAACCGTACGCCCAAGGTATTCAAGGTTTACCTGATGACAAATGCCAGTGCCGGGCGGCACTACACTGAAATTATCGAAGGCATGCTGACCCCAGCGCAGAAACTCATAGCGCTCGCCATTGCGCTGCATCTCAATCTCAACGTTTTGGTTGAATGCATCGTCTGTGCCGAATTTATCGACCATTACTGAGTGGTCAATCACCAGGTCAACTGGGGACAGCGGGTTGATCTTTTGCGGATCACCGCCGGCTTTGCTCATGGCGTCACGCATTGCCGCAAGGTCGACGACTGCAGGTACACCGGTAAAGTCCTGCATCAGCACGCGAGCAGGGCGGTATTGGATTTCTCGGTCTGAACTGCGCTTTTTCAGCCAGGCAGCGATGGCTTTGAGATCGTCGCCAGTGACAGTTTTATCGTCTTCCCAGCGTAATAAATTCTCGAGCAGTACCTTCAGTGACATGGGTAATTTGTCGATGTTGCCGAGCGCTTTGGCGGCTTCGGGCAAGCTGAAGTACTGGTAGGTTTTGTCGCCGACTTTCAGGCTTTGGCGACTGTTCAGGCTATTTAGGGATGGCATTTAAAGCTCCTTCTTTGGCCACACGGCTGGCCGGGCTGAACATCGTGTTTTCTCATGGCAGGCTTAAAAGTTAGCCCTGGTGGGGCTGTCTTGCCATTTATGGGGGTCTATTTTTACCCTGACACTCATGGCCGATAACATCAAGCTGCTATCAATTGACCTCGAGTGCTGTTGAAAACCACTGTTTGCTCCATAAAAACGCGTTCCGAGGGCTTCAAGCAAGCTCCTTTCACGCCCTGATAACAGGCCGTAATTTTTTGTACGGGTTATTAAGCTGGACAGGATTTACAGCTCTGGGTTCCCAACTTCGCTATCATGCGCGTCTTGAGGAGATCCCCGATGAATACTTTGTTACTGCATTGCCGGCCCGGATTTGAAAGCGAGGTCTGCTCTGAAATCAGCGAGCATGCTGCCAATCTGCATGTTGCTGGCTACGCCAAGGCTAAGGCCAGCACAGCCTGCGCTGAATTTATCTGCACTGAAGAGGGCGGTGCCGAGCGTTTGATGCGGGGTGTTAACTTCAAACAACTGATTTTCCCTCGTCAGTGGGCGCGCGGTGTATTCATTGATCTCCCTGAAACAGATCGCATCAGCGTGTTACTTGAGCATCTACGCGACTTTCCCGTGTGCGGCAGTGTCTGGCTTGAAGTGCTCGATACCAATGATGGCAAGGAGCTTTCGAATTTCTGTAAGAAATTCGAAGTGCCGCTGCGCAAGGCGTTAAGTAAAGCCGGCAAGCTGGTTGAGCAGCCGGGCAAGCCGCGCCTACTGCTGACATTCAAAAGTGGCCGTGAAGTCTTTGCAGGTCTGGCTGAGTCGAACAACAGTGCAATTTGGCCAATGGGCATTCCACGCTTGAAATTCCCGCGTGAGGCACCGAGTCGCTCGACCTTAAAACTTGAGGAGGCCTGGCATACATTTATTCCGCGTGAGGAATGGGACGAGCGCCTGAATGGTGATATGACAGGGGTTGATTTAGGTGCAGCGCCAGGGGGCTGGACCTATCAACTGGTCAGGCGTGGCATGCTGGTGACCGCCATTGATAATGGGCCCATGGCGCAAAGCTTGATGGATACCGGTTTGGTCCAGCACTTAATGGCTGACGGCTTTACCTACAAGCCACGCCAGCCGGTTGATTGGATGGTCTGCGATATTGTTGAAAAGCCAGCGCGCAATGCGGCCCTACTGGAGACCTGGATCGGCGAAGGGTTATGCCGCGAGGCGGTGGTCAATCTCAAGTTGCCGATGAAGCAGCGTTACGCCGAAGTCCGCAAGCTGCTCGACCGGATGGAAGCGGGTTTTGCTGAGCGGCGTATCAAGGTGTCGATTGCCTGCAAGCAGCTCTATCACGACCGTGAAGAGGTCACCTGTCACCTCCGTCGTTTAGGGAAATAACACCAATAGGTGACCTTGGGGTCAGCTTTGCGCGACAATAGCGCTATCTATTTGGAGTGTTTAGATGTCTGACCCGAAAAAACTCACCCCTGACTCGGTGCTTGATGCCAGCGGCCTTAACTGCCCTGAACCAGTAATGATGCTGCATAACAAAGTGCGCGACATGCAAGCTGGCAGCTTGCTCAAGGTGATCGCGACTGACCCTTCCACGCGCCGCGATGTGCCTAAATTCTGCGTGTTTCTTGGCCACGACTTGCTGGATCAAGCTGAAGAGTCAGGGACTTATTTGTACTGGATCCGCACGAAGCTCGATTAATCACGAGGCTGCAATGGATTGGTATTTTGCCTACGGTTCCAATATGAATCCCGCACGCATGCAAGCGCGGGGCCTTCATGTGCTTGAGGCGCGGGCAGGGCAGTTAAGCGGTTTTGCCTTGCGTTTTAACAAGCGCGCTGCAACGGTTATGGGGCAGGCGTTCGCGAATATCGTTTACCAGCCGGGAAGCGTGGTTGAGGGCATACTGTATCGATTAGCTGATGCTGGGGAAATTGATAAGCTAGATCCTTTCGAAGGCACTCCAGTGCTCTACAGTCGCGAACGGATGCACATCACTACAGCGCAGGACGATATTGCCGCTTGGGTTTACATTGCCAATCCGGCATTTCGTGAAGAGGGTCTGCTGCCTTCGCGTGAGTATTTAGGGCATTTACTGCAAGGCCGTGAGTTTCTCTCCGAGGCTTACTGGGCGGCGTTGTCTGCGTCACCCACCCATCCAGATTGACCCGGCGCCAGGCCACAGCTCTTTAGGGTTGTTTGCCAGGCTTTAATATGCCGTTTAGTGGCATGCTGGAATTGGCTCCACAGTGAACCATTCGGCCCGGCAAGTGCCAGCAGGTACTGTTTCAACGCCGGTGGAACCTGCTTGATCTCACTCATCTGCATCAGGCTTTCGCTCCAGCGTTTGCCGCGCTGATCAACCTTGGCTAAATAAGGTTGCAGCCTGCCTGCATAGAATTTAACAAAGACGTTTTGCAAGACTCGTGCTTGCTCAGTTGCTCGCCGTTGTGGGCATATGGGGCGTTGGGTTTGTCGTATTTCCAAGGCCTCGCTGCCTTGATTGAGGGTTTTGGTAAGGGTGCTCAGGCTGCTGATCAATTGGCCGCCTTGGTCAGTGGCGAGCAGGGCGAAGAATAGCGGATCCAGCTCATCGCTGGCGGGGGGTAAATGGTCAGGTAATTGTTGGCCAATGCTGACCAGGTTAGCCAGTGCGTCTTGGGCCGGGTCGCTATCGCTGACATCAGCAGGAAGTGGCATAGGTGCAAAGCGTAAAAATTGCTCAAATTCTGGGCTGGCATTGAGTGCATTCCAGTACACCCGTGGAAGTTGCGCTCGTTTTTCTAATGCCACCTGGCTTAGCTGCTGGTTAAAGTCGTTGTCTTCGACAGCATTCAAGCGTTGCTGGCAAGCTGCAATCTCACGCAGTAAATCACCTTCATAGGCCAGTCGGTTGCTTGGCTGCATCTGTTTGCCGAGTATGCTGTTGCGCTGGCTAATTAGAATCTGCAAGGCGGGGCAGCGGTGTACATCGATGATCAGGTCGAGCAGGCTGATACGCAGTTCAGGAATCTCCATGACCCGGTCGCGGCGTGGCGGCATTCGATAAAGCCTGCCTTGTTCTGCGGCTGTGCTTATTTCGACATCTGTAGCATTTGCCACGCGATACAGGTAGTCGGCCTGCAAGGCTTGCGCATCATTGGCAGGCTTGCACCCTGCGAGCGCCGCTAACATTGCCAAGGTTAGAAATCTTAAGATCATCCCGCCAGTTTAGATAAGCGAATGCGTTTGCGTGCGCTTCTGCTCAAGCGTATGGCCAGCATCACGGCTGCGCAGGTTAATCCGACCACTAAGCCTTGCCACAGTCCTTGTGGCCCGGAAGGCTCGCCGAGCCAGTTGGACAAGCCCAGCGCGTAACCAACCGGCAAGCCAATCCCCCAATAAGCGAATAGCGTCAGCAGCATGGTGACCCGTGTGTCCTGATAGCCGCGCAAGGCACCGGCAGCCGTGACCTGAATCGCATCCGAGAGTTGAAACAGTGCGGCATAGATAATCAGTGTGGAGGCCAGTGCAATCACGGTTGGGTCTGGGGTGTAGATGCTGACGATTTGCTCGCGCAGCAGCAATATCAGCGTGGCCGAGCAACAGGCGTAAGCCAATGCGGTCGCCATGCTGACGCCCGCCGCGAAGCGAGCGCCACGGGCGTCGTGGCGGCCCAATGCCTGGCCAACCCGTACCGTTGCGGCCATGCCCAATGAATAGGGAATCATAAACACCAGCGAGCTGAAGTTGAGGGCAATCTGGTGACCCGCAACAACTGTCGCACCCAGGCCACCAATCAACAGGGCGATCACTGCGAAAATACTCGACTCTGCAAACACGGCGATGCCGATGGGCAAGCCAATTGATAGCAGGCGCTTGATGACGGACCACTGAGGCCATTCGAAGTGTTTGAACAGTTCGCTGGCTTTGTAAAAGGATGCCCACTTGACCCAAATCAGCATGCACACAAACATAAAGGTCATGACCAGGCCAGTTGCCCAGCCACAGCCGACGCCGCCCATGGCAGGTAAGCCAAGCTTGCCGTAGATGAATATGTAGTTGAGTGGAATGTTCAGCATGAGCCCGAAAATGCCGATCACCATGCTTGGGCGGGTATGGCCAAGGCCATCACTGAAGCAGCGCAGCACATGGTAGAGCGCAACGGCTGGGAAACCACAGGCAACCGCACGTAGGTAGCCCATCGAAGGGGCTATCAGGTCAGGCTCGACATTCATGCTGTGCAAGACGATTTCGGCATTCCACAGAATGGTTGCCGCGCCGCCGCCGACCACAATTGCCAACCATAATGCCTGGCGCACCAAGGGCCCGATGCTGGATTCTTCTCCGGCACCGTAGCGCTGTGCAACTTTTGGGGTGGTGGCCAATAGAATGCCGGTCATCAGCAAGAAAACCGGTACCCAGATCGAATTGCCGAGCGCTACGGCGGCCAAATCTCGCGGGCCAACGCGTCCGGCCATCAAGGTGTCGACGAAACCCATGGCGGTATGCGCCAGTTGGGCGATGATAATCGGCGTGGCAAGCACCAGCAGGCTGCGAAGTTCACGGCTGGCGCGTTGAGCCCGTGTTTCAGCTACTGGTGTCGCAGACATGGTTGATGCTCTCGTAAAACAGCGCAGTATACGCTCTGACCATTTGGTCAGGATAGGCCGCAATTGATTGTTTTAGTTGGCCTGATGGCGGTTTTGCAATAATTGATTTGCGTGGGCGTGACAGATGACTCCGTGCACCTTGCTGTTAGAATACAGATCAGCCCCGCGGAGCCACGCCATGCGAATTGTTGCAGACGAAAACATCCCATTGCTTGATGAGTTTTTTGCCGACTTCGGCTCCATAACGCGCCTGCCCGGTCGTTCAATTGATGCCGCTGCAGTGGCTGATGCCGATGTGCTCTTGGTGCGGTCGGTAACTCAGGTCAGTCAGCAAATGCTGCAAGGCAGCCCGGTAAAGTTTGTTGGTACTTGCACCATTGGCACCGACCATCTTGATCTTGACTACTTTGAGCAAGCCAATATCGCTTGGTCCAGCGCTCCGGGTTGCAATGCACGCGGGGTTGTCGATTACGTCTTGTCGAGTTTGCTGGTGCTGGCCGAGGATCAAGGGGTTGATTTATCCACGCGCACATACGGCATTGTGGGTGCCGGTCAAGTTGGAAGCCGTTTGCAGGCGGTTTTGCAAGGGCTTGGCTGGAGGGTCTTAGTGTGTGATCCGCCGCGTCAACTGCTCGAGGGCGGGGACTTTGTCAGCCTGCAGCAGGTTATCAGCCAGTGCGATGTCATCAGTTTGCACACCCCGTTAAACAAAACCGGCGAGCATATTACTCAGCACTTGCTTAATACGGATAACCTGGCCCAGTTAAAACCGGATACCTGGCTTATCAATGCCAGCCGTGGCCCGGTCATCGACAACCTGGCCCTGCGCCGTATGCTAGAACAGCGTGACGATCTGCGTGCAGTGTTGGATGTCTGGGAGGCGGAGCCCACGGTGGATGTTGCGTTGGCCGCCTTGTGTCGGATCGCTACGCCGCATATTGCAGGCTACAGCCTTGATGGCAAGCTGCGCGGTACGGCGCAAATCTACACTGCTTTTTGTGCCTTTCTGGGGCAGGTGCCGAGGCATAACCTTGAAGACTTGATGCCTGCACCTTGGTTAACGCACATGCATTTTGATGCAACTGTGCAGTGCGACTGGTTGATCGCCAGCATCTGCCGGGCGGTTTATGACCCTCGCCGCGATGATGCGGATTTTCGCCGCAGTTTGTTCAGTGATAAAGCCCGGCAACGCGCGGCCTTCGATGCACTGCGCAAGCACTATCCGATGCGCAGAGAAGTCGAATTGCTCGGCGTCAGTTTTGTCGGGCAGCCCTTACCTGAGCATGTGCAAGTATTGCAGGCGCTGGGCGTGGCAAAGCGCTAGGCAAGCCAGCGCTTTGCGCCCTAAGCGCGGCAGAATCAGCCTTTTTCTTGCTGGGCGACGCGGCTTTTTTCCAGCTCGTCGCAGGCATCCTGAATCATGTGCTCGGTAATCTCGACTTCATGCCCTTGCTCGTCGATGATCGCGCCGCCTACGGGCTTGTCTTGTTCAACCGAGGGGGTATTGCCTGGGTTTTGCGGGTTTGAGTTGCTCATAACCGGTCTCCTCAGCCTGGTGCTTGGCTAAAACTGTAACCTCTGCGTGGCTCGCGGGCCAATTTGGATCGTGGCCATTTGGCCGCCTGGCTGCATGCAACCCGGCTTTCACGTAGGATTACTCTGCCAAAAAAGTCCCGTGCTTGAAAAGCAGGGAAACAATGAATTCGGATAAATTACAGCATTATTTTGGAGTGGATGTATGTCGCGCTTTCGCATCGGGTTAATTATCAACCCGCTCGCCGGTCTTGGTGGTCCTGCTGGCCTTAAGGGCAGTGATGGCGTTGCTGAGCAAGCGATAGCGCTGGGCGTCGAGCCAAAAGCAGCATTTCGCACCCGTACAGCCTTGAATGTCTTGGTTGAGCTAAATGAGCGCGTTGAGTTTGTGAGCTTTCCCGGCAGTATGGGGGCTGATTTGTTGGCCGATATGGGGTTTTCGCATCGCGTGCTCGGCTCTGTTAATGATGGGCAAACCACAGCTGATGACACTCGCAAGGCCGTGGAGCTTTTGCAGGATGCAGGTGTGGCGCTGATTTTATTTGCTGGGGGAGATGGCACCGCCCGCGATATCTGCGCTGCTGTGCGTCCTGGGCAGCCGGTCTTGGGTATTCCGGCCGGGGTAAAAATCCATTCTGGGGTCTATGCCATTAGCCCGCGAGCGGCGGGCGAATTAACTGGGCGACTTATCGCTGGAGGTTTGGTGCGCCTGGCCAGTGGTGAGGTACGCGATATTGATGAGACCGCGCTTCGTGAAGGGCGGGTGACAGCGCGTTGGTACGGTGAATTGAGCGTCCCGGAAGAAGGCGGTTTTGTCCAGCAGGTTAAGCAAGCGGGCGTGGAGTCCGAAGAGTTGGTGCTCAATGACTTAGCCGCCTGGCTCGAAGAAAGCTGGGAGCAAGACGTTCGTTACATCTTTGGGCCCGGTTCGACCCTGCATGGATTGGCGCAAAATCTTGGCCTGGAGACGACTCTGCTTGGGGTTGATGTGATTGAGAACGGCCAGGTAATCGCGCGCGATGTGACAGAAGCGCAGTTGTTTGAGTGGGTCGAGGGCCATCCTGCACGCTTGCTGGTCACAGCCATTGGCGGGCAGGGTCATATTCTTGGGCGCGGCAATCAGCAGGTCAGCGCGCGTGTAGTGCGCGCTGTCGGTCTTGAGCACATTCGTGTGGTGGCGACCAAGCGCAAGTTGTCAACGTTGGAGGGTCGGCCCTTGCTGGTGGATACCGGTGATATCAATCTTGACGACAGCTTTCCTGATGTAATCAAGGTGTGGGCAGGGTACAAGGAAGAGTTGCTCTATCCGCTTAGCGCCCACGCTGAATAATCGGAGTACCTTCGCAGCCCAATTGTTGTGCCGGTCGCGCAGTTGTGAGCCAGGGTGGACAAGCTTCGCGTGGCCGCACCTTGCGCGGGATCTGCCTAAGCCGACGACTCTGTGTCCACCAGGCAGGTGACTAAATGGTGTGTGAAAAAGCGTCGTACACCCTACAAACCAAGCCTATCGAGAGCGCATGAAATCATTTTTATCGTCGCGTCAAATCCACGCCATGCAAGTTGCCTGGGCTTTTATTGCGCCTTATCGCTTGCGCGTTGTGGGTGCGCTACTGGCCTTGATGTTCACCGCTGCAATTACCCTGTCTATGGGGCAGGGCATCAAGCTGCTGGTCGACCAAGGCTTGGCCACCCAGTCGCGCGAGGCGCTGGAGCACTCCATTGCGTTGTTTTTTGTCTTGGTGCTGGCATTGGCGTTTGGCACCTACACGCGGTTTTACCTGGTTTCGTGGCTGGGTGAGCGAGTAGTCGCCGATATTCGTAAGCGGGTGTTCAACCATCTTATTACGCTGCATCCGGGGTTTTACGAGAGCAACCGCAGCTCAGAAATTCAGTCGCGACTGACAGCCGATACCACGCTTTTACAATCGGTGATTGGCTCGTCACTGTCGATGGCATTGCGCAACCTGATCATCATGATCGGGGGTGTGGTTTTGTTGATTATTACAAATCCTAAACTCAGCGGGATTGTCTTGGTCGCGCTGCCACTGGTGGTTGCGCCTATCCTGATTTTCGGACGCCGTGTGCGCTCGCTATCACGCCAGAGCCAAGATCGTGTGGCTGATGTCGGCAGCTATGTGGCCGAGGTGCTTGGGCAAATTAAAACGGTTCAGGCTTACAACCACCAAAGCGAAGATATACGTCGTTTTGGCATTTCTGCTGAGGCGGCGTTTGATACGGCGCGCAAACGCATTGCCCAGCGTGCTTGGCTGATTACCATTGTCATTGTGCTGGTTTTAGGGGCTGTCGGAGTCATGCTTTGGGTGGGTGGCATGGATGTTATTGCCGGGCGCATCAGTGGTGGCGAGTTGGCTGCTTTTGTGTTCTACAGCCTGATTGTGGGGTCATCGTTTGGCACCTTAAGTGAAGTGATCGGTGAGTTGCAGCGTGCTGCGGGTGCTGCCGAACGGATCACTGAGTTGCTGCAGGCACGCAATGAAATCAGCGCGCCGACGGCAAATAAATTGACTTTGGCGCAGCCGGTCCAAGGTCGCATAGAGCTGCAAGATGTGCGTTTTGCCTACCCATCGCGGCTTAGCAGTTTTGCCATCGATGGAATCGATTTACAGGTCGAGCCGGGGCAAACAGTCGCCTTGGTGGGGCCGTCAGGTGCGGGTAAGTCGACGCTGTTTGATTTGTTGCTGCGGTTTTTCGATCCACAACATGGGCGAATACTGGTTGATGGTTTACCTATTGATCAGCTTGATCCGAGTGATTTAAGACAGTGCTTCGCGCTGGTGTCGCAAAACCCGGCGCTGTTTTTTGGCACGGTTGAAGACAATATTCGTTACGGCAAAACACAGGCGAGCTACGCCGATGTTGAAGCGGCTGCCCGGGCCGCCCATGCCCACGCGTTCATTATGAAGCTGCCTGAAGGCTATCAAACCCATTTGGGTGATGCCGGGATGGGCTTATCAGGTGGTCAGCGGCAACGTTTGGCCATTGCCAGGGCCTTGTTATTGGATGCGCCGATTTTGTTGCTGGATGAGGCCACCAGCGCCCTTGATGCTGAGAGCGAACATTTGATCCAGCAGGCGTTGCCGCGTCTGATGCAGGGCCGCACCACCTTGGTGATTGCGCACCGTCTGGCGACTGTTAAAAGCGCTGAGCGCATCGCTGTGATTGAGTCGGGTAAGCTCGTCGCCATCGGCTCGCATCAGCAGCTTATTGCCAGCAGTCCACTCTATGCGCGCTTGGCGGAGTTGCAGTTTTCAAACCCAGAGGTGCGTGATAGTTAGTCTTTCAGGGCGATAGGTTTGGTTTGCGGTCTGATCGTCGCCGCGGCACCCGCCGAGGCAAGAATGATGAAGCTGATGGCCAGCCACTGAGTGACATGCAATTGCTCGCTAAGAAACAGCAGGCCGGTGAGGGCTGCAACTGCTGGCTCTAAACTCATCAAAATGCTGAAAATGCGCGAAGGCAGGCGCGTCAGGGCAATCATTTCAAGGCTGTAAGGCAGTGCAGATGAGAGTACGGCAACTGCCAGTGCGATGGGGAGCAGATCTACGTTGTACAACGCAGAGCCGGCCTGCCACATGCCAATTGGGATAACCAGAGCTGCAGCAACCAGAGTGCCCAGGCAGGCAGTATGCTTGCCGTGTTGTGCGCCGGCTTTTTGGCCGAAAATGATGTACATCGCCCAGCACAGACCGGCACCAAGGGCAAACGCCATGCCGACTGGATCCAGTGCTTGTTCAGAGTGCGTACTGGGCAGCAGTAGCCACAAGCCGGTTACTGCCATCGCCACCCAGACAAAATCGAGCAGGCGTCGTGAAGACAGCAGTGCCAAGGCGAGTGGGCCGGTGAACTCAAGGGAGACGGCAATGCCCAGTGGAATGGTTTTCAGGGACATGTAAAACATCAGGTTCATGCCGCCCAATGCAAGCCCATACGCCAGTAATGCTTTGCAGGATGAAAGGGTTAAGCGCGCCTGCCACGGGCGCATAATAACCGCCAAGATAATTGCCCCGAAGCCCAGGCGCAGCGCCGTGGTGCCTTCTGCACCGATCACCGGAAACAGACTCTTCGCCAAGGATGCACCGCTCTGAATTGACACCATTGCCACCACGAGCAGGGCGATAGGTAAAACAATGGCGGTAGCGGAGATGGCGCGAGGCATTATTGATTCCAATTAAAATTTAAGTGCAAAAAAAACCGGCCTACTGGCCGGTCATTCAGCCTTCAAGCGTTTAGCGGTATTCGCAGAGGTAAGCGGTATCCACTGCAACTTTAAGCTTGAACTTGCTATTGGCCGGTACGGTGAAATTGCTGCCTGCTTCGTATGTTTCCCAGCTTTCAGAGCCTGCTTGCTGAACAGTCAGTGCACCTGCTACTACGTGCATCACTTCGAGTTGGCTGGTGCCGAACTCATAGTCACCTGCAGCCATTACACCAATTGTGGCCGGGCCTGCAGCCATATCGAAAGCAATAGATTTGACGGTGCCGTCGAAGTACTCATTTACTTTGAACATATGCAAATCCTCGTAAGGGCTGAAAAATGGCCCGCCAGTATGCCGAAGCCTGATCGAGGCGTCATCAGCTTTGAATAGGTAATACCAATGGCAGTAATCGAGCGGTGTTACGCGCATCGCTTAGCGCCCGGTGTTGTTGTCCGCTAAAACTGATTCCGGACAGTTGTAATGCGGTGTGCAGCCCCACGGGGTGTTGCAGTTTTCGAGCTTGGGCGAACGTTTTTTTAAGGTTCAGATGCTCTACAGTCCTTAAATGGCTAGTGATTTTTTGCTGTTGCCAATCCTGCTCAAGCTGGCGGCGGTCATATTCGCCCCAACTGGCCCAGCCCACTAGGCGGGAATGATGTTGGCTCAGCCAGCGTTCAAAATGTGGCCAAACCTCAGTGAATGCCATCGCGCTGTCTACGTCGCTTTGGTTGATACGAGTCAAATCGCGGCAAAATTTTGTCAGGTGGGGGCGTCTTATCGGTTTTACAAAGCGTTGGAAATGGTCAACCTCATGACCTTGGGTGTTTACCATGCTGGCGCCGATTTCGATAATTTCCATCTCCTCAATCGGCCAACCGCCTTCTTCTGTTGTGGCTTCCAGGTCAATCACTAACCAATGTCCCATAGGCTCTCCATGAGCTTGCGAATCGATGCTCGCACTGTAGGCGACGTATATTAGGTTTTAGGACAATAGCGCCAGTATGCAAGTGCCCAACTATTACGACAAAGCGCATGTTAGGCTGCTGGTAAATCAATCTGGAGGTATCAAATGGCCAATGTAGCCTTTATTGGATTGGGTGTTATGGGTTATCCCATGGCAGGACATTTAGCACGAGACGGGCATCAAGTCTGTGTCTATAACCGCTCTGCGGCAAAAGCCAAGCAGTGGGTTGATGAGTACGCAGGTGAGTGTGCAGCGACACCCCGTGAGGCCGCGCAAGGGGCGGACTTGGTAATGGTGTGCGTCGGCAATGACGATGACTTGCGCAGCGTTGTGCTGGGTGACGATGGCGCGTTAGCAGGCATGCAGGCAGGGAGCATACTGGTTGATCACACCACGGCCTCGGCAACTGTTGCTCGCGAGCTTGCAGCAGCTGCGCTGGAGCGCTCGGTTGGTTTTCTTGATGCGCCGGTTTCGGGTGGTCAGGCGGGCGCACAGAATGGCGTGCTGACAGTGATGGTCGGTGGTGAGCAGGGCGATTTCGATAAAGCGCAGCCTGTGATCGATGCGTACGCAAAAATGGTCCGCCTGATGGGGCCGGCTGGCAGCGGCCAACTGACCAAGATGGTCAATCAAATTTGTATTGGTGGCCTGGTTCAAGGTTTGTCTGAGGCGCTGCATTTTGCTCAGTGTGCCGGGCTCGACGGCATTGCTGCTATGGAGGTTATCAGCAAGGGTGCTGCCCAGTCATGGCAGCTTGAGAACCGCCATAAAGCCATGCTCGAGGGTGAATTTGACTTTGGTTTTGCAGTCGATTGGATGCGCAAAGATTTATCCATCCTGCTCACCGAGGCGCGTAGCAATGGCGCGCAGCTACCCGTTACTGCGCTGGTCGATCAGTTCTATGCTGATGTTCAGGCGGCAGGCGGTGGTCGCTGGGATACCTCCAGTTTGATCTCGCGGCTGAAGCCGACAAAGAACTCCTGAGTTCTTTTGTTGCCTTAACAATCAGGTGTCGCGAATTTCCTGCGACCTCTGATTGTGCAATGACAGGTAGCGACGAGTTGGTTGTTTAGGTGCTGCTAATCTTAGCTGTTTGCAGGTAAAATCGGCGATATGCTGTGATTGTGCTTATTGGGGGCGTGTACGGATCATGAAATGCCGAGCTGGCTGTGGCGCTTGCTGCATCTCACCTTCAATCAGTTCTCCGATTCCGGGTATGCCCAACGGCAAGCCGGCTGGAGTGCGCTGCATTCAGTTGGATGAGACTAATTTTTGCATGATCTTCGGTCAGCCCGAGCGGCCATTGGTCTGTTCTGCATTCGCTGCAGATGTTGAGGTGTGCGGTGACACTCAGGAAGATGCAATCCGCTTAATTGCCTGGCTGGAAGGTACGACTGCCGCGGCGGGTTAAGTAATTAATTTACCAGCAGGCACAAGCCTGGGAGAGATGATGGCTCTATTGACACGGTTACTGTTGGGTGGCGTTGCTGTATTGGCGGTTAATGCTGCGCATGCGCAAGACTGGAATCTGGTGAAGGATGAGGATGGCATCAAGATTTACCTGAGTGATGTAGCAGGCTCTGAATACAAGGCCTACCGTGGTGTAACCACCATCAAGTCTGATGTGTCGACACTGCTTAAGTTGCAGAACGATGCGGCAGGTTCTTGCGCATGGATTCATGAGTGCAAAACGCAAAAAGTCCTTAAGCAAGAGGGAGATAAGGCTTGGACTTATGCTCAGTTCAACACGCCTTGGCCTGTCACGCCGCGCGACTCGGTAATGGAAGTGATGACTAAACAAGGCGCTGATGGCGGAGCAACTCGCTTAATGCACGGGGTGCCGAGCTATGTACCCGAAGAAAAAGGTTTTGTCAGAGTTAGCGAGTTAGAGGGAAGTTGGGTGTTTACCCCGAAGGCAGCAGGCGAAGTTGAAGTCGTCTATGAAGTGCACACCGAGCCGGGCGGTAGTGTGCCGTCGTGGTTAGCCAACAAATTTGTTGTTGATGCGCCATTTAACACCCTGAAAAACTACCGCGAACTGGCCGAGAAAAAATAGTTCGAGTGCCGAAGTTGTTCGCCGTACGCACAGGAAGGCGTGTCTAGCGCGATCAACCTTGTATAAAAAAGGCTGCCAATTGGCAGCCTTTTTTGCGTTATCAAATTAGCCTTGGTGGCTTATTTCTTGATGTCACGCTGCTTTTCGCCGGTGTACAGCTGGCGTGGACGGCCAATTTTGTACGGGCTTTCAAGCATTTCTTTCCAGTGCGAGATCCAGCCAACAGTGCGTGCCAGTGCGAAAATCACTGTGAACATGCTGGTTGGAATACCGATCGCTTTCAAGATGATGCCCGAATAAAAGTCTACGTTCGGGTACAGCGAGCGTTCGATAAAGTATGGATCGGTCAGTGCGATCTCTTCGAGACGCATGGCCAGTTCCAGCTGTGGATCATTGGTGATACCCAGCTCTTTAAGCACTTCATCGCACGTCTGCTTCATCACAGTAGCGCGTGGGTCGCGGTTTTTGTATACGCGGTGACCAAAGCCCATCAGCTTGAATGGGTCTTCTTTGTCCTTGGCTTTAGCGATAAAGGTATCGATGTTGGAAACATCGCCAATTTCATCAAGCATGCTCAGTACAGCTTCGTTAGCGCCACCGTGAGCAGGGCCCCAAAGTGCGGCGATACCAGCTGCGATACAGGCAAATGGGTTGGCGCCAGAGGAGCCAGCCAGGCGCACGGTCGAAGTCGAAGCGTTCTGCTCATGGTCAGCGTGAAGGATAAAGATTTTATCCATCGCTTTGGCCAGAACCGGGCTGATCGGCTTAATTTCGCAAGGCGTGTTAAACATCATATGCAGGAAGTTTTCAGCGTAATTCAGGTCATTACGCGGGTACATCATAGGCTGGCCCATGGAGTACTTGTAGGTCATCGCTGCAAGGGTTGGCATCTTGGAGATCAGGCGCATGGCCGATACTTCGCGGTGATGCGGGTTCTTGATGTCCAGTGAGTCGTGATAGAAGGCGGAGAGGGCACCGACCACGCCACACATGATGGCCATTGGGTGTGCGTCACGACGGAAACCGTTGAAGAAGGTCTTCAGCTGTTCGTGAACCATGGTGTGGTTCTTGATGGTGCTTACAAATTGAGCTTTTTGTGCTTCATCCGGCATTTCGCCGTTCAGCAGCAGGTAGCAAGTTTCCAGATAGTCAGCTTTCTCAGCGAGCTGTTCAATCGGGTAGCCGCGATGCAGCAGAATGCCTTGGTCACCATCAATGTAGGTGATTTGCGACTCGCAAGACGCGGTGGACATGAAGCCTGGATCAAAAGTGAAGCGGCCCGTGGCTGTTAAGCCTCTTACATCGATTACATCGGGACCAACGGTGCCGGTTAAAATAGGCAGTTCGACGGGGGCATCACCCTCGATGACCAACTGCGCTTTTTTGTCAGCCATGTGTGGCCTCCTAGTTATGCTTGATATCATCAGACAGCCCCCCACGCAGGGCCCGCACCACTATAGTGGGATAAATTCTAAAGTCAATTTGCGAAAACACTATGGGGTAGAGCCTGTGGGCAGCTGATTATTAAGGATAAGTTGCGCTTTTACGTGATTTAAATAATCCGCGCAATCTGCACTAAGGTATAGGCAGGTCCGTTGTCATTAGTAACCTAACTGTCTATACTCTGCGGCCAACCACTAAGGGCTTTTGGCCCTGTATCTGGTGGTTTTCACTCCTTGGGTGATGGGTACCTGACCAGTGCACCTCCCGACAACTTTGCCCTGCAACTTCGGGGCTCTCAGTGTGATAAAAAAAGCCGTGAATAGCCAACGACCTGTAAACCTAGACCTTAGGACTATCAAGCTCCCAATCACCGCTTACACGTCCATTCTTCACCGTATTTCCGGTGTCATCCTCTTTGTCGGCATTGCCGTGCTGCTTTATGCGCTCGACAAGTCGCTTGCTTCAGAGGAAGGCTTTGCCGAGGTGAAAGAATGTTTGACTAGCCCTGTGGCTAAGTTTGTGATTTGGGCATTGTTGTCCGCCTTGCTGTACCACCTGGTGGCTGGCGTACGCCACATCATCATGGACATGGGTATCGGTGAATCGCTTGAGGGCGGTGCATTGGGCTCGAAAATCGTACTCGCTGTTGCAGCGGTCGTGATTCTGCTGCTGGGGGTATGGATATGGTAACCAACGTCACTAACTTGTCGCGTTCTGGTCTCTATGACTGGATGGCACAGCGTGTTTCAGCTGTCGTTCTCGCGGCCTATGTGCTGTTTTTGCTGGGTTATGTGATCGCCCATCCTGGTATGGGTTATGCCGACTGGCATGGTTTGTTCTCCAATCAAGCAATGCGCATCTTCAGCTTGCTGACTTTAGTTTCACTCAGCGTTCACGCCTGGGTTGGTATGTGGACAATCTCCACTGACTACCTGACCAATATGGCGATCGGTAAGTGGGCTACAGCCGTGCGTTTTCTGTTCCAGGCAGCGTGTGGCATCGCCATGTTCGCGTTTTTCGTCTGGGGCGTGCAGATTCTTTGGGGTATCTGATCCATGACTATTCGTACACTTTCTTATGACGCCATCATCATTGGTGGCGGCGGTGCAGGCATGCGTGCCGCGCTGCAGCTGGCTCAAGGCGGTCACAAAACCGCAGTCGTCACCAAGGTATTCCCAACGCGTTCGCACACAGTATCTGCCCAAGGCGGAATTACTTGTGCAATCGCCTCTGCCGATCCGAACGATGATTGGCGCTGGCACATGTACGATACCGTTAAAGGTTCCGACTACATCGGTGACCAAGACGCTATCGAGTACATGTGTTCCGTAGGCCCGGAAGCGGTTTTCGAGCTTGAGCACATGGGTTTGCCGTTCTCGCGTACCGAGCAAGGCCGCATCTACCAGCGTCCATTCGGTGGCCAGTCCAAGGACTTCGGTAAGGGCGGTCAGGCTGCCCGTACGTGCGCCGCGGCTGACCGTACGGGTCACGCTCTGCTGCACACCCTTTATCAGGGCAACCTGAAAGCCGGTACTTCGTTCCTTAACGAATGGTATGCAGTTGACCTGGTTAAGAACCAAGACGGCGTAATCGTCGGTGTAATCGCTATCTGCCTTGAAGACGGTGAGACGGTTTATATCCGTGCTAAGGCCGTTGTTCTGGCAACTGGCGGCGCGGGTCGCATCTACTCGTCTACCACTAACGCCTTGATCAACACCGGTGACGGTATTGGTATGGCGCTGCGTGCAGGTGTTCCGGTTCAGGACATCGAAATGTGGCAGTTCCACCCGACCGGTATTGCCGGCGCCGGTGTACTGGTAACCGAAGGTTGCCGTGGTGAAGGTGGTTACCTGATCAACAAGCACGGCGAGCGTTTCATGGAGCGTTATGCGCCGAACGCTAAAGACCTTGCTGGTCGTGACGTGGTTGCGCGTTCGATGGTTAAAGAGATTATTGCCGGTAACGGCTGTGGTCCTGATGGCGATCACGTAATGCTGAAGATGGATCACCTGGGCGAAGACGTCCTGTTGAGCCGTCTGCCTGGCATCGTTGAGCTGTCGAAAACCTTCGCCCACGTTGACCCAGCTGTAACGCCTATTCCAGTTGTTCCGACTTGCCACTATATGATGGGCGGCGTTGCCACCAACATCCATGGTCAGGCAATTACTCAGGACGAAAACGGCAACGACAAGATCATCGAAGGTCTGTTCGCTGTAGGTGAAGTAGCCTGCGTATCGGTTCACGGTGCAAACCGTCTGGGCGGCAACTCGCTGCTCGACTTGGTGGTATTCGGTCGTGCGGCTGGCCTGCACCTCGAGAAATCGCTTAAAGAAGGCGTTGAACACCGCAATGCGAGCGCCACTGATATCGATCAGTCGCTTAGCCGTCTGGCGGGTGTTAACGAACGCACCACCGGTGAAGACGTTGCTCCACTGCGTAAAGAACTGCAAAGCTGCATGCAGAACTACTTCGGTGTATTCCGTACTGGTGAATACATGCAGAAGGGTATTACCCAGCTGGCTGACCTGCGTGAGCGGATCGCTACTGTTAAGATCGCGGACAAGAGCCAGGCGTTCAACACTGCGCGTATCGAAGCTTTGGAACTGCAAAACCTTCTCGAAGTTGCTGAAGCGACCGCGATTGCTGCTGAGACTCGTAAAGAATCTCGTGGTGCTCACGCCCGTGAAGACTTCGAAGATCGTGACGACGAAAACTGGCTGTGCCATTCCCTGTACTTCCCAGGCGATAAGCGCGTGACCAAGCGTGCCGTTAACTTCTCTCCGAAGACAGTTCCGACCTTTGAACCTAAGATCCGGACTTACTAAGGGTGGCTGATATGTTGCAAGTAAGTGTTTATCGCTATAACCCTGAGAGCGACTCTGCGCCGTTCATGCAGGAATTCCAGATCGATACCGGCGGCAAGGACATCATGGTTCTTGACGTCCTGGCGCTGGTAAAAGAGCAAGACGAAGGTTTCTCCTACCGTCGTTCTTGCCGTGAGGGCGTGTGTGGCTCTGACGGCATGAACATCAATGGCAAGAATGGCCTGGCTTGCATCACACCGTTGTCGGCTGTGGTGAAAAACAACAAGCTGGTGATCCGTCCTTTGCCTGGTTTACCAGTCATTCGTGACCTGGTAGTCGATATGAGCATCTTCTATAAGCAGTACGAGAAGATTCAGCCGTTTTTGCAGAACGATACGCCAACGCCGGCTATCGAGCGTCTGCAGTCACCGGAAGAGCGTGAGAAGCTTGATGGTCTGTACGAGTGCATTCTGTGCGCTTGCTGCTCGACCAGCTGCCCATCGTTCTGGTGGAACC
Organism: Pseudomonas sp. NPDC078700; assembly: GCF_044542375.1. Classification (NCBI taxonomy): domain Bacteria; kingdom Pseudomonadati; phylum Pseudomonadota; class Gammaproteobacteria; order Pseudomonadales; family Pseudomonadaceae; genus Pseudomonas; species Pseudomonas sp. NPDC078700. The sequence goes on from NZ_JBITUI010000006.1 coordinate 67,129, forward strand.
CTGATAAGTTCCTCGGTCCTGCTGCACTGCTGCAAGCTTATCGTTTCCTGGCTGATAGCCGTGACACGAAAACAGTTGAACGTTTGTCTGCATTGGATGATCCATTCAGTGTGTTCCGCTGCCGTAGCATCATGAACTGCGTAAGCGTTTGCCCTAAGGGTTTGAACCCGACCAAGGCAATCGGCCACATTCGCGGCATGCTGTTGCAAAGCGGTACTTGATACACCGTTTTCTGCTAGACCTGTAACGCCTGCGGTATCGTGTGTGATGCGATATCGCAGTTTTAGCCAGAATCGCAGCCCACAAAGCCGTGGTTCTACTTTGAAATATTATGACGACCAAGCAGGGGCATCTGGGCCGGAGCCCGGACTATCTGCGGGATCTGTGGTGGCTTTACCGAGGTCGCTGGATCATGACTTCGAAAGCCCACGCGGTTTCTTCGCCGATGGTGTCCCCTAACCGAGGGTGACCAAGCATGCAAGAAAGCGTGATGCAGCGCATGTGGGACAGCGCCCACCTATCCGGTGGAAATGCTGCCTATGTGGAAGAGCTCTATGAGCTTTACCTGCACGATCCCAACGCTGTGCCAGAAGAATGGCGCACTTACTTCCAGAAGTTACCGGCCGATGGTGGCGCCACAACAGACGTATCGCATTCCACGATTCGCGACCATTTCGTGCTGCTCGCTAAAAACAAAGCACGTGCGCAACCGGTTTCTGCCGGTAGCGTCAGCAGCGAGCACGAAAAGAAGCAAGTCGAAGTACTGCGTCTGATTCAGGCCTACCGCATGCGTGGTCATCAGGCTGCGCAGCTTGATCCGCTAGGTCTCTGGCAGCGTCCGCTGCCGGCTGATCTGTCGATCAATCACTACAGCCTGACTGACGCTGACATGGACACCACGTTCCGCACGGGTGGTCTGGTCATCGGCAAGGAAGAGGCGAGTCTGCGTGAAATTCTCGAAGCGTTGCAGCAGACATATTGCCGCACCATTGGCGCAGAATTCACTCACATCGTCGATTCCGAACAGCGCAGCTGGTTCCAGCAGCGTCTGGAAAGCGTTCGTGGTCGTCCACAATACTCCGCAGAAGTGCAGGGGCATGTGCTTGAGCGCCTGACTGCCGCTGAAGGTCTTGAAAAGTACCTGGGCACCAAATACCCAGGCACCAAGCGCTTTGGTTTGGAAGGTGGCGAGAGCTTGATCCCGTTGCTCGATGAAATCATCCAGCGCAGCGGCTCTTACGGCACCAAAGAAATTGTCATCGGCATGGCCCACCGTGGTCGCCTCAACGTACTGGTCAACACGTTCGGCAAGAACCCGCGTGACCTGTTCGATGAGTTCGAAGGCAAGAAAACCGAAGGCTTGAGCTCGGGTGACGTTAAATACCACCAGGGTTTCTCCTCGAACGTGATGACTGCCGGTGGCGAAGTCCACTTGGCGCTGGCGTTCAACCCGTCGCACCTTGAAATCGTTTCTCCGGTGGTTGAGGGCTCTGTTCGTGCCCGTCAAGATCGCCGTAATGACAACGTAGGCGATAAGGTCCTGCCAATTTCCATCCACGGTGATGCTGCATTTGCAGGTCAGGGTGTGGTCATGGAAACCTTCCAGATGTCGCAAACGCGCGGCTTCAAGACGGGCGGCACCATCCATATCGTCATCAACAACCAAGTTGGTTTCACCATCAGCCGTGCAGACGATGCTCGTTCCACTGAGTACTGCACTGATGTGGCGAAAATGATCCAGGCGCCGATCTTCCACGTTAATGGTGATGATCCGGAAGCTGTGTTGTTTGTCACTCAGATGGCTGTTGATTACCGCATGCAGTACAAGCGCGATGTGGTGATCGACCTGGTTTGCTACCGTCGTCGCGGTCACAACGAAGCCGATGAGCCGAATGGCACCCAGCCGCTGATGTACCAGCAGATCGCCAAGCAGCGCACCACGCGTGAGCTGTACGCTGAGAAGCTGATCGGTGCGTCGAGTCAGACCGCCGAAGATGTTCAGGCCAAGAGCGATGAGTACCGCACCGCATTGGACAATGGCCAGCACGTTGTTAAGAGCTTGGTTAAAGAGCCTAACAAAGAGCTGTTTGTTGACTGGCGTCCGTATCTGGGCCACGCCTGGACTGCGCGTCATGACACTCGCTTTGACCTGAAGACCCTGCAAGAACTGTCGAGCAAAGTACTGGAAACGCCAGATGGCTTTGTGGTTCAGCGTCAGGTGTCGAAGATTTACGAAGACCGTCAGAAGATGACCGCCGGTGCGTTGCCGATCAACTGGGGTTATGCCGAAACCATGGCATACGCAACCCTGTTGTTTGAAGGCCATCCAATTCGCATCACGGGTCAAGACGTAGGTCGCGGTACGTTCTCGCACCGCCATGCCGTTCTGCACAACCAGAAAGACGGCGCCACCTATGTACCGCTGCAGAAGCTGTATGACGATCAGCCAGATTTCGATCTGTATGACTCGTTCCTGTCTGAAGAAGCGGTGCTTGCCTTCGAATACGGCTACTCGACCACCACGCCAAATGGCTTGGTGATCTGGGAAGCACAATTCGGTGACTTCGCTAACGGTGCTCAGGTTGTATTTGACCAGTTCATCTCCAGTGGCGAAACCAAGTGGGGCCGTCTCTGCGGTCTGACTATGCTATTGCCGCATGGTTATGAAGGGCAGGGGCCAGAGCACTCCTCGGCGCGTTTGGAGCGTTATCTGCAACTTTGTGCTGAGCACAACATGCAGGTCTGCGTACCGACCACACCGGCTCAGATCTACCACTTGCTGCGTCGTCAGGTGATCCGCCCTCTGCGCAAGCCATTGGTCGTATTGACGCCGAAGTCGCTGTTGCGCCACAAATTGGCAATCTCGACGCTTGAAGATTTGGCTGAAGGCTCGTTCCAAACGGTTATTCCTGAGGTCGATGCAATCGATCCGAAGAAAGTCGACCGTGTGGTGATGTGCAGCGGCAAGGTCTACTACGACTTGCTCGAAAAGCGTCGCGCTGAAGGCTTGAACAACATTGCTATCGTACGCCTCGAACAGCTTTATCCGTTCCCAGAAGAAGATCTGACTGAGACTCTTGCTGTTTATAAGAATCTCAAGCACATCGTCTGGTGTCAGGAAGAGCCGATGAACCAAGGTGCCTGGTATTGCAGCCAGCATCACATGCGCCGTGTTGTCACTGCGCATAAGAAAACCCTGGTTCTTGAGTATGCCGGCCGTGAAGGCTCAGCATCTCCAGCATGCGGTTATGCATCGTTGCACGCCGAGCAGCAGGAAAAACTGCTGCAAGACGCTTTCACTGTTTAACGCCTGAGCGCAAGAGGCGGCCTGAGTGGGCCGCCTCGTTGAAAACCGAATTTAAGGACACACACAATGGCTATCGATATTAATGCCCCAACTTTCCCGGAATCGGTTGCTGACGGTACCGTTGCTACTTGGCACAAAAAGCCGGGCGACGCAGTCAAGCGCGATGAGCTGATTGTTGACATCGAGACTGACAAAGTTGTTATCGAAGTGTTGGCTGAAGCCGACGGCGTGATCGCTGAAATCGTTAAAAACGAAGGCGACACCGTACTGAGCAACGAACTGCTGGGCCGCCTGACTGAAGGCGCTGCTGGCGCTACTCCAGCCGCTGCTTCTGCACCTGCTGCAAAAGAAGAGGCACCTGCTGCTGCACCTGCTGGCGGTGATGACGATCAAATCCTTTCGCCTGCTGCTCGCAAGCTGGCTGAAGAAAACGGCATCAACCCGAACAGCATCAAGGGCTCGGGCAAAGGCGGTCGCGTCACTAAAGAAGACGTTGTTGCAGCTGTTGAAGCCAAGAAAAACGCACCTGCCGCTAAGCCAGCTGCTGCCGCTGCTAGCGCTCCAGTAATGGCTGTTGGCGATCGTGTTGAGAAGCGCGTGCCGATGACCCGTCTGCGTGCCAAAGTTGCTGAGCGTCTGGTTGAAGCTCAGTCGAACATGGCCATGCTGACTACCTTCAACGAAGTCGACATGACTGAAGTCATGGCGCTGCGTTCGAAGTACAAAGACCTGTTCGAGAAGTCGCACAACGGCGTACGTCTGGGCTTTATGTCGTTCTTCGTTAAGGCTGCGACTGAAGCACTCAAGCGCTACCCGGCGGTGAACGCCTCGATCGATGGTTCTGACATCGTTTACCACGGCTACGCTGACGTTGGCGTTGCTGTATCGAGCGACCGTGGTCTGGTTGTACCGGTACTGCGTAACGCTGAATCGATGAGCCTGGCTGAAATCGAAAATGGCATCGCGACCTTCGGTAAGAAAGCGCGCGACGGCAAGCTGTCGATCGACGAAATGACTGGCGGTACCTTCACCATCACTAACGGTGGTACTTTCGGTTCGATGATGTCGACGCCGATTGTCAACCCGCCGCAAGCTGCTATCTTGGGTATGCACAACATTCTGCAGCGCCCAATGGCAATTAATGGTCAGGTTGTTATTCGTCCTATGATGTACTTGGCGCTGTCTTACGATCACCGCCTGATCGATGGAAAGGAAGCCGTGACCTTCCTGGTGACCATCAAGAACCTGCTGGAAGATCCTGCGCGCCTGCTGCTGGATATCTAAACCCAGTTTCTCCCTCGGCGGCTCCCACAAGGAGCCGTCCGGTCTATTTGAGAAGGAATTAGTAATGTCTCAGAAATTCGACGTGGTAGTCATCGGTGCCGGCCCTGGCGGTTATGTAGCTGCAATCAAGGCAGCACAGCTGGGCTTGAAGACTGCCTGTATCGAGAAGTACCAGGATAAAGCTGGCAAGATCGCACTTGGCGGCACCTGCTTGAACGTTGGTTGCATTCCTTCAAAAGCACTGCTTGACAGCTCGTGGAAATATCACGAGGCTCAGGAAGGCTTTGCTGTCCACGGTATCACTGCCAAAGGCGTGACCATGGATGTGCCAGCCATGGTTGGCCGCAAGGACACCATCGTTAAGAACCTGACTGGCGGCGTTGCGACGCTGTTCAAAGCCAACGGCGTTACGCTGCTGGAAGGCCACGGCAAACTGCTGTCTGGCAAGCAAGTTGAAGTGACTGCCCAAGACGGCACCACTCAGGTTTTTGAAGCCGGTAGCGTGATCATCGCTTCGGGCTCCAAGCCAATCGACATTCCACCAGCTCCGGTTGACCAGGACGTTATCGTCGATTCCACTGGTGCTCTGGATTTCCAAGCCGTACCTAAGACGCTGGGCGTGATTGGCGCAGGCGTTATTGGTCTGGAACTGGGTTCGGTATGGTCGCGCCTGGGTTCGCAAGTGACTGTTATCGAAGCTCAGGACAAGTTCCTGCCAGCGGCTGATGATCAGATCTCTAAAGAAGCCATGAAGACCCTGACCAAACAAGGTCTGAAAATTCTGCTGGGCGCACGCCTGACAGCTTCTGAAGTTAAGAAGAAGCAAGTCACCGTGAGCTTCACTGACGCCGACGGCGAGCAGAAAATGACGTTTGACAAGCTGATCGTAGCGGTCGGCCGTCGTCCGGTGACCACTGAGTTGCTGGCTGCTGACAGCGGCGTTGACATGGATGAGCGCGGTTTCATCTTCGTCAACGACCAGTGCGAAACCAGCGTTCCAGGCGTTTACGCCATTGGTGACGTGGTTCGCGGTGCAATGCTCGCGCACAAAGCCTCGGAAGAGGGCGTGATGGTTGCCGAGCGTATCGCCGGTCACAAAGCGCAAATGAATTATGACTTGATCCCTTCGGTTATTTACACTCACCCGGAAATCGCATGGGTTGGTAAAACCGAGCAGCAGCTTAAGGCTGACGGCGTTGCTGTTAACGTGGGTACGTTCCCATTCGCGGCCAGCGGTCGTGCAATGGCTGCCAACGATACTGGCGGTATGGTTAAAGTTATTGCTGATGCCAAGACTGATCGCGTGTTGGGCGTTCATGTTATTGGCCCGAGCGCTGCTGAGTTGGTTCAGCAGGGCGCAATCGGCATGGAATTCGGCACCAGTGCCGAAGATCTAGGGATGATGGTGTTCTCGCACCCAACCCTTTCCGAAGCGTTGCACGAAGCGGCGTTGGCAGTGAATGGCGGCGCTATTCACATCGCTAATCGCAAAAAACGCTGAGAAACTGACTATTAACCGCTGCGCTTGCCTAAACAGCAGGCACAGCGGTTACTGGACAAAAAGAACCACGACTACGGCCCGTGTTTAGCTTTGCTTAAGCGCGGAATGTAAGTCGGACTGCTCAAGATGGCGGTCACAGGTGGTGCGGCATTAAATTGCAGCACCGAATGCGCAATACCCAAACGAAGACGGTAGACAAGCATGAATCTCCACGAGTATCAGGGTAAGCAGCTTTTCGCTGAGTACGGCCTGCCCGTATCCCAAGGCTACGCAGTAGACACCCCAGAAGAAGCCGCAGAAGCTTGCGACAAAATTGGTGGCAGCGAGTGGGTTGTTAAAGCCCAAGTTCACGCTGGCGGCCGTGGTAAAGCGGGCGGCGTAAAGCTGGTCAAGAGCAAAGAAGATGCTAAGGCATTCGCAGCCAACTGGCTGGGCAAGCGTCTGGTAACTTATCAAACTGACGCTAACGGTCAGCCGGTAAGCAAGATCTTGGTTGAATCCTGCACTGACATCGCCAAGGAACTGTACCTGGGCGCTGTAGTTGATCGTTCGACTCGTCGTATCGTGTTCATGGCGTCCACCGAAGGTGGCGTAGACATCGAGAAAGTTGCACACGACACCCCTGAGAAAATCCTCAAGGCAACAATCGATCCACTGGTTGGCGCTCAGCCATTCCAAGGTCGCGAGTTGGCTTTCCAGTTGGGTCTTGAAGGTAATCAGATCAAGCAATTCACTCAGATCTTCGTCGGTCTGGCCAAGCTGTTCCAAGACTATGACTTGGCTCTGCTGGAAGTGAACCCGCTGGTCATCAAAGCTGACGGCAACCTGCACTGCCTGGACGCCAAGATCAACATCGACAGCAACGCCATGTACCGCCAGCCTAAGCTGCGCGCTATGCATGACCCGTCGCAGGACGATCCGCGCGAAGCCCACGCTGCCAAGTTCGAACTGAACTACGTCGCCCTTGAAGGTAACATCGGCTGCATGGTCAACGGTGCTGGCCTGGCCATGGGTACCATGGACATCGTCAACCTGCACGGCGGTCAGCCAGCTAACTTCCTGGACGTTGGCGGCGGCGCAACCAAAGAACGCGTTACCGAAGCGTTCAAAATCATCCTCTCGGATGACAATGTTAAAGCCGTTCTGGTTAACATTTTCGGCGGTATCGTTCGTTGCGACATGATTGCTGAAGGCATCATCGGCGCAGTGAAAGAAGTCGGCGTTAAAATTCCGGTTGTTGTTCGCCTTGAAGGTAACAACGCTGAGCTGGGCGCTAAAGTCCTGGCAGAAAGTGGCCTGAACATCATCGCGGCAACTAGCTTGACCGACGCTGCTCAGCAAGTCGTCAAAGCTGCGGAGGGCAAGTAATGAGCGTCCTGATCAATAAAGACACCAAAGTAATCTGCCAGGGCTTCACTGGCTCGCAGGGTACCTTCCACTCCGAACAAGCGATTGCCTACGGCACTCAAATGGTCGGCGGTGTAACACCAGGCAAAGGTGGTACTACTCACCTGGGTCTGCCAGTGTTCAACACTGTTCAAGAAGCTGTAGACACCACTGGCGCTACTGCCAGCGTTATCTACGTACCGGCTCCATTCTGCAAGGACTCGATCCTGGAAGCAGCAATGGGCGGTATCAAGCTGATCGTTTGCATTACCGAAGGTATTGCAACTATCGACATGCTTGAAGCCAAAGTTAAGTGTGATGAACTGGGTGTGGTCCTGATCGGCCCTAACTGCCCAGGCGTTATCACGCCGGGCGAGTGCAAGATCGGCATCATGCCAGGTCACATCCACTTGCCAGGCAAAGTAGGCATCGTGTCGCGTTCCGGCACCCTGACTTACGAAGCTGTTAAGCAGACCACTGACGCCGGTTTCGGTCAGTCGACTTGCGTAGGTATCGGTGGTGACCCGATCCCAGGTTCTAACTTCATCGACATCCTGAAATTGTTCCAGGAAGATCCTAAGACCGAAGCGATCGTTATGATCGGTGAGATCGGCGGTTCGGCTGAAGAAGAAGCTGCTGCTTACATCAAAGCCAACGTGACTAAGCCTGTTGTTTCCTACATCGCTGGTGTTACCGCTCCTGCGGGCAAGCGTATGGGTCACGCCGGTGCAATCATCTCTGGCGGCAAGGGCACTGCAGACGAGAAGTTTGCTGCTCTGCAAGACGCAGGCGTTAAAACCGTGCGTTCCCTGGCTGACATCGGCAAAGCCTTGGCTGAGCTGACCGGCTGGGAAGTTAAAAAGGCTTAATCGCTTTTTTGCTTGAAAAGAGGCCACCTTCGGGTGGCTTTTTTTTCTTCAAAATTTAGTAGGGAGGCTGACGCTGTTTATGCCGCTATTAAACGCTGCAAGGTGATTGCATGAACCCTGGTAGACGCTTTTCCTTCCACCATTGCAGGCTGCATACAACTGGGATTCTGGTTTGTCTTCGAGTCTTACCGAGCTTGAATGCTTACCCTACGCCAAATAAAAAGCCCGCAGCTGAGTGCGGGCTTTTGGCCGTGGAGCAGGGCGCTTAAACGATAACGCCTTGGCTGCGCAGGTAGTCATCGTAGGTGCCGCTAAAGTCGGTCACGCCGCTGTCGGTCAGTTCGATGATGCGGGTGGCCAGCGAGCCCACAAACTCACGGTCGTGGCTGACAAAGATCAGCGTGCCCGGGTAGTTTTCCAGCGCCAGGTTCAGGGCTTCGATGGATTCCATGTCCAAGTGGTTGGTCGGTTCGTCCATGATCAGCACGTTAGGCTTGTTCAGGATCAGCTTGCCGAACAGCATACGGCCTTGCTCTCCACCGGAGATGACCTTGACTGACTTGAGGATGTCATCGTTGGAGAACAGCATACGGCCCAGTGTGCCGCGTACCAACTGCTCGCCGCCCTGAGTCCACTGACCCATCCACTCGAACAGGGTTTGATCGTCTTCAAAGTCGTGGGCGTGGTCCTGGGCGTAGTAACCCAGTTCAGCACTTTCAGTCCATTTCACCGAGCCCGCATCCGGGGTCAGTTCGCCCATAAGGGTACGAAGCAGGGTGGTTTTACCGATGCCGTTGGGGCCGATAATTGCTACGCGCTCGCCAGCCTCAACGGTAAAGCTGAAGTTCTTGAACAGCGCTTTGCCGTCAAAGCCCTTGGCCATGTGTTCAACAGTCACTGCTTGGCGATGCAGCTTTTTGGTCTGCTCAAAGCGAATAAACGGGCTGATACGGCTCGATGGCTTAACCTCTGCCAGCTGAATCTTGTCGATTTGCTTAGCCCGTGACGTGGCTTGCTTGGCTTTCGAGGCGTTGGCCGAGAAGCGGCTGACGAAGCTCTGCAGCTCACTGATTTGTGCTTTCTTCTTGGCGTTGTCCGACAGTAACTGCTCGCGGGACTGAGTGGCCGCGGTCATGTACTCATCATAGTTACCCGGGAACAGGCGCAACTCGCCGTAATCCAAGTCGGCCATGTGCGTGCATACGCTGTTGAGGAAGTGACGGTCGTGGGAAATGATGATCATGGTGCTGTTACGTGCCGTGAGAATGTTTTCCAGCCAGCGGATGGTGTTGATATCCAGGTGGTTGGTCGGTTCGTCGAGCAGCAACACGTCTGGATCAGAGAACAGCGCCTGAGCCAGCAATACGCGCAGCTTCCAGCCTGGAGCGACTTCACTCATCGGGCCAAAATGTTGGGCTAACGGAATGCCCAAGCCCAGCAGCAGCTCACCGGCGCGGGATTCAGCGGTATAGCCGTCCATCTCTGCGAATTCGGTTTCCAGCTCGGCTACAGCCATGCCGTCTTCTTCAGTCATTTCTGCCAGCGAGTAAATACGGTCGCGCTCAGCCTTGACCTTCCACAATTCGCCGTGACCCATGATCACGGTATCGATCACATTGAAGTCTTCGTAGGCGAATTGATCCTGACGTAGCTTACCCAGGCGCACATTGGGCTCAAGCATCACCTGGCCACCCGACGGCTCGAGATCGTCACCGAGAATCTTCATGAAGGTCGACTTGCCGCAACCATTGGCGCCGATCAGGCCATAGCGGTTGCCGTTCCCGAATTTTACGGAAACGTTTTCGAACAGTGGCTTTGCGCCGAACTGCATGGTGATGTTAGCGGTGGAGATCAAAGGACTTACCTATCAATAACTTAAGAGTGTCTGGATTGGCCTGATATCCATTTGATATCAAACTGTAGCCTATCCAGTCAGCTCCAATCGGAGCTTGAGTCGATCTAGCGTGCATACCTAAAGCGCAGCTTCGGCACGGATGGCCGAGCTGCTGGGATATGAATGCGGGGGTTGATGCCAGACATTTCGTCTATTGTCGCATAGCTGAGACTACAGTTGTACGGTGGCCGATAACTGATGACGCGTGTTTTACTGGCTTAAAGCCAGTCCAGTGCATTTATAAGCCCATTTGGGTGGGAATCTGTAATCGCGTGACAGACTGGTGGGACATTATTTGTCACTCAGTGGGCGCTTTCTGCGATGCCTTAATCTGAGCGTTAATCCACCCTCGGCTGTAGGCAAGCACCCGGTTTGCAAAGGCGATGGGGAAGTGGATGAAGCCGTGGGGCGTAGCGGGCACCAAGTACACTTGAACTGGCGCAGACTTCATCCAGCGCTCGGCAATATCAAGGGTGTCATCCTTGAGCGGATCCAATTCGCCGACAAACATCAGTGCCGGTGGAAAATCGCTAAAGTCGCCATAAAGTGGCGACAAAGGTGGCTGCGCGCGTTGTTGGTCACTTAGGCCAGGTGTCAGCATACGCAGGGCCTCAACCATGCCCGGGCCATCCAGCACTAATGTTTCATGGGGGGCTGAGCGGACACTGGGGGTTCCGGCCAGGTCGTAGACACCGTAATACAACAGCGCGCCACTGACCCGTTTAAGCAGTTGCGGCCATTGCTTGAGCATCAGCAACGTTGCTGCACCCAAGTGAGCCCCGGCTGATTCACCAACCATGATGACGGGTAAATTAGCGAACTCATTTGTGTTGCTATCCAGCAGCCAGCGAGCGGCAGTCAAACAGTCTTGCAGCAGGCCTTCTAGTGGCGTTGAAACGGCAAGGCGATAATCGACAGATATTACGGTTACCTGACACTCATTGACCATGGCAATGTTGAAGTTATCGTTCATCTGCGCATTGCCTATTACCCATCCGCCGCCATGGAAGTCCAGCACAACCCCTTTCGTCACACCTACTGGCCTGATGATTCTTAACGGCACAGACACATCGCCCACCCGAATCACTTGTGTTTCAGCCTTGAGACCATGTTTGCGCAACTTAACTTCGCCGCCGATTTGACTGGCGCGCAACAGCGTCTGAATTACACGGGGCATAAGGCGATTGCGAATTCGAAAGCGTGGCAACCAAGCGAGCTTCTTGTTGAAGTCCCGGGCTTGTTGCAAGTCATGTTCACTGGCAGGCCAAATCGCTTTTTGACGTTCTTTGGAATTCATCAGTTGTCCTTAGCTCAGGGTGCGCTTCAAACTTATGCCGTCTCTATTGAACTGGACGTACGATGATCTGAAAAGTTTAGATCGCAGGTTAGGCAACAAGGTTGCGGGTGATTACCGACTTGTATCCCAGTCTTTGCTAGTGCCAGTTAGATGCTCACAACAAACCACTGGCCAGTTTTGATTAATATCGGTTTGACGATGTTAGGGTGGCGGCCTAATTGCTGCCAGAGTCTTCCATGAGTAACCGTACTAAACTGCCCGCGACTGTCTATCTCCTAGGTTTGACCATCTTTTCGTTGGTCACTGCTGAGTTTATGGTTGCTGGAATGATGCCAGCCTTGGCCGATGCGTTTTCGGTAAGCCTTGCCCAGGTGGGCAATCTAATCGCGCTCTATGCAGTGGGCATGGCCCTGGGGGGACCGCCTGTTACGGTGTTGCTGCTGGCTCGACGTGTCAGTAACAAACGCGCGCTTGTTTGGTTGCTGGCACTTTATGTTGCAGCTGGGGTTGCGGCTGCCTCTGCGCCGAGTTATCTGGTATTGGCAATTGCACGGGTGGTGATGGGCGTGGCGAGCGCTGGGTGTATCGGTTTATGTATGACCATCTGCGCCGGGTTGGTTGCGCCAACAGTGCGCGCCCGGGCCGTTTCGGTGGTGCTGGCCGGTCTGATGCTTTCGCCAGTGGCGGGCGTGCCCGTAACGGCTTGGGTCGAGCAGCACTTTGGTTGGCGTGCTAGCGCATGGTTGGTTGTAGCGCTGGCAATGCTGTGCACTGCTTTGGCGGCTAGGCGTCTGCCTGAGAGCGAACCCGGTGCTGAGCCTGCCCTTGCGCAACAGTGGCACATCATGAGCAATAGTCGTCTATGGGCGGCCTATCTGACGAGCGGTTTGATCATCGGTTCTGCATTCGCTGCCTTTAGCTATTGTGCACCGATATTGATTGAGGAAGTGGGGGTAAAACCGAACCATGTCGCGCCATTGCTCGCCCTGTACGGGATCGCCAATTTGCTGGGCAATATGTTTGTCGGGCGGATTGCCGATCGCCATACCATCGCAGCTCTCGGCTGGGGGTTGGCATTATTGGTCATGGCGTTGGGTGGCTTCGCCATGGCAGGAGATCTGCGCTGGCTGAATATTGGCTGTTTTCTTGCGATCGGCTTTACCGGCGTGGCGCTGAATCCAGCGATGGCGGCGCGAGTAATGAAAGCCGCCGAGCCCACTGCACTGGTCAATGCCTTGCACACCTCAGTGATAACTGCTGGTCTAGCCGTTGGTAGTTGGGCTGGAGGCGCTGCCATAGATCAGGGTTATGGATTGCGCGGACCGCTGTGGGTAGGGGCGGCCATGGCGCTGTTGGGCTTGCTGAGTTTGTGGCGTCCAGTGGTTCTTCGCCGAAAGGTTGAGTCGTGTGCTTAAAACCACGGCAGATTGATTTCGGTTGATTGCAGACTGCAAGATCACTATCAAACCCTGCACTATATTTGCCTGTTTATTCAAGCACAGGTCCATGGTTACTGATTGGGGGTGATGCCTGTGGTGTTTTAATCAGCACCAGCAAGGGCATCACGGCCAGAGACAAGATCATCAACAGCTTGAAATCGTCGATATAGGCGATCCAACTCGATTGCGTGTTGATCATGCCATCGAGCATTGCCCGGCCACTGGCAGTCATTGGATTGAGCATATCGCTGATTGGCCATGCATCGAACAACCGGTTGAACGCAGTAACATGAGCACCAATCTCGGCATGGTTGACCTGAGTGTTCTGCACCAGTAGCACTGTGACAATTGAAATGCCGACGCTGGAACCCACATTGCGCGACAAGCTGTATAGGCCCGTACCGTCGGCCCGCAGCGCGCTTGGCAGGGTGGCAAACGCAATAGTCGACAACGGCACAAACAGCAAGCCCAGACTGGCCCCCTGAATAAAACCGACACAGATGATGGTTTGCATGGACACGTCGGGCGTCCAGCCGGTCATCAGCCACATGGAGCCTGCAGACAGCGCCAAGCCCCAAAACAGCAGCCAACGGGTGTCGACTTTACCAACCAGGTGCCCGGCTAGGTACATGGTTAACATGGTGCCCATGCCCCGCGGCCCCATAGCCAACCCCGCTTTGAGCACGGGGTAGCCCATCAGGCTCTGAAGGTAAGGTGTCATCAGCGCCAAAGAGGCTAAATAGGTGATGCCGATAATAAAGATAAACACAATGCTAAGGCTGAAATTGCGATCTTTAAACAGCTGGAGGCTGATAAATGGATCTTTGTCGGTGAAGGTGTGGACGAGAAATACATAAGCGGCTGACACAGCGACCACGGCTTCGAGGGTAATTTCGAGTGAATCAAACCAACCCAGCTGTTCACCCCGATCCAAGAATAACTGCATCGCCATAATGGCCACGCTGAGGGAGCCAAAGCCCAGCCAATCGAGGCGTGAGTTTTTATCGACAGGCGTTTCCTGGACATAGCGGATGATGCCGAGAAACGCCAGCATGCCGATCGGCAGATTAATGAAGAACACCCAACGCCAGCTGAAATTCTCGGTCAGCCAGCCGCCGAGCATCGGCCCGAGAACGGGGCCGACCATCACCGAAACGCCATAGAGCGCCATGGCTGAACCGCGCTCTTTGAGTGAGTAGATGTCTAGCAAAATGCCTTGAGACAGAGGCACGAGCGCTGCACCAGCCAAGCCCTGCATGAGCCGGAAGGCGATGATTTCCCCAAGTGACTGGGCAATGCCACATAGCACCGATGATAAAACGAAGCCGACAATCGACCAGAGCAGCACAGTCTTGCGACCAAAGCGTCGGGCAAGAAATGCCGAGGGCGGTGTCATGATGGCGGCGGCGACAATGTATGAGGTAAGTACCCAGTTGATCTGATCTGCACTGGCTGACACGCTACCCTGCATATACGGCAAGGCAACGTTAGCGATGGTGGTGTCCAGTGCCTGCATGATGACTGAAAGGACCACACAGGCAGTGATCATCAACCGCTCGGTGGAAGGTGGCATTACCCTGTCGGTGTCACTCATTTGCTTGCGCTTTGCCGATCCACAGGCTGCTTAGCAACTCCGGCACGCCTCGGGCGTGGCCGGTGTCGATACCTGCTTCCACGCTCATGCCGTGGCGCAAGGGTGGTTTGCCTGAGGCATCGTCAATGCGGATGCGTACCGGAATGCGCTGCACCACTTTCACCCAGTTGCCGGTGGTGTTTTGCGCAGGCAGCAGCGAAAAGCTAGAACTGGACGCCGGGCTGATACTGTCCACTGTGCCATGCCAGGTGACGCCGGGATACGCGTCAACGTTAATGACCACCGGTTGTCCGGGCTGCATATGGGTAAGCTCGGTTTCTTTCGGCGACGCGGCTACCCATACATGCTCGGTAGATATCAGGCTAAAGCCCGACTGCGGCGGTTGCAGATAGGCACCTGCGGCCAATGAGTCAACATGGGTGACTATGCCTGCAAAGGGCGCTACCACGACTGAGTTTTTCAGGTTGCGCTGAGCTTCATCGACTTTCGCTTGGGCCTGCATATAGCGAGGTTGTTGCTCCAGCGGCAGGTCGACATTACCGCTCAATTGCGCCAGTGTGGCCTGTGCTTGGGCCTTAGCCACTGCGACCTTTTGCTGGGTGGTTTGTAGGTTGTGCTTGGCATCGTCGTACTGGGTTTTGGAAACCGCCGATATGCTTACCAAGGTATTCAGGCGCGCCAGATTCTTTTCGTAATAGGGGATTTCTGATTGCGCTTGGGTTATTTCAGCCTGAGCCTGCGCATAGCTGGCTTTGTAGTTCATTAGCTGGTTACGCACCTCTCCCAACTGGGCCTCTGCGTTTTTCAAGGCGATTTCAAAGGGTTCGGGGCGCAAGCGAAACAACACCTGTCCCTTGCTGACCAGCTGGTTATCCGTGACTTCCACAGCTTCAACAATCCCGGCTACATCAGTGGAAACCCCCACATGGTCTGCCTGAATATAAGCATTGTCAGTGCTAATGACCTGGCCACCCAGAACATACAAGGCACCCAAAGCCAGCAGGGTAATGGGCAGTAAGAGAAACAGACCGCGCCGCATGTTTAGCCGTGACGCTGAGGGCTCGGGCAGTGTATTGGCAGGTCCTGAGCTGATCGGTTGCTGGGCTGTTGCTGCGCAGACCTGCGGCTCGGAGAGTGGAGCATTTTCAAGGTGCTTTGCTTGTGTTTGGTGAGTTTGCGCGCTCGCCTCAGGCATCATCTGCACCCTCCGTCTCAACGGGTTGAGAGCAGGCATGCAGCAAGTTGTCGCGCATACGCGTTAGAACTTGCTCAAGTTGCACGCTTTCTTCTGCAGAGAAATCACTCATGGTTTCGGCGCGAGTCTGCTCACCCAGCGTTCGCATCACTTGCAGCAGCGGGTGGGATTGTGGTGTGAGGTAGAGCAAGGTCATGCGCCGGTCAGTTGGGTGAGGACGGCGCTCAAGCAGGCCACGCTCCTGCATCTTATCGAGCAGACGTACCAGGGTGATCGATTCGATTTCCAACAGGTCAGCCAAGCCTTTCTGGTGGATGCCCTCATTCATTGCCAGCTTGGACAACACTTGCCACTGCGAACGGGTCAGGCCGACTTTTCGGGCGCGCTGTTCAAAGCGCTTGCGCATAAGGCGTGCAACGTCATGCAGGATAAAACCTAGGGTGGGTTTAATTGTCATTGTTATCACCAAAAATACATAAGCATGCTTATGATAATTTGGCTTATTGAAAGTGTGCTACTGATATTTTCAACAGCTATTTGTGGGTATCAGGAGGGCAGTTACGCATGCTTGATCCCTAGCTGGCAGTTAGCGCTAGTCCATCTGAAACTTCACCAGTAAGGGAGGAGCTCTATTGAGGGCCTGATTTTTCAACTCAAACACCTGTTGAAACAGGCTGCCATAATGAGTCTTAGCTTTCGTTGCCCATTACTGACTATTGCTTGCTAGGATTAATACTAAGGACACGGCACTTGAGCCGATGGCTGCAGTTTTTGAATTAGGAATTTTTATGAAAACCTTTACACCCTTGGTCGTGTTTACGCTTTGCAGCGTACTCTCGGCTCCATTGTGGGCCGCTGAGCCACCTAAGACTTTGACTGGCTGCGCGGCCAAGAAGCAAGACATCCAGAAGCAGATTGAATTTGCCAAAGCTCACGGCAATAGCGATCAGCAAGCGGGGCTTGAAAAGGCGCTCAGTGAAGTCAATGAGCATTGCACCGATGATTCATTGAAGAAGGATCGGGAAAAAGACGTCCTTGATGCCAAGCACGAAGTGAGTGAACGCGAAGCAGATCTGGATAAAGCCATGAAGAAGGGCGATATCGACAAGATCAATAAGCGCAAAGAAAAGCTCGCCGAGTCGCGCAAGGAGTTGCAGGAGGCCTTGCAGGAACTAGATAAATAGTCGACCTGCTCTAATCGCGCTTGCGGCTTGGTTGCACTGAAAACGCAGGGCATTATCACCCTGCGTTTCCGCGTGCTTAGGTGATAAGCCCCTGTTCTTTGGCCAGGGCAACAGCGTGGGTTCGTCGTTGTACGCCAAGTTTGGTATTGATTCGCCGTGCATGGGATTTCACTGTGTGCAGGGAGATAAACAAGGCTTCGGCGACCTGCTGATTTGAGTAGCCTTTGGATATTAAACTCAAGACAGCCACTTCACGCTTGCTAAGAGTGTGTTTAGTCGAAGCCAGATCATTTGCTGGCTTGGCACGGGTAGCGAGTAGTTTTTGTCGCAAAAAAACCAACCCCTCATGCCGCAATAACAACTGGTCAAGCCATTCGGGCTGACGCTTTTGCAGCGCTTGGACAGGACTGATCTGTTGCTGACGCTGAGCGTTTAACAACGCTGCGCAGAGGTGTGTTTCGGCACTTTCTTGTGCGCCGCTGCTATCTAGCAACTCGGCTAGGCACAACTGTATTTGCGTGACCAAGTTCAGATGCCCAGTGCGTTGGCAGTCATGTAATAGCTGCTCCAGTTCTGCCTGGGCGAGCTCAGGGCTATCCAGATCAATGTCTATTTTCGCTGAGCATAAGCGTGTTCGTAGAAGCAGGTCATAAAACCCGGATGGGAGTAATAAATGATTGTCTTCAAGTTGCTGACGAATCACCAAAACGCTTTTGCGGGCGTTGTGGGTGTCACCCTTGAGCCGGCAAAGTTCTGCTTGCGCTAAGCGCAGTGCCCAAGAGTAACGAACCTCGGGGATGCGGTGCTGTTGCATGTAGCGCTCGGCCTGTTCCAGCAACTGCTCGGCAAGTTTTAAGTGACCGTTTTCAGCTTCCAGTTCAGCGAGAACCAAGAAGCCAAATAGCTGGTAGGCGTCTTCGCAGCTTTGCGCTTCGTTAATGCCTTCATTGAGTGCGGATTTTGCGGCCTCAGGCTCGCCACTACTTGCTAGGATACTGCCACGTAAAAGCTGTAACCTCGCATAGACGGGCCCCTGCAAATTGGCACCGTGCATGAGTGCGAGGGCTTGCTCAGCCTTTGCTAACGCGATTTGGCATTCGCCGAGCATCGCAAGTTGATGAATATGATCAATGCTCAGTAATGTCTCGAATAGAATATTTCCGTGCTGTTGCGAGAGGCGTAACCCCTCTTGGCAATACTCTTGCGCTAGCGTCAGGTTCATCTCTGCCGCCGCCTGCTGGCTAAGCGCCTGATAGCATAAAATCTGCTGTGACCATGCTGCCTCATTAAGCACGTCCAAGGCTTCAAGGCAGTTTAGCCGGGCAGTTGCTAGCCCGTACTGACGCTGCATAACGCCTATGAGTACCTGATATTGCGCCAGTAGTTGCTGTTGGCGCACAGCAGTGGGTTGCGGCAGAAAACGACCAAGGCCGGCAATACAGTCTTCTACTTCATCCAAGCGTGTACAGATGATCAGTGCCCATGCCTGCAGAATGACCAAGCGCGGTGTGCTGGCAAACAGGCTGGCGGGTAATTCATCGCGCCAATGCAAAAACTGCGTCACGCTTTGCCCGATCAGCAGTTGGTCTTCACCGTAGCGCTGCAAGTAGTTGGCGGCAGTCTCAGGTTGATCTGCCCATAGCGCATGCTCTACAGCTTCGCGTATTGCACCCTGTTGGGCGAACCACTGACAGGCGAGAATATGGGTGTGATTAAGTGTTTGCTCAGACGCAAACTGTTTGAGCACGTGGCTCAGAGGTCGTGATAAGCGATACCAAGTGCCTTCATCTTCCACGGCGCATATAAACATCTGGCGTTGGCAGAGCTGCTCCAGCACTTGAGGCCCATATTTATCTTCAAGCAGGTGTTTGCACAATGCTGAAGAAAACCGCGGCAGGTGGGCGAGCAACAGCAGGGCTTCATACATGTCTGGCGCAAGCTCACTTAAAACTTCACGCTCGACGTATTCCTGCATCAATGGTGAATCACGGTCCAATAGGGGAGCGAGGTTCGTGGTGTTTTGATTCATCAGCTTGAAGCAAATATCAGCCAGCCAACCTTCGCTTTGATAGTGCAACCTTGCCATTTGCTCGTTTGATAATTGCATGTGGCGTTGTTGCAGAAAATCAGCCAGTTCGAGTTCGTTGAGCGCTAGTGCTTTAGCGTCCAGCTCAACACGCCCACCTTGGAGCAGTAGGCGGGGCAAGTTCCAGGCGGGGAGGCGGCGGCCGGCGATCCACCAATGCAAGGAGTCAGGAGAGCGTTCGAGTAAAAAATCAATACAGGCATCTAGGGCGAAATTCGGTTGTCTGGGATAGTCGTCCAGAATAATCCAAACCGATTGCTGGGATAGCCGGGCCAGTAAAAAGCTAAGTTCGTTTTGCGGCGTGTCTTGACCGTAGGGTAATTGCAGCGCCGCAGCAAAACGCTCAAGAAAATCGGCAGGGCTCAGAGGGTGGCCCAGAAGGTCCAACCAGACTATTCGGGTTGTCGGGCCTGCTCGGCGAGCGCATTCATTGAGCAGGACACTCTTGCCAAAACCGGCTGGCGCACAAATAAGTCTGACTCGATTTTCCTCAGCTAACAGCTTGCTGGTCAATCGTGGCCTGGCGAGGTGCTGAGTGGGCATGCGTGGCAATGCAGCATTGGCAACTCGAAGACGAGCCCCAGGTAGAGCACGAACATTGTCGTGCATAATGAGTCCTCACTGTGTCAGTGCCTTGTATCTACTGAGCTCACCGCTTGGGTACGAGCCAGATAGGGCAAAAAGGCGACCCAAGGGTCGCCTCATCCAAGGTTCAGCTAGCTGGCTTTAACGCACGCCAGCGTTACGCAGTGCGGCTGGGGTAAAGTCTGCAGCAGTGGCTTTGACGTCGAACTGCACAAACTCTTTCTCTTCGTTGCTCATGCCCGTGACAATGTAGCGACCGGCGATCAGGTCATAGAGACCTTCAAATGCAAACGCAGGCACCTGACGCTGGTAGTACTGCATTGTCATGGCCTGACCTACACGCCACAGTTGACCGCGACCGTCGTACAGATCCGAGAGAACGATGGTCCAGGAGTCTTCATCCAAAAAGAAGGTACGTTTGGCGTAAATATTACGCTCGCCCGATTTCAATGTGGCTTGTACTTCCCAAACGCGGTGCAACTCGTAACGCGCCAAGTCCTGGTTGGAGTGGCCTGCCAGCAGCAGGTCCTTGTACTTCAGGGAAGGGCTGGCAATGCGGAAGTTGTTGTACGGGATGTACATTTCGCGCTTGCCGATGAGTTTCCAGTCGTAGCGGTCTGGCGCACCGTTGTACATGTCGAAGTTGTCCGAGGTACGCAAGCCATCTGCTGCGGTGCCTGGGCCGTCATACGCGACCTGAGGCGCACGGCGCACGCGACGCTGACCGGCGTTGTAGAGCCAGGCCATACGTGGTTCTTTGATCTGATCAAGCGAGTCATGCACCAACAGTACGTTACCTGCCAGGCGCGATGGTGCAGTGATGCGCTGCTTGAAGAACAGCAGAGCGTTCGCCGCTTTATCTGCAGACAGATCTGGCATGAAGTCCGGGAACGCCACTTCGTCCTCGAAGTTCACAGCCGTGAACGACCCATTGGTCTGAGGCGTCGCCTGGATGTACATACGCTTGAGGTTGCCACCGCGATAACGGGTGATGTGGTTCCATACGGCCTCAATACCGCTTTGTGGAATCGGGAAAGGGTAGTAACGGCTATCAGTAAAATTTTTCAGGCCGTTCCCGCCTTCAACCAGTGTGGTTTTGGCCGCACTGATCTTGGCTTTTTCCTGAATATCCTTGGGTACGGTTGCCGAACGGTGAGTGACATACACGGGCAGCTTGAAGGTTTCAGGATAGCGCTTGAGCATGGCGATCATGCCCGGTGAAAGCTTGTCTTTGTACTGGTCCATGTTCTGGGCAGTAATGGTGAACTCTGGCTTCTCACTGGCGTAAGGGTCGCCCAAAAAGCCATTTGCGGTAACTGGAGCTGCATCAACTGCCATACCACCAGTCCACGCTGGGATGGTGCCGTCGGCATTGCCTGCCATTTCAGCACCTAAGGGGGTCAAGCTGGTTCCCAGTTTAGCGATTTCTGCGGGCGGAACTGCCGCTATGACACTGCTTGCTAGCAGCGACATAGTGATTGCAGTAATCAGTTTGCTTGTTGTTTTCATAAGACTGATTCTCTGTGCTGACAGAATTAGAAGTTTACGCCGAAGCTGAGGGCGACAAAGTCACGATCAGTCGTCACGTTGTAGTCGCCGCCGAAAAACTCGGTGAGGTTCAGGCTGGCGGTGTAAGTATTGAGGTATTCGGCGTCGACACCAACACTGACAGCTTTTGAGCCTTCGTTAAAGGTCGGGCCGTAACCTTGTACGTCGTGTGAGAATGCCAAGTTTGGTTTAAGGTTGATGCCTGCGAATGCATCGTTGTAGTCAAGTACGCCACGGGCACGGTAGCCCCATGATGAGCTGGTGAAAAAGCCGTGCGAACCATAGCGGTCTGCAGCTTCAGTATTTTCAGGCACCCCGAAGGTTGCGTCGCGGCCAAAGCGATTACCGACATCATCGGTCATACCGCCAACCCGGGTATAGCCCACTTCACCAATCAGGGTTAAGCGGCTGGCGCCCATGACCTGATCAAAGAAGTGCACAAAGGTTGTTTGTGCTTGAGTCACTTCTTTACGCTGATAACCATGGGTCTCCAGGCCCGCTGTGGCCAAGGCACCCGGCACACCACCAGTGGTCAAACCATCAACGACAGTTGTTGCAAGGTTTGGCGTCAGGTCAGTGGTGTTGGTTTGCAGCGGCATGTTTGGCCGGTAGCTCACTTCGCCCGACCAAGAGGTCCCGGTAGGCAGAGTGGTAGAGAAGCTCAAACCGTAAAGGCGAATATCTTCAGGGTACTCAAGGAAGTAAGTCCCCCGACCGATCAGCAAGGCTTGCGCACCAAGGGCACCGGCTGGGCCAGAGAGTGATTGCAGAGCGGCAGCGATACCCGCCTGGTCAGTGTTCTGCATACTGACGATTGGGGTACGGCTGTGGTAGTTCATGAAGTAAGCACCGTACTCGGTTTCATCTCCGAGCCAGCGCAACGCCAAGCCATATTGGCCCGAGTCACGCGCATCGCGATCGCCGCCACGTGGCAGCAGCAAGCCCTCATCTTCAACCGTTACACCCGGCAGTAGACCTGCAGCGGCTGCACCTTGCAGCGCGCCAATAGCAGCAGGCTGGAGAATGTTGTAGTTGGTATCACAGCCATCCGCGGCGACGTCCGCACCTGAGAAGAAAGTACCGCAGTTGTCGATAACCGTCTGGTCCCACTCCAACTGGTAGAAGGCTTCAGCCGAGAGGTTCTCGTTAATGCTCTGCGACAGGTAGAACATATTGACCGGGATCAAGCCTTCCTTGATCTCCGCGCCTGGACGGCGGAACGCAGAAACGTCAATCGGGTTGATCGAGTTGATGCTGTTACCAATAAAGGTACTTTCGCCCCAGCTAACCACTTGCTTACCAAGGCGCACGCTGCCTGGTACATCACCAATGGCATAGTTGTGGTAGATGAATGCATCGAGAATTTCCGCGCCGGAAGATTGCGCGCTGACTTTGCGATTGTGGTCGTCGATGTCTTTGAACTCGCGGCCCTCATCCTTCAACTCAAAGTCGTACCAATATTTGCCACGAACAAATACGCCGGTATCGCCATATTTCAATTCAAGGTCGTGAATACCTTTGAAGATTTTTGAGAAGGTCTTGTTCTTTTTGAAGTTCAGATGACCGTCGTCGTTAGTCTGAGTGAAGGCATTCCCGCCGTTAGCCTGGCCGATATAATCCTTATCTGGGTCTTCTGTGGACCAACTGGCCCCGACCGACAGTGAGGAATCAAATTGGCCCTCAATCTCCCCGATATTGAAATTGACCGCGTAGGCAGGCGCAACACTGCCTAGAGCGACAGCGATTGCCAGGGTGCGTGGACGAAATACCGCGGGCCATGTTGTTGTTTTCATACGGCTCTCCAATGGATGTAGGTGCAGCGGTAATGACATTAGCACGCAAAACCTACCCTTTAAGCGCGCAAAGTATGAATTATGCTGTTTCATCCCTAAGGATTAACATAGCTCTAAACAGGGGCTTTCAGACCATAAACACAAGAATGAATACCCTGATATAAAGCAGATGTTTAGCGCATTCATCACAGCGTTTATTAAGGATTAATGCGTAAGGTGTATACCCAAATTATGCGGTTTGAAATGAAAGGACTAGGGCGAGGAGGGTGTTTTGCCGTTCCACGGCAGCGGAGTCGTGGAAGGGCGTCAGTGTTCACAGGAAGCAGGTGACTGCTTCCACCATGTTGTCTGGGCGGATGTGTTGGCTGAAAGGGTATCGCCCGGCTATGTAAGCCAAACGAAAACGCCTGCTAATCAGCAGGCGCTTTGTCAGTTAGAGCAGGCTAGTCGCGATAAAATACCTGAACCAAATGGTAGCCAAACTGGCTTTTGATCGGGCCATGCACTTCGCGCAGGGGCTTTTTGAAAATGACCTGATCAATGACTCTGACCATTTGCCCGGGGCGCACTTCCCCCAAGTCACCGCCACGTTTGCCGGATGGGCAGGTTGAGTACTTGCGCGCCAGTACATCAAAGGCTTCGCCTGCGGCCAGGCGTTTCTTCAGTTGAGCTGCCTCAGCCTCGGTTTTCACTAAAATATGTTTCGCCATTGCTTTAGCCATGGGCGCTTCCTCACAAGTTCTTGCGACGTATTGTGCCAGTATTTAACACATCGCTGAAAGGACACCCAAGGCCGCTCAACCCGGCGCTCATTAGCTGGGTCTGTGCAGGCTCAAAAACTCGCCTACTGTTGTAGAACTTGTCTTACGGACGTACACATGGACATTCAATCTCTTCTCAAAATTCTTGCCAGCCAAGATGGCTCGGATTTGTACCTTTCTACTGGTGCACCGCCTTGTGCGAAATTTAACGGCATGCTCAAAGCCTTGAGCGCCGAGCCTTTAAAACCCGGTGACGTTGCTGGCGTGGCCGATGCAATCATGGATGTGGCTCAGCGCGAAGAGTTTGAGCGTGAGCTGGAAATGAATCTGGCGATGTCGGTGCCTGGCGTAGGCCGCTTTCGGATCAATATCTTTAAGCAACGCAATGAAGTGTCGATCGTGGCGCGTAACATCAAACTGGATATTCCCAAGTTTGAAGACCTGAAACTGCCCGAAGTGTTGCTCGGCACTGTCATGGAAAAACGCGGCTTAGTGCTCTTTGTTGGCGGTACCGGCTCTGGCAAGTCGACTTCTCTTGCGGCCTTGATTGATTACCGTAACCGCAACAGCGGTGGGCATATCATCACTATTGAAGACCCGGTTGAATACGTACACCGGCACAAGAAGTCGATCATTAACCAGCGTGAAGTGGGTGTTGATACCCGCAGTTTTCATGCGGCGCTGAAAAACACGCTACGTCAGGCACCTGATGTGATTCTGATTGGTGAGATCCGTGACCGTGAAACCATGGAGCATGCGCTGGCTTTTGCCGATACCGGCCACTTGGCGATTTCAACCTTGCATGCCAACAACGCCAATCAGGCGCTCGACCGGATTATCAACTTCTTTCCAGAAGATCGTCGGCCACAGCTGTTGAATGACCTGGGTAACAACCTCAAAGCCTTTGTGTCGCAGCGTTTGGTTAAAACCATCCACGGCAAACGTCGCGCTGCGGTTGAAGTGCTGTTGGGTACGCCAACGATACGTGACCTGATCAAACGCAATGAGTTTTCTGAGATTAAAGAAATCATGGAAAAATCAAAAAACCTAGGCATGCAGACCTTTGATCAGGCCTTGATCGATTTAGTTAACCAGGGTGCGATTGATGAGGAAGAAGCGGTTAAAAATGCCGACTCAGCTAACAACGTAAGGCTTAAACTCAAGCTCTACCGCGAAGCTCCAGCAGCGCCTGCACCTAGCCCGGCAGCAGCACCCGTCGCTCAGGTAAAACCAGCAGCGGTAGCCGATGCAGCGGATTGGGGGTTGGAGTTAAAGCTTGAAGATATTGAGGTTGAAACACCGCCGGAAGACCCGGGCAGAAAAGGCATTTAGGGGCAATAGAGGCGAGGGCAAATGCCTGCATATGGCTCAGCCACCTGAGCCATATGCAGGTTGTGGGCTAGCCCTCTAACAGTTTGCAGCCTGTAGCTGCCTGCACTTCGGCGAAGCTCACACCATCGGCCAACTCAACAACGCGCATGCCTTGCTCAGTCACATCAAGTACCGCAAGGTCAGTGATGATGCGGTCAACCACTGCAACGCCAGTCAACGGCAGGTCACAGCTAGGCAGGATTTTGTGGGTATTCCCTTTAGCGGTGTGCTCCATTAACACCACAACCCGTTTGACCCCGGCGACCAGATCCATTGCACCACCCATGCCTTTGACCATCTTGCCTGGGATCATCCAGTTGGCCAGATCACCTTTTTCTGAGACCTGCATCGCGCCGAGAATAGACAGATTAATGTGGCCGCCGCGGATCATCGCAAAACTTGCTGCGCTGTCAAAAAAAGCGCTGCCGGGCAGGGTGGTAATGGTCTGTTTACCCGCATTGATAAGGTCCGGGTCAACTTCATCTTCAGTTGGAAACGGGCCAATGCCCATCAAACCGTTTTCGCTTTGTAGCCATACATCCATGCCTTGGGGGATGTAGTTGGCGACCAGGGTTGGCAAGCCGATACCGAGGTTAACGTAAAAGCCGTCGTGGAGTTCCTGTGCGGCGCGCTGCGCCATTTGTTCGCGTGTCCAAGCCATGATTAAGCGCTCCGCAGTGTGCGTTGTTCGATGCGTTTTTGCGGTGAACTGTTAAGCACCAGCCGCTGTACGTAGATACCCGGCAGGTGGATATGGTCTGCATCAAGCTCGCCGGTTTCGACGATCTCTTCAACTTCGACAATGCAAATCTTGGCAGCCGCTGCTGCCAGCGGATTGAAGTTCCGCGCTGTTTTGTTGAACACCAGATTGCCGGATTTATCGGCTTTCCAGGCTTTAACCAGGGCGATATCGGCTGTCAGTGAACGTTCCATCACGTACCACTCACCATCAAACTCGCGGGTTTCTTTACCTTCGGCAACCAGCGTGCCGTAGCCCGTTTTGGTGAAGAAAGCAGGAATTCCTGCACCGCCCGCACGTAGTTTCTCCGCCAATGTACCTTGAGGGGTGAACTCCAACTCCAGTTCACCGGCGAGATACTGGCGCTCGAACTCTTTGTTCTCGCCAACATAGGACGAGATCATCTTGCTGATCTGGCGGGATTCAAGCAGCAGGCCCAAGCCAAAACCGTCAACGCCTGCGTTGTTGCTGATAACGGTCAGTTTAGTTTTGCCGGTTTCACGCAGGGCAGCAATCAGCGCCTCGGGAATGCCACACAAGCCAAAGCCGCCTACCGCCAGGGTCATGCCGTCCTCAACCAGGTCGGCTAGGGCTTGTTGAGCATTGGGGTAAATCTTATTCATTGTTTAACTCCTTGAATGAGCGCCCGAACACTGCATAGCCAGCCAGGCCGAACGCTAGAGCAACGATGCTTTTCATCCACACATAACGACGTGGGTCCTGTTTATCTTCAAGCTTTTTATTGTTTGAACAGGGGGCGAGCTTAATGTTGCCCGCCCATAAACAAGCTGATGCCTTTAGCCGAAAAAGTACAAGCAACCTGAGATAACGATGCCGGAGTAAACCAGCATCAACAGGCAATAGCCCATGATGTCACGCGCACCCAGTCCGGCGATGCCGAGCAAAGGTAAGGCCCAGAAGGGTTGAATCATGTTGGTCCAGGCATCGCCCCAGGCAATGGCCATCGCGGTTACCGCAGGTGCGACGCCCAAGGCTTGGCCTGCGGGCAGCATGATGGGGCCTTGTACAGCCCATTGGCCGCCACCAGAGGGTACGAATACGTTGACAAAGCCAGCGCTCAGGAAGGCCAGTACCGGGAAGGTATCGGCGTTCGACCAGACGACGAAGGCATCGGTTACTTGCTTACCGAGCGAGATGCCATCAGCGTTGGCACCGACCATCATGCCCATGATGCCGGCATAGAAGGGAAACTGAATAACGATGCCGCTGATACCGCCAATACCATCCTGGACGGCTCGCATATAGCGCTCGGGTGAGCCATGCAGAAACAAACCAACAAACAAGAAAAGGCCAATAACGATATTGAGCGTCAGGGCAAAACCATTGCTGGCGAAGTAATACGCAAAATAGACCGCGGCCAAAGCGACGATAATCAGGTTAAGAATACGGCTGTCATCTAAGCGTTGTGCGGGTGTTTCACGGGGCAGCGCTGGGGCTTCACTGTCAAGCAGCAGGCTCGGATCAGCTACTTTCGGCTGACTTGGGTGCATGGCGCGATTGAGCAAAGGTAAGCCGATGACTAACAGCGCAATAATGGTTAGGTTCATCGGCGTGAACAGGGTGTCACCAACGCCAATGGCGGCTGTCACCACGCCACCAGTCATACGCTCCAGATCCGCGCCGCCTGTGGCGAGCGAGAGTGGGATTGAACCAGACAGGCCGCCGTGCCAGATCAAGAAGCCAGAATAAGCGGAAGCCACCAGCAAGGGGTAATCAACACCTTTGACCTCGCGTGCCAGTGCGCGAGCAAACACCGCACCAATCACCAAGCCAAATCCCCAGTTGATCCATGAGCCCGCTAAGGCGACCAAGGTGACCAAAACAATTGCCTGGCCAGGCGACTTGGCCACGCGCGCCAGTCCCCCAAGTAAGCGGTGAACAAGCGGCGCACTGGCCAGCGCATGACCGGTGACCAAAATCAGGGCCATTTGCATGGCAAAGGTCAATAGGTTCCAAAAACCGCTTCCCCAGTGCTGGGCCATTTGCGGCAGCCCCTGACCGGTGCTGAGCATACTGGCGACCAGTACGATCAAGCTCAGCAAAATCGCGAAAACAAATGGCGAAGGTAGGTAGCGTTGGACAAGCTTTACGCTCAAGGCCGTTATTGATGAAAGCATGGTCGATCCTATTTTGTTGTTATGACTGCAACCAAGATAGCGTTCTTAGCTGCAGTGGGTTTAACCGCTGGTACAGAAGTGTCACTGAATTAGCACGGAGGCGCTATACGCACAAGGTCTAAGTCGGGCTTCTTAGAGATTGTTAGGTTTGCCAGGCGATCAACTGTAGTTTGTCACTTTGCCAGTCGATCGTAATCGAATTTCGGATAACGTAATTTGTGTATAATTTTGCGTCAAGCTATAAAACGCCATCGTCTTGCTGATCGAGTACTGAATGGAAAAGCCGCAAAATCGCGAAGTATCCAGTAAACAGAAAGTTCGTTCTGCCGAGGTGGGCACTGACATTCTCAAAGCCTTGGCTGAGTTGAGCCCTGCGACTTCGTTGTCGAACTTGGCAGAGCATGTGCAGATGCCCGCAAGCAAGGTTCATCGTTACCTGCAAGCACTGATAGCCAGTGGCTTTGCTCAGCAAGATCAAGCGACGAACCATTACTCCCTGGGCCGTGAAGCGTTAATGGTGGGCTTGGCTGCCTTGGCGAGTATGGATGTGCTTAAAGTCGCTGCCGCGCCATTGGCTGAACTGCGTGATGAGCTCAATGAAAGCTGCTTTCTGGCCGTCTGGGCAAATAAAGGCGCAACTGTCGTGCAACTGCAACCGGCCAGTCGCGCGGTGACACTGGTGACTCAGGTTGGCTCGGTCTTACCCTTGCTGAGTTCGGCCACTGGTTTGGTGTTTGCGGCCTACTTACCTGAGGCCGAGACCCTTGAACTGCGTCAGCAGGAACTCAAGGCCAACCGCAATCATCCACTGGCGGATGCCACTCGCTATCAGCAGCATGTGCAACTGGTTCGTGAGCAGGGATTGCATGCGATACATGGTTTGCTTATGCCGGGGGTGGATGCTTTGTCAGCCCCGGTTTTCGATGCCTATGGGCGTGTCGCAGCAGTGCTGACCGTGGTGGGTTCGGCCACAGTGTTTGATGCTGATGAGGCGGGTATAGCCGCTGGGCGTTTAAAGCAAACAGCCAAAACCATCAGTTGGCGTATGGGCTACACCGCTGCTGATGAAGGACTGCGCTAGCCTGTTCGTCTGACAGAAACTTAACAGCCCGCAATTGCGGGCTGTTTAGTTTAACTGAGGCGTTAGTCGTCATATCCGAGGTTGGGTGCAAGCCAACGCTCAGTGGTGCGTAGCTCTTGCTGCTTGCGAGCGGTGTAGCTTTCGACTTGGTCTTTGTCGATCTTGCCGACGGCAAAGTACTGCGCTTGCGGGTGTGCAAAATACCAGCCGCTGACCGATGCAGCCGGGAACATTGCGTAGTGCTCGGTGAGAAAAACACCACTCTGTTCATTGTCATTGAGCAGGTCGAACAGCGTGCCTTTCTCGGTGTGGTCTGGGCATGCAGGATAACCTGGGGCAGGGCGGATGCCTTTATAGGCTTCTTTGATCAACTCATCGTTGCTCAGTTGTTCTTCTGGGTCATAGCCCCAGTAGTTTTTCCGCACTTGCTGGTGCAGCCATTCTGCGCAGGCTTCGGCCAACCGGTCGGCAAGGGCTTTGACCATAATAGAGTTATAGTCATCGCCTTTGTCCTGATAAGCCTTGGCGACTTCCTCTGCACCAATGCCAGCGGTGGTGATAAAACCGCCGATATAGTCCTGCACCCCAGAGTCTTTCGGCGCTACAAAGTCGGCCAGAGAGAAGTTTGGTTTTCCGTCTGGTTTGATGGTTTGCTGACGCAGATGGTGCAGCTTGGCCAACGGCTTGCCGTCAGAGCCATAGACTTCGAGATCATCATGGTCGACCTGGTTGGTCGGCCAGAAACCCAATACTGCCCGTGCGCTGATCAGCTTTTCATCAATCAGCTTCTTGAGCATTTCCTGGGCATCGGCAAACAGTGCTGTCGCGGCCTCACCGACGACTTCATCAGTGAGGATGCGAGGGTATTTGCCCGCCAGGTCCCATGAGATAAAGAATGGCGTCCAGTCGATAAACTCAGCAAGGACCGCCAAGTCGATATCTTCCAAGACCTTGACCCCGGTAAAGGTGGGCACTGTTGGTTGGTAGCTGGCCCAATCAAACTGAGGTTTCTGGGCAATTGCCTGACTGTAGCTCAAGCGCTCCGTGCGGGCGCTGCGGTTAGCAGTGCGTTCACGGACCACAGCGTAATCTTCGCGGGTCTTCTGCACGAATGCGGACTTGAGTTCTTTAGACAGCAACTGGGTGGCCACACCCACTGCGCGCGAGGCGTCAGTCACATACACCACGGCATCGTTTTGATACTTGGGTTCGATCTTGACGGCCGTGTGCGCTTTGGAAGTCGTTGCCCCGCCAATCATGAGCGGCAAGCTGAAGCCCTGGCGCTGCATTTCGCGGGCTACGTGGACCATTTCATCGAGCGATGGGGTGATCAGGCCCGAGAGGCCAATGATGTCGCATTTCTCGGCGATGGCAGTTTGCAGAATTTTTTCTGCCGGCACCATTACACCAAGATCGACAATGTCGTAGCCGTTACAGCCCAGCACTACACCGACAATATTCTTGCCGATGTCATGCACATCGCCTTTAACCGTGGCCATCAGGATCTTGCCTTTGGCTTCGGGCTTGTCGCCTTTTTCCGCTTCGATAAACGGAATCAGGTGGGCTACAGCCTGTTTCATCACCCGTGCCGACTTAACCACTTGTGGCAGGAACATTTTGCCGGAGCCAAACAAGTCGCCAACAATGTTCATCCCGCTCATCAATGGGCCTTCGATCACCTCGATCGGGCGGGCACACTGCTGGCGGAACTCTTCAGTGTCTTCAACGATGAAGGCGGTAATGCCTTTTACCAGCGCATGTTCTAGACGCTGTTGCACGGCAAAACTGCGCCATTCTTCGGTTTCGGCCTCTTTGACGCTGCCATCGCCTTTGTATTTGTCCGCCAGTGCCAGCAAGGCATCAGTGCCGTTGGCTGTGCGGTTGAGCACCACATCTTCCACTGCGTCACGCAGCTCAGTTGGGATTTGGTCGTAAATCTCCAACTGACCGGCGTTGACGATGCCCATGGTCAGGCCATTTTGAATGGCGTAGTAGAGGAACACCGAGTGAATCGCTTCACGTACCGGGTTATTACCTCGGAAGGAGAAGGACACATTAGACACACCGCCCGACGTCAGTGCGTAGGGCAGGTTGTCACGGATATAGGCGCAGGCATTGATAAAGTCGACTGCGTAGTTGTTGTGCTCTTCAATGCCGGTGGCAATGGCGAAAATGTTCGGGTCGAAAATAATGTCTTCCGGCGGGAAGCCAACTTCATTGACCAGAATGTCGTAGGAGCGCTTACAGATTTCTTCTTTACGCGCTTGGGTGTCTGCCTGACCGTCTTCGTCAAAGGCCATTACCACGACAGCGGCGCCATAGCGCTTGCACAGCTTGGCGTGGTGTTTGAACTGTTCAACACCTTCTTTCATCGAAATCGAGTTGACGATGCCCTTGCCCTGAATGCATTTCAGGCCCGCCTCGATGACTTCCCACTTGGAGGAGTCGATCATGATTGGCACGCGCGAGATATCCGGCTCACCAGCAATCAGATTGAGGAAAGTGACCATCGCATGCTTGGAATCAAGCATGCCTTCGTCCATGTTGATATCAATCACCTGAGCGCCTGCCTCAACCTGCTGCAGGGCGACTTCAAGGGCTTCGGTGTAGTTGTCTTCCCTGATCAGCCGGGCAAACTTGGCCGACCCAGTGATATTGGTCCGCTCACCCACGTTAACGAACAACGAGTTACGGTCAATGGTGAACGGCTCAAGACCCGAGAGGCGACAGGCTTTGGCAATCTCAGGCAATGGCCGGGGCGCATACTTGGCAACGGCTTCGGCAATCGCCTGAATGTGCCCGGGTGTAGTGCCGCAGCAACCGCCCACAATATTCAGAAAGCCTGCTGCTGCGAACTCTTCAACCACCGCAGCCATTTCAGCGGGTGTTTCATCGTATTCGCCGAATGCGTTCGGCAGGCCAGCGTTAGGGTGAGCAGAAACGTGGGTTTCAGCTTTGTTGGAAAGTTCTTCGAGATACGGGCGCAGGTCTTTGGCGCCAAGCGCGCAGTTTAGCCCTACCGAAATAGGCTCCGCGTGGCGTACTGAGTTCCAGAAGGCCTCGGTGGTTTGCCCTGACAGGGTTCGGCCCGAAGCATCAGTGATGGTGCCGGAAATCATGATTGGCAGTTCCACACCAAGGTCTTCAAAGACCTGCTGCACAGCGAAAATCGCGGCTTTGGCGTTGAGCGTATCAAAAATGGTTTCGATCAAAATAAGGTCGGAGCCGCCTTCAATCAGACCGCGGGTGGCTTCGGTGTAGTTTTCCACCAAAATATCAAAGGTGACGTTGCGATAGCCCGGGTTGTTAACGTCTGGCGATATCGAGCAAGTCCGGCTGGTAGGGCCGAGGACACCCGCAACAAATCGTGGGCGGTCAGGCGTTTCAGCGGTTTTGGCGTCGGCAACCTGACGTGCGAGGCGAGCGCCTTCAACGTTGAGTTCATAAGCCAGCTCTTCCATGCCGTAATCGGCTTGGGAAACACGGGTAGCGTTAAAGGTATTGGTTTCAAGAATGTCGGCACCGGCGTCGAGGTAAGCCTTCTCAATGGCGCCAATCACATCCGGACGACTAAGAATCAGCAAGTCGTTGTTGCCCTTAACATCGCTTGGCCAGTCGGCGAAGCGTTCGCCCCGGTAATCCTCTTCTTCCAGTTTATAGCTTTGGATCATCGTGCCCATGCCGCCGTCGAGAATCAGAATACGATCCTTGAGGGCTTGCTGGAGAGCGAGAGTGCGGGCGCTACGATCGGACAAAGACATGGACGCAAATACCTGAAAATTACTGGATACAGAAGGGCGCGATGATAGCAAACCTGCACGCTTTTGCAGCGTGTGCGGATAAACATGAATTTGATTCATGATAAAGGCGATAGCCACGTCAAACCTGGACGGCTAGAATCGCCGCTTAGCTCTTTAAGGATGTGGCAATGCAGTATCGTTTATTTATCTCGGCATGTTTTGCATTGCTCAGCCCTTTGCTGGCGGCAGAACAAATCTCCTACAGTAAAGACATTCAGCCGATTTTTACCAAAAACTGCGTTGCTTGCCACGCCTGTTACGACGCGCCTTGCCAGCTCAAACTCGAGAGCGGTGAAGGGGCTGAGCGCGGTGCCAGTCAATCACCGATTTATGATGGTGGGCGCAAGAAAGCACAAGACCCCACGCGCTTGTTCTATGACGCTCACACTGTAACTGAGTGGCGCAACAAGGGCTTCAACTCGGTGCTCGATCAGCAAGGAAGCCAGGCTGCATTGATGGCCCGTATGCTAAAACTGGGGCATGAGAACAACAGATTCACCCCCAATAGCAAATTGCCCGAGAAACTTGATCTAGGGATTAACCGCGTTAATCAGTGCACCTTGCCCGCTGATTTTGACAAGTTCGCCGCCGAGAATCCGGCTGTGGGTATGCCATTTGCCGTAACCGGTCTGAGCGCTGAAGACTACCAAACCTTGCAAAGTTGGCTGGCCGATGGTGCGCCTGTTGATAAGTTGGTACCGGTTGCTACGCCAGATGAAATGTCCCAAGTACAAGAGTGGGAGAGCTTCTTTAACCAGCATGGTGCACGTGAGGAGTTGGTTTCCCGCTGGCTCTATGAACACTTATTCCTGGCCCACTTATATTTCGATGACGGTAAAAGTCGTCATTTTTTCCAGCTGGTGCGTTCACGTACACCCAGCGGCCAGCCAATAGACCCGATCGCCACGCGCCGCCCCAATGAAGATCCGGGCGCTGATTTTTACTACCGTATTGCAATGGTGCCTGATGTCATTGTGCACAAGACACACATCACCTATGAGCTAAGCCGAAAGAAGATGGCGCACGTCAAGTCGATGTTTTTTGACGGCTCTTGGACAGTTGACGCAGTTCCCGGTTATGGCGCTTCGCGTCGTGCCAACCCATTTGAAACCTACAAAGCCATTCCGGCGCAAGCACGCTATCAATTCATGCTTGATGACTCGGAGTACTTTGTTCGGACCTTTATTCGTGGTCCAGTCTGTCGTGGTCAAATTGCGACTGACGTGATTCGCGATAATTTCTGGACTCTGTTCCAAGATCCCAAGCATGACCTGTACATCACAGACCCAGAGTACCGCGCTGAGGTCACCCCGTTGCTGGCCATGCCTGGGCAGTTCGATGATATTGGCGATGTACTCGGCATCTGGAACAGCTACCACGACAAGCGAAATGAGTACGAAGAGCTGCGCCGGGATCATTACGAAGAGGCTGCTTTACCGAGCTGGTCCAATATCTGGGCGGGCAACGATCAGGCATTGCTGTCCATCTTCCGTCAGTTTGACAGTGCCTCCGTTCGCCGGGGCCTGATTGGTGGCATTCCACAGACGATTTGGTGGCTTGATTATCCATTGCTGGAGCGCACCTATTATCAGTTGGTTGTGAATTTTGATGTGTTCGGCAATGTCTCGCATCAGGCGCAAACGCGCTTGTACTTCGACTTGATCCGCAACGGCGCTGAGCAGAACTTCCTGCGTTTGATGCCCGCAGATTCACGGCAAGATATTTTAAAGGACTGGTACCGTAAAAGTGGCCGATTGAAGCTGTGGCTGGATTATTACGAAGGCATGGACACGGACACCAAAACTGCGCTGTCACTGGATGCAAGGCATCCCAAAGACGATTTTGCCAGGCAGTTGCTGATTCGTGCAGGGGACTTGAACGTCGCACCTGATCCAATCAATCGCTGCACCAACGGTCATTGCTATCAAGCCGATGCCGACCCGCAAATGCAGGATGCGGAGCAAGCCCTCAGCCGCTTGGCCAATAAGCCCGCAGCGGGTCTTAAAGTGATTAATCAGTTGCCTGAGGCGACCATGATTCGGGTTGAGGAGGCAGGCGGTAAACGTAACATCTACAGCTTGCTGCGTAACCGTATGCACAGCAACGTCGCCTTCATGATTGGTGAGGGTTTACGTTACGAGCCTGGGTTCGACACTTTGACCGTTTATCCAGGGGTTATGAGCAGTTACCCGAATTTTATCTTTAATGTTCCAGCGCAAGAGGTGCCTGCATTTGTAAGGGCACTTGAGCAGGCTAAAGATGCTGGCGCATTCGAAAAGGTTGTCGATCATTGGGGGATTCGCCGCACTCATCCGGATTTTTGGCGCTACTTCCATGATCTCACCCGTTATATCCAGGAGACCGACCCTGTGCAGGCCGGTGTGTTGGATATGAATCGATACGAGAACCTTTGAAACCTCACCCGTCGTTACGCGACGGGTGAACGATTATGGCTTAATCCAGCCGCCAACTGCCTGGTAGGGGGCCGGCTGGCCCGGGACGCCCAGCCAGGCCACCACAGCCTGACGAGTTCCGCGAGCGTCGTCAGGCAGCCGGCTTTGCCAATGGTTTCCATCCCCGGCGACCTGTTGCAGGCTCAGCACTACAAAGTCGTGCTTGATTGTTTTTCCGGCGTTTTCGCCTTTGGCTATCTTGGTATCAATACCAAAACCAAGGCGGGCAACATAGAGCGTCAACCCTTGAGGCGGCGTTTGTTCAGGTGCAAAAGCTGCATTAAGCTCGCGACCATTGAGGGTCAGCTGCAATTTGCCAACAGTCTGTTGCTTATCAGGCAGGCGTAAGGGCTGATTTTGAAACCAGCCACGCCACTCATGACCTGCAACCACAAAGCCTGGTGTATAGACCGAGCTGGTCCCACCGCTTCGGGCGTAGTCGCGCTGACGAAGGCTGTAGCTTTTATTGGCAAAGGGGTCTTTCCAGCCAAGGTAATCCCAATAGTCGACATGAAAGGCCAAAGGAATCACCTGTTTCCATAAATCCGGCGATTGAGTCAGCGATGACAGCCATTTTTCTGCTGGCGGGCAAGAGCTACAGCCTTGTGAGGTGTATAGTTCCAATACATTGGTGGGCTGCTCAGCACTGGTAAATGTCTGGGCTGAACCCTGAGCCACAGCACTGGCTAAGAGCAACGCAGCGGGCAATAGTTGCCATGTTTTTTTCATAAACCAAGATCTCCGCAATGCCTGCGTGGTGGTCCTCAGTTGACGATCCGGACGCCGAGTTGTTACAGGTAAATTAATCCGACAAAAATACTCGGGCTTTATCAAGTGACCCCTGTTGTCGTACACTGCACATATGTTTGCGAGGAGTTGCCATGAGCACTATCACTATTACCGACGCTGCCCACGATTATCTGGCTGACTTGCTGAGTAAGCAGGACACTGCGGGCATCGGCATTCGCGTTTTTATCACCCAACCTGGCACCCAGTATGCTGAAACCTGCATTGCGTATTGCAAGCCAGGTGAGCAAAAGCCAGAAGACACGGCCATTGGCCTGGCCAGCTTCACGGCATGGATTGACGCCGTCAGTGAGCCGTTTCTTGAAGATGCAGTGGTGGACTACGCGACTGATCGTATGGGCGGCCAGCTGACAATCAAAGCACCAAACGCCAAGGTGCCGATGGTCAATGACGACAGCCCGATCAACGAACGTATCAATTACTACCTGCAAACCGAAATCAACCCCGGTTTGGCCAGCCATGGTGGTCAAGTCAGCTTGATCGATGTGGTTGAAGAAGGCATTGCCGTTCTGCAATTTGGTGGCGGCTGCCAAGGTTGCGGTCAGGCAGACCTGACGCTGAAAGAAGGTATTGAGAAAACCCTGCTGGAGCGTATTCCTGAGCTTAAGGGTGTACGTGATGTAACTGACCATAGCAACAAAGAAAACGCTTATTACTGAGTTGCGGTCGTGGTTAGAAAAGGCGCCTTTAAGGCGCCTTTTTACTGCCCGGAATTTAACCCTTGCCCGCGCATGCTGATTGCGGTCGTCGGCTCGGTATAACCATCAATAGCGCGATGGCGACCAGCGGCACAATGCTGATGTTGACTGCACTCCAGCCAATGCCACTGATGAGCGCGCCAGAGGCAAATGAGGCGCTGGCGGCCACGGAGCCATTGCTCAGCTCCATCAGCCCCTGGGCATGGCCGCGTTCGGCAGGCGTGTGGCCTTGGGCGAGCAGGGTGGTGCCGGCAATCAGCATCAGATTCCAACCTAGCCCCAATAGAAATGAGCTGATCAAGAACAGCTCCGCAGTCACCCCACTGATAGCAATCCCCGCGCTGACTAACAGAACGCCACTGCCTATGACTGCGACGCGACGGCTGCCCAGGGTATCGACCAGTCGCCCGGCGACAAAGGCGGGCAGAAACATACCGAGCATGTGCCACTGCATCACCTGTGCGCTGGTTTCCAGGGATAAACCACAGAAACGCATGGCGAGTGGTGTGGCGTTCATCACCAGAATCATCAAGCCATGACCAATGGCGGTGGTGGCGACTGCTGCACGTACGATGGGCCGGGTTAAGAGTTCACGGATGCGAGTCCATCCACCGGTACTGGCGATTGGAGCTGCGCCTTGGGGCAGCTGACTCAGTACCCCCATTGCAACAAGGGCCAAGACGGCCATCATCAAGTAAGCGCCAGTAAAAGGCGTCTCCAAGGCGTTTTTTGACCACAATGCCATGCTTGGTGCAACCAGTGCCGCCACCACACCCCCGCCAATCACACAGGCGCTAGCACGGCCTTTGGATGACTCATCGACAGCCTCCAATGCAGCAAAGCGGTAATACATGGCTGAGGCCTGGTAAGCACCAATTGGCAGTGCGCCGAGGCACAGAATGTTGAACTCACCCAGCCACACACCGAAAGCGCTGATCAGTCCGCCAATTACCCCGCAGCCCGCCCCGAGCAACAGGCCTGCACGCCGTCCTTTGTTTTGCATGTACACAGACAACGGCTGCACGGCCAGCAAATTGCCCAGCACTAAAATGGCCAACGGCAAAGTCGCCAGAATATTAAGAGGCGCCAGTTGCAGGCCAATCAAGGCAGTCAATGTGATGCCGATCATTGAGCAGCACCAGTACAAGGCCTGGCAGATAAACAGGCGGCCAATCGTTGGCTGGGTGATCAACGCCATGTCACTGATCTCCTTGTGCTTGTTTAGATCCTGTCCCAGGTTCCTGAGTGGAAACCTCAGGCTGCAGCCGCTTCGGGTTTGCACGACGTGGGCGCGCAACGAGCTCCCCTGAGCAGTTGGGGCATCTGTACTGCAGGTGCTCGGCGGCGCAGTCGATGCAGAATGTGCATTCAAATGAGCAGATGAGCGCGATGTCACAATCACCAGGCAGGTCGCGAGCGCAACGTTCACAGTTTGGGCGTAATTCGAGCATAGAAAGTCCTTACCTCAAGCTATTGAGGCATTGTTGTGTGTTGAACCTAGAGCTAGGCGAAGCGCTCCGCGTACTCCTGCGGGCTTACGGATAAGTGTTTATGGAAGGTACGTCGCAGATTCTCCGGATGCCCAAAGCCAGTTAGCCTGGCCACGGTACTGATTGACGCTTGTGCGTCTTGGAGTAAGTTGCGCGCAGCTTCAAGGCGGATCTTCTCGACATACTTGCCGGGGCCCACTCCTAGTTCCTGAATAAAAACCCGTGAGAGGGTTCTCGGCGTCATACAGGCTTGAGTGGCCAAGACTTCGAGACTTAGATCATCACCAATGCGGGAGGGTATCCAGTCCAGTAAGGCAGCTAAGCGTGGCGTGCGGCTCGGCTCCGGGCTGAGCAGGGCGCTGAACTGTGCCTGCCCCCCAGGGCGACGCAGAAACATGACCAGCCTGCGGGCCACGGCCAGCGCCATTGCCCGGCCCAAATCCGCCTCGACCAAGGCCAGCGCCAGATCTATACCTGCAGTCACGCCTGCCGAGGTAAATAAGTGGCCATTACCCATAGGGTCCCGGGCGTTGTAGGTGTGCAGTTGGTCGCCAAGGACTTCGATGCCTGGGTGGTTGTCGCGAAGGGTGTCAACATCGGCCCAGTGCGTGGTGGCACAGCGACCATCCAGGAGCCCGCTGGCAGCAAGAATCAACGCGCCAGAGCAGACTGAGCCAAGTCTGCGGATATGCGGCTCGCCAGCGCGCAACCACGCCAGCAGTGGCTGATTGTTGATTTGTACACGCTCGCCAATGCCTCCGGGAATCAACAAGGTGTCGATTTGTTTGGCTTGGATTTCACTGAACGCCTGATCGGCAATGACCTGAATCCCAGCAGAGCTGCTTACAGGACCGGCCTGTTCTGCCAGCAATAAGGTTTGGTAGTAGGCGGGTAAACCCTGACGCTGGCGCTCGATATTGGCTGAAGCAAAGACCTGCAATGGGCCAATCGCATCAAGGCTCATAAAGTCAGGATAAATCAGGCAGGCGATGGTTTTAAGCGCATCCATGGGGAAGGTCTCGGTGAGCGATGGATACAGTGTGCGCTCAACGACAATATGGCAACAAGGACATCTAGCCCACAGATATTGCCAATATGATCCAGTTCATCCAACAAACTGAATAGTTGGTCACCGCTACGCCCTAAGAGATAGAGAGCAGCGCAGCGGTAACCTACAAGCAGCGGCTTTTTAAGCCGGCATGCTCCAAGGTGCGAGGTCGAAGCCTTGACGGCTCAATTCCTCACGGGATTCGGTAATCACCTTGGCCAGTAGTTCAGGGTTGCTGTAAGTACTGCTGGAAATTTTTGTACGGCCCAGTAGGCGAGTGCTGGTACGGTCAATGACCGTAAGCGTCAGCTCGTCAGTACCATTTTGTGGCGACCATGCGACACATTGAAAGGGTTGGAAAGCGCGGTCGACAATTAGTAATGCTTCATTGCAACGCAATTGTGCGTCCATTGGGTCAGTGACTCCTAGTTAGTCCCAAAAATGTGAAAGTCAGCAAGAGCATGTCTTTAGTGACTCTTCACAGTGTTGATGACTGGTGTTGACCTATAAGTCACATATCGGTTCTAAAAAAGATGGATTTTTCTATTAAAACTGTGTTTGCACTGATCAGCGGCAATAAAACGCGAGATTTTTCGTTTTTTTGGGGCAGATTTAGCCCGGCTCAAAATTACCGATTCAGGGTAAATCAACGCGTTACCGGTCTCTCTTAAGGTTCAAAGTGGGGTTAGCCGGGTGCTCACTTGCGCCGTTTCAGTGAGTTCTAAAAACTCGTCACCCAAGCGCTGGCTTTCTTGCATTGCTGTGCGCCAGTAGCGCTCACGACCCGCATCGTCGCCGAGGAACCGGGTGAAGTCTTTACGATCAGGTAATTTGCCGTAGGGCAGTCGTGCCAGGTACTCAGCCGATGGAGCAAGCAACAGCACATCTTGCAAACGACCATTATCGCCTCGACGCCAGGGCATGGTTTTGTCGAACCAGCCAGGAATCACTCTGTCGGTGAAGTGTGGGTACAAGACGATATCGTCGCCGCTGTATGGCAAGTCAAGGTGGTAGTCGAGTAAGCCGCCATCACGATATGTACCGTCACCTGCGCCAGGAATGTTGCGCACGCCTTCCATGACCATAGGGATTGAGCCTGACGCCAACAGCGCGTGACGCAGGTTTTCGCTATCAAGGGGCAGAAAGCGCGAAGGGAAGTCCGTTAACGGGTGAAGTGGCGGCGCTAAACGCGTGTCATGCAGGATAATGCGCTCAAAATGGCGGGCCAGACGAGAGCGAGCCAGCAAGTTGTTGCCGATCACCGAGGACAGGCCCAAACCCAGCACCCCACGATGGTCATGGGCAAGCAGGCCGTTGCTCTTGACCACGACAATATTCAAACGGTAATTCGGGTTATTCAATACGGCCGCATCTTGCCCTTCGAGCAACTCGTCGAGCATGACCCGGCAACTTTGCGAGATCTCGGCCATGGTCACGCCCTTGGCAAAGCGCTGTGCGGTGTAGAGTTCACCCAAGCGACGTATGCCTTGTGCCGCATCTGGCAGGCAGGCACTGGCAAAGCGCCAAGAGCCAATCGAGGCGCCGATAAGTGAGCGTTCGCGTGGTTCCTGTGGCAACCATTGACCAAACAAGGCCAAGTCTAACCCCTGAATCCCCAGTGCTTTTGGACCACCTGCTGCACCCGGCAAAATGCCTACATCTGCAGGTTGTAAGCCACGCTCACGAATACGCGACATCGCTCGCGGGCCAGCTTTAAGGGTAAGGGCAGGGGTTTTGATGATAATGGCGCTCATGCAGGTCTCCGTCACGCAAGGCAGCGATTATAGAGCGCGAGGTGCGCAGGCCAACACACTTCATGAGATGAATAACAGGCGCTAAGGTAGCCCTGAAAAACCACTGTGCAGGAGTCGCTGCATTGATGACCCCGTTCAACAGCCTTATGTACCCCAGTAGATTGCGCTTTTTCAGCAGCCTCTAATACGCGTTTCGACAGGCTGCCTGGTTATTCAGCTTGGCTTAAGTCAGCGTGAGTAAGCTGCTCACCATCAACCGCAATTCTATTGGAGCGCGACTATGAAACGCCTTATTACTGTTAGCATGATCACCGTACTCGGCCTCTGTACAGGTGTTGCCAGTGCCCGTGATCTGGGGCCGGATGAAGCGCTGAAGTTACGTGATGCCGGAACCATTAAAGATTTTCAGTTACTCAATGACACAGCCTTGAAGTTGCACCCAGGTGGCCGCATCAGCGAAACAGAGCTGGAGCAAGAGTACGGCAAGTATGTGTATCAGCTTGAAGTTAAAGACAAAGACGGCATCAAATGGGATGTTGAGCTCGACGCCACGAGCGCAAACGTGCTCAAAAACCATCAGGACGACTAATGAACACCCTGGTTAAAACCGTTCTGCTGGTAGGTCTGCTAGGGCTGACACTGTCGGCGCATGCACGAGACCTTGATCAGGATGAGGCCTTACGCTTGCGTCGCGAGGGCGTGATACAGCCGCTAGAACAGCTTATGCGCCATGCGATGCAGCGCTATCCGAATGCTACGCTGCTAGAAGCTGAGCTTGAGGAAGAGGATGACGTGCTGGTCTATGAAATTGAACTTCTGACCCAGCAAGGTCAGGTACGTGAATTGGAACTGGATGCCCAGGACGGGCGAATCCTGAAGGATGAGGAAGACGACTGAATGCGCCTGTTGCTGGTGGAAGACCATGTACCCTTGGCCGATGAGCTACTTGCCAGCTTAACTGCGCAAGGGTATGCCGTGGATTGGTTGGCGGATGGTCGCGATGCGGTTTATCAAGGGGCAAGTGAGCCTTACGATTTGATTATTCTGGACCTTGGTTTACCGGGGCTTCCCGGTTTGGACGTCTTGCAGCAATGGCGCAGTGGTTCCCTTGCAACGCCGGTATTGGTCCTCACCGCGCGCGATTCCTGGTCGGATCGCATTGCAGGCTTGAAGGCCGGTGCGGACGATTACCTGAGCAAGCCATTTCACCCGGAAGAGCTGCAGTTGCGCATTCAGGCATTGTTACGTCGTGCCCGTGGCCTGGCCAATCAACCGCAGCTTGAGGTTGCTGGTCTACAGCTTGATGAAGGCCGGCAGAGCGTGATGAGTCAAGGCGCTGAAGTCGACCTGACCGCTGCTGAGTTTCGCTTGTTGCGCTACTTTATGATGCACCCAGGCAAACTCTTGTCGAAGAGCCATTTGGCCGAGCACCTGTACGACGGTGAAACTGAACGTGACTCCAATGTGATTGAGGTTCACGTCAACCATCTTCGTCGTAAATTAGGCCGTGAGATCATCGAAACCCGGCGTGGCCAAGGTTACCGATTTAGCAGTACAAACACTTGAGGTCGATTCAACGGCGTTTAAGTCTGGGCCTGGTTGCGGTCCTGCTAATTGTTGGATTGCTGCTGGCTCAGGCCTGCTTATGGGTGTTCGAGCGCAGCTTGCGCGAGCATATCGAACTTAGCCTCAAAGATGAGGCTGAAGCTCTGATCGTGGCACTTGTGCGTGGGCCTCAGGGTTTACAACTGAGTGAACAACGGCTCAGCGCTGCCTATCAGAGGCCGTATTCAGGTCTGTACTTCAGGATTGATTTCGCTGGCACGACTTGGCGCTCCCGCTCGCTGTGGGACAGTGAATTGCAACCGGGAGAAAAGCCGGGCTTGCAAGATAATCTCAGTGAAGGCCCACAAGAGCAGCAGCTACTGACTTACCGGGGCGACTATCAGCGCTTTGGTCAAAAGCTGGTGATCTCGGTGGCTGAGGATTACTCGCCAATCCTAAAAGGCGTGCGTGACGTTCAAATGCTAGGTTTGGGCCTGGGCCTGGGTGCTTTGATCCTGATCCTGATCTTGCAGCGAAGTATCGTCCGGCGTGCTCTGCGCCCACTGGAAAACACTCGCAAACAGATAGCCCAATTACAGCAAGGGCAACTCAGTTCATTGGACACTCAGGTGCCTGTTGAACTTGAACCCCTGGTGGAGCAAATCAACCACCTTCTGGCCCACACGGAGGAAACCTTAGGTCGCTCACGCAATGCGTTAGGCAACTTGGGCCATGCGTTGAAGACGCCACTTGCAGTGCTGGTCAATCTGTCATCACGCAGCGAGATACAAGCCCATCCAGAGCTGCGCCAAAAGCTTGAACAATGCCTAGAGCAAGTTGAGCAGCGGCTGAGTCGAGAACTTAACAAGGCCCGCCTTGCTGGCGAAGCATTGCCCGGGGCCCATTTTGATTGCGCTACAGAGTTACCGGCTCTGTTCAGTACCCTGGAGATGATTCATAACCGCGGCTTGCAACTCGACTGGCAGGCATCACCGGGACTGCGTCTACCTTGGGACCGTGAGGACTTACTCGAACTGCTGGGTAACCTGTTGGATAACGCCTGTAAATGGGCGGATTCCAAGGTTCAGTTGGTGATTGCGGCGACCGCTAATGGGTATCAACTTGATATAGCTGATGATGGGCCGGGTATTGCCGCCGGGCGTCGTGAAGACGTATTAACCCGGGGTATTCGCCTGGATGAGCAAGTCAACGGTCATGGCCTTGGCTTGGGTATTGTCCGTGACATTGTCGATGCCTGGGGCGGTGAAATTGTCTTAGGGCAAAGCTCGCTAGGTGGCTTGAATGTGCAGGTCTTGCTGCCGCTACGACGTTTAGGCGTGAAGCCTGTGGCACACTCGAGCCACGAATAATGGCTCGAGTGTGCCGCGGACTGTGATTAAACGCGGAATTGATCCATCAGGCTTTGTTGCTGATTGGCCAGGCGGTTCAGGTCCTGGCTAACTTGCGCGGACTCATCGGCCTGACTGGTGATCGACTCGGTCACATCGCGGATAGATGCGACGTTACGGTTAATTTCCTCTGCCACTGAGCTTTGCTCTTCAGCAGCGCTGGCGATCTGCAAGTTCATATCGGTAATAATCCCCACCGCTTCGCTGATGCGCTGCAGGGCGGCGACTGCATGCTCAACCTGCTCAACGCTGCCCTGGGCCTGACGGTGGCTGCTGTTCATGGTGCTCACCACTTCACGGGTACCGCTTTGCAAGCCTTCAATAACCTGGCGAATTTCTTCTACTGAGTCCTGCGTGCGTTTTGCAAGGTTACGTACTTCATCGGCGACCACTGCAAAGCCACGGCCTGCTTCACCTGCGCGTGCAGCTTCAATCGCAGCATTGAGTGCCAGTAGGTTGGTTTGCTCGGCGATGGAGCGAATGACTTCCAGCACAGAACCGATCTGGTCACTGCTGGCTGCCAAGCCTTCGACTTCTTGCATGGCCACATTCATCTCGTTGGCGAGCAATTCGATCGATGCGGTGGTTTTGTCGATCACCCCGAGGCCGTCACGGGTTGCGTGATCGGCACTGCGTGCTGCTTCAGCAGCTTGCGCCGCGTTTTGCGCAACATCATGGGCAGTGGCACTCATTTCCTGGAATGCAGTGGCGACCTGGTCAACTTCGCGGAATTGCTGCTGCATGCCTGAACTGGTCTGGCTGGCAATCGAGGCTGATTGGTCTGCAGTTGCCCGCGCATCGACAACACTGCGTTTAACCTCGGCAATAATCGGCTGGAGTTTATC
This sequence comes from Pseudomonas sp. NPDC078700, assembly GCF_044542375.1. Taxonomy (NCBI): domain Bacteria; kingdom Pseudomonadati; phylum Pseudomonadota; class Gammaproteobacteria; order Pseudomonadales; family Pseudomonadaceae; genus Pseudomonas; species Pseudomonas sp. NPDC078700. The sequence continues at coordinate 112,030 of NZ_JBITUI010000006.1, forward strand.
AAGGAAGCGGTTGAACCAACTTGCCAGCTCACCCAGTTCATCCTGCTTGTTGTAATGCAGGCGCTTGGTGAGGTCGCCTTCGCCACTGGCAATGTCTTTAAGCATGGTCGAGACGCCGATGATAGGCCGCGTCACGCCACGTGCAGTCAGCCACATCAGCGCTAAACCCAGCACAACCGCAACCAAACCTATGAGCAGTGAAACCGTGCTGTCCTGAGTACTGCGATCATCGAGCTGCGCTTGTAATTTCAGAGCAGGAGCGAGCAACACCTTTTCCGGCACTTGAATCATGACGCTCCAGGGTTTGGCCTCAGGAATAGGGTTAAATGGCTCGATAACACGGAGCATTTCAGCTTGATGCAGTGCTGCTGATTTGCCTGCCGTGACCAGCCCATGTATTTCAGTGCTTTGCTCTGGAAATGCTTTGTCGAGTGCTTGGCTCAGCAACTTGGCGTCTGCACTGTGTCCGGCGATTAAGCCAGCGGGGCTGAAGATGCTGACGTGAGCTTGGCCGTTGTACAGCTCGCTACTGGCTTGCACGCTGAGCTGCTGGAGGCTATCGAGGCTTATGTCGAGACCAACGACTCCAATGACTTTGCCATTGACCTGCAGGGGGAAGGCAATACTCGTCATCAGTACCTGCTTACCCTCGACATCATCGAAGTAAGGTTCGAGTACACAGGCTTTAGCTGTGTCGCGTGGGCAGGTGTACCACGCGTTGTACGGGTCACCACTGGGGCCTGTTTCGGTTTTGCTGAGGTCTTCCTCTGGAATCGCTTCAGACTCAAGTTTGCCTGGCGTTGATTGTGACCAGTACAGCGAAAAACGACCTTTATCATTGCTGCCCAGTTCGGCCTGCTCTGCAAACAGCTCGTCTTTACCATCAAGGGCGTTGGGCTCGAACACCAAGTACAACCCTAGAATGGAAGGGTTGGCCTCCAGGCTGGTGCGCACTTGGCGGGTCAGGTCTTCACGTAAATCAAAGGCATCAAGAAAACGTTTTTCGGCTTGTTCACGCAAGAACAAAATCTGCCGCGAAAAGCCTTTGCCGTACTGATATGAATCCATGAAATAACGCTGGATACGTATCGCTTGCAGTTCCCCGCGTGATTTCAGGCGCAACTCCGCGCTCTCTTTAAGCATTTCGCTGCTTGATGCGCTGACTAGATTGGCACTTTGTTTCGCTTGATAAAGCGATGCGCCGACCAACAGGGTCACAATTGCTATCAGGCACAGGCCCGCGAGCAGGGTGATTTTAAGTTGGATTGAGAGCCGGTTAAGCATCATGCGGTGTTCCTTTGTAAAGACCTTCGATACCGAACTATCGGCTAGGCTATTTATTTCTTGATAAGAAATTCCGCGCAATGTCGTTTTTTAATATGGGGTATTTACTTCGATGATTGAATACGCTGGCATGCCCGGTTTTGGGGCGCTATTGACGAACGATAGGCAACAAAAAGCCCAGCGTTAACCGGGCTTGATATCACTCAATCGATTGATTACATCCCGTTAGTAAAAGCTGGCTGGCTCATATCAATTGATTCACGTACTGGCTTGAGCGCGTGGGCATATTTGCCTAGAACATCTAAGGCGTAATCAATCCGCGAGCGCAGTCGTTGATCATCCTCAGATTGGGCCTCGGGCATATTCAGCATTTGCTCAACATGGCGCACGATTAAATGCTCAGGCAGGTAGCACAGGCGGCAGTTCTTGTAGCTTGAGGCGCGCAGTTCACTGATCGGCGAGCTGCCGCCAATCCCTGATGAAACCGCGACCAAAAGCCCGGGCTTATGCGCCAGTTCGGTTTTGCTGGCGTAAATAAAGAAGTTCTTGATCGCCGGGCAGGCCATGCCATTCCATTCAGGTGCCACGATGATCACAGCATCCGCATCTTGCAGTTGTTGGCTGTAAAGCCCCCAAGGGCCTGCATCCTCAGCAGGCCAGAGCGGTAGAGGTGCAAGCCCGAGGTCAATTACATGACTTTGCGACTCGCTGGTGAATGCCAGTTGCACCAGGCGTTTTCGCAAAAAACGTGCGACTTTGCCCGATTGGCTATTATTGCGACTAGAACCGGCGACTATTGCGATATTAAGCATGCAGCACTCCCTGTGTAGAAAGGTGCAGGCTAGCGAGATATTAGGCTCAACAGCAAGTATTTGAGCGCCAATCTAACGGGCTGATTGGGCCAGTGAGTCGTTATTCGGCTAAGGGTATGCGCTCAAAAATGCCAGCGGGCGAGAATTTTTGACAGCCCAAGGTACATACGGCAGAGTACCCGGCTTTTTTTGCCCATCGCCTTTTGTGGGCTGTTATTCCAGATTTTAATTAAGCTCTAGGGAGCAATTGATGAACGCAGTCATAGCAGCGGTCGGTATCATGCTGGTCCTCAGTTTGTGCCGGGTGCACGTAGTGGTGGCGTTGATTGTCGGCGCATTGGTCGGTGGCATGATTGGCGGCCTGGGCCTTCAGGGTTCACTTGAGGCCTTCAATAATGGCTTGGGTGGTGGTGCCACCGTTGCCTTGTCCTATGCGCTGCTCGGTGCATTTGCTGTCGCGATTGCCAAATCAGGCATGGCCCATGCACTGGCCGATAAAGCAGTGGCTCTTGTGGGTGATAAAGAGCAGGGCGATGGAGGAACTGGCGCATTGAAGTGGCTGCTGATTGCATTGCTGCTGTGTGTGGCCATCATGTCGCAAAATGTGCTGCCGATTCATATCGCGTTTATCCCGCTTTTAGTACCGCCATTGCTCTACATCTTGAGCAAAATGCAGCTGGATCGCCGGTTGATTGCCTGTGTGCTGACCTTCGGCCTGGTCACGCCTTATATGTTTTTGCCCGTCGGTTTTGGCGGTATCTTTCTCAACGAAATTCTTTTGGCCAACGTGGCTAAAGCCGGCGTCGATATCAGCGGTATTAGTGTGACTCACGCAATGGCGCTGCCTGCATTGGGCATGTTCTGTGGCCTGCTGGTTGCGGTGCTGTTCAGCTACCGCAAAAAACGGGTCTACGACCTGGAGAAAATCGAACAAGTTGAGCGTGTTGAGGTTAAGTACAATCCACGCAGTTTGTTGGTTGCAGGCGTTGCGGTTGCCATAGCCTTTGTCATACAGCTGTGGCTGGACTCGATGATCATTGGCGCCCTGGCAGGGTTTGTGGTGTTTTCCGTGTCGGGTGTGGTGCGCTGGAAAGAAGCCGACGGTTTGTTCACTGAAGGCATGAAAATGATGGCCATGATTGGTTTTATCATGATTGCCGCGGCCGGTTTTGCTGAAGTGATGAAAGCCACCGGTGATGTTAAACACTTGGTTGATGATGCTGCCGCACTGATCGGTAATAACAAAGGTATTGGTGCTGTGCTGATGCTTCTGGTCGGTTTGCTGGTGACGCTGGGTATTGGCTCATCGTTTTCTACGGTGCCTATCATCGCGGCGATCTTTGTGCCGCTGGGCATACAGCTTGGGTTTAGCCCACTGGCGATTGTCAGCATTGTGGGGACTGCTGGTGCACTCGGTGATGCGGGTTCACCTGCATCTGATTCAACCTTGGGTCCAACCTCCGGTTTGAACGTAGACGGCCAGCACAACCACATATGGGACAGTGTGGTGCCGACATTCTTGCACTACAACATTCCGTTGCTGGTCTTTGGCTGGATTGCCGCAATGATCTTGTAACACCTTGAGTTGAGCTTAATTAACGCGGCTGCCAGGTAACTGGCCGCCGCGTTTTTCTTGGCTGATGCGCTGAGTAAGCCTGTGGTCTTTTCGTGTCCAAGAGGCTATAGTATCGGCCCTTGTTGGGGAGTAGCCTGCTCTTGACCTTGGTCACAGAGCGTTCGTGTCAACATTCTCGGCCTCATGCCGTGGCACGAACACCTTCTGGTTGGCGAGACCAACGATGCATCCATGCCTAAAGTCGGGCGTGTGGTTGCGTCGTTGACTCATAGCCCGACTGGACAGTAACCGTGAATCCCATTTCCTTATTCTTTCTTGCCATGGCCATGTCAACGGACGCTTTTGCTGCGGCCATTGGTAAGGGCGCAAGTCTGCATAACCCTCGCTTTAGCGAAGCCCTGCGCACGGGCCTTATCTTTGGTGTCATTGAAGCCATTACGCCCTTGATAGGCTGGAGCATTGGTCAGGCGGCCAGCCAATACGTTGAGCGCTGGGATCACTGGATTGCCTTCACCTTGTTGATCGTGCTGGGTATTCACATGATCTACAACGGCCTCAAGCACGAAGAGGACGAGGTCGAAAAACCCAATCAACATTCATTTTTGATCTTGGCGATTACCGCCTTCGCAACCAGCATTGACGCCTTGGCTGTGGGCGTGGGCCTGGCTTTTATAGATGTAAACATCTGGGTTGCTGCAGCGTCCATTGGCCTTGCTACAACAGTGATGGTCACCATTGGCGTGATGCTGGGGCGTGTGCTCGGCAATGTCGTTGGCAAGCGTGCCGAGATCATCGGCGGTGTGGTATTGATGCTGGTCGGCGCGGCGATCCTTTATGAGCATCTGACAGTGTAAAAGTGCACCCATAAAAATGGAGGCCACTGGCCTCCATTTTTATACCGCAAAGCTGATTTAGCCTATGCCGAACTGGGCTAAGAGCGCGAGTAGCGGTTGCGGATAAACGCCGAGGAAGAATGCCAGGAAGGCCACGACCATCAACATCATCCCGCCAGCCCGTTGACCCCAATCAAAGGGTGCGTCATGGCGGTGTAGATTAGGCTCAACCAAGAACAAGGTCACCATCACCCGTAGGTAGTAGAACACGCCAATCGCGCTCCCCAGCACCAGTGCCCCGAGCAGCCACCATTGCTGAGATTCAACGCCGACGCCGATGATATAGAACTTACCGATAAAGCCTGCAGTAAGTGGAATACCGGCCAGTGACAGCATCATCACCGTCAAAACTGCCGTCAGGTACGGACGTCGCCAGAACAGCCCGCGGTATTCATACAATGCATCGGCATCACGGCCCTTGTATGGCGTAGACATCAAGGTAATCACGCCAAACGCGCCGAGGGTGGTCAGCACATACATCGCCAAGTAGACGGCTACGGCTTCTATCGCCAAGCCGTTGCTGGCAATCAGCGCGATCAGCAGATAGCCGAAGTGGGCAATAGAGGAATAACCGAGCAAGCGTTTGATGTTGTTTTGCAGTAGCGCCAGTAAATTGCCGAACAGGATCGAGGCGATGGCAATAACGCTCAGCAATTCCGTCAGCCAGCCGCCGCTCGCAGCCGGTGAGACTTCGTAGAGGCGCAGAAGCACAGCAAACACCGCTACCTTGCTTGCGGTCGCCAGGAACGCAGCAACAGGAGCAGGGGCACCTTCATAGACATCCGCCGTCCACAAGTGGAACGGCACCAACGACAACTTGAAGGCCAGGCCGACCAACATCATGCCGAAGCCAATCTCCACCAGCAGGCTCGGTGCGCCAGTAGTCGCCAGTGCGTGACCGATACCGGCAAAGCTCATGCTGCCAGACTCTGCATAGAGCAATGCCATACCGAACAACAGGAACGCCGACCCTGCCGCAGAGAGCACCATGTATTTGATGCCCGCTTCCAGAGAGCGTTTGTTGAAGAAGGCGTAAGCGATCATCCCGTAGCTGGGCACGGACAACAGCTCAAGGCCGATGAACAGGCCCGCCAGATGCTGCGCACTGACCAATACCAGGCCACCTGCTGCGCTGAGCAGGATCAGCAGATACAACTCTTCACGGTTGCCAGGGTAGCCCTTACCAGATTCACCGCCGAGATAGGCATGAATCAAGGTCACACAGGCAAGTGTCGATGCCAGTACCAGCACCATGTAGAAACAGGCGAACTTATCCACCATCAACAGGGGCGTAACCTGCAGAGGTGCCACGCTGATGGCGGCAATTACTGAAAGCAGCGCCAGATTTAGACCAATGACCGAAATGCCGAAGGTCATGGCGTGATTGCGCTTCCACGCGATGCCCAGCATGACCGCGACAATCGTCAGGCTGGTGATCAGCAGCGGTAGCAGGGCGAGTAAATGTTGAGTCGTAAGATCCATAAAACTACTTACCGAGCCTGATCAAGTTGATTAAACGCGCTGCTCATCCACTGCACCACACCATGGGTGCTGGCGGCAGAAGTGTCGAGCACCGGCTGCGGGTAAACGCCGAGCAGTACCAGCAGGGCTGCAAGGCCCAGTACCATGGTCAGCTCCCGCGCTTTCAAGCCGAGTATTGGCTCGTCGGATTTGCTTGGGCCAAAGTAGGCGCGGTGAATCATGATCAGCGAGTAAACCGAGCCAAATACCAAGCCGGTCGCCGCAACAGAAGTGATCCAAGGTGCGCCCGGGAAGCTGCCGATCAGAATCAGGAATTCGCCCACAAAGTTACCTGTGCCTGGCATGCCCAGTGCGGCGGCTGCAAAGAACAGGCTGATCGCCGGGAGCCAAGGCATGCGCCCCCAAATGCCGCCCATTTGGCGCATGTCGCGAGTGCCTAACCGCTCGTACAACTGGCCGCAGAGGATAAACAGCGCCGCCGCTGAAAGGCCGTGGGCCATCATCTGGATCACAGCGCCTTGCATGGCGATCTCGCTGCCGGAGTAGATCGCAATCAACACGAAGCCCATGTGCGAAACGCTGGAGTAGGCGATCAAACGCTTGATGTCGGTTTGCGCAAATGACAACAGTGCGCCGTAGATAATTGCGAATGCACCCAGGTACATGGCGATAGGCGCGAACTCCGCCGAAGCGTTTGGAAACAGCGGCAAGGCAAAGCGAATCAAGCCGTAGGCCGCTGTTTTCAACAGAATACCGGCCAGGTCGACCGAGCCCGCCGTTGGCGCTTGTGCGTGGGCATCAGGCAACCAAGAGTGGAACGGCACCACCGGGAACTTCACTGCAAATGCCACAAAGAAGCCCAGCATCAACAGGTATTCGGTATGCGCTGAGAACTCGGTGTGCAGCAGGTCAGCGTAATTGAAGGTCCACTGGCCAGTTTGCTGGAAGTGAATGAACACCAGGCTGAGAATCGCAATCAGCATGATCAAGCCGCTGGCCTGGGTGTAGATGAAGAACTTGGTCGCCGCGTTGATCCGTGTTTTACCTTCGCTGCCACTGTGTCCCCACAGGGCAATCAGGAAATACATCGGCACCAGCATCATTTCCCAGAAGAAGAAAAACAGGAACAGGTCAACGGCAAGGAAGACACCGACCACGCCGCCGAGAATCCACATCAGGTTGAGGTGAAAGAAGCCGACACGGTTCTGGATTTCATTCCACGAGCAGAGAACCGAGAGCACGCCGAGCAGGCCGGTGAGGACGACCATCAGCACCGACAGACCATCCATTGCTAAGTGGATAGTGATGCCCATGCGTGGGATCCACTGCATCTTGAACTCGTGCGCCCACACCGGGTCGCCGCCAGGTGCGGGGGCGAGGCTGAAGTCGCCGGTGATCCACAGCCAGAGTGCTAAAACAAACAGCGAGGCCATGGTAAACAGGGCGATCCAGCGCGGTAGCGTGTTGCTGAACCGCTCGCACTGCCAGCACAAAAGGCCGCCAATAAAGGGGATAAGGATTAGCCAGGGCAGAATCATGACTGTCGGTTTTCCTTAATTCAGAAGCAGCAGGGCGAGCACAAGCACGGCGCCCCCGGCAATGGACATGGCATACCAACGCAGGCTACCGGTAACCGAGCGACTAAGCGCCAGGTGAGCCATGCGTGTGGAGCGCGGAATAATGCTGATGCTGCGATCAAACGGATCGCGTGCCAGCAGGCGCGTAATCAGCAGGTAGGGTTTGACGAACAGCCAGTCATACAGCCAATCAAAGCCCCAGGCAGCAAACCACCAGGCCGACAGGAAGCGCCCAGGCGCACTGTTGGCAATGGCCTTGGCAACCCGGCGTTGACCCAGGAACAGCATGGCGGCAAGCAATATCCCCGCGATGGCAATCAGGCCTGAAGCCAGTTCCAGTCGATGCTGAGCATCACCACCGGCGTGGCCAACACTTTCTGGCAATACACCGGCCAATGGCGGCGTGATCAGTGCGCCGATAAAGGTAGAGAGCACGATCAGTACCGACAATGGCAGCCAGTGGGCAACACCGTGACCGGCATGGGCTTGGGTCTTAACTTCACCGTGGAAGGTGATAAAGATCAGGCGGAAGGTGTAGATCGAGGTCAAAAATGCGCCCAGCAAACCCGCATAAAGCAGGTAGCTATGACCGCTGGCGAAGGCTTCCCAAAGGATTTCATCTTTGGAGTAGAAGCCTGCAGTGATCAGCGGCAATGCCGCGAGTGCTGAGCCACCGACGATAAAGCTGGCGTAAGCCAGTGGCAGCTTCTTCCATAGGCCACCCATCTTGAAGATGTTCTGTTCATGGTGGCAGGCATTGATCACTGCGCCAGACGCCAGGAACAGCAAGGCTTTAAAGAAGGCATGGGTCATCAAGTGGAAAATCGCCGCATCCCATGCACCCACGCCCAAGGCGAGGAACATATAGCCAATTTGGCTCATGGTCGAATAGGCGAGAATCCGTTTGATATCGGTTTGCACCAATGCAGCAAAGCCTGCGAGAACCAGGGTCACACCGCCGACAATCCCCACCAGCTCAAGAATTTCCGGCGTCAGGGTAAACAAACCGTGGGTTCTGGCGATCAGGTAGACACCTGCGGTGACCATGGTCGCCGCGTGAATCAGTGCCGAGACCGGCGTAGGACCGGCCATTGCATCGGCCAGCCAGGTTTGCAGCGGCAGTTGCGCTGACTTACCCACGGCGCCGCCGAGCAGCATCAAGGTGGCAATCCACAACCAGCTATCACCGGCTGCATACTTCTGCGGTGCGAGCACCATTAGTTCCTGAATATTCAAGGTGCCCAGATGCTGGAACAGAATAAACAGGCCGATCGCCATAAACACATCACCAATACGGGTGACGATAAAGGCTTTGAGTGCGGCATTGCCGTTAGCACGGTGCTTGAAGTAGAAACCGATCAGCAAATACGAGCACAGGCCTACACCTTCCCAACCGAAGTAGAGGAACATCAGGTTATCGCCCAGCACCAGAAACAGCATGCTGGTGATGAACAAGTTGGTGTAGGAGAAAAAGCGTGAGTAGCCTTCCTCACCGCGCATGTACCAACTGGCAAACAGGTGAATCAGAAAACCTACGCCAGTGACCACCCCGAGCATGGTCACAGACAAGCCGTCCAGATACAGGGTGAAGCTTGGAGTAAAGCTTTCAACGCTCATCCACTGCCACAGCACCTGGGTGTAGACGCCGTCAGCCGGTGGGTTGAGGTTGAACTGGAGGATGATCCAAGCCGCCGTCAACGCGCTAAGGCCAACCGAACCAACGCCAATCAGTGCTGCGAGGTTTTCCGAAATACGTCCGCGTGAGAACGACAGCGCAAGCCAGCCGAGCAGCGGAAACAGGCAAGTTAAAAATAATAGATTCATCCGCGCATCTCACTGGCTGCGTCGATATCAAGCGTGTTAAAGCGGCGATAAAGTTGCAGCAAGATAGCCAGGCCAATGCTGGCCTCGGCTGCGGCAAGGGTAATCACCAGAATAAACATCACCTGACCATCAGCTTGAACCCAACGGCTACCTGCAACCACGAAGGCGAGGGCAGTGGCGTTCATCATGACTTCAAGGCTCATCAGCACGAACAGGATGTTGCGCCGAACCATCAGACCAATCAGCCCGAGGCTGAATAGCAGGCCAGCCAGTGCCAGGCCATGCTCCATTGGAATTGCACTCATGGCGTCAGATCCTTAGCTTCATGGCGGCCCAGGTGATAAGCCGCTACCAATGCACCCAGCAGCAGCATGGAAGCCAGTTCAACTACCAGCAAATAGGGGCCGAACAGGGTGATGCCAACCGCTTTGGCGTCGATTACCTGGGTGCCGATAACGGCACCACTTGGCGTGCTGAACAAGGCGTATAGCACCTGAGCCAGGAGCAGCGCAGACAAGATTGAAGGGCCAACCCAAATACCTGGACTCAGCCATTTGCGCTCTTGCTCAACAGCGGCAGGGCCTAGGTTGAGCATCATCACCACGAAAACGAACAGCACCATGATGGCACCGGCGTAGACGATGATTTCAAGGGCACCGGCAAAGGGTGCGCCGAGGGCAAAAAAGGTCATTGAGACCGCCAGTAACGAGACGATCAGGTACAACAGGGCATGCACCGGATTGGTACTGGTGATAACCCTGAACGTGGCTGCTACGGCAATGCCTGCAGCGAAATAGAAGGCGAATTCCATATGCGTCCTTAAGGGAGCAAGCTTTTCACGTTGATCGGCTCGGCTTCATTCTGCGCGGCGCCTTTAGGCTTACCGGCGATGGCCATACCGGCAACGCGATAGAAGTTATAGTCAGGGTTTTTACCAGGGCCGGAAATCAACAGGTCTTCTTTCTCGTAGACCAGATCCTGACGCTTGAACTCACCCATCTCGAAATCCGGGGTTAACTGAATGGCGGTGGTTGGGCAGGCTTCTTCGCATAAACCGCAAAAGATGCAGCGCGAGAAGTTGATCCGGAAAAAGTCCGGGTACCAACGGCCATCCTCAGTTTCGGCTTTCTGCAGCGAGATGCAGCCAACAGGGCAGGCCACTGCACAGAGGTTGCAGGCCACGCAGCGTTCTTCGCCGTCCGGGTCGCGGGTCAGCACAATACGGCCGCGGTAACGTGGCGGCAGGTAAACAGCTTCTTCCGGGTATTGCAGGGTGTCGCGCTTGCGGAAGCCATGGCTGAAGACCATCACCATGCTTCGCAGCTGGGTGTAGGTGCCGTAAACGACGTCCTTAATATAGGTGAACATGTAAAAACTCCTTACTGGGCCGAGGCCAGCACTAATGCGCCGGTCACCAGCAGGTTGATCAGGGTCAGCGGCAAGCAGAACTTCCAGCTGAAAGCCATGACTTGGTCATATCGCGGGCGCGGAATGGAGGCGCGCAGCAAGATGAAAATCATGATGAAGAAGCAGGTCTTGAGGGCAAACCAGATAAACGGAATTTGTGGCAACAGATCGAATGGACCGTGCCAGCCGCCGAAGAACAGGGTTACCAGCAGCGCCGAGACGGTGACGATAGCGATGTACTCACCGACGAAGAACATGCCCCATTTCATGCCTGCGTATTCAATGTGGTAACCGTCTGCAAGTTCCTGCTCTGCTTCTGGCTGGTCGAATGGGTGACGGTGAGTCACCGCGATCGCAGCAATAAAGAAGGTACAAAAACCGAAGAACTGCGGAATGATGAACCACAGGTGCTGGGCTTGATACTCAACGATGTCACGCATGTTGAACGAGCCAACCTGAGCGACAACCCCCATCAACGCCAAGGCTAAAAACACCTCGTATGAAACCGTTTGCGCCGAAGCCCGCAGCGCACCGAGCAAGGCAAACTTGTTGTTACTCGACCAGCCGGCAAAGAGCACGGCGTAGACCGATAACCCGGCCATGGCGAAGAAAAACAAGATGCCAATGTTGAGGTCGGCAACGCCCCAGTTCGGGCTGATCGGGATGATTGCAAAGGCCAGCAGCATCGCGGCAAAGGCAATCATTGGGGCAAGGGTGAAAATAAATTTATCGGCGAAGGGCGGCGTCCAGTCTTCTTTGAAGAACATTTTCAGCATGTCCGCGACGATCTGGAACATGCCGAATGGTCCCACCCGGTTCGGGCCGTAACGGTCCTGCCACCAACCAAGCAGACGTCGTTCGACAAAGCTCAGTAGCGCACCGGCAATAACCACCGCAAGCAAGATCACGACGGCTTTGAGCACCGAAATCAGCACATCCATCAGTTCAGGCGTGAGCCAACTCATTGCGCGGCCTCCTGCAGGTTGCTGATGCTTGCCCCGGCGATATTGGCCGGAATGCCACTCAAACCGACAGGCAGGCCAGCAATCCCAATCGCAAGCTCTTCAGTGACGCGCACAGGTAAGCACAGGGATTGGCCATTGAGACTAAAGCTGACCAGGGTGCCGTCGTTGATGGCTAACTGATCAGCATGCTCTTTAGCCAAGGCAATGTAGGCCGCCGGTATGCGTTGCTGAATCGGCTCTGCCTTTGCCGAGGTTTCGTCGCTGCCAAACAGGTGATGCAGCGGAACCGCTTGCAAGGTGCCTTGAGCGGGGTTGAATGCTGCACTTGGCGCATTCCATGGCAGAACCAGGCCCTTGGACTCGATCAAGCGTACACCCGGATCGCCTGCGCGTAGGTGGCCGCCAACTTCGTCCTGAAACTTGTTCCAGGCCTGTGGCGAGTTCCAGCCCGGCGACCAAGCAAACGGAACCTGCTGACGGTCTTCTTTGCTGCCCGAATAGCCTTCCATCGAATACGCAAAGGCGGTGTCTTTATCCTGCGGCTGGCGGGGCTCATGCACGCTGATGTTGGCGCGCATGGCGGTGCGGCCGCTATAGCGCAGCGGTTCACGGGCCAGCTTTAGACCTTTGATGCGGAACGAGGCATTAGGCGCAGCATCAATAATTGCACCCAATAATGGGCTGCTTGCGGCGCATGCTGCTGTCACTTGGTCGAGCTGAGTCCAGTCAACGGGCTTGCCTTGACGCGTAGCAAGCAGGGCGTGCAACCAACGCCAGCCCTCACGAACCAGAATCTTGTCGTCGTAATAGCTGGGCTCAAATACCTGGAAGAAACGCTGAGCACGGCCTTCACTGCTGACCAATGTACCGTCTGCTTCGGCAAAACTGGCGGCAGAGAGCACCAAGTGAGCCTTGGCCACGGTGGGCGTGTGCTGGTGATCGGCAACAATAATGGTTTTAGCCGCAGCCAGCGCAGCTTCAACAGTCGCGGCGTCAGCGCGGCGGTAGAGGTCATTCTCCAGCACCACAACGGCATCAGCTTGGCCAGATGTCAGGGCGCTCAATGCGCTATCGACTGATTTATCGGCGAAGTTGTCAGCCATCAACAGTGCCATGCCCAGGCTGTTGGCTTCAGCTACAACCAGGCTGATTGACGCGTTTTTCTCGCGGTTTTTCAGGGCGCTGGCAATGTTCGCTGCGGCTTCAAGCAAGGCTTTATTGCCCAGAGAAGTGCCTGCAACCAACAGCGGCCGCTTGGCCTTGAGCAGGGCGTCAGCAATCTGCTGCACCAAGGTCGCAGCGTCTGTTTCAAGGCCCGTTACTGCAGGTGCGCTTGGGTCGATGGCATGGGCAACGGCAAAACCGATACGCGCCAAGTCATCGGGCGCTGCATGCACGCATTGTTCAGCGATATCGTCGAGACGAGTCGCGGTGACGCTGGCAATGAAGAGTGGGTTGATGGCGTCTTGAGCGACGTTTTGCACCGCTGCCATGTGCCAGTCCTGAATCTTCATCGAGGCGGCAATTTCAGTGGCTTTACCTTTAACCGACTGACGCAGGGCAAGGGCCAGACGTGCAGCGGTTTGGGTAAGGTCTTCACCCAACACGAACACTGCATCGTGGCTTTCAACATCGCGCATGTTGGCCACTGGGAGTGGGCCGTTTTGCATGATGTCGAGCACCATGGCAATGTTTGCCTGCTCGTCAGCGGCAATGCCGGAATAGAAGTTTTCCGTGCCGACCAGTTCGCGCAGCGCGTAGTTGCTCTCCAGGCTGGCGCGTGGCGAGCCAATGCCAATTACCCGCTTGCCCTTGAGTAATGCATCGGCTTGATCAAGGGCTGAATCGATGCCCATCTTCATCTTGCTCAGCATCATCATTGGCTGGCGTGGGCGGTCTTTACGGTTGACATAGCCATAGCCGAAGCGGCCACGGTCGCAGAGGAAATACTGGTTCACTGAGCCGTTAAAGCGGTTCTCGATGCGACGGATCTCACCATAACGCTCACCTGGGCTGGTGTTGCAGCCACTGGCGCAGCCATGACAAATGCTTGGCGAGAACTGCATGTCCCACTTGCGGCTGTAGCGCTCGGAGTGGGTTTTATCGGTGAATACACCGGTCGGGCAGACTTCGGTCAGGTTGCCAGAGAACTCACTCTCAAGTGTGCCGTCTTCAACGCGACCGAAGTAGACGTTGTCATGGGCACCGTAGACGCCCAGATCGGTACCGCCAGCGTAGTCTTTGTAGTAGCGCACACAGCGATAGCAGGCGATGCAGCGGTTCATCTCGTGAGCGATGAAAGGGCCGAGTTCCTGATTCTGGTGAGTGCGTTTAGTAAAGCGGTAGCGCCGGGCGTTGTGACCGGTCATTACGGTCATGTCTTGCAGGTGGCAATGACCGCCTTCTTCGCATACCGGGCAGTCATGCGGGTGGTTGGTCATCAACCACTCAACAACGCTGGCGCGAAATTGCTTGGCTTCTTCATCGTCGATGGAAATCCAACTATTGTCGGTCGCCGGCGTCATGCAGGACATAACTAAGCGGCCGCGCTTGTCGTTTTCATCGCTGTATTGCTTAACCGCACACTGGCGGCAGGCACCGACGCTACCGAGCGCTGGATGCCAGCAAAAATAGGGAATGTCGAGTCCCAGGGACAGACAAGCCTGTAGCAGGTTGTCCGCACCATCGACTTCAAAATCGTTGCCGTCTACGTGGATAGTGGCCATGGTTGAGGTTTCTTCTTCCCCGCCTGAGCGGGTTTGGCTAATGGAAAAACGGTTTGCTCCGGGCCAGTTTGACCTGGCCACCAGAGCCTAAAATCGTTACGCGGGAGCGAATTGCCCCGTCGCGGGAGGAACTGGCTGGCTTGAAACACCGGCCTCGAACTCGTCCCGAAAATACTTGATTGCGCTGCCTAACGGCTCAACAGCGCCCGGTGCATGCGCACAAAAGGTCTTGCCGGGGCCAAGGAAATTGACCAGCCCGAGCAAGGTTTCGATGTCTTCACGGGTGCCTTGGCCGCGCTCCAATGCGCGCAGAATTTTCACGCTCCAGGGCAAGCCATCGCGGCATGGCGTACACCAGCCACAGGATTCGCGGGAGAAGAATTCTTCCATGTTGCGCAACAAGGAGACCATGTTGACGCTGTGATCAACCGCCAGCGCCAAACCTGTACCCATGCGGGTGCCAACTTTGGCGATCCCGGCTGCATACATGGGCGCGTCGAGATGCTCGGGCAACAAGAAACCAGTACCGGCACCGCCTGGCTGCCAGGCTTTTAAAGTGAAGCCATCACGCATGCCGCCAGCGTAGTCTTCAAACAGCTCGCGGGCGGGTACGCCGAACGGCAGCTCCCACAGCCCCGGGTTCTTGACCTTGCCGGAGAAGCCCATGAGCTTGGTGCCCATGTCTTCAGAGCCTGGGCGCGCCAGGGTTTTGTACCAATCAACGCCGTGGTCGATAATTGACGGCACGTTGCACAGGGTTTCTACGTTATTGACGCAAGTCGGCTTGCCCCAAACCCCGACAGCGGCCGGGAAGGGTGGCTTGGCCCGTGGATTGGCGCGGCGGCCTTCCAGCGAGTTGATCAGTGCGGTCTCTTCACCGCAGATGTAGCGACCCGCCCCAGTGTGCACGATTAGCTCGAAATCAAAACCACTGCCGAGGATGTTTTTACCCAGCAGGCCAGCGGCTTTGGCTTCTTCAATCGCCCGATTGAGGTTGGTCGCCGCGTCGACGTATTCACCGCGCAGAAAGATGTATCCGCGGTAGGCTTTTAGCGCGCGGGCACTGATCAGCATGCCCTCAACCAGCAAGTGAGGCAGTTGCTCCATCAACATCCGGTCTTTCCAGGTGTTGGGTTCCATCTCATCGGCGTTGCACAGCAGGTAGCGAATGTTCAGCGATTCATCCGCTGGCATCAGCCCCCACTTCACCCCAGTAGGGAAGCCTGCACCGCCACGGCCTTTAAGGCCTGCATCTTTGACGGTCTGGACGATATCGGCCTGGGCCATTTCATTCAGGGCTTTACGTGCAGCGCTATAGCCGTTTTTGCCTTGATACTCTTCAAGCCAGACTGGCTGGCCGTCATCGCGCAGACGCCAGGTCAGCGGATGGGTTTCTTCGCTGCGCTTGATCAGGTTGGCAGGGCCAATCGATGTCAGCACATCAGTGCTGCGGCTTAGTACGTGGCTCATGAGTAGGCCTCCAGCATTTGGGCAACGCTGTCGGGCTGAACATTGCCGAAGGTATCGTCATCAACCATCACCGCTGGCGCTTTGTCACAGTTGCCCAAGCAGCACACTGGAAGCAGGGTAAAGCGGCCGTCAGCCGTGGTCTGGCCCGGTTCTATCCCGAGCTGATCTTTGATACTGCCTAATACATTTTCATGACCGCCGACAAAGCAGGTCATGCTGTCGCACACGCGAATAATGTGGCGACCCACTGGCTGACGAAAGATTTGGCTATAGAAGGTTGCAACACCTTCCACGTCGCTGGCGGGAATTCCCAGCACTTGGCCAATTGCTTCGCTGGCGCCATCAGGCACCCAGCCGCGGTGTTTCTGCACGATTTTCAGCGCTTCAATAGAGGCTGCGCGAGAATCTTCGTAGTGATGCATTTCATGTTCGATAGCTGAGCGTTCGATGTCACTAAGGGCAAAACGGTCAGTCTGAATGAGCGTATTCATAATCAGCGGTCCACGTCAGCCATAACGAAATCGATACTGCCCAAATAGGCAATCAAGTCTGCAACCATGCTGCCGCGAATCACCGGAGGGATCTGCTGCAGGTGCGGGAAGCTTGGCGTACGGATACGGGTGCGATAACTCATGGTGCCGCCATCACTGGTCAGGTAATAGCTGTTGATGCCCTTGGTCGCCTCAATCATCTGGAACGACTCATTGGCCGGCATAACCGGGCCCCACGACACTTGCAGGAAGTGGGTGATCAGGGTTTCGATATCGCGCAGCGTGCGTTCTTTCGGCGGCGGCGTGGTCAGCGGGTGATCCGCCTTGTACGGGCCTTCCGGCATATTGCGCAGGCACTGATCGATAATGCGTATGCTCTGGCGCATTTCTTCTACCCGGACCATGCAGCGGTCGTAGGCATCGCCGTTATGGGCCAGCGGCACTTCAAACTCGAAGTGCTCATAACCTGAGTAGGGACGCGCTTTGCGCAGATCGAAATCCAGGCCGGTTGAGCGCAAGCCAGCACCGGTGACGCCCCATTCCAAGGCCTCTTTGGTGTTGTACTGGGCTACGCCAATGGTCCGGCCGCGCAGAATGCTGTTCTTCAGTGCGGCTTTTTCGTATTCGTCGAGGCGTTTGGGCAGCCAGTCAACGAACTCTTTAACCAGTTTGTCCCAGCCACGCGGCAAGTCATGGGCGACGCCGCCGATGCGGTACCAGGCCGGGTGCAGACGGAAACCGGTGATGGCTTCAATCACTTTATAGGCGCGCTGACGGTCGGTGAAGGTAAAGAACACCGGAGTCATTGCGCCCACGTCCTGGATATAAGTACCCAAAAACAGCAGGTGGCTGGTGATGCGGAAGAACTCAGCCATCATCACACGAATGAAGTCGACCCGATCTGGAACCTTGATCCCCGCCAGCTTTTCTACCGAGAGCACGTAGGGCAGGTTGTTCATCACCCCGCCGAGGTAATCAATCCGGTCGGTGTACGGAATGAAACTGTGCCAGCTTTGGCGCTCAGCCATCTTCTCGGCACCACGGTGGTGGTAGCCAATTTCAGGCACGCAATCGACAATTTCTTCGCCATCGAGCTGCAAGATGATACGAAATGCACCGTGAGCAGAAGGGTGGTTAGGTCCCAGGTTGAGGAACATAAAGTCTTCGTGCTCACCGCCACGCTTCATGCCCCAATCTTCTGGGCGGAAGCGTGCAGCTTCTTCTTCATGTTGCTGTTTAGCCAGCGTCAGGCTAAACGGATCGAATTCAGTGGCCCGCGCCGGATAATCCTTGCGCAGCGGATGACCTTCCCATGTTGGCGGCATCATGATCCGCGTCAAGTGTGGGTGGCCAGTGAAGTGGATACCATAGAGGTCCCAAACTTCTCGCTCATACCAGTTGGCGTTAGGCCAAATGCTGGTGATGCTAGGCAGGTTGAGGTCGCCTTCAGACAGGGCCACCTTGATCATCACATCGTTGTTCCGCTCGATCGACATCAAGTGGTAGAACACTGTGAAGTCGGCCTCAGGCAGGCCGCGGCGCTGGGTACGCAGACGTTCATCTATGCCATGCAGGTCATAGAGCATCACATAGGGGCGCGGCAGGTTACGCAGGAACGTAAGGATATTGGTCAGCTGTTCACGGGCAACCCAAAGCACCGGCATACCGGTACGCGTGGTTTGCACAGTAAAGGCTTCAGCGCCAAATTTTGCGCTTAGTTCGCCAATGACACTGTGGTCATCTGGCGTATACGGCGCGATGGACAGAAAGCTATTAGCAGTCATGGTCTCAGTCACTAATCAGGGTACGGCAGTCAGCAGGCTTCTTAGTGAGCCTGGCTTATACGTCGTCGGGGCTGCGCAGATTGGTCACGGCAATTCGCTCAGCACGGCGCTGTTCTTTTTGCGAAGGCATATCAGCGCGATACACGCCCTGATCACCGACGACCCAAGATAACGGGCGACGCTCTTGGCCAATCGACTCCTGGAGGAGCATCAGGCCTTGAAGGAATGCCTCTGGACGAGGTGGGCAGCCAGGGATATACACATCGACAGGCAGGAATTTGTCGACGCCCTGAACGACCGAGTAGATATCGTACATGCCGCCCGAATTAGCGCATGACCCCATGGAGATAACCCACTTAGGCTCAAGCATTTGCTCATACAGGCGCTGGATGACCGGTGCCATCTTGATAAAGCATGTACCGGCGATGACCATGAAGTCAGCTTGGCGAGGTGACGCACGAATAACTTCCGCGCCAAAACGCGCTACGTCGTGGGGCGCAGTGAAGGCGGTGGTCATTTCTACGTAGCAGCACGATAACCCGAAGTTATACGGCCAAAGGGAGTTCTTACGCCCCCAGTTGACAGCGCCACTGAGGACGTCTTCGAGTTTGCCCATGTAGATGTTTTTGTGGACCTGATCGTCCAGCAGTGGATCGGCTACGGTCTCCCGTTCGCCGACCGGATATTGCTCGTTAGGAGCATCCGGATCGATCCGTGTAAGGTTGTATTGCATCGCCAAAGCCTCATTGTTTTAGCTTCGCCTGTCGATCGCGACGGCTCTGCGGTGCCCAATCGAGCGCACCGATTCGCCATAGGTAGACAAGACCTGCCAACAGAATTGCTATAAAGACTGTCGCTTCGATGAGTCCCGCCCAGCCGCTTTCGCGGACGGAGACTGACCAAGCAAAAAGATAGAGGGCTTCAACGTCGAAGATCACGAAGAGCATCGCGACCAAATAAAACTTTGCCGATAGGCGCAGGCGAGCATTGCCGGTTGGCAGCATGCCTGATTCGAAAGGTTCGTTCTTGCTGCGTCCCCAGGCTTTGCTGCCGAGCAAGCTGGAGAGGCCGAGCATAAAGGCGATAAGAGCAAAGGCACCGAGGATGAAAACCGCAAACGCCCAGTTTTGGGAAAAATTAACGACTGGGTCTGACATGCTACTCGTACCTCGCAAACGAAGACTTTGGTTACACTTTTCTTCGGAATGAATGTTGCCACATCGGCCAATTCAATACTAGGCGACTATGACTATTTGCGCGAAATTGTATCCAAAATGCACGGCTTAGTTTTGTTTATACGCGCCATATTAAGTCGAACTCGGCACAGATTCAAATAACCTGACCAATCGATCAGCTTTTTTCGGGTTTTATAACGCCACAAATATGAAAAAGCCCGGCATCGCTGCCGGGCTTTTGGGCTCCCTATGCACTAGGTGCAGGGGAGGTGAACCGAATCGACTTAGCCGAACTGGTTCATGGTGTTGTCTTTACCGCCAGCTTTCAGAGCTGCTTCACCTGCGAAGTACTCTTTATGGTTGTCACCGATATCGGAGCCAGCCATGTTCTGGTGTTTGACGCAGGCGATGCCTTGGCGCAGTTCTTCACGCTGAACACCTTTGACGTAAGCCAGCATGCCTTGGTCTGCGAAGTAACCTTTTGCCAGGTTGTCGGTAGACAGTGCAGCAGTGTGGTACGTCGGCAGTGTGATCAGGTGGTGGAAGATACCTGCCTGAGCAGAGCCGTCGCGCTGGAAGGTACGGATCTTCTCGTCGGCAACCTGAGCCAGCTCAGTGTTGTCGTAGTCGATGCTCATCAGTTTGGCGCGGTCGTATGCAGATACGTCTTTGCCTTGCTCAACGAATGCATCGAACACTTGCTGACGGAAGTTCAGGGTCCAGTTGAACGATGGGCTGTTGTTGTAGACCAGCTTGGCGTTCGGGATCACGTCGCGGATGCGGTTAACCATGGCTGCGATCTGGCCAACGTGTGGCTTCTCGGTTTCGATCCACAGCATGTCAGCGCCGTTCTGCAAGGATGTGATGCAATCCAGTACGCAGCGGTCTTCGCCAGTGCCTTTACGGAACTGGAAGAGGTTGCTTGGCAGACGCTTAGGACGCAGCAGCTTGCCGCCGCGGTTGATCACAACGTCACCGTTGCCCAGCTCAGCTGCCGACACTTCTTCACAATCAAGGAAGGAGTTGTACTGGTCGCCCAGGTCGCCCGGGGTTTTAGTCACGGCGATTTGCTTGGTCAGGCCAGCGCCCAAGGAGTCGGTGCGGGCAACGATTACGCCATCGTCAACACCCAATTCAAGGAACGCGTAGCGAACAGCGTTGATCTTGGCCAGGAAGTCTTCGTGGGGAACGGTTACTTTGCCGTCTTGGTGACCGCACTGCTTCTCATCAGACACCTGGTTTTCGATCTGGATGCAGCAAGCGCCTGCTTCAATCATGCGCTTGGCCAGCAGGTAGGTCGCTTCAGGGTTACCAAAACCAGCGTCGATGTCAGCAATGATTGGCACTACGTGGGTTTCGTAGTTGTCGATCTTGTCCTGAATCTCAGCAGCCTTGGCCTTGTCGCCAGCTTCGCGGGCATTGTCCAGATCAACAAACAGCAGATCCAGTTCGCGGGCGTCAGCTTGGCGCAAGAAGGTGTACAGCTCTTCGATCAGGCCAGAAACTGCAGTTTTTTCGTGCATCGACTGGTCAGGCAGTGGGCCGAAGTCGGAACGCAGTGCAGCAACCATCCAACCCGACAGGTAGAGGTAGCGTTTGTTGGTGGTTTTCAGGTGCTTTTTGATCGAAATCAGCTTCTGCTGACCGATAAAGCCGTGCCAGCAACCCAGCGATTGGGTGTAGACCGAGCTGTCAGCATCGTACTCAGCCATGTCTTTACGCATGATGGCGGCAGTGTACTTGGCGATATCAAGACCGGTTTTGAAGCGGTTCTGAGCGCGCATACGAGCGACGGACTCAGGGTTGATAGCGCTCCAGCTGTTGCCGGCGGCTTCTTTAAGGGCCGCAACGGCTTTGATGTCGTTTTGATAAGCTGACATGGTCAATCCTTCAAAGTATGTGTTTGGTTGAGCACCGCTTCCCACTCAGCAACTGTAGTAAACAGCTACGGGTTGTGGGGCTCACAACAGATAAAGAGAAAGTGACTAATACGGAGTTGGATCAGGCGGGGATGTCGACCAGTGGTATGACAGCAGTATCTGCTCATGAGCGGGTCATTTTTCGCCGTTTGACTCGTGGATGTCTTGGGCGATGCAGTGTCTGTTACAGTCATGCTGGTTGATGCTTTAGCTTCCCCGTCCCTCAGGACAACTTCGTTCCAGTCGCAATCTCGTCGATCTGCCTTGTGGGCGTTTACAACACGGGCGATTCGGACGGTAAGTCTGAAGTCAACCCGGAGGCTCTTTCCAGAGCCCCTGATTAGCGGGAGCGAGGCCATAATGCATCGCTGCCAAGCGTTCGTCAAACGTTTTGTAGTGCTTTTTTATCACTACTACATAATTATTTTGATGACCGGCAAGTCAGTACTGGCCTGGTATTTATTGACCTTTCGGTCACTGATTTGCCGGCGCTGGTTTTGCCGTGAGGCATCGTCCTATACGCGTCTGGATAAGTGCCATGGCCAGGCTTGTGCCGGGCTGGAGCAGATCCGGCTGTTAATCGATTACATCGACCTTAACGCGCAGGGTCATATCTTCTCGGCCCTGGGTCGAACGCCGCTGCAAGAAGTTGCTGTCCTGGCTTTGGTTCTGTTCATTGACCCCACCGACCGTGATCCATTGGCCAATAGGCCCGCTGACACGGGTGTCGGTGCTCTGCACCTCAATCACGTCAGGGCGGTTTTGGCTGACCCGGTCACGGTTGCTGCTCAGGGAAATATGCGCTTGGTCGCCGGTAACGCTGGCAGTCACGTAAAAGCCCCGGGTGACATCACGGTATTCTGTGTTGCTGTAAACCTGGCCGTAAGCGCCAGTGCCGGTTGAGGTCAGTGGCACGCTTTGACCGACTTGAATCAATGCAGGGTAGCCCTCATTGGTTTGCACTTGCTGGACGCCACCGCCGCGACTGTTGGTGCTGCGGTTGATGATTCGCACTTGGTCGCGGCCATTGATTTCACCGCGACCAACTTGTACTTCGCCATTGCCTGCGCTGAGGGTGCCATTGATGTTGTAGCCCTGATCGGTCTGGATGTTTGAGTCGCTGGTGTCGACGCTGATCAACAGGCGCCGAGGCTTGGTGTCGAGTTGTTCAAGCAGGCTGCGAACTTCTGAGATTTTTTCACTGGAGGCGTTAACGATCAGCTTATTGCCGTAGGGGGTAACTTTGCCTTCGTTGCCAAGGGTTGACTGAACGACCGGTAGTATTTCATCGGCAGTACGGAAGTTCAGGTCAATCACCTCTGTGTCTGCAAGGGCGGGCTGGCTAATACAGAGCGAGGCAGCCAGCAACGCAGCGGACAACAGCAAGGGACGTGCAGTCATAGCAAAAAGCTCCGAAGATCAGGGTCGGTAATGCTAGTTTCCCAGGCTTGATTGAATTGCGCCTGACGCAGACGCACCCGGCCAGCATCTTGATAGCTGGCATACCCGGCAAACTGACCGGCTTCTGGACGCAGAAGTATGCCGCGGTCATCGGCGAGCAGGTAGGCCGTATCTTCGATTGGGTAATCGGGGTTTAGTTTTCGAATCAGCAAGTTGCTGGATAAACGTCGAGAAAGACTGATGAGCCGACTGCCGTCTTTGATGGCATGGCCGAGGTCCTTGACCAGAATCCGCAAACGGTTTTTGGGGTTGGCCAGCAAAAAAACGCTACAGGCTTGCTGAACGCTGTTGTGATGATAGAGCCAAGGCTCGAGGTCCTGGCTGTAGATGCACAAGCTGCGTCGGGCTTGCTGCATCAGGGCCAACGCGTGGGCGCGGGCTTGGTCGGGTTTGCTGAAGCGTTCAAGCGAGAGGTGCTGGCCCAGTATGAAAGGCGCAGGTTCATGGGGCTCGCCGAGCACCGCTACGGGTTCAGGGTTGTGTACCGAAAATGACCCTGGAGATTCAAATTCAATAGCGGGCAACTCAACAGCTTGCTCTTCGTCGTCGACCATCATGACCTCAAAAAACTGCGTTGACGGCGACTGCCAATCGGCAGCCGCATCAAGAGCAGGTTTTGCCGGGCCGTCTAGTCGCTGTCGTGCACCATGTCTACGTGTGGAATACCGGCTTCGAGGTATTCTTCACTGATAATAGTAAAGCCTAGCCTTTCATAAAATGCGCTGGCATGCACCTGGGCGCTGAGCATTTGTCGGCGCAGTCCACGTTTTTCGGCCTCGGCAACTGCTGCTTCCATCAGTGCGACGCCTACATTGAGTCCGCGCCAGTCCTTGAGCACTGAAACACGACCAATATGACCGTCATCCAGCAGGCGCGCAGTCCCGACTGGGTAGCCATCCTCGCAGGCTAGGAAGTGTGCGGCTTCGGCGTCTTCAGAGTCCCACTCAAGCTCGGGTGCGACAGATTGCTCGGCAACAAACACGGCTTCACGGATACGCCGAATATCGGCGTTGTCTTTGTGCCAGTCTGCAAGCCGAACACTGATCTTATTCATCTGCAAACTCCAAGCTTCCTTGCTTGATCAGTTCAAGAACCAGCAGGCGACCTTCGTCGTCTGCCAGCCATTGCCCAAGGTTGTCGATATGCAGTGCGTCGGCTGAGCAAATCAGCTTGAGCATCTCGCGCAGGCTGGCAGGCAGCATGCGGCTGTGACCGCTGGCAAACAGCACCAGGCCATCGCCCACTTCGGACCAGGCCATGCGTGCGCTTGGGTTGCGTACAACTATGGCGCCGGCTTCGATCTGGTCGAGGAATTGTTCTTCGTCAATGTCGATGCCATTGACCAATTCCGGATAGCGCGGCTCGGTCATAAACTGGCCGAACCAGGTCATCAGCAAGCGTTCATCACCCATGTGTTGGTTGAGCAGCGCTTTCAGGCGGTCCAGGGAGTCATGCTGAATTTGATGTGGGTCGCTGGCTGGTTGCGCGTCAGCATCGCTGTAGCGCTCTTCGTCCGGCAGGAACTGGCTCAAAAAGTCAGTAAAGTGGGTGAGTACTTCAGCGGCGCTGGGCGCGCGGAAGCCTACGGAATACGTCATACAATCATCCTCAGCGGTACCACAGTGGGCCAGAAGTGGCGGCAGGTAAAGCATGTCGCCAGGCTCGAGAACCCATTCTTCAGTCGGTGTAAATTCAGCAAGGATCTTTAGATCCGAGTGTTCGAGTAGCGGGCTGTTGGAATCGCACATCTGGCCAACTTGCCAGCGACGCTTGCCATAACCCTGGAGCAAAAAAACGTCATAATTGTCGAAGTGCGGGCCAACGCCGCCGCCTGGTGCGGCAAAGCTGACCATGACATCGTCAATGCGCCATTTCGGTAGGAATTTGAAGGCTTCCATCAATTCAGCGACATCCGGGACGAACTGATCAACCGCTTGGACGAGCAGCGTCCAGTCTTTTTCCGGCAATTGGCTGAAGGCATCTTCGGCAAATGGGCCGCGGCGCAACTCCCATGGGCGCTCGCCATGTTCGATGACCAGGCGCGACTCGACTTCTTCTTCGAGGGCCAGGCCCGCTAGCTCGTCCGGTGAGATTGGGCTTTCAAAGTCAGCAAATGCTTGGCGCACCAGCAAGGGTTTCTTCTGCCAGTAATCGCGTAGAAACTCACGAGGCGTCAGGCCGCCCAACAGCTGCAGTGGATTATCAGGATTCATCGCTAAGCCTTTGAAATTAATGTATAGCCTTAAATAAAAACGCCCGGCACTGCCGGGCGTTTAAACGGCTGAATTGCTTAGATGCGCTTAGCCTGCGCGACCGCATTGCCAATGTAGTTGGCCGGGGTGAGCTGCTTGAGCTCTGCCTTGGCTTCAGTTGGCATGTCGAGGCCGTCAATAAAGTCCATCAACGCTGCAGGGGTGATGCCCTTGCCGCGTGTCAGCTCTTTGAGTTTCTCGTACGGGTTCTCGATGGCATAGCGACGCATAACGGTTTGAATCGGCTCAGCCAGGACTTCCCAGCAAGCATCCAGATCTGCAGCAATTCGTTGAGCATTGAGCTCTAACTTGCTGATTCCTTTGAGGCTAGCTTCGTATGCAATCACGCTGTGGGCAAAGCCAACACCCAGGTTGCGCAGCACGGTGGAGTCGGTCAGGTCACGCTGCCAGCGCGAGACAGGCAGCTTGCTCGCCAAGTGCTGAAGCAGGGCGTTGGCAATGCCAAGGTTGCCTTCGGAGTTTTCGAAATCGATCGGGTTGACCTTGTGCGGCATGGTCGAGGAGCCAATTTCGCCAGCGATGGTCTTCTGTTTGAAGTAGCCGAGCGAGATATAGCCCCAGATGTCACGGTCGAAGTCGATCAGAATGGTGTTGAAGCGCGCAGTGGCATCAAACAACTCTGCGATGTAATCGTGTGGTTCGATCTGTGTGGTGTAGGGGTTCCACTGCAGGCCCAGATCACCTTCGATAAACTCGCGGGCGTTGGCTTCCCAATCGATATCCGCGTAGGCCGAAAGGTGGGCGTTGTAGTTGCCTACTGCGCCGTTGATTTTGCCCAGTAGCGGTACTGCGGCAATCTGGGTGATCTGGCGCTCAAGGCGATACACCACGTTGGCCAGTTCTTTGCCAAGGGTGGTCGGCGACGCGGGCTGGCCATGGGTGCGGGACAGCATCGGCACATCGGCAAAGCTGACGGCCAGCTCGCGGATCGCCCCGGCTACTTGGCGCATCAGGGGCAGCAGTACAGTGTCGCGACCTTCGCGCAGCATCAATGCGTGCGAAAGGTTGTTGATGTCTTCAGAGGTGCAGGCAAAGTGAATGAACTCACTGACCTTATCCAGCTCAGGCAGCTTCGCAGCTTGCTCTTTGAGCAGATATTCGACGGCTTTAACGTCGTGGTTGGTGGTGCGTTCGATCTCTTTGACCCGTTGTGCGTGTTCTTCAGCAAAGTTCTCAGCCAACGCATTAAGCACGGCTTGAGCTTCATCTGAAAACGGCGCAACTTCAGGCACGCCTGGGTGCGCGGCGAGGCGCTGGAGCCAGCGCACTTCAACCATGACGCGGAAGCGGATCAGGCCATATTCACTGAAAATAGGGCGCAGAGCGCTGGTTTTGCCGGCATAGCGGCCATCAACGGGGGAAACCGCGGTGAGCGAGGAAAGCTGCATAAGAAGGCGTTCTCGGACAGTCGGGCATTGAAAAGGGCGCATATCATACATGAAAACAAGCTGATTTCCGCATTCGGCGAAGGCCGTTCAGCGGTGAGTGTTTTCTTAATTCATGCACATGAATGCAGCGATGTGCTGCGAAGTTATTCAATCGTTTTTAAATCAACAAGCTGCGGCGGTTATCTCAACCGCGAAGCATGGGATATAACTCAGCGAGCAATTTTTTGCGACCAAACACCAACTGCCAGCGGTGGCCACCTAGCTGACGCCAGAGGCGTGCAGCGCGAATCCCGGTGAGCAACAAGGCACGGATTTTTGCGGCGTTGTCACTTTGCTGCAAATGGCGCATATCACCTTGCACCTGAATGCGCTGGCGGAAGGTGCTGATGGTGTCCTGGTAGAGCGAGCCACAGTTGGCCATGACGTTTTCGTGTGTCACGCCAAAGTGCTCAACCTGCTGCTGGATCTGGTCGAGGCGGCTGCCCATGATCTGCAGCAGGTCGTCGCGTTTGGAAAACTGCCGCTCAAGGTTGAGCAGTGCCAACGCATAGCGCAGGGGTTCGCGTTGCAAGCTGGCAGGGTCACGCTCCAGTGAGCTGATCAGCGCGCGGTAACCATCACGCAGATTAAGATCGTCACCGCCATAAACATCCAGGGTCGAGTCTGGATTGCGTACCAGTAAGCTGCCAATCAGGCAGGCGGCAACCGCTTCGCTGGATTGGCCGGTACGGGCGAGTTTGTCTACCTGTACCGCAGCTTCAAACACAGCGCCAAGGGCGACAAGTTGCTCTTGAGTTTGATTCATCGACGCATGTCCTTACTACTCCAAGGTTCTGCGACTTCAATTACACCGCCCCCAAGGCAGATTTCACCGTCATAGAACACCACCGACTGGCCGGGTGTTACCGCACGCTGAGGCATGGCGAAAGTAGCCCGGTAGCCGCTGGCGGTCTTTTCCAGCGTGCAGTTTTGATCGCCTTGGCGATAGCGAACCTTGGCGGTCAAGTTGCGTGGCTGGCTGAGGTCCACGGGGTTGACCCAATAAATATCCGAGGCGAGCAGGGCGCTGGAAAATAACCAGGGATGATCATTGCCTTGGCCGACCATCAATACATTGCGCTCCAAGTCTTTTTGCAGCACGTACCAAGGCTCGTCACTGGCATCTTTAAGGCCACCTATGCCCAAACCCTGGCGCTGGCCAATGGTGTGGTACATCAGGCCGTGATGGCGGCCAATGACTTCGCCTTCAGTGGTTTCAATGTCGCCAGGCTGTGCCGGCAGGTACTGCTTGAGGAAATCGCTAAAGCGTCGCTCGCCAATAAAGCAGATGCCGGTCGAATCTTTCTTCTTAGCCGTTGCAAGCTGGTACTTTTCAGCGATTTCGCGCACCTGTGGTTTTTCAAGCTCACCCACAGGAAACAGCGTCTTGGCAATTTGCTCGCCACCCACTGCGTGCAAGAAGTAGCTTTGATCCTTGTTCGGATCAAGGCCTTTGAGCAGTTCGGTACGGCCATCAATGTCGCGGCGGCGTACATAGTGGCCAGTGGCAATAAGATCAGCACCCAAGATCAGGGCGTAATCGAGAAAGGCTTTAAATTTGATTTCGCGATTACACAGGATGTCCGGGTTGGGGGTGCGACCGGCCTTGTATTCAGCCAAAAAGTGCTCGAATACATTGTCCCAATACTCGGCAGCAAAGTTGGCGGTGTGCAGTTTGATGCCGATTTTATCGCATACAGCCTGAGCATCAGCCAGGTCGTCCATGGCTGTGCAGTACTCGGTGCCGTCGTCTTCGTCCCAGTTCTTCATGAACAGACCTTCGACCTGATACCCCTGTTCAAGCAGGAGCAGGGCGGATACAGACGAGTCGACGCCACCGGACATACCGACAATTACGCGGGTTGTGGCTGGGTCGTAAAGCGGGGTCGTTTGCATGTTGGTATCTGACATTGAGTTGGGCGCTGAAGCTCAAAAGGACGCGATTCTAGCAGGATGCGCCGTCGGCGGCGATGGCTGGGTCTGTTTGCGTCTCGGTTGAGCGTATGGCAACAGAACCTATGATCAGTCGCGCAGCAGGCTCAGAGCAAAATGCTCTCCAGCGAGGTAGTCATCAATGCAGCGCAACACCAGCTCACTGCGCCAGCGCTCAGGCTGTGCAGCCAGTTCGTCGCGGGTGAGCCACTGCGGGCCAATGATACCGTCATCAAGAGGCAGTTCCGAATGGTGAGCGATGGCTTTTGCAGCAAAACATACCCGCTGATAGGTCACGCCATTGGTCGGTGCTGTGTATAGATAGATGCCGGTAACGGCCGTTAACTCGACTTCCCAGCCAGTTTCTTCAAGGGTTTCGCGCAGTGCAGCTTGGCTGAGGGTCTCATTGGCCTCTAGGTGACCCGCAGGCTGATTGAACACCTGGCGTCCTTCGGCGTGTTCTTCGACCAGTAAAAAACGGCCGTCTTGTTCGACAACGGTCGCGACGGTGATATGGGGTTGCCAACTCATGCTCGATGCCTCGTTCGGCAGACAATAAAAACACAAACCCCGGCACATGGCCGGGGAGTGTGGGTTGCAACGGCAGGTTTAGATCAGAGGATCAATTGCCGCATTGAGTGTTGCGCTCGGACGCATGACCTTGCTGGTCAGTTCCGGGTTGGAGCGGTAGTAACCGGCGATATCAACCGGCTTGCCTTGCGCCTCATTGAGCTCAGCAACGATGGTTGCTTCTTGCTCAGTCAGGGTTTTGGCCAATGGCGCGAAATGAGCGGCCAGTTCAGCGTTTTCAGTCTGTGCTGCCAGTGCTTGCGCCCAGTACAGTGCCAGATAGAAGTGGCTGCCACGGTTATCCAGTTCGCCAGTGCGGCGCGAAGGGGATTTGCCGTTATCGAGTAATTTGCCGGTGGCGATATCCAGTGTCGTGCCAAGGATCTTGGCTTTCTGGTTGTCGCTTTTAATCCCGGTTTCTTCAAGGGAAACAGCCAGGGCCAAGAACTCACCAAGTGAATCCCAGCGCAGGTGGTTTTCTTCAACCAGTTGCTGTACGTGCTTAGGTGCTGAGCCGCCGGCACCTGTTTCGTACATGCCGCCGCCTGCCATCAGTGGGACGATGGAGAGCATTTTCGCGGAAGTGCCCAGCTCCATAATCGGGAACAGGTCAGTCAGGTAGTCGCGCAGGACGTTACCGGTCACCGAAATGGTGTCCAGGCCACGAATCATGCGTTCCATGCTGACACGGATGGCTTGGTTGTAATCCAGGATCAGCAGTTCAAGGCCGTCGGTGTCGTGATCTTTCAGGTAGGCATTCACTTTGAGCTTCAGTTGCTCATCGTGCGCGCGCTCTGGGTCGAGCCAGAAAATGGCCGGGGTGTTCGATGCGCGGGCACGGGTAACGGCCAGCTTGACCCAATCGCGGATCGGGGCATCTTTGGTCTGGCAGGCGCGCCAGATGTCACCGGCTTCAACTTCGTGTTCGATTTTAACGGTGCCATCGGCAAGCACAACACGCATGGTGCCGTTGGCTTCCATTTCGAAAGTCTTGTCGTGGGAGCCGTATTCCTCAGCTTTCTGCGCCATCAAGCCAACGTTTGGTACCGAGCCCATGGTGGTTGGGTCGAATGCGCCGTTGGTTTTGCAGAAATTGATCATTTCCTGATAGATACGAGCGTAAGTGCTCTCAGGCATGACCGCTTTGGTGTCTTTGAGCTTGCCGTCTTTGCCCCACATCTGACCCGAGCTACGGATCATGGCTGGCATCGAGGCGTCGACGATTACGTCGCTCGGGATGTGCAGGTTGGTGATGCCCTTAACCGAGTCAACCATGGCCATTTCTGGGCGGTCGCTGTAGCACTCATGCAGGTCGTGCAGGATTTCTTCCTGCAGCGAGGCTGGCAACGATTTGATTTTCTCGTAAACGCTGTTCAAGCCGTTGTTTGGGTTCACACCCAGCTCGTCAAATAACTTGGCGTGCTTCTCGAACGCTTGCTTGTAGTACACGCTAACGGCGTGACCGAAGACGATCGGGTGAGAGATCTTCATCATGGTCGCCTTGACGTGCAGGGACCACATAACGCCGGTTTCTTTACAGTCTTGCAGGGTTTGCTCGAAGAAGTCGCGCAGTTTGCTTGCGCTCATGCGCATGCCGTCGAGGATCTCACCTTCTTGCAGGCTGACGACTTTTTTCAGTTGGACTTTGCCGTCTTTGCCAACGAACTCGATACGTACATCACCGGCTTTGTCCATGGTGAAGGATTGTTCGCTGGAGAAGAAATCGCCGTCGCGCATGTAATCGGCGTGTGACTGCGAAGCCATGCTCCACTTGCCCATCGAGTGTGGGTGCTTGCGTGCGTAGGCTTTAACGGCTGCAGGTGCGCGGCGGTCTGAGTTGCCTTCACGCAGAACCGGGTTCACGGCGCTGCCCAACACTTTGCTGTAACGCGCCAGGGCGTCTTTTTCTTGCTCGGTTTGCGGGTCTTCTGGGAAGTCAGGGATCTTGTAGCCCTGAGCTTGCAGCTCGGCGATGGCGCCTTTGAGCTGAGGAACCGAGGCGCTGATGTTTGGCAGCTTGATGATGTTGGCTTCTGGCGCTGTGGCCAGTACGGCCAGCTTGGCCAGATCGTCTTCGATTTGTTGATCGGCACCGAGCTGGTCAGCAAAGCCAGCCAGGATGCGGCCAGCCAACGATATATCACGGGTTTCGACGTCAATGTCTGCAGAAGCGGCGAAGGCTTTTACGATGGGGAGTAGCGAATAGGTAGCGAGAGCTGGAGCTTCGTCGGTGAAGGTATAGATGATCTTCGAGCGGTTTGACATCAAAAAAACTCTCTTCTTTGCTAGGCGCGGACATGATCTCGAGATGCACCCTGTAGGCACTTCCACTCAATGGTCTCTTGAGTCGGAATTCGAGTCGTTACCACGCAAGGTTGGTTGTACCAGTAGAGTGTTATTCGCCAGCGCTAGGATGGTAGTGACTGACGTTTCGAGGGGCGGGCGTCCGGTAACGAACATGGCCACTCTCTATGACTGTGAGGTCACGGCTGAGCATTATAGCACCGCGCAACGCAAACTAAGAACTCGAAACTGTAGACCAAGGTCTAGAGCGCGGGCGGTCATCGCACAGTGGTGCTACTGGGAGCCGTGTCCTGAAGTCCTTCGGTATTGCAGTTGGCATTCAGTCGTCTGGTCGAGCGGTGAGAGGGTAAGGGGCAGGGAAATGTCCTGATAACAGGAGAGGAGCAGGAGGGGGCCTGGCTCAATGATGGGG
Source organism: Pseudomonas sp. NPDC078700 (assembly GCF_044542375.1). Taxonomy (NCBI): domain Bacteria; kingdom Pseudomonadati; phylum Pseudomonadota; class Gammaproteobacteria; order Pseudomonadales; family Pseudomonadaceae; genus Pseudomonas; species Pseudomonas sp. NPDC078700. The sequence continues at coordinate 143,794 of NZ_JBITUI010000006.1, forward strand.
TTTGGTATAAAAATCTTTTGGAAACAACAAGATGGAAAAGGCCGAGGGGTTCGCGGACATTTCCTACATGACGTTGAGAGGCAGCTTGCACCCAGTTTGATATCTCCTCGATATCATTCTGGTCGCTTTATGACTGTGCTGCAGTGAAGCGTTTCTCATTTATAAGTTCTTGTTGGAGTCCACATGAAAAATTTTATGCTTTCCGGATTGGCCGGGATAGCCATCTTCGGTGCTGCTGGCGCATTTGCTTCCGACGGTACTATCACTATTAGCGGTCAGGTCGTTGATACTTCATGCGATATCAGCATCAACGGCGGGTCAGGCGACACAACAGTGGTATTGCCTTCGGTTTCAAAGACTAACCTGGCAAATGCTGGTGATGTCGCAGGCAGCACCAGTGTAAGCCTGTCCCTGACCGGTTGCCCTGCTACAGGCAGTGTGCGCGCCTACTTCGAAGCGCAAAACGTTGATCAGGCAACTGGTTACCTGCAGAACAATGCTGTAGATACCCCGGCGACCAATGTTCAGGTGCAGGTGACTGACACTTCCGGTGCTGCAATCGATTTGCGTAACAACAGCAACAATAACTTTGTCGCGTTTACTGATGACGCAGGTGATGGTACGGCTGATCTGAACTATGCCGTTCAGTATGTTGCTACTGGCGCGTCTACTGCCGGTCAAGTTGAAACTGCTCTGGTTTACAGCTTGGACTACCAGTAATGAATAGCCCAGTTGCGGAGCTTCCACGACTGGGCATTCGTGAGGAGTTGTTATGCAAGGTGTTCTGAAAAATCTGGGCCGCTGTTTGCTGGTCGGCGTATTGCTTGTGCCGATTCTAGCCAATGCGGCAGTGCAGATCACTGGCACTCGTATTATCTATCCGGCTGCCGAGCGCGAGGTTGTCGTGCGGTTAACCAATGCCAGCGACCGGCCCGCGCTGGTGCAGGCATGGCTTGATAGCGGCGATGCTTCAGTGCAGCCCGGTGTCGAACAATTACCTTTTGTTGTATTGCCGCCATTGGTACGAGTGGAGGCACGCAAAGGTCAAGCTTTGCGCATCGCCCATGTCGGGGGGGAGTTGGCGCAAGACCGTGAGTCAGTATTTTGGCTTAACGTGCTTGATGTGCCGCCAAAGGCTGACACCAGTGCTGGCCAGAACGTTGTGCAACTGGCCTTTCGTACGCGCTTGAAGTTGTTCTATCGGCCTGAAGGTTTGCCGGGTAATCCGACCGCTTCAGTGGAGGATCTGCATTGGTCAGTTGTGCCAAATGGCAAAGGATTTGCCCTGCGAGTGCGCAATGACTCGGCCTATCACGTCAGCTTCAATGAAATTGGCCTGAAAGCTGGTAGCAAGACTTACAACGTCGATGCTGGCGGTATGGTTGCACCGCGCAGCAGCGAGGACTTTTTACTTGTTGGCTTAAATGCGCCTCCCAGCGCAGGCGAGGTCGAGGCGAAATGGCTCGATGATTTCGGTGCCAGCCGAGAGCAGCGCTACACGCTGCAGCCTAAGTGAGGATCTCATCTTCGGTCTTGTTCTGACCTGGAAGATTCAATCGGTTTGACCTAGCGGCTTTAGGAAATAGTTTGTTTCCGGAAGCTGAATCTGCGTGGATCTGGAATTTTACATGTTGTTCTATGGATTCGGTAATCAGGCTGAAGAGCGGCCTGCTGCCCACGGAAAGTACTCACTCCGTCTACTGGCCAGGTCAATTTACCTGACGGTGGCTGTAATGCCCTATGCGAAGGCTGCACCAGAGGTGGATTCGGCGGCGGTGGCGACCAGTCCAGTTTTTGAGAGTGGGTTCTTGCGCGGCATTAGCCGAAACATAGACTTACAACGGTTTTCGCAAGCGGGCGCTGTCGCACCGGGCATCTATATGTTGGATATCAGCGTCAATGGCGGTACTCGCTTGCGCCAACAAGTTCGGGTTATGGGTGAGGGCGAGAAGCAGCGCCTGTGTTTTTCCATTGCCGATGCGCGTCGCTGGGGGGCGCGACTCAATCAAGTTCCGGATCAGCAACAGCTTGAGCGAGTACTCAATAGCGACTGTATCGAAGCACAGGCCTTGATTCCTGGTGCCACTTTTAAAATGGACGTGGCTGAGCTGAGCGGCATACTGAGCATTCCTCAGGTATATGCAGGACACGTTAAGCGCGGTTATGTCGACCCGACAGAGTGGGATGAAGGCATCACCGCCGCAATCCTGGGTTACAACGCCAACGTATTTCGCAACGAACGTGATGGTGCAGACACCACCACCGACTACAACACCAATATTAATGCTGGATTCAATATTTCCGGCTGGCGTCTGCGCCACAACGGCAACTATCGCGACAGCGATGATACGTCTGGCCAGTACCGTTCGCAGAATACCTATTTGCAGACTGACGTCGATGCGTTGCGCTCACAGTTGACGCTGGGTGAGTACTTCACCCCTGGCAATGACTTTGAAAGCATTCCCTTCAGCGGTGTGCAACTCGCCAGTGACGACTCTATGCTCCCGGAAAGCGAGCGGGGCTTTGCACCGGTAATCCGTGGCACGGCCCAAACCAACGCCAAGGTGACTGTGCGCCAAGGCGGTAATGTGCTCTACGAATCTACCGTGGCACCGGGTCCTTTCCAGATCGATGATCTGTATGCCACCGGCTATGCGGGGGATTTGGACGTTACAGTTACCGAAGCGGATGGCCGTGAAAAACAGTTTACGGTGCCCTTTTCCTCGGTTGTGCAGATGCTGCGCCCGGGCTCCTCGCGTTTCAATCTGGCTGCGGGTAACTATCGTGACGACACCTTGAGCGATGAACCCCAGTTTACTCAGGGTACCTTTCGGCATGGCATCAACAACAAGCTGACCCTCTATACAGGCGGCATTGTTGCCGACGATTACTCTTCGGCTTTGGGCGGTGCTGCGTTTGCCACGCCAGTGGGCGCAGTCGCATTTGACGCGACCTTTTCTCGGGCTGAGGGTCTGCCCGTCAGAGATGCTGATGGTGCAGTGCTCAAGGATGACATGGTCGGGCAAAGCTACCGGATCAGCTATAGCAAACTGTTGAATGCCACGCGCACTAATTTTTCACTCGCGGCTTACCGCTTTTCCAGCGAAGACTTCCTCAGCTTCGGTGACTTCGCCCGCCTGCGTGAGAGCGTCGATTCGGCATCCCTGCATGAGCGTAATCGTTTCCAGGTGAGTGTCAGCCAGCCGCTGGGCGATTACGGTGATTTCAACTTTACCGGCCTGACACGTAACTACTGGGATGATCAGGAAGCGAGCACCACCTTCCAGATGAGCTACGGCAAAAGCTTCAACTGGGGCTATATGAATTTTACAGCGAGTCGCGAGATACAGGATGAAGAAAGCACCAACACCTTCATGCTGAGCGCCAGTATTCCTATTGGTTCCGGAGCCCGTCGTCCGCTATTGACCACTACAGCCACCTACGACGATGACAGTAATAGCTCGGTGCGTGCCAATCTGACAGGCTCGGCTGGGGAGTATGGCGAGGCGAACTATGGTGTGTACGCAGACCGCTCTGAGAATGACAGTACTTCCACCAACACCTATGGCGGCAACCTCAGTTACCGAACCTCTGCCACCCAACTCAGTGGCAGTTACAGCCAGGGCGAGGACTATAAACAGTATTCCGGCTCGGCGACCGGCACTGTAGTTGCCCATGCTGGCGGCGTGGTATTTGGTCCTGAACGTGGTGACACCATGGCTTTGCTCGTCGCTGAGGGCGCGCCCGGTGCAGAGCTGAACAATGGGCAAGGTAATCACTTAGATGGCAATGGCGAGGCGCTGACCGCAGGTTTAACCCCCTACCGCCGTAACGCTGTGGGCATCAGCCCCCGCGGTTTGCCATTGGATGTGGAGCTGAAAACCACCTCGCAAAACGCTGTACCGCGACGCGGCGCAGTGGTGCGACTCGACTACGCCACAATCAACGGTAAGCCACTTCTGCTGCGGGTGAATAACCCCCATGTCCCGTTCGGTGCGAGTGTGGTCGATGCTGAAAACCATGATGTCGCCATGGTTGGACAGGGGGGGTTGATCTTTCTGCGCGGTGAGCATGCAGGGCTGAAGGTGGTGTGGGGGCAGGGCGCTACAGAATCCTGCACATTGAACTATGCGGTCCCTGGCGATGAAACCGACTCAAGCCCTTATCAACAGGTGGAGGCGAGTTGTGCAAAAGGTTAATGGCGAGCGTTGTAGTTATTTCGTTAATCGATTCAGTTTTATTGGCAGGCAATCACTCTATGGGCTGGGTTGCACCTTCTCATACAAAAGAGCGTTCTGATGAAAAGCAATGGCAGCATTTTTCGAATAATTTTACTGGCCCACAAAAGTATTGGGACCTACCTATGCATAGTGATTGTTATGGGGTGGGCGACCAGTGCAAATGCTGAGCTGCCGAATTGGCAATGCGAGGGGGCACCGGTGGTGGAGCACCACAACCTGATAGATTTAGATTTAGATACTGAAACTCAGGCAGGGCAGACGATAGATTCAAATTTTGACTCTGGGCAGCAAGGGACAGGGCGTTGTAGCTGTCCGCAGAACGGAAGCTTTTTTTCCTATTTCACCGCAACAACGAATCTGCCGGAAACGAATGGCTGGATTAAGCTAAACGACTACCTTGAAGCCAAAATTTACATCTATGTGTATGGACCAGGCAACCTTCAAGTGCCCTTCTCAAAACGTAAAAATGCTGGTGCGTCCACATGTTCTGAGCGTTATAGCACAGTCACGAATGTCGCGACCGGCAGGAGGGGCATGGCAACCTTTAGGCTTACCAAGGGTATTGTTGGTGAAGTGGAGTTTTCAGGGGTACTTGCCAACCTCTACTGGCAACTCAATGATAGTAGCGGTGTTGTTGATATGTCCTACCCATTCGCGCATATCCATGCTGATGTGAGGATTAAGGCACTTGCATCGTGCACATTCAGGGCGGGAGATACGTTCACAATTGATTTGGGTAGTACAGAGAAAGCAGCCTTGGTTCAAGGCAGTCCACCCAAGGACTATGCGCCCAAATCTATTGATCTAAGTCTTGACTGCATTAACACGGGAAGCACCGGTGCAATCAATTACATGTTCCAAAGCGCAACGGGCTCAGAGGGAAATCTATTGTTGACCGACCTCAAGGGGCTTGGTGTTGGTCTGCGCGATGGCGACGACAACCCTATCGGCTTGGGTATGGAGAACTCTGTCGACGTGCCCATGGCAGCGAGTTCTACTTCGTTCTACCTCAAGCCGTATCCGACTAAACTTCCAGGCAAGGCGGTAGATAGCGGGCGTTACACTGCGAAGGCGATCGTAACTCTCAGCCTTCCTTAAGTTGTGCTTGACGTGTGCAGGTACGATTGGTTGCGCGAGCGGGTGATTGATCCCTTCAATGATCGCCTTCGCTAAGCCCTGTGAACGGCAAGCATCTGCTATTAGCAGGGTTCCGCCATCTAAATTAAAAGAGCCATCAAATGAATACCAATACTCGCCCCCCCCAAAAAAATATAGGGCACGAGCGTTGATTGGCTTGCCCGTGATGAACATATGAAGCGCATCGTTAAAGGAGAGGTACTCGGCAGGGCCGAGTGCTTCTAAGCCTATGGAAGTGACTAAGTAATGACCCGTAATTTATTTTTCTTGGTACTAAGCCTTGTAGTGGCATTAACCCTAGTGCCAGTTGAGTCTGCACTGGCGGGATCTCAGGTCAATAACTGCACCTCGGGTCAGTTGCCCTGGTCCACTGTTATGAATACCGACGTCACAGAGGATCTGCCAATCGGCTCTGTGATCCCGGGCTCGGACTCCATGGGTGTGGTGAACATCAATTGCACTGCAGCGTGGTCCAACAACGGCACCACTTGTAATGGCGGGGGTGGCTGGGCGCTAAATCCGATTGGAGGCACACCCATGGAAACCAGTGTTCCATATACCTATACCTACGCAGGTATGCCCAGCGGTATTGGCTACCAGTTCCTTGATGAGTCAGGTCAATCGCTGCCTCTGGATAGCCAGATCCGGCACGACACCGGCGTTGCGATACGAACGGGCGATCAGTCTGTTCCGCTGCATTTTCGCATGGTCAAGACTTCCAATGCCATGTCTACAGGAGGTTTTACCTTCAGCATGTACCTGAGTTGCAACGGAAACGAGTGGGCCAACCGTGACGGCGCGGGCAGTACAATTAATGTGACGGTAAACGCTAAAGTGATCACCCAAACCTGCAGTCTGAGTAACGCCGATACTCTGGTGCAGTTGCCTAAGGTCGCTCGCTCTGCGTTCAAAGGTGTCGGCAGCTCTGCAGGTAATACGCCTTTTACCTTAGACTTCCAGTGCGATGCATCTGCCGACGCACGCTTTAGCATCAGTGATGTGGCAAACCTCAGCAATGCCAGCGATGCGCTTGGATTGCAGGCGGGCTCAACCGCTAGTGGTCTCGGCGTACGTCTACTGAATGACGGTAACCCAGTGCACTTAGCACCCAACCAAGTATTCGATGCCGGTGGCAGTGATTACCCATTGCGTAACCTAGACGACAGCGAGCGCACCATAAGCTTGTCGTTCGCGGCCGAGTATTTGCAAACTCAAGACGCCGTTACAGCGGGTACTGTGCAGGCTCAAGCCGTAGTGACTATTGCTTACAATTGAGCAGCATCAAATTGGCTCGATTGTTACGGGTGAGGCTAAGGCACAGGAGTTTAGGGCGCTTAAGCTGTGTTCAGTAGCCTTTTTCAATAACTTCAACGCTCATCGTTAATGTAGGGTTGTCGTCTGGCCCATATGCCTCACAGATGCCGGTTTATGCTAATTGCTTCGACCAGTGAATCGCTCGCCTAACACTTCGTAACCTGAAACGGGAACTGTTAATTAACCGGTATGCATTGGATGCCTGAGAGTTTTCAGTGGCCTGCCAGGAGTATTCATGCTCTGTGGTCGGAATACTCCTACATCTTTTTAGATCATGCCGGGTCTACCTTGATTCACACCTAATTAATTATTCAATTGCTTGGTCGTCGTCTTACGGTACAGGCGTTGAATTATTAATCTAATAATTAATAAAGGTGTGCATGGGTAATGTTACCGATAGCACACTAGTCGGTGCCTGAAATTGACAAGCTATGAATTGTGTCTATGCCGTTGGGTACGAACAGTCTTTGTTGGTTTGTGTGGCAGTGGTTTTATTTCCACGGTAATGGCTGAGCCTGTAGCCTTTCAGGCACCCCGTTTCATTGATGTCAATGCCGTTACGCTGCGTGACTGTGTATTGCGTGCGTTTGATCATGACCCCGTTATTGCCCAAATGGTTGCGCAAATTGGTATTGGTCAGGCGTTAATTGATGAAGCCAAAAGTGCATGGCACCCCCAACTAAGTTTGCAGTCTGGGCTGGGTGGATCAAGCGGTAACTCATCTCGTCAAGATAACCGCTATAACGATACACGTTATGGGCTTACATTGACGCAGTTGGTTTATGACTTCGGCAAGACCCAAAACACTATTTTGCAACAGCAAGATATTAAGCAGGGCTATATCTATAGCTTGCAACAAACCCTGGGCGATGTGGCCAGTCGTACCGCAAAAACCTATCTGTTGATCAAACGTTACGCGGCGCTTAAACGTGTGGCGGAACAAGGCGTTAAGTCTCTACAGGTTGTCGAGCGTATTGCGAAGATTCGCGCTAACAGTGGGCTCAGCTCACGTTCTGATTATCTTCAAGCGCAGTCACGTATTGCCAGCCTGCAGGCACAGGCTGAACAATTTACCACCCAACGCGAAACGGCTATTGCTCAGCTTGAAGTGCTGACAGGTGTGCGCGCTGCGACTTTTGCAGAACCGCCACAGGCCTTGAATGGACAAACAATGCACGTGGCAGCCATTGATTATTCAGCGATCGCGGCGGTAAAAAAAGCCAGGGTCGAAGCCGAGGCTGCTGCCAAGGCTATTGAAAAAAATAAAGCGGGTTACCTGCCAACCATACAATTACAAGCAGGCCGCACCCGTTATCAAAACAGCAACGATCCCTACTGGGATAATCAAATTTATTTAAATCTGGATGTACCGCTGTATACCGGTGGTGCCGTGTCTGCGCGTATTGCTCAAGCCGTGGATGCCAAGCGGGCAGCGGATGAAGGTATTAATACGGCGAAGTTTGATGCCATGACTCGCGCCGCTACCGCGCAGGCTAATTATAACGGTGCGCGTAGCCGTTACCGCGTCAGTGTCCGTCAAGTTGGGATCGCCCAGCATGCACGCAGCGTCTATTTGGATGAATACAAATTAAGCCGTCGAAGCGTTAACGATCTTGTGACGGTTGAACAAGATTTGCATCAATCTAAGTTGTCATTACGCAATGCTGAATTTGATAGGTGGGACGCAGCGGTTGATTACGCCGCTGCTGTTGATCGCCTGGTTAATGTGCTGAATATACACTCATTTGAACCCTTGGAGGCCCTGCCTGATCGTTGAGATGTTAATGCCTGGTTACTGTGAATTAATAACTATAAAGGTGAATAGTGCATATGAAAACCTCTATCGAAATCATTAATCGCGCCACCAGTAATACTGTAAAAATGTTGGTTGATGATCATCTGGTTATTACATTGCCTGAACCCAGTGTTGTGGTCATGCAGGCCTCTATTGACGAGGTGACTCGTTATGAGCGGATCGGTAATGACCTGTTGATCCATCTTCATGATGGCCGTGTTATTCGCTGCGCCGGGTATTTTCAAACTGATGAAGATGGGCATCATAGCGAGCTGGTTTTCCAAGACCAAAGCACTGGCGTTAGCCATGTTCAATTCGCTGATACACCAGAGCTCGCTTCAGATCAGCTCGTGACCTTACAAAGCCAGATCGAGACGCTCGATAGCGTTGAACCCTTACTCTACGGCAGCGATGACTTCAGTCAGTATGCTTTGTTGGGGTTGATCGGGGCAGGAGTGGGTGGTGCTTTGCTAGGGGCGGGGTTAAATAACGATGATGGCGGTGGCAACGACCGTACTGAGGTTATTGACAATACATTACCCGCGGAAATTGCCCGGCCTTCATTTATTGCGACCGACAATCAGGGACAGGTCCAATCGCTGTTAACAATGGGCAGCACGACCGACGACCTTAGTCCGACCTTTACTGGTAACGGTCAGGTGGGGGCTAACATCCAGATTTTAGATGCACAGGGTGTCGCGATCGCAAGCACCCAAGTTGGGCAGGGGGGTACATGGACGGTCACGCTTGCTGACCAGACTCCAGGTCGGCACAGTTATGAGGTGATACAACTCAGCGGCGACACTGCCCTTAGTGCAGGGACTATTAGCCTCGATATCATCGGCGGAACTGTCAATCTGACAATCGATCCGGTGAGCGGGGATGACCAGATCAATGATAACGAAGCCTCAGCAGCCCTAAGTATAAGTGGCAGCGCTGCTGGCCTTGAAGCGGGCACTGATGTAAGTGTGTCAATCGCTGGCATGAACTACACCACACAGGTCACAAACGCGGGTGCCTGGAACCTCGAGCTACCCGGTGAGGCGGTTGTAGCTTTGCGTGATGGTTCTTACACCCTAGAGGTTAGTGCGATTGATGCCGCTGGCAATCTGTTCAGGGCCGTTGATGATTTTTTCGTCGATACCGCGGCACCCGTTGTCAGCATCGATGTTATAGCGCTGGATGATGTGCTGAACGCTTCTGAGGTGACGACTGCACAAGCCATCAGCGGCGCAGTAACCGGGGCCGCAGCGGGTGAAACTGTTAGCGTCAATCTCGCGGGCATGCACTATCAAGCCATGCTGGGCAGTGATAGCAGTTGGTCTGTCGATATTCCCAGCGCAGAGTGGACGGCTTTGGGCGACGGCGCCCTGACTGTCACGGCTAGCATCACTGATAGGGCTGGTAATACTGGAGAGGCAAGCCGGGGCGTAGCCATTGCTGCAGGCCTGCCGGGTTTGCGGGTTGCAACTGTATCCGGTGATAACGTGATTAACGCAATCGAACATGGCCAGGATTTAACCCTGTTCGGCACCAGTTCGGGCCTTTCAGCAGGGCAGAATGTAACCCTGACAATCAATGGACAGGACTACCTCAGCGCTATCAATACTGACGGGACTTGGCAGATTGGATTGCAGGCCGAAGACGTTGCAATGTTTGCCCAAGGGTCACTGAATATACATGTCGCAAGCGCGGACATTTCAGGCGATGCGGTTGCGATCGACCATCTGATCATGGTTGATTTGGCCGACACGGCCGTCAGTATTGATGCGGTAGCCGACAACAATATCATCAACAGTCTTGAGCAAGGCTCCGACCTGTTGCTTTCAGGTTCGACGGCAAACGTTGAGCCTGGTCAGATTGTGGTTATCAATTTCGCCGGTCATCTCTATCAGGCTAGGGTTGCGGACGATGGCGGCTGGGATTTCAGTGTGCCTGCCATTGATCTGGCGGGGCTTGCTGACGGTTATCAGAACCTTGAGGTTCGGGTCACCAACAGCAACGGTAGCACCGCGCACAGCGGCCAATTAGTTCAAGTTGATTTGACCGCCCCCATACTGGTTATCGAGCATACTCACAGTGGCGATACCAGCAGCCTTGCAGGGGATGACCGGCTCAATGCGATGGAGTTTCAGCAGGATCTGCGTGTCAGTGGCATAACCTCAGCTGAGGCTGGCCAAACCTTGAGCGTTAGCCTAAATGGAAACACCTATCAGACGGTGGTTGCTGATGGTGGCGGGTGGAGCTTTAACGTTCCAGCCGCAGATCTTTCCTCCGCAGTTGATGGGCCGTTAATTATCAGTGCAAGTACCCGCGACAAAGCGGGTAACTCGGTGACTCAAACCCGTGAGCTGACAATCGATACTGTTGCGCCAGTCATCAGCATTGACACCGTCGCGGGTGACAACATCATCAACGCGGGCGAGAAAGCCAGTGCAGTGCTGGTGTCCGGTCATGCCGATGGTGTCGAGGCGGGTGAAGTCCTGACGGTCACATTTAATAACAGCGACTACACCACTGCAGTTAACACTGACGGCAGTTGGAGTCTTTACGTTGCAGCGGCTGATATGGCGAGTCTTGCCGACGGTCAGCATGACATTGTTGCCAGCGTCGCCGATGTTGCCGGCAATCGCTCAATGGCCACCCATGGTGTTGATGTAATTAGCGTTTTACCGACGTTGAGTGTTGATGTTGTCGCGGGTGACAACGTGGTTAACAGTGTTGAAAGAACCGCACCTGTCACTATTAGCGGCTCGTCCACCGGGCTCGATACAGGTGCTGTGGTCACGCTCACACTCAATGGCAAGGATTATCAGGCCACCGTCGCGGCTGACGGCACTTGGAACCGTGATATCCCCGCGGATGACTTCGTCGGTGTGCGAGATGGCCAATACAAGTTAGCGGTGTCTGCTGTAGATGCTATTGGTAACCCGGGCCACACGGATACAGTGTTGGTTATCGGCACACTGACTGCGCTACTTACCATCAACACTGTTGCAGCGGATGATCGGGTCAATGCGGATGAATCAGTCGCTAACGTGGTCGTCAGTGGTAGCGTATTCAATGTCGAGGCCGGGCAGGTGGTGACGTTGTCCCTGAACGGCTCGGACTACACCGCAGTGGTGAATGATGATTTGAGTTGGTCGCTCAGTCTGCCAAGTTCGCTGTGGGCGGGCATTGCTGATGGCATGCATACGCTTGATGCCAGCGTAACCAGTATTGATGGCAACAATGCATACGCCAGCCGGGCGATTAGCGTTGATATCAACGCACCAGTCGTGACGATTGACAATGTTGCCGGCGATGATGTGATTTCAGGCCCAGAACAGCACGCCGGGCAAGTCATCAGCGGCACTGCAGATGCTGAACAAAACCAGCTGGTAGACGTAACCTTTAACGGTCGCACCTATCAAACCGGGGTGGATGCCGGTGGTGCTTGGCAGGTGAATGTTGATTCGCGTGATTTCCTAGGCACCGCTGATGGTGCATACAACATCACCGCTGTCGTGGTCGATAAAGCCGGGAACGCCGGATTAACAAGTCGCGCTGTGCATCTGCAGGCGGATGGTCCCATGCTGACCATCGACAGCTTCACCGCGGATAATATCCTTAGCCAGCAAGAGCAAAGTGCTGTGCAGGTTATTTCGGGTACATCCTCGCTTGGAGCGGGTGATGCCGTGGCAATAAACCTCAACGGCAAGGATTACAGCGCCACAGTACAAAGCGATCAGTCGTGGAGCGTGCTGCTCGGCACGGCTGATTTAGCAGCCTTGGCTGATTCGGCTGTCTACCGTGTTAGCGCAACAGCTACGGACAACTTAGGTAATAGCGGTTCTGCCGATCACAGCTTTAGCATAGACCTCAGTGGTCCAATGCAGGGGCTGACTATCGACAGCATCAGTGATGACAGCGGTTCATCAAGCAGTGATTTCATTACCAGTGATACGCTTCTGGCAATCAATGGCACGCTCAGTGCTCCTTTAGCGGCGGGTGAGGCGGCGCAAATTAGCCTGGATAATGGCGCAAGCTGGATAAATCTGGCTGTTTCAGGTGTGACATGGACCTACCCGGACAGTCGTGTGCTGACTGACGGCAATTATGATTATCAGGTTCGTCTGATCGATGCCGTAGGCAATGTCGGGACAACGGCTAGCCAACTGGTCATTGTCGATACCCAAGCCCCTGTTTTGACCATCGAGATCACTGGGATCACTGATGATAATGGCCCCTACCAAGACTACATCACCAATGACACCAGCCTGACCATTCGCGGCACTTTATCGAGCCCGTTGACGACCAATCAAATGGCGCAAATCAGCTTGGATAACGGCGCGACATGGACAACCTTTGGTATTGCGGGCACTGCATGGCGTTATGTCGATGCTCGGACCCTGACCGAGGGCGCTTACAACTACTCGGTGCGAGTGGTCGATAAGGCTGGGAATATCGCCTCGACAGACACCCAAACAATACAGATTGATAGCACGGCACCGGCAACCACCATCCACCTCGAAAGCATCACGGATGACACCGGTGTTTCAGCTACGGACTTCATCACCCGCGATAACAGCCTTGTGCTCAATGGTTCCCTGAGTGCTGCGCTGACTACTGAAGAAGTTGCGCAAATTAGTACAGATAACGGCGCAACCTGGACCCATCTGGCGACAACTGGCCAAACCTGGAGTTATGCAGACGGTCGAGCGTTGGCGGACGGCGTTTATATCTATCAAGTGCGTGTTCTGGACTTCGCCGGTAACTCAGGCGCAATTGCGCAACAGGCAGTCAGGGTTGATAGCTCAGCGCCAGGCACGTTAATCGGGGTTGAAAGCATCAGTGATGATACCGGTGTGTCGGGCACAGACTTCATCACCAGCGACACCAGCATCAGGCTTGCTGGCCACTTAAGTAATGCACTGGCAACTGACGAATATGCGCAAATCAGTATTGACGGTGGCTCGACATGGAACACCCTGACCGCTGTCAACGGCACGTACTGGACCTACGACGATTCACGCCTGTTAACCGATGGCAGCCACAGTTACCAGCTACGGGTGGTGGACGAGGCCGGGAACCTGGGGCCAGTTGCCGCTCAGGTGGTTGTGGTCGACACCAGTGCACCGTCGCAACACGTCATTATCAGCGGATACGATGATGATCAGGGCGCACGTCAGGGGCTCCAATCCAGCCAAACTATTACCGATGATACCGCTCCGATATTGCGAGGTACGCTTGATGCGCCCTTGCAAGGCGGTGACGTCCTGAAAGTTTTCCAGAACGGTATTTACGTGGGTAATGCGTCGGTCAGTGGCACCAGTTGGGAGTACGCCCTCAACGGCCTCGTCAGCGGTAATGACTACCAATACTCTGCGCTGGTGATAGATGCAGCCGGAAATATTGGCGCTGCGGCTGACTATCTGTTGAGCGTTGATACGCGTACTCCAAACACTGTCATGCTTGAGCCGCAGGTGACTGCAGATAACACGCCAGTGTTGCGTGGCACTGTGGCGAATGACTGGAGTTATGATTACGTACTCTATGTCACCGTTAATGGCAAAACATACGCCTCGAATAGTAGCCAGGGTGATGGTCGTGTGGTTATCGATCCGGCGAACAATACCTGGTATCTGCAAATTCCTGACAGCGACGCCCTGGCCATCAATAACTATGACGTCACTACAGAAGTGGTTGACGAGACGGGTAATGGCAGCGTCAACAGCCAGACGTTCACAGGGTCTCAGGCTGTAGTCGCTGAGGTTGCTATTGATACTCAATGGGCGATGGCTGCGGCCCCATCAAGAACCGATCAACAAACAGGCCTAAGCTACGCGATTGGCAAAAATGGGTTATGGACCTTCGTTGCCAATACCGCCGTGTACAGCAGTCTCGATCTCAACAGCTATGACACTGACATCCTGAGCAAAGAGGCTGGCATCGGCAACACAGTGAACTACAGCTTCTTCGATCTAGACCGTGATGGAGATATGGATATCTTCGCGTCGCAAAGTTTCTACGTGCGGCCATTTCAGTATTGGCAGAACGATAATGGCAGCTTTACCAGCAAAACCATCGCCTACGGTGGTTTGGATAGCTTTTACGGCGCAACGGTTGCCTATGACCGTACAGGTAATGGCTACCTTGACCTGGTGTTGGGCGATAGCAATTTGGATGGCAACTCGGCAGGCTGGTTTATTAATAATCAGGATGCAACCTTCAGCCAAGATACAGTCACGCGTAACTTAAGCCCTGCCTACACCTTTGGAGCCAGTGTGTCCGGGGTCGATATCAATAACGACGGCACGATTGATATTGCAGCTCAAATCAGTGGGGGAGGCGGTAGTAGCTATTTCGCACTTGGCGTTTTTACCAACCCTGGCGATGGCACCATGGCAATCAGCCAAGTCTTGAATAATGTATTCAATGACGGTGGTGGCACCGACAACGTCGGCACCAGCATGACCTGGGCAGATTTCAATGGTGATGGCACCTTAGATCTGTATCTCAACCAACATTACCTCGGGTACGACAAGTCTGCACTGCTCATCAACAACAACGGAGTGCTGGATAATTTCGTCGAAATTAACGCCGGTACGGATATTCGTTCGCGTATTTCGCTGGCGGTCGATTGGGATCATAACGGCACCCTTGATATTGCCAAAATGGGCGGCTACAACGGCGGCGACACCATCCAGTTGATCCTCAATAACGGTAATGGTTTGAGTTGGACCAATGCCAACCTGGGATACAGCTACGGTTCACGCCTTACCGGTGCTGGCGCAATAGATTACAACTGGGACGGTGCTGTCGACCTGCTTGGATTCACCAGCACGGGTCACTCTTTTGTGGTTGAAAATACCAATGCTGTCGCCGACGGCACGGCTTTGCACCTGCGGATCTTCGATAAGAACGGCATTAATCCATTTTATGGCAATACTGTGCAGTTGTTTGACAGCAGCGGAGCCTTGGTTGCGACACAGAGTCTTAATCCACAGTCAGGCGTTGGGGTTAACGACAGCTCGGCACTGTTGAGTTTCTATGGCTTAAACGCCAATGAAAGCTACTCCGCTCAGTTGATTCGTATTGTTGAGGGTGTACGTGCAGATGTTAACGAGACGGTAAATGCGAGCTGGGGCGGCTTGAGCACCGCGCTGGCCCAGGACAGTTACGTGCTGTCAGCCGAGTCTGATGGCGACAGCAACAATGGCGTGTTTATCGGCACTGGCTACAACGATACATTCGTCGCAACCGCAGGATCTGACACCTACAACGGTGCTGGGGGCTGGAGTTACAACTCAGGGCATGCCACCTGGACAGCCGCCGATGGCGGTATGGATGTGGTCGACTACAAACTGGCGACCAGCGGTGTGTCCGTTGATTTGAGCACTGACTTAACCCAAAACACTGGCTTCAATAGCGCCAGATTGGTGGATATTGAAGGGCTTGCCGGTAGCCGTTATGCCGACACCCTGACGGGCAGTGCAGCGGATAACCAGCTCGAGGGCCGCGAGGGCAATGACACCTTCAATATCGCTAATGGCGGCCACGACACATTGATCTACAAACTGCTCAGTGCCGCCGATGCAACTGCGGGCAACGGTAGCGATGTGGTCAATGGCTTTACTGTTGGCACGTGGGAGGGCACCGACGACAGCGACCGTATCGACATCAGTGAGTTGTTGCAGGATACAGCTTACGCAGGCACGGGCAGTGCAAGCTATGTCGATGGTGTGGCAACCCTGGATGCTGCTGCAGGCAACCTTGAAGACTACCTCAAGGTCGTGCAAAACGGGGCCAACACCAACGTTCAGTTCGACCATGACGGCGCAGGCACTGCCTTTGATCCGAGCACGGTTATTTCCCTAAGTGGCGTGCATGTCGATATGGCAACGCTGCTGGCTAACCATCAGTTGTTGGTTGCATAGCAAGAAGTAACGAGGGGCTGCGTGTTGCGCAGCTCCTTTTTACTTTTCAGTACCGGGTCGTCCTGGCCCGTCATTTTGATTGCTATGCAGGTTATTTTTGATGAGCCATTTGATACCCGATCATGAGTCATGGCTGTCAGCAATGCTGATGGTGGCGAAGCATTACCGTTTGGACTATTCCGAAGAGCATGTTCGAGTTGCGCTGAGCTGGGAGCAAGGCACCCCGCTGGATTTGCTGATAGACGACATGGGTCGCCAGCTTGGGCTTGATTCATACCTGACCGCTTTTTCTGAGAACTATCTTGATCCCTGGCGTATGCCGCTTATCGTTCAACTGCGCAAAGGACAGGTCGCGGTGCTTGAGCATGTGGATAGCGACGGGCAGGTCTGTGTGCAGTTCAGTAATGAGGGTGGGCTGGCGCTGTGCATGAGCGCCACAGAGCTGTCAGAGCAGGTTGAATGTTTGCTGATAGTACGTCCACTGAGGGCCAATGCTGATATCCGTGTTGATGAGTACATCAAGCCGTTCAAAAAAAACTGGTTCTGGGCAATTGCGCTGCGTGACTGGCGTCGTTATGGCGAAATCATTGCGACTTCGCTAGGGGTTAATGTCTTGGCGTTAGCCAGCATTCTATTTTCTTTGCAAGTCTATGATCGGGTTATTCCCGCACAGTCATATCCAACCCTGTGGGTCTTGTTTGGTGGCCTGCTTCTGGCTGTCGTATTTGAGTTCAGCTTGCGCATGCTGCGCACTTACATCTCCGACTCTATCGGTAAGCGCGCCGATCTTAAAATTTCCGATCGGGTTCTGGGTCATGCCTTGCGTGTGCAGAACAGCGCCCGGTCAAAATCCACAGGTGCGTTTATTTCGCAGATCCGCGAGCTTGACCAGGTCCGGGAGTTGATTACCTCCACGACTATCGGTGCGGTAGCCGATTTACCCTTCTTTTTCCTGTTTGTCTTTATTCTGTGGATGATCGGCGGGCCACTGGTTTATGTGGTGCTGGCAGCCGTCCCAATGCTGGTTATACCTGGGTTGCTGGTGCAAAAACCCTTCGCCAAGTTGTCCCGTTATGGCATGCGAGAGTCAGCCATTCGCAACGCTACCTTGGTTGAGGCAGTTGAGTGCGTTGAAGATATCAAGCTGCTACGCGCCGAACAGCGTTTTCAGAATCAATGGAATCACAGCAATGAGGTCGCGGCGAAAATCAGTATGGGCCAACGCTTTTTGACCGCGCTGTTGATGACCTGGACACAGCAGGTTTCGACGCTGGTCTATGCCTCGGTGTTACTGATTGGTTGCTACAAGGTTATTCAAGGTGATCTGACCACAGGTGCATTGGTCGCCATGACTTTGTTGTCATCTCGCACCATTGCGCCGCTCTCGCAGATTACCGCTGTGCTGTCCCGCTGGCAGCAAGCCAAGGTGGCGCGTCAGGGCCTGGATGAGCTGATGAGTCGACCGGTTGATCAGCCCGAGCGGGGTAAGGCCGTGCACAAGGCGATGCTGCGGGGTGCTTATCAACTGCAAGGCGTGGAGTTTGGCTACGATCCCGAAGGGAAAAGCTCAGATATCAGTATCGCGGCACTAACCATCAAACCGGGAGAGAAAATAGCCGTGCTCGGTCGCAATGGCGCCGGTAAATCTACGTTATTGCAGTTGTTATCTGGCATGCGCTTTCCCGGCCAAGGGCAGCTATTGCTCGACGATGTTGCAATCACCTCTCTGGATACCGCCGACCTGCGTCGCGACATGGGCTTTTTGCATCAGAACTCGCGGCTATTTTTTGGCTCCATTCGCGACAATCTGACCATGGGGCGGCCGCTAGCCACTGACGAAGAAATCTACCGCGCATTGCAGATGAGCGGGGCGCTGAGTTTCGTTCAGAAACAGACCATGGCCCTCGACTACATGATTCTTGAAGGCGGCTACGGCCTCTCGGGTGGCCAGCGTCAAGCACTGTTGTTGGCACGTGTGCTGATCAGCCAACCCAATATCGTCTTGCTCGATGAGCCCACTGCGGCGATGGATGATGTAACCGAGCGTGAAGTGATCGCCCAGCTCAACGATTGGCTGGGCCCGCGCACCCTAATTCTGGCTACACACCGCCCAGCGCTGCTGGAGTTGGTCGAACGGGTGATTATTGTGGATGACGGAAAAATCGCCATGGATGGTGAAAAGAGTCAAATCCTCAACCAGGTTGCACAACGCTAACATTCGTTGAGTAGGTGAGCTGTGAACAATCAATCAGCAATAAAACCTTCGCTAAGCATGCTCCAACGCGAGCCACAGTTGCCCCGAGCAAGCCTGACCCTATGGCTCATACTGCAGCTGTTAAGCAGTTTTCTCGCTTGGGCTTGGTATTTTGAGTTGGCCGAAGTCACAACCGGTATTGGCAAAATTGTGCCCTCTGCGCACGAACAGACCATTCAATCGCTTGAGGGCGGGATTCTGCAAAAGCTCTATGTGCGCACCGGCGATATTGTTGAGAAAGGTCAAACATTGGCGCAACTGGATATCATCAAATCTGAATCGGCGGTGCAGGAAAGTCGCTCGCGATATATCGCGGCGCTGGCTACCGCCGCCCGCCTGCGGGCAGAAGTTGATGGCGCTGAGTTGACCTTTCCTGCTGAGCTCGATGCCCAGCCGCAACTGACACGTGCAGAAACCCAGCTTTACCAATCGCGACGCAACAGTCTGGAAACCCGAATTGCCGGGCTCAAGGCTGAGCTAGATCTGGTTGGGAAGGAGTTGCGCATGACCGCGCCTTACGTTGCCAAAGGCGCGGTCAGTGCTGTGGATGTGTTGCGCCTGCGCAGGCAGATCAGTGAGTTGCAAAACAAACTGGCCGACACCCGCAGCCAATACCTGGTTAAGGCCCGTGAAGAGTTGGCCAAGGCCAGCGCTGATGTGCAATCGCTGCGCTCGGTGATTCGCGGACGTCAAGACTCGCTGAGTCGTTCGACCCTGACGGCGCCGGTGCGTGGCATCGTCAAGGATGTAGAAGTCACCACCACAGGCGGTGTGATTCCCCCCAATGGCAAGCTCATGACGATTGTGCCCTTGGATGACAGCATTTTGGTTGAGGCGCGAATCTCGCCGCGAGATATAGCGTTTATTCATCCGCAGCAGTCGGCGCTGGTCAAAGTGACCGCCTACGACTATTCCATTTATGGTGGCTTGAAGGGGCAAGTCACAATCATCTCGCCCGACACCATTCAAGATGAGGTCAGGCGCGATGAGTTCTATTACCGTGTCTACATTAAAACCGACTCTGCGCAGTTGGAAAACAGGGCGCAGCAGACGTTTCCGATCTTCCCCGGAATGATTGCCACCGTGGACATTAGTACGGGTAAAAAGACCGTTCTCGACTATTTGCTTAAGCCCTTCAATAAAGCCCAAGAGGCTTTGCGCGAGCGCTAAGCCGGGTGCCTAGGTCATAAATTGCAATATTTCTGGCATAGCCTGCTGTGTGCTGATTATTCAGGTTTTAGGCGCACACCCGCTGCCCGCGATTGGTGCAAAACCTGTAAGGTGGTGCTGCATCTTAAGGGTTGTCTAGATTTACTGCGCTACGCTTAAAGGCAATCGAAGGGTTCATTCAAACAGGAGTTCAGCATGGGTTACCAAAAGATCCAGATACCGGCAGTCGGTGACAAAATTACCGTTAATGCAGATATGTCGCTTAACGTCCCGAATAATCCGGTTATTCCCTATATCGAAGGGGATGGCATCGGCGTTGATATCAGCCCCGTTATGATCAAGGTGGTCGATGCTGCTGTTGCCAAAGCTTACGATGGCAAGCGCAAGATTTCCTGGATGGAAGTGTTTGCCGGCGAAAAGGCCACCCAGGTCTACGATCAGGACACCTGGCTGCCTAAGGAAACGCTGGAGGCGGTGCGCGACTATGTCGTCTCGATCAAGGGCCCGCTGACGACGCCAGTCGGTGGCGGTATTCGTTCGCTTAACGTGGCACTGCGTCAGGAGCTGGACCTGTATGTCTGTCAGCGTCCCGTGCGCTGGTTCACGGGCGTGCCGAGCCCCGTGAAGAAGCCGGGTGACGTGGACATGGTGATCTTTCGTGAGAACTCGGAAGACATCTACGCCGGCGTGGAGTGGAAGGCGGGCTCGCCTGAAGCGGAAAAGGTTATCAAGTTCCTGACTGAAGAAATGGGTGTGAAAAAAATCCGTTTCACCGAAAACTGCGGTATCGGGATCAAGCCGGTTTCGCTTGAAGGCACCAAGCGCCTGGTGCGCAAGGCCATGCAGTACGCAGTCGATAACGATCGTAGCTCGGTGACCATCGTGCACAAAGGCAACATCATGAAGTTCACCGAAGGTGCCTTCAAGGAATGGGGCTACGAAGTTGCGCGCGATGAGTTCGGCGCTGAGTTACTCGACGGTGGCCCATGGATGCAGTTTAAAAACCCGAAAACCGGCAAGAACATTGTGGTCAAAGATGTGATTGCCGATGCCATGTTGCAGCAGATCTTATTGCGTCCGGCTGAGTACGACGTGATCGCCACGCTAAACCTCAACGGCGATTATCTATCCGATGCCCTGGCCGCCGAGGTAGGCGGAATTGGGATTGCGCCGGGAGCCAACCTTTCCGACACCATCGCCATGTTCGAGGCGACTCACGGTACAGCGCCAAAGTATGCAGGCCAGGACAAGGTCAATCCGGGTTCGTTGATTCTTTCTGCCGAGATGATGCTGCGCCATATGGGGTGGGTTGAAGCCGCTGACTTGTTGATCAAGGGCACTGAAGGCGCAATTGACGCCAAGACCGTGACCTATGATTTCGAGCGCTTGATGGAAGGCTCCAAGCTGATGTCGTGTTCGGAGTTTGGCGACCAGATGATTGCCCACATGTAGCCAGCAGGCAAAGAAAAGCCGGTTAAATAACCGGCTTTTTCGTGGGCTAATACCCAGAGTTAGACTTCAACAGGCGTTTCCTGGGGCTGGTTGACAGCAACGGGTGTCCCGGTACTGGCCGTGACGTTGTTGATGTTGACGGCATGCAGTCCTTTGGGGCCTTGAATAATATCAAAGCTCACAGGTTGACCGGCTTTTAGTGTTTTGTAGCCGTCCATTTGGATCGCCGAATAATGGGCGAACAGGTCCTCATCGCCGCCATCGGCCACAATAAAGCCATAACCTTTAGCGTTGTTGAACCACTTGACCTTACCGCTTAGCATGCTGATATCCCTCTGCAAAGAACCCCGTCTCTGGGGTATCATCCACTTTGATCGCGCACCATCCCCCTTATTTTCGTATAAGGGCTACGGCGCGAAACCCCTTACACCCAGTCCGGGTATTTATTGTTTGTAACACCGATTTGCCGTTAGTCAAGGTGAATCAGTACAGAAATAGTGACTTTTCCCATACTTTAGGATTGGGTTACCCATCCTCCTCACAACGAACTTTTACAACCATGCATGCAAGTAGCCAGATTCGACTAACATTCAATCAGGATAAACCTGCACCACATGAGGACGATTCCTCGGGCATCGCCGTACAGGAATCGAAGCCCGCTCTGCAGGCTCCACCAATGTACAAAGTTATTTTGTTTAATGACGATTACACGCCAATGGATTTCGTAGTCGAGGTGCTGGAGACATTTTTCAGCCTGAATCGCGAGCTGGCGACAAAAATTATGCTGACCGTCCATACAGAAGGACGGGCCGTATGCGGTGTGTTTACCCGCGATGTTGCCGAAACTAAGGCAATGCTGGTAAACCAATACGCAAAAGAGAGCCAGCATCCACTACTCTGTGAGATTGAGAAGGACGGTTAGTACCGTTCGCTTGGGCATGAGGTGAAGCTATGTTAAATCGAGAGCTCGAAGTAACCCTCAACTTGGCATTCAAGGAGGCTCGTACAAAGCGTCATGAGTTCATGACAGTAGAGCACTTGCTACTGGCCCTACTGGATAACGAGGCTGCAGCAAGCGTGCTGCGTGCCTGCGGTGCAAACCTGGATAAACTACGGCATGACTTGCTGGAATTTATCGACTCCACTACACCACTGATCCCCGTCCATGATGAAGAACGTGAAACCCAGCCTACCTTGGGGTTTCAGCGTGTTTTGCAGCGCGCGGTCTTTCATGTGCAAAGCTCTGGCAAGCGTGAAGTAACAGGCGCTAACGTGCTGGTGGCAATTTTTAGCGAGCAAGAAAGCCAGGCTGTATTCCTGCTTAAGCAACAAAGCGTCGCGCGCATTGACGTGGTCAACTTCATTGCCCACGGCATTTCCAAAGTGCCGGGTCATGGCGGGCAGCCCGATGGCGAGCAGGACATGGGTGATGAAGAAGGCGGCGAGTCTTCTGTTTCTGGCAATCCGCTGGATTCCTTCGCCAGTAACCTCAATGAGCTAGCACGCCAGGGGCGGATCGATCCGTTGGTGGGTCGTGAAGCTGAAGTTGAGCGTGTTGCGCAGATCCTTGCGCGCCGGCGTAAAAACAATCCCTTGCTGGTCGGTGAGGCGGGCGTGGGTAAAACCGCAATCGCTGAAGGGCTGGCCAAGCGCATTGTCGACAACCAGGTTCCCGACTTGCTGGCTGACAGCATTGTCTACTCTCTGGACCTCGGTGCGCTGCTGGCAGGCACGAAATACCGCGGTGACTTTGAAAAGCGCCTCAAAGCGTTGCTCAACGAGCTACGCAAGCGCCCACACGCGATTCTGTTCATTGATGAGATCCACACCATCATTGGTGCTGGTGCGGCCTCAGGCGGCGTCATGGACGCGTCAAACCTGCTCAAGCCCATGCTGTCTTCGGGTGAGATCCGTTGCATCGGCTCAACGACCTTCCAGGAGTTCCGCGGGATTTTTGAGAAAGACCGCGCCCTTGCAAGACGCTTCCAAAAAGTAGATGTGGTTGAGCCGTCAGTGGACGACACCATCAGCATCTTGCGTGGTCTGCGTGCGCGTTTCGAACTGCACCACGACATTGAATACACTGACGAGGCGTTGCGTGCCGCAGCCGAGCTGGCTTCGCGCTACATCAATGACCGGCATATGCCGGACAAAGCCATTGATGTCATCGACGAAGCTGGGGCGTATCAGCGTCTGCAGCCAATCGACAAGCGAGCTAAGCGGATTGATGTGCCTGAGGTTGAAGATATCGTCGCTAAAATCGCACGTATTCCGCCTAAGCACGTCAGCAGCTCCGATAAAGAACTGCTGCGTAATCTTGAGCGCGACCTTAAACTCACCGTATTCGGTCAAGAGGCGGCTATCGACTCGTTGTCGACGGCTATCAAGCTCTCGCGTGCCGGTCTCAAGGCACCAGACAAACCCGTCGGCTCGTTCCTGTTTGCCGGCCCTACGGGTGTGGGTAAAACCGAGGCAGCCCGTCAGTTGTCAAAATCCCTGGGGATCGAGCTGATTCGCTTCGATATGTCCGAGTACATGGAGCGCCATACCGTTTCGCGATTGATCGGTGCGCCGCCGGGCTATGTCGGATTTGATCAGGGTGGCCTGCTGACTGAGGCAATCACCAAAACACCGCATTGCGTGTTGCTGCTCGATGAAATCGAGAAGGCGCACCCTGAGGTGTTTAACTTGCTGCTGCAGGTGATGGATCACGGCACATTGACTGACAACAACGGTCGCAAAGCCGATTTCCGTAATGTCATTCTGATTATGACCACCAATGCGGGTGCAGAAACTGCTGCCCGTGCATCCATTGGTTTCACCCATCAGGATCACTCAAGTGATGCGATGGAGGTCATCAAGAAGAGCTTCACGCCGGAATTCCGCAACCGCCTGGATACCATTATCCAGTTTGGTCGTCTGAATACAGAGGTAATCAAAAGCATCGTCGACAAGTTCCTTACCGAGCTGCAAGCACAGCTTGAGGACAAGCGCGTCATGCTTGAGGTTAGCGAGGCGGCGCGGACATGGCTGGCAGTATCGGGTTATGACGCAACGATGGGTGCTCGTCCGATGGCGCGCTTGATTCAGGACAAGATCAAGCGTCCTCTGGCAGAAGAAATTCTGTTTGGCGAGTTGTCAGAGCATGGCGGCGTTGTGCATATCGACCTCGAAGGCGGTGAATTAACCTTTGAGTTCGAAACAACGGCCGAGATGGCGTAACCGAGACAGCCCGATCAAGCGCACAATTGTGCGCTTGGTCGGGTGCTATAGCTTAAATCGCGACAACAAAAATGCCCGGCTAATAACCGGGCATTTTTTGTATTTGCTTGAGGCAAATACCCTTGAAGCGCGCTGCTCCGCAAAATCTAAAAGGATTTATCTAGCGAGATAACAGGCCTGCTAAATACTTGCGTGCTGCGCTTCGGTGCTATTAACGGGCGCGGTAGGTGATGCGACCTTTGCTAAGGTCGTATGGCGTTAGCTCAACGCGCACCTTGTCGCCAGTTAAAATACGGATGTAGTTTTTGCGCATCTTTCCGGAGATGTGCGCAGTTACGACGTGCCCATTTTCCAACTCCACACGAAACATGGTGTTGGGCAGGGTGTCGACGACAGTGCCTTCCATTTCGAAGCTGTCTTCTTTCGACATGCAGTAAAGCCCTCGGTATCCAATGAATGGCCCGGTGCAACTGGCGCCAGGCAAAAGCGGCGTGCATTGTGCCCGAAAACAGGTGCTTACGCCAAGTGATCCTCTGAAAAAGGTGGCGAAGTACGGTTGTTTAAGGCAAAAAAATGCGAAAAAACACAGAGTGGTGTCTGTCAGATTCGCATTGTTGGCCCCTATGCTCGGTCTGGCTAGGGGCGCAGTATCTTAGCAGAATAGGCAGAGCGCTTCACGCAAGTGTCATCCAGCGCTGGTTAATAAATAGCTCAATGGGTCGATACTGGGTTTTGTAGTTCATCTTTCTGCAGCTTTTGATCCAGTAACCCAAATACACCGCATGCAGGCCCAGCCGGACTGTTTCGGTTATTTGCCAGAGAATCGCGAAGCGGCCCAGGCTGCGGCGCTCCTCGCTTGGCTCATAAAAGGTGTAGACCGCCGAGAGGCCATTGGGCAATACGTCGGTAACAGCGAGGGCAACCAGCCGGCCATTAAGGCGAAACTCGAAAAAACGGCAAAAAGGCAGGTCGCGCACTAGAAATGTGGAAAATTGCTCTCTACTGGGTGGGTACATGTCGCCATCGGCATGGCGTTGTTCGATATAGCGCGAATACAGCCCGTAGTACTCTTCGGTAAATGCTGGGCGCACGCCCGTGACCTGGATGTCGCTGTTGCGCTTGATTATCCGCCGCTGCTGGCGGTTAGGGCTGAAGGCCTCTGCCGGAATACGCGCAGGCACACATGCCGTACAGCCTTGGCAGTGTGGACGGTATAGGTGATCGCCGCTGCGCCGAAAACCCATTTCCGATAACTCTGCGTAGACCTGACCATCCATTGGTTGGCTAGGGTCTAGAAACAGCGTTGTTGCCTGTTCGTCGGGCAGGTAACTGCATGGGTGTGGCTGGGTCGCATAAAACTTCAGACGGGCCAGCTCGGTCATGGTTGACTCTCGTGGAATGCCTTTGATCAGTGTAAGCCAGACAAGCTGACTCGACTAGCTGATACAGCAGCTAGGGGTGCCATTTGATTGTGCAGGGCTGATCAAGGTGATTATTCAAGGTGTCGGCAAACTGTTGGCGGCTGATCGCTCTGGCGCCGAAGCTGTGCAGGTGGTTTGTGGGCATCTGGCAATCAATCATCACAAAACCAGCAGCCTTTAGGTGCTCAACCAGGGTCACAAAGCCGACTTTTGAGGCGTTATCGGCGCGACTGAACATTGATTCACCAAAAAACAGCTGGCCCATGGCAAGGCCGTACAGGCCGCCGACCAATTGCTGATCCTGCCAAACTTCCACCGAGTGCGCCAAGCCGCGCTTGTGCAGCTCAAGGTAGGCATTACGCATTGCACCGGTAATCCAGGTGTCATCGGCGTAAGCCCGTGGCTCTGAGCAGGCGGTGATAACCGCCGCGAAATCTTGATCGAAGGTGACGCGGTAGCGACCCTGGCGCAGAACTTTACTCAGGCTGCGCGAGATATGCAGTTCATCAGGAAATAGCACGGTGCGCGGGTCGGGTGACCACCAAAGAACCGGCTGGCCATCACTAAACCAGGGAAAGCAGCCATGGCGATAAGCCTTGATCAGGCGTTCAGCGCTCAAGTCGCCGCCTGCCGCGAGTAACCCATTGGGTTCTTGCAGAGCCTTATCGAGTGGAGGAAAGTGCAGGGAGTCGCGTTGTAACCAGGTCAGCATGGAATTTGCCCGGAAGAGGGTAGGGCGGCGGTGATTACCGGCCGCCCAGTAGAGCAGGTACGGATCAGATATCGTCTAGGAACTTCTCGGCATCCAATGCGGCCATGCAGCCAGCACCTGCTGAGGTGATGGCCTGGCGGTAAACGTGGTCAGCCACATCGCCAGCGGCGAATACGCCTTCAATAGCAGTCGCGGTGGCATTACCTTCGCTGCCGCCTTTGATCTTCAGGTAGCCGTCATGCATTTCAAGCTGACCCTTGAACAGGTCGGTGTTCGGCTTGTGACCAATGGCGATAAATACGCCTGCCAAAGGCAAGTCCTGGGTTTCACCCGTTTCGGTGCTCTTTAAGCGTGCGCCAGTCACACCGGATGCATCGCCCAGGACTTCTTCGAGAGTAGTATTCCAGTGCATGCGCATGTTGCCGTTGGCGACTTTATCGAACAGCTTGTCCTGGAGGATTTTCTCAGAGCGCAGCTTATCGCGGCGGTGTACCAAGTGAACTTCTTTGGCGATATTCGACAGGTATAGCGCTTCTTCAACAGCCGTGTTGCCGCCACCGATAACTGCAACCACTTGGTTGCGGTAGAAGAAGCCGTCGCAGGTGGCGCAGGCTGACACACCTTTGCCGGCGAATGCATCTTCCGACGGCAGCCCCAGATACTGGGCGCTGGCACCGGTGGCAATAATCAAGGCGTCGCAGCTGTAAGTGCCGCTGTCGCCCTTGAGAATGAATGGGCGTTGCTGCAACTCGGCGGTGTTGATGTGGTCGTAGACAATCTCGGTGTCAAAACGCTCGGCGTGTTTCTGCATGCGCTCCATCAGTGCAGGGCCGGTCAGGCCTTCAACATCACCTGGCCAGTTGTCGACTTCGGTGGTGGTGGTCAATTGGCCGCCAGGCTGAATGCCGGTGATGATGACCGGCTTAAGATTTGCCCGTGCTGCGTAGACAGCTGCACTGTAACCGGCAGGGCCGGAACCTAGAATTATCAGACGTGAATGCTTGACTTCGCTCATAGAAACACCTCATAAGCCTTTGTCACCAAAGAGAATGCATGCTCAAATTGAACTGCGCGGAAATAGCTTGGCGGCTATGCTACACCGAAGCAGGCGTTAACGGGAGTCGGGGGCGATCGCCTGCGGCAAAACCACGCGCAAACCTGCATGGAGCATGGCGTCGCGCCGGTAAACCCGTACAATAGGTTGATAAGCCATAATTCGCCATTAGCCTTATTGCAGGCTGGTAGCACAGGAACAGATGCGTTTTGAAGAAAACTAGCCCTACAGCTCAAATGCCCATGTGGCGCCAGCAATTACCGTATCGACTCAAGGAAGGGGCGCTTATTGCCCTCGGAGCACTGTGCCTGTACGTCTGGATGGCCTTGCTCACCTATGACCCGAACGACCCCGGCTGGACCCACACCAGTAATGCCGCACAGGTCCAGAATGCTGCTGGTCGCGCTGGGGCGTGGTCAGCGGACATCTTATTCATGGCACTTGGCTATTTCGCCTATCTGTTCCCGCTCTTGCTTGGGGTTAAAGCCCTGCAGGTGTTCCGTGCGCGGCACGAACCCTGGCAATGGAGCGGTTGGCTGTTCTCCTGGCGTTTGATTGGCTTGGTGTTTCTCGTGCTCTCAGGTGCGGCACTGGCTTATATCCATTTCCCTGCCGGTAACAGCATGCCTGCCTCATCTGGCGGCGCGTTGGGTGAAAGCATTGGTCAGTTGGCTGAAAACGCCTTGAATGTGCAGGGCAGTACACTGCTGCTGATCGCTTTATTCTTATTTGGGTTGACCATTTTTACCGACTTGTCTTGGTTCAAGGTGATGGACCTGACCGGCAAAATAACCTTGGATTTGTTCGAACTTATCCAAAGTCTGGGTAATCGCTGGTGGAATGCGCGGGCTGAGCGCAAACAGTTGCGCATTCAATTGCGTGAAGTTGACGAGCGCGTGGCTGAAGTAGCCGCACCAATGGCGCGCGACAGACGCGACCAAGTCAAAGTCAAAGAGCGCCTGATTGAGCGTGAAGAATCGCTTAATAAACACATGAGCTCCCGTGAGGGGCGCCCGGCGCCAATCATTACGCCGCCTTCAGCACCGGCTGTGCCTGAGCAGAGCAAGCGTGTGCAGAAAGAAAAGCAGGTGCCGCTGTTTGTTGATAGCGCCATCGAAGGCACTTTGCCGCCGATCTCCTTGCTCGATGCTGCCGAAAAGGTGCAAAAGCAATTCTCGCCAGAGTCCCTTGAGGCCATGTCGCGACTAGTCGAAATCAAGCTCAAGGAGTTTGGTGTTGAGGTTGTTGTCGAGTCGGTTCATCCCGGCCCGGTTATTACCCGTTTCGAGATCCAGCCTGCAGCCGGGGTCAAGGTCAGCCGTATCTCCAACCTGGCCAAAGACCTTGCACGCTCAATGGCGGTGATCAGTGTGCGGGTGGTTGAAGTGATTCCTGGCAAGACCACCGTGGGTATTGAGATCCCTAACGAAGATCGCCAAATGGTGCGTTTCTCCGAGGTGTTGTCGTCTCCTGAGTACGACGATGCCAAGTCCCCGGTTACCTTGGCCTTGGGTCATGACATTGGCGGCAAGCCGGTGATTACAGACTTGGCCAAGTTCCCCCATTTGCTGGTTGCCGGTACCACGGGCTCCGGTAAGTCGGTGGGTGTAAACGCCATGATTCTGTCGATCCTGTTTAAGGCGACGCCTGAAGAGGCGCGCTTGATCATGATTGACCCGAAAATGCTTGAATTATCGATCTATGAGGGCATTCCGCACTTGCTCTGCCCGGTAGTGACCGACATGAAAGAGGCTGCCAACTCGCTGCGCTGGAGTGTGGCTGAGATGGAGCGCCGCTACAAACTCATGTCGAAGATGGGCGTGCGTAACCTCGCAGGTTTTAACCGTAAGGTTAAGGACGCAATTGAGGCCGGCACACCGCTGCCTGATCCGCTCTATCGCCGCGAAAGCATGGAAGATGAAGCGCCGCTGCTCAAGCCGTTGCCTACCATTGTGGTGGTGGTCGATGAATTTGCTGACATGATGATGATCGTCGGCAAGAAGGTTGAAGAACTGATCGCCCGTATCGCCCAGAAAGCCCGTGCTGCTGGCATTCATTTGATTCTTGCGACCCAGCGCCCATCGGTTGACGTAATCACCGGTTTGATCAAGGCCAACATCCCGACGCGCATGGCCTTTCAGGTGTCGAGCAAGATCGACTCCCGAACCATTCTTGATCAGGGTGGTGCTGAGCAGTTGCTGGGCCATGGTGACATGCTGTATCTGCCGCCCGGAACGGGCTTGCCGATTCGTGTGCACGGCGCCTTTGTTTCCGATGAAGAAGTTCACCGCGTGGTTGAAGCGTGGAAGTTGCGCGGCACGCCGGATTACATCGAAGAAATTCTGGCCGGTGGTGAGGAGTCTGGCAGTGGCTTCGAAGGTAGCAGCGAAGGCGGTGATGACAGCGAGGATGATCCGCTTTATGACGAAGCCGTACGCTTTGTCACTGAAAGCCGTCGCGCCTCAATTTCAGCTGTGCAGCGCAAGCTCAAGATTGGTTACAACCGTGCCGCACGGATGATCGAATCTATGGAAAACGCCGGTGTCGTAACCTCCATGAGCACCAATGGTTCTCGTGAAGTTATCGCGCCAAGCCCTGTTCGCGACTAAGGCACCTCTGAGCAAAAGCGCTCAGGGGTTGCGTAATTGTTGTTAAACCGAATTTTAAGGAGTCCCATGCGCCTTATTCGCATGTTGTTAGTGGGTGTACTGAGTTTGGCCAGCCTCAATGCCATGGCTGATGACAGTGCTGCTGTTAAGCGCCTTACCGAGTTGCTCAGCCAAGCGCAGACCATCACCGCGCGTTTCTCCCAGCTGACTCTGGATGGCAGCGGCAGTCAGCTTCAGGAAACTGCTGGCGAGCTTTCACTTAAGCGTCCGGGTCTGTTCCGCTGGCACACCGATGCGCCACAAGAACAGTTGCTGGTGTCCAATGGGCAGAAGGTCTGGCTCTACGACCCGGATCTGGAGCAGGTGACCATCCAGAAGATGGATCAACGTCTGACCCACACGCCAGCGCTTTTGTTGTCCGGTGATGTGTCAAAAATCAGTGAAAGTTTTGATATCAGCTACAAAGAAGCTGGCAACGTAGTTGATTTCACCCTGAAGCCTAAATCCAAGGACACGCTGTTCGATAACCTGCGCTTGTCGTTTCGCAGCGGTGTGGTCAATGACATGCAGCTGATTGACAGCATTGGTCAGCGCACCAATATTCTGTTCCTTAATGTGAAGATGAATCAGCCGATTAAAGAGAGCGAGTTCACCTTTGATGTGCCTAAGGGTGCGGACGTCATTCAAGAGTAAGAGGCCCGATGGATCTGTTTCGCAAGGCGCCTGTCGCTCAACCCCTGGCCGCTCGCCTGCGTGCCACTACGCTGGATGAGTATGTCGGTCAGGAGCACTTGCTCGCCCGCGGCAAGCCGCTGCGAGAGGCGCTAGAGCAGGGCGCATTGCACTCCATGATCTTTTGGGGCCCGCCGGGTGTTGGTAAAACCACTCTGGCGCGCTTGCTGGCTCAAGTCTCTGATGCTCACTTTGAAACTATTTCGGCGGTACTTTCCGGGGTTAAGGAAATTCGTCAGGCCGTCGAAGTGGCTCAGCAACACGCCGCCCAATACGGCCGACAAACCATCCTGTTTGTTGATGAAGTGCACCGCTTCAACAAATCACAACAAGATGCATTCTTGCCCTATGTTGAAGATGGCACACTGATTTTTATCGGTGCGACCACTGAAAACCCGTCGTTTGAGCTCAACAACGCCTTGCTTTCACGGGCGCGGGTTTATGTGCTTAAAAGCCTGGATGAAGCCGCGCTGCGCAAGCTGGTTGACCGCGCCTTGAATGACCCCAAAGGTTTGGCCGATCGCCAGTTGAGCCTGCCCGACGATAGCTTCGCCATTTTGATGGCTGCCGCCGATGGTGATGGCCGTCGGCTGCTCAACTTCCTCGAAAATGCGGCTGATCTTGCTGAAGACGGCGGAGTGATCACGCCGGCCTTACTGCAAGACTTGCTAGGTGACAGCCGTCGGCGCTTTGATAAAGGCGGCGAGGCGTTCTATGACCAGATTTCTGCGCTGCATAAGTCTGTGCGTGGTTCCAGCCCGGATGGTGCGCTGTATTGGTATGCGCGCATGATTGATGGTGGTTGTGACCCGCTGTATCTCGCCCGCCGCGTGGTGCGTATGGCCAGTGAAGATATTGGCAATGCCGACCCGCGCGCACTGAGTCTGTGCTTGTCTGCCTGGGATGTGCAGGAGCGCCTGGGCAGTCCGGAAGGTGAGTTGGCCGTTGCTCAGGCAATCGTCTATCTGGCTTGTGCGCCTAAAAGCAATGCGGTCTATACCGCCTTTAAAGCAGCCATGCGTGATGTCGCCGAGCATGGCTCAATGGAAGTGCCGTTACATCTACGCAACGCGCCGACCAAACTTATGAAGCAGCTTGGCTATGGCGATGAATACCGCTATGCCCATGACGAGCCCGATGCCTTTGCTGCGGGAGAGGACTACTTCCCTGAGCAGATGGAGCCGCGCCAGTATTACCAGCCGGTGCCCCGTGGCCTTGAGTTGAAAATTGGCGACAAATTAAGGCATTTGGCGGCGCAGGATGCTGCCAGTACACGTAAGCGGAGAGATTCATGATCAAGGTGCTCGCAGCGGTGGCTGCTGGTGGCGCAATTGGCAGTTCTCTGCGTTTCCTGACCAGTGTTTGGGTCCAGCGGCATTGGCCGCAACACTTCTACATGGCCACGTTCAGCGTCAATCTTGTCGGTTGCTTTCTGATTGGTTTGCTCAGTGGGTTGTTTTTGACCCGTACCGATATTCCGCTTGAGCTGCGCACGGGGCTTACCGTTGGCTTACTGGGCGGGTTAACCACCTTTTCCTCCTTTAGTCTGGAAACCATTCGCTTGATTGAGGGCGGTCAGGCCGCGGTTGCCTTCGGTTATCTGGCCGCTAGCGTGCTCTGCGGTTTATTAGCGGCGTGGGGCGGATTGTCTTTAGCGCGGCTGTAAAAGGTGCTTTTCTGTTTTTTTGCCCGTGATTGAACGCTGATTGCGACTTTTTTCAGTCCAGCCTTAGCACTCAGCGCCGTGAACCCTTAAACTTCACTCCATTCTGTCTCATGGCTCAGGCCATGTAATTCACACCTTTGTATTGAGATAACAGCATGCTCGACGCCAAACTGGTGCGCACCGAACTTCAAGAAGTCGCTCAGCGCCTTGCTACTCGTGGTTTTCAGCTGGATGTAGCGCGCTTCGAAGAGCTCGAAGCGCAGCGCAAAACCCTGCAAACCCGAACCGAACAATTGCAAGCCGAGCGTAATGCTCGCTCAAAGTCGATTGGTCAGGCTAAGCAGCGCGGCGAAGATATTGCGCCTTTGTTGGCTGAAGTTGATCGCATGGGCAGCGAGCTGGAGCAAGGCAAGCGTGATCTGGACAGCATCCAGGTTGAACTGGACGGCATTCTGCTCAACCTGCCAAACCTGCCACATGAGTCGGTGCCTGTAGGCGCAGACGAAGATGACAACGTAGAAGTACGCCGCTGGGGCACCCCAACAACCTTCGATTTCACCGTTCAGGATCATGTCGCGTTAGGTGAGCAGCATGGTTGGCTGGATTTTGAAACCGCGGCTAAATTGTCCGGTGCGCGCTTTGCCTTGCTGCGTGGCCCAATCGCTCGCCTGCATCGCGCCCTGGCGCAGTTTATGATTAACCTGCACACCGCTGAACACGGTTACGAAGAGGCGTATACGCCTTACTTGGTTCAGGCACCTGCGCTGCAAGGCACTGGCCAGCTGCCTAAGTTTGAAGAAGACCTGTTCAAGATCAGTCGCGAAGGCGAAGCCGACTTCTATCTGATCCCGACCGCTGAAGTGTCACTGACCAACATTGTTGCTGGTGAGATTCTCGACGCTAAGCAGCTGCCGATCAAATTTGTCGCTCACACACCATGTTTCCGCAGCGAAGCGGGCGCTTCGGGTCGCGATACGCGCGGTATGATCCGCCAGCACCAGTTCGACAAGGTTGAGATGGTTCAGGTTGTTGAGCCGAGTGCTTCAGAGCAAGCCCTTGAAGGATTAACCGCCAACGCTGAAAAAGTTCTGCAGTTGCTCGAACTGCCATACCGCGTTCTGTCGTTGTGCACAGGCGATATGGGCTTCAGCGCCGTTAAAACCTATGACCTCGAAGTCTGGGTGCCGAGCCAGGATAAATACCGCGAGATTTCGTCTTGCTCCAACTGTGGTGACTTCCAGGCCCGTCGCATGCAGGCCCGCTACCGTAACCCGGAAACCGGCAAGCCTGAACTGGTCCACACCCTTAATGGTTCGGGTTTAGCGGTAGGCCGTACATTGGTTGCCGTGCTGGAGAACTACCAGCAAGCTGACGGCAGCATCAAGGTGCCAGAAGTACTCAAACCTTATATGGGCGGCATCGAAGTCATCGGTTAATCCGCGATAAGCTAGCAGCTCATCCTGCTAGCCGAGCGACGCCTGTTACGGATGCTGTTGTGTCCGTTGAAGCATTGTTGTCTGTTGAGGCTGCTATGGATTTTCTGCCTTTGTTCCACAAACTCAAAGACCGTGTGGTATTGGTTGTTGGGGGTGGTGAAGTTGCCGTGCGAAAGGCACGCCTATTAGCCGATGCGGGCGCGCGTTTGCGCGTGGTTGCACCAGATATTCGTCCAGAACTCTGCGAGATGGTCGAGGCGGGTGCTGGTGAGTTGTTACTGCGCGGCTACCAAGTCAATGACCTTGCAGGTGTCACCCTGGTTATTGCCGCCAGCGATGATGAGCCATTGAATGCGCAAATCTCCGCCGATGCTCAGGCTTTGGGGATTCCTGTCAATGTGGTGGACGCACCTGCCCTGTGCAGTGTGATATTTCCGGCCATTGTTGATCGCTCGCCCTTGATTGTGGCGATCACCAGCGGCGGCGATGCACCCGTCTTGGCTCGCTTGATTCGTGCCAAGATCGAAACCTGGATTCCCTCGACCTACGGCCAGCTTGCTGGCTTAGCCAAGAAATTTCGTGCGCAGGTCAAGACGTTATTGCCTAATGTTCAGCAGCGCCGGGTCTTTTGGGAGGACGTCTTTCAGGGTCAGATCGCCGAAAGCGTGTTTGCCGGCAAGCTGCACGAAGGTGAGCGACTGCTGGCTGAGAAGGTCGCCGGTTCAGCACCGCAGATGCTCGGCGAAGTCTATTTGGTTGGCGCTGGACCGGGCGATCCGGACCTTCTGACATTCCGTGCATTGCGCCTTATGCAACAGGCTGATGTGGTGCTCTACGACCGCTTGGTTGCCCCCGCTATTATCGAACTCTGTCGTCGCGATGCCGAACGCATTTATGTCGGTAAGCAGCGCGCCGATCACACCGTGCCGCAAGACCAGATCAATCAGCGTTTGGTCGATTTAGCCAAACAAGGCAAGCGGGTACTGCGCCTCAAAGGCGGCGATCCGTTTATCTTCGGTCGCGGCGGTGAGGAGATTGAAGAGCTCGCGGCAAATGGCATTCCTTTTCAGGTCGTGCCGGGTATTACCGCTGCCAGCGGTTGCGCGGCTTATGCCGGGATTCCCCTAACGCATCGTGATCATGCTCAGTCCGTGCGCTTTGTGACTGGCCACTTGAAAGATGGCAGCAGCGATTTACCTTGGGATGAGTTAACGGCCAAAAGCCAAACCCTGGTGTTTTACATGGGCTTGGTCGGCTTGCCGATTATTTGTCAGCAACTGATTGCACATGGTCGCGCTGCCAATACACCGGCAGCGCTAATTGAACAGGGCACCACGCAAAATCAGCGCGTTTATACGGGCACTTTAGCGGACTTGCCACAGCTGGTTGCGGATCACGAAGTTCGTGCGCCGACCTTGGTTATCGTCGGCGAGGTGGTGCAGTTGCGCGAGAAACTGGCATGGTTTGAAGGGGCTCAGGCGAAGGTCTGAGCACCTCCTCAGTTTGCAGATTTACTGACCGCTGTAGATACCTTTGCCGGGTAGTCGTGCACGGTCATGCCCGCGTTGCAGATCCAGTTCCGGGCCCTTGGGCACTATGCCAGTTGGGTTAATGGTGCTGTGGCTGGCGTAGTAATGATGCTTGATGTGCTCGAAGTTCACTGTCTGCGCAATGCTTTGCCATTGATACAATTCGCGCAACCAATTAGACAGATTCGGGAAGTCCTCAATGCGCTTGAGGTTGCACTTGAAGTGCCCGTGATACACGGCATCGAACCGAATTATCGTGGTAAACAGACGCCAATCAGCTTCGGTCAAATATTCCCCGGTCAGGTATCGCTTGCTCTCAAGTATGGCTTCAAGGGTGCTGAGTTCTGCAAACAGTTGATCGAAGGCTTCTTCGTAGGCGTCTTGTGCTGTGGCAAAGCCCGCACGGTAAACGCCGTTGTTCACGGCCGGATAAATCCGCTCGTTGAGCGCGTCGATCTCGCTGCGTAAAGCTTGCGGGTAGAGGTCGAGTTTATTCTCAGTCAGATGGTCAAAGGCGCTATTGAACATGCGGATGATCTCCGCCGATTCATTGCTGACAATCCGCTGCTGTTGTTTGTCCCACAGCAGCGGTACGGTTACGCGGCCTGTGTAGCGTGAATCGTCACGGGTATAACGTTGGTGCAGAAGTTCGAGGTTGTCGAGTTTATCGCCGCTAGAGCCCTTGGCTGTATCGAAAGTCCAGCCATTTTCGCGCATCAACCAGCTGACCACCGAGACGTCAATGAGTGATTCGAGGCCCTTGAGTTGGCGCAATATCAGGGTTCTGTGAGCCCAGGGGCAAGCAAGGCTCACATAAAGATGGTAGCGACCCGCTTCAGCTTTGAATCCGCTATCGCCGCTTGGGCCAGCAGAGCCGTCGGCAGTAACCCAGCTACGGCGCTTGGCGCTTTCGCGCTTAAAGCGGCCGTCGCCTTCGGTGTCATACCACTGGTCTTGCCACTTGCCATCGACTAACAAACCCATACTCTGTGCCTTTCCTTACAGGCGAGGTGGTTTTACACCTCGCCTGTATTGATGAATGATAGGGACAGTCTAGCGCGAGTAAATCGATTAAAAGGCGCAAAAATCCTGAGTTAATTATCGGTTAGTTCGATTTGATTCGTGTTGACCAGTAAGTGTTTGCGCGCTCGAAGGCTTGCTCGCGTGTGGCACCAAGCCCGCGCAAGGCCAGTGCCATTGTGCTGATAACGGCCATTTGCGCATAGCTGTCACTGACCTCGCCACGCCAAAAGCTCAGCAGGTGATCGGGTTCTAAGCTTTCTGGCTTTACGTGGCGCTGAGCGGAGAGAGCAGGCCAGTCTTCGTCCCAGTTTTCAGCGTTTTCCGTGCCGTAGAGATGGCTTGTCGCATCTGGGTTGATTTCAATTTCACCGCCTTCACCCTTGATCACAATGGCGCAGTCGCCCAGTAGCTGGCTCGCTTCACGATGCACGGCTTGGTAGCCTGGGTGAAAAATGCTTTGCAGACCACAACGGGCACGCAAAGGATTGATGATCCGCGTCAGTGAGTGGATTGGTGAGCGCAGCCCGAGTGTATTGCGCAGGTCGATCATTTTCTGCAGTTGTGGTGCCCAGTCGCCCAGCGAGATAAAGCCCAACGAATGCTGCGCAAGTGCCTGGTCGACGTCCTGCCAGGAGTGGCATAGCGGGATCTCAAGTTGGCTCAGCAACTGTTCGCTGTATAGGCGGCCAGCGGTATGGGCTCCGCCACCGTGCATCACAATGCGCACACCGTTGGCTGCCAGTGCTTTAGCCGCTAGCAAGAACCATGGAAGATGACGTTTTTTCCCCGCATAACTGGGCCAGTCGATATCTACAGCTATTGGCGGTGCAGCTAAACGCTCACGGACGGCCTCGGCAAAGCCTGCCATTTCTTCGGCGCTTTCTTCTTTGTGCCTGAGCAGCATCAAAAAAGCACCGAGCTGGGTGTCCTCTACTTTGCCATCAAGCAACATGCCCATGGCTTCATAGGCTTCGCCGCGAGTCAGGTTGCGGGCACCGCGTTTGCCTTTGCCAAGAATGCGCACGAATTGAGCAAAAGGGTGTTCTGCAGGGGTTTGAAGATTCATAAACAATTGGTCGGCTTAGGCAGGCCCGCCAGCTTGGCGGCAAGTTTGGCTGGGGTGCCATTGAATAATCGGTTGAGATGCAGGCTATTGCCGACTTCAGGGCCGAGCTTGAGCGCTACATATTTGATCAGCGGGCGATTGGCGGGTGACAGTTGAAACTCTTCATAGAACTGGCGCAGCAGTTGAAGTATCTGCCTGTGCTCGTCACTCAGGATGATCCCCTCGCTTTGCGCTAACGCGGTTGCAACCGGGTCAGACCAATCGCTTAGCTCACACAGGAAGCCATCTTTATCCAAGGCAATGCGGTGGCCTTCTACAATCAGGTCACTCATAACCAACTGTTGACCTTGGCGAACTGCATGCTCAGGCGAACAAATTCGGGGTAGCCAATGACTTTTGCGCGGGCAGGGGTATCGATCGAGCGCGCCTCGACATCCTCTTCGAGGGCATAGAGTTGGATCGTGTCAGGAATCAGCTCAAGTGCTTGCAATTGCTCGGTATCGGCTTGTAGGGCATACACAGCATCACCGCAGAGCAGCAGGCCGTCGGCATCACCGAGTAGGCGCAAACAGCTGCTGAGGCTTGCATCAGTGAACGGGGAGTCTGAGAGTACGTGTAAGGTCGGCATCAGATGGTCACCACGTTGTCGTAGCGCTCTATAAGTGCGCGAAGCTCTGTGTCATTCAGGACTTCGGCTGGCAGGCTGATTGAATCTTGTGGCAGTCCACGTTCCTGCAGGCTGCGCGCCGAAACATAGAGTGACTCTACGCCAAATAGTGGCAGGGCCTGCAGGTTAGCGCTTAAATCTTTCTGTTGCAGCGCTTTAGATTGTTGTTGCGGTTTTAGCTGAAGTGCACCGTCATCCAGAAACAGCATAGCAATGGGTAAATCGAATGCACCGCCAGCCAAGGCAATATCCAAAACCTCGCGTGCGCCTGGCCCGGACCAAGGTGCCTGGCGGTTGATGATCAATAGCGACTTCAACTCAGGCGCCTCCAAAACAAATTAAACGGTCCGCCACTTGAGCCGCCTCATGTAACTGGCCGAGCCCGGACAGCTGCCAAGGCGCTTGAATACTTGCCGCTGAACGTGAGTAGCGCTGAGCTTCCTCATCATTCAAGGCACCGCGGCGCAGTGCTGCAGCAATACACACCACGCCATCGAGTTGTTGCTGCTCAACGAAGTCGCGCCATTCGCGGGCCACATCAACTTCATCCTGGCCACTGATCACAGCGCTTGAAGCGCTATAAACGCCGTCTTGGTAAAAAAACAGCCGAACAATCTCGTGCCCATCGGCAAGTACGGCCTGGGCAAAGCGCAGGGCGCGTCGCGAGGAGGGCTGATGCGGTGCTGAAAACAAGGCAATGGCGAATTTCATGGCGGGCCAGTCAGTTAATGCTAGCTGAATGATAAAGCCTGACGCGTCAATATGCTCGCCATAACAATGAAAAAGCCCGCACGAGGCGGGCTTATTGCTAAGGCAAACGAATCAGTCGTCGCCGCCCATGATGCCGAAGATCTGCAACAAGCTGATAAACAGGTTGTAGATCGATACATACAGGCTGATGGTAGCCATGATGTAGTTGCGCTCACCACCATGAATAATGGCGCTGGTCTGGAACAGAATGCAGACCGATGAGAACAGTACAAAACCAGCGCTGATCGCCAGTTGCAGGCCACTAATCTGGAAGAAGAAGCCTGCGATCATCGCGCCGATCAAGACAAAGAAGCCGGCAGTGATAAAACCGCTGAGGAAGCTCATGTCTTTACGGGTAGTCAATACATAGGCTGACAGGCCGAAAAACACCAGCGCAGTCATGGCAAATGCAGAACTGACAACTTCAGCGCCGTTGGCCATGCCCATATAACGGTTGAGGATCGGGCCAAGGGTGTAACCCATAAAGCCCGTCAGCGCCAAGGTGGATACCAGGCCCCAAGGCGAGTTACGCAGTTTTGCGGTTAAGAAGAACAAGCCATAGAAGCCGACCAGTACAACGATAAAGTTGGGGTAGGCGACGTTAGCGCGCTGTGCGAGGAATGCAACCAGGCCGCTGAAAGCCAGAGTAATGGCCAGCAACCCGTAGGTATTGCGCAATACGCGGCTGACTTCTTGCTGTTCGACCAGCGAGGGGTCGATTGCGTAATTTTGTTGTTGCATGGCGTCACTCCTGTAAAAAACGGTTGTTCCGTAAGCGATACTGACAGCGATATTAGCACTGTGTTGAAAAAAAACGCTTCATAGAGTTTGACAGCGTGTTTCGTTCGGGTAAGATTGCCGCCGCAGTCAGGGAGAAGTGCATTAACTTGAGTTAATGTGTTGATCTTAAACAGAACTGCGTATGCAATACTGGAAGCGTGGCCGAGTGGTTTAAGGCAACGGTCTTGAAAACCGTCGATGGGAAACTGTCCTAGAGTTCGAATCTCTACGCTTCCGCCATCTTTTTGTGAGATGGCAAACGCCAAAGCGGCGTTTGCCATCTGACAGCGATTCACCCCGCTAGCGATAGCGCACACGCTTTATAGGCAAGGCTGCCGCAGACAATCAAAAGGACCGCTGTATCACGCGGCATGTATAGCGAGGTGTTCCATTGATTCGAGTGCTAGTGGTTGATGATCATGACTTGGTTCGGACTGGAATCACCAGAATGCTGGCTGATATCGACGGCCTTGCTGTAGTTGGTCAAGCCGAAAGCGGCGAAGAATCACTGGTTAAAACCCGCGAACTCAAGCCTGACGTCATTCTAATGGACGTCAAGATGCCCGGTATTGGTGGTCTCGAAGCTACCCGCAAGCTTATTCGCAGCAATCCTGAGGTTAAGGTGGTTGCCGTCACCGTCTGTGAAGAAGACCCATTTCCAACGCGTTTACTGCAAGCAGGAGCTTCTGGCTACCTGACTAAAGGGGCAGCGCTAGATGAAATGGTTCAGGCGATTCGCATGGTGTTTGCGGGGCAGCGTTAT
Organism: Pseudomonas sp. NPDC078700; assembly: GCF_044542375.1. Classification (NCBI taxonomy): domain Bacteria; kingdom Pseudomonadati; phylum Pseudomonadota; class Gammaproteobacteria; order Pseudomonadales; family Pseudomonadaceae; genus Pseudomonas; species Pseudomonas sp. NPDC078700. Next base: position 184,506 of record NZ_JBITUI010000006.1, read on the forward strand.
ATCAGCCCGCAGATTGCCCAGCAGCTTGCGTTGAAATCGTTTCAGCCGCAGAGCAGCAACTCGCCTTTTGATTTGCTCTCCGAGCGTGAAATTCAAATCGCCTTGATGATCGCCGGCTGCCAAAAAGTGCAAAGCATCTCCGATAAGCTTTGCCTGTCACCGAAGACGGTGAATACCTACCGCTATCGCATATTCGAAAAGCTCGCCATAACCAGTGACGTTGAGCTGGCATTGCTGGCGGTTCGTCACGGCATGGTCGATGCATCCCAGTAACGATCCAAAAGCGTTTGATTCCAGCGCTTTTCTCGCCACCTGCAGTGGACGTCCCGGGGTTTACCGGATGTCCGATGTTGAAGGTAAATTGCTTTATGTGGGTAAAGCGAAAAACCTGAAAAATCGCTTATCGAGTTATTTTCGCAAAACCGGCTTAGCGCCTAAGACTGCGGCGCTGGTTGCTAAAATTGCCCAAGTCGAAACCACCATTACCGCCAATGAAACTGAAGCTTTGCTGCTTGAGCAAACGCTAATCAAGGAATGGCGACCGCCCTACAATATTCTGCTGCGCGACGATAAGTCCTATCCCTATGTGTTTCTGTCGGATGGTCAGTTTCCGCGCTTGAGCATTCATCGTGGGGCGAAAAAGGCCAGGGGCCGATACTTTGGTCCTTATCCCAGCGCTGGAGCGATTCGTGAAAGCCTGGGCCTGCTGCAAAAAACCTTTCTGGTTCGCCAGTGTGAGGACAGCTACTTCAAGAACCGCACAAGGCCTTGCTTGCAGTATCAAATCAAGCGCTGCAAAGGTCCTTGTGTCGGCTTGGTTGAGCCTGAGGAGTACGCTGAGGATGTTCGTCACTCGGTGATGTTTCTCGAGGGGCGCAGCAATGCTCTGAGCGATGAGCTGTCATCGGCGATGCAAAAGGCTTCAAGCGAGCTGAACTTTGAGCGAGCCGCTGAGATTCGCGATCAAATATCGTTGCTACGCCGCGTACAAGACCAGCAAAGCATGGAAGGCGGCAGCGGCGATGTTGATGTGGTCGCCAGTATTGTTACGCCAGGCGGGGCCTGTGTGCACCTGATTACGGTGCGTGGTGGCCGCGTGCTTGGCAGCAAGAACTTCTTCCCGCAAGTCGCGATTGAAGAAGATGCAAGTGCAGTGATGCTGGCGTTTCTTTCACAGTATTACTTGAGCAGTCATGAGCGCGACCTGCCAACTGAGTTGATTGTTAACGTTCAGAATGAAGATTACCCGACCCTAATTGCGGCGATTGATGAATCACGGGGACGTGAGCTTGCAATCAGCTACCGGGTGCGTGCAACCCGTGCGCGCTGGCAGCAGTTGGCAGTGACAAACGCCGAGCAAGCGCTCAGCGCCCGCCTAGCCAATCGCCAGCATGTGGCGGCGCGCTTTGAGGCCTTGGCTGAAGCGCTCAAGCTTGATGAGATTCCGCAACGCCTTGAATGCTTTGATATCAGTCACTCAAGCGGCGAGGCTACCGTGGCTTCGTGCGTGGTTTTTGGCCCCGAAGGGCCGCTAAAATCCGATTATCGCCGCTACAATATCGAAGGCATCACCGGTGGCGATGACTACGCTGCTATGCATCAGGCATTGACTCGGCGCTTCAGTAAAATCAAAGACGGCGAGGGCAAGCTGCCTGACATTTTGCTGGTTGATGGCGGGAAAGGGCAGTTGGCAATGGCCCGTGAAGTCCTTGAAGAACTGGCAGTGCCCGAGCTGATCCTGCTTGGAGTGGCTAAAGGCACAACCCGTAAACCTGGGCTTGAGACGTTGTACCTCAATGATGCCGAACATGACTTCACATTGCCGGGTAACTCCCCGGCATTGCATCTTATTCAGCAAATTCGTGATGAATCTCACCGTTTTGCCATTACCGGCCACCGTGCGCGTCGCGGCAAAACTCGGCGTACCTCAACATTGGAGGGGGTTGCCGGAGTAGGGCCGAAGCGCCGGCGCGAGCTATTGAATCATTTTGGTGGCCTGCAAGAGTTGTCACGTGCGAGTATCGAAGAAATTGCTAAATCACCCGGCATTAGCAAAAAGCTTGCAGAGCTCATTTATGCGGCATTGCACAGCGAGTAGAATGCTGGCTCACCCTGAACAGTTGTGCTGATGAATATCCCCAATCTGCTTACGGTACTTCGCGTACTGCTGATTCCCGTTTTTGTTTTGATGTTTTATCTTCCATTTTCATGGAGTTATTGGGCTGCAAGCTTAGTTTTCACTGTGGCTGCTGTGACAGATTGGCTGGATGGCTATCTGGCGCGCCTGTGGTCACAGAGCACGCCATTCGGTGCTTTTCTTGATCCGGTAGCCGACAAGCTGATCGTTGCGGTGGCGTTGGTGCTGCTGGTGGCTGAGCACCATAACCTGTGGCTGACCCTTTCTGCTGCGGTGATTATTTGCCGTGAAATTGTGGTTTCTGCTCTGCGTGAGTGGATGGCTGAGATCGGCGCAAGGGCTCATGTGGCCGTGTCGAGCTTGGGCAAGTGGAAAACCGCTGCGCAAATGGTTGCGTTGGTGATATTGCTGGCCAATCCTCCGCTGATGACGACTTGGGTAGCCTTTGGCTATGCCTTGTTAATCGTCTCGGCCATTCTTACTTTGTGGTCGATGGTGCACTACTTAATGGCTGCATGGCCGCATCTCAGCCCCTCTGCTGAAAAGAAATAAACTTTTTTGAATCAAGGGGTTGACGTCGGGCACGGAACATATAGAATGGCGCCCGTCAACACGACAAGCGGGAATAGCTCAGTTGGTAGAGCACGACCTTGCCAAGGTCGGGGTCGCGAGTTCGAGTCTCGTTTCCCGCTCCAGTTTTTCAACGGGCCGTTTTTTATAGCGGCCCGTTTAGTTTCAAGGCTGAGTAGCAGAGTGGTTATGCACCGGATTGCAAATCCGTGAACGCCGGTTCGATTCCGACCTCAGCCTCCAAATAGAAAGCCTCGTAGATCAACGATTTACGAGGCTTTTTTATTGTGAACTAGGGACTTGCGAGGCCAGCCTCGGCTGTATATAGTCCTCAACCACGAAACAAGCCAACACCGCCCCGATGGTGAAATTGGTAAACACAGCAGACTTAAAATCTGCCGACCGAAAGGTCTTGCCGGTTCGATTCCGGCTCGGGGCACCATATTCGATACAAGCAAGCCCCGTAGAGCTACCTGCTCACGGGGCTTTTTTGTACCGGCTGAAATCTGTGGTTAAAACGAGGCGATTATTCGGCCGAGCGTGGCCATGGCTTCTTCGCTTTTTACAGTCCAAGGGTGGCCGCAGTTTAAGCGCGCGCAATTGCCGAATTGACGTGATGCAGAGAATATCGGACCCGGTGCCAGGCTAATGCCTTGGGCGAGGGCCAGCTTGAATAAGCGCAAGGCGTCCACCTGCTTGGGGAATTCAAACCACAGAAAATACCCGCCAGCAGGGCGACTTACCCGTGTTTCAGCCGGAAAGTGCCGGGCAGCTGAGGCGAGCATGGCATCTTGTTGGGTTTCCAGGCTGTGCCTGAGCTTGCGCAGGTGTCGATCATAACCTCCGTGCTGAAGGTAGTCGGCAAGCGCCGCCTGAGCCGGCACAGACGGCGATATGGTGGTCATCAAACGCTGCCTGCTGACTTGCAGGGCATTGCGTCCAGCGGCAACCCAGCCAATTCGGTAGCCAGGCGCAAGGCATTTAGAAAATGATCCGCAATGCATCACTAAGCCTTCATCATCGAAGCTTTTTACCGGTCGCGGTGGCCGAGCGCTGAAATTAAGCTCGGCATAAACATCATCTTCAATCATGGGTAATTGATAGCGTTTAAGCAGCGCGTAAAGTGCACCTTTCTTCGCATCGCTCATGCTTGCGCCCACAGGGTTCTGCAGGCTGCTCATAAACCAACAGGCCTTGATAGGTAGAGTCGACAAACTCTCTGCCAGGCAATCGAGATCAATGCCTTCACGCGGATGAACCGGGATCTCTACAGCTTTAAGCTTCAGGCGTTCGAGTACTTGTAATGTGGCATAGAACGCCGGGGCTTCGATCGCGACCAAATCCCCAGGCTGAGTAATACATTGCAGGCATACATTCAGCGCTTCCATGGCACCATTGGTGATCACCAGTTCCTCAACCGGTAGTAACACGCCGCTGTTCATATAACGCAACGCAATTTGCCTGCGAAGGCTGGGGTTGCCCTCAGTCATGTCAGCGATGACAGCGCTGGGTTCCATCATCCGTAGAGATTGCGCCATGGAGCGTGCCAGTCGCTCTAGCGGGAATAGATCAGGCGAGGGAAATGCCGAACCAAAGGGCACAGTAGTTGGGTCTTTAAGTGAGCCAAGTACTGAAAAGACTAGATCGCTGACATCAACCTCGGTGGTATTGGCGCGTTGGCGGTTGGCCTCAGGCTCAGGCAGCGGTTGTTGAGCATGCTCACGGACAAAGTAACCCGAGCGGGCACGTGCTTGGATCAGCCCGCGGTCTTCAAGCAGATAATAAGCTTGAAAGACGGTTGAGGGGCTGACGCCGAAGGTCCGACTGGCGTGACGCACAGAGGGTACGCGTTCACCTGGCATGAGCACTGCGCTGCGAATCAGCTCAGCAATTTCGTCTGCAACTTGTTCGTAGCGTTTCATTGTGTCCTGGCTACCAGAGCGTTAGGGAACCTCTGAAAAACTACTGCGCTAGATATTACTGCGTTAAAAAACGGCTCAAAATGCTCATTTAGGTCAACTAAAGTCGAGCGCGACCCCGGTCGCTTTTTCGCAGTTTTTTGCCTTGTCCTATCTTCGCTCGCTACCTTTTTCAGAGGTTCCTTAGGCAACATATTTTAGGGTCAGCGCATTGCGCATGCGATAACTCAGCGTGCGGCCGGTGAAATAAAGGTACTGCTGGCACTGACCTGCTGCGTGTCGACATCCAGATTGCTCACAACAAACTCCAGCTGTTCGGCACTTTTAACAGCGTTAGGATTGAGTAACACAACGCTGACTGGCAGGTCGACGATCTCCCCAGCGGCTAGATTGATTTGCCGTGTGCCCTGCAAGGCAAACGCCGGATCTTGCGTAATGCCTATGGAATACCGTTGTGGGTGCTGAGTTTTGTTGATGATTTTTAAGCTGTAAATATTTTCGATCTGCCCCTCGCTGTTTTCACGAAACATTGCCCGGTCCTTGGTTACATCCAGTGAGATCAGAGGGCGCATCTGCAATGCCCATATGAAGCTGGCAATCATCACCATCAACACCGCAGCGTAGGCTAAAAGGCGAGGGCGAAACAGTTGCGTTTTTGCTCCGTTCAGTGCTCGCTCAGAGGTGTAGCGCACCAATCCACGGGCATAACCCATCTTGTCCATGACCGTGTCACAGGCATCGATACAGGCGCCACAGCTCAGGCAGTTGAGTTGCAGGCCATCACGAATGTCGATGCCGGTAGGGCAAACTTGCACGCAGATTGTACAGTCGATGCAATCACCCAGGCCTTGTGCCTTGTAGTCGCTGTCTTTACGCCGTGGCCCGCGGTTATCACCACGGCCACTGTCATAGGAAACCACGAGGGTGTTGTCATCGAACATGACGCTTTGAAAGCGCGAATAAGGGCACATATCCAAGCAGACTTTTTCCCGTAGCCAGCCGGCATTTATGTAGGTGGCCGTGGTAAAGAACAGCAACCAGAATGCGGTTGAGCCATCAACGTTCAACTGCACGGTGTCGATAATCAATTGACGGATGGGGGTGAAGTAGCCGACGAAGGCCAGTGCAGTGGCAAGTCCAACGGCCAGCCACAAAGCGTGCTTAGCGCTACGGCGAAGCAATTTACCTAAGGACCATGGCGCAGCATCCAGTTTCAGCCGCTGATTGCGCTCACCTTCAGTGAGTTTCTCAATGCGCATGAAGATCCAGGTGAACACGCTTTGTGGGCAGGTATAACCGCACCAAACGCGTCCAGCCAATACGGTAATGAAGAACAACCCGAACGCTGCAATGATCAGAATGGCCGACAGAAGAACAAAATCCTGGGGCCAAAATGTGGCACCAAAAATATAGAACTTACGCCCGGCTAGGTCCCACAGCACCGCTTGGCGATCGCCCCAGTTGAGCCACGCGGTGCCGAAATAAAGCAAGCACAACAGCCCCGCCCCATAGAGGCGTAGATTGCGGTAAATCCCGGTGAAACTTCGGGTATGGATAACGCCACCGGCTTGTGCAGGGGTGATGCGTATCGGTGTTGTTGCGTCGATTGTGTCGATTATTGTGACGGGGATGCGGTCAGTCATGGCTAGCGCCTCACAGGCTATGGTTCAGGCGAGCGCTATGATCATGATAATTCTGTACTTAGAACAGACTCAGTTTTTTAAATAAAATACGGATCAGATGATTCTAAGATGAGCTTATTATCATTGCTTATCAGGGTTTTAGCCGGGTTTCTTTGATCTAAAGCAATTATTGGTACAGAACTCAGTGAGCGGCATAAAACTGATCTGTAGTTTTTGCTGGCTTCTGAGTCTGGCTAGCTGCGCCAAGGTGCGCCATAGTGGGCGTTTGGCTGCTGGGCTGAGGGTGTACAACGCCCATGAATAATAAGGAGCGTGCTGTGTTATTGAGAGGTCTTACCTGGCTGGTGTTGTTTCAGATAGTTGGCGTGGCGATCAACTATGCGTTATTGCCTGCGTTGCCGGGAGCGATTATCGGTTTGCTGCTGTTGTTGGTATTTCTGCTTATCCGCGGTCGAGTCGATGAGCCTCTCAATACGGCCGCCAATACATTGCTGCAATATTTGCCCCTGCTCCTGGTCGTGCCCGCAACCGGTATTATCGTCAGCAGCCATGAGTTGCTCGACAACCTGATGCCAATTGCCGGTGCTCTGGTGCTATCACTGCTTGTCACCGTTCCACTGTGCGGCTGGTTAATGCAAACCTTGGCGCGCAGAGTCGAGCGCCGTGCGGATGATCAAGCATGACGAGTGCATCAGTATCCAGCACCTGGTTGGTGGTTCAACAACATCCACTGTTTTCAATCGGCCTGACGCTGATTGCTTTTCAGTTGGCATTGGCGCTGTACAAACGCAGTGGCTGGCTGGTGCTTCAGCCGGTATTAGTGTCCATGTTGATTATAGTGTCGACCCTGTTGCTCCTGGGCGTTGACTACAACACATACCGACAAGGCGCAGCCCCCATTGCGCTGTTACTGGGGCCAGCCACTGTTGCCCTTGCAGTACCGCTGTATCGTAATCTCAAGCGAATTCAGCTGTTGTTCTGGCCAATTGTCCTGACCATCACTTTTGGCGGCGTGTTTACTTTGTTGCTCACACTGACCATTGCCCATCTGCTCGGTGCGGATTTACACATATTGCTGACCTTGGCGACCAAATCGGTGACCATGCCGATTGCCATGCTGGCAGCTGATCAGATTGGTGGTATTGCTGCGTTATCCGCAGTGTTTGTCATGATCACCGGCGTGATCGGCACTGCCATTGGCCCGACAATGCTGCGTTGGGCGGGGGTTGATCATCCTGCTGCACGGGGTATGAGCTACGGCATGAATGCACACGCGATCGGCACAGCAAGAGCGCTGGAAGAGGGTGAGGAGTGTGGCGCGTTTGCCGCTTTGTCGATGAGCTTGCTCGGCGCACTGACCGCCGTTTTTTTGCCGCTTTGCGCAGGTCTGTTGGTCTGGCTTTATAGCAATTGATCGACAGGGGGTTAGGCGAGGGTATAGATGTCTGCAGATTCATTAGTTAGCAAAAGGCCCGCCGAAGCGGGCCTTTTGCTGATGGGGCTGATCCTTCAGCTGTTTTGATCATACGACTTATCTGTGAAGATTTCGTGAAAAATTTGGCAAAAAACGTAATAAAAATTGAACTTTTTGCCATTACTACGCCATTAGCCTAAAAAACCATCAAACAGTAGTCGTTTTTGCCTTTATAGCTGGCCATATCGACCTCTTAAGCCAAGGCAAAAGCGCAAATAAGTCCTGCGTTATTGAATTCTAATTTGGTCGGGTATCGCCCTGTCATTAGTTGGACATCATTCGGTCATGGGGTTGCCATTCAAATTCGCTGAAATCGTCGTGACTCTTTATGGAGAAAGACGATGCGAATTTGTGTAATCGGCGCGGGGTATGTCGGCTTGGTTTCAGCGGCCTGTTTTGCTGAAATGGGCAATCACGTCGTCTGCATAGAGCAGGACAGCCGGCGCTTTGATCAACTGAGTCACGGCCAGGTGCCCATCTATGAACCCGGCCTTGAGCAGATGATTGGCTCTCATCTGAGCAGTGGTCAGCTGAGATTTACGCAAAACTTCGCAGAAGGTATCAGCGGAGCCGACGTGATATTTATAGCGGTGGGTACACCGAGCGGTGAAGACGGTTCGGCTGATTTGACCCACGTATTGAATGTTGCAGACGAGCTTGGCAGGCATATTCAAGCGCGCTGCCTGGTGGTTGATAAATCCACCGTACCTGTGGGGACAGCTGAGCGTGTTGCACAGCGCATCAATCGCCAACTGTTGGCGCGTCAGAAAAAATTTCAGGTAAACGTTGCCAGTAACCCAGAGTTTCTTAAAGAGGGCTCAGCGCTGGATGATTTTATGCGGCCAGACCGAGTGATCATCGGCTGTGATGATGCTCAAGACACCCAAATCCTGCGCCGTTTGTACGCGCCGTTTATTCGCAATCATGAGCGGTTGTTATGCATGGGCGTGCGTGCGGCTGAGTTCAGCAAATATGCGGCAAATGCCTTTCTGGCGACCAAAATTTCATTCATCAATGAAATGGCTGGGCTTTGCGCCCGTTTAGGTGTCGATATTGAAGAAGTGCGCCGCGGTATTGGCAGTGACAAGCGCATTGGTACTCACTTCATATATGCGGGCTGCGGGTATGGCGGCTCGTGCTTCCCGAAGGATGTTCGTGCCTTGATTCGAACCGCTGAGCAAGAGGGCATCGAGCCCGGTATTTTACGTGCTGTGGAAGCCCGTAATGCGCTACAAAAAACGTTGTTGTTTCAAGCATTGCGTGATCATTTCAACGGCTACATGCAGGGGAGGGTTGTGGCGATATGGGGGCTGGCTTTCAAGCCTGGCACCGATGATCTGCGTGAGGCACCGAGTTTGGTTCTCATCGATGCATTGTTGGCGGCAGGGGCTGTTGTCCAAGCCTGCGACCCCGTTGCAACATCGGCAGTGGCAATGCGCTATCCAATGGAACTGCAACGGGGGCAGCTAAGTCTAAGTGATTCACCCTATACAGCAGCTCAAGGTGCAGACGCGCTCGTACTGGTGACTGAATGGAAGCAATTCCGGCAACCAGATTTCCTTCGAATACGCGGCATCATGCGCATGCCGGTATTGTTCGATGGGCGAAATATCTACGATGCCAAGCAACTTGCAGAGCTGGGTTTTTTATATCGAGGCATCGGCAGGCCGCAGCAAGGCAGTTGTATGGTTAGTGCGGCCTGATAGACTAAGGTGCTTTCAACTTCCATATATGGAGTCCCATGATTAAGAAATGCTTGTTCCCTGCAGCCGGTTACGGCACACGTTTTCTCCCGGCCACTAAAGCTATGCCCAAGGAAATGTTGCCGATCGTGAACAAGCCGCTGATCCAGTATGGCGTCGAAGAGGCGCTTGATGCTGGCTTGTCAGAAATTGCCATGGTCACAGGGCGCGGTAAGCGTTCCCTCGAAGACCACTTTGATATCAGCTACGAGCTAGAACATCAGATTCGCGATACCGACAAAGAAAAATACCTGGTCGGTATTCGTCGCCTGATCGATGAATGCACGTTCTCGTATACCCGTCAGGTTGAGATGAAAGGTCTGGGCCATGCGATCCTCAGCGGCCGCCCTCTGATTGGTGATGAGCCGTTCGCCGTAGTTCTGGCTGATGACTTGTGCCTCAACCTTGAAGGCGACGGTGTGCTTGCGCAGATGGTCAAACTGTACAACCAGTTCCGTTGCTCTATCGTTGCAATTCAGGAAGTGCCTGAAGACGAAGTGCACAAATACGGTGTGATTGCTGGTGAAATGATCCGCGATGACATTTACCGCGTGAACAGCATGGTTGAAAAGCCGAAGAAAGAAGACGCGCCGACCAATATGGCGATTATCGGTCGCTACATTCTGACCCCGGATATTTTCGACCTGATCGAACAAACCGAGCCGGGCAAAGGGGGTGAAATCCAGATCACCGATGCGCTGATGAAACAGGCACAAAACGGTTGTGTACTGGCCTATAAGTTCAAGGGCCAGCGCTTTGACTGTGGCGGTGCAGAAGGTTATATCGAAGCCACTAACTTCTGCTTTGAAAATCTCTACAAGGCTGGTAAATCCAAGTAATTGTGGTTGCCAAGCGTGCCTAGCAAAACTGGCATGCAATCTCGATATGCGCGTTGCCTTTTGCTCTGCCGTAGGCCGGACAATGTTTTGTCCGGCCTACGCGCTGAAATTTGGGCGATTTGTTGAGTTAATGATTGACTCAAGGTATTGGCATCTTTTCAGCGCCCGGTCCTAATGGCTGGCCGTAGCTGAACTCAATGTAGTTGCCGCCCGGATCAACAACCCCGCAGTAATACCCGACTGGATAGGGCTCGTCGCGAGGCTCCCAAATCAGGCATCCTTCGTCGCGTGCTTTATTCGCCAAGGCATCGACCTGCTCACGGCTTTCCACCGCAAAACCAAAGTGTGAATAGTCATTTGCCCCGAGTTGACGTTGTTCACCACCGGGCATCATTACCAAGATAAAGCTGTGTTCTTTACCGGGTTCGGCCATCCATACGATCCGCGAACCTTTGCCAGCCCGTTGATGGATAACCCGCATGGCGCAAAACTGGCTATAGAACTCAATGCATGTGTCCAAATCAGGAACATGCAAGGCGATATGGGTGAGTGTCGGCTGCATAAATCCTCCTATAACCCAGATAAGAGTAGGTGTTTAAGGCGACTTTGCTGACATCAGGTTATGATTGGGCCTTTATCAGGAGGATAATCATGACTTACGACTTCGACCTTTTTGTAATCGGCGCAGGTTCTGGTGGCGTTCGTGCTGCTCGATTCTCGGCAGGATACGGCGCTAAAGTTGCGGTTGCAGAAAGCCGCTATTTAGGCGGGACCTGCGTCAACGTCGGCTGCGTACCCAAGAAGTTGTTGGTTTATGGTGCCCACCTGGCTGATGAGTTTGAGCAAGCCAAAGGGTTTGGCTGGAACCTAGATAAGCCTAAGTTTGATTGGACAACCCTGATCAGCAACAAAAATACTGAGATCAATCGCCTCAACGGCGTTTATCGCAACCTGTTGCAGAGCAGTGGCGTTACGCTGCTTGAGGGTCATGCGCGTATGCTCGACGACCATCATGTCGAGTTAGACGGCAAGCGCTATAGCGCAAAAAATATCCTGATTGCCACCGGTGGCTGGCCAAGCATTCCAGATATTCCAGGGCGTGAACACGCCATTGGCTCAAACGAAGCCTTCTTTCTTGAACAACTGCCTAAGCGCGTCATTGTGGTTGGCGGTGGCTATATTGCTGTCGAGTTCGCATCGATTTTTAACGGCCTTGGGGCCAAAACAACCCAGTTGTACCGTGGTGATTTATTCCTGCGTGGTTTCGATGGTTCGGTGCGTAAACACCTGCAAGAAGAACTGAGCAAAAGCGGTATCGATCTTCAGTTCAATGCTGATATCAAGCAAATAGACAAACAGGCGGATGGCAGCTTGCTGGCCACCTTGAAAGATGGTCGCACCTTGGAAGCCGACTGCGTGTTCTACGCCACTGGGCGTCATCCGATGCTGGATAATCTCGGCCTGGAAAATACCTCGGTTAAGCTTGATAAGCGCGGGCATATTGATGTTGATGAGCATTACAAAACCAGCGCAGATTCAGTCTTTGCCATTGGTGATGTGATCGGCCGCGTGCAACTGACGCCTGTCGCGCTGGCCGAAGGCATGGCCGTGGCCCGCCAGCTGTTCAAACCTGAGGAATACCGTAGCGTTGACTACGACATGATTCCGACAGCCGTGTTCAGCTTGCCCAATATAGGCACAGTAGGTCTGACTGAAGAGCAGGCCCGTGAAAAAAATCACAAGGTCAACATCTACGAAAGCCGTTTCAAACCCATGAAGCTATCCCTTGGCGATTCGACTGAACGCACACTGATGAAATTGGTGGTTGATGCTGAATCAGATCGCGTTCTGGGATGTCACATGGTTGGCCCGGATGCAGGGGAGATCATTCAAGGGCTGGCTGTTGCGCTTAAAGCCGGTGCGACCAAAGCTGTGTTTGACGACACCATCGGCGTGCACCCAACTGCGGCTGAAGAGTTTGTCACCATGCGCACGCCTATCGCTGAGTAATTACTTCGATGACCATGGCGCAATTGTTTTATGCGGCTGACCTTTTCGGTGTGGCCGTATTTGCTATCACCGGCGCGCTTATGGCCGGGCGCAAATCAATGGACCTGTTCGGGGTGTTGGTTATTGCCATCATCACGGCCTTGGGTGGCGGCACATTACGTGACGTCATCCTGGGTAATCATCCGGTCAGCTGGATTCGGGATGACACCTATATTCTGGTCGCATCAATAGCGGCGGTGGGCACGGTAGTTTGGGTCAGGCTGACTCAACCCATCCATGAAAAAGGCCTGCTGATAGCCGATGCCTTTGGCTTGGCGGTGTTCACCGTTTACGGCACAGAAGTGGCGCTGCAGCATGACCTTCAACTCAGCACAGCAGTGATCATGGGGATTATTACCGGTGTCGCAGGTGGGGTCATGCGCGACATCATCTGCAATGAGATACCGCTAATCTTCAAAAAAGAAATCTACGCCACTGCATGCATTGCCGGTGCGCTGATGTTCATCGGGCTTAGAGCTTTAGCCACACCGCCTTGGCTCGACACCGGTATTGCCATGCTTACGGTATTGATCACGCGCCTTGCCGCCATTCGTTGGCATTTCTCTTTGCCTAAATTCCACCTGCTCGATAGGGATTAACCGTGATTGAACGCTTGGATCACTTGGTCTTGACCGTTGCCGACATCGATAAAACCCTGGATTTCTACACCCGTGTGTTGGCCATGCAGCACGAAACCTTCGGCGAAGGGCGCAGCGCACTGGTGTTTGGCCAACAGAAATTTAACCTGCATGAGCAGGGTAAAGAATTTGAGCCCAAGGCCAAAAAGCCAACGCCCGGGGCAATCGATTTATGCTTGATCACAACCTGGCCGACCGACAAGGTGCTCGCACATCTTGCGCAGCAGGGCGTAACGGTCAGTGAAGGCCCAGTCAAACGTACGGGTGCGACAGGGCCGATAGAGTCAGTGTACTTTCGTGACCCCGATGACAACTTAATCGAAGTCAGTCATTACCTCTGACTCTAAAGCCAAGCGAACGCCTGAGCAGAGGCAATTACTCGTGGTGGGCTTCGCCGACAAAGGTTAGCGAGGTGAAGAAGCCTTGTTCGGTGATGTCTGGATTGTTGGCAACAGGCACCACAGTTTGTGCGGCAATCACGTTCAAACCTGGGTTCCTGATGATCACCTGAGCACGACCTTTTTCGTCGGTTTCAGCGCTGATCTCATTCGGAGCATTGCGGTAATCCCCCAGCAGTTTGATGCCGACCAATGGCTTGCCATCCAGTGTGACGATCACAGGCAGTGGCTTATACGGGCCGACAGTCATCGGGTCAACTTGCGGCACAATCACCATTCTTAAACGGTCAAGCTTGGACAGCGTTGCGCCTTCCTGGTAGATAGCCAGGCTGTATTTGAAGGTCTGAAGCGAGGCTATTGCCCCCGGCACTTTCGAGCGTCCTTGATTGATCCACTGTTTGTCAGCGGTTTGAGACCACATGCCATTATCCAGTGCGACTGCCATCACTGCAGGTTGACTGAGTGGTTGCAGGCGAGCGTGATCGCTGAGCCGTTCAACGGTAACCGGAATCATCTTGCCGCTGGCGCTATAGGCCCAAGCTCCGCTGATTTTGCTGGCTTTGAAAGCGTTATCTTCAGCCCCATGGCCATAGATAACTTCGATATTGCCACGACGTTCCTCGGTCCATAAACCGTGCGCAATGGCGTCACTGGCGAACAGTAGACCGAGCAGTGAAAATGACAGTGCTGAAAGCGTGCGATACATATGAAATCCTTAAACTCTTAAAGGGTAAGTGCCAGACTAAGGCTCAAGTTGCGGGGAGCGCCCGGGGCCACCCAGTAACTGCTATACGAGCGCTCGTAGTAGTTTTCGTCGAAGACATTGTTGAGGTTGATACCGAGGGTGAGGGTGTCGCTGGCCTTGTAGTGGGCTAACAAATCAACGGTCTGATAGGCACCTAGCTCAAAGCTGCTGCCGGCTTCACCAGAGCGGTCGCCGACATAACTGAAGGCAGCGCCCAAGTCAGAGCCACGCAAGGCACCGCTTTGAAACTCATAAACACCGAGAACACTGCCGCTGTGTTTTGCCACGCCAACCAAGCGGCTGCCGGTTGGAATATTGGCATCACCCTGGGTGACTTCAGCATCGATATAGGCGAATGCGCCAATGACCCTCACGGCATCACTTAGCTGCCCGGCGAATTGGACATCCATGCCTTGGCTACGCGCTTTACCAATCGCTCGGTTTGAGTCGGTTGCCGGATCGAGGGCCAGTACGTTTTCTTTCTCGATATGAAAGGCCGCGATAGTGGCGATTAGGCGTTCATCAAATAGCTCGGTTTTGAATCCAACTTCATAGCCAATACCTTCTTCTGGGTCGAAGGCTTTACCGCCAGCATCCAAGCCGTTGTTGGGCTTAAATGACGTAGAGGCGTTTGCAAACACACCCACATCAGGTGTCAGTTGGTAGAGCAACCCTGTTCTGTAGGTTACCTCGTCGTGGCGCTGCTGCCCTTTGGTGTAAGTTGTGTAGTCGTCTATCTGTTGTTCAATGTGCTCGAAACGTGCGCCGAGAAGGCCACGCAGTTTTTCAGTGAAGACGATTTGGTCTTGCAGGTTCAGGGCTTGGCTTTTCACCTGCTCATAGAAATCTGAGCCCAAGCGTGCGCCGTCAGGTTTGGGCTGGCCGTATATTGGCTGGTATATATCAATGGCGTAGGGGGAACCGGATATCGTGGTTACCCGCTCATTCTTGCGGTAATTTTCATACTCGGTGCCGACCAACAGTTCATGTTGCCAACTGCCGATATCAAACAAACCGCGCAGCTCCAACTGGCTAATGCTGTCATGCCAGGCATTGTCACGCTCACGATAACGACGGTTTACCGTGTGACCGTCGGCATTTAATGGGCGTGCCTCGCTGGCAAAGCCCGACAACTCACCTTGTTTGTAGTGACTGGCCAAGCGCAGCGACCACGTTTGGTCGATGTGATGCTCAAGCGCTGCTTGAATCATGTTGTTGTCATTGTCGATATCGCCATCATCTGGCTCACCGAGAAATGTCCTACGCGACAGGCCACTGCGAGAAGCGGCGGGGACAACAATGCCGCGGTCAAACGTCGAGCTGTGCCGGACCAGTTCAGCTTCGACTAAAAGCTGCGTGTCAGGGTTAATCTGCCAACTGAATGACGGTGCAACGAATACCCGCTTACTGTCGACGTGATCGCGAAAGCTGCCGTTATCCTCAACAGCAATATTGACCCTCGATAACAGCTGGCTTTGCGGGTCGAGCGGAGTGTTGAGGTCAAGTGTCGTGCGGTACTGATCCCAGCTACCCGCGCTGGTCTGTAGTTTGGAGAAGGCCTCTGCCTGGGGTTTCTTGCTGACAATATTGACTGTACCGCCTGGGTCGCCACGACCATACAGGCTTGCCGCTGGGCCTTTAAGTACTTCAATGCGTTCAATATTGGCGGCGTCAGGTGTGGCGGGGTAGCCACGGTTAGCGCTGAAACCGTCCTTGTAAAATTCTGATGTCGCAAATCCGCGAATGCTGTATTCAAAAAGTGTGAGGCCACCAAAGTCATTCTGCTTGGAAACGCCTCCCGCGAAATCCAACGCACGTTCTACATCGGTGCTGTTCAAGTCTTGCAGCACTGTGCTGGGAACCACACTGATCGATTGAGGAATATCTTTAATGGCAGTATCGGTTTTGGTGGCACTGGCAGATCGCGTTGCCTTGTATCCATCGACTGGGCCTGTCGCCGATTCATAATCGAATTCTGAAGTGATGGTCATGGCCTCGAGTTGCAGGCTGTGATTTTTTTCTTCAGCAAAGCTGGTATCGCTGAGCAAACCAATAGTTAACCCGGCCAATGAAGCAAATTTGCGCGGCATTACATTTCACCTCTATACGAAGTGAAACAGTATAACGTTACAATAATTTTGTTAATAAAGAACTGGGTGTAACTGAATATTTCTATAACCGGTAAGGCTACGGTTCACGCAGGATTCAGCCTGGTGTCGCCGATGCATGGGCATTGCAATGGTGCGTTAAATCTTATTGTTGCGTTTCTAGTAATAGTAATTTGCTAAATCGCGGATTTTTCATTCCACAGTGGCTTATTAAAATCACTGCATGTTCACAGGCCATTGCATGAGGATGATCAAATGAAGCCGTATCTACTATTTGGCAGCACGTTGTGTGCATTTACCTTGCTTTTCTCACAAATGAGTCAAGCCGAAGAGTCCGCCAGTTTTGTTGCGCGTAACGAACGAGTCCAGCAACAGGCTTCTGACGCCGCCCAGCGTGAAGCTCTGGCCAAGCACTCTAAGGTTGGCGAGGAACAGTCAAATACAGCGACTGATAGCTAAGTTTTTGTTTCCCCCCGACGTTGATGGGTAATGTTCCCGCTCCTTTGTTGACGTCTTATTGGCCGCTTATAGAAAGCGGCTTTTTTTTTGCTTGAATGCTTCTGGCAAAGGCTCCAGCCTAGTTGACTCAGTGGCTGAAGTGTCGGGTCGCTGTAAACCGATTGAGCAGCCGGTGCACCACAAAGACGGTAATCAGTGTCAGCAGCACGGCAATGCAAACTGAGCTCAGGCGGTAAAGGGTTGCGTACATAATGTCGTGATCAGGTGTGAGCGACTGACCAAACAAAATGGCCAGGGTGGTCAATGCACCAAAGCCAATGCCCGGCACGCCATTCTCGAACATATGCCAGCGCGCGCAGAACATCGCAGCAATCCAGACCAGTAAAACCACCAGCGGCAACACGTCGTAATGGTTGTAGAGCAACAGCATCATCAGCAGGGCGATCGTGCAGCCCAGAAGAGTGCCGATTGCACGCACCCGACCCGCAAAGTGGGTGCCTTTCCAGTGCATCGGAAATAACACCAGAATACTGGCCACTTGCGCAGACAGGGAATCATGCAGGTTAAGGCTTTGAAATACGATAAATGACAGCGTCGCAACCGTCGCGCCCAGCAGTGCTTCATGACGACGGCTTGGCAAGTCTTTGCTGATAGGTGCGCGAGGTGTACGTGGTTCAGTGTCAGGAAACAGGTAGAACATCAGCCCGGCAATCGACGCTGCCAGCAAAATTGCCCAACTGTTATACCAGAGCATGTCGATGACATCTGTCTGCGGGTAGCTGGCGAAATTCAATTGAATGGATAGAAACACAGCGCCGAGGGCACCAAACATAAACAACGGCCCTTTGGCCATCAGCGCAAAACGATAGAAAAACAGCACAAAGACCAGCGGAATGATAATCAGCGGACGCCCACCGAACAGGCCATAGAGCAAGGCAACTTCAAGACTTACAACCATTCCCTGAGCGAAAAACTGACGTATCAAATGGGCATTCAACCTGGGGACCAAACCCAGCAATAGCATCGGGTAGACACAGAAGAACGAGCCGTACTGCAGGTTGAGCAGCTTGCAGATAAGCAAGGCCAAAGTGCCGCCCGTGGCAATTCTCAGGCATTGGCGCAAGTCATTACTGCTCAGCGGCCGATGGCCAAGCAGTGGCTGCGCAGCGTCTGCGCTAGTAGACATAGTGCAGCCAACTGATCAGTCGGATTTGCAATGCGGCGATTGCTGCGACAAAACCGTTATCAAGCGGGATCAGCTGCACTGTAGCCTTTGCCCCAGTGGGCAGCGTGAACGGTAGCACTTCATTGAGCTGTAGATGCAATCGCTGGCGCTGTGCATCACGCACCCAGCGCTCTGATTGCACCGGCGCAGCCAATTGGCCGTTGGCTTCAATCTGACCTTCACGAACACCCGCATCGAAATGACTGACCCTCGCATCAAACAACTCGCCAGGACGCGCATCAAATACCACTACAGCGGGCGTTTGCTCGTCGACATAACGCAATGCTTTTTCACGGAAGTCAGCGATTATGTCCACGCTGTCTTCAACCATCGCAGCCACTGGAGTACCGGCTGCGACGTAGGTTCCGGAGGTTAGCTGCAAGTTGCTAATCACGCCGCTGCGCTGGGCGCGTACCTGTGTGTACTCCAGCTTTAAACGCGCCCGACGCAATGCATTGCGGGCCTGACGTACCCGCAGGTTTTCATTGCCGTCCGTGCCACGACGCGCCTGCAGTTCTGTCATTTTCGCATGAGCTGCACTGACCGAAGCTAATGCGGAGAGGCGCTGAGATTCCAAGGTGTCAAAGGCCTGACGAGAAACCAGTTGGCGACCAATAAGGCTGTGCATTCGCTTGCTCTGTGCCCCCAGATCTGTTGATTTAGCCTTGGCCGCGCTGATTTCTGCCTGCGCAGCTTTTAGCTGGGCATCGAGCTCAATATTGTCCTGTTGGGCTTGCTCCACTGCCAGTTCAGCTTGTTGAACTTCAACTTCAAATGGTTGCGGGTCAAGGCTAAACAGGAGTTGCCCAGGCACCACATGCTGGTTATTGGTTATCGCCACCTCACTCACTTGCCCTGACACACGAGGGGCGATTTTCAGCACCGATCGGGTCAGTTGGGCTTGCGGTGTCAGCGGCATACTCAGGTCAGCAGTCAGGAAATAAATAAAGCAGCAGGCCAGGGCCGCAATTGCGATTTGAACCGAGCGGGCAAACCGTTGATCTGGACTCATTAATAACCTCAAGAAGACAAAACATGGGGCAGATTGGCCGCGGACAAATGGCGTCCATACGAGCAAATGGTCTAGTATATTTCCGGCTCTTTCATGTAAAAATAAGCAATTTATGCAAAGAACAGTTACGAAAAAGGTAATAGTTGATGGATGTTTTTCAGGCTATGCGCGTGTTTGCCCGAGTCGTGGACTCAGGCAGCTTTACAGCCGCAGCGCAAATGCTGGATTTGTCTACCGCACAGGTATCGCGGTTGGTGTCTGAACTAGAGAGCCACCTGCAGGCACGCTTGCTGCAACGGACAACACGACGCTTGCGTTTGACTGAAGTGGGCAGCCGCTACCTTGAGCGCTGCCGGCAGATATTGAATGAGATGGAAGACGCTAACGCCGAGGCCAGCGGCGCACACCTGATGCCGCGCGGGCGGCTAAAAGTGCATTCAATCACTGGGCTCGGTACGCAGTTATTGGCACCGCTTGCAGCGCGCTATTGCGAGCTGTTTCCCGAAGTGAATATCGATATGACCCTTTCCCAGCACCAACCAGATTTGATTGATGATGGGCAGGACGTGGTCTTTACCATGGCCCGTGAATTACCAGACTCAGAGTTGGTGGCGCAGTTGCTCGGCACGAATTTCAGCGTGGTCTGTGCCGCGCCGTCTTATCTTGAGCAGCATGGTATCCCCAAAACGCCGGATGACCTGGCAGAGCATCGGTGCCTGCGTTTAATCGATCCGGTGTTTGGCGATAGCTGGACCTTTAATGATAATGGCGTTGAGCGGGCAATCAGCCTTGGCGAGACCTTTCAAATCAATGTTGCTGAAGCGATGGCGCAAGCGGCATCAGCGGGCATGGGTATTTGCTTGCTACCTGATCTTATCGCCGCAAAAGCCTTTCAACAGGGCAAGCTGGTGCGGGTTTTGGTTGAGCATCAACTGCATGAGCGGGGTGTTTATGCACTCTATCCGTCGCGGCGGTTTCTTGATGCCAAAGTGCGAACTTGGGTTGAGTTTCTCAAGGAAGAAATACCGCTGGCCTTCGATAACAACCGCGCAGTGGTAGAGAATCGAGCTTACTGGGCTGGTGCGAGCCGCTGACGGGTAAAATTAAAGGTAAAAAAAGGCCACTTGAATCAAGTGGCCAAACAGGACGTCGGAGCAGTCACGCATCAACGCCTTGGTATTCAGGCATACTTCTTGGCCGCATGTGCGCTGGCTTAAAGAATAGTCAATGGATAATCGACGATCAGACGAAACTCGCTGGCGTCGTCTTCACCTTGGTCAGCATTAGCGCTGTGCCACGCCTGACGAATACGCAACGACAGGTCTTTGGCTGCGCCAGATTGCACTACGTAACGGGCTTCCAGATTAGTCTCATGGTGTTTTCCGTCATCACCATAAAGCCCGGCGTAAGCACTGGTTGCATCGACGTGGGTGCCGTCAATACCGCTACCATTGACGTAGCGAGCCATGAAACTCAGGCCGGGCACACCGTAGCTGTCCATCGCCACGTCATAACGTAACTGCCAGGATTTCTCACCAGGGGCGTTGAAGTCAGAGAATTGCACTGAGTTGGCGAGGTAAATGGAGTCACCACCTTCGCCGGAAAGATTGTCGCCAACACCGATGTAGTCGAGCGGCGTGTCTCCCTCAACTTTTTGCAAGGCCAGGGTCAGGGTGTGAGCGTCCAAGAAACTATAGGCTGCTGCCAACGACCATGCGCTGTTGTCGATCTTGCCTGCTCTGGCTTGGCCGTAGTCATCAGTGTGATAAACATTGGCATCGAAATTCAGTGATTGGTTATCGGCCAAGGTTAGTTCGTAATTGGCATTAGCGTAGAACTGACGCCAAATGTCCTCGAATTCAGAGCCGTACAGCGAAACACTAAAATCATCATTGATGGCGTAGTTGCCACCTACAAAGTCGACACTGCGCGTGGTTACATCGGCGTATGTTGCAAATAGTTCGCCATTGGAGTTGCGGGTTGTAGGACCTGTGCCTGAAGTAAAGTGACCGGCTTCTAAATCGAGGCCGTCAATTTCACTGCTGAGTAAATTAAAACCAGTTGCGGTTTGCGGCAAAAGACGTGAGCCTGTGAGGGCGAACACGGGTGCTTGAGGTTGCATTTCACCCCATTTGAGCATGGTCTTCGACACGCGCATTTTCAGCACACCACCGGTGTTGCTGTAGTCGTCCATAAGCTCGCCGTTATTGTCGACTGGCAGGTTACCGGTGCCCGTGGTGCCATCACCACCATCTAGTTTGAGCCCCAAGTAACCAAATGCCTCAACTGCAACGCCGACCGTGCCTTGGCTAAAACCAGAGTTGTAGTTGGCAAGAAACCCTTGGGTCCAGTCGCGGCGATCTTCGACGTTATTCTTACCATCACGGTTAAAGTAATAGTTGCGCAGCAGTAGGTTAAATTCGCTGCCTTCAATAAGCCCTTTGGCATCGGCTTGGTCGGTGACAAAAGCGTCGGCGTTGGCGAGTTGCGCCACACCGCTGGACATCGCCAGCAGTAAGGCACTGAGTGGAAATTTGTTCATTATTGCGTGCTCCATATGCAGTTGGATCTGGGCCATAAAATGGCAATGGCCAGACTTCTAATTCGGCAGATAAAGAGCATGTCTGCGCAGGCTAAGCGCTTCGTAGTACTCGAATTTAAGACAGCAGTGCGCGTCCGTGCCGCGAGTAGGCTTATTCCCTGTGCAAAACTGTCGGAGCGCATAATGAGCAAAAGTTCGTTTTGCTTTAATGCCATCTAACGGAAAGGACTATCCAGCTGGATGTAATAATCGCAGGGTGATGCTGTGATAAACGCGCGTGGGTAAATCAGAAGGGATTGCTAGCCTAGCGAGGGATGCATAAGCGATTGCAGTGTTACTCGCTGTAAAGCGGCAGTCGGCAGCGATCAACTTTCCACCAAGTCGGCAGAAGCTTGCGTATAGCAGGTTGATTGAAGCGATCATCAATCAGGTACACAACGCCTTGATCCTGCACGGTACGAATCACCCGGCCAGCGGCCTGAACAACCTTCTGCATTCCAGGGTAGAGATAGGTGTAACCATGGCCGTTATTGCTGCCAAACATGGCCTCCATGCGCTGTTTGATTTGCTCGTTGACCGGGTTGATTTGCGGGAGCCCGAGGGTCGCGATAAAGGCACCAATCAGTCGATCACCGGGTAAGTCGATGCCTTCACCAAATGCGCCGCCAAGTACCGCAAAGCCGACACCACGGCTTCGCGAGGTGAAACGATCGAGAAAGGCTTGGCGCGCAGTTTCATCCATTTGCCGCGACTGCTGCCAGACCGGAATGTCTGGATGGCTCTGGCGCAACTGCTCAATGGCGGCTTGCAGGTAGCTGTAGCTACTGAAAAAGGCCAAATAGTTGCCGGGCGTCTCGGCATATTGGTGAGCGATTAAATCCGCAATCGGCACCAATGAGGCGTCACGATGGGCAAAGCGGGTAGAGACATTACTGATGGCTTGTACCTGTAATTGCTCGGCGCTAAAGGGCGAGTCAACGTCAATCCAGGGTGTGTCTTCAGGCAGCCCCAGCAAGTCTGCATAATAATTAGCAGGGCTCAATGTGGCTGAAAAAAGCGTGCAGCTGTGAGCGTCATCAAAACGTGGCGCGAGGAACGGGGCAGGGACGATGTTACGAATACACAAGGTCGACACTGACTTGCCGGAACTCTCGTCGCGGCTGATATCAAACAATGAATGCGGGCCGAATGCTTCGGCGAGTCGGCAAAACAGCATGGCGTCCAGATAAAAATGCAGCAGTTCGGCGGCATTGCCTGCGGGTTGCTCACTGAGGTGATCGGTGAGGGTGCTCACGGCTTTCTGCAAGGCCATTACAAACAGGTCTGGTGCCATGGGGTACACCTGATAGGCAACCTGCTGCTCCTGTTCCAACTGCCGCCAATGCCGGCTAATACGTTCTAGCGGGGCTTTCATCACCTTTGGTGCGATAAATCGCACGGCTTCAAAGCGCTGCTGGTTAAGTTCTGCGGTGTACATGCCGCGAGCGCGATCAATCAGGTTATGGGCTTCATCTACCAGTAGGGTAACGCGCCATTCATTGAGCAGGGTCAGGCCGTACAGCAGGCCGCCCATGTCGAAATAGTAGTTGTAGTCGCACACCACAACATCCGCCCAACGGCACAATTCCTGACTCAGGTAATAGGGGCAAATCTGGTGTGCCAGCGCCACCTTGCGCACATTCTCATGGTTGAGCCATTGCCCCTCAAGTGCTGCTTTACGTGCTTGCGGCAAACGGTCATAAAAGCCTTTGGCTAAAGGGCATGAGTCGCCATGACAGGCTTTGTCAGGATGCTCGCAGGCTTTGTCCCGCGCTACATGCTCGAGCACGCGCAATGGCATTGCATCTTCCTGCTTACGCAAGGTCTGCAGTGCATCCAGGGCTAGGCGCCTGCCGGGTGTTTTAGCTGTCAGAAAGAACAAGCGATCAAGCTTTTGCTCAGGGAAAGCCTTGAGCTGTGGAAATAAAGTGCCAAGGGTTTTGCCAATACCGGTGGTGGCCTGCGCCATCAGGCAATGACCATCGCGCGCTGCGCGGTAAACGGTGTTGGCTAACTGGCGTTGTCCGCTGCGGAACTCGGCATGGGGAAATGTCAGGTCAAGCAACGACTGGTCGCGGCGTAGACGGTGTGCCCGCTCGTACTCAGCCCAATCAATATAGCGGCTGCATTGCAGCTCAAAAAATGCCTGCAACTCCTCAGCACTGAGGGTTTGGTGAAATGCCGTTTCATGCTGAGTCAACACATTGAAATACACCACCGCCAGATTGATTTCAGCGAGCCCGCGCTCGGCGCACAGCAACCAGCCATAGACCTTTGCCTGAGCCCAATGCAGTAAGCGGTGATTCTCAGGAATTCGACTGATATCGCCACGGTGAGTTTTGATTTCTTCAAGCAGGTTCTGGTCCGGGTCATAACCATCAGCCCGGCCACGCACTAGCAGCCCCCGGAATTCACCACTTACGGCCAGCTCCGGGTAGTAACCGGGGCCGCGCCTGGCGACCACAATGGCGTGGCCCGTCATGCCTTCTTGTGCAGTGGGTGAGGGCGTGAAGCGCAGGTCAAGATCACCGACCTTGGCGGTGAACTCACATAAAGCGCGAACCGCCACCTGATAACTCAAGCGTCAGCCCACTGCACATAGCAGACATCTACCGGCATGCCGTTCTCGGCGCAAAAAGCCAGCCAGCGTCGTTGGTTGTCCTGTAAGCGGTCGCCCGGCCCTTTGACCTCAATCATTCGATAGCGTCGTTGCGCAGGCCAGAATTGGATGAGGTCGGGCATGCCCGCACGGTTGGCTTTGATATCGAGCAATAGACGTTTGAACCAGGCTAATAGATGGGCGGCGGGCAGGCATTCCAAGGCGTGTTCCAGCAGTGTTTGATCCAGTGCGCCCCAAAATACGAAGGGGGACTGAATGCCGAATTTGTCTGTGTAGTTTTGCCTGATCAGATCTTTATAAGCGCAGGATTCCAGCTGGTCCAGGCTATGGGCAAATAATGCTTGGCGTTGGGGGTAGAAGTCGCTGCCGAACAGGTCAACCGGCCCGGTGTGGAAGGGGTGGAAAAACGCCCCGGGTACTGGGGCGAAAATGGCTTGCCAGCAAAGCAGTCCAAATAAACTACAGATCAAGCTGTTTTCGACGTAGTGAACCGGGCCATCCGAGTGACTGAGGTGTTGGGCCACTGCAAACTCGACACTTTCGCCTTCTGGTTTAGGCAGAATCAAATCAATTCGACTGGGGGCCTTGGGCTTTGCCTTGCTCGGCTGTGGCTGACCGAGCTGACGGGAAAGGCGTGTCATTGCCCGCTCCACCGCTTGTGCTTCCGCATCACTCTCCGGCGCTTCAACGGCTTGACGCGTCAGTTCATAGGCGTGCTCATGTTGTCCGAGACGCTCCAGCACACGAATTTGCCGCAAGCGAGCGCCCAGATAACGACAGTCCGCGTAAAAGGCCAGTGCCTGTTCCAGCTGGGCTTCGCGCTCCAGCTGCTGCCCCATGCGAAACAGCAATTTATTACGTCGCGCGGTCAAGAACGTACTGTCACAGATTAAAGCGCTAATGTGCGCTAAGACCTGGTCAATAGGCTCTCCTGCTTCAAATTGCTCGCGACAGTCCTGCAATTTCAGGTAGCAGTCAACATCAGCGCGGCTTCGAAACGCCCGCGAGTCAGCTGTAAAGGGCACCTGTTCATAACGAAAAATGCCCAACTCAGCGAGGACGAACTCGGACCAATCCTGGCGAAGGTTGCCAAAGAACATCAGGCGCAGGCGTTGGCACAGCGGATCAATGGTCAGAGACAGTATTTGCTCGTCACTGGTCGGACACCACCCGGCAAACTCTCGCGGTTGCGCGTGTTCATCCGTCAGCAATTCGAGCAGCTGGGTCTTGCCCATGGATTTTTTCAGTGGCAGCGGATTTGCGCCGGATTGCGCAAGGTGTTGGCAGATTTCATCCTTGCGCAACAGCTTAAACAACTCATCCAGCGTCAACTCGGCGTCTTGCTTTACCCAGCCAGCCTCGATCAATGGCCGGGTTGCTGTAAGGCTGCAACTGATTTCTGCATAGCTCAGCTTTTCCAAGCGAAAATGCGTGCCTTTGCGCATAATCATGCGGACCAGTATCGCTTGTGACTGAGTGTCCATGGCAAGGAACTGCTCGATAAATCCTAACTCAGTATCATCCAGCAGATCGCCATAGCGCTGTTGCAGCCACCTTAGTGCCTGATGGAAATTCGACAGGTAGTAGAATCGAGGATCGAGTAGCGACTGCATGGACGTGCCGGTTGTTTGCATTGCCATCAAGCATGCACGGTGAATAAGAAGAGCGTTTTGCCACGGTTTTGGGGCACAGCTCAGGGCTTGGTTGAGACAGCTTAACCTGAGCTGTTCGTTTATACAGTATCATTATGCAGCATTCGCCAAACGGCTAATGATCGGTCTGCCGGGAGAAAGTGCAGTAATGGATAAGCTCATGGCCATGCGCATGTTTGTTGAGACCGTGGAGGCCAAGGGCTTTTCAGCGGCGGCACGTAAAGTTGGCGTGGCCACCTCAACGGTTACACGAATGGTTGATTCACTTGAGGCGCAACTGGGCAGCGTATTGCTTAACCGCTCGACACGGCAAATCAGCCTTACTGAGGCCGGTGCGGTGTACTACAACAAGGCTCGCTTGATTCTGGACGCTGTGGCTGATGCCGATGCTCAGACAAGTGATCAAGGCGATGAACCTGTTGGTGTATTGCGCGTGAGCGTGCCAGTTGAGTTCGGCCGACGCATTATCGCCCCGCACATTCAGAAGCTGCTTTCGCGTTACCCGCGCCTGGAAATCAACCTGACGCTAAGTGATGAGGTCATCGATTTGTTCAGCCAAGGTGTTGACCTGTCGGTTCGTCTGGGTGCCGCTCTGGTCAATGACGATGTGGTAAGCCGCACCATCGGCCATTTCGAGCGCTGGGCTGTTGTCAGCCCCGATTATTTAGCCAATCACAGTCAGCCGACCACTCCAGCCGAACTCTCCAGCCATCAATGCCTGACATTTGATTTTGCCAACGGTAGTTCCAATTGGCTGTTCCACAGGAGTGGGGAGCCTATAAGCGTGCCAGTACAGGGCCGACTCAAAAGTAATAACGCCGACATTTTGCGCAAGGCTGCAGTGGAGGGAGGTGGCATTGCATTGCTGGCGGACTGGCTGGTTGAAACAGATGTCCGTGACGGCCGTTTGATTCGTTTGTTCGAGGAGTACCAGATAAATCCTGGGCAAGTGAATGCAAGCATCAATGTACTTTTTTTACCCAACCACAGGATGTCTACACGGGTGCGCGTATTTACCGACTTCCTTGAGGGGCTTGTCGCGACTTCTCACTGAAAGCTCACACCTTTGCAATTTGCGCAACGCTGAGTTGCGAGTCCGTCCCATTCTAGGAATCAGGTTAAGGCACTAAGGTGGCTGCATCGGGTATCCGAAGGCTAATTATTTCAGAGCTCGCCTAACGCTCATCCAAGGTACATTTTGTCGAGATATTGCTATGAATGATACAACTGCTGTACGGCATTCGGCGGCGTCAGAAACCTTAACCGGTGGTTTGGTCACGCTGTTTGCGTTCTGCTGTGGCGCTATTGTCGCCAACCTTTATTACGCACAACCCATTGTCGAACTGATCGCACCGGATATTGGGCTTTCTGCCCATGCTGCGAGCTTCATAGTGTCGCTGACTCAAATTGGTTACGCGCTGGGTTTGCTGCTGTTAGTGCCGTTGGCTGACCTGTTTGAAAATCGAAAACTGATGATCGGGACCGCACTCATTGCCGGTGCAGGATTGTTGGCGGCGGGTTTGTCGACTCAGCCCAGTGTGTTTCTGGGGCTGTCATTGCTTATCGGGTTTAGCTCGGTTTCAGTGCAGATGCTTATCCCCCTGGCTGCGCATCTAGCGCCTGAAGCCAGCAGGGGCAGGGTGGTTGGCAACATCATGGGCGGCTTGTTACTGGGCATCCTGCTGGCCAGGCCTGTATCGAGTTTGGTAGCGGATTACTTTGGTTGGCGCACGGTATTTATCGGCGCAGCAATTGTGATGCTGGTCATTATTGTGCTTATGGCGCTGACCATCCCAAAGCGCCAGCCAACCCATAAAGCGTCTTATATGAGCTTGATGGCATCCTTGGTGACGCTGCTCCAGAAACAACCAGTATTACGCCAACGAGCGCTGTACCAGGGGTTGATGTTTGCAAGCTTTAGCCTGTTCTGGACCGCTGCGCCAATCGAGTTGATGCGCCACTACGGTTTATCCCAAAGCCAAATCGCTATATTTGCTTTGGTCGGCGCAATAGGAGCGTTTGCCGCGCCAATTGCCGGGCGACTGGCCGATGCGGGCCACACGCGCAGAGCCTCCACGGCCGCGATGATTATCGCCGGCGGCGCTTTTTTGATCGGCTGGAGTGGCCCGGCCTATAGCGTGATTGGCTTGGCCTTGACCGGCGTATTGCTGGATTTCGCCTGCCAAATGAACATGGTGCTGGGCCAACGGGCTGTTTATGCGCTGGATGCAAACAGTCGTGCTCGGCTTAATGCGTTGTACATGACCACCATCTTTATCGGCGGCGCTATTGGTTCCGCCATTGCCAGCCCACTGTATGAGTCTGCTGGGTGGCAGGGGGTGGTGATTGCGGGTGCAGCCTTACCGCTGATTGCATTGTTGATATTTGTATTTAAAGAGTACGGTCGCAGCAAAGCCTGATGGAACGCCGTATCAAGCACTGCTGGCTTGATACGGCTCAATTTAGCTGGATGCAGATTCAGACAGCGCGGCCTGGACCAATGGATGCAAAACATCGCCCTGATGTTGATGCTGCCAAACGCTCAGTTCTTGACGCATGGCCGGGGTCCAGAAACTTTGCAGGTGCTGCCTGACACTGCGCACAGCCTCAGCGGTATCGGTTTCATTGGCGAAGAATTGAGCGATTTGATTGGCCATTTTGACCAGGCTTTCAGCACTCATTTACCCACCTCGATTTTTTCAGCAAGGCGGCGCTGTTTCAGCAGCCGTTGTTGCTCATTACTGAAGGCCTGATAGCGCTGTTGCCAAGCCGAGGGTTGGTTGACACGTACGATTTCAACCGCGGTGACCTTATACTCAGGGCAGTTTGTCGCCCAATCTGAGTTGTCGGTAGTGATCACATTTGCGCCGGATTCAGGGAAGTGGAAGGTGGTGTAAACCACCCCAGGCGCAACACGCTCACTGACTTTGGCGCGCAATACAGTTTGCCCGGCACGGCTGCCAATGCCGACCCAATCATCAGTGCTGATACCGCGACTTTCAGCATCAAAAGGGTGAATTTCTAAACGGTCCTCTTCGTGCCAGGCAACGTTGTCTGTACGACGTGTTTGCGCACCCACGTTGTACTGGCTGAGGATTCGCCCTGTGGTGAGTAACAGCGGGTAGCGATTGTTGACCTTTTCTTCTGTCGGCACGTAACCGGTGAGCATAAAGCGCCCCTTGCCACGGACAAA
Source organism: Pseudomonas sp. NPDC078700 (assembly GCF_044542375.1). NCBI lineage: Bacteria > Pseudomonadati > Pseudomonadota > Gammaproteobacteria > Pseudomonadales > Pseudomonadaceae > Pseudomonas > Pseudomonas sp. NPDC078700. The sequence continues at coordinate 213,510 of NZ_JBITUI010000006.1, forward strand.
CTGGTCGATGTGCATAGTCGGCGTGCCATTAGGCGCGTCGTCATTGCAGGGCCATTGCAGGCTGCCCTGACGGTCCAGTTCGGCATAGCTGACACGTGCAAAAGTTGGGGTAAGGCAGGCAATCTCATCCATGATTTGCGCCGGGTGCTGGTAATCCATGGGGTAACCCAAGGCGTTCGCCAAGGCCATCGTCGCTTGCCAGTCAGCCTTGCCTGCCAGCGGCTCCATGACCTTGCGCACGCGGTTTATACGGCGCTCAGCATTGGTGAAGGTGCCATCTTTTTCGAGGAAAGAACTGCCGGGCAGAAACACATGGGCGAACTTTGCCGTCTCATTGAGAAAGATGTCCTGCACAATAATGCATTCCATTGATGCCAAAGCGGCGGTCACATGCTGAGTGTTAGGGTCGCTCTGGGCGATGTCTTCACCTTGGCAGTAGAGCGCTTTGAAGGTGCCGTCTAACGCCGCCTCGAACATATTCGGGATGCGCAATCCAGGGTCAGGTTGCAGGGAAACATTCCACGCTTGCTCAAACTGCTGACGCACTGCCTGGTTGGAGATATGCCGATAGCCAGGCAGCTCGTGGGGGAAGGAGCCCATGTCGCAGGACCCTTGTACATTGTTTTGGCCGCGCAATGGATTGACCCCAACGCCTTCGCGGCCGATGTTGCCAGTGACCATTGCCAGGTTGGCAATGCCCATCACTGCAGTACTGCCCTGACTGTGCTCGGTAATGCCCAAGCCGTAGTAAATCGCTGCATTGCCGCCTGTTGCATAGAGACGAGCGGCTGCGCGGATCTGCTCGGCAGGCACACCACAGACTGGGCCCAAAATCTCCGGTGCGTGCTCAGGCTGGCTGACAAATTCGCGCCAGCGGCTAAAGTCGGCACCCTCGCAGCGCTCATCAACAAAGCGCTGGTTGAGCAACTGCTCGGTGACTATCACATGGGCCAGCGCATTAAGCATTGCCACATTGGTGCCTGGGCGCAGTTGCAGGTGCAGCTCTGCACGGGCATGCGCTGAGTCAACCAAGTCGATGCGTCGTGGATCAATCACAATTAACCGTGCACCTTGACGCAAACGCCGTTTAAGCTGCGAGCCAAACACCGGATGAGCGTCAGTCGGGTTCGCCCCCATGACCAATACAACATCGGCCTGCATCACTGAGTCGAAGTTCTGCGTACCAGCGGACTCACCCAGCGTCTGTTTTAAGCCATAACCTGTCGGCGAATGACAGACGCGGGCGCAAGTGTCGACGTTGTTATTGCCAAAGGCGGTGCGAACCAGTTTTTGTACCAGATAGGTTTCTTCGTTGGTGCAGCGGCTTGAAGTGATACCTCCAATTGAGTCTCGCCCGTATTTAAGCTGGATGCGGCGCAACTCAGTGGCGGCGTAGTTGACGGCTTCATCCCAGCTGACTTCTTGCCAGGGATCGTCGATATGCTTACGGATCATTGGTTTGGTGATGCGGTCAGGGTGGGTTGCATAGCCCCACGCGAAGCGCCCCTTTACACAGGAATGGCCATGGTTGGCGTGACCGTTTTTATCAGGAACCATGCGCACCAGTTGGTCACCCTTCATCTCCGCACGGAAAGAGCAGCCAACACCGCAGTAAGCGCAAGTAGTGATCACACTGCGCTCGGGTTGCCCCAATTGCACCACGCTTTTTTCCATCAGAGTGGCGGTAGGGCAGGCCTGCACACAGGCACCGCAGGATACACACTCAGACGTTAGAAAGTTGTCGCCACCCGCAGCAGCCACACGGGATGCAAAGCCACGCCCGCTGATCGTCAAGGCAAAAGTGCCTTGCGTTTCCTCGCAGGCCCGCACGCACCGGCTACAGACGATGCATTTGCTCGGGTCATAATCGAAATAGGGATTGGAAACGTCTGTTTCTTCAGCTAAATGGTTCGCCCCTTCATAGCCATAGCGCACCTCGCGCAGTCCCACCTGGCCAGCCACCGTTTGCAGCTCGCAATTGCCATTGGCTGAGCAGGTCAGGCAATCCAACGGGTGGTCGGAGATATACAATTCCATGACATTGCGGCGCAACGTTGCCAGGGCGTTCGTTTGCGAACGCACCACCATACCTTCCACAACCGGTGTGGTGCAGGAAGCGGGGTAGCCACGCATGCCGTCGATTTCAACCAGACACATGCGACATGAACCGAAAGCCTCCAAGCTGTCGGTGGCGCAGAGTTTGGGAATATGAGTACCAAGCAAGACCGCCGCCCGCATGACCGAAGTGCCGGAAGGCACGCTGATCTCACGGCCGTCGATGGTCAGGCTCACCTGCAGTCCGTCTGCACGGGCAGCAGTGCCGAAATCGATATCACTTTTAGGGTCGAATTGAGTGATCATTGGGCGGCCTCCGTGGTTAGGCCGAAGTCAGCCGGGAAGTGCTTGATGGCGCTGGCCACGGGGAAAGATGTCATCCCGCCGAGCGCGCAGAGTGAGCCATATTGCAAGGTGTTGCACAGATCCAACAGCAACTCGGTTTGCTGTTGGCGATCGGCAGGTGCAGTGCTGGCGATTAACCGATCCAGAACTTCTACCCCTCGCGTCGAGCCGATGCGGCAAGGGGTACACTTTCCGCAGGATTCTTCGGCGCAGAATTGCAGAGCAAACCTGGCCATCTGCGCCATATCCAGACTGTCATCAGCCACCACCACGCCGCAGTGGCCCAGCATGGCACTAATACCTGCGAATGCTTCATAGTCCAATGGGGTGTCGAACTGTTCAGGTGTCACCCACGCCCCTAAGGGACCGCCAATTTGCACGGCTTTTAGTGGCCGGCCACTGGCTGTACCACCGCCGTAGCCATTAACAAGCTCGTTTAGGGTCAGACCAAAAGCTCGCTCCACCAAGCCGCCATAACGCACGTTGCCAGCAAGTTGAAAGGGCATGGTGCCCAGTGATCGACCCATGCCAAAGTCGCGGTAAAACCGCGGGCCCAATGCCATGATCGCCGGTACGGATGCCAGCGTCAGGACGTTGTGAACCAAGGTCGGCAGGCCAAACAGACCTTGCAGCGCCGGCAGCGGCGGCTTGGCGCGAACCATGCCGCGCTTGCCTTCAAGTGATTCAAGCAGCGCCGTTTCCTCGCCGCAAATGTAGGCACCTGCACCGACGCGAACCTCTATATCGAAGGCTTGGCCGCTGGCGCAGACATTATTGCCCAGATAGCCGGCATGGCGAGCGATTGCCAATGCCTGGTTAAGCGTAGTGATAGCGTCTGGATATTCGGAGCGCACATAGATGTAGCCTTTGCTCGCGCCAACGGCGAAGCCGGCAATGGCCATGCCTTCAACCAACAAGAATGGGTCGCCCTCCATCAACATCCGGTCCGCGAAGGTCCCAGAGTCACCTTCGTCGGCGTTGCAGACGATGTATTTTTGCGCGGCTTGGGCCTCGTGCACCGTTCGCCATTTGATGCCCGCTGGGAAAGCCGCACCGCCACGCCCGCGCAGACCTGAATCCAGTACGGCCGTCACCACCGCGCTGCTGCCGAGTTCAATGGCTTTGGCCAGGCCCTTGAAACCACCGTGAGCCAAGTAATCGTCGAGTGACAGGGGGCGGGTAATACCCGCGCGGGCGAACAATAGACGTTGTTGGCTTTTCAGGTAGGCAATATCTTCAACCAACCCCAAAGCCTGAGGGTGCTGGCAGTGCCCGGCTATCAGCGCATCAAGCAGTTCAGGCACTGCTGCAGGGGTCAGTGGGCCAAACCCAATACGGCCGCCTGATCCTTCGAACTCTAATAATGGTTCCAGCCAGTACAGGCCACGGGAGCTGGTACGTTGCAAATCAAGTTCTAATCCGCGCCGTGCAGCCTCCTGAATCAGGGCGTGCGCAACGTCATCGGCCCCCACTGCGCAGGCGACTGAGTCGCAGGGCATAAATAGCGTTAGCATGAGCCATCCTCCAGGCAGCGGGTCAGGAGCTGGCCCAAGCGTTCAGCCGTTATCCGAGCGTATAACCGTCCGTCAATCTCCAGTGCGGGTGAGCACGCACACGCCCCCAAGCAGTAAACCGGCTGCACACTGACCTGGCCGTCGGCACTGATGCCGTGTTCATCCAGTTCGAGTTTCTCGGCAAGTTGAGCAGCCAGCCCATCGGCCCCCATGCTCTTGCATGATTCTGCCCGGCACAGCCTGAGGCTATGACGCTTAGGCGGTGCACTGCGAAAGTCGTGATAGAAACTGATTACACCCTGTACTTCAGCCAGGCTTAGATTGAGCGCATGGGCGATGTCTGGCACAGCCACATAGGGAATGTAGCCAGCGTCTTGCTGAATGGCATGGAGGATCGGCAGCAGACCGCCTGGGGTGTTCTTCTCACGCTCAAGGACGCTGTGGATCAGGGGCAGATGTAACGCTTCATCAGGCATTAAAAAGACCTCGGCCTCACCGTTAAGATCAGGTGTTCGGAGTCATTGGCAGCAGCGAACCGATCAGCTCACGGAAACTTGATCTAAAGGCTCGCCATCATTGCTTTTCGGCCAAGTATCTTTAATGCACTTGGTCCGTAGCTGTGGTCAAGCTTGCCATTGCCAGTGGCAGGAGAATGCACCGGAGCGACTTTTCACATCCTGAAACCGACTCGTCGTCGGATAGCAAACCAGGCGCGGGTTGTGACACTACTGACCTTAGGGGTAGCCAATCTAAGCGTAGCGTTTAACTGCGTATTTGCTATGGCGAGAAGGCGCTGCATAGCGCGCAGCGCCAGAGGAGTGCAGTGCGCCGGAGCAGGGTGCCCGGCGCAGAACCTGCGGTTTAGAGAATGCTCAGCGGGTACTCAATAAATGCACGGATTTCGTTCAGATCAGGGCCGACATCATTGCTGGCGCGGTAGATCGAGTTACGCAGACGGAATGACAAATCTTTGGCCGGACCGTCCTGCAGCACATAGCTGACCTGGTTGAAGATTTCACGCTCGGTGCCGTCACTGCCCGTGCCGCTGTCGATGTTGTCGCCCCGCACGTAAGCAAACTTGTAACGCAGGCCGGGCACGCCGTATTCGCTGAAATCTAGCTCATAACTGGCTTGCCATGAGTTTTCGTCTTTGAGGTTGAAGTCCGAGTAGTAGGAGTTCGCCAGGTAGATAGTGCTGCCACCATCACCGTAGTCGTAAGCGTAACCGGCATCGCCTGAACTGCGTTGGTGAGCGAGAATAAATGCATGTGCGCCGATGCTGTACTTGGCAGCCAGGCTCCAGATGTTGTTGCTGTCGTTATCACCATCACCGCCGAAATCTTGGGCTGCAACCGAGCCGTCATCGTAATCGGTGTGGTAAAGATTGAAGTCGAAGTTCAGCGCCTGCTCAGCGGACAACGGAATGTTGTAGTTGAGGTTAGCGTAAGATTTCTCGAACTCATCCTCAACATCTGAGTAGTAAAGCGCAGCGCTCAGATTCTCACTAAACGCATAACTACCACCTGCCACATCTATGCTTTTCAAGTGGTTGGGGTCGCGCGAAGGTTGTGCCATTGGGCTGTCAGCGGTAAAACGACCCGCATTAAGAACCAAGCCTTCGATTTCATTACTGGTCACCAAGGTGCCTGTAAAAGACTGCGGTAACAGACGACTGTCGTCATAAGCCAGCACAGGCAAGGACGGGAACTGGTTGCCGTACTTGATCACGGTATTGGAGAAGCGGACCTTAACCGCTGCGCCCGCTTGGGAAAGATCATCCACCGGGTGACCGTCGCTGTCAGTGTCAAACATCGCGCTGTAGTTACGGCCGCGACCGCTGTCGAGTTTAATCCCCAACAGGCCGAAGGCATCGACGCCGACCCCTACGGTGCCCTGAGTGAAGCCCGACTCAAAGGTGCCAATGAAACCTTGACCCCAGGTCTTGGCATCATTAACGCCATCTTTGTAATCACGGTTGAAATAGGTGTTACGCAGTAAAACGTTGAGGCTGCTGTCTTCGACAAAGCCTTTAGATTCGGATTGCTCACTGGCGTAAGCACCCATCGCGCTGCACGCACAAGCGATTGCAATTAGTTTTTTGCTGAACATAGCTGCTCCTAGCGATTTTCTAATAGTTGTGTACACGTATTGCCAACAACATCGTCCAGCGTCAGGTCGATATCGTTAAGCGTAGAAGGCAGGGGTCATACTTGAATGGCATTTTTTTAAGTATCGTCGTTCGTTGCGACGGCAAATAAATAGCACCTAATCAAAGGCGAGCCTATTCGATGGGCATGATAGTTACTATCAACACGGGTAATATCAGTAGGAAGCTAATTATCGGTATTCTGGCGGGGATGAATTTACGAACCTGCAGTGCCTTGCATCGGCACTGCACGGTGCTCCTTCATCAATCCTTTGTGTTTTTTTTAACCGCCTTTTTAGGCGGTTTTTTTAAACAAAATCAGTTGCTTGTGGATGTTAGATGCAACGTCCTATGTTTCGCTCTTCACGTTTCGCCTGTAGTTTAACTACTAGCCAAACTGACTGTTCGATTATCGCCACTTATTAATCTAACGCGCTTGCATAGTTGCCAATTGCAAGAATTTCCTGTGCACGAAGTTAATTAATAACAGGGGGTTATTCGTTGTGCTGACTGCACGCATGCCTGAAAGGCGTTCGATGACCGTTGCGAAGCTCACCCCCATGAATAGCCATAACGTCACCGCTTTTATAGTTAATCAAGCCTGCAGTGAAGGGCACTGACCAGACCCTAAGGCATCACGTTGCATCGAGTGCAGGTTCTTTTCAATCGTTTCGCAGATCGATTCCATCTGGATCTGGTGTTCACTGTTGTGAAAAGGACTTTGTAAATCGGTGCCGATTTGTTCGATTGCCAGCAACATAAACCCCACCACTGTCGACGCTAATGGCGTGAACCAGCCCAAAGACTCCACAAGCCCGACTGGCACAATCAGGCAGAAAAGCGAAATAAATAGCCGTGGGAAATACACGTAGGGATAGGGCAGTGGCGTGTTGGCAATGCGCTCCATGCCGCCCTGGCTGTTAGACAAGTCGACCAAGGTTGATTCCAACCGTGCCAAACGAATGCTATCCAGGCGGCCAGCCTTGTATTCCTTGGCCAACAATGCTGCCGAGCCGTTAAGAATGTCGTTGGCAAAGTTGTTGGTAGTTGAGCACCGGGCAAACTCGTCACTGGGAATAAATGCTTTTACCTCTTCAGGGCAGGGTTTGCCCCGCAATTGCGCCGCCAGACAGTTTACATACGCCACATGGCGGCGTAGCAGTGTCGATTTTATGGGGTTTACATCAGCGCTGGGGTCATCCACCAAGGTCAGCGCTTGCCGGGCAAAGCTGCGGGAACTGTTGACCATCGCACCCCACAAAGTCCGCGCCTCCCACCACCGATTGTAGGCACTGCTGTTGCGAAAACTGATCAGCACCACAAGCGCAGAACCCAGCAGCGTAAGGGGCATCAGTGGCAACTTTACCTTGCTGTCGAGAAACAACATGAAATCCGCAGTGACCACGATGTCCCAGATCAACAACCAGAATAGCGACCAGCCTACATAGCCGAGGGTTTTGATGATCAGGCGGTACTTTTTGATCAGAGCTGCTTTCAAACGGAAACCTCTTGGCCAGTGTTAGGCATCAACGCAATGCTCTAGCTCGGACGGTTCAAGGCAGATAAAGGTTCGGCTATGGGGCGCTGAAACATGATCCTTAGGCTCAGAAAAATCGAATATTCAGGGAGGATTCATCAGGATATTTCAGCGTTGGGCCTGCGAACGCTGGAGCAAACCGTAGCAGCATCCTGAAATCGTATGTTCATATTTGGTAACAACTAACTCTTGATGCGGTACCTGAAGAACTATTCTTGAATCCAAATACTCTTTTTAAGCACTGCTACTGATTAAGGAGCTTCTGAAAAAAGCGCTCTTGATTCCAACCCAGAGGAATAAAGCATGTCGGCTAAAACCTGCTCTTGCCCCAACTGTGAGTGTGAAGTTGATGCTAACGCCTTGTCACGTGACGGCCTCGCATACTGTTGCGCTGCTTGTGCTCAGGGCCATATTGACGGTGCTGCGTGCAGAAAACCGGGTTGTGGATGCGCTCAAAGCGCCGAGCCGAGCACAGAGGCTGAACCCTCATAGCCTTGCTGACGGATGCTTCATCATTGAGCAGAACAGCTGACTAAATAGCTGCTATCAAAGCGTCTGCGCAGGCCCGGGTCCATTCGCTCTGCACTGTTAATCCAGCCTTACAACACCTATAAGAGCGAGACGGTTGATGGACGTTGCTGAACGAATTTTGCTTACCCTCCAGGAAGAGTTTTCCGATCTAGGCGAAGTGGAGGACCTGACCAGAACACTTCTTCGTCTGCTGCTGGCCATAATTCTAGGCGGTGGCCTTGGTTATGAACGCGAGGTTACAGGCAAAGCCGCTGGTGTTCGCACGCACATGCTGGTGTGTATAGGCTCTGCCTTATTTGTTATGTCCTTGGCCCAAGACGACGCAGATAATGATGCGTTGAGTCGGATCATTCAGGGCATCGCTTCGGGGATTGGATTTCTCTGTGCAGGCACTATTCTCAAGGGCAGCAGTATTTCCAACGTTAAAGGCCTCACCACCGCAGCAGGGCTGTGGTGTGCTGCTGCGATAGGTGTAACAGTCGGCCTGGGCCTTGAAGCCACCGCCATATTGGCAACCTTGATGGCAGTTCTGGTGCTTCATGTTGTACCAACCTGGCTTGACCCAAAGAACAAGGCAGAAAGCGACTGACCGCTCGCAGCGCCCCCAATAGAGGACAGCAGCAATGACCCGACTCACTGCTAACGACTTTTCCCCGCAACTACTGGAGCTCTATGACTACTATGCCCACGGCAAGATAAGCCGTCGGGATTTTCTGGAGCGTGCAGGCGCGTTCACTGCTGTTTGCGGCCTGTCGGCCAGCGGAATTCTGGCCGCGTTGAGCCCCAACTATGCCTTGGCGCAGCAAGTTGAGTTCACCGATCCGGACATAATCCCGGAGTACATTACCTACCCATCACCCAATGGTCATGGCAGTGTTCGCGGCTACCTCGTGCGTCCGGCTAAGGCGTCTGGCAAGCTTGCGGCCGTGGTGGTGGTCCATGAAAACCGCGGGCTCAACCCCTATATCGAAGACGTAGCCCGGCGCGTTGCCAAAGCAGGATTTATTGCGCTGGCACCGGACGGCTTAACCTCAGTCGGTGGATACCCCGGCAATGACGACAAGGGCAGGGCACTGCAAGAAAAGGTCGACCCTAAGAAGCTGATGAATGACTTTTTCGCTGCCATTGAATGGCTGATGGATAATCCACTGACTACCGGTAAGGTTGGCATCACTGGCTTCTGCTACGGCGGAGGCGTTGCCAATGCCGCTGCGGTGGCTTATCCAGAACTGGCTGCTGCGGTTCCATTTTACGGGCGTCAGGCCGATATCGACGATGTGCCGAAAATCAAGGCACCGCTGTTGCTGCATTACGGTGAACTGGATACCCGCATCAACGAAGGTTGGCCCGCCTACGAGCAGGCGCTGAAAAAAGCTGGCAAGACCTACGAAGCCTACATCTACCCAGGTGCCAACCACGGCTTTCACAACGACTCTACACCCCGGTACGACGAAGCGGCTGCGGAACTGGCTTGGGGTCGCACCTTGAAATGGTTCCAGCGTTATTTGGTATGAAGGTCTAAGTCAGCCCTAAGCAGTATGGCTGCCTACGCAAAATCCACTCTCACTTAAGTGGGTTTAATAAACTTTCGATATGAGGCCAGGTATGCACCCTGGCCGTTACGCTGGACCAAGCTGGCACGGCTTTGTAGATCCTTGGCGTAACCCATCATCGCGCATAATCAATTTAGCCTGCTGCTCAATTTAAAAAATGCACGTTGAGCGACTGCCTTGAGCAGATTGCAGGGATTTCTCATGACAGATGTAAAGATGCCCCTAGGCACTGATGGCCAGACCCCGCGGATACCCAAGTCGGTTTTTATTACAGGCGCTAACGGTTTTATTGGCAGGGCATTATTCAACCGCTACAAAGCGCTAGGCGCACAAGTCCGGGGGATGGATCTGTGTGCCGATCGAGAACATGACATCGTTGCCGGTGATCTGACCCAGCCGCAACACTGGGCAGAGCATGCCAAAGGCTGTGAGTTGTTTATCAATACTGCTGCCGTTGTGTCACTGGCTGCGCGGTGGCAGCGCTATCGCGAAGTTTCAGTTCAGGGTGTGCGCCACTGTCTGGATGTTGCGATTGCAGGCGGAGCAGAGCGCTTCGTGCAGATCTCCTCAATTGCTGCCTTGGGCTGGCAGTATCCAGAACTGGCCGATGAAACATGCGATGTGGTTATCGGCGAGCAGTACCGTTACGGCGTGGCCAAAGGGGCTAGCGAACATGTGGTGCTGGCGAGCCATGCGGCGGGGGAAATTGATTGCACCATTGTACGACCCGGTGATGTCTACGGCCCTGGTTCGCGCGCCTGGTTAATCGAGCCCCTGAAAATGGCCAAGGCGGGCATCTTGATGTTACCCAAGGGCGGCACTGGCATTTTCACCCCCGTTTACATTGATGATCTGCTTGACGGCATCATGCTGGCGGCGGGGTTGGATCAAGCACGTGGACATATTTTCCACCTGAGCAGCGCCAGCCCTACGACTTGCATGACGTTTTTCTCCAATCACTGGCGCTGGGGAGGGCGAAGCGGTGCTCCGCTCAGATTGCCATTGTTTTTGGCAGTCGCGTTGACCCAGTTTGTTTGGAGAGTTAATCAACTCTTGAAGATAAACAGCGAAATCACACCAGATACCATGTACATGTTTTCACGTACTGGCGACATCTCCATTGCCAAGGCGCAACGCATGCTCGGCTATCAGCCGAAGGTGTCACTGACAGAAGGGTTGCGCCGTTCCGAAGAGTGGCTGCGTGCGAGCGGACAGATCACTTGATTGCAGTGAAGAGTTGGTGAGCTATTCGGCGCGATAGCGCGTTGAGAACCTGAGAAGTTGAAGAGGGCGTCGAAACGCCGCAGTCAGGCAACTTATCCCGCATGACTGCTGGCTGGCCTTAATGCAACAAGTCGAGACAGTAAGAAATAGATGCAAATGCTAATTTGAACAATTCTCATTTGTTTGATTAAATCCAAACCCACTTTGAAAGAAAGCTCTCGTGTTCCGTGGGTTACCGGGTTCGATCAAAATGCGCTATGAAAGCAATAATCTTGCTTCACTTATCCATACCGCCACACAGGCGCTTCCGAACTTGCAGGGCCGCATAGGCCATGCAAAGCGTGACCAGCTCAGTTGTGGCAGTGCCGAGAACACAGTGCGTATTGCTGCACTGTGTACTTACTGGGAACAGGCCCAACCTGGGGCCGGTCATCATTACTGGAACTCACACAGTTGGTCGTTGCTGATCTGGCAGCCTATTTACCTAAGCATTCTGGCAGTGCAACTTGCGCGCAGTGCGCCTTGTTTGGCAAAGATGGGGCAATCAGTCAGCGAAGGTGTTGTAGGGGGTTTTTGTCTGCCTGAACACTGCCCGCGTAAAGGTGCAGCCAAAGACCTAATCCGCTATGCCAGCGATGAATTGCTGCTGCTCATCGAGCAGCAGTTAGGCGAGTTCAACAGCGTATCGGCCATTCATCCCAAACAGGGCCGTCTCTTGGCCGCTGACTGTACACGTGCTGCGTTGTTGATGGCCCAGCGTCATCAATCATTGGCAAACGACCAGCTTTATGAGCTCGAAGGGCAGTGGATGGAAGCGCTTGAATTCTCTGCCGGCAGCTCTTTGATTCCTGTCAGGCTTGATGACGGGCGTGAGCGTCTGGCCTTGGAGCGCAAGGTTTGCTGCCAGTATTTTCGTCGAACTGAAGGCGAATATTGCAACACTTGTCCAAAACTGAAAAAGGAGGAGCGTCTTTGTCGACTGCGTGAAGCGTTCAGTCTTGAATGCTGAGTTTGCAAAACATTGAGGTAACGCGTGAGAATCGCGTGATTCTGGAGCTCGACCAGCTTCACATCGCCCCGGACCAGTTCACCATTATTCTGGGGCACAATGGCTCTGGGAAATCCACGTTGCTCAACCTTATTGCCCGTCAAATCACACCAGATACTGGGCATATAGCGTTGCTGGGCAAGCCTTTGGCGCGTTATCGACAACGTGAGTTTGCACAGCGAATTGCGTTCTTACCGCAGAGCCTGCCGACAGTCGCCGGGCTTACAGTACGTGAACTGGTTCGGCTCGGGCGCTTCCCTTGGCGCGGACTTTTGGGACGCTTACAGGCTGAGGATCACAGTATCGTTGATCGTGCTCTGGAGCAGACTGACATCGCCCAGTATGCGGATCACTTAGTCGACAGCTTATCCGGTGGGGAGCGCCAGCGGGCATGGATAGCCATGCTGCTCGCTCAACAGTCGCCACTGGTGTTACTGGACGAGCCGACTTCCGCTTTGGACCTCGCGCATCAGTATGAGCTGATGGCGTTGCTAGGATCATTGAAGCGCGATACAAACCTGGGGATTGTTGCCATTCTGCATGATGTCAACCTCACCACGCGCTACGCCGACCGCGTTATTGCGTTAAAGAAGGGCAAGGTATTTTTCGACGGCACTGCGGCGCAGTTATTGAATAGTTCGCTGCTCAGTGAGCTTTACGATATCGACATCGACTTGATCAACCAGCCAGGCAAGGCACACCCCATCGCTGTTGTACGTTGATATGGACGTAAGCAGCACATTGGCCAGCTTAGCTCGTCCTGCGGACAACACGGCTCGGCGTTATCTGCTGACACTGTTGGTCTTGCTGGCGACTATTGTTCTGTACCCAAGTCTGACCACGCCCCTTACGTTCCAACAGCAAGGGCAATTGCTGTTGGAGTACTCCAGCGTTGATTTTGACTCGATACAATTCCAACTTTCGGTTTTACCGCGCATGGCCATGGCGTTGCTGGTGGGGGCTGCGATGGGGCTTTCCGGCAGCGTATTGCAGCAACTGACGCAAAACCGTCTGGTATCGCCAATGACCTTGGGTACGTCTTCGGGTGCCTGGCTCGGTTTGATTTGTGCGACGTCACTTAGCCCGGCTTTCGCGGCTGAGCATGGCGAGTGGGCAGCATTAGGTGGCGCGCTGGGGGCGGTTGGGCTGGTTGTATTGATTGCAGGGCGAAACGGTATCGCCGGGTTGCCGGTGGTTCTGGCTGGTATGGCACTGAACATACTACTGGGCGCATTGGCAGCGGGGATTTTGCTGATCGACTTTCAGCAAACCCGCGGCCTGTTTGTGTGGGGAGCAGGGGATCTTGGCCAAATTGACTGGCTCTGGGTCAACTGGCTATGGCCGCGGCTGCTGGTTGGCCTGTTGATCCTTGCTCTAGCGCCGCGGGTTTTAACCCTTATGCAACTGGGCAGCCAGGGTGCTCAGGCCCGGGGGTTGAGCTTATGGCCAATGATGCTTGCTCTGTTTGCTGCGTCCATCTGGCTGACATCGGTATCAATCACGGCGGTGGGTTTAATCGGTTTTATCGGCCTGATCGCCCCCAACGTTGCCAGACTTTGCGGCGCTCGCACCGCGTTAGATGAACTGATCTACAGCACGCTGCTGGGGATGCTCTTGTTGTTACTGAGCGATGGGTTGGCGCTGCTGCTTAATCAATGGCTATTTGACTTGATTCCTAGTGGTGCCACCGCCGCCCTGATCGGTGCGCCCGCGTTGCTATGGCTGACCCGACGCCAACTGGCTGGCAAGGATCAACAGGCACTGGTACTGCCAGAGGGCGCGCTGCGAATCTCGCGTATTACCTGCTGGTTGCTGCCGGTCACGATTTGCGCGTTGGTCGTGCTCAGCATCGGTATCAATCGCAACCTGAGTGGTTGGACATTCGACTGGCCTTCATCATTGATTTGGTCGCTACGCTGGCCGCGCACATTAACCGCTATCACCGCAGGGAGCGGGTTGGCAGTTGCCGGCGTGCTGCTACAACGCCTGCTGCGCAACCCGCTGGCAAGCCCTGATATTCTGGGGATCAGCGCAGGCGCTGCGCTGGCGGTAATGGCCACATTGATGATCTTTGGCAGTTCATATTTTTGGATAAAGGCACCGCTGGCCGCGTTTGTTGGCAGCCTTTCGGTATTAGGGATGTTATTGGTGATGGGTAGACGTCATCAATATTCACCGTCCGTGTTAGTGCTGGTCGGCATTTCTTTGAGCGCGCTTCTCACTACGGCGTTGCAATTAGGCTTGTCCAAAGGCTCTGCAGATTCCCTGGCGCTTTTGGGCTGGTTGGCGGGCTCAACCTACCGAGTTTCGGGTGTTCAAGCGGTTGTGCTAAGCGTTGGCGTTCTGCTGCTCATCTGTGTGAGCCTGGTGTTTTGCCGGGCCCTGACATTGATCTCAATTGGTGACAAGGTGGGGTTGAGCCGGGGGCTGGATGTGCCGATGGCGCGTAAGGCATTGCTGATTCTGGCCGCGCTGCTGTGCGCTTTGGTCACCAGCCTAGTAGGGCCTGTGGCATTTGTCGGTTTGCTAGCCCCCCACATGGCCGCCATGCTCGGCGCGCGGCGTGTAACGCCACAAGTGCTGTTGTCTGCGTTACTGGGTGCACAACTGATGCTGGCAGCCGATTGGATGGGACGTGTATTAATTTTCCCGCTGCAATTGCCATTAGGGATAGTTGCATCGGTGGTCTGTGGCGTTGCCTTCGTCGCACTATTGGTGAGGCAACGGTTGTGATGATGGTTACCAAGTTACTGCTGCGAACGCTCTGCTTAGCGCTGTTGCTGGTTTCTCTGCCGACCAGAGCGAGTGACACACCACGGGTGGTCGCGTTGAGCTGGGAGATGGTCGAGCACTTGCTTAAGCTAAACATCACCCCGGTTGCGGTGGCCGATGCCAAGGACTATCGGACTTGGGTGGTGCATCCCCGGTTACCTGATTCCGTACCCAACGCGGGTACGCGCACTGAGCCTAATCTGGAGTTGTTGGCGCAATTGAAGCCAGACCTGATTCTGATTACCCCATTGCTTGAGGACATTCGTCCACTATTGGAGCTTATCGCTCCGGTGGTGTCCTACGGAGACTTTACCCAAACCCAGGACAACCAGATTTTGCAGCGCCGAAACTTTCTTGACCTGGCCAAGCGCCTTGGTAAAGCGCCACTGGCAAATGCTCAACTCAATGCCATGGATGAACATCTGGCGGACATGCGCCAGCGACTTCATCAGCACTTCGGCGCGGTATTACCCAAGGTTTCGATGGTGCTTTTTACGTCCACCGCTGTCGTCAAAATCATGGGCCCCAACTCGATGCCAGAACATGCGATGCAACTGCTTGGGGTAGAACCCGCGTATCAGGTACCGACTAGCCGTTGGGGCAATGTTCAGCTGGGCATTACCGAGTTGGCTGCCATTGATGATGGGGTGGTGTTGTATCTGCCATTCGCCCAGAAGCACAGGTTGTTCGAAACACAGCTGTGGCAAGGCATGCCTTTTGTACGTAAAGGTCATGTTGCTGAAATGCGCTCGACATGGACCCATGGCGGGATATTTTGCGTAGAAAACCTGGCTGCAGCCTTCACCGATGCCTTGCTGACGCTGCCAGCAAAATAGTCTGTAGGCTTGCATTAAAAATCCCTGGGCAGCCGTTGTGCTGCCCAGGGAAGTTGCTATCAGTACTTAACACTCAGGGTCAGCATGGCGTTGCGTGATGGCGCATAGTAAGACTGCGCCCAATACAAGCTGGTCAGGTATTTGCGATCAAGCAGGTTGTTGACGTTGAGGGCCACATTCCAATTTTCGTCGATGTCGTAACTGGTCATGGTATTGAACACGGCATAGGACCCCTGACGGCTGACAATGGTATCGCCGGTTGTTGACGTACCCTGTTCGCGGAAAATGTCGCTTTGCCAATTCATGCTACCACCCACTTTCAAACCTCTAACTTGAGGGACTTTGTAGGACGTGCTCAGGTAAACGAAGTTTTTGGGAATGTAGGTGCGTGTAGCATTACCGTCGTCGTCCTTCAGCGAGAAGATATGCGTCAGACCCGAGTTTATTTCCCAGCCGGGCAGAACCTCACCGGACACCGTCAGCTCATAGCCCTCAGAAATTGTGTCGACTGAATTGTAGAAAGACACACCTTTGCTGGTATCAAAACCGCCGTATTCGGCTGTGTTGTCCTGTTTGGTACGAAACAGCGATGCGCTTGCATTCAGGCGTTTGTTGAACCATTCGCCCTTGATGCCGCCTTCAATGCTATTGCCCTCGATAGGGTCGAGAACGGCTGATGACGCATCGATCTGATTTTGCGGACTGAATATTTCGGTGTAACTCAGGTAGCCGGAATAATTCGGGGTGAAGTCGTAAATGGCACCGTAGTAAGGCGTCACTTTTGACTCGCTGTAATCATTGGCTTCACCCACGCGCTCGCCACTGCTTTCGAGTTTGGTGAAGTTGGCCCCGGTGATGAGTTTTAGCTTGTCGGTCACGTTGAGGTGAGCAGCACCATAATAGCCCCGGCGGTAGGTGGTGTAGTCACTGAAACTGGTGACATTGGCAAATGCTGGCTTAGGGAAATCGCCGTCGTACTCCCAGACGGGTGGCAACGGGATCCCTGCTGCGTCATCGCGCGAAGTCCAGTGGGTCGTGTCCTTCGACCAATTTGCACCCACCACCACTTCATGGGTACGACCAAACAGGTCGAACGGACCTTTCAGGTAGGCATCGCCAAGTATCTGACGTTCACTGCGGTCAAACTTCGAGGCATAGGTTGTCAGGCCCAAACCGGTCTGCGCGTCGGGCACGCCACCGGCCATGAGCATTGCCGCGTCAGATGTAGTCTCGCGGTAGTTGACCGTGGCTTTGGACTGCCAGCCGCCGCCCCAATCGGTGGTCAGGTCGGCGAAGGTCTGCTTGTCATTGGTGTCCCAGTAGCTCCAGCTCGGTGCGGTGTTATGGGAACGGCTGTAGTCCACTTTTGAACCGTCGGTGTTATAGAGCGTCAGCGCACTCCACATGATGCCATCAGGGCGGTTGCGCTGTTCTGAATAACCGATGGTTGCGGTGCTGCTGTCGGTCAGATCAGCCTCCAGCACGCCGGCGAATACGTTCTTACTCGTCGAGTAGCGGTCCAGATAGGAGTTGCCTTCCTGACCCACTGCGATGGCGCGCCCGCGCACGCTGCCCGATTCGTTAAGCGGGCCCGAAACATCGAATTCGCCACGCCGGTTTTGCCAAGAACCGTAGCCAAACGAACCCTGAGCCTGGAAGTCACGCGTGGGGCGTTTGCGCACGAAGTTGATTGTGGCCGCTGGGTTGCCGGGGTTGGACGTCAGTCCGTTGGCCCCTTTGAGGACTTCGATATGGTCGTAGAGAAAGGTGTCGATATCGCCCATCTGTTCTTCAGAGCTAAATGGCAAACCGATGCCATCAAGCTGGAAGTTGTTCACATCAAAGCCACGGACAGAATAGTAAGTTCGATCAGTTTCGACGCGCTGTACATTGACCCCACCCGCCTGAAGCGCGTCATTTGCACTGTTCAGTTTAAAGTCTTCGAGCTGCTGACGGGTCACTGTTGTAGTGGTTTGCGGCGTTTCCCTTGGCGACAGATCGAGGCGCGTAGCCGTGCTGGTTGAGCCGATCGTGTAGGAGTCGCTTTGTTCGGTAACACTCGGAACTTCAGCCTGTTCACCAACCACCTCGACGGCGCCCAAGTCCAGTGCCTCAGTGGACGGTTTTTCAATCTCAGCGGCAAACACTGAGGACGGGAATATCAATGTAGAGGGCACGAGACTCAATGCAACGGCCAGGGTGCAGGAACTGGAAGTGGCCCTGATTGAGTGACTGTTTGTTTTTCTCATCGTAATACGTCTGCTTGTTAGTTGGAGTTAAGTGTTGGTTGTAGAGCGCTTGCTAACGCGCTTCTGAACCATTTTTTTAGGTTGAACGTGCATGAATCGCCCGGCCCATTACCGAGCGATACCAGCCGTGGAAGTGCTGCATGCCTTCTTCTAGGGGGATCTGATAAGGGCCGCTGTCGTCGACGCCTCGCTTATACAAGGCACGTCGACCTGCATCTGTGCGCTCGGCAATCTCGTCGTCCTCAATGGCGGTTTCCATATAGGCCGCACGGTGGGACTCAACCAGTTCGCGGTTTGTCTCAAGGAGTTCGTTGGGGTAATAGAATTCGATGACGTTGACTGAGTCATGCACGCCTCGTGGGTAAACAGTCGACAACACCAGCGCATGGGGAAAGACTTCGATCATGTGAGTGGGGTAGTAGCTCGCCCAGATGGCACCGAAATCGGGGGATACGCCGCCGCAGTGGGCCATCAATCCCTGATGCCATGCTTTGTAGGTGTCCGTGCCTGCACGCTCCAGATTGGGGTTCACGTTGATTCGCTGCAGGCTGTACCAGTCACCATAATTCCAGCTCAATCCCTCGCTACGAACGTATTTACGCAAGCCCGGGTGGAAGGTCGCGATGTGATAGTCGTCGTTGTAAATTTCGAGGAATGTCTTCCAGTTGCACTTGCACGGGTGCATCTCGACGTGGTCCAAGGCGTAATTGTCGAAGCTCATTTCAGGGCGGTCGAAGAGCGCGCCAATGTCTTCGGCAGGGTCCCGCGGGCCTTCAAACAGGAAGCCACCAATATTGGTAATCGGATACCGCGGTAGGTTTCGGCATGGCCGGTCGGGAAATTTTGGCGCGCCTACAATCAAACCGCTGGTGTCATAGGACCATGCATGCAGCGGGCACATTATTTTGCCGCCTGTGGCTTTAAGATTGCCCCGATGGATTGTTGAATCTGGCGCTTCAGGGCTGAAATCCCCGAGCATCAGGGCTTGCCGGTGACGGCATACGTTGGACAGTAATTCGATACCGCTTTCGCTACGAACCAGAATCCGCGAATGGTCATCATGGGGCAGGGCATACCAGTCGCCGATGTTGGGCACCATCTTTTCGTGACCGATATATCGAGCGCTCTTCTGAAATATCAGCGCCTGTTCCTGCTTATAAATTTCGGGATCGCAATAGGTGTGAATTGGCAGCTGCGGGCTCTCTGCCAAGGGGTTAGATCGATCCACTTCGATGTTAGCCATACGGCTGGGGCTGAACATTCTATTGCTCCTTGCGCTGAATTCTCGGAGTCGATACGGCGTACAGGCGCGGGCAGGATGCACTTAACCAGTCGCGGTCAAATGCATCGACGCCTGATACAGGTAAGCGCTTTAAACGCTCAGAGCGGCCTGGCTCGCCTGCGTTTTCTTGCCCCGTGCAGGCGCAAACGGCGCGACTGGATTATCCAGTGGGTCGGCCATGATCAAACTGCCTGCCGGGTTGGCCAGATCAACCATTTGCAGGTTGTTCTTGAGCTGGAGGCGGTTCAGGCAAGAGTGCAGGAACGTTGGGGCGAAAAAATCATAACGATCAAAGCGATGCTGCAACTCAGGGTGCGCTGCTTGATAGTCGATGACTGATTCGGCAACGGTGCGCCAGTAGGTGTCTTCGCTCATGCAACCGTTATCTTCGAGAATCTGGCTCATGTGGCGGAACACGCCATCAAATACATCAATGAAAATTCCGAGAATCTTGTATTCCTCAGGGACATCCACGGCCAGGCGTTCAAGGCCCTTAGGCATCTTGGCGTCTTTATCGAGAATGGCGGACTCTTCAGCGATGTCTTTCATTATTGCGCGCACTGGCACGTGATCCTTCAGTACCAGTATCAGGTTTTCACCGTGGGGCATGAACACCAGGTGGTGAGCGTAGAAGCAATGAATCAGCGGCTGCAAAAAGGCCGACAGGTACTGACGCATCCACTCCACCGGCTGCAACCCCGAGCGGCGCATCAGCTCTGGGAGCAAAGCCGCCCCCTGCGGGTCGACGTGCAGCAGGCCCGCCATGGTCATCAATCGCTCTCCGGGCTTCACGCGACTCATCGGGCTTTCACGCCACAGGGCAGAAAGCATTTTTTTGTAAGGACTGTCCGCTTCCTGGGCAGCCTCGTAGTAACGGTTGCGGTAGCCAACTGACGCAACTTCACGAAGGATGCTGAAACCATGGTCATGCAAGACCGGGTCACTGGAGATCAGTTCGTCAAGGAAGGCGTTTATCGCTGGCGTACCTGCCATGTAGTAAGGAGACAAACCGCGCATGAAGCCCATGTTAAGCACTGACAACGAGGTTTTGACGTAACACTTGCTGGGGTTGGATGCATTGAAATAGGTGCGCACTGATTGTTGCGCAACGTAGTCGTCGTCACTGCTGCCCAGCGCAACGATTTTTTCATTAGCAATGTCGGCCGCAAACATGATGCTTAACTTGTTTAGCCACTGCCAAGGATGGGCCGGCATAAACACATAGTCTTCAGCAGCCAGCCCACGATCAACCAGCTGTTGGCGATACTGATCGACAGTGGAGCTGCCGAGTTCTTGGCGCATTAAGCTATCGTGATCCAGACCCGGAACGGCTGCGAAGTGGGCATTGTCGGTGTGTACCGCCAGCCAGATAATAGCGAATTGGGAGCCGGTTTCTGGCGCATAAGCGCTGTAGTCCAAGGCATTGAAACCCAGGCGACCGTTGTTGGCGACGAACCCGGGATGGCCTTCTGTCATACCTGTCTCAAAGTCCTGATACTCGGCGTCGGCCAGTTGCGCGCTGGTCATATAGTTGCGGCTGTGTTTGTAAGCGGCGCCATACAGGGTGCTGCTGATCTCATCTAGGTACACCGGCAATTTGTCGGCCGGAATAGCCAAGGTGTGTTTGAAATCATTGATAAAGGCCAGCGCGTCGAGCGATTGCTCTGCTTGGCCCTTCACTAGGCGCACAATGCTGACGGGATCAATATGCCAGTGGCGCAAGGCCATTTGCCGCGCTTTAAAGCGGTAAACACATTGCTCAGTATCGGCGGTCAGTTCATAGCTCGACCAACCCTCGCGGTCCGTATCGCCCAATAAGGTCGGGGTGAACACCTGTTCATGGGCATACTCAGCAATAGCTTTTCGCACCAACAAACGGTTTACCTTGCTCCAGACGTTCGGGTTCAGGTGAGCGACGGCAGTGCCTGGCTGATGCAATGGAGTGGAAGTCATCGGTGAAATCATCCTTTCAGTGAGTTGGCGAAGTCTGCTGGGGTACAAAAAGCCAGTTGTGCCTTCTTGCTGGGTAGTTCGATGACGGCATGGCTAACGAAGCCGACCATTTGATTGAGGCGATGAACCTTGCTATTGCGCAGGTCAGGCTCCACCACGACGCGACGGGCATTTAGTTCATCGAAGAGAAAGGCCATGACCACACGCAAGATGTCCCGCGTGAAATTGGCGACCGGTTGCGCGCAAGGGCCGGTGAAGAAGTGCATGCCGATATCACCGGCTTGTACGTCATAGTGCTGTCCGACCTCATCAGAAGCGGGGTCATAACACTCCATGACAAAAGCCGGTTGGTCATGGTGCAGGCCCATGTAGGCCTTGAAGTTTCCGTTTGAAGCCGCGCTGAGGTAGAAGTCACGCGTCGCTTCAAGGGTCATGTCCTGCATGTTCCAGTAGTGGGCGTAATCCATCTGGTACCAGGGGTGTATGACTTCGATATCGCCCTGCATCTGCATCGGGCGCAAACTCAGTGACGGATTTAACACCGACCGATTCGCGTAAGGCACCGAGGGCAGGGCAGATGCTGGATTGATCGGCATCGGTTTGGCTTGCAACTGTTCAAGTGGCATGGCAAAGCTCTCCTTTTTCTTTATCTGCACCGGCATGGCGGTGATCCAGCCCGAATGACCAGCGATCAATCGCTGCGGTGAGCAACATGCCGCCAGCAGCGATCACGAACGTCATGGGGATCCCAACGAGGCTGACGACGTAACCGGCGCCAAAGGACGACAGCAGCACGCCGAGGTTCTGGAAAAAGTTGGTGATGCTGAAGTCCCGGGCATAGGCGTCCGGGGTGCTGATTTTGAAGAGCGTGACTTCGAGTTTCACGATCACTTGATACATGGCCCAGCCATACATGCAGCGGCCAATAATGATCAAAACCATTGACGGACTGGCTTGAAGCAACAGACCTAGGGTGCCAAGCAGTAAGTTGCCAAGGGTGTGATCCAGATACCGAGGGGGTTGCTTGACATAATGTTTGATCATCAGCGCGAGCAACGCGATGATGCCGGGAATGGCGAAAATCACCCCCGTAAGCGTCTGGTTGTTTAGCCCTGTGGTTTCTTCCCAGAACACAGTAAAAAATGGCCGAACCAAGTAGGCGCTGAAGTCGAACAGCAACATCAGCAGGCTCAACTTGAGCAGAAGCGCAAGCGACCCCGGTGCCCGTCGAAAAGGTGGCGCTTTTCGATCCTTTTCTTCCTGGGTCAGTACGTTGACCACCTTGCCAGCGCGAATCAGATAGATGCACAGCCCCATCTGAATAAAATCACCGGCGGCCATCAACCCCACACTGAATTTTGGACCGAAGTGCTGCAGCGCCAATCCGCCAACGGCAGCACCAAAGATCGCACCGATGTGAACCACGACCGACAACAGGCCAATGGTAACGCTGTGGTTCTCAGGCTTTTCTAGCCGCATCAGGTAGGGGAACATCAATAGATAGCTGGCCTTGGTCATAAACATGAGCATGGTCAGCAGCCAGTAAGTGGTGACGTTCGGTGCCCAGATGGCAAGCACGCAAAACATTGCAGCGGCCGCCTGGGTGAACACCAGCAGTTGCATGGTTTCGATGTGCCGCGCTACGCGCGCCCATACTGGCAACATGCACATGACGGCAATGGAAATGGCAGCGATGTAGGCACCGACGTGCACCGGGCTGGTAATGCCGTAACGATCTTCGAAGAATTGCGGATAAAAAGCGATGAGTATGGAGTCGCTGATCACGCCGAACGCTGACATGATCAGAATAGTGGTGCGTAACGTCATTAAATTGCGCCCCGGGTTTCGAGTGCTTCAAATCCGCTGTTGGCGCGCGGAACAAAATCCTGAAAGGCGGTACGCTGTTCGCAGGGGTAAAAGTCGATGCCGGTCAGCTTGTGCAGCAGTCGGCTGTTGCGATAACAAGCCAATCCCAGATCAGGACCGGTTAACCCGTGGCTGTGCAAACCTACGTTCTGGACAAAGATCTCGGTATTTTCATGGTCAACCGCCCAGTCACTTGACGGCGCATAGCGACCTTGGTCGTCCCAGCGTATTCGCTCACGAATGCCATCAATGAAACGTGGCAACTGGTGCCGGTAGCCAGTGGCGAACACCAGGCCATCGGTCACGTGACGATAGCGGCGGCCCAACTGCACATGATCGAAAACCAATTCCCAGTTACCGCCGCCATCGACAGGTTTGCACTGACTAAGCGCAAGATTAGTCAGCAACTGAGTACGCGGCAGGTGGTGATGGCTGCGCTCGTCCAGCGTTTGGTAGATATCCTTAAGCAGCGACTGATTGATACCGTTATAGATGCTGCGCTGATTCTTTAAGCTGTATTTCTTGACCTCAGGATCCAGGCTGTAGAAGTAATCACCGTAATCAGGGGTAATCAGTTCGAGCGTGAGCTTGGCGTCTTCCATCTGAAAGAAGCGGGCGGCACGGGTTACCCAATTAACGGTGTAGCCATGTTGTGACGATTCCGTGAGCAGTTCGTGATAAACCTCTGCACCGCTTTGGCCGCTACCGATCACCGTGATGTTCTTGCATTTCTGCAATCGAGCTTTGTTGTTCAGGTAGCTAGAGGTATGCACAACGCCTGTGGTGTCATCTTGCGCTACGCAAGCCGGCAGATAAGGCACACCACCGATTCCAATCACCAGCTTGCGGGTGCGCAGTTGGAAGGCAATTTTATCCGGGCCGAAGACACCGGATACGACGTAACCTGATAGCTGGGGGTCATGCCATATCTCCTGTACTTCATGCTGAAAACGCACGCTTTCGAGCTGGCTTGCAGCCCATTTGCAGTAGCGGTCGAATTCAGTGCGGGAGAGGTACCAGTTTTCGCGAATGTAGTAGGTGTAAAGGCGGCCTTGTTGCTTGCAGTAGTTGAGGTAAGAAAGCGGGTTGGACGGGTCCGCCATCGACACCATGTCAGCAAGAAACGGGTTTTGCAGGGTTGTACCGTCAAGCAGCATTCCTGCGTGCCAGCTGAACTCATGCTTCTTTTCCAGAAACAGGCAATTGACGTCTTTAAGTGGAGCCGATAGGCACGCAAGCCCCAGATTGAAGGGCCCCAGTCCAATTGCTATAAAGTCGTAGACCTGTGCATCGTTCACTATTTGGCCCCTCAGAATCCTGTTTGAAGTGCCAAAAAAAACTACGGCCATTAGCATTGATTGTCAAATGCTAATGCTATGTATTCTCATTAAGTGGTTTGTAATAATTTAACGCACCTGCTTCTAGCCTCCGATTGCCGGGGCCTAAGGGGGACTAGCAGCGGATAAATATATTGCTCGCATATTTGATCGTAGCCGTAACAGCGGTGAACAAATTAATTAGCCTAGGGTTCTTAAGGTGGCAGGAGCGGGGTGCATAAAACCAGGGCCATCATGGTTTCAGTGCCTGAGTAAGCGCGTAACCGGAAGAGGTCATTAGAGGAGAAGCTGCGCTCGGCTGATACGCCGAGCTGTCGCATCTTGAATACTATTGGCATCTGCTAAATATTGATGTCTTGGCGTTTCAGTGCTTTCAATACTGATGACGGGCGCTGAGAACGTAGCACCGGTTTAGTCACTGTTGCATGGCAGTAAGAACCGCTCACATGAGCGCAAACTGCCGTATTCAATCAGGCGTTGAGGTGCGGGTTTTGAAGGTGATGTTGCTGCTGTTATTGCTGATTAGTGCATTAGCGCTCGGTGTCTGGCGAGGGTTGATTCCACTGTCGAGTGCCTGGAATCCGTGGGCTCCGTTGGATATTCGCGATAAACCCAATTGGCTGACTCGCTTCAAACTGATGCAATTACGCGATGACCCACAGCTGTGTGAGCAAGTACTGAACCGTTCTAGCTTGCGTGCAGTTGCTCAGAAAGACACCGCTGCGGACACCCAGTGCCCGTTACACAACGTTTTGCGCATCCAAGGCGGCGAGATTGGGTTAAGCAGTAGTTTCCTGGCAAGCTGCCCACTTGCAGTCGCTTTTGCGTTATTTGAACGCCATGGGTTGCAACCCGCAGCCCAGCAGGTCTATGGACAGCGAGTGACCCGCATCGATCATCTCGGTAGCTTTGCCTGTCGTAATGTTTACAACCGCAAGAGTGGAGCGCTTAGCCAACATGCTAGCGCCAACGCCTTGGATATCGCCGGTTTTCGCTTAGCCGACGGTCGAAACATCAGCGTGCTCAAGGGGTGGGCTGAGGAGGGCGATGATGCACGCTTTCTGCGCCTTGCCCGTGACAGTGCCTGTGAGTCGTTCAATGTGGTACTAAGCCCGGATTACAACGCAGCTCATCGCAATCACTTTCATCTCGATGCGGGGTCATGGTGGGTCTGTCGATAAGCTGGGAGCAGGGCAGTTGGGTTGCAGGGCATAACTGATAAGTCCGTTTATTTGCTTGCAGACTTGAGCTGTCGTTGCCTGCGCGAACGTGCAGTTTGCAGGCTGAGAATGTACATATCATGCAGTTTGCAATGCTCGGTGTCATAGACGGCAAAAATAACCTTTATAAATCAATCATAAAAATATTTGGCACGTCTCCTGCTATCTCTCATGCCGGATGGGGGATAACTAACTGAAGGAGGCTCAGCATGGAAACAATGAAAGAGATTTTCCGGGCATTTCCAGAATTCAATATCAATCTGTCGGCCCGGCCGGATGCTACGGTTTTGATCACCCTTGAGCGTGAAGGTAAAGTCGAACTGCGCAGGGTTGTTGACCCCCTGAATATCTACACGCCATTTCATGTGCACAGCCTAATACGGGAACTTCAGCTGGAGTTAAAACTGCGCACCGGTGAGGTGACCTGGAAAGGTAAAGGAAGTCAGTTGCTGGAAAGCACATTGCCAACCTACACCGGTCATCCAATACATCGAACAGCCGCAAAAACCTTGTTCGCTGGCCGGAAAGTTGGGGCCTAATTGCGCGAGTTCAGATGTCTCGCGCCACATTTTAGTCTTCAAAATGCGGCAGCACACCGGGCGAGCCATTGTCATGTGCACGCAGGCTTCGCTGTTTCGACCCTTGATCCACAACACACGGACTTAGCTTTCTAGTCGCGATGCTCAAGTGAATCCTCGACCCAATGCGTCGAGGATAGTCACTGTATTATCGCGTAGGCTTAGTTGGCTCTCGATGCGTCACGCAGCGCCTTGATCTGGTCGTGATTACGCAATACGCCCTGTTGTTGGCGTAACACAACGTCACGTATGTTTACTGGCAGATCCTCTTCCAAGGCTTCTTTGTAATGCTTCTTGGCGACATCTTCGCCACGTTCGCATTCGTTTAGAATTGCCGTGTCATCTTTGCCAGTCACCATGGACTTTAGATCGACCCAGCGACGGTGAATATCGCCGCCCAGGCTAGTGCTATCTTCAGGATCTCCACCTAGCTGCAGCACTAGAGCCTGTAGCTCTGCAGCAGCTTGTCCACACTCCAGGGAGCGGGCTGAGAAGATCTGTTTCAAGTCTGCACGCTTAACATCATCGGCACAGGCCTTGAAACCAGCTTCTCCGTCTTTGCTGGTCTCAATCAAATCGTTCAACGTCTTAATGGTTTGCTCAGAATTATCCATTTGCCACGCTCCATTTAGGTTGGAAATATCAGAGTGCACACAATGTCACTCTTAAATTCCGACGTGGCATTTGCATAAATCGTTCAAGGTTTATCTCAGTCGCTTTAGCAGGAAGCAAAGGTTCACCCTTTGCCTTGGAAAAAAGTAGAACCATTTTGATGTCCGCTCACTCTCATTTTTACAAGCCCCCGATTTGTGAGGCCATCATAAAAAGTCAGGAGTGAAAGATGAACGCGATAGCGTTACTAAAAGCCGATCATGAGAAGGTGAAAAAACTATTAACTCAACTAGAGAGCACCACTGAGCGGGGAGTGAAAACCCGTGAAGAGCTGTTGAGTAAAATCGAGCACGAGCTATTGATCCATACTCAGCTCGAAGAGAAGATTTTTTACCCCGCCTACAAGGCCGCCGGAGGTAAAGAAGAGGCCACAATGGATGCTGAAGCTCGCGAAGAACATCGCGCTGTCGAAGACCTGGTGCTGCCCGATCTCAAAGCTACGGACCCTTCGAAAATAACCTTTTCCGGTCGTACCAAGGTGCTCAAAGAGTTACTTGAACATCACATCGAGGAAGAGGAAGACGAGCTGTTTCCTCAAGCAAAAAAACTGCTCAGTGCAAAGGTTTTAAATGAACTGGGCTCCGCCATGCAGGCGTTGCGCGCTGAGCTTAAAAAGGAAGCTGCAAGCGGCAAAGCTGCGTAAACGAATCCGACTTAGGAGCAAATACCATGGCCGAACTCTATCAAAACGTTAACGGCTTAGAGCGGGCCGTTTCAGTTGCTGCAGGCCTCTTTACGGTTGCACGTGGTGTCCATCAAGGTGGGGCCGCTGGTGTGCTTAAAGCGCTAGGCGGTGCGGCTATCCTACAGCGCGGCCTGAGCGGCCACTGCGTGCTCAAAGGCATGAGCTGCGATCCCGCAGCTGAGCTACAGTACCTGCGCGGACGAGTCGCGGAAATGCGCTTATTGCTGACGAAACTCGAAGCAGAAGTTGCCCGCACAAGATCCCGGGCCTTACCAGCAGCAGAGAAGCCTGCAGCCAAACCGTGATCGCTCTGTTTGATTGAGTTGCGATTCGCGGTCTCGGCTTTTGCCACAAGGGCCGAAAGTTTGGAAGCTAGGATCGCAGGCAAGTTAGTTGCGTTAGGGTTATTTGCACAGTGCCTGCATTTGAAAAGACTTGGCCAATTCAGAGAGCGGAGGTCTGAAACGGGATTGTGGAATCAGCGCCTGATGAGCCTTACACACATAACATCCAATTTAACATAATATACATTATGCGAAGTTAGGTATTAAGCGGTACCAGCCAGGCTCAACACTTTTTTATCTTGCGCTCACTGCTTTATCGACAACAGCACCCTATGTCGTTCGTTAACGTCTCGCACAATAGTTACTGCCGGTTAGATCGACGTCATCGAGTTTTATCAGCACTGTAAACATTCAGTTGGTAATTTGTGCGGCGCCTCAATCCTGCCATAGGCTACTTACGACTGGATTCACGAGCCACAAGCGTGGCGAATGGCGCATCGATGCATTGACGTTGCCCTGTACCGTTGATTTGCTCAAAAAGCAGTTCAATTGCCTGTGCTGCAACATCTTCAAGGTGCATATCCAAGGCTGTCAAAGGTGGCGTGCATTCACGCGCGCGCAAACCGTCATACCGAGTCGCTACTTTTACATCTTGCGGAACCTTGATTCCTCTCGCAGACAGGGCTTTGACGGCTCCAATTGCAAATGCATCAACGGGTATGCACAGGCCATCAATTCCAGGGTATTGCTCTAACAGTTGGATGCAGGCTTCAGCTCCGGCTGATTCACCACCGGCTTCATCGGCTCGGACGATGGCTGGATCGAGCTTATTGGCTGTGCAATAGGTCCGGTATGCCTGTTCCATATCCAAGTATGAGTGCCGGGATTGCGCCCCTATCACTAAGCCAATTTTACGAGCACCTTGTTCGTGCAAATGCTCTAACAAGAGCTTTCCAGCCTCTGTGCCGTGCATGTTGATGTAGGGCAAGGTGGCATCAGCCTCAGGCTGGCGGCCAATGGAGACTAGCTTCACTCCCCTTTTACGCAGGCTGGCGATGTGTGGGTCGTTTGCGATCGGCTCGATGATCACTGCACCGTCGATATCCAGTGTATCCAGCAGTGCTTGAGCTTCGTCCAGGGGCGGAACCAACACCAAAGCCACTCCGCGGCGCAATGCTGCTTCCATCGCAGTGGCAGCGATCTCCATCAAGAAACCTAACTTCGATGCCCCACCAGCGACGGCAAATGGCATCGAGGATATCAAGGCTATGGCGCTGGCTTGACCGGTACGCAAGCGTTGGGCGCGTAGATTGGGGCTGTAGCCAAGGCGTCCTGCGACTTCTTTAACCAGGCTTCTGGTGGCGGGATCGACTTGGCCACGGTCGTTGAGCGCATGGGACACCGTAGTGCGTGAGACCCCTGCTTCGCTGGCTACATCAGCAATGGTTGGGCGACGAGAGATGCTGTTGGGCATAGAAATGGAAGCTCTGTTTGCGGTGCGCAGAGTTATACGCTGCCTGAAGGGTATCAGCTATCAGTCGGGTGTGCGATGCGCATCTTGTTGACAGCTAATCATTACAGGAATACATTCTGCCCAAATCGATTTGGGGTAACATTTAAATCGATTTGGTAAAGAACTTATCTACATGATCATCGCAACACTACGTCTAGACCTGAATAACAATAATTCCATGAGCCGCCATTATTGGCTCAACGTAGAGGTGGGTATGCCGGACAACGATAAACACGTCTTTTCTCCTGTTAATGAGCGCCTGCCATGGCGACAGTTACTGATGTTTGGCACCCAGCACGTGCTAGTTATGGCTGCGTCACCCATCGCGTCAGTCTTCCTGATGGCTACAGCGCTAGGTTTCTCCAGTGAATTAACGCTTCAGCTTTTGAGCGCAACCTTCATGGTCTGCGGGCTGGGCTCTCTCCTACAGTCGTTAGGCTGGCGCGGCTGTGGTGCTCGCTTACCCTTCATCATGCTCCCGGGTGGAGCACCTATTATGTTGTTCATATTGATTGCCCAGCAAAACGGGGTGGCCGTTGCATCGGGCGCGGTCATTTTGACCGGTGTTTTCTATTTTCTCGTCTTACCCATTTTTCGCAGATTACTGCGGTTTTTTCCTTCGGTGGTGGTTGGAACGATGCTGCTGCTGGTTTCAGTCAACCTGATAAAGCTTTCGGGTGAGTTGATTGTCGGCCGACCAGACAGTGTCAATTTTGCTGCACCTCAACATCTACTTCTGGCCTTTTCTACCATCGTTATCACTGTGCTCTGTTCGCGCTTGTTGCGGGGAACACTCGGCCAATTATCAATATTGTTTGGGCTGTTGGGCGGCAGTTTACTGTCCGTCGTACTCGGGGTTTTTGATAGCTCTCAATTAAGCCTGTTTCCTTTATTGAGCCTGCCCACCGTACTGCCATTTGGCATGCCTGAGTTCGACCTATTCGCCTCAATTCCATTGATGCTTTTTTGCCTTGTTTCGATGGTTGAGGCTACCGGTCAGACGGTGGCTATCCGTGAAGCTGTAGACAAACCCCTTGATGTAAATCGGGACGTTGTTCGCACCATTCGAGGTGATGCTTTGGCGTCAATTCTTGGGGGATTCATGGGGACTTCGTTAATCATTACCAGTGGAGAAAACATCGGCGTTATTCGTGCGACCCAGGTTCGCTCCCGGTATGTGACGGCGGTCTCTGGTTTGCTCTTGCTTTTGTTCGCATTGCTGGCCCCTTTGGCCCGTTTGATTGAGGGCGTGCCTGAAGCCGTTGTCGGTGGAACCAGCCTGATTGTCTTCGCGATTGTGGGAACCATGGGCATCGACATGTTGCGCAAAGTCGACCTACGAAATCACGGCAACATGTACGTTGTGTCGACGGCCATGGCCGTCGGGTTGCTACCCATACTTGTCCCCGGCGTCTACAGCCACTTTCCCAACGGTCTTTCTGGTTTGCTGGGTAATGGCGTGGCGATGGGCGCACTAACCGCTGCTGTCATGAATTTTTTATTCCATTGCATTGGCCACCCGCACGCATCAGTTGATGACAAGGCAAAACTAGCGACTAAGGCTTCTTTATGAACAGTAAAATCTCCTCCCTGTCCCCCTACTCTCCTGAACAACTTGTCGCCGCAGATCAGCTGTTAGCGCCCGACTGGTTGTTGCTTCCCGAGGGGCCGCGCCGTGGCCAGGCCGTACTTGTGGTAGACGGTGTGTTCGCGGATGTAGGCCCCCTGGCGATGTTGAAAAGTCGATATCCCGCTCATCAGATCCAGCGGCTTGAAAACATGCTGCTCATGCCCGGGTTTATCGATACTCACCACCACCTTAGCCAGAGCTTTGGCAAAGGCCTGGTGTTCGGTGAACCCTCAGAGATCTTTCGGCGTATATGGATTCCCCTTGAAGGCTCGCTTGATGCAGAGCTGCTGTATTTGACCAGCAAGCTGGCAGCCTTCGAGTCACTGCGTGGTGGATTCACGACTGTTTGTGATGCGGGCACTCGTTCTCAGGAAGGGGTTGAAGCCATTGCCAAGGCCGTTCATGAAGTCGGCATGCGCTGCGTGCTTGCGAAGACTTGCAACGACCTGCAGGGTGAGCAGGTGCTTGATGCAAGTCGCATCCTGATGGTGGCGGATAAGCATTTGTCAGACTGGGACAACGATCCGTTGATCACGCCGTCCTTGGCCATTCCTATCCCGGAAATTGCGACTGACAGTACCTTGCGGGCTGTGTATCAGCTTTGCCACGAGGCAGGACGTGTATTCCAGAGCCATGTCAATGAACACCTCGTTGCTGTCGAACGTTCCCTGGAGCGTTACGGCGTCAGGCCATTAGAGCATTTGCACCGAGCCGGCGCGCTTGGTCCCCATGCATTGCTTGCTCACGCAACCCTCCTGACGCCAGAAGAGCTCTGCTTATTACGTGATAGTGGTGCCTCCGTTAGTTACAACCCTGTAGCCAGTGCATGGAAAGGCAATGCTGTTGCGCAAGCACATTTGATGCACTGCCTCGGAGTTCCCTTGGGTTTAGGGACCGATGGCACTCGCGGCGACGCCTTTCGCTTGCTGGACGCCGCCGAGTCCGCACAGCGCTTTGCCCATGGTTTGCCCGTCGGAGACTCCGTATGTGGAAGTGGAGAACTATGGCTGAACATGGGCACACAGACCGCTGCAGATGTGTTGGGGCTAGGCAAAGTGACCGGGCGAATTGCTAAAGGCTTGGCTGCCGATTTTCTGCTGGTAGACCTGGCTGTACCTGAACTACTGCCATCATGGAACCTGACCTGGGATCTGGTGCGGTTGGCTAATCGGGATCAGATTCAAGCCGTTGTCGTGCAAGGCAAGGTGCGTCTATGGCATGGCTGGCCAACTGACTGGGATGCCCGTGAATTAATGCGTCAGGTTGATGCGCTGGCCAGAGACGTCGTAAACCAAGCTCCCGTGCATAAAGTCCATCCGTTTCCGACGGTGGCCTAATTCAAATCGTTATTGAGAACACCATGAACTTGCCAGTTGACCCACTGTATATCATTGCTTTCGCCGTTGCCGCTGGTGGCCTTATCCAAGGTACAACGGGCATGGGCTTCGCCCTCATTGTTGCGCCAGTCATGGGCTTGCTGGCTCCCGAGTCATTGCCAATAAGCCTGCTAATACTGATGTTGCCGTTAAATGCTGTGATTGCATGGCGAGAGCGTAATGCTATCGACTTCAGGGGCAGCTCATGGATCACCTTAGGCCGTTTTGCGGGTACCTTCGGTGGTGTTTGGATACTGTTCTGGTTGCCGCTCTCGCAATTGAATTTGCTTATTGGCTTATCAACCATTGCAGCGTGCCTCGTCACCTGGATGGCACCTTCTTTCATCCCTGGACGGCGAGCGTTGATTTCAACTGGCGTCATAACAGGGATTACCGAAACGGCCACAGGTGTTGGTGGGCCGCCACTGGCACTGGTTTACCAGCATGCCTCGGTTGCCACATTACGGGGCTCTGTGGCTCTGTGCTTTTTGGTGGGTGAGTTGATCTCGCTTGTGGTGCTCACCTTAGGCGGGCATTTGCATACAGAGCAGATTTCACCGGTTCTGGTTCTATGTTTTCCCTTGGCGATAGGTGTGTTCGCAAGCCACTGGGCACGTCACCTTCTTAACGAGAGTCGCTTACGTCGATTTGTACTGATATTTGCTTTCGTTTCCGGATCACTTTTAGTGCTGCAGTAAGGCAAAGTCGTTGCGAACTAGCCGATGCACTCGCAACGACTGCGTTATTGATTGCCACACGACAAATCGCCTTCAACGCAATTTAATTGCAAGTTCAGACGCTCTGTCTGCGCTTGCGTGAGCTGATCCAGGCAGGCGGACACAATCATTGGGTGCACACTGCCATCGGCGGTTCCGTAGGACTCGAACTCACATTGAGCATCCCGGTAATTGATCCATGCGCGCTGGGCTGTTTTCAACTTGGCAAGCCCCTCTTTACTGACCTTTTGGCTGAGGGCTGCGTAAGATTTATTCAGTGCGGCATCGGAGGCTCGGTATGACTGTTGCGCACAGATATTCAATGAGGCTTGATCCTGAGCATTGGCGCAATCAGCTTCCTGGGCGAAAACATTTTGGGATGATAAAGCGCATGTGAAGATAAATGCGGCTACTCGGAACATGGGTCAGCCTCTGTAATTCGCCACGGGTATTAATGGTTGTTGCAGGCAGTGTAATCGATTATGAGTAAACCCGAGCCTGGCCACCTTAGGCTCGAATTACCCATGATTGGTTTAGCCCTTCCCTGCTCTGCCGCAGTAGCCTTCACCGTCTCGAATTTACGCCTATTAGCAGCCCAACTCACTGCCTATGCAAACGTGCTAATCATCAGTGCATACCGCCAGACAACTTGAACTCTTGGGGCGCACACCCGCTCTACATTTATGGATGCCAAAAGCCTGCATCCATAAAAAGGAGTACAAAATGAACAGCCCGATTAAATGCATTTGTTCAGCACTTTTTTCACTGACCTTGCTCGCGAGCGCGTCCGCTGGTGCAGCCACCTCTGATAAGCCTGACAGCCAAGACAAAGTTCAAACACCTGAGCCAGGCGCGCAAAGTCAGACGCCTCCAACACTGATTAAACCGCAGATCAAAGATCAGGATCAGAACACCGATAATAATGACGGTGAAACTGACAATGACCAGACGAAGCAACCTAGCGAATCAAACGACACTGACGCTGAGCTTGATTAAAACTGTGCCTGAAACCTAGGTTCAGCGCAGCGCCAGGAGGTAACTATGCCGCGTGGAAGCAAAGCTAAATACACCGATAAGCAAAAGCGCAAAGCTGAGCACATCGAGACCACGTACGAAGACCAAGGCGTAAGTGAAACTGAAGCCAAAGCCCGTGCTTGGGCCACTGTAAACAAGCAGTCAGGGGGTGGTAATAAAGCAGGCGGTTCAGGCGCGAGTACAAGTGCTGCGGCCAAAAAAAAGGCGCGCCAATCATCAGCTCAAACCGCTGCAAAATCACGTGAAGGAAAACTTCGGCCTGGACAAACCTTCGATGAACTGACGAAAGACCAATTAATGGACCTCGCCCGAAAACGTAACATCAGCGGCCGCTCAACCATGCGTAAGGCGCAGCTATTAGAAGCCCTGCGCAAGCACTCCTAGCAAGTATGAGGCGTTAACCTTGGACCTAATCGATCTACTTCAGTGGCCTGCTATGGTCATGACAGTATTGGCAGCTTGGTTGATTGGCTCGCTTAGCCCCAAAAGAAGAATATTTGGCTTTTACAGTTTTATACTGAGCAATATTTTATGGGCCGTATGGGGGTGGCACGCCCATGCATGGGCCCTGATTGTTTTGCAGCTATGTCTGTTCTTAATGAATATCCGCGGATTGGCAAAAAATCGCGCAGAAGCACGTGCCGAACTCGACCAATAATCTGTTTATGGGAACACGAATGAAATTGTTGATGGCTGGCGTGATGCTAGGATTGCTGGCTAACTCCAATGCGGTACTAGCGCAGAAGAACGATGTAAAAGCGGTGATTGACCCTGTCATCAGCTCATTGATGCAACAACAGAAAATACCCGGCATGTCGGTCGCCATTGTTCGTCCGCAGGGCACTGCTGTGTTGAATTATGGCGTTGCCGATCGCAAGCTGAGAACAGCGGTCAATGATCAAACCCTGTTTGAAATTGGCTCACTTAGCAAAACCTTTACCGTAACCCTGGCATCGGTTGCCGTCCAACACGGAAAGCTTGAGCTTGATGCTGCTGTCACTCAGTACCTGCCAGAACTTAAAAACAGCGCCTTCGACGCCATTACCGGGGCCAATCTTGCGACTCACACCTCTGGCGGCCTGCCACTTTTCGTACCCGATGAAGTCACCAATCGCCAACAGCTTATGGCCTGGTATCGCCAATGGCAGCCAACCGCTCCAATTGGCAAGGTGCGCACCTACTCCAATTTAAGCATCGGCTTGCTTGGCCTCGAAACCGCTGCAAGCTTGGGTGAGGACTTCGTGACTGCGATGCAGCAAAACGTACTGAAACCACTGGGCATGACCCATACATGGTATGCCGTTCCCCAGTCTCAGCAGGCCCATTACGCCATGGGTGAGGACAAGCAAGGCAAGCCGATTCGTGTTGCGCCCGGCGTACTCGACGACGAGGCCTATGGCATCAAGACAACTGCTGGGGACTTGGCATATTTTGCTCAGGCCAATCTGGGCTTACTGGATATCGAAAACAAGTTTAAAGCGGCCTTGAACGCGACCCGAGAAGGTCGTTATCAAGTTGGCCAAATGACGCAGGACATGATTTGGGAACAGTATGCCCTGCCAGTTTCAGTGGATAGGCTATTGGCGGGTAACGGCTATGACATGATCCTCAAGCCCAACCCGGCTGATGCGATCAAACCCAGTCAGAAGCCTCGCAATGATGTCTGGATAAACAAGACCGGTTCTACAAATGGTTTCGCAGGCTATGTTGTCATGCTGCCCGGTAAGCAGACGGCGCTGATAATGCTGGCCAACAAGAACTACCCCAACGATGCACGTGTCCAGGCTGCATACCGCATTCTCTCTGACCTTGGGGCGATGTAGGCGCGCTTTGCCTTCACGGTATCTGCCTGCCTCTACGCCCAAGGGTAAAGGCCCCTTCTCCAGATGTCGTGGCTAACCATTTATGCCTATTCACTGAGGCGCTACGCACGCGCCCGGTTCAGTTCATGCAAGGGTAAATACAATCCGTTCTGCAGAAGTGCGCGACCAAGCTTCCTCGACCTGATCCAGTGGTACGGCGCAGGCTTCAACTTTCAGGCCTGCAGGTCCTATGGCGTGCAAGAGTTGGCCAACTACTTTAACTAAGTCCGCATTTGAAATACTGCCTAAACCGCTACCCATCAACTCCAGCCCTGAGCTGCGTAGTGGTCCGGTCGTCATGGCAAGGGTCGCACCCGCCAGCGCGCCGATATTGACGAAGCGAATTCGCGGCGCTGCTTCGCCACTGCCATAGCCTACTGCCGCATTGATAAAACATTCAGCGGGCGGGCCCCACAGGTAATCCAGTACAACGTCCACGCCCCCGTTTTGTATCGCCTCACGGAAGGCCGCGGTGAGCGATTCAGATGACTGACCCAAGCAAATAAATTGATCAGCACCCAAGTCACGCAGCTCTGCTTCAACGCTAGGATTACGCGCAGTGGCAATGATTCGGGACGCACCCAAATGACGTGCCACCTGAATGGCAAGACGGCCAGAAACACCCGCGGCGCCATTAATCAATACAGACTCACCAGCTTTGAAATGCGCCCGCTCTTGCAGCGCGGCCCACGATGACATCCCCGGGTTAGCAATGGCTGCAGCAGTAACATCATCCACACTGTCCGGTAGTGCCACACATTGGTCAGCCTTGACTGCCACGGTTTCAGCCATGGCACCAACAGGTCCGCGTGGAAATGCGAAATACACCCGTGTTCCATCTTCCAACAAACCCACACCGTCTGCGCCAGGCACCATAGGCGTTACCTTGCCACTGCTGTAGTGCTTACCACTTGCCTGCGCCCGGACCAACTGGCTCAGTGCCGCAGCTTTGACGCGCACCAAAACCTCTTGGGTCTGAGCCACGGGCGCAGCGATTTCACCATACTGAGGGGGCCGTTCGAAGGCGTGAACGATGGCAGCTTTTATCATGAACCGTTTCCTTTGCATTAACCTACAGGCACTCAAGGGCGACACTATTAAATGCCAATTCAATAGGCAACTGCTCGCATAAATTTACAACAGTATAAATTAGCTGAGCAGTGCTATTCAGAAGTTAATCACCAGGAACACGAGTAGAGAAAAGCCGTTGACAATTGCTTGTCAACGGCTTTAGTGGATGTTTCGAGAGGAGAATAGGCCGTGCGTCACGGCCAGTTCGTTAGCTTAATTGTTTACTGACACCGTCAGTTGCCAAGGATTTAATAAAGCCCATCATCAACAGCAGCATGATCGCCATAAAGGGCAGGCCCATTGCGACAGCTCCGGCCTGAATACCTTTGAGCGCAGTATCTCCGCCGATGACGAACAATGTGATGGTCACCAATGCCACCATCAACAGCCACAGAATACGTTGCCCTGCGTGGGTGTCGGGTTCTCCCCCTGCAGCCAGGTTATCGACGACCAAGGCACCAGAGTCCATGGACGTAACCATAAAGATCACCAGTAACACGACCACAAGAATTGAGGTGATGGTCGACATTGGCAGCACTTCGAGGAATTGGAACAGCGCCATGTTGATATCGGTCAGCCCAGCCGCAAGACCGCCCTGCCCTGCGGTGACTTGATCAATTGCACTGAGACCAAAAGCAGCGAACCAGAAAATAGTCGCAATAGTTGGGAAAACCATCGCCACACAAACCAGTTGGCGCAATGTACGGCCGCGAGAAACCCTCGCAACGAATACCCCTACAATTGGCCCCCACGTGCACCACCAAGCCCAATAGAAAACGGTCCAGCCATGAAACCAGTCTTGGTCAGGCCGGTTAATCCAGTTCGCCAATGGCCCAAAGTATTCGACATAGTCAGCTGCTGTGGTGACGACAGATGAGAAGAAAGTCCCGACGCCAACGGCGATAGCGACCAAAACGAACAAGGCCAAAGCCAACAGCATGTTGATGTTGCTGAGCAGCTTCACCCCGGCATGCATGCCTCGCCACAATGACAGCGCAGCAAGCGCAGTCACGATGAAGATAAACAGAAGCTGAAAACTGAATGAGTTGGCAATCCCCAGTACATGGGTAATGCCCGCCGTGGCTTGCATGGCACCTAAACCAAGGGAAGTGGCCAAGCCAAACACAGTCAGTACCACCGTGAAGATATCAACGATTTGACCTGGCAAACCTTTGTAGGCGTCGCCAATCAGCGGCTTCAAACCAGAGCTAAGGGAAAATGGCATGCCCTTATTGAAGGCAAAATAGCCAATCACCAATGCGCTGGTGAGGTAGATCGCCCAAGGGTGAAGGCCCCAATGAAACATGGTTGCGCCCATAGATGCATGCGCGGCTTCAGGGGTATTTTTAATGACGTTGAGGGGTGTCTTCCACCATTCGGTATATTGCGCTACAGGTTCGGCAACACCCCAGTAAAGCAAACCAACGCCCATGCCTGCAGCAAACATCATTGAGAACCACGACAGCATGCTGAATTCAGGTTTTGCGTCTTCACCGCCAAGGCGAATTTTACCGTAGGGTGAGATTGCAATCCCGGCGCAGAATAGAACTGCCAAGTTGCCCATGATCATAATAAACCAATCACAGTTCTGGATAATCCAGCCCTTTGTTGATTCAAGGGTCTGACCAAATGCCACAGGATCATAGAGCGCAGCTAACACCAGCGCTAAAACAATAAAAAATGACGCTGGAAAGATCACACGATGAAAATTCAGGCCCAGGATGCGCATATTTAATGCGGGGGGCTGGGCAGCTTCTGCAGTTATATCTTTCATTACACGGCCTCGCTATTGTTTTTGTATTAAGCCAATTCAGGGAAGACATTTCGTCTACAAGGCAAGTTTCCTGAATTGTGCTGGGGTGCGATATTCAGTCAGGTCGAACAACTCAACAAACCATTTTATCTCGTTGATTTATGAGTTTTTATCACTGATGTTTTGCTCATCCACGCCACCCGTTCACAGGCATTTTTCTGCCTGTGAAACTGTTCGCAAATTACGGATGGTTGTCGCTCAGCCAAGCCCGTGACGTTGCTTCCAGTCACCGGGATGCACCACATAGCCAAACAGCGCATGACCGCCATAAACTAACGCTGTGCCTTCTGGAATCCACAGCATTTGCCCAGGTGTAACGCGATATAGTTGGCCATTTGCCTGTAACTCGAAACAGCCTTCAATAACGAAAATAACTTCGTCATAGAGCAGCGTCCATGCCACTTCTGCGCCTTCCCAACGGGCGAAACCAACTCCTATGTTGGGTGAAATTTCATTGCTGATTGCACGCGCTACAAATGCTTGTCCTTGACTATCGGCAGCACTGCGCAAGGCGAAATCGAGGTTTTGATGGTCGACCAACAACACAGGGCCTTTGCCGGAGGTTTTGCTTGCTTCACTCATATTTCACTCCGGCTGTTAAATGCGGCCAAACGGATGCGTGAACGCACACCAATTCCTAAAAAGGGCTCAGGCGGATTAAGTGACGGCATGCCTGTAACCGCTTGAATATCACGTAACTGACTCGACTCTGCGCCAATAGCCAGGTCAGCCAGCAGCGTGCCGGAAATCGTACCCCAAGCAGCACCGACACCATTGTCACAGGCCGATGCAAAAACGCCGTCCTGTAATTCGCCAAAGAAGTTGGTGAAGTTACGGGAAATGGCATATACCCCGCCCCACGTATGGGTGAAGGGAACATTGGCCAGTTGCGGGAAGCGCGCCAAAAACGCCTTGCGATGATCAACTGCAACCTGTTGGCGCATTGCATCATTGGTACTGCGCCCGTACTTGGGCACATGCTTGTAAGTGTTACGAATGATCAACCGACGATCCTGTGTCATGCGCACGGTAGTGCCTGCATGATCAGCAGGGGTCAGGCCCCAATCCAGTTGGCCACCGTACTCAGCCAGTTCAGAATCGGTGAGTGGGCGGGTCCAACTGGCGAAGGTCATCACCGGCAGCAAACGGTTACGCAGAAAACCGAATTCCTGAGTAAATATACTGGTGCCCAACAGCAACGTCGGCGTAGTGATGCGACCGTTAGTGCCGTGCAAAATCCAGCCGCCATTGCCATCACGCTCAAGCCGCTGAATGGGCGACTCTTCCAACAGTTCAACATTAGCTGGCAAGCTACGCGCCAACCCATTAACCAAGGCGGCAGGCTGCATCAGGTAGCAGCCCGGGGTAAAAATAGCCTGGCTGTAATGTTGGCTGCCAATGACCTTGGCCAGCGACTCACGTTCGATCCATTCGAAAGGCTCACCGAGGTCCTTCATCAAGCCTGCAAAATGCTCAAGGTAAGCTTGCCCACGCGGGCCGACTGCGCCTTGGTATTTACCGGCGTGCGACCATTGGCAATCAATCCCATGCTGATCAACCAAGCCTTGTAACTTACCGATTGCCGCACGATTGAGAGCCAGCAAACGCTGCTTGTGTGCAGGGTCCGGATGCTCAAGGGCAAACTTGTGCGGCAGGTCAATCACAAATCCTGAGTTACGGCCCGACGCACCATGGCCGACGCGCTGTGCATCGACCAGAATGATACGAGCCTCCGGCAGTTGCTCAGCCAGACGTCGAGCGGCGGCAAGACCAGCAAAACCGGCACCAATAATGGCGTAATCAGCCCGTTGTTGGCCGGCTAAACGCTTGGCCGCTGGCACATCATGCAAGGCGCTGTACCAGCCGCAGGTAGAGTCATCCAGCGGCAAGTTAATCTTTTTATTAGTCATGATTGAGCCTCAGGCTACGGCTTGTTGCGCGGTTTGGCAGCTTTGCAGCCAAGCGTTACGTTGCAGCTGGGCTTGGCGGCCTAGCAAGACAAAGCCGCTTACCAAACCATCGGTGTGATAAAAACCAGCACATATGCCATCGGCTGTTGGCGTACAACGCCACTCCCCGATTGCACCCACTGCAGGTGGCAGCAAGCACAATGGCGCTGCCGGAGTTTTCACCATCACGGGCATTAACGGGTATGTGGCTGGACTTGGTTCACCGAGCAAGGTTTTGCACAGAGCCTGAATACCTTGATTAATCGGCGCAAGATACGGTAGTAATTGCCCATCAATTTCAATGCAATCGCCCAATGCGAAAATACCTGGTACCGAGGTTTGTAGATGCGTGTCGACTTTGATACCACGATCAGTGGCCACACCTGCGCTTTGCGCCAAGGCCAGGTTGGGGCGCAGGCCGACTGCTGACAACACCAGATCGGTATCCAGCGTCTGGCCATCCGTGAGCTGCACACGATAGCCTTGCGGCTGCCGATCAACCTGAGCCACTGAATTACCTAAGTACCAATTCACGCCCTGCTCGCTCAGCGCGGTTTGCAGGTGTTGCCCCGCCTCGGCGGGCAGCAGGCGCTCCATGGGCCATTTCCCGAGCCCAATCACACTGACCTGATAACCATTGCTGGCCAAATCATTGGCGAACTCACAACCAATCAGGCCATCGCCGATGATTGCGACCCGCTTAACCCCTTCCAGACGCTGGCGGAAAGCTTGATAGTCATGCAGGTTGTTGATGCTCAGTACCGCATCGCTTTCGCCAACAATTGGCAACCGAATCGGTGCAGCACCACTGGCCAATACCAATTGGCCGTATTCCATATCACCCAAATTGGTGTGCAGTGTGCGCTTGACGCTGTCGATGCGCTCGACCCGGCAATGTGCATAGATACGAATATTCAGGCGTTTTTCCAAGGCCATAGGCGTCTCACCTGCCAGCCCTTCAGCGGTTTTGCCTTGAGCCAAGCCAATCGACAGCGCGGGCTTGGAGTACAGATGCCCTGACTCTTGGGTGATCAAACGAATTTCAACGTTTGCGTCTGCGCGGCGTAGTGCCTGAGCCAAACCGTAACCGGCATAGCCGCTGCCGATAATCACGATTGGTTGACGCGGTTGCGCGCTTATCACTGGTTTTGCTGTGATCACTGGAGCCGCCACAGCAGCGACGGGCTCTGTGATATCGAGCATCTCGAAATCACTTTTGCCAACACCACAATCGGGGCACTCCCAATCTTCAGGCACATCTTCCCAACGGGTTCCCGCGACGATACCGTCTTTTGGCCAGCCTAATGCTTCATCGTAGATCAGGCCACAGACCACACAGAGCCACTTTTTCATGATCGTCTCCACTTACTCGCCAGCCACACGAATGGCTACGTTTTTGGTCCGTACGTAGCTGTACAGGGCTTCCTGACCTTTCTCCCGACCGAAGCCTGACAATCCCACGCCGCCAAATGGAGTTTCAATACCACCGGCGTACCATTCGTTGACGAACACCTGGCCTGCCTTTAAACGGCGGGTGCAGCGCATGGCGCGGCTGATGTCTTGGGTGAATACGCCCGCAACTAAACCGAACTCAGTACCGTTGGCGATGCGCAAGGCATCTTCTTCAGTGTCAAACGGGATGACGGCCAATACCGGGCCGAAAACTTCGGTCTGGGCAATGCTCATTTCAGGCGTGACATCACGTAGTACGGTTGGGCGCATGAAGTGCCCCGCACGATCACTGAAGGATTCCCCGCCGGTGGCGATAACTGCACCTTCATCAGCGGCCTCTCGGCACAGCTGCTCGATACCGGAAAGCTGCCCAGCGCTGATAACGGGTGTCAGGTCAGGGTTCTCCGAGCCAATCCCGACACTCATGCATTCGGCCATCTGCACCACAGCGTCAACGATTTCATCGTAGATTTCGCGCTGAACCAGTAAGCGTGACATCGCCGAGCACACCTGACCGGCGTTGAAGAAAATACCGCTCTTGACGCTGGCCAATACTTGCTCACGATCCGCGTCGGCAAACACCAATGCAGCAGATTTACCGCCCAGCTCCATCACACTCGGGATTGCGTTTTCAGCCGCTGCACGCAGGATTGACTGACCAGTTGGCACCGAACCGGTGAACACAATCTGATCGACCTGTTTGCTGCTGACTAGGTACGAGCCGACTTCACGACCCCGGCCGCAAATCAAGTTAACCGCGCCCTTAGGCAGACCCACTTTGGCAATAGCGCGCATTAATACGCACATGCCCAGCGGCGATAGCTCTGGGGACTTGATTACCACTGCATTGCCAGCGGCCAATGCAGGTGCCAATGAACGTGCGCAGATTGAAACCGGGAAGTTCCATGGCACGATTTGCGCCGATACGCCCATAGGGTCGTACTGGGTAAAATCCATATAGCCGTTACCCAGCGGAATTGACGTGCCTTCAATTTTGTCGGCCATGCCGGCGTAGTACTCAAAGTAGCGTGCTGACTCGATGAACTCATCACGGGAGTCATTCAGGCTTTTGCCATTTTCCTGGCAAAGTACCCAAGCGCCCTCTTCCGCCACCGCACGAATTTCAGCAGCAATTTGCAGCAGCCACGTCACCCGTTGCGCAGGTCGCACGCGGGTCAGCTCATTGCTGTCAGCGCAGCGCCGAGCAGCATCCAGTGCACGTTGAGCATCTTCAACTGAGGCTTGAGCAATGGTCGCCAGCGGCTCGCCATTGGCAGGCTGGTTGACCGTTAAATGGTTCGCGCTGTCGATCCATTCGCCATCGATGTAGTTAAGCCAGTGAGCAGCAATCTTGGTCATGTCTGTCTCCTCAGGCTGACTTATCAGTGTTTAGAAACTGGCGGGCAGCCCAGGTATGGAAAAAGTGAGTCGGGATATCCATTTCAGGAGAGAAGGCACCGCCCTTGTAACCCGGCGAATGACGACCTTTTTGCATCCCCTCAACGGAGCTGATGTCCTCAGCAAACACCACTTTCCAGGATTCCAGAACTGAATTGCGGCAGGCGGCGTACTCATCGTTAAGCGCCTCATCACCAACATAAAACACCCGCAAATGCTCAAGGGTGCGGCCCGGAGAGACAGGCTCAAGTTGCATGGCGAACGCATGATCGGCCTGAATACCCAGCAGTACGTTCGGGAAAAACGCGACATATTCAGCATTGCGCAGACGATCCTGCGGCCAGCTCGGAAACTTCGGCATGTGCGTACCGGCTACATCAGACAGGTTGTAGGCATAGCTGCCTTGGCCCGCGAAGTTGTCGCCGAACATGATGTTGTAGTGATCTTCAAGGCGCGAGTAGGTGTTCAGGCTTGGGTGAACCCAAGGCAGGTGATAAGCCTCGCAGTAGTTCTCAACGGCGAGCTTCCAGTTGCAGTTGATATCCAGGCTAGTGGCATCAAAGCCTGGGCGACGACGCAGCAGGCTCATGCCTTCTTCA
The DNA here is from genome assembly GCF_044542375.1 of Pseudomonas sp. NPDC078700. Taxonomy (NCBI): domain Bacteria; kingdom Pseudomonadati; phylum Pseudomonadota; class Gammaproteobacteria; order Pseudomonadales; family Pseudomonadaceae; genus Pseudomonas; species Pseudomonas sp. NPDC078700. The sequence goes on from NZ_JBITUI010000006.1 coordinate 257,611, forward strand.
CCAATAAACTGGCTCCAGCGTTCAGTCAGAGGCGCAAGCATTTCTTCGAGCGGTTGCGCATCACCCGACAGGTTAATGAACACCATGTCCATCCAAATAGCGCTGCGCAATGCTTTGAGGCCGTGCTTCTCGCAGGCAAAGCGTTCATCTTTGTGTTTATCGATACCGCCCACATGCGGTGTACCACGCAGTGAACCGTTCAAATCGTAGGTCCAGGAGTGGTAAGGGCAACGAATAACGCCCTGCACCACCCCTTCTTCTTGCACCAACTTCATGCCGCGGTGGCTGCAGACGTTGTGGAATACCTGCACCACGCCTTCGCGATTACGCATCAGCAGCAGAGGTAAACCCATGAAGTCGATTGGTTTGACCGAACCATTTTGCACAAGGTCGCTGGCGAAGCCGACACAGGCCCAGGTTTTGCCCATCACCTCATCGCGCTCAAGTTCGAAATAACGCTGCTCGGTATAAAACTCATTGCCCAGGCCAGTGGCCTGATGAATTGGATTGAGGACGTTTTCCAGTTGCTGGACGGGAATACGTTGAGAGATGGAATTGTTCATTGTTTTTCTCCCCTGCTGGGCACGATTAGTCTTATTTGGCAGGCGCGTTAGCCACACTCCGTTGACCGCGAGTTTCGAGAAAAACAGGGATTATCGACAAACGATTTTTTACATCACGTTTTATGATTTTTTATCATTAATAATTTTATAAGCCTTCTGAAATAGCTGAATTAGAGGCTGTATTATTTATTTATGATTAAATATCATTAATTAAAGAGGAAAACTTATAACTGCTTAGACGCCTGAAATAGCGTGCGCTAAGGATAAGCGCACCTAATTATCAGGTCGCCGTTTCAGGGTCGCTCAACACGACAGGAAGTTGGGATATTAACCAGGAGCGAAATTGCCTAACGCTCTGGCGGGTGGACGCTCTATTGTTCGGCTCAAGCAAACAAAACTGGCCCTCTGTCATCAACGTCGCTTCAACCGGCCGTACCAGTGCTCCGGTTTGTAAGTGATTGTCGACCAGATTAGACCAAGCCAATGCGATGCCCTGCCCGCCAGTGGCGGACTGCAGCAGCATCGAGTAGCTGTTGATATTGATGCGGTGCCGTGGCTCCACCATTTTGGTGCCAATGCGGGTAAACCACTCCGACCAGCCAATCCAGTCCCGTTGTGGATCTTCCAGCCACAACAGCGTGCAAGATGAAAACTGATCAACCGTTTCCAACTCTGGATGCTTCGCCAGGTAGCCCGGGCTGCAAACCGGGAATACTTCCTCGGCGAACAAGGGTGTTACTTGCATGTTTTTTGGCAGTGTACGGCAGTAGTACAGGGCTAAGTCGCAATCCAGCCGCGAGTAATCCTTAACGTGATCGTAGGCAATAATGCGCAGATCAATGTCTTCGTTATCGCGCTGAAATTCAGCCACTTTCGGCAGTAACCACAGCGATGCCATAGCGGTGCTGGTGGCCACCGTAACCTGCTGTGCGCCGCGCCAATGACGGATTTCACCGGTGGCGTTGGCAAGCCCAAGCAAGGTGTCACGAACCACTTCGTAATACTGATTACCCGTTGGCGTCAGATTCATCGCACGGGTTGTACGCTCAAATAACGCCTTGCCCAGATAATCCTCAAGCAGCCGCACTTGGCGACTCACCGCCCCTTGGGTCACATTCAACTCATGTGCCGCCAGGGTGAAGCTTAAATTACGCGCAGCGCTTTCAAACGCAACCAGACTGTTCAACGGTGGCAATGGATTAATTTTCATCAGGCAACCACTTTTATTATGTTTGTAGCTCATCTCACTTTAAAACGGGGTTTGATAAAGCTAAACCTAGAAATGCAGATCAAGCATCTGCAGGCACAGATGCTCGTCTTTAAGATAACTAGGCTTTATCAGCACACCCAAATAAAAAGTTTCTGATGAGTTGTTCATCGCAAGACAGGCTTTTTACGCCACCCTCTAGCGAGTGCGCCAGTCTTTTATGTTGGCACCGAGTCCAGAGTAGAGGTCAAGGCTGGCACCGGAGTGTCACCAGCATTGCTGCCAGGAGTTCTCCTTGAATACTGCCAATCTAATTGATGAACCTACTAATCCCACCACAATTTTAATTACTTGGTTGTTCGCGCAATGCTCTGCAAACGGCCTGTTATTAGGTCAAAAACGCCAACGCGCTGCGCGCCGCGATGGCTGCCATAATGTCTTGGCGTGCCGCGTCAGAAAGTCAAAACCTCAGACTCAACCAGTCCCAGGTACTGTTTGCGGCTAGATTTATTTAACTGAACAACGATTATTTTAAAACCAGTCTATTTCCATCAGAAAATTTTAACGAAAGGCAGACAATGACCAGTCGACCTGTACTCTTAATTCGACTGGCACAACGTTTTGCTGGTGGATGAATGCTAGATACGCTGCGCTACCACAGCTTGGGAACTCCGGTTATTATCGGTGCATTTCAATTTTAACCAGCTTGCCGTCGAGAAACTTGAGGTGCCTGGATGCGCCGTTATCGGGCCCGTACACCCAGTTTTCGACGGTTACTGAGTTGTCCGGTGGGCGTCCATCAGCACCAATCTCTGGGGTGATTGTTTGCTGTGTGTCCGGCTTACCACACTTCTCTAGCACGACGGCTGTCGTGTCGCCCTTACTGATAATTCCATTTGTGCAGCGCATCGATGCTTCGACACTCGTCTGAATGGCCATCAGCATTAAGCTCGCCAGCAATGTCCGGCTGAGTGTGAGTTTCATAAGTACCCTACCTTGGAGGGGCGCTACGGATTTACCCGAAGATAGCAGCTATTCCTTTTCTCCGGAGCCTCAAGACGCTTGGCAATTTCTCGAACGTTGTGACAAGGCGAAGCGTGTTCAGAGCGCTGAGCAATTCGTAAATCCGGGGCAAATGGCAACTACGGTGCGACAAGCGCAGGTTGTCTACCAAAGTTGACGATTTATCCGGATATTGGCGCCAGAGAATGGCGGACAAAAAAAGCGTTGTCCGCCTACGGCTCATCCAACGGCGTAAATGGTCCAATCCGTAGGGTGGTCAACGCGCAGCTTGGCCACCATTTGCAGCCAATTATCCAAATATCCGTTCGCGCAGATGGTGGCTGAAAAAAGCGTCAACCACCCTACGTGAGTCAAAAGCCGATAGCCCAATATCCACGCAATGAGCCAACAGTCCAATCCTAGTGATAAACGGAGTTTGTCCACCAAGGTTGAGCGGTTTATCTGGATATTGGCGCTAGAGAATGGCGGACAAAAAAGCGTTGTCCGCCTATGGGTCATCCAACGGCGAAAATGATCCAATCCGTAGGGTGGTCAACGCGCAGCTTGGCCACCATTTGCAGGCAATTATCCAAATATCCGATCGCGCAAATGGTGGCTGAAAAAAGCGTCAACCACCCTACGTGAGTCAAAAGCCGATAACCCAATATCCACGCAATGAGCCAACAGTCCAATCCGAGTGATAAACGGAGTTTGTCCACCAAGGTTGAGCGGTTTATTCAATTATTTGCGCCAGAGAATGGCGGACAAAAAAGCGTTGTCCGCCTATGGGCTATCCAGCGGCGTAAATGATCCAATTTGTAGGGTGGTCAACGCGAAGCTTGGCCACCATTTGCAGGCAATTATCCAAATATCCGATCGCGCAAATGGTGGCTGAAAAAAGCGTCAACCACCCTATGTGAGTCAAAAGCCGCTAACCCAATATCCACGCAATGAGCCAACAGTTCAATCCGATTGACAAACGAAGTTTGTCCACCAAGGTTGAGCGGTTTATTCAAATATTTGCGCCAGAGAATGGCGGACAAAAAAGCGTTGTCCGCCTATGGTCTATCCAGCGGCGAAAATGGTCCAATCCGTAGGGTGGTCAACGCGCAGCTTGGCCACCATTTGCAGGCAATTATCCAAATATTCGATCACGCAAATGGTGGCTGAAAAAAGCGTCAACCACCCTACGTGAGTCAAAAGCAGATCATCGATACCTGTGGCTTAGTTCATACCCAGCCAGTTCGGCAGGGCCATGGACACCGCCGGGATGTAGGTAATCACCATCAGGAAGCCCAGCAGCAGCATCAGCCAAGGCCATGCAGCGCGGATCACCTGAGTCAGTGGCATGCCGGTCACCGCCGAGGTGACGAACAGGTTCAAGCCCACTGGTGGGGTTATCAAGCCGATCTCCATGTTGACCACCATGATGATGCCCAAGTGGATCGGATCGATGCCCAGTTGCACGGCAATTGGGAACAGGATCGGTGCCAGAATCAGGATGATTGCCGACGGTTCCATGAAGGCACCGGCCACCAGCAACACGATGTTCACCACCAACAGGAACTGCCAAGGCTGCAAGCCTGCTTCGATCACCCAGGCGGTGATGGTTTGCGGGATTTGCTCAGTGGTCAGCACGTGGGCGAACAGCATGGCGTTGGCGATGATGAACATCAGCATGATGGTCAGCTTGCCGGAGTCGAGCAGCACTTTCGGGCAGTCGCGGAAGGTCAGGTCTTTGTAGACGAACAGCGCCACAAAACCTGCATACACCGCCGCTACGGCTGCCGCTTCAGTCGGGGTGAACATACCCGAGTAGATACCGCCAAGAATCACCACCATCAGCAGCAAGCCCCAAACGGCTTTGCGAGCAGCGGTCAGAAATTCGCGGAACGTCGCGCGTGGCTGGGCAGGCAGGTTCATTTTGCGCGCGACGATGTAGATCGCCACCATCAATGACACGCCAAGTAGCAGGCCCGGAATAACCCCGGCCATAAACAGCTTGCCGACCGATTGCTCAGTGGCGGCCGCATACACAACCATGACGATTGAAGGCGGAATCAGAATACCCAGCGTACCGGCGTTACACACGATACCGGCACCAAACGCCTGCGGGTAACCCGAGCGAACCATGCCGGCGATGGCAATCGAGCCAACCGCTGCAACGGTGGCAGGCGATGAACCCGACAGCGCAGCAAACAGCATGCAGGCCATGACCGCCGAGATCGCCAGGCCGCCACGAATGTGCCCGACACAGGCGTTGGCGAAGTCGATCAAACGCTTGGCCACGCCGCCGGTGGTCATAAACGCACCTGACAGCAAGAAGAACGGAATCGCCAGCAGGGTGTAGTGCTCGGAGGTTTCAAACAGTTTGATGGCCAGCGAACGGACCGAATCCGGGCTGAACAGCATGATGGTCACCGAGCCCGCCAGGCCCAGCGAAACGGCAATCGGCACGCCGATAAACATCAGCACAAAGAGTGCGACGAAGAGGAACAAAATAGTCATTAGTTATGCTCTCCGTGCTCTTTCAGTTTCAATGCATCTGCCGCTTCATCGGCCAAACCAAGACCGGTTTGCTTGTTACTCAGAATGCGCACGAAGATTTCCAGAAAACGGATAAACACCATGGCGTAGCCAAATGGCACGATGGCGGTGATGTGCCATTGCTTGATGCCGTAATGGCCGAGGTCTTCAGCACCGATGCCGGCAATAAACAGGGTTCTGACCCAGTCAAAGCTGCCCACTGCGATCATCCCGGCGTAAGTCAGGCAGGCCGCGCAGGCGATCAGGCCGATAACACGTTGAATTGGGCGTGGGGCCAGTTTGACCAGCGCATCCACACCGATATGCCCTGCGGTACGCACACCGTAGGCCAAACCGAAAAATATCAACCAGGCAAACAGGGCCTTGGTCAGGGCGATGCTCCAAGTCATGGACTGGGCCATGTCGAGAATGTGATCACCGATCCAGAACAGCGTCTCGCTCCCGCCTTCCCAGTGGTCAGCCCAGCTGTAGAAGAAGGTGTAGAGGTTGTTGAGGATTACGTAGGTAAAAGTGACCAGGGTCATAGCACCCAACAGGAAGGCGATAAAAGCTTCCTCAAAGTGATCCCAGGTGCGCCGCAGGGCGTTCATAAGGAGCCTCCTGAACGAGTTATTATTGGCTTAATCCATTAAGAATGCGGGACTCTACCCCAGCAGCTTGCAGCCCGACATTCACCATTGATGGATGCCGGTTTCGCTACAGCCTAAGGCCGTTTTGCAAAAAACAACGCGAGGGAATAAAGCAGGCTTTTGGTTGGGGGAATCAACTGACCACAACGTTGATCGTGGGGGACGTTGAGGTCAGTTGAATTTCGGGGGTTAACCAAAAGCCTGAAACTGGATCTGCAGCCACCAACGCGGTGGCCGCAGCGGGCTGTTATTCAGCTTTGTTTGCCGCTTTAGCCGCTTCGATCACATCTTTGCCGATCTGATCTTCAAACTTCTTCCACGCAGGGCTTACGGCATCGCGCCAAGCATTGCGCTGCTCAGGTGTCAGGGTAATCAACTCGACCTTACCTGAGTCCAGAATCGCCTGTTTGGCCTGATCGTTAAGCTCAGCTGCTTGCTTATTCACCTCGGTGGTAACCTCAGCGACGATCTCTTCAAGCTGGCTGCGAATATCCGCTGGCAAGCCGTTCCAGAACTTTGTGTTGGTGATCAATACGTAGTTGCCAATGGCATGATCGGATTCGATCATGTACTTCTGCACTTCGTAGAATTTCTGGCTGTAAATATTCGACCATGGATTGTCTTGGGCGTTAACCACGCCAGTCTGCAAACCTTGGTAAATCTCAGCGAAGGACATTTTACGCGGCACGGCACGCAAGGCGCTGTATTGTGCTGCCTGCAGGTCAGATGGCTGAACCCGGAATTTCAGACCCCGAGCATCCGATGGCTTGACCAGTGGCTTGTTGGCCGTCAGTTGACGCATACCGTTAAGCCAGAAAGCCAACCCCGTAATACCTTTGTCTTCCATCGACTTGAGCATCGCCTTGCCCTTGTCAGAGTTCTGGAAGCGCTGGGCAGCCGCCATGTTGTCGAACAGGAACATCATGTCGAACAGTTGCAGTTGCTTGGTGTACTGCTCAAGTTTTGAGGGTGCAGGCGCAAGCATTTGCACCTCATTAAGCATCAACGCTTCCATCTCTTTACCATCGCCATACAGCGATGAGTTGGAATACACCTGTACTTCAACTTTACCCGCCAGACGCTCATCAACCAGTTTCTTGAACAGCAGCGCGCCTTTGCCTTTCGGGGTGTTATCAGCAGTAATGTGCGAGAACTTGATCAGAATGGGGTCCGCGGCCTGGGCAGTCAGAGCTCCAGCCAACGCAAAACCAGTGACCATGCCCAACAGGACACGACGAACAGACGGATACTTCATGGGGTGAGCTCCTATTATTTTTGTCTTAGGAGCGGCTGAAAACGATTCGATAGTTTTCAGCGGCTCTCTGAGCGTTGAAACGTCTACAGGCTAGCGTTTCATCGACCGGCGAACTCTATCGCGCAGGTAGCGCAACTGAAATTCACATTTCAGTAATGAGCCCTTCGGCATTCACGAAGGCAAATTGACTCCTGCCGCACGGGCCTCACTGCCCACTAGATGCTCAAGCATCTGTTTGGCCGTCACTGAAAGTGCATCAATGCTGCGCACGGCAATCTTTATTTCCCGGCGCGCCCAATCATCGGTCAGCGGCACCACCTGCACATTCAACGCCGGTAAATACGTACGCACTGCAATTTCAGGCAGCACACCGATGCCCATACCGGTATGAATCATTCGGCAAATGGCCTCAAAGCTTCGCACTTGAATGCGCAGGCGTAGCGCTCCACCTAGATGGTGCACTGAATGCTGCAGCAGGCTGTGCAGCGATGCGTCTTGCTGTAAGCCGATGAAGTCGTAGCCTACGGTTTCACGCAGGGCAACACTGTTACGACTAGCCAGTGGATGGTCTCGTGGGGTGACCAATACAAGCTGGTCATGGCGGTAGGTAAACAGCTGCAAGTCTTCGGCAGGAACGTGCCCGGCAAAGATGCCAATGTCGGTAAGGCCTTCGCGCACAGCCCGAATGGTTTCGCTGCTCACCCGCTCTTCAAGGTCAATTTTGACCTCTGCATGCAGCTGGGTGAAGGTGCTCAAGTCTTCCGGTAAAAACTCGATAACCGCCGAGGTATTAGCATGAATCCGCACATGGCCCTTGACCCCTTCGCTAAACTCGCTGAGGTCAGCATTCATTTGCTCAAGGTTATCCATAACAGTGCGTGCATGGTGCAACAAAGCATGGCCGGCTGGCGTCAATTCAACCCCTTTGGGTTGTCGATATAGCAAGTTGATCCCCAGCTGACTTTCAAGATCACTCACCCTTTTACTCACGGCCGCTAATGCCAGATGCTCACGCTCAGCGGCTTTAGTGAGGCTGCGCTCATCGGCAATAGCGATAAACACTTTAAGGGTGATGAAGTCGATACGGCGCAAGGTTGATGCTCCCAGCCAGGATAGTTGTTAAAAGCGCAGGCTCAGCGACAGCGCCTTTAATGCCTGAAGACAAGGCTCTCATAGATTTACTTCGTAGAATACGAAGTCAGGCTTGATAATTGATCAATTGTTCCTGAGTCTGGCTTGAGTAATCCTGCGACCCTATAGAACAAAGCACCCTGCTAGAGGCACAACAATGACAGATCAAAACGTGACCAACATGGCGCTGCAAGGATTGAAGGTGGTTGAGATGGGCCAGCTGATTGCAGGTCCATTCGCCAGCAAGATGCTCGGCGAGTTTGGCGCACAGGTCGTAAAGATCGAACCGCCCAAGGTCGGCGACCCATTGCGTAAATGGCGCAAGATCAAAGACGGTACCTCGCTCTGGTGGCATGTGCAGTCACGTAACAAGCAGTCGTTGACACTCAACCTCAAGGAAGTTGAAGGTCAGGACATCGTCCGTAAGTTGATTGCCGAAGCCGATATTCTGGTCGAAAATTTCCGGCCAGGCACTCTTGAAGGCTGGGGCTTGGGCTGGGAAGAGCTGTCGAAAATCAACCCACGGTTGATCATGTTACGCATCTCTGGCTACGGCCAAACTGGCCCCTATCGCGACCTACCCGGCTTCGGCGTGATCGGTGAAGCCATGGGCGGCTTACGCCACCTTTCGGGATATCCGGGGCAAGCGCCGGTCCGTGTCGGCATCAGCATCGGTGACTCGCTGTCATCGCTCTACGGTGTAATTGGCGTATTACTCGCGCTACAAGAGCGTCAACGCAGCGGCATGGGTCAGGTAATTGATGTCGCCTTGTATGAGTCGGTCTTTGCCATGATGGAAAGCCTGATTCCTGAATACGATGCCTTTAACTACATTCGTGAACCGGCTGGCAGCGCCCTGCCCGGCATTACGCCATCAAACTCTTACCCTTGTAACGATGGCAGCTTTGTACTGATTGCTGGGAATGGTGACAGCATCTACAAACGCTTGATGACCTTGGTTGAGCGTGAAGACCTGGCCAATGATCCACGCTTGGCGCAAAACGATGGCCGCAGTGAACACGCAGAGCTAATCGACCAGGCCATCGCCGACTGGACCACCCAGCGTGGCCGCGATGAAGTGCTTGCCGCGCTCAATGCTGTCCATGTTCCAGCAGGCTTCCCTTATACCGCAGCAGATATCGTCAAGGACCCCCACTACCTTGCACGGCAGATGATCGAGACAGTGCAAACCGCTGCGGGTCCACTAAAAGTGCCTGGGGTGCTGCCAAAACTGAGCCGTACGCCAGGGCGAATCGGCACTGGCGGCCCAGCCCTGGGTGAGCATACCGATGATGTACTGGCCGGTTTGGGCCTGACCGATGAGCAGCGCCAAGGCCTGCGTGACCGCGGCATAGTCTGAGGAGCGATTAATGAGCAAGCGTTTATATATTCAAGAAGTCGCCACCCGTGATGGCTTTCAGATCGAGCCGAATTTTGTTGCCACTGAAGACAAGATCGCCCTGATCAATCAACTTTCACACACTGGCCTTGCGAAAATCGAAGCCACCTCCTTTACCTCGCCCAAGGCGATACCTAACCTGCGTGATGCTGAAGAAGTCATGCGCAGCATCGAGCGCGTGGCTGGCGTTGAATACACCGTATTGGTGCCCAACGTTAAAGGCTGTGAACGCGCCCTGTCGTGTCAGGTCGATGAAGTCAATCTGGTGATGTCAGCCAGTGACACCCATGGCTTGGCTAACCTACGCATGACACCTGAACAGTCACTGGCGCAGTTCAAGGAAATCATCGAAGTCACCCGCGGTTCCAAGGTGTTTATCAATGCTTCACTGTCCACCACCTTTGGTTGCCCCTTTGAAGGTGCTGTTGCCGAACCTCGGGTGTTTGAACTGATCCAGCGCTTGACGGATATTGGCGTACAGGGCGTTACCCTGTGCGATACCACCGGTATGGCCGACCCGGCACAAGTTGAACGCATAAGCCGCGAGGCTCTTCAGCGCTGGCCTGAAACCGTGTTTACCCTGCACTTTCACAACACCCGAGGCATGGGCCTGGCCAATGCAATTGCGGCGTTGAATGCCGGTGTTGATCGCTTTGACGCCTCTCTTGGCGGCCTAGGCGGATGCCCCTACGCACCGGGAGCCAGCGGTAATATCTGCACCGAAGATCTGGTGCATATGTTCCAACGCATGGGCCTGGATACCGGCGTTGACCTCGATGCCCTGGTCGAAGCAGCAGCCAGCTTGCCTGAATTGCTCGGCCACGATGTTCCAGGCGCGATTCTCAAGGCCGGCAAAGCGGATCGGCGCTATCCAAAACCTAAGTGGATGAACGCCGAGGCATAGGCCGCAGCCAGAGAAAACGGTTGCGACACGAGTTGCAGCCCTTTCTCGGACATTGCACGACCCAACACAAAGACAATTGAGCGTCAGGCATTTTAGCCATTGCCTCAGCCTGCGTCGCTCTCTACCCTTGGCACATCAAATAATTGTGTGCAGCCGTCATCGATGACAACCATCCTGAAAAAAACCAGTACTCAAGCGCGTGGACGCCTGCGCCGTCAGCAATTGATCGAGGCAACGCGCAACCTGCTTGCCGAGCACGAACTGGATAGCATCACCCTCGCCGACGTCGCCACTGCAGCCGGAGCCTCCAAGGGTTCTGCCTATCACAGCTATGCCAACATCGCAGAGCTGTACATGGATGTGGTCAGCACCATTGGCCAGGAGTTGCACAGCGCGGTGGCAGCGCCTATCACAGATGAAGTGCAAGACTGGCGCGACGTCTTTTTGCTTTGCCTGCGCCGAGGCACACAACTATTAAGTGCTGACCCTGCGGGACGGCAACTTATCCACGGGCCCAAGTCACCTCCAGCAATCAAGCGCAGTGACCGGGCTAACGACCATCAGGTTGCCGAAGTCATACTGGCGCACATAACTCAACTGTTTGACTTCACGCCAGACGCAACGACCGTTGAACGCATCTACTACGCAATTGAGCTAGCCGACGTTCTCTATTGCCTGTCAGTGCAACAGCACGATGAAATTATCCCCAGCATGGCCGAAGAAGGTGAGCGCGCAGCCCTCGCCTATCTCGCACTTTATCTGCCAGAACAAATATCCCGCCGCCACAAGTAACTGATCGATAATCGCCCAACAACGTTTCCCATGGCTTGTTTTCGCCAGAAACGGACTACAGACTAGTTCTGAGTTTGTTTTTTGCCTACTAACAACAACACGATCATCTAGATCGAAGGGGAAACAACGTGCTGAACAAGGGTGCTTTAGGTTGGTCAAAAATTGCGGGACTGGGGATAGCACTGGTTGTCGCGGGGCAGTTTTCCGGGTGGAACTTTGGTTTAGCAGCCGGCGGCTGGCAGAACATGCTGGTTGCCACGTTGTTGATGGCTGCGCTGTGCAGTGGATTAGCCTTATGCGTGGCAGAATTGTCCACCGCATTACCCAACGCAGGCGGGGTCTTTGCATATGCGCAAAGTGCTTTCGGTCCGTTCGTTGGCTACCTGATTGGAGTTGCGACGGCATTGGCCCTGATTATTGGTACAGGTGCCGCTGCTACTTTCATTTGTGCCTACACAGAATCCGTTCTTGGGTATGGCGGGTGGCCGGTAAAAATCGCCCTGTTTGCAGTGATCATTGGCATTCATATCCGCGGCGTTGGTGAAGCTCTCGGCCTGACTTTGCTGGCAGGCGCTATCGCAGTTGCCGCATTGTTGACATTCGGCATCGCCATGCTGCCCTTTGTCCAGTTAGATCAACTGCTGGTCAGCGTCCCTGGCAGCGAACTGAGCCTTGCCGGTGTGTTTGCCTGTGTTCCCTTCGCTATCTGGTTGTTTATTACCGTTGAACAAACTGGTTCCGCTGCTGAAGAAGCCCGTGACCCGGGCAAGAGCATGCCCCGCGGTATTGTCGCCGCCGTTTGCGTGCTATTGATAACCGCCATGACCGTTTTGATTTGTGCCCCGGGTGCCGGTGGTGTTGCCCTGATAGGCGCTGCAGGTGATCCCCTCTATGCCGCCATGACAAGCCCTAGCGCCTATGGCAAGGAATCCTGGCTTGCAACGGTAGTTGGGCTTGGGGCGTTGTTTGGTCTGGTTGCGACTTTTTTCTCGCTGACATACGCCGGTTCGCGTCAGGTATTTGCCATGGCTCGCGATGGTCACTTGCCCGGCCTGCTCGGCAAGACCAATAAAAAGGGCTCGCCCTACAATGCACTGTTGCTTACGGCACTGATCGGCTTGCCGATGTCCTTGGTTAATCCAGAAACCGTGCTGGTTTCTGTCGTGCTGTTATTGAACCTTTGCTACCTCTTTGTATTTGCCGCCTACCTGCGCATCCGTGCGACGCAACCCGACCTGCCCCGTCCATTCCGCCTACGCTGCGGGCCATTGGTTGCCTGGTGCGGTTTGCTACTGACCACAGGTGTAATTGCTGCCTGCTTTCAACTAACAGCACCCGTGTTGCTGAGTATCGGCGGCATTCTTGGCCTGTTTGCACTGGGTTTCGCCATCGACAAAATGCGTGTGCGCGGCCGCACGACAGCCTCTGTAGGAGATATTTAACATGACAGTTTCGACCTTATTGCAACGTCGGCACAAGGTGCTGGGCGATCAGTCCCCACTGTTCTATGACGAGCCCCTGCATCTGGTGCGTGGCGAAGGTGTATGGCTGTATGACATTAACGGTAAGCGTTATCTGGATGTTTATAACAACGTGCCTTCAGTCGGCCACTGCCACCCCCATGTTGTTGCGGCGCTGAGCAACCAGGCTGCAAAACTCAACATCCATACGCGTTACCTCGACGAAGGCATAGTCGCCTACGCAGAGCGCCTTACGGCCACTTTTGCCGACCCTTTAGACGCGGTGATGTTCACCTGCACCGGCAGTGAAGCCAACGAACTGGCCTTGCGTATTGCACGCTTTGCCAGCGGCGGCCACGGCGTAATCGTCAGTGACTACAACTACCACGGTAACTCCACTTCATTGGCTGAGGTAACTACCGCCCTGCCCGCACCGGAGCCTTTTGGCCGGCATGCGCGAGCAGTACCTATCCCCAATCTTTATCACGCCAAACAAGGCGTCAGTGCCGATCAACTCGCCGAGGAGTATGCCGCGAAAGTGGCTGGGGCAATTGCTTCACTCAAGGCCGACGGGATTAAGCCGGCGGCCTTGTTGATCGACACCCTGTTTGCCAATGAAGGGCTGCCTCGCCTGCCAGCAGGCTTTGTCGACAAGGCTGTCGCCCTGATTCGTGAGGCTGGCGGCCTGTTTATCGCCGATGAGGTGCAAGCCGGTTTTGCCCGCACCGGTGAGCACCTGTGGGGCCATCAGGCGCATAAAGTTGTGCCTGACATCGTCACCCTAGGCAAGCCCATGGGCAACGGTCATCCACTGGCCGGGTTGGTCAGCTCACGTGAGTTGATCGAGTCATTCGGTCGTAATGCCATGTACTTCAACACATTTGGCGGTTCGCCTGTTGCCGCTGCTGTGGGCATGGCGGTGCTTGATGTGATCGAAAACGAGCAATTGTTGGCCAATGCCCATCAGGTAGGTGCCCATGTGCATACCCGCTTGCAAAAACTGGCAGAGAAACACGCCATCATCGGTGATGTCCGCGGTAAAGGTCTGTTCTTCGCCATGGAACTGGTGCGTGACCGTGCCAGCAAAGAACCTGCTGGGGCTGAAGCCAGAATTATCGTCAACACTATGCGCGAAAATGGCGTGCTTATTAGCAAAATCGGCCCAGCAGACAATATTCTCAAATTACGCCCGCCGCTGGTGTTCTCAATCGCCAACGCGGACTTGTTCGTCGACACCCTCGACCATGTGCTGAGTAGACTTTAAGGGGGTGTCATGAGCAATTTTCAAAATTTAAGCGGTGACGAGCAAATCACCCATTTGCATGAAATGGCCTGTATCGCCCTGCGTCAATGGGACGGCGAGTTTCACGATATAGCGCTGATTAAATACCGGGAAAACGCGGTGTTTTCAGCCTACCGCCACGACGGTCAGCGCATCGCCCTTCGTGTACATCGGCATAACTATCATTGTGAAGCGGCTTTGCGCTCCGAGTTGCAGTGGATGGAAGCCTTGGGCGGTGAAGGCGTTGAGGTACCCAGCATTATTCGCGCCCGCGATGATCAGCACCTCGTCAGTGTCTACACCGATGCCGTGGGCGAAACCCGCCATGTCGATATGCTCGTCTGGTTGTCAGGTAGCACTCTCGGCACCAGTGAGTCCGGGGTCAGTACAAGTACCGAGATAGCGCCATTGTTCTTCAACGCCGGTGCCGTCGCTGCGAGTATTCATAATCACAGCGAAACATGGCAACAACCTGACGAGTTTATACGTCATGCATGGGATGAAGAGGGTTTAATTGGCAGCCAGCCTTTTTGGGGCCGTTTCTGGGACCTTCAGGCACTCACCGGCGAGCAGCGCGAGCTTCTACTGCTGGCCCGTAGAGCGGCCCGTAACGACTTGCGTCGATACGGTCGAAACCAAGCCAATTACGGCATGATTCACGCAGATTTTGTACCGGAGAACCTATTGGTTGAAGGTGCCAAACTGCGGTTGATCGACTTCGATGATGCCGGCTTTGGCTGGCATATGTTTGAGCTGGCGACTGCATTGTATTTCAGCCTTGAGGATCCTCGTTACAATGAAATGGAGGATGCCCTATTCGCTGGATACGCCTCTGTTCGGCCACTGAGCAACGCAGATCGCGCACTATTGCCATTGTTTCTTACCTTGCGCGGCATGACTTACCTGGGGTGGGTGCATACCCGTGCAGGCTCAGCCACAGCACTGGAACTGACTGACTTTTTGATTGAGCGTACCTGCATGCTGGCCCGGACATATCTGAACTGCCAGTAAGCCATTAAAATCTATGGTCACCCCATTTTTTGCAATACTGATTAACGGGTGAAATGGTTGGCTTGCTTAAATCTATCCGGCGTCCAATTGGGGCTAGCCC
>NZ_JBITUI010000007.1:0-238641 GCF_044542375.1 Pseudomonas sp. NPDC078700
TAGTGTGGGGTTTCCCCATGTGAGAGTAGGTCATCGTCAAGCGCCTATACCAAAACCCCAGATCATGTAAATGATCTGGGGTTTTACTTTGGGCCGAAGAAAGCTGAAAGCGGCATCCGCGTTGCAGGTGGATTTATGTTGGGGCTGTCATATAGTTTTCTTGACCGGTCCTACATCTTTTGCAAGAAGATCAGGTGTGAATGAGCAATTGTTTAGCACTCGGGGCAAGGAGCCTCGTCTACACTAGGCACACTTTGTGAAGGGGCAGATATGCCGGAGCCGATTGAAGCGACATCGCTGGCAGGGCATTCGATTGAGCAGTTGATTGCATGCCATGAGTGCGATCTGTTGATGCAAAATCAACCCATAGAAGATGGTGAGAGAATCGAATGCCCGCGCTGTGGCTATGAACTCTATAATCATCGTCATCAAGTCATACGCCGCAGTATGGCTTTGGTTTTGGCTGCCTTGCTCCTGTATATCCCGGCCAACTTCCTACCTATTATCGAGCTCAATCTGCTCGGCCAGCAGACTCAGGATACTGTGTGGTCAGGTGTACTAGGCTTGTATAACAGTGGTATGCAGCCGGTCGCAGTCGTTGTGTTTTTGAGCAGCATGGTCATTCCATTGTTCAAGTTGCTGATTCAGTTATTTGTGTTGCTCAGCATCCGTTTCGATGTTGGTCGAAGCTATGGGCTGTTGTTTTATCGTATGTACCACCACATGCGCGAGTGGGGCATGCTTGAGGTTTACCTTATGGGCATCCTGGTTGCTGTGGTAAAGCTTGTTGATGTTGCCGATCTAACCTTTGGTATTGGTTTGCTGTGCTTTGTGGGGCTGCTGCTGTTGCAGGTTTGGCTTGAGGTGACGATGTCGCCTCATCAGATCTGGCAAGGCTTATCTGGTGAGGAGCACACAAGTGAGAGCCATTGATGCAGGCTTGCTGGTCTGTGATGAGTGTCATCAGTTAAGCCCAATTGAGGTTGATGTTGACAAGCAGTTCTGTCCTCGCTGCGGAGGAAGAGTGCATGCACGACGCCCCAATAGCTTGCTTCAGACTTGGGCGCTTTTAATCACCTCAGCTATTTTGTACATCCCAGCTAATATGCTGCCTATTATGCGTGTCAGCTCATTGGGTAGCGGCCAGTCGGACACCATTATGTCGGGCGTTATTGAACTGGTTAACTACGGCATGTATCCAATCGCGGCAGTGGTGTTTATTGCCAGTATTTTGGTGCCGACGTTTAAGCTGGTGGGCATTGGTTTGTTGCTCTATTCAGTGCAACGACGCCAGCCTATGTCAGCACGCCAGCGCATGCTTATGTACCGATTTATCGAGTGGATTGGTCGATGGTCAATGCTCGATATTTTTGTAATTGCCATTTTGGTAACTGTGGTCAAGTTTGGCACTTTGGCTACCATTGAACCTGGCTGGGGTGCAGTTGCATTTGCCAGCGTTGTGATTTTAACCATGCTTGCAGCATTAACCTTTGATCCACGCTTGATTTGGGACAACACGGATACGGATGACAACGATGAGTGATTTGCCATTGGCTAAAAAGAAGCCCGCCTCGAACTGGTCGGCTATCTGGGTATTACCTATCATCGCGTTGTTGATCGGTGGCTGGCTGGCTTGGAAGGCTTACGATCAAGCAGGCATCATGATTGAGGTCAGGTTCGAGAGCGGCGGCGGCATTGAAGCTGGCAAGACTGAAGTGATCTACAAGGGTATTTCAGTCGGCAAGGTTAAAGCTGTAAGTCTCGATACCAAAGGCAAAACAGACGGGGTTGTAGCGTCTATCGAAATGAGTAAAGAGGCCGAAGATCACTTGGTCACAGGCACGCGGTTCTGGCTGGTTAAACCAAGTGTGTCTTTGGCCGGTGTAACGGGTCTGGAAACCTTGGTTTCGGGTAATTACATTGCCGTCAGCCCTGGCAAGGGTGAGCCTGCTCTTGAATTTAAAGCATTGGATACAGCGCCCCCCCTATCCAGTGATACCCCAGGCCTGCACCTGACGCTGAAGGCCGACCGTTTGGGCTCGATAGAAAAAGAAAGCCCGATCTTTTACCGTCAATTAAAGGTCGGTCGGGTCAAGGACTATGAGCTTGATGATGATCAGCAGACGGTGCGTATCAATATTTTCATTGAGCCTGAATACGCCGACTTGGTACGCAAACACACCCGTTTTTGGAATGCCAGTGGCATCACTGTTGATGCGGGGCTTTCAGGCTTCAAAGTTCATACAGAGTCGCTCTCCAGTATTGTTGCTGGGGGTATTGCCTTTGGTACGCCGGAGAACCGTAAAGATAGCCCGCCGACAGATCCGGCATTGCCGTTCCGCTTGTACGACAGTTTTGATTCCGCACAAGCCGGTATCAAAGTCACCGTTAAGCTGCCTGATTTTGAGGGGCTAGAGCAAGATCGTACGCCTGTGATGTACAAGGGGATTCAGGTCGGGACCTTGAAGAAACTCAAGATTGCGGATGACCTGCAAAGCGCCACGGCTGAGTTAACGCTTGATCCATTGACTGAACACTATTTGGTGCAGGGCACCCAGTTTTGGGTGGTCAAGCCGTCAATCTCGCTCGCAGGGATTACAGGCATTGAAGCGCTGGTTAAAGGTAACTACATAGCCATTCGGCCTGGTAAAAAGGATGGTTCGCCTACGCGGGAGTTCGAGGCACGCGCAAAAGCGCCGCCACTTGACCTCAATGCACCGGGATTACACTTGGTTATGCGCAGTGAAAGCCTTGGTTCAATTGAGGTTGGCAGCCCGATTTTGTATCACCAACTCAAAGTTGGTACGGTTCAGAGCTACCAATTGGCGCGTAACAATAAAGAGGTACTGATCGGGGTTCATATCGCGCCTGAGTACGCTCACCTGGTTAACCGTACCACCTATTTTTGGAATGCCAGTGGTATTACCCTCAAGGGCGGCTTGTCAGGCATTGTTGTTAAGAGCGAGTCTCTGCAAACGCTGATTGCAGGGGGGATCGCTTTTGAAACGGCTGATCTCAATGGCTCGCGCTCTAACAAGCGTATCCAGATGTTCAATCTGCATAGCGATCGTGATGATGCGGTTAAGGCCGGTACAATCATCAGCATTCGGGTGGATCGAGCAGATGGGCTTAAGCCCGGTGCACCTATTCGCTATAAAGGTATGGATGTCGGCACCATTGAAAGTCTTGAGCTGACGAAAGACCTGCAAGCTGTACAACTCAATGCGCGCATAACTCAAGGCGATGCGAGAGTTGCACGGGCTGGAAGTAAGTTTTGGGTGGTGAAGCCGGAACTTGGATTAACCGAAGTGGATAACCTCGATACGTTAATTCGCGGCCAATACGTTGAGGTTTTACCTGGCAATACTCAAGATACCAAACAGACTCGGTTTATCGCGCTGACGTCACCGCCGAACCTAGCAGAGTACGATCCCGGTTTGCGCTTGGTTTTGAGTGCGGCGCGGCGTGGATCTCTGAAAACAGGTGTGCCTGTTACCTACCGTGAAATCGTAGTCGGTAAAGTGGTCAATTATGAGTTGGGTGCAACGGCTGATCGAGTTCTGATCCATATCCTGATCGAGCCGCGATACAAAGGCTTGGTCCACACCGGTAGCCGGTTTTGGAATACCTCGGGTATTGGTGTCGATGCAGGCTTGTTTAAAGGCGTGAAGCTGAGAACCGAGTCGATTGAGACCATCTTGGCTGGCGGCGTCTCCTTTGCCACACCCGATAATCCTGATATGGGTAAGCAAGCGACGCCAGGACAGACCTTTGCCCTGTTTGATGAGCCAAAGGATGATTGGCAGCACTGGGCGCCGAAAATCCAGCTTCCTAAAAAGTAATCGCCAAAAACAACAAGGGCCGCAGATGCGGCCCTTGTTGTTTGTGTCAGTGAATAGACAGTTTGCCCGTCAAGTAGTTGCGGGTTGATCGTTCGGGATTAAGCGGGAGTTTTTTTCGGTGATATAGGTGTGATTGGCCGGGATGCTTTTATTGACAAAGCTCATGGCTCCGATCGTCACGTGATCACCGATAAATGTATCGCTGCCGATGATGCAACTATTGGCGCCTATTTCTACATAGTCACCAATGGTAATGGGTGTATCGCTTTTGTAGTCCGTACCAATGGTGGTGTTTTGTCGAACGGTGAAGTATTTGCCTATTCGTACGGCCTTGGTGATAACAATCCCAGTGCCATGACCAATGACCAGCCCTTCGTCTATATCGGCTCCCAACATTATTTCTGTGCCGTGTTTCGTAATCAGGCGGTTATTGATGCCTTTGGCCAAAGACTTCAACGTGCGGTTATTTTGTCTGGCTAGATAATCTGCAAGCCTAAACCAGAATAAATAATGGCAGGTGCGGCTGCGCCGGACTCGTCGCCACAAGCGCAGCCATGAAAATGAGTTGTCCGGTCCACCAAGAACCTCGATATGCCAAAACCTTTTAAGCCTGCTGTAGTCCACGCAATATGTCCTTTGAGATTTAGCTTAGGGCTCTTTCTGTTGGAGCTGCTTTTGCGGTTTGTGCAGCACTCTCACGCGGTCGAATATACTTCCAGTCGGCTTCATCGATATAGATCCCGTTAGGGCCACTGCCGCCTTCAAGGTCAATGGCAACGTGCGCCGAAACCTGTGGCTTAACCGATGCAAGAATGGGCACAAAGCCCAGCTGAAGGCTGGTTTCGATCAGCGCTTGCTGGTTGCGCTCGTCGATGTCAGCTGCTTCATCAAGGTAGTAGGGCAGGCGAACACGGCCGGCTTGGTCACGGTCCATCAAGTGCAGCAACAGATACATGTTGGTCAGCGCTTTGATGGTCATGGTTGTGCCGTTGGATGCCGCGCCGTCGATGTCGGTATGAATCACCGGCTGGCCATGGACCTTGGTGATCTCAAACGACAGCTCGAACAGCTCCTTCAATCCCAGCTGGTTGTGATTAGCCGCAACCAAGCGGGCTAAATACTCCTTGGCTTCCTCGTTCTTGACGTCTTGATCAGCCGATTGAGTCAAATCGAAGACTGACAGCGTTTCGCCTTCTTCGTACTGGCCAGCGCTATGGATGATCTGGTCAATGTGTTTGAGGGCTTCTTTATTGGGCGCCAAAACAATACGGAAGCTTTCAAGGTTGGACACCTGACGCTTATTGATCTCGCGGTTAAACAGCGCCAGTTGATGCTCTAAGTTGTCATAGTCACTGCGGATGTTGCGCAGAGTGCGTGCAATATCGGTGACAGCGGCGCGGCGTGCCTTGGCCAGTGTAAGGGCTTCATCTTGGCGGTGGGCGTAGGCGTTGACTAGCAAATGCAAGCGACGCTCGACATCATCTTCACTGTCGAACTTAGCCACACCTTTCAAGCGTACTTGGGCGTACAAGGCTTCAACTTGACCATCAACGCGCTGCAAACCTTGCCAAGCATCTTGATAGTCATTGAGTAGCGGCAGCAGGTTATCCAGCGAATCATCAACGGGGTCTGTGAACGGCGTGCCAAATGGCAGATCAGCGGGCAGCAGTTGGCGACGACGCAAGGCATCTTCGAGGGTGCGTTCTTTGGCTTCAAGATCGGCCAATTGGCGGCCTACTAGCTGCAACTTGGCCGAGAGCTGTTGAACGCGCTCAGTAAAGGCATCGCTGGAGCGCTTAAGCTCATCCTGTGCCGCTTCATGTACCGCCAGTTGCTCCAGCTTGCCAGGCTTCTCTGCTGCCAGCGTCTCGCTGCGACGGAAGTCTTCGAGGGCTTTCTGGGCGTCGAGCACATCTTTATAGAGTTGATCGGCCTGGGACTTGCTCGCTGCGCGGTCAGCAGCAACTGCCTGCTGGGTTTTCAGCTGTTTGTATTCGCGGTCGAGGCGATCTTTCTGGTCGCGCAACGCCGCTCTATCAGCCAAGGCTTGCAAGGCTGGAGGCTCGATGTGCGACAAGTTGATCGACAAACCAGGCACTTCAAACTGCTCGCCCTTGAATCCATCAAGGATTGCTTCAAGGGATTTAACCCAAGCGTCGCCGTCCTCAACCTGTATGCCTTTTTCGCCCAATGGCAAGCTAAACAGCTGACCATTGAACAGACGCATCAAGCGATCAACATCTTGCTGCGAGAACTCTTCGCGTAAACGCGAGTAGCTGTTGTTGTCGGCGTGCTCAAGCTGCTGCTTGACTGATTTTAAGCGTTTATCCAGATCTCGTAGACGCTCATCGAGGTCTTCACTGGAGAACTGCCGAGATTGCGCCAGTGCGCCAGCGAGCTCATCGTGTGCATCCTTTGCGGCCAGCAATTGCTGTTCCAGCACTTGCACGTTATCGACGAGTGCGAAGCGGTGGGTCAATACATCCAGTTCGCCAAGCCAGCGCTGAATTTCGCTGACTTCACGCTCAAGGCGCATCAGTTCCTGGGTGTCGCCGCGTTGTTCATTTTGTAAGCCATCTTGCTCGTTGCGATAGTGCTCGGCCTGAATGACCAATTCTTCGCGACGCGCACCTGCATAGTCCTGCCAGGTGCCAAGCAGGCTATCGAGTAACGGTGACAAGCGATGCAACTTACCGCGCAGTAACTCACGTTGCGCGACACCAGCAGACAGCGCCTCAATCAGCGGCCCAGCGGTGACCAGTGCTTGGTAATCCTGCTCCATGCGACGCACATCGCGGAAGGCTTCTTCGGTTGCCGCTATGTAGTCCACGCTGCCTGAACGTAAGCTGTGTTCGAATGCATCAAGAAACAGTTGCTTGAGCTTGGCGGCGGTGATTTCACGCATGTGCAACAGGTTGATGAACAGTGCTCTGAAGGTTTTAAGGCTCTGCTCACTGGTCGAGCGCAGCGGAATAATCGTCAGATCCAGAGGGATTGAGGTATGTCCGCCAACCAACAAGCGACGCAGTTCATCAGGCTTGAGTTCATAAGCCTTGATGCCTTCGCGCTCAAGGTTGTTGAACAGCTCACGTTGACGCAAGCAGGTACCATTTTTCTGATAGTGATCCAAGTCCAACTCGCCAGCATAGGCAAAGAACTGGTGACCAAAACCGCCTCCCGGGCCGCGTCCGGCAACGCCAATCACATGGGTGCCATGGGGGAGTGAAACCTCAACCAGAATATAGCTGGTGTCGGTGGCAAAGTAGAACTTGCGCGATTGCTCCAGGCTGTACTTGCCAAAGCTCATGTCTGACATCCGCGCCAGGATGGGAAATTGCAGTGCGTTAATCGAGGCACTCTTACCCAGGTTGTTGGCGCCATACACGGACAACGGGTTTTCCAGTGGGAATATCCCTAGGCTGTAACCCGCGGTGTTTAACAAGGCAAAACGGCGAATGCCGTAGCGTTCCTGGCTCATGCATCAACCTCCTGGTTTGCGCGTTCTGCAGCAATGGCCTCGAGCATGGCCTGCTCTTCAGAGAGCTCGCTAGCACTTGCTGTTGGTTCGTCGAGACGAATGATTTCTTCCTCTTCATCATTGACCAGCACTGGCGTTGGCAACGGCAGATTACTGTGCAAGCTGGCAGCCAGGTCTCGATCTTGCTGAACCGAGAGGCACACATCGAGGAAACGGTGCATTGGCGCGAGAAAACGATAGATGCCGTTGTCTTCGCTGGCAAAGCCCAACTGACAAAGGCGGCGCATGACTTTTTCTTCCAGCTCGTCTTGGGTGGTTACTTCCGCTTGGACAAAGAGGTCACGGTACTTTTCAAGCAGGGCTGGCAGCTCATCACGACCCAGGCTTCCGCCGTCGAGTACGGCCAATGGGTCACGGCCTTGGTCGGCAAGGTGTTCAACCAGAATAAAAGTGAACAGGGCAAGTCGTTGCGCTGTTTTGTTGACCTGAGCACCGATTTGCTCTGGCACGAAGTAATAGAAGCCGCGAGGGTCACAGGTCAGTTCAAACCCCAGTGCCTTGAACAGGGCGCGGTATTGGTCTTGCTGATTGGATAGCTGGGTGTACAGCTCCGGGTCGCGACGGCTGACGTGGTAACCCTTGAATAGCTCACGGAATACGGGGGCCAGGTGGCTCAGTTCGGAAAGGTCGATATTCATTGGCTGCTCTTCTCGGCTGTGTGGGACGCCGGATTGCTTTTAATCAGGGCGAATGAGCTCAGGCTGACCTGATGCTCGGCAGTAAGGTAGTCGCGCCGCTCGAGGCGATCACGCTGGAAGCGCGAGTCACGGGAGAGTCGGGAGAACCAGTACAGCAACTCATCAGTCGCGCCATTCGGTTCTTGCTCAAGCAGCCACACCATGAGGTCTGGCAGCGGCAGGGCTTGTTCGCAGCGCTCAAGCATTTCTCGAGCGGTACGTGGCGCTCGTGGGGCTTGGCCCTTGCGGCTGCTACTGGCTTTTGGAAAGTGCGCAGGTTTGGGCTCAAAGCGGGCGAGGGCATAAACATAGGCCTCTACCTGCGATGCACTGCCAAGAAAGGTGCTTTGGGGACGACTGAACATCGGCATCGAGGCCTGGGGTACGGCATCAAGCCCTTTGCGGCGAATGGCCGAAAGCGCCAGTGCAGCTCCTCGGGTCACGGCGTTGTGTCTGCGCGCCTCTTCACGTAAGGGCAGCAATAGCTCTCGGGCGCGGCGCAATGTCAGTTGTGCCGTCGTTTGCATCTCAAGAATACGCGCATGGGTGCGCAACAGTAGGTCGTCGTCGACCAATTGGCCGAGGCGCTGTTGCTCGCTCAATAGACGCAGCAGTACATGCTCAACCCGGTACACGCCTTGTTCAAAGGCGCCGTCGGCGGCCACCAGTTGAATCATCGGCTCAACGTATTCATCCCAGGTGGCCAGCACCTCAGCGTAACGCTGACGCAGTGGAATCTGCCGGTCACTGGTCTTGGCTCGATCAGCAACAGCGACTAGCGCTTGCTCGTCATTTAACAGTTTCTTCAGTACGTCACGTACGCGCATGTCGAGTAAGCGCAACTGGCGCGCTAAATCATGGGCATCTCGGACTTCGAACGCATCTTTTATATAACCGGCCAAGCGCTCAAGGTGGCGCAAGTAAGCCTCAATTTCCAGACACAACCCCAAGCGGTGCTCGCGGCGAAGGTAGGCTAGAAAGTCGTGAATCTGCGCATTTAACTCAAAACGGTTAGGGCTTTTGGCAACCGGCACCAGGATATCAAGGCGAATCCACTGGTCGAGCAGCGCCGTGATATCGACTGGAGTGCTGTCTGGTAACTGTGCTGCAAGCTGGCTGCGCAGCTCAATCAGGCTTAGCGTGCCGGAGTCAAAGTGCTCGCAAAGCGGCTCAAGTAACGTCCAGTGTTCAGCAAGGGCACGCAGTACGCGCTTGGGTTCAATCATTGAGGGGCCAATCACTCAACTGAGAAAAACGCTAATTGTACTGCATCGTTGGCAAAACGCTTGAGTTACAACCGATCAGAGGCACTGGGTAATCACTCTAATCTGACGCGGATTGCCAGCGAAGTGACAGATTGCGGCAGTTTACGACTGTCCCAACGGCTCTAAACCCCAAAAAACGAGTATTGATCCACATTTAAGCGGCTGATTTTGATGGCATTGATCTTGCGATGAAGCAGAGATCGTAGCGCTTTATTTGTGGTGCCTGATATGTCTGCCAATGCGGCTGTTTTAATGGATGATTGCTGGGCCGCTCTGGAACAGCAGGGCGATCTTGACTGGGACCTGCATGCAATCTCGAATCGGCGGGAGGCGATTGCATTTCTGCAACGCTTTGAAAACCGCTTATGCGTTTACTCACCCTATATCGAGAAGCTTTACAGTAACTACAGTTTTGTAGTCCCACAAAGTGATCACGGCAGTATCACCATCTTGCCGGACGAACAGGCTTGGCATGACACCTTTCAGGACATTCCAGCCAACGCTGTTGAACCCACCGGGGTTTATATTATTCCGGGTGAAACGATGGGGCACTCGGGGCTGTACCTGAAAATCCCCAATGGCAATCGTCTGGTGGCTTCCCAGGAGCTGCCTTTCTATGACGGGCTGAGATTGCTCATCCAGCGTTATAAAAGTCTCGGCGAAATTTTCCTGCCGGTACTGATTAAAGGGGATTTGCGCGAGTATGAGGCTCGAATGCCATCGCTGCACCTACACCGGATCAAGCTCAGTTGCCTGACGCATTGCTCGCAACTGAGTGTAAACGCCCTGGCCCGCGCGATTACGGCCCATGTACTGGCGTTGTTTCATCAGTATGGACCACGTGCGACGGATGTAGCGATGAGTAACAGTCAACCCTAGTCCATGCTGTTTTGGCACCTTAGCCCACTACTATGGGTTGGGGGCGCTCTGCGTCAGTGGTTCTTATAGTGATTACAAGGCAGAAGGCTAATCGCTTTCGTCAGTGTCAGTAAGAACCCTGGAGGCAGTATGTATTCCGTTTCTCGATTTAAAAAAAGTGCGTTGGCATTGCTCTGCGTTGGTCTCGCCAGTGCAAGTGCTAGTGCTCAAATGATCGAGATGGCTGACAACGAGCTGTCGGATGTCTCCGGGCAGGCATTTATTAACCTGACGACAGACCAAAATGCAGGCATTGATTACACCCGCTTGAACCTTGGCTTGAAGATTGACACCCAGTTGAACATAAATAAGCTTGAGCTCGGCCGGTATGACCGTCCTGGTGAGGCCCCCGGGTCGGCTGATATTTTGATCGACAATTTTGCTTTGGGTACCGTAAACGCTGACGATACAGTCAACCCGTTTCAAATCACTGACCCCTATCTTGAGTTTGCCTACAGTGGCAACACAATCGTCGGGGTGAGGATCGGTTTTGGTGAGTCCAAGGGCTATCTTTCTGGCGATATCACAAGCTTGACCGGCAACATCCCGATCAAAATCGAAGGTTCTGCCAGGCCTATATTCACTGCAGCCAATATCTTTGAAGATATCCTGCTTGGGATCGCGGGTGTCACTGTAAACACTGACCTTCAAGCTGATGCGGGCTTGGTCACCGCGAATGGTGCTGCTGACACGGTTCGCGCTACGCAATCAGGGCTTGAGAACGGCCAGCGACTCTCTTGCAGTGACTGCAATTTGACTGGACTCACCAACGCACTATTGAGCCTGTTCGCCTCAAATGGTTGCTCGGTTCTATCGCTGCCTACCTGCTTCCCCTTGAGCAACTTCAAATCATTGCCTATCGGCAACTTGAATATCGCTGATAACCCAAACACCGCTGCGATAGAGGGGGCTGCTCGCGGTTTTTTTCTGTCTTTGCAGACCCAAAGTCTTGCTTGGCGGGACAGAGACAGCAATGCATTTCGTAACGCTGATGCCGGTGCATTCCTGAATATTCCTAATTACCGCGACGCGAACGGCAATGTTGTAGCACCTATTCAACTCAACTTTGAACAGGCCTTCAACGGTATCGCACGACAAGATACCTGCCTGGGCTCAGCGACTGTGGGGTGCTGAAAATGAACCCTATTTTAAGCATGCTGCTGGGGACTTTATTTGTGCTGCCAGCGCAGGCAAAAATGCAAGAAATGGACGACCAGCAACTTGCGGGGGTCAATGGCCAGGGCATTGCATTTTCCTTGGAAGGTATTCTGCTTGATGCTTCTGAGTCGAGCATATTTATCAATGACATCACCAATGCAGCGGGTGAAAATGTCCCGATTTCGGTCCATGAGTTCTACTTCGCTTCAACTGGAAGTAACAAAGGCAGCGATCTGCAACCGGTAAACCTTGGGCGCTTGGGTAATCCGTTCAAGCTTCAGTTTGGCAACGGTGAGGATTTACGAACTCTGAGAGATGATGGCGTTTTTGTGCAAACCACGCCTGATAATGTTGCCATTTTAGAACTTACATTTCCTGAGCGGTTGACCGGTGCTTTGGGACAACCCTGTATTGCGGGTTTTGCCGCTGCAGGTACGAACTGTTCGAGCCGACTTGGTGAACGACTGGACGCTGGTATTCGCTTTGACTTTCAAGTCGCGGCAGGGCGTACAGATATCCTTAACCTCGACATTGTCGAGTTGATTATGGATGGCAGTTATCTCCGGCTTTGGGGCGATGAGGCGCGGGATCAACTGGTTGGTGAAGCGCGAATTAATCTCTTCGCAAAGCGCATCGATTTGATGTCATGCATCCCTGGTACAGCAAACTGCGCAAGTCAGCAGGAGCAGGCTGATCGCACGATAAGCTTGAGCAACACCTACGCCAATGTTGCCTTGGGCTACGGCAAGTCCCAGCCGTTACTTTTCGATGTAACCAGCGATGGCCAGTTTGTAATTGAATTGCCCAATCCAGTTAGTCGTAACGCAAATGGCTCCGCTCGCTCAGCCGCAGAGCGGAATGCAATCGCGACCGACTTCTATACCAATGCCCCGAGAACCAATGTCGTAATAGGCAATTTCCGCTCAGGTAATCGCAGTTCGGTAACCGGCGGTTATAACTACGGTCGCAACGCCATCGAAGGGGTAAGCATCAATTATCTAAAGGCAACCAGCCGTGATTTATAAAGTGCTTTGTGCGTGCTCATTGGCGTTTACCTCACCGCTCTACGCCGAAATGCAGGCGCTCGATGACGCGGCCTTAAGCCAACTTAACGGGCAAGGTGGTGTGTTTTTGTCGGGTGAGTTAAGCATCAACAGAGACGGTGGAGTGCTTTGGAACACCCCGGTGAGTAACAACCCTCGCACTTGGGCTGCCAATGAACGTAGTTGTGCTGCTGCGGGGGCAGCCGTAAGTGATTGTGGTTTGCGGTTGGCCGTGCGTGCTGAAGCATCAGGCGGTTGGTATGTGTTGGACAATATCAAAGGTGTCTTTAGCTTTGAGGGTTTGACCTTGCGTACCCGCACTGTCAACAGTGGTTTTGGCGGTGATGGGGCGATATTCAATCAAGATGTATTGGAGTTTGGTCTACCGAATGAAATTGTATTTGATGACGCGAACTTCACCTTTGGTGTTGCCAATCAAGGCGGCTGGAGAAATAACGCACTCAGTACCGCAAGAGGCGGCGATCCTAGTTATCAGCAAACCAATATTTTCTCTGTAACGATCGATGGAACCACTCGTATTCAGGGCAACGTTTTAGTGTTCCCTACTAACTGAGGGCCTGAACGATGAACCGCTATTCACTTTGTTTAATTGGTTTGTTCAGCCCCATTGTACAGGCCATGCAAGCGCTCGATGACAACGATTTGGCTGCGATCTCAGGGCAAGACGGTATCAGTTTGCAGACAGCTGGACCTGGTTGGTCAGTAGGCAGTGTTGAGTATGCCCAAGACGGGCAAACACTCAGCCTGAAGGGTATCAATGGTCGCCCGCAAACGCTTGATAGCGCATCAAATACAACAGTTGATGTCCTGGATGGTCAACTGCAAGTTGAGCATAGCGGGCGTGCGAATGAGTTGTCGGTTGACTCGATTGAACTCACTGGCAGCAGTAATAGTTTTGGCAGCCTGCGCTTATTCTCTACGCTGGGTGCCAGCCTGAAACTGAGCGGCGGTGGAGCCAGTGGGGTCAGCGGATTCTCAGTGGACGACAGTAAGCTTTCGCTGACCGATGCCACATTCTACTATCGCGATAATGGGCATGATCTGATCGTCAAAGGGCTTTCATTCGATACCTACCTGAATAATGCCTATATCGATATTGTTAACGGCGGCAATGGTGAGCAGGTCAAGCTTGATCTTGGCGACTCACGATTGGTCGCCTCCATAGCCGGTATTGGTCTTGACCTTGCGTTTGCCGATGCTGTCGCAGGTACTCCAGCTACACCAAGTGCTCCTGATGTACGCGACCCCAATGCCGGGCGTAGTTTTGGCCGTTTAGATATGGATCTACGCCTTGGCGGCAGCATCAGTATCGCCGGGGGTGGTCAGAGTGGGGAGGGTTTGCGCCTTACACCTGACATCACGATTGCCAATAGCCTATTTCAATATACCGATGCTGGCGTATTACGTGCCGAAAACTACTCCGGCGTAGTGAGCAGTCAATCAGGCCTAACGCTTGACTTGGGGCAGGACGTCCAAGGTAACTATGTAAAACTCGCCTTTGAAGATATTAATCTCAGCGCAGCACTCGAAGGTCTGATTATTGGTGATCCGACTAATCAGAGAATTGGCAGTGTGGGTTTTGATCTCAATTTTCAAGATCAAGGCACACGTCAGAACTATGTCAAATTACGCCCAGGTGGGGATGCCAATTCAGCTGGCGAAGGGATTTCCGCCGACGTCAGTTGGAGTTTGATTGATAGCTCTTTCTCGTTGACCGATAACGGCAACAGTTTGTGGTTTAGCGGTTTGCGTACCTACGGCACAGGTCAGCTAACGGTTGATATAACTAAAAGCTGCGCCACGGGGCTTAGTGCGGGCTGCTACGCGGGGCTTAATAATCTTGACCCCTCTAGTGGAGATTATGATGGGTATTTTGATGGTATTCGGCTTGGACTTAATCAGGTCGTTGGTCGCTATAGCCTAGATGGGTTACGTGTCGGGCGGCCTGATGCACCGCTGCAAGGAGGTAGTGAGCTATTGGTATTGCTCTCAGTTTTCCCAGCATCCGATTTCACCCTCAATGGTCAGCTAACGCTCAACCCAGGCGGTTATGAGGGGGATGGTTTTGGTTTTAACGCGGACTTCTATGCCACTGAAGCCAATGCGGCGATCACGGTTGATGAGGACAGTCAGGGTTTATGGCTTACAGGTGCTGAGAACCAACTGCATTATCGCAATGGTACAGTCGATGTGAGTGACCAGGGTATCGAGTTCAGAAAGGGCACCTACTGGTCAAAACTGGATGTCTCTGATGTGCGCTTGGGTGATTCAAACAGCGGAAGAAGCTTTGGGCGTATTGTACTTAAGCGATTTGAGCAAGGTTCAACGCTTACATTGAGCTCAGGTGGCGCAGGTGCTTTTTGTGTCGGGGGCTCGGGCGCTAGTGCTGGTGCCTGCACTGCAAGTGGCGGTCGCTGGGAGGACCGCGGTAACGAAGGGCTTACTGCCAAACTGAAGAGCGTTTTTGTTCGAGACAACTCAGGGAGCCCAGAGCGTTCTGTCTCAAACAATCCTAAGCGCAACCAATTTATTCTCGAAAACGGACGGGTCAACAATGTAAATGGTACGGGGAGCCAGTGGGTTATCGATAACTTTTATACCTCGGACGGCGATCCCGATAACCCGAATCAAAATACCTATGGTTTCAATATCGACCTAGGCCTTGATGTAGCGCCTTCCAGTGTCTGCACTAAAACCACTACGGGTTGTATTCCGATCACCCCTGATCCACTTGGGTTCGCCGTGAACGCACGCGTTCATTTTAAAGAAATTAATATTGAACGGTTTCAAAACGTCCATCCCACCGGTGGCAGTGCCACTTCCTTCTATGGCGTTAAATTACAGAATGCGGATATCCGGGCAAATTTAACAGCAACTCCGATTAACTGATTCGGTGCTCCACTGGTTAGGCAATGGCCTGAATCCTTCAAGCGGTCAATATTTTGCCAAATTCAAGATGGGAATTCTGGGCACCAAGGCCGTGTTGGTCCTCGCATGGCTGATACCTCAAAGCCATGAATTTAAAGGCAAGCAGCAGTTTGCTCGCTAAAGAGTGGGCGTATTGTTATTGGTAATGGCGTCGTTACTGGTATTCTGGCGGTATCCGCCAAGGCTGAGCTAACTGCGTTGAGTTTGATGCAGATCGGCCAATACGCACACTCACAGGTTACTGACGTTTGATTCCAGAACTCCGCCGAAGGGCTTATTTGAGTGCCATGCAGGTTGCCAATTGGCTACCTCGCGTGGCATTACCCTTTGCTGCGCCATCGCGACCAGAACTACTTGAACCCCTGGAAGAGCCGGTTATTGAAGCTCAACCCCAGGCGATCACGCCGTCTGAGCGCCCTACAATCGTTGAAACACCACGGCCACGCGTTGAAGTGCCGCGCCCTAAAGCGCAGGAACGCAACCTGCGGCCAGTGGTGAGCGATGAAGAGCAGACACCTACAACTGCCGTTAAATCCGCCGCAGAGCCAGCTCCGCGTTTTGCGTTGCAGTTACTGCGTGCAGGTCATTGTGCTGTATTGGTCGAGTTGCCCACTGGAGAGCCTTTGCAAGGGCGTGACCCGGCCTATCTACTGCTCAAAGATTTGCTGCGAGCCGCCGGTTTGCCGGATAGCCCACATATGATAGGTCAGCCCGTGCGCTGGCCTTTGTTGGCGCGAGGCAACATGAACCAAGGTCCGTCTGCAGCGCTTGAGTTTGTGCAAAGCTTTGTTGCGGCCCGCTTGGAGGAGCAGGAACCCATCACCTGCCTGTGGTTAGTTGGCTTGCCTGCCATTCGGTTTGCCGGTGAAGCCGACGCCGGCGATTACAACCGCGAGCTGCAAATTGAAGGCATTGGCAGCGCCTGGGCAGTACCTGGGTTGGAACTGTTAATGGATGAGCCCGCGCGTAAAGCGGATGTGTGGCAGGCCATGCGCCGCGTGAGTAAACGTTGGATGAGTCAGCCTGAATGAGTGATGCAATATCGTTCCGCCCTATGACCGAGGCGGATATTGAGACCGTGCTTAAAATTGAGTACGCCGCCTATAGCCATCCTTGGACGCGCGGCATTTTCACTGACAGTCTTAAGTCTTACGAAAGCTGGGTGATGCTTGAGGGTACGCAACAAGTGGGCCATGGCGTCATCAACGTGATCATTGATGAAGCGCATCTACTCAATATCACTATTAAGTCTGAAAATCAGGGCCGTGGTTATGGTTTGCGCTTGCTCGAATTCTTGATGCAACGTGCTATGGAGCTCAAGGCGGGTGAGTGTTTTCTGGAGGTTCGGTCCAGTAATCAAGCGGCTTATCGCTTGTATGAACGCTATGGCTTTAATGAGATCGGCCGCCGCCGTGACTACTACCCAGCAGTCGGTGGTCGCGAAGATGCGCTGGTTATGGCCTGCACTCTGATAGATTAAGTCGTTACGCCTACCAACCTTTAGTTGTACAGTTGGTTGGATTTTTTGCTGACGAGCCTGCTGATTGAGCGGGTGGGGATGTTTCGCACGACGGTGATTGTTGGGTGAGTCAAAAGTCCACTGTGTCTCTTAAGACGCACTTTAGTATTTTGGAGCAGACGTAATGAGTGATTTACAGCACCTCTTCGATAACAACGAACGGTGGGCGCAGGCAATCACTCAACGGGATCCCGAGTTTTTTGCCAAGCTAGCGCGCCAACAGACGCCAGAATATCTGTGGATTGGTTGTTCTGATGCGCGGGTCCCGGCTAACGAGATTGTCGGCATGCTCCCCGGCGACTTGTTTGTGCACCGTAACGTTGCCAACGTGGTGCTTCACACCGATATGAATTGTCTGTCGGTCATCCAATACGCGGTCGATGTGCTCAAGGTTAAGCATATTCTGGTAACCGGTCACTATGGTTGTGGCGGGGTGCGTGCGGCCATGCAGCATCGTCAGTATGGCTTGATTGATGGCTGGCTACGGACTATCCGGGATCTGCATTATGAGCATTTTAAGGATCTCGAAAAGCTGCCGCTTGAAGAAGACCGGGTCGACCGCCTGTGTGAACTCAATGTCATGCAACAAGTCGCAAGCGTCAGCCACACGACTATTGTGCAGAACGCTTGGCACCGTGGGCAGGCGCTGTCTGTACATGGCTGTATCTACGGTATTAAAGACGGCCGCTGGAAGGACCTGAATGTGACGGTCGAGGGTATTGATCAATTACCGCCGCAATACCGGTTGCGCCCAGTCGACCAAAACTAATCGATATGAATAACTCCCGCACCTGGGCCATGCTCGGCCTGTTGTTAGCCATATTGTGCTGGTCAGGTAATGCCTTGGTTGCCCGGGCTGTGCACAATGATATTTCGCCTTTCGCCCTGGCATTTTGGCGCTGGAGCCTTGCTTGCGTGCTGCTTTTGCCGTTTGTGATTGCACCGTTACGCCGACACGTCGCTGACTTGAAGCGTGCTGGTTGGCGGTTGCTGGTGCTGTCTGCTTGCGGTATCAGTGCCTATAATTCGCTGCTTTATAGCGCTGCGCAAAGCACGGTCGCGATTAATATCACCTTGGTGAGTACCTGTTTGCCCTTGGTGACCTTTATCGGCGGGGGCCTACTGCTAGGCGAATGGCCGGCGCGTCGCGCTTGGTTGGGTATGTTTATCGCGGCAATTGGCCTGTTGGTCTTGATCACCCAAGGGAGTTGGGCGACCTTGACCTCAATGTCATTCAATCGTGGCGACCTCATAATGCTGCTGGCCGTAACGGATTGGGCCTTGTACTCCTTGCTGCTCCGGCGCTGGTCGAGTTTCTTGCAACCCATCCCACCGCTGGCTCTGCTTGGCGTATTGATGCTACTTGGCGTGCCGATGATTCTGCCGTTCTATCTAGTTGAACTCGCACAAGGCGCTCAGGTTAATATCAATGCAACCACCTTGGGCGCGATTGTTTACACGGCGTTATTTGCTTCGCTGATTGCCTACCTGGCCTGGAACCATGGCATTCGCGTAGTTGGGGCGGCGAAAGCTGCGCTGACCAGTTACTTAATGCCGGTGTTCACAGCGATCTTGGCTTGGCTGCTGTTAGGCGAAGGTTTGCTGGCGTATCACTGGGTGGGAGGCGGTTTGATTTTCGGTGGCCTGTTA
This sequence comes from Pseudomonas sp. NPDC078700, assembly GCF_044542375.1. Lineage (NCBI taxonomy): Bacteria > Pseudomonadati > Pseudomonadota > Gammaproteobacteria > Pseudomonadales > Pseudomonadaceae > Pseudomonas > Pseudomonas sp. NPDC078700. Next base: position 18,560 of record NZ_JBITUI010000007.1, read on the forward strand.
TTGGCGACTCAAGTGAAATCCAATACCGCGCCGACAGCGGCCGCCCGGGCAATCGACTAGCCCGGAACCTGTAGTTGCAGGCCGCTTGTTGCGAGCTTCATCCACAGCATCGCGGCAACGAAGCCAAGCACGCTTAGTGTGGTGTAGCCAACAACAATGCCCAGTGCTATCTGCTTCCAAAGCCCTGCATAGTTGGCCTCGCTCTTGACTGGATAATGTTCGATGTCGCGCTCGGCGCGCAGGTTTTCAAACTTATTATTCACAACTTCTCTCCATAAATTCGGGTGCAGGGAGTTGCCAGCGTACGCCCAATAACCCCTGTCAGATTGGCTGCTGATTATGCGGCGGTTCGAGTGCGCAGTAAGCTGAAATTATTGCTTCTGGGCGTAAATTTGCGGCATGGTTGTGGCTTGATGCTGTCTTGCACATGCAGTGCACAGCAAAAGCTAAACAAGAGGTGTTTGATCATGCACAGCGTTTCACTCCAGGACGCCGCCGCGTCAGAAGGTATCTGCTATGGCTGTGGTGGTAGCAACCCAGATGGCCTGCATATTAAAAGTTTCTGGCATGAAGATGCGGTGCACGTCATGGCCGAGTATCTACCAGACAACAAATACACCGGCTGGCCTGAACTGGTATACGGCGGGTTGATCGCAATGCTGGTTGATTGCCATTCCAATTGGACTGCCATGGCCTATCACTTCCGCTCAGAAGGTCGAGAAGTCGGCAGCCTGCCGCGTATTGACTGTGTTACCGGTAATCTTGGCATAAAGTTCATCAAGCCAACCCCGATGGGGGTTCCGCTGACGTTACGCGCTAAGGTCGAAGGAGAGGTAGGGCGCAAGAGCCGGATTATCTGCGAGGTCTATGCCGCTGATGTGCTCACCGCCATTGGCGATTCTATCTTTGTCCGTGTTGATACCGCGCAACTCACTGCAACTGCCCATGGGCGCGACAGTTAGCCCTGCGGCAGTGCATGCCCAGACTTGCCAATAAATCGCGGACTTCCTACATAATCTCAGGTGTGGCTATGCGGCCTGTTCAATGCGCCCGAGCATGTGGAACGAGGGCACGTTGCAACCCGCGCTATTGCCTAAACAAAGCCCAAAAAAAGCCCCGCACTAGGCGGGGCAAAGGGAGAGTGTTGAGTGCCGCCAAGCAGCACCCAATACAACCCAGCATCTGAAACCCTTACAGCATGGCCAATAAACTGGCGTGCGGCACGGCTTGGAAATCGATCGACATCATCAGGCTTAGTGCGCTGATAGCGACGATAGAGAAGGCGAACAGCTTGCGCGCCCACAACCGGTCATCCACGGCGCGGTAGCCAGAAAGAGCGATCACCAGCCACCAAGCGCTGACCAGAAGGGCGATCAGCAGGTAGCCATAACCTGCGAAGCCGGTCAGGGTGAGCAACAGCGAGGCACCGGTAAACGCCAAGATATACAGAACGATCTGCAGCTTGGTGGCGTTGATCCCACGTTTAACCGGCAATACCGGAATACCTGCTGCCTTGTAGTCGTTGAGACGGAAGATCGCGATGGCGTAAGAGTGCGGCATCTGCCACAGGCAGAAGATCAGCAGCAGCACGGCCGCACCGGTGTCGAAATGGCCAGACACCGCGCAGTAGCCAACGACCGGAGGCATGGCCCCTGACAAACTGCCGACCAAAGTGCCGTACTCCGACGTGCGTTTGAGCCACAGGCTATACAGGCCGACATAGACCACATAGCCGACAGCGGCCAAGGCCGTGGCCAGCGGTGTGGTCTCAAACCACAGGAGGCTGAACCCGGCGACGCCGAGTACCAGGCCATGAGCAAAGGCCGCCTTGAGCGAAATTTTGCCGGTGACCAGCACCCGTTCGCGGGTACGTTCCATGTGCTGGTCGATATCGCGATCAATGCAGTTGTTCATCACGCATCCACTGGCCACCACCAGCGACAAACCTATCACGGTAGACAGCAGCAACATCAGATCGATGTGGCCCTGTGCCGCGAGGAAGTAACCGCCTGCCACCGCAATCAGATTGCCGAAAATGATGCCGGGCTTGGTGATCAGAAGATAGCGTTTGAACTTCATGGTCACATCCAAGGCATCATCAGCTGGTCAGCATTGACCATGATCCAGATTGCCAGCCCTACCAGCATCACGATAATCAATATCGTGAACAGGAAGGCCAACAGGTTCCAGCGGCCTTCCGAGGAAGTGTTCATGTGCAGGAAGCAAACCAGATGCACCAACACCTGCACCACGCCCAGCACGACCATGGCGGTCAGTGCTGTGTTGCGCGAGAAGTGGCCACTCATGACCATGGCAAACGGTATCACCGTGAGGATCACCGAAAGGATGAAACCGATGGCGTAGGAACGCACGCTGCCGTGGCTTTCGCCAGCGTGACTATGTGCCTGTGCGTGGCTCATTGGGCTACTCCCATCAGATAGACAACGGTGAAGACGCAGATCCAGACGATATCCAGGAAGTGCCAGAACAGGCTCAGGCACGACAGGCGAGTGGTGTTCTGAGGCGTGAGGCCGCGGGTATAAACCTGCGCCATCATCACCACCATCCACACCAGGCCAGCAGTCACGTGCAAGCCGTGCATGCCAACCAAGGTGAAGAACGAGGACAGAAATGCACTGCGGTTGGGACCGAAGCCTTCAACGATCAGGTGATGAAACTCGTTGATCTCCATGCCAATAAAGCCGAGACCGCAGAGAAAGGTCAGGAACAACCAGGCGATGGTTTTTTGCTTGGTGCCTTTGTGGGCAGCTAGCATGGCCATGCCATAGGTGCAGCTACTGACCAACAGCAGGGCAGTTTCGACCAGCACGTAAGGCAGTTCGAAAATGTCCTTGCCGCTAGGGCCGCCGGCCGTGTGGTTGACCAGCACCGCGTAGGTCGCAAACACGCAGGCGAACAAGATGCAGTCAGTCATTAGGTACAGCCAGAAGCCGAATACCGTCATGTCGCCGCTATCATGCCCATGATCATGATCGTGGGCTGCGTCAGCGCCGTGTTGAGAATCAAGAATTGCCGTAGACATGCGGGTTACACCTCTTCCGCGAGTTGCTGGGCGTGTTTCGCGAGGCTACGCGCACGGTCATCTGCATGGTTGGCCTGGCTCGGGAAGCGCTGGCTTTCGATGCGTTCGATTTCCTCGGGCTGCACGTAGTAGTCAACGTCTTGGTTGTAGCTACGGACGATGAAGGTGGCGATCATGCCGATAAAGCTTGCACCGGCCAGCCACCAGATGTGCCAGATCATGGCAAAGCCAAACACGGCACCGATTAAGCCAATGACCAAGCCTGCCGCAGTATTCTTCGGCATGTGGATCGGGCTGTAGCTGGCTGGGCGCAGGTACGCCGTGTCGTTTTCTTTCATCTCGTGGAACGCGTCGACAGCATGCACAGTAGGTAGCTCCGCAAAGTTGTAGAACGGTGGTGGCGATGAGGTTGACCATTCCAAGGTACGGCCGCCCCATGGGTCGCCAGTGTGGTCACGCAGCGCATCGCGGTTCTTGAGGCTGACGATGATCTGGGCAATCTGGAAGGCAATGCCGCAGAAGATCAGTACCGCGCCGAAGAAGGCGACAATCAGGTAGGGGTGCCACAGTGGGTTGTCGTAGTGGTTCAGGCGACGGGTCATGCCCATAAAGCCCAGTACATACAACGGCATGAATGCCACGAAGAAACCGGTAATCCAGCACCAGAAAGCGCACTTGCCTAAGCGCTCATCGAGCTTGAAGCCGAAGGCTTTAGGGAACCAGAAGCTGAAACCGGCCAGATAACCGAACACCGCACCACCAATGATGGTGTTGTGGAAGTGGGCGATCAGGAACAGGCTGTTGTGCAACACATAGTCGGCACCGGGTACGGCCAGCAGTACGCCGGTCATGCCGCCGATGGTGAAGGTCACCATAAAGCCCAAGGTCCAAAGTACCGGCGTCGTAAAGTGCAGGCGACCGCGGAAAATAGTGAACAACCAGTTGAACAGCTTCACCCCGGTTGGGATGGAGATGATCATGGTGGCCACGCCGAAGAAGGCGTTAACGTCAGCCCCCGAACCCATGGTGAAGAAGTGGTGAAGCCAGACTACGAAGCCAAGGATGGTGATTGCCGCAGTGGCCCAGACCATCGAGGTGTAGCCGAACAAGCGCTTGCCGGTGAAGGTCGAGATCACTTCCGAGAACACACCGAATGCCGGCAAGATCAGGATATACACCTCTGGATGGCCCCAGGCCCAGAACAGGTTGATGTACATCATGGCGTTGCCGCCCAACTCATTGGTGAAGAAGTGCATGTCCAGGTAACGGTCAAGACTCAGCAGCGCCAAGGTTGCGGTGAGGATCGGGAATGACGCGACAATTAGGATGTTGGTGAATGTGCAGGTCCAGGTGAAGATCGGCATCTGCATCAGCTTCATGCCAGGGGTACGCATTTTCAACACGGTGACCAGGAAGTTGACCCCAGTTAACAGGGTCCCCAAACCAGATAACTGCAAGGCCCAGATGTAGTAGTCGACACCCACCCCCGGACTGTATCCCAGCTCAGATAGCGGCGGATAAGCCACCCAGCCCGTACGGGCGAACTCACCAACTCCCAAGGACACGTTCACCAGAATCGCACCGGCGACAAACAGCCAGAAACTCAGGGAGTTGAGGAACGGGAAGGCCACATCGCGTGCGCCAATCTGCAACGGCACGGCAATGTTCATCAAGCCGACCATGAAAGGCATGGCCATGAAGATGATCATGATCACACCGTGAGCGGTGAAGATCTGGTCATAGTGTTCAGGGGGCAGGAAGCCGTGATTGGCACCTTCCGCCACGGCCAACTGGCCGCGCATCATGATGGCGTCAGCGAAACCCCGCAGCAGCATGATCATGGCGACGAAGATGTACATCACGCCGATTTTTTTGTGGTCAACCGACGTCAGCCACTCGGTCCACAGGTAGGACCACTTACGGTAATAGGTCAGCGCGGCCACGACGGCCAGGCCCATCAGGGCGACGACAGCCAGGGTACCCATGACGATGGGAACGTCCAGCGGCACTGCGTCAAGCGTTAACAAGCCAAACATCAGTGATTACTCCTCGATACTCGCGTTCATGGGCATGTGCATGTCTTTCATTTCGGGCATGTCAGCTTTGGCCTCAGCACCAGACTGCGGCTTGGATGGGCCGTGCATGTATTGCATGAGGATTGAGTTGTAGAGCGTCGGGCTAACAGAGGAGAAGTACTGCGCCGGATCGTTTTCGCTGGGCTTAACCAGCTCCGGGTAGTTGCTCTGATCCAGTTTGGTCGGCGCTGCTTTGACCTTGGCAACCCAATCGTCAAAGCCTTGGTTCGAGGTGGCAATGGCGTGGAATTTCATGCCGGAGAAGCCGTCACCGCTGAAGTTCGCGGACAGACCGTCGAAATTGCCTTCATGGTTGGCGATCAAGTGCAGCTTGGTTTGCATGCCTGCCATGGAATAGATCTGGCTGCCCAACTGCGGGATGAAGAAGGAGTTCATCGCGTTTTGCGAGGTAATCTTGAAATTCACCGGCGTGTCGGTAGGAAAGGCGATCTCGTTAACCGTGGCGATACCTTGCTCCGGGTAGATGAACAGCCACTTCCAGTCCAGCGAAACAGCCTGGATCACGATCGGCTTAACGTCTGAATCCAATGGGCGGTACGGGTCCAGATCATGGGTGCTGGTCCAAGTGATATAACCGAGCGCGGCAATAATCGCGCAGGGCACGAGCCACACCACCAGCTCAATCGGCGTGGAGTGGGACCAGTTCGGCTTATAGGTCGCCTTGGTGTTCGATGCGCGGTATTTCCACGCGAAAGCTAACGTCATGACAATGACCGGGATCACCACAATCAGCATCAGCAACGTCGCTGTAATAATCAGTGATTTCTCATCGACGCCGACCTGACCCTTGGGGTCGAGCAAGGTCATATTGCAGCCACCCAGCATCAGCAGGGGTAGCCACGACAGTCGTTTCAGGTATCCAAGGTACAGCTCAGTTTTCATCTTGCGGCCTTAATGGATGAATTGACCCCGGCACCTCAGCCTTCTCTTACCGAGGTGTCGTTGCCGATACAGTCCTGACGGTGCTTGCTGTCGGACGTTTTTTGCGCAATAGCCAGCCGCCACCAGAAATCGAGACGAGCCTGTCCCGTCCAGTTCTCGCGAGGCGAAACCGAGCTGTGCGCTGTTTGGAATATTGTTAGTCAGCGTATGCTTTAACCCCGAAAGGGGCTTGCTGCAGACAATCCTTTGAAGTGAGGACCGCTTAATGGCGCTAGCCAAGCGGACGTTCAGCCACTACGTGCAATACCTGCGCGTGGTGAAATCTTTCGACCGGTCCGTGAGGTAATTCACAGGAGTGGATGAAAAATAGCCGATACATTACAAGTTATTACAGAGGCAACTTCAAGTTACAAATCCCCGCCAAAGCATGTTCGAGGCTGTGATCAGGCTGCTGTTGTTGCAGGTTGAAAACCGTTAGGCCCCTATCTTTACTGGCCTGTAGCCGTGTATTGATGCCTCAATCGTGCTGCGACAGGTGCGACACTCAACCGCAGAGTTACCGCCACGCAAACGCGCATTACATTGATTTGAATCGGCAAATGTTACGAGTTTTGCTGGTAGATGGTTCGCCAATGGGTATTTGATGAGAGCAACGAGGCACTAGATTGAGTTGCCTGCGAGTGTAGGTTGGAATGAAGATTGCGATCTTGCGCACATCTGGTTTTAAGAGTGATCAACGAAATGGCCACACTGTAATGACAGGCGCACGGAAAAGGGGTCGTTCATAGGTAAGTCATGGTTTTTATGGTTGTAGGTAGAGACGTAAACTTGGGGGGCTCGCTTTATTGATCGCTTGAATCACAGCATGTCGGCCACGTAACTCAGGTTTTGAAGTGGGTGCAAAGTGCGTTGTTCCTAAACGTTCCATAAGCCACTGGGATATGGCTGTGGCAGAGTTTCACGGCGGATAATTTTGCAGTTATTCGGTATAATCATTGAGTACGCAACAAAAGGGGTTATCTATGTCCGCTGCGTCCCTTCAGGCCAAGAAGGCTTACTTTGCTAAGGCTCGCCAGTCTAACTATGTTGCCAGTCTTCGCTTGGAAGGCTTCCAGGTAACTCAGGCAGACGCTGAGCGTAAGCTTCCAACCCGTGAATCCGTTTTACGTGCGTATCGTAACAAGCCCGCTTAATGCTTGATAAGTATGGCACCGGGCAAGACCCCTATTGCTACCCCGGTACGAACGTTGTTAGGAACCTTCTTAACATCATGAATGATGATGACCTAAATGAAGCCGAACGGGCATTGTCTGAAGTAGCCGCAAGCGAAATTGAATTCGACTTACCCCCTTACGATCTCGCCTATCTGCGAAAAATCCATCTCACCCTTTTTTCAGACCTATATGCTTGGGCTGGCGAGTTGAGAACAGTTGATATTTCAAAAGGCGACACGCACTTTTGCAACATGGCTCGAATCGAGGCCGAGGCTCAAAAATACTTCTGTAGTTTGGCCAAGGCCAACTGGTTTGAATCGCTTGAGCGTGACCAGTTAGTTCTGGCCGTAGCAGAACTATTTGGGGACCTGAATGTGATTCATCCCTTCCGCGAAGGCAACGGTAGAGCCCAGCGAATCCTATTCGAGCATATAGTTATTAATGCCGGTTACGAGATCGATTGGTGGAGCGTGCAGGAAGGAGAGTGGATGCAAGCCAATATTGATGCTGTGGTATGTGATTACGCTGGGTTGGGACGTATCTTTGATCGCTGTATCGGTCAGCCGATCGCCGAGTAGTTTCTGGTGTTTTGAGCGTTGCTCAGGCTTCAACTGCGCAGTCGTCAACCCAGCCAGTTGCCTCTCACCAGGCCAGATAGGCTCAGGCGTATACCGGCAGCCATTGACGACTTAATATTTGCCTGTGTCGACTCAGTGGGCATCAAGCCGGAAATAAGGATGTGAGATTGAAAAAGCTACTCATCATTGTCGCTCTAGGCTTTGCGGTGTGGCATTTTTACCTGAAGCCATCCGACAGCCCGGTGATCACTAACATTGGCGCAGATGGCAGCATTTTGAGCACCCCAGTGACTATCCAGCCATTGCGTAGTCAATCAACTTCGACCTCTATATCTACGTCTAAATCGGCTTCAGCGCCCACATACAGCTGTGATGGGCGAACCTACTGCTCGCAAATGCGCTCTTGCGACGAGGCCACTTACTTCCTCAGAAATTGCCCGGGCACAAAAATGGACGGCGATCATGATGGCATTGCCTGTGAAGGGCAGTGGTGTGGGCGTTAATTTGAAACCACCGACTAGTTCCAGTGCGCAATACAGTTGGAGTTCAAGCCGCTTATGCTGAACGCTTTGGGAATGCATTTCTCAGCGTTAGGGAGCCTCTGAAAAAGGTGGCGAGCGACGGGCGTACAAGGCAAAGAAATGCGAAAAAACGACCGGGGTCGCGCTCGACTTTAGTTGTCCTAAATGAGCATTTGATTCGCATAGCTCACCCCTTTGGAGCCGCAGCAATGGCTGCCCCAGTAATACCTAGCGCAGTAGTTTTTCAGAGGCTGCTTAGATGATCCTTGTTCCCACCTTCACCCTTCTAAGCAGCAAGGGCGTTAGTCTGTGCTGGCTAATGGTGTCAGGGTTCGTAGTCGCTTATCGGTCATAAGGACATCAACCCTCAAGCGGTCCCAGACTTTTGTTGGTTATTGCCGTTACGCGATGAGGACTATCCTCGGCCCGCAATGAGTACTCGGTTCGTTGTGCAGCCGATGGCTCAAACTGAGCGCAGTCTCTTCTGATGTCTTGCGACGTAATCTAGGTCATTGGAGCAGGTGTTCTTTTACACAGATACGAATAGCAGGGCACGGTATGTTTATGACCCTTAACGCTAATAATTAAATTGTGATTCTGAATTTTCGATGTGCCGACACACGAGCGCTTTATGAAGCTGGCGGCTCACGCCGTTGGAAAAATATCGGCAGTGTCGCGACCCGCAAATTATCTATGCTGCAGGCTGCTGCCGAACTCAGAGACCTAAGATCTCCTCCTCGGAACCGGCTTGAGGTGATGCATGGCAGGCGGGCGGGTCAATACAGCATCAGGATCAACCACCAGTCGCGGATTTGTTTCGAGTGGACTGAGGCCGGCCCGATGAATGTTGAGGTGATCGACTAATCATGGCAACTCACGGCATGCGCGCAGTACATCCTGGCGAAATACTTCGTGAAGAGTTTCTAGAGCCATTTGAGCTATCACCCGCAGTGCTGGCGCGTGCTCTGCATGTCTCTGCAGCAACGGTTAATGAAATAGTCCGGGAGCGGCGAGGCATAAGCGCAGATACGGCTATTCGCCTTGGACGTTACTTCAATACCTCAGCGCAATTCTGGATGAACTTGCAGGCCGGTTATTCACTCGCCGCAACCCTGGCGGCTAATGGTGAACTGATTAGGCAGGAAGTAGAGCCGCTGAAGGTTAAGGCTTGAGTTTGTATCCGTTTGAGTAACTATTTCTCAAAAACGTCTACTGGCCTCGTTTGAGGCTGAGGCGCAATGCTCAGTCAGCGGGCATACTATGCCGCTTGCTTGCGGAAGTGATTACCCGCTCGCATTTTCCAACAGCGCATGGAACTGCATATGATTCGCCACCTTCTTCTTGCCGTGATCATTTCGCCTACGCTCGCGTTTGCAGGTAACTGCAAAGTCATCGATGTCAGCGATGGTGATACCTTCACCTGTTACACGGATGAGGATGAGCTGATAAACGTCCGGCTGGCCGAGATTGATGCCCCTGAGGTCAGTCAGCCCTATGGCAACAATTCCAAACAATCACTATTTCGACTCATCTCCAGTGAGATGGTTAGGCTGGATGTACAAGACACAGACAGCTCGGGCCGCTCTGTTGCTCGGGTCAAAAGAGTAGACGGCGTTGATGTAAATGCTGAGCAAGTCCGCTCAGGTGCTGCCTGGGTTTACCCGGAGAACCTCAAGGATAAGTCGTTGCTGGTTTTAGAGGCTGAAGCCAAGAACCTTCAACGTGGTTTGTGGGCGCTAGCAGTATCTGATCAAGTAGCCCCATGGCTATGGCGTGATACCCAGCAAGCAGGTTCTGTTTCTAAAAACTCAACACTAGCAGTGCCTACGCAGCAGGCATCCTTCTCGCAAGTTAAATCATCCAGTAGCGGCTATAGCTGCAACCCGCTTAAATATTGCAGCCAAATGAATTGCGCTGAAGCCCGCTATCAACTGACCCAGTGCGGTAACCCTAATATCGATGGCGACAGAGACGGTATTCCCTGTGAGAGGCAGTGTCGGTAAGGCATTTAACCGCACACAAAGGTATGCATAAAGATAGAGGCCCCAAAGCGCTGAGCGCTAGTACCGTTGGCAAACGCCAAGGGTGCAAGGCTTATAGCACTGCTTCTCGTAGGATTGATTGAGCACGCGCACACAAAAAAGGCTTACCTTTCGGTAAACCCTTGATTTGTTTGGTGGCTCCGCAGGGACTTGGACCCCGGCCCCTAGAATTTGAAAATGCGTCACTTCCCTTGGGTGCTGCTCATGCACCCTAAATACGGGCCTTTCAGCCCGCCTTGTTAGTTACTCTGTATCACTAAGCTTAATCTGCTGCTCGGAATGGGACACCCCACGTTTGCGCCGATGGAGGGAGTTGTTACTTGGTGTGGTGCCTATGGAGATCTGTAAGAGGTGTCTTTAATGGTGCTTTAAATGGTGCTAGTCTGTGATGGCTTAACCCCGTGTTCTCACAAATGACCTCATGAAGAAAAGTCCTAAATACGATAGCTAGGCCCAAAAGAGAAAAAAGCCGAGATTAGCCCAGTGAGGCTTGAGGCTTGGCCACTAAAGATAGCTCAGATAGATAACGCGAATAGCGAAGAACAGGTGGATATGGCTATGACATACGCGGTACTAGCTGACGTTGCTGCGTCGGTGACAGACCTTAAAAAAGATCCTATGGGTACCATCCGCGAGGGTGCCGGTGAAACAGTTGTGATCCTCAATCGAAACGAACCTGCCTTCTATGCCGTGCCTCCTGCACGTTATGAAGCAATGCTGGAGTTGATTGATGATCTGCGACTGGCTGAAATCGTGCGTGAGCGGCGCGGGGAGCCTACTGTCCGAGTAGAGATTGATGACCTCATCGCAGAAGCCGGCGGCGCCGGAGAACACTGAGTACAGCCTAGAGTTCAACGCCAAGGCGCTGAAAGAGTGGGGGAAGCTGGACAGCACTATCCGCCTGCAGTTTGCTAAAAAGCTCAAGGAGCGCCTGGTTAATCCCAGGGTTGAGGCTGACAAACTCAGGGATATGCCCAACTGCTACAAGATTAAGCTACGTGCCGCTGGCTATCGACTTGTTTATGACGTGGTAGATCAACTGCTGGTTGTCACAGTTATTACCGTTGGCAAGCGCGAAAGAAGCAAGGCCTATAGCACTGCTTCCCGTCGAATTGATTGAGCTCTAATCACAAAAATAAATCTGTCCTCGTTTAACGTCCCCGTTTAAGTTGCTTGGAGGCGCGATTTTTATTTCCGTCTATGGCTTTTATGTTTGGGAGCACGGGCTCCAAAAAGTCATAGATCAGACGCAGAGGGTTCAGCTTGAGATAGCAAAGCTACAATTGCTGAAGCTTCAGAATGAGCTTGGTCTGGCTGAGGAAGAAAATCAGGGAGGGTAGCCACGCTGTAGTCACTTGCGCACACAAAAAAGGGCTTACCTTTCGGTAAACCCTTGTTTTGTTTGGTGTGCGCAGTCAATTGAACTGGATGTGTATTGTATTGATTAATAAAGCTTTTATGTTTGTTATTTTTTAAAGGGATACACAGTGCTGGCTGCTGCACTGATGTTGGACAATATTTGATCAATCTTTTTTATCGTCCGTGGTCATCGTGAGCGCGCATCAATCAGCCTTGGTAGCGATATCTATTGTGAGCGTCTAGCATCTATTCGGTGTTATATGGATATTTTCTGGCAGATGACTGGCGGGTGACACATGGCAATTAGAATTCGGAAGAGTTTCAAGGTGGCTCCTGGCGTGCGCCTGAACGTTAGTAAGAGTGGCGTAAGTACGTCCATTGGCGGCAAGGGCATTACTGCTAACGTGAGCAAAAAAGGAACTCGCGTTACTGGTGGTATACGGGGCACAGGGATTTCAGCATCCAAGTTATATTCAGTCGACCGTTCCAAAGAGCCTCAAAGCGAATCGGTTAGCGTTGGATTAGCTGCGGTCATTATTGTGGCTGCGGTAATTATTGTTTGGCTTGTTGTTCGGTAGTGGGCATTGAATCCACTGTATGAGGAAGCCCCGCATAATTACGGGGATTTCCGCTTCAGCTATCACATCCTAAGCGGCTGCTTCACATCTGGCACGAGTGACGGGTACTCGACTTTCATGGTGGCTAGGCACTTTTACATGAAATCTGCCTCCGTTGGAAAGCGCTGGGATAGCATATTCCACCCTGAAATCCTCAGGAGCACGGTGATTTCAACCCGTCTCGAAATTGCGTCCCAGAACGCATCCCAATTACGGCCGTATCACTCAGGAAATCCGAGCGCGTCCCTGAAGACACAATCAAGTTCGTCAGGGCTTGCCACTTCACTTAGGTCAATTTTTACCGTCTGTAATCGGGGGGCATCGTCAGTACCTAGAAGTAATATGGGGCAGGCCACGGTGGTGCGAGATTTTGATTTATACGTGGTCTGACTCAATTAACCCGAGACCCCTGTATCGTAGCTTTGTCGCTACAAGGCTGGGCGTCCAGATCTGCCGTTACGCCTTGCCAAAGCTCTGGCCCGTCGGATGCGACGCCATACGTTTGGGACTTCCTCAAGTGGCGCCATGCTGAGTCGGATTGTCCAATATGCCCAAGCTCTCGTATTACGCAACAGAAGACGCTCCCCCCTATCGTGCAATTCCAGCAATTCTGAGATGAAACGGTAGAAAGCAATATCACTCAGGAACTGGTCGTCCATCCACTCTAGTAGTGCCTCACCGATCTGCTTTACGCCAACGAGAATGACTGCGCCCGGCAGTACGCAAACGGCGAATGGCAGCACGATAGAGAGCCATAGTTGAACGATCAGGTCCCATGTATCTATTAGAAACTGCTCTAGGTCTGCAAAAATCGTTTCTCTGGAAAGGGTCGCGATAACGATAGCGGCTACGATAGCTATAAAGCCTGTGAGGTAGGCGGCGAAGTTACTAGGTGATGGTAGTTTGAAGAAGCCTTTGGCGCGGAGTATCAAAGGCTCCTGTGCCCTGATCTTGAGTTCTCGTCGCCACTCCCATTCTTCAATAAGATGCTTGGCCAAAGCACGCAAATCACCCTCATGAGCGAAGGTATTACGTAGATGGGCATGCTTTTCTTTGGCTAAGGTGACGTGCGGTGTCCTGAAGTGCACCCGTGTGGCTAGGGGATGAAGCAAGCGATACCGACGTTCAGCGCCTTGGAAATAGACCTGCAGAAGGCCGAACATCATAGGCACTTCGTAAACCAGCAGCCATGCTTGGTCGCTCGTACCGAGTAGATACGTGCTTTGAGTTACGCGCAGGTACAGATCGAAGAACAATAACCCCAAAATAACGCCTGCCAGTCCAATAGATAGCCATAACGCTAAAGAGGAAAGTGCGTAAAAGACTGGCGGGCGAAACGTTTTTCGGAAGTAACGGATTTTGTCGGCGATCGCTTCCATGTGGCTTCTCTGTCCCTGATCTGTTGGCGATAAGTACTTTGTTACGCGGGAAATGTATCAATTCCTGGATTAACCGGCATTGACTAAAGCTAGCAATATGCGTTGGTTACCGGGTAGGTAGGGTTGCCCAGGGAGTTAACCACAAGAGGAGGGGGAGCGCGATGTAGTCACTTATTTCGCGCACACAAAAAAGGGCTTACCTTTCGGTAAACCCTTGTTTTGTTTGGTGGTACGCAGTCACTTGAACTGGAATGGTAAGTGTCTGTATTTAAACAGTATTTAATTTTTAGTTTGAGTTAGGCATACAAGCAGGCATACACGGCGCTGGCTGCTGCGGTGGTTTTTGGTTATTTAAGGTAATTACCAGATGGGTACTGTCGGTGTTCCTTTCACGGCTTCAGCCATTGAGTTGAGCCCATCAGATGATCTGAGGGTAGGGGCATTCGATACACCGATTCGAGTGTGTGTACCTCAAGGTTTGATGATGGAGTTAACCGGGTTAACCCAGTTAACCAGTTCACTAACTTTCAGACCCAGCCACTAACTCAGAAACACGGTTCGAATTACCCTTAACTCGAATATCTCTCTAGGGGCCCCCGGTGCATTTGTTCTACTGATACCCAACCACAGACCCATCTGACTATTCCACGGCGACGAGATATCCTCCGCTGATCGCCCTCACTCCAACGGGGCGATGGGGAGTGCGTAACCGTATCCCTCTAAAATCTGGTGTAAGTGGTGTATAAAGTGTAATAGAATCGCTACAGGTCAATAACCACGGGGCTTGTAGCGATATTACACAATTGCTTAGAGGCCCATACACCAATGTAAAAATACACCAAAGGTGTAATGCGTTGGGTATCCATATGGGCAATAAAAAACCGCTGGCGACTTACACCAGCGGTTGAGTTTTTAGCGGTTGCGTTGGGTTACACGTACCAATCCAGCCCTAGGTTATGGGCAACCTCAAGCTTCCCTAGGTCGTCCACTACAGGTACTTCGAGTGCCTCCATCTGCTGGGTGGTTACACCCTCCTGAGCGTACATCTTCATCGTTTCGTATGTGCGCTCAGGGTAGTGATGACCGAGTACATGTACAGCCCAACTGGCACGTTCTGCATTACCCAGTGGTTGGATGATCCCGCGCTTCTCGTGGATGTGCTCCCACGCCGCCGCAATGTAATACACAACCAAACCTGCAGACTTACTAAAGCCGCCGCTTAGTTGTTTGCCGTTGCCAATCGTGCTCTGGCTTCTCACGCCGTTTTACTTCTAGCGATCTTAAGAAGGTCGTCATGTGTAATGGAGACATTACCAGGTGCGAAGGTTGGGATGTGCAATCGAGTCAGCGGGTAGCGGACGTCTTGTGTCACCAGCTCCACGCCGATGGCTTTTAAGGCAGCTGTTGCCTCATCCCATTGAGCGCCCAGCTTTGTACGCATGGCTGAGCGCTCAGCGCTCCTCGCATCGCTCTCTTCCTTGCGTGCTGTCGCCAGCAGTTCCTCTAAGGCAGTGGACTCCGACTCCAGAGCGCGAATGATTGGCTGGTTATGCTCGCGTTTTTTTGTTGCTGAGTGAGCCTCCTTAATGGCCTCATCCATTTTGATTTGAGCCGCCTTGCTGGCTTTGCTATCACCACTGGCCGTGGCCTTGGCCATTAGCTCAGCTGCTTCCTGCTCAGCCAAGCGTGCTTGTTCATCCGCCAGTTCTTCATCGCTGTGAATTTGCGCAAGCGTTTCGGTAATACGCTGAGTGCTGGCGAGGATGCGCTCCACACGTTCATGCGCCTCCTGCTTTTTACCTTTGGCTTGAGCGATGTTCTGCTCCGTCGCCTCCAGCAATTCGAGATAGGCGATATCTTGATCGAGACGCTTAACCGCACTGGTAATGCTATCTACGCGACCCGATACATCCATTCGGTTTTGAGTTGCTACGTCGCCTTCGGGTGTGGAAACCGCGTGGCCAAGATAATTCCAATCCTTTGGCGCGGTGCGTTCTATCTCCAGCAATTCGGGCAATTGCGCATTCAGCTCTTCTTGCTCAGCGAGAAGGGCAGTGCGGGTTTGCTGCATAGCGTTAAGGTCTTTCATGGTGTTACTCCAATTCGATAACAAAAGTAGGGTTGGTATATCCATGGGCTGGCCAGGCCCGAAGGCGCCGGCTGCTCTCCTGTGTGAGCCAAGCCGCTAGGCAACCTCGGCGTTTAAGGCTTCATGCTTGTCAGAGAGAAGCGCGGCTGCTGCCACCACATAGGCGCGCACGCTGGACATACCCGGCATGGTTACAACCTGAGCGGCCTTTCCCTTTGGGTCAGGCTGCAAAATGCCTCGGGCGATCAGCTCCCGGTTGACGGTGCGCAGGTTCATGCCCTTAAACACATCGTCACGCCATGCCGTCGATAGGAAGTAATAAGTAACTGTGGTGTACAGCGCATCGCCGTAGCTGTGATCGAGCGTGCGTCGAAACCCCAAGCGGTCAGTAGTGCGCGGTGCGTGATCATCCGTCTTTGCAGCAACACCATCCCATCGGGTAAAGCGGCTTTCGCCGTAGCGCTCAACAACCAGGCGCAGGCGTGCGACTATAGCGTCACCTTCCAAGTTGCCAGCACCGCCACGCTCAGCGAGCCACGCGGCAAAGCACACCTTGGCTGAAGCTATCGCTGTGCCGTCGGGCCAATCCGTTACCCCTAATGCGGTGGCCAACTCGCCAGCCGCGGCTACCAGTGCGAAGCGACCGGCTGCCCGGTGAGCCTGTCCGCTGGAACTGGCGGGCAAAGCTTCTGTGGCAAAGCGTTCAACGGTGCTGCGCAGCATCGCGGTGTAACCCAGTAGCTCACCGGGCATACACAGCGCATTGAGAAAGGCTAACAAGGGTGTGCCGTAGAACCGTTTAACCCTCGCCTGCAGAGCGTCCGAAAGCGCCGCACCACTTTCAAAGTTATGCAGTGTGTCGAACAACCCAAAGCCTTGGCCTGCATCCGCGTGCATGGCGAGCATGCGTACATCCATACCGGCTTTGAGTTCCCGACCAGCTTCAGCCATTGTTTCGGCTAAGGTCTTTTCACCGCTCGACACAAACAGCAGCCGCCATTCCTGCACCGGCTTGCCTGACTGGCCACGGTCATTGGCGCGAGCCTTACCGGTGCCGTTGCCAAGCATGTACACCGTTTCGCCAACAATGCGCGGGTCGCACTGGCTGATCTCATCGAGCACCAACAGACCATCAGAGTGCGCAGATGCAATAACCTCCATGCCATTATCAGTGGATCTCCAAGAGCGCTCGAAGGCGGGCGGGCCATACACCGAGCAGGCTACACGCCCTGTGGTGCTCTTGCCGCTGGAGCTGACACCATGAAAGTGAAAGCCGCCTGACTCTTGCCCCATCAGGTGCAACAGTGGCCCTGCAAACGCTGTGCTGGCTGCAAAGGCGAGGCGGTGATTCCCAATACACAACGCACCAATCTGCTGCTGCCATTGTTCCAGCGTGCCCGCTTGGCTAATCGGTGGTAACGCGGCACCTGCCTCATAAAAATGCAGGTGTTCGTTGCTGTGGCCGATCTGTCGGTCTGGCAGTAGATACGCATCACCATG
Source organism: Pseudomonas sp. NPDC078700 (assembly GCF_044542375.1). Lineage (NCBI taxonomy): Bacteria > Pseudomonadati > Pseudomonadota > Gammaproteobacteria > Pseudomonadales > Pseudomonadaceae > Pseudomonas > Pseudomonas sp. NPDC078700. The sequence goes on from NZ_JBITUI010000007.1 coordinate 35,880, forward strand.
CCAGCCTAAGCGCGTGACTAAGCGGGCCCGCTCAGCACTGTCATAGCCTTGCAAATAACTCTGCAAGTCATTGCGCGAATTACGAGCGGCGCGAGCAGGAGCGAGTCGCAGGCCCATGTTGACCAGTGGCCCGAGTACCTCCTTACCAAAGTCACCAGCCATGCTGCTGGCTGAAATGTTCAGGCGTTTTTTGTCGCCGTCAGGATCGTCAAACTCAACCAGTAAACCCCAGTTCTGGCCCTTGTTGTCTCGGGTTCTGGCAAGGATAACTAAGCGAGAACACACCGGGCGTGACTCGCCATCTTCACCGGCATAAACCACACCGTCTGCTGTGACACGAAAGCCACTTGGCAAGGTTTCTGGCTTTGGCTTTCGCGGGGCTTTTCGATTGTTGGCAGGTGTTTTGGCTTCGTGCTTTTCACCAGCATCAACAGGCACAACACCTTGCGTATCAGGCGCCAAGGCGAAGAGCTCCCCGGTGCGTTCAAGCTCTGCCAAATGCGCAACGGTCCAACCGCTGGCTACTGCATCAGCAGCATCATTGCCTTCGGCCCAATCACCACCTTTTGAGAAGGTCGGTTTATCACCTTTAAGGCCGGGGCGCTGCTGAAACACCATCAGCGTTAGTATGTTTACAGAAGCCGCCCCAAGCTTAATTAGGTGCTCAGCCAATGCATCTATGCACTTGAAGCCCGGTGCATCATTGTCAGGCCACAACAACACTTCACGCCCAGCAAGCGGGGTAAAGTCGGCCTTGTGCCAAGAGTTCGTGCCGTTCGGCCAGCAGGTGGCAACGTAGTGCGGTAACAACTCTGCTGCGGAGTCGGCAGCCTTCTCGCCTTCACACACCACAACAGGGTCAGAAGGGCGCTTGGCCAGTTCATCGAGGCGCAGTAACGGACGGGGTTCAGGCAAGCCCTGCCAACGCCATTGGTGTACGTCGCTGTCGGCCTTTTTGCACCAGGTCAAAGGCGCGAACACCTTGCGCGGTGTGCCGTTTTCATCCGGCCCAAGGTCGAAGCGATACAGCACAAACAGCGGGCGGGATTGAGCGTCTTTATAGACCCATACCTTTGACGGTTTACCGTGCTGGCGATGCTTGTGTGGACACTTGCTCATCGCTTCATCAGGTATGGGCTGAACTGGCATCCACTCGGGCGTTTTAGCTTGCTTTGCAGCAGGTGCAGGTTCACTGCCAGCGGTGACATTCAGGAAGTCAGCCAGCTTGTTACAGGCTTCGATATACGTGACGCCGTCGAGGTAGCGCACCAGGTCAATCAAGTCGCCGCCTTTGTCACCAGTGGCGAAGTCCGACCATGTACCTTTGGCCAGGTTAACCTTGAAAGAGCCTGCATGCTTATCAGCGCGCAGCGGGTTTGGCGCGGTGTACTCCCGGTTGTTGTCTACGCGCTTACCACCGGGCAACCAGTGCGCTAACACGCGATCAATTGAGCGTAATGCCGCCGCCTTTACCTCGGCGAAGCTTGGGCGCTTTTTAGAGGTAGTCATTGGCTGGCCTCCTTGCGAAGCGTGCCGGACACGCAGGCATCAATCAAACCCTTGGCCAATTCGTTCAGGTACTGAATGGCGTATGCATCCACTGGCTGCGCGTTGCCATCGCCGATGGATGCGCTGAGGCTATCTACACAGGCAAGAATGCAGGACGCATGCTCAAGGGCATCAGTGACCGACACGCCTTCATTGACTGAGAGCAAAGGGCCTGTAGGCAGTTGGCAGAAAAGTTCTTGGCGAGTGGTAACAGCTAAAAGCGAACTCATGATTGCACCTCGCCGTTGAGAGCGGAGGCTTCAGCACGCAGTTGCTCAGCATCAACGTCAAGCATATTCGCCCAGTCTTCGGCGATGTAACGTCCGGCTCGGGCAACTGCTGCTGCGTTGACTTGATCGAGTTTTGAAATCGCTGAAAAGAGTCCGGTCAAAATGGCCAGCGCGTCACTGGCACCAGTAAGTTCTGATTCGCAGTCTTGGATTGTTTTGAGGTGCGGATTCATTGCGCACCCCCTTTGGCTTCCAAGGCGCGAGCTCGACGCATGGCTTCGTTGTAACGGGCGAGGCGAACAGATAGAGATGAGTCAGCGTGTAGCGCGGAAATGGCGCGGGCTTTTAATGAGGCGATGTGTTGCTGAATTGAAGGCGGATTGAGGGCGTGCAAATGCTTCATAGGTACGGCTCCTTTGTGTGAGGAACCGCCAACATCACTTCCACATGATAGGAGGCGGCCATGCACAGGTGTGGAAGACCGGACACAAAGGAACCCGGCGCGCTCGGAAGCGCCCTGTGCACAGCCACCATAAAACGAAGCAGCGGGCACAAAAAAAGCGCCTGCATTCGAACGGTGGCGCTTGTGCGCCTTTGTGTAATTCGGGCTTCCACACCCGTTCGCTGATTTTGCAGCGACACTATGACGATAGCGCAGCATTTCTCGTTGCGCAAGACCGGATTGAGTACGCAAAGGTTGTTTAATTGCTGTTGTGAGCTTAAATTGGACGCACATATTGCTTCACCTCTAAACGCCTCCGGTTGCAGCCGGGGCGTTTTTATTAGTGGACGACGGCAGGCGGGTGCTCAAGCTTGAGCCAGGTCAAATGCTTGCCAGCGGCAGCTTTGCGGTGCATTTGCTCGAAGAGCTCAGGGTTAGCCATCACATTGGGAATGAGCTGCCTCGCATCGTTGATATGCACGTCAGCCGGAACGTCAATCGCCAGCATTCCCCAATCAAACGTTGGCCAGATCAACAGCACTACATGGGCCCCGCGCTCCATGGCTTGGTCGCGCAACGTCTGAAGGTGGCTAAGTCGCTTCCCGAAAGGTGCCGCCGGGCCCAACTCATGGATGCGATCTAAAGCGGTATGTGGGAGAAATATCGGCGTCATGCTGCTGTTCTCCCGCGAGCGGCGATGCGCGTCCGTACCCACTCCTGAACTTCACCCAAAACCCAGGCAACAGGCGCGCCGCGTGCAGTGCTGTCACTCAGCTTTACCGGGAGGGGAAAGTCGCTCTCAGGCTGGCTCATCAGCTTGTAAATCGTTGGCCGGGCCAGTCCGACAATTGCGACCACGTCATTGATACGAATCAGGGTTGTAGCCGGGTCGAACAGAGGCGGTGCTACAGATTCGGCACGGAGCGGTTTGACATTGCCGACGTGTGCGACTGGTGCGTAAGGCAGGGTAGAGGTCGATGTTGTCGGGGCGGTGTCGTTATGGCTGAAGGGAGGAAGAGCTCGCTTCGGAGGTCGAGTCTTGGTGGTCATCAGTAGTAGTCCTGTTCGTGATTGAGACAGGACAAAGGTTACGGATCGAAAAAAAAGCAGACTTAGTACTTTTTCTTGCGGTGCGAATAAATTCTGGAGTTGGCCGTGAGGTCTTCAGTGTGTAATCGTTGATATGTGTTCGCCGAACCATGGCATCTATAGGCCGATGCTGTGTAAAACGTTTTTAAGCGCGACAGGCACTCAAAACCGGACTGGGAATCGCGCTTCTACGCAAATTCCACATCTGCTGACGTGCCGATGAATTTCAGATTTAACGTAGGTGCGCACGCGTCAATTTTGGCGAAGCGTTTTTACACACTCTAGCCCAGTTGCCGCCCTTTGCGACAGGCAAGTAACGGCCAATTGGAGCCCGTTGCTAAAGTCTGAAATCGGCCAGTTGAGAGTTATTGCCAGCCTCGCCGTAGACCTCAATCGCGGCGTCCCCGTTGGCTAAGATCAAGTTAGCTGATTACTCTGCCGAGTCGGTAAGATGCCCTGGCCAAGATCCTTCCAGGTCGTGCCTATGAGCGTTCGTGTCATGACGCTGCCGTTGTTAATGGCGAAAGGTTGATTAATATCCGGTCACCGGACTCACACACCAAGAATTCTGGCAACGAGTATCAGTGGTGTGATTGTTGCTGTTCATGCGCTGGAGGCCCCGCAATAAGTTGCTTTGCATTGAAAAGTTAAGGAACAGGATTGGAGCTCAGGAATATGAAAGACCTTTGGAACGCAGTGAGGCTTTGGCTTGCCAACCTAGGAGAGACAACGAGCGCAGCCCCTCTTGCACCTCCGCCGATGGAAATAGGTACAGAAGCTCCTATCCGTAATAAGGGCGAAGATCGTTTGCGCAGAGTAGGGTATGCATATCGCATCGCTGAAGTGCTGTCGGAGCTTAGTCCTCGTGAAGGGCGGGTTTTTGCGATCCGTGGCGGCTGGGGCTTTGGCAAATCCTCACTCAAACACCTAGTTATTGAGCAGCTTGAGGACAGAGACAAGCACTCCAATTGGCTGGATTTCAACCCTTGGCAGTGGGGTGATGGAAACGCCATCAGCCGAGCACTTTTTGGTCAGATCGCAGACAAACTGGGCGGTGAAAACTCCCAGGAAGCGCTAAAGCGCGCCGCGACCCTTCGGAAGTACGGCGCGATACTTTCGGGCGCAAGTGGACCGCTCAAAGAGGTCGGAGGGTCGCAGCAAAAGATTACGACGATACTCACGAATGCATCTTTGATTTCCTTTGCCTCCTCCATAGGCTTCGGCCTACCCTTGGCAGCGACGGTCGCTGGTGTTCTGGCTGGGATAGCTATTGCCGTCTCACTGCTCGGCCGCTGGTTAAGTCACCTCGGCCGGGAGCGTAGCAACGAATCACTTGATCAAGTTCGCAGATCCTTGGAGGAGCGACTCCGCGAATTAAAACGGCCGCTAATCGTGTTTGTCGACGACATAGATAGGCTTGAACAAGCCCAGATTCGAGTTCTGCTTCGCCAAGTTAAAGCCAATGCGAACCTGCCCAACATCGTTTTCGTTTTGCTATTTCAGCCGAGCATCGTTGAGAGCGCACTGGGCCCAGTCGCAGACGGGGATGGTCGAGCCTTCCTAGAGAAAATCGTCCAAGCGAGCTTCGATCTTCCCATGGTGCCAACACACATGGTTCATAGGATTTTCACTGAAAATTTATCGCAATTGGCGAGCTCCTACGCCACAGAGAAAAACGGTTTTGATCAGACCCGCTGGGGCAATGCATTGATTGGCTCCATTCAACCTCGGCTTCGGAACATGCGGGATGCCCATCGATTGGTCTCCTCCGTTGCGGTCCATTTACCGCTGCATGCGTCCGGTGATTTGCTCGAAGTGAATATCGTGGATTTTCTAGTTTTGGAAACACTTCGGGTTTTCGAGCCGGATCTGCACGAAACGATTTTTATGGAAAAATCTCTGTTGCTACAGGGCAGTCGGCACCGGGGAGACGGCCAAAGGCCGGCGGCGAAAGCTGCTATTGAGGATCTACTCAACACAGTGCCAGAAGACTGCCGCGAGCTAGCCAAGGAAACCATAAAGCTGCTGTTCCCTCCGGTCGAGTGGGCAATGGGTGGTCCCCGTTACGACCATGGTTTTCAACAGCAATGGTCTGAAGCGAAGCAAGTGTGCAGTTCTCGATTCTTCCCCCGGTATTTCGAGCTGCAGACCGCACTTGGTGAAATTTCAGAGCGCCGCTTCACTCAGTTTATCGATGCAGCACTGACGGAAGAGCAACTGACCGCCTCGATCGCAGCAATCGAAAACGATGGGCTGCTCCCTGCACTTGTGGCGAGGATCGACGAATCGGTCAATCGGCTGCCGGTCGAGAATTCTGCAGTGCTGCTTCCAGGATTATTTACCATCGCACAGAAATTCGCAGGCGATGACGGTGATCCATTTAGCTCGCCATGGGTTCGAGCATGGAGGGCGATATCATGGTTTTTGAGGGCCATACCCGAGGGCAAGCGCGGTAGTCTGGCAGTCGAAGCTTTTCGGGAGACCAAAGCTTTGTCCGTGGCCGCGATGCTCATTCATCTCAGTGACCCTGCAGATCATAAAGACAAGGCTGACTTCAAGCCTACGCTTGATGTTCCGACAGTCGATGCGATGAAGGCTATCTGGTTGCAGTTGGTTCGGAGTCGAGCAGCAGACAATAACTCTCTGTTGTTGGAGCCAGACCTGGCTTCGCTGCTTTATCGATGGAAGAACTACTCCGGATCGGTTGATGAGCCACGCCGGTGGCTCCAGGGTGCCATCGTTACAGATCAGGCATTCACGATCATGGCCGCAGGCCTGATGAGCAGTGGGACCAGCCACGTCCTCGGCGATCTAGTGGGCAAAGTGCAGTACATGTTCAGCAGGGATACGATTGAAACGTTCGTCGGACTAAACATCGCCACCGAAAGGTGTAGGTCAATCAATCCAACCGACTTTCCTGGCTACGAACTCACGCTCACAACTCTGCTGCGTCACCTTGAGGGCTGGGAAAAAAACAAAGGCGATCTATGAAATTGGTAAGCCCCTGCTAAGCGACATAAAGTTGTGCCGCTTTTCAATTCGGCCTTGCGTAGCTTTTGCTGGCTTTCTGATGCTCCCAATTGTTACTAATTGAGCGCCCTTGATCAGGACTATTCATCGCGCTGCGGATCACCCGCGCCAACCAGATGGTCGCACCGTGGATTTTCAAGCGATGGCGTGGGAAATAAAGACTGTTTCTGCTGCCAACCTGAATATTGCAAAGTGGATTTAAACTGGCCGAACATTTCAGTCGAACCACTCAGGCTGGCGGTCGTAAACCAACACCAGGAGATGACCGCTTCTGGGCTAGAGTGTGTAAAAACGCTTCGCCAAAATTGACGCGTGCGCACCTACGTTAAATCTGAAATTCATCGGCACGTCAGCAGATGTGGAATTTGCGTAGAAGCGCGATTCCCAGTCCGGTTTTGAGTGCCTATCGCGCTTGAAAATGAAGGCCGCTCTTGGCCGATGACTCGGTCAGCTTGATGCTGGAGAGTCCATCAAGACATCGCACGCAATCAAAAAGGTCTAAGAGACCTATGAAATTGGGAAAAGCACTGGGTGCTCACTGATCTGATACGCCGGAATTGCGTGAGGCTTGAAATCGTGATATCAAAATGACGGCAAATTAGTGTTACATAGCCATCTAAATAACAGTAGGTACTTGGCTAAGCTATAGAGCATTCAGGGCTCTTTTTATGCTAAGAACAAAAACTGCAAGGATTAGCTGAGGTTTTCGATGAAGTTAGGTGTGCTGCACATAAGTGATATTCACATAAAAAATCCAACGGATAAAGTTTTAAATGTTGGCTCTTCAATTGCCAAAGCGTGCTATGCAACAGCTCATCAAAGTGACTCCTTTGCAATAATTGTCACTGGCGATATAGCTTTCAGCTGCAAGAAAGAAGAGTACACTTTGGCCAAGGTGTTTTTTGATGGAATCAAAAAAGAAATTGAGAGTGAGATTGGGCGAGCAATAGATATTATTCTCGCGCCTGGCAACCATGATTGCTCACTTAAACCTGAGGATGAAGGTCGTACAATTATAATCGAGCAGATCGTAAAAAATCCTTCAAAGGCAAATAGCGAGAACTTAGTTGGAAGCTGCACTGCAGTACAGAGTGAGTTTTTTAAATTCCAAGACAGTATCTCAACTTTAACTCCACTCTACTCTGACAAGCTTTGGAAAGAATACGAAATAGATATAAATGGTTCTGTGGTCCGGATATCATCGTTAAATGCAGCTTGGATGTCCAGACTTCCCGAACCGCAAGGGCAATTAGTCTTCCCCATCGAAAATTATTATGAGTTTCTTGAGTCTCCCTGCAATCTAAGGCTATCACTAATTCACCACCCCCTAAATTGGTATTGCCAGTCAAGTTATCACCCTCTAAAAAAAGCGCTAAGAACACATTCCAATGCTATTCTCTCTGGCCATGAGCACTCAGCTGCATCTGAAGAAATCGTGGATACATCCATCGGCAATGTATTGATATTCGAAGGGGCGGCTCTTCAACCTCACGGCGATGACTTCGATCCAAGATTTAGTTGTTTGTTATTTGACACTAATGAAAATGTAGTTTTTGAAAAAAGATTCAAGGCAGCCAATACTAATCCCGTTGAGACCGAAGAACTAAAACACGCACTGAAAGTCTCTGGAGGGTGCGCGAGAAATAGTCAAAAAATATCCCCAGCTTTTATCGCTTTCTTATCTGATGCTGGCGGTAATTTTACCCATGAAAGCAAACCAAAAATAGTTGCGGAGGACGTTTTTCTTTATCCTGAACTAGAGGATGTTAATGCGGATCAGGACAAAAAATATATTTACGCCGATCAGCTAATAAACAGCTGGGAGGAACTGAGTAAAACTCTAATTCTAGGCGAAGACGAGTCCGGGAAAACATTTTTATTAAAACGAGCTTTTTTCGACATACATTCACAAGGAGGTTTACCGGTTTACATAAAAGCTTCTGAACTTAGCTCAGTGGGAACAAGAGAGCTTGATCGAAAAATTGCGCAGATAGCAAATAGCCAATACGAAAATGGTGATGACGTCACTTATTCAGAGCGAGTTAAAAAAGTTGCATTGGTTGATGATTTCGACAGGGTAAGTGGTGGGTCAAAGAATCAGGCGAAATTAATTGAGTATTTGAGTGAAATGTTCGGAGCGGTAATAATTACCGCCAGCTCAAGATTTCAACTCAATGAGTATATTGACTCATCTGCGTCTGAAGCTCTGTCGGATTTTGATACTTTCAAAATGCGTCCATTCGGGCATTTGATGCGACACAACCTAATCAAGAAATGGTGTCTGCTTGGAGGGTTAAACACCAAGTCAGAGCTAGATAAAAAGGTGCACGATGTTGAACGAATCTTAGGAGTGATTCTAGGGAAAAATCTCGTCCCTTCAAAGCCTATATATCTACTAATATTATTGCAAAGTTGCGCACAGGAGCAACAAGCAGAGCTCCAAAACAGCAGCTTCTCCCAGTACTACGAGTATTTGATAGTCAAAAGCCTTAAAGAAGCAGATTTCAGGATGGACCACTTGAATGAAATGTTCAACTATCTATCTAACCTCGCTTGGTTTTTTAAAAGCAAAAGTACTACTGAACTTGACCAGGCAAATCTTCGTGAGTTTAATTCACAATTTTGCGAGGAATATGCCACGGTTGAATTTGATTCCAGGTTACGTTTATTGCAGCAAGCGAAAATTTTAACGCAAGATGGAGGCTTATTTAGTTTTAGCTACCCATATGTTTATTTTCTATTTGTAGGGAAATACCTCGCAGCCAATTTGCATAAAGACTCTATCAAGAAACTAGTTAGCGGTTACTGCAGAGAGCTGTACCGCAAAGAAAATGCGAACTGCATTATGTTCCTTACACATCATGGTAATAATCCTTGGGTGATTGATCAAATATCTGAAGTGCTTAATGGATGTTTTTCCGACCATAACCCAATTGAGTTTAATGGCGACATTGCTTCTATAAGTGCGCTGGTCAATACTACTGCGCAAATTGTTATTGAAGATATCAATGATCGAGACATTGAAAGAAATCAACAAAATTCGCGGCGAGACGCTGACGCATCGGAATCCAGAGAGGTTCCAGAACCTCCTAGATCGAGTGCTCTATCCCCAGGAGAGACTGACTCAGTGCTCAGCTTTAGCTCTAATATTAACTTAATGATAAAAACATCAGAAATATTGGGGCATATCACTAAAAACTATTATGGTTCATTGGAACGCTCTCGAAAGGCTAGTTATTTGGAGCAAATCTTTGATGGCTCATTACGTAGTTTAAAAGCTATTTTTGAAGAAATCGTTGACCAACCTGATGCATTTGTTTCTGAACTAGAAAGAATGTTAAAAGAGCGGAAGCCGGATTTGACAGCCAGCGAATCTAAAGAAACAGCGAAAAGATTGGCATTTCAGGTACTTGGCATGATCTGCACGGGGTTCGTAGCGCGCGCAGGCCAAGTAGTAAGCTCAGAAAAAATCCGTGAAGATATAAGCTCTCTTGTAAAATCCAAGTCAAGCAACGCATATCGTTTGATCGAAATCGCATCTTGCCTAGTCCATCCTGGTCACATCCCTTTCGAAGCAATCGAAAAGCTAGCAAAAGATACTATTGCGAACAACTTTGCCTTTACAATACTGCAGAGCTTGGTGTTCTATCATTTGCATATGTTTCACACGACGGATAAGGACAAGCAGAGATTGGCAGCTTCTGTGAAAATCGGAATGAATCAATCTAGAGCAATTGATATAGCTACAAGTAAGGGAAAGATGCTCAAGTAGAGGAAATAGTAGGCAAATATTTCGTTTTTCTAGAGGTCTGATTTTGGCCGGTTCCTGCTCGTCGTGACAGGCGTCTCTCGGCCAAAAGCAGATAGCTAACGTAGAGCTAACCGGTGCTGCGCGGTTTTATCGCGCAGCGTCCAGCTGCTGAAATGAGCGAGGTTGAGCGTCATGTTAGAGATTGTTGTCGACATAAACGTCAGTCGCTTTTACAAGGTCTTTAATAAAGCGGATTACTTTTTCTAGCTCGTCGCGCTTGATTAGATGCGCAACAGGAGTTCCATTGTTTATAGGTTTTGATCTGTGTACGGCATCCCCTCGCTTATTAATCCAACTGTTCAAAGTGCTCCTGGCTTTTGTTGGGTCGAAGTTCGCCCACGACCAACCTTCAGTGACGTCAAGGCCAAGGTACTCTTGAAATATACGCTTTGTTTTGTCCGAGCTAGGATTGTGGAATTGTTTAAGATCGTTGTGCAATTTTTTCAGTACAAAGTCGCCGATGTAGCTCCCTACGACTACACCAAGCTTCTTGTTCATTTCCTCCAGAAGCCTATCTTCAACGTAGGTTTCCCAAGCTGTTAAGGCCATAACAAGCGCAGCTCGCTTCAGTACTTCGGCATTTGCGGGTGGAGGATTGGCATTTATCGCATCAAAGTGCGCGAGAAGTTCCTCAGCGTCTTTGATGCCGTACTCAAAACTTCGATATGCGTGGGACATGGAAATCTCTAACGTTTGGTTAAGGGACCGGTTTTAAGTCTGTCCCAGTTAGCGAAGCGAACAATTTATACCTGTTGTTAGGCTTGCGTTCGAATAATGTTCCAAGTGCTTCTGTGCTGCACGTGATCAAGTATTCCTGGAACCATTTCTTCAAAAGCAGCATGATCCTCCATGATGGCGATGTTAGCGTGAGCAGTCAGATTCTCGCCGGTCGTTAGGCGGGCATTGAGCTCTACTGGGATAGCGCCCCTCCTTACGAGGGGCCGCATGTACCCCCACGAGGCTGAAACAAAAAGTAAGAAACCAGATTGATGGTCGCGGGACTCTATGCGCGGACCTAAAGTTAAGTTTTCAGGACCTTCCGGGAAATTGGAGAACCAATTTTTCAGAAATCTTGTGATATTGCCTATATTGTGTCGTACCCGCGAGGGTAGAGTGACGGCATTAAGTGGGTGATTGCGGATTGGCCAGCCTTTAAGTCTTTTAACCTTAAGGGTGAAGTCGCGAACAACAATTGGATCTGTTGTTGGATTGTTGATTCCCACCTCGATAATAAATACAACTCTAGCATTATGGTCGTTACCGCCTACGACTCCTAGTTCTTGCCAGATGCAGCGACTGGTAAAAGACTCAACTTCAAGCTTTGGTCTTTTAAGTTTTGTTCTTATAAAGCGAAATGCGCCGAGCCCCCATGCAAGCAAGCCAACAATTATCCACTTCAATACGTCGATGGTTGTGGCATGAGCCTCGATCCATTCAACTAGATTGCTTAAGGTTAATGAGATTTCCATGGCACGCCTAACTAATAGTTATGCACATATATGTCCTATTTAAACGCAAAACGTATGTCTGATAACGTTCCTTGTTCATATGGAACTCCCTGATTAGCTGGAGTGTCACGTCAGAACCGCGACATGAGGTGAGTGGAAAACGACATGAATTTTGAGCACATTACTGACGTATCAGTTAGATGTCCATCGTCCGCTATTGGCCGATTACTTTCCGTCGCTCGCAATAGGCAGAGCCGGCCGGTTTGGGTATAGCCTATCTCTATCGTAGTTTTATTGCAGTGCGCCAGTTCGCTGGGCTCTTGCATTATGCTGTGCCAATGCTTTTGCCCGGCGGATACGACGCCATACCTTTGGAAGCTCCTCAAGCGGGGCAATGCAGATTCGGATCAGCCAATATGCCCATGCTCTTGTATTGCGCAATAGAAGGCGTTCGCCCCTGTCGTGCAATTCCAGTAGTTCTGTGATGAAGCGGTAGAACGTTATATTGCTCGGGAACTGATCGTCCATCCGCTCTAGCAGTACCTCACCAACCTGCTTTACGCCAACGAGAATGACTGCACCAGGTAGGTTGGTGATAAGGACTTTGGCACGCCGGGGCTTGGTCTAGTCGCCACTGACCAGCACCGGGCAGAAGGGCTGACAGTCAAGCCTGGGAAGGGGTAAGAAAAGACAGGTCGCGGTGTTAAGCCCAGCTAGGTATAAATAAGGGCTTTACTCTTCTTTTTTTGCTGCTGGGTATAAGTCTTCAGTACGTAACTGCTTTCTAACTGTAGGCGCTGACCTACCCAAGGACTCGACTAGTCGAGTAACTAAATCAGAGCTCGATATTTCAGGTTCTGACTGCCTGATTTTTCTAGCAGCATTGCATGTTTTTATTGCGTCATCGGCAGCATCACTTTTTTTACTAGCGCCCCCTTTAGTACCACCTTTGCTAGCATTTTTGAGCAGCGGAGTTTTCATTGCAGCTTGTTGCTTGTCAGTAAGTCTGTAGCCACTGGCAGTGCTGTCTATGCGCTCAACACCTTTGTGTAGGGCGGCAATAGATAGCAGTTCGGAAGCCTTACTCACATATTCAGCGTGCGTATCGCGAGCGTCCGATTCTTTATACCTTTGTTCAAATCGTACTGCTTCGAATCTAAGGTATCGTTCAGTAGGTGTATCCAACATTTGGTCATGGAGGTCCAAGGTCAGTGCGTCAGCTAAGCTACTTTGCCACACGTAAAGCTCATTCAACCCCTCCATTGCGAGCAATAGGGCATAGCTGGCAAGCAGTAGAGAATCGCTCACCTCAGCGTCGCAGTATCCACAAGCGTCGCGTACGGTTGAGGCGATTGCATCTTGGTCGGTAAATTCAGCGGTTTGAATTATTGAGTCCAGTTTTTCCCAAACTTTGCGACAGACAGCCCGGGTGCGTTCGTCGTAGATGCAATCGTAGTCTTGCCACCAGAAGGCTAGGGCCGCCCTCATCAGGTCAATGCTTGATGCAATTGTGAAAACCAGCTCGTCATGGACAGGCAGTGTTGCAAGGTGTAGCTCGAAGTCTTCTAGGTTTACAAGTGTGGGGTCTAGGTACATCCCAGAAACGAATATCCAGTTGTCACGCTCATCATCGCTGTGCCCCTGCGTCCCGGTGTCATCAAGTGCATCCGCGACCAAGTGCAGTCTATGGCCGCTCAATACCTCGCCTTCAGGTGAAGTCAGGGGCACTGGTTCTGGATCTGATGGATTACACCATTGGTGTATATCTGAGTTGGTGTATGGTTCTTTTGGTGATTGTGTAATTTCGCTGTAGCCCACGTCATTGCTGGGCTCTGGCGTTTCGATTACACCTTTTACACTAATTACACCGGTTTTGTGGGGAGGTAGGTTACCCATCACTAAAGCGCCTTATTGAATTGGCCTTGCACGACGTTACCTTGCTCAAGCTCATCCAGATAGTCGGCATACCATTGCATCATTGTGCAGCGCTGATCAAGGTACTGTGCTTTGTTGTAAATGCCGCGTACCCCCTGAGCTTTATGACTTAGTTGGGCCTCAATATGATCAGCAGGAAAACCATGCTCATTCAGAATCGTACTGGCTATATGGCGGAAGCCGTGGCCTGTTTGTCTGCCCTCATAGCCAAGGCGGCGCAAAGCCATAAGAAATACTGTGTCACTGCGCGCTTTGGTCCTGTCACTCCGCCCGGGAAACAAGAGGGGATACGCACCAGTAATTGGGCGTAGCTCTTTGAGTAGATCGATTGCTTGTGTGCAAAGTGGTACCAGGTGCTCGTTACCTTTCTTGCGGCCTTTTCTCTCGACGGGAATGGTCCACAGGTTTTTATCAATATTGAACTCTGACCAATGAGCTTCGCGCAGCTCACTTGGGCGAACAGCTAAGAGAGTAAGGAGCCGTAGACCAAGCTGGACATCTTTTGCGTGTGGGTAGGAGCGGATTGCTCTGAGCAGAGCAGGGAGCTCCGAGGCAGATACGTGCGCATAGTTCTCAGCCTTGCCAGACTTGAGAAACTTTTGGATGCCGTCGAGAGGATTGTTAACAGCACGACCAGTCACCCGAGCCAGGTCGTACACATCCTTGCAGTAAGCGCGCACTCTGCTCATCTGTTCGAGAATGCCTTGTTGCTCCATCCCACGGAGGAGCCCCATCCATTCCATTGAAAGAACGGAGTTGTACTGACGTTTACCAAAGGTTGGGAATACATGGCGCTCAAGGGCACCGATCACACGTTTTGCCGTTCCAGCATCCCAGCTACTTAGTCGGGAGTTGTACCACTCTCGCGCGATTGCTTCGAAGGTGTCATTGGCTGCTTCGATCTCTGCTGCAACGCGAGCTTGTTTGGTACTGATTGGATTCTTGCCTTCAGCTGAGTCAGTTCTTAGCTCTGCAGCTTTCTGCCTGGCTAATGCTCCACTGACCTCTGGGTAGCCGCCTAGGCCTAACCATGACCACTTACCGTCTGCCTTTTTATAGCGCAATTCCCAAGACTTCCCGCCGTTTGGTTTCACCCGAAAGTACAGGCCTGAGCCGTCCAGTTCTCTGTAGGCTTTAGCCTCTGGCTCCAGGCCTGCGAGGGTCGTATCGGCGAAAGGGCGGCGTTTTATCTCGGAACGCTTCATTTCGTGTATGCCTCCAGTTCAATTTTTCTGGAAGCATACATGCAGGCATACACGGTGGGTAGTTCTAGGGGTAGATACGGGTAGACTGCCAGATACAAGAAAGCCCGCACTAGGCGGGCTTCTTGAGGTGTTTCGTAGACTGTCTGAGACAGGTAGAAACAGGTGTTTGGTGGCTACGCAGGGACTTGAACCCCGGACCCCAGCATTATGAATGCTATGCTCTAACCAGCTGAGCTACGTAGCCGAGTGGCGCGCATTATTCTAGTCTGGGGCGTTTGTGTCAAGCATGTTTTGATAAAATTATTGCGTTTGATCAAGTGCTTACGCGCAATGCGGGGCGCAAGGTGGTTGCTGGGGAGGATTTGCTGGCCACTGCAAAACGCTTGTTTTATAAAACCTGTCTAAGTCGTCAACTTTGTGCGACGTGCGTGGCACAATACTCAAATCGTAAATTATCCTCTCTTGAGCTCAGGTTCTGTCTCGGCGCAGTAGCGTATTCGCAGTTCAGCAATAGTGGTTGAGCCACTGGTTGTGCTGTTGAAGTGTTCAAGGGTGGCGTTTGGTTTAGTGGGCCTGCGTCTGTGCGGTGTATCCGCCGGGTGTGGTGCTGGAGTGTTTTGTATGCGAGTTAAGGTTCTTGGTTGGTTGGTGCTGATTGCCCTTGGGCTCAATCTAAGGCCAATTCTCACGTCGATTAGTCCGTTGCTGGATGACATTCGTCTAAGCACTGCCATGAGCTTTCAGGGGGCGGCGCTGCTGACGACGCTGCCGGTGATTTGCATCGGCCTGGTGGCGTTGTGTGGTGCATGGGTTGAGGCGCGATTAGGTGAGGGCAAGGGCATCACGCTTGGCTTGCTGTGTATCTTGTTGGCGTGTTTGGCGCGTGGGTTTGTAAATGACAGCACGTTGTTATTGGCCACGGCATTGTTGGGTGGTATTGGTGTTGCGCTGATTCAGGTGCTGGTGCCAGGCATGATCAAGCGTCAGTTCGTCGGCTGGGTAGCGCTGGCGATGGGTGTGTATTCGGCATCCCTGATGGGCGGGGGAGGTTTGGCTGCGTTGCTCAGCCCGCATTTAGCCCATGCGTTCGGGCATTGGCAGGGCGGACTCTGGGTTTGGCTGTTGCCGGCGCTTCTGGCTGGCTTGTTGTGGCTAAAAATGCCGTGGCATAACGCGCATCCGCACGCGCAAAAACTATCGTTCAAAACCTTTATGACCAATCGCCGGGCCTGGCTTTTGGCGGTGTATTTTGGCTTTTGTAACTGGGGCTTTATGACTGTGGTGGCATGGCTGCCTGCTTATTATCAGCAGTTGGGATGGAGCCAGCAGACCAGTGGTGCCTTGTTGGCGTGGATGACGATCTTTCAGGTGGCGGCGGCTTTGATCATGCCGGTTCTGGCGCATCGCATGAAGGATCGACGGCCGTTGCTGGTTATCAGTCTATGCGCGCAAGCGCTGGGCTTTGCCGGGCTGCTGTGGGCACCGCTAGGTGCGTCGGCAGTTTGGGTGGGCTTGATTGGTTTTGGCTTGGGCTCCTGCTTTGTGCTGTGCTTGATACTCAGTCTTGATCACTTGCATGAGCCGAGGGCCGCAGGGCAGTTGGTGGCGTTTGTGCAGGGCTTTGGCTTTTTGATCAACGCCATTGCGCCGTCACTGGGTGGTTGGCTGCGTGAGTTCAGTGGCTCTTTCCACAGCACATGGTTGGTGATGCTGGTTAGTTTGTTGTTGATGTTGGGGTTGACATTACGCTTTAGCCCGGCAAGCTATGTGCGGATTAATCAGCGGGAGACAGGTGCTAAGGATCACTAGCCTTAATCGTGCATGTTTTCGTCGGCCAATAAAAAGCCCCCGTCTCACAAGGTGAGTAACGGGGGCTGCTTTGGCGGACGTGGGTTACACGTTAAAACGGAAGTGCATTACGTCGCCGTCTTTAACGATGTATTCCTTGCCTTCCAAACGCCATTTACCGGCTTCTTTAGCGCCTGCTTCGCCCTTGTATTGGATGAAGTCGTTGTAGGCGATAACTTCAGCGCGGATGAAGCCTTTTTCGAAGTCGGTGTGAATGGCTGCAGCGGATTGCGGGGCTGTAGCACCCACGCGAACTGTCCATGCACGTACTTCTTTAACACCTGCGGTGAAGTAAGTTTGCAGGTTTAGCAGCTCGTAGCCCGCACGGATTACGCGGTTCAGGCCAGGCTCATCAAAGCCGAGCGATTCAAGGAACATGTCCTTGTCTTCGCCGTCGTCAAGCTCGGCGATTTCAGCCTCAATCTTGTTGCAAACCGGAACCACGATGGCGCCTTCGGCGTCGGCGATGGCTTGAACAATATCGAGCAGCGGGTTGTTCTCGAAACCGTCTTCAGCGACGTTAGCGATGTACATAACCGGTTTGCTGGTCAGCAGGTGGAAGCCACGGACCAATTGCTTCTCGTCATCGCCCAGATCTTTGAGCAAGGTGCGTGCTGGCTTGCCTTCGGTGAAGTGCGGGATGAGTTTTTCCAGCAGGGCTTTTTGTGCCACGGCGTCTTTGTCGCCGCCCTTGGCGTTGCGCGTGGTCTTCTGCAGTTGCTTCTCGCAGCTGTCGAGGTCGGCGAAGATCAACTCAAGGTCGATAATCTCGATGTCGCGCTTTGGATCAACGCTGTTCGATACGTGAATGACGTTGTCATCTTCGAAGCAACGTACCACGTGGGCGATGGCGTGAGTTTCACGGATGTTAGCCAGAAACTTGTTGCCCAGGCCTTCACCTTTCGATGCGCCAGCAACCAAGCCTGCGATGTCGACGAACTCCATGGTGGTTGGAATCACGCGCTCAGGCTTGACGATTTCGGCCAAGGCGTCCAGGCGCGGGTCCGGCATCGGTACGATGCCCGTGTTCGGCTCGATGGTGCAGAAGGGGAAGTTCTCCGCAGCGATACCGGATTTGGTCAGGGCGTTGAACAAGGTTGACTTGCCGACGTTCGGCAGGCCGACGATGCCGCAATTGAATCCCATGGTGTTTTCCTCGCGCAGATAATGTCGAAAATTAAGTTAGGCTTTTTGGCTGTGCAGCTTTTGCATCGCTTTGTTCCATTCTCCAGCGAGCATCTCTGGAAGTACGCCTAGGGAGAAGTCGATGCTGGTATCGAGCAGTTCTTGTTCGCTGCGTGGGGCGCGGCCTAGAACGTAATTAGACACCATACTGCTGTGGCCGGGGTGGCCAATACCAAGGCGCAAGCGGTAAAAGTTATTCTGATTGCCCAGCTGCGCGATGATGTCGCGCAAGCCGTTATGCCCGCCGTGCCCGCCACCCTGTTTGAGTTTGGCGACGCCGGGGGGCATATCCAGTTCGTCGTGAGCCACAAGAATCGCTTCAGCAGGGATGCGAAAGAAATTCGCCAGCGCTGCCACGGCTTGGCCGCTGCGATTCATAAATGTAGTGGGTATCAATAAACGAACATCGCGCCCTTGATGGCTGAATTTGCCAGTCAGGCCAAAATACTTGCGATCAACACTGAGGTTGACGCGCTGGCTGTCTGCCAGTCTTTCAACGAAAAGGGCCCCGGCATTATGCCGAGTCTGGTCGTATTCAGGGCCTGGGTTACCAAGGCCAACGATCAGTTGTACGGCAGTCATACTGGGACCCTTTATCGAAAACAGCTCAGGCGCGTAGGCGACTGAGCTGTTGAGCTGCGAAGCGGGTGTTACTCAGCTTCTGGAGCGTCAGCTGCTGGAGCTGCTGGAGCTTCAGGTGCGTCAACTTCAAGATCTTCTGCTTTAGTAACACGTGGCATGTGGGCGTTTGCCACAGCCAGGTCGCTGTCGTGAGCCAGAGCAACCAGTTCAACGCCTTTTGGCAGAGTCAGGTCAGACAAGTGGATAGTCTGGCCAACTTCAACCTTGGCCATATCGACTTCGATGAACTCAGGCAGGTTACGTGGCAGAACGCTGATTTCTACTTCAGTAGCGGTGTGAGAGATCTCGCCGCCTTGCTTCTTAACAGCTACTGCTTTGTCTTCGTTGATGAAGTGCAGTGGAACCGAAGTGGTCAGTTTCTGGCCAGCAACAACGCGGATGAAGTCAGCGTGCAGAACGAAACCCTTCGAAGGGTGGCGCTGCAGAGCTTTGATCAGTACGTTTTCTTTGGCGCCGTCTACAGACACAGACAGGATGTGGCTGAACGAAGCTTCGTTTTCCAGCAGCTTGGCGAAATCTTTAGCAACCAGGCTGATGGATTGCGGAGCCTTGTCGCCACCGTAGATTACGGCTGGAACCAGGCTGGCGTTACGACGCAGGCGGCGGCTCGCACCTTTCCCCAGGTCTGAACGCGCTTGTGCGTCGATGTTAAAATCAGTCATTTCGTTTCTCCAAAATAACCTTTCCACCCGTTACGCTTGCGACCAGCGACGGGGCGGTTAGGTAAAAAAGCCCCGCATAGGGCGGGGCGCATTTCGCTCAGGGCAATGGGTTCCGAATTAACGGAACATCGCGCTGATCGATTCTTCGTTGCTGATGCGGCGAACCGCTTCGGCGACAATCGGGCCAATATCGAGCTGGCGAATACGCGAGCACGATTGTGCGGCAGCAGACAGTGGGATGGTGTTAGTCACCACCAGCTCGTCCAGTACCGAATTCTCAAGGTTCTCGATTGCGCGACCCGACAGTACGGCGTGGGTGGCGTAAGCGAAAACTTTGGCAGCGCCGTGTTCTTTCAGTGCTTTGGCACCGTGGCACAAAGTGCCAGCGGTATCGACCATGTCGTCAACCAGAATGCACGTGCGGCCTTCCACGTCACCGATGATGTGCATCACCTCTGAGTGGTTGGCTTTTTCGCGGCGCTTATCGATGATCGCCAGATCAACACCCAGTGACTTGGCTACAGCACGCGCACGCACTACACCGCCAATGTCAGGGGAGACGATCATCAGATTTTCGAAGCGTTGATCTTCAATGTCATCCACCAATACTGGGGAGCCGTAGATGTTATCTACCGGAATATCGAAGAAACCTTGAATCTGGTCAGCGTGCAGGTCGACGGTGAGAACACGGTCAATGCCTACAACG
Source organism: Pseudomonas sp. NPDC078700 (assembly GCF_044542375.1). Classification (NCBI taxonomy): domain Bacteria; kingdom Pseudomonadati; phylum Pseudomonadota; class Gammaproteobacteria; order Pseudomonadales; family Pseudomonadaceae; genus Pseudomonas; species Pseudomonas sp. NPDC078700. The sequence goes on from NZ_JBITUI010000007.1 coordinate 55,661, forward strand.
GTGAGCATGTCAGCCACTACTTTGGCGCTGATTGCAACGCGAGCGGAACGCGGACGGCGATCCTGGCGTGCATAGCCAAAATAAGGGATAACAGCAGTGATTCGGGTCGCTGATGAGCGGCGGAAGGCATCAGCCATCACAACCAGTTCCATCAGGTTATCGTTTGTTGGCGCGCACGTCGGCTGGATCAGGAATACGTCTTTACCACGAACGTTTTCGTTGATCTCAATGCTGATTTCGCCGTCGGAGAATTTACCGACAGAGGCATCGCCGAGGGGGATGTGCAGCTGGCGTACAATACGCCGCGCCAGATCGGGGTTAGCATTCCCCGTAAAGACCATCATCTTGGACACGCGCAGTACCTACCGGCTGAGGGTATACCTGGATGAGTATAGAAATTGGCAGGGGCGGCTGGATTCGAACCAACGCATGGCAGGATCAAAACCTGCTGCCTTACCGCTTGGCGACGCCCCTGTATCGTATTTCATTGCTGATGCTCGTAGCTTGATCCAGACATTAAAGCCTATTAAGGCGTTAATGGCAGGGGCGGCTGGATTCGAACCAACGCATGGCAGGATCAAAACCTGCTGCCTTACCGCTTGGCGACGCCCCTATCTGGTGTAACTCACTACTTTGCATCTACTTCCTGTCCAATTCCTGAAGCGCTCGGTGCAACATCGAGATGTTACGACCTTGTGCAACAAAACTTGGCAAAGTGGCTGGAAGTTGGCGGGCGACTTTACCAGCATCGACCTCATTTGGGAAGCTCCCAAATATACAAGCTCCAGTGCCGGTTAATCTTGCTGGAACAAATTTGTTCAACAAGATCAGAGCGTTACGTACTTCTGGATAACGCTTTTCTACAACCGGCTGGCAGTCATTTCGACCGCCCCCCTCAAGAAGGCTGCGAACTTTAATGGGCGGCGTATCGCGTGTCAACTCGGCGTCGGAGAAAATTTCTACTGTGGGTACAAGTACTTGCGGTATTGCCACAAGAAACCAGGGCTCAGGAAGCTCTACTGGCGTCAGTTTTTCACCCACGCCCTCGGCAAAAGCAGCATGCCCACGAACGAACACCGGAACGTCTGCACCCAGCGTCAAACCTATGCTTGCGAGGGTGTCGAGGTCGCAGTTCAGTTGCCACAAATGGTTGAGGCCGAGCAGGGTGGTGGCTGCATCAGAGCTACCGCCGCCAATGCCGCCGCCCATCGGTAAATGTTTATCCAGCCAGATATCGGCACCTAGGGCGCAATCAGCATGTTTCTGCAGCATGCGCGCGGCACGCACGATCAGGTTGCTGTCGTGAGGTACGCCGGGAATGTCAGTGCGCAGGTGAATTTCACCATCCGTGCGCGGCGCAAAGCTCAGTTCATCGCCGAAATCGAGAAATTGAAACAGGGTTTGCAGCTCGTGATAGCCGTCGGCGCGGCGGCCAAGGATATGCAGCATCAAGTTGAGCTTGGCCGGGGCGGGCAGGGTCAGCCGTGCGCCACTGTTGTCAGAGGCAGCAGTGGCGGGGTGTTGCGCTGGCATTATTGGCCCAGCTGGCGAGGCTGCCAGTCCTTGACCACGATGGTGACTTGCAGGTCTTGGCCGTGCAGCTTGATACGCTCGGGGAGCCAGTAACCATTTTGTTCAACATAGCTGAGGTATTCGACCTTCCAGCCATCTTGATTCAACTGCGACAGGTGGCTTTCGGTGTCCAGTGTCAGCTCGCTCTTGGTATCTGGAGCTGGAAGGCCGCGAATCCACCAAAGCAGGTGCGAGACAGGCAAGTTCATGCGCAACTGCTGTTGCAACAGCGCTTCGGGGGATTCGGCTTTAAAGCGGCCTTTGTTGGCAACCTCAAGCAATACTTCGCCCGGGCGACCGGTCAAGCGTGCAGCACCACCGCCCAGTGGGCCGGACAGGCGGATGTCAAAGTAGTCCTGGCGTTGCAGCCAGAACAAGGTCGCGCTACCTGAGTCCTTTGGTGCACGGATGCCGATCTTGCCGCTGATTTGCCAGGCATCCAAAGCGGTTAGCTGCTCTTTATGAGCTTGCCAGGCCGCTGGGTCGCCCTTGCCTTCAATGGATTCATGCGAGATTAAACCGGCACAGCCGGTCAGCATCACGAGTAGGCTGCATACAATAAGGTGGCGCAAACGCATTAGGGTTTCTCTGCTCCTGTCAGGCGCTTGATGGTGCTGCGCAGGACTTCACTGTCGGGTTGTTTTTGCAAAGCATCTGCCCAGACCTTGCGGGCTTCGCTTTGATTGCCCTGGGCCCAAAGTACTTCGCCAAGGTGGGCGGCGACTTCGTGGTCGGGGAAATCTGCGAGTGCTTTACGCAGGAAGCCTTCGGCTTCATCCAGCTTGCCAAGGCGGTAATTGACCCAGCCCTTGCTGTCGAGAATCGCCGGGTCATTCGGGCTCAAGCGGTAAGCCTTGTCGATCAGCTGGTCGGCTTCTTGGTAGCGGGTGGTGCGGTCAGCCAGGGTGTAACCCAGGGCATTTAGCGCCATGGTGTTTTCTGGGTCTCGCTCCAAAATAAAGCGCAGATCGGTTTCCAGCTGCTCAAGATCGCCCCGGTCTTCGGCGAGCATCGCGCGGGTGTACAGCAGGTTAAGGTCGTCCGGAAATTCCTTGAGGCCTTGCTGGATCAGCTGCCATGCCTGTTCTTCCTGTTTCTTGCCGGCAAGTGCTTCGGCTTCAATCAGGTACAGTTGGATCGCATAATCAGGCTCGGCACCGCGTGCTCTGCTGAGTTTGGCCGAGGCCTCGCTGATGCGGTCGCTGGCGAAGAGTATCTCGGTCTGGCGCGCTTGAGCAGGCAGGTAGTCATTGCCGGGGCCAACCAAACCATACTCGATCAAGGCGCTGTCGGGTTCATCAAGCTCTTCATAGGCGCGGGCGAGGTTGTAGTGGGCCGCGTCAACATGGCTGCCGCGCTCAATGAGTTGTTCTAGGTAAACAATGGCCTCTTTCCACGCCTCGGACTCCAGGCAGACCAAGGCCAGCGAGAAACGCAGGTCGTCGTCTTCGGGAAACTGTTGCACCAGTGATGAGAACTCACCCTTGGCATCTTCCATGCGGCCTTGTTCAACCAAGGTCCGGGCATAGGTCAGGCGCAAACGCTTGTCGTCAGGGTGCTTGCTGATGCCATCCTCAAGCAATGGCAGGGCTTCATCACCACGCTGCAAACTGGTGAGCAGACGGGCCTGGAGCAGCAGTGGCGCGACATCATCGGTTTTGGCTGGATGGCTTTCGAGCAGCTCAAGGGCTTCTTCAGAGCGACCGTCTTCCTGCATAAGCAGGGCTTTGCCAAAGATTAACTGGCCATTTTCTGGATACTTAGCCAGCAGGCGGTCAAAGCTTTGCAGCAGCCCTGCGCGTGAATCCGGATCGGTTTCAGCCGCAGACAAGGCTAAAAAGTCAAAATGCGTATCGCCTTGGCGTTGCAGGACTTTCTCCATATAAGTCATGGATTCGTCGTACTGGCCGGCGCGCGCCAGTTGCACGGCTGCAGCGCGTTGCGCCTCAATGGAGTTGGGGGCGTTTTTCGCCCAGATCAACGAGGTGTCCAAGGCCGATTGGTCTGCGCCTAGGTACTCGGCGATACGGAAACCACGCTCAGCAACGCCTGCATCCTGGGTAGCGTTGGCTTGCTGCACGTAATTGCCTAGAGCAATGTCGAAACGATTGCGTTGGCCTGCCATTTCAGCAGTGAGCAGGGCCAGCAAGGTGTCTTTGCTGAACGAGCCATACACCTCGGGCTGTGCGGCTTGCTCAGTTGCGGTCGCGTCCTCAACCGGAGGCGAGCTGTCAGTTGAGGTATCAATGGTTTGGCAGCCACCCAAAAAAGCCATGGCTGTCAGTAGCGCTAAAGATCTATTCATAGAGACGAGACGGCTAACCTGCGGTCGGAGCATCATGACATAAGCCATTGGGCAAACCCATGGGGCGATTAGTTCGGGCAATTTAAGCAGCCCTTATATTGCATGATGCTGGGTTAAAGCTGAGCAATGAACAACAGTGCAGTGTAAATATTTTACGAAATACATTTAAATTTATCGGTTTTCTGGCCTTGGCCATCAATCACTACAGCCTTTAAGGCTTCGCTGAAAACGGTAGCAAGCGAAGGCGCTAAAAGGCAACAAATGCCAAAAAGCCGAGCTTGTGAGCTGTAAATGAGCATCTTCAACCGCTTTTTAACGCCGGATTCCCTCGCCCAGTGGCATGCTGACGGCGGATAAATTCTGCTTCATATGATGTGACAATAACCAGCGGTGGTTGTTCTCAAACGGTCGAAGTAGGACAATTGCCGGCTTATTTCATCTGTCAGCGACCATGCATGGCCTTTATTGCCCTCGGTATTAACCACAAAACTGCCTCGGTAGACGTTCGCGAGCGCGTGGCGTTCACGCCAGAGCAGTTGGTTGAGGCATTGCAGCTATTGTGCAGGGATACGGCTAGCCGCGAAGCCGCGATCTTGTCGACCTGTAATCGCAGCGAACTTTACATCGAACAAGACAGCCTCACCTCCGAGGCCGTTCTGCAGTGGCTGGCCAAATACCATAATTTGAACTTCGAAGACCTGCGTGCGTGCGCCTATATTCATGAAGATGATGCGGCAGTTCGTCACATGATGCGTGTGGCCTCAGGCCTCGATTCAATGGTGTTGGGCGAGCCACAGATTCTCGGGCAAATGAAGTCAGCTTTTGCTGTGGCCCGTGAAGCGGGCACCATGGGGCCGTTACTGGGGCGTCTGTTTCAGGCAACCTTTAGCACGGCCAAGCAGGTCCGCACCGATACCACCATTGGTGAAAACCCTGTGTCGGTGGCATTTGCTGCGGTCAGCCTGGCCAAACAGATCTTCAGTGACCTCAATCGCAGCCAGGCATTGCTTATTGGTGCGGGGGAAACCATCAGTCTGGTGGCCCGCCACCTGCACGACCAAGGGGTTAAGCGGATTGTCGTTGCCAACCGCACCTTGGAGCGTGCCAGCACCTTGGCCGAACAGTTTGGTGCCCATGCTGTGTTGCTTTCGGATATTCCACAGGAGCTGGCCAAGAGCGACATCGTCATCAGTTCGACCGCGAGCCAGTTGCCGATTTTGGGCAAAGGCGCGGTAGAAAGCGCGCTGAAGCAGCGTAAACACAAACCGATTTTTATGGTCGATATCGCCGTCCCGCGGGATATTGAGCCAGAAGTCGGGGAGCTTGATGATGTTTACCTGTATACAGTTGATGACCTGCATGAAGTCATCGCGGAAAATCTTAAAAGTCGTCAAGGCGCAGCAGAGGCGGCGGAAGAGCTGGTTTCGGTCGGTGCAGATGACTTTATGCAGCGCCTGCGTGAGCTGGCCGCAGTTGATGTGCTTAAAGCCTATCGCCAGCAGGCCGAACGTCTGCGCGACGAAGAGCTAGCCAAGGCTCAGCGTATGCTCAGCAATGGCGCAAGCGCTGAAGATGTCTTGGCGCAACTGGCGCGTGGTCTCACCAATAAACTGCTGCATGCGCCAAGCGTGCAGATGAAGAAACTGTCTGCTGACGGGCGCATTGATGCGCTGGCTGTGGCACAAGAACTTTTTGCCCTCGACGAGGGCGCGTCACCCAACAAAGGCATGCAATGAAACCTTCGCTGCTCAATAAACTTGATTTGATGCAGGACCGCTTTGAGGAACTGACGGCGTTGCTTGGCGATGCCGAAGTGATCAGCAATCAGACGCAATTTCGGGCCTATTCCAAGGAATATGCCGAGATCGAGCCGGTAAATGCTACCTTCACTGAGTACCGCAAGGTGCTGGCTGATCTCGAAAGCGCCCAGGCACTGTTGAAAGACAGCGACCCGGACATGCGCGAGATGGCTGAGGAAGAAGTTGCTGAGGCCAAAGAGCAATTGATCAAGCTCGAAGGTGACCTGCAGCGCATGTTGTTGCCTAAAGACCCTAACGATGACCGCAACGTCTTCCTCGAAGTGCGTGCGGGCACCGGTGGTGATGAAGCGGCTATTTTCTCCGGCGACCTGTTTCGCATGTATTCGCGCTATGCGGAGCGTCGTGGCTGGCGGGTTGAGATTCTCTCGGCCAACGAGGGCGAGCACGGCGGCTATAAAGAGGTTATTGCCCGTATCGAAGGTGATAACGTTTACAGCAAGCTCAAGTTTGAGTCCGGTGCTCACCGTGTACAGCGTGTGCCAGAAACTGAATCCCAGGGCCGCGTACATACCTCGGCCTGTACCGTTGCCGTTCTGCCCGAGCCGGACGAGCAAGCTGAGATCAACATCAACCCGGCGGATTTGCGCGTTGATACCTATCGCTCCTCCGGTGCCGGTGGTCAGCACGTAAACACCACCGACTCGGCCATCCGTATTACACACATCCCGACCGGTACTGTGGTTGAGTGTCAGGAAGAGCGTTCGCAGCACAAGAACCGCGCCAAAGCGATGGCCTGGTTGGGTGCCAAGTTGAAAGACCAGCAGGACGCAGCTGCACACAAAGAGATTTCTGATACCCGCAAGTTGTTGGTCGGCTCGGGTGATCGCTCAGAACGTATTCGTACCTACAACTTTCCACAGGGCCGGGTCACTGATCACCGTATCAACCTGACGCTGTACTCCTTGGCTGAAGTTATGGCGGGTGGCGTCGATGCAGTGATTGAGCCATTGCTCGCCGAATACCAAGCGGATCAGCTAGCGGCGCTTGGCGACTGATTTCGCCCTCAAGATATCCGAGTCTGCAGGCTGCGCTTGCTCTAAGCGCAGCGCCCAAGCATTAACACCTACAGCTCGGCGCGCTACTCTATACCACCACTGCCTAAGCCGACCTCGAACCCATGCCGACGATCCAAGCGATACTCAGCAGCACTGAGCTGCCGGACTCCCCAACTGCCCGGCTGGACCTTGAGTTATTGCTGGCCCACGTCTTGGGTAAATCGCGCAGCTACTTGCACACTTGGGCCGATAAGACCTTGAGCGATGAACAGCTTGAGCAGTTCGCCGCAGCCATCAAGCGTCGTCAAGACGGTGAGCCGGTGGCCTATATTCTCGGCCAGCAAGGCTTCTGGAGTCTTGATCTGGAAGTGGCACCCCATACCCTGATCCCGCGTCCTGACACCGAGTTGCTGGTCGAAACGGCGTTGGAGTTAATCCCCGCAACGCCTGCCAATGTGCTCGACTTAGGCACGGGCACTGGCGCGATCGCTCTGGCCTTGGCGTCTGAGCGTCCGGCGTGGCAGGTGACTGGAGTTGACCGAGTTTCGCAAGCCGTTGCATTGGCGGAACGCAATCGCAATCGTTTAAAGCTGGGGCATGCGCGGTTCTTACTGAGTAACTGGTTTGAAGCTGTCGCGGGCCAGCGTTATCAGCTGATTGTCAGCAACCCGCCGTATATTGCGGCCGATGATCAGCATTTGAGTCAGGGTGATGTGCGCTTTGAGCCGAGCAGTGCGCTGATTGCGGGTGCCGACGGCCTCGACGATATCCGCTTGATCATTGAACAGGCCCCCAATTATCTCAACGCTCAAGGCTGGTTATTGCTTGAACACGGTTACGATCAAGCCGCTGCGGTGTGCCAGCTGTTGAGTGCGCGTGGGTTTAATCAGGTTGAAAGTCGCCGCGATTTAGGCGGTCATCAACGCATCAGTATTGGACGTTTTGATCATGAGTGAACGCGCCGGTTTCTTTGAAGAACTCAGTGACGAGGAGTTGCTGCGCTATAGCCGACAAATTCTGGTTCAGCAGGTTGATGTTGCAGGCCAGCTACGCCTGAAAAATAGTCGTGTATTGATAGTCGGTGTCGGTGGGTTAGGCTCGCCGGCGGCACTTTATCTCGCGGCGGCGGGCGTGGGTGAGCTGCACTTGGCTGACTTCGATACAGTGGACCTGAGCAACTTACAGCGCCAGATCGCACACGACAGTTTGAGTGTCGGGCAAGCCAAGGTTGATTCAGCTGCCGCGCGCCTTAAAGCAATCAATCCGCTGATCAAGTTGCAATTGCTGCGCAGTGCACTTGACCAAGATTCCCTGGACAGTGCGGTGTCCTCAGTCGATCTGGTGCTCGACTGTTCAGATAACTTTGGCACCCGAGAAGCGGTTAACGCTGCCTGCGTTGCAGCCAAGGTTCCGCTGGTCAGTGGTGCTGCCATTCGCCTTGAAGGGCAGTTGTCAGTGTTTGACCCGCGTATTGACTCCAGCCCCTGTTACCACTGCCTGTACGGCCACGGCAGCGAGGCCGAATTAACCTGTAGTGAAGCCGGTGTGGTCGGGCCATTGGTGGGGTTGATCGGCAGCCTTCAGGCGCTTGAGGCATTGAAGCTACTGGCTGGCTTTGGTGAACCAATGATTGGCCGTTTATTGCTGATAGATGCATTGGGTTCACGCTTTCGTGAGTTGCGGGTCAAGCGTGATCCGGGCTGCACCGTCTGCGGTACAGCCCATGAATAACAACGCGCCTGTTGGGGTGTTTGATTCAGGCGTTGGCGGTCTATCGGTTTTGGCTGAGATTCGCCAACGCCTGCCCAATGAGTCGTTACTCTACGTCGCCGATAGTGCCCATGTGCCTTATGGCGAAAAAAGCCCGGAGTTTATACGCCAACGCTGCCGCGAAATTGCTCAGTTCTTGTTGGGGCAAGGGGCCAAGGCGCTGGTGCTTGCCTGTAATACCGCCACGGTTGCCGGTGCTGCTGATTTACGTGAGCTGTACCCGGATTTACCCATCGTGGGCATGGAGCCAGCGGTTAAACCTGCAGCGGCGACTACCCGCTCAGGTGTGGTGGGTGTGCTGGCAACCACCGGCACGCTGAAGAGTGCCAAGTTTGCCGCGTTGCTTGATCGCTTTGCGGGTGATGTGCGCGTAGTGACCCAGCCATGCCCCGGTTTGGTCGAGCAGATCGAAGCGGGTGACCTTAATGGCCCGGTCACTCGCGCCTTGCTCGAGCGTTATGTTCAGCCGTTACTGGCCGCAGGCTGTGACACGCTGATATTGGGCTGCACCCATTACCCGTTCATCAAACCCCTGCTTCGCCAGATGGTCCCGGCAGACATAAGTCTCATTGATACCGGAGCCGCAGTTGCCAAACAATTGCAGCGTTTATTGGCCGAGCGCAATTTACTTGCATGGCCATCTGATGTTAAACAGCATTTCTGGTGCAGCGCGGATCCGCAAAAAATGCAGTCTGTGTTGCCCGCTCTTGGGCTGGATAACGCTGAGGTGATGGCGTTCAAATAAAAATATGCAGACCTAGTGAATAGGACTCACGATAAATTAGGACGGGGTATGAAAAAAACTATCTCTTTAGTGGTCGCAGCACTTGCTGCATTGGGAGGAGTTAGCAGTTCGGTTCAAGCTGCAGACCTTAGTTTTTCAGTTGGACAAACCAGTGATTCAACCGCAACTTACCGTTTTGGTGCCCAGTTTGATTTCGACAGAAGTTGGCTGCAAAGCGATGTAGGCCGCTTAACCGGTTACTGGGATGGGGCATACACCTATTGGCAGGGTGATGAGACTTCAAGTAATCACAGCATCTCGTTTGCGCCTGTATTTGTATATGAGTTTGCCGGTGAAAACCTGCGGCCCTATGTCGAGGCGGGGATTGGCGTTGCATTCTTCTCCAGCACTGAAATTGAAAATAACGACCTCGGTACTTCATTCCAGTTCGAAGACCGTATTGGTGCTGGTGTGCGTTTCTCCGGGCAAGAAGTTGGTATCAGGGCCATTCACTATTCCAACGCCGGGATCAAGAATCCCAACGACGGGGTGGAGTCCTATGCGCTGCATTACCGCTTGAGCTTCTAGGCTGCACGACTGCTGTTCAGTGAAGAAAGCGCTGCGATTGTGTAGATCAATCGCAGCGCTTTTTTTCGACGATGAGGCGGGTGGAAGACGCTTATATATTCACCATTTTGAGGCGAAAAACATTTGCGCTGCCTGCCTGAGGCCTTGGTCGTTGCAGGGCTGAAAACCTCGCAGTGTCTGCCCCGCAACCGACGTGCTCACAACATTCAACGATAGATAGTCGCCATGCCGCGGCGTTCTTCAATGCACTCCGGCGAGCCCATTTCAAACTCCCGGCAGATGAGTGGGCGCTTCTCGTAGATGCTGCAACGCATGGTGTCGCGGTCCAGTGCTGCGCACCAGCCGTCATCCAGGCGCAACATTACTTCACCGCCCCAATCGTCAGTGCTGATATAGCGCTCGGGAACGCCGGTGTCAGTGATCAACATGACTTCCAGCTGACAACAGCAGGCTGCACAATTTGAGCAAGCTACCGCTTCAGGCTCTGGCGTTTGCTGCGCCAGTGGGGTCAACGGGATTCGGATGGGGTCGGTCATGGCCGCCAGTGTACGCCAGCCAGATGCTTTTGGTGGCTTAAGCCGATCGACGTGCTCGCAAGCTCTGTTCGTATTGCGCGCGATAGAGCTTGGCAAACGCATGCAGCAGCGGCATTACTGCGGCCCAGATCAGCGCCAGAAGCAGCAGGGTCGGCGCTGTTCCTAAGGGCATGCGTACATCGGCAATCTGCGCGCCGGCGTAGTACGACAGGGGCCCCGCAACTGCGCCCAGCAGGCTGGCGCGCCACCAGGGTTTGGCCGTCCAGGCCAAGCAGTGATTCAGGGTGCTGGCGAGTAACAGCCAAAGCAGCGCCAGCCACAGCGGGATTAACGTGCGGGGTTCGGCAAATTCAAAAACACCGATATTCAGTAAAAAGCTGTCGAGTGCGCTGCCTGCACAGAAAACACTGATCAACAGTTTGCCTTCTGCGGCCCAACTGCTGGTCCAGAAAAAATGAACCGCCACTATGCCCGCCACTATGACCAACCAGGCGCTGTCACCGGTGAATACGCAGATCAACCAGCCAAGCTGAAAGAGTAGGGCGTTGGCGATCAATTTAGGCATTAAAGCGTCCAAGTAAGGGGGCGGGGTGTGCGGCAGGTTTCGCCAGAAGCAATTGTGCGGTGCCAATGGTGCGCTCGATAAAGCCGCCCTCGCAATAGCACAGGTAAAACTCCCACATACGGTAGAAGTATTGGTCGTAGCCGAGCTTTTCCAGGTTGTGTCGTGCCTGATGCAGGTTTTCATGCCACAGGCGCAGTGTACGAGCGTAGTGCAGGCCGAAATCTTCCATGTGATGCAGGTTCATATCAGTCTTGCTGGTAATGATATCGAGCATCTTGCTGATTGAGGGCAACGCGCCGCCCGGAAAAATGTAACGTTGAATGAAATCGACGCTGTTTTTAGCTTGCTCGTAGCGTTGATCGCGAATGGTGATGGCTTGCAGCAGCATCAGGCCATTGGGCTGGAGCAGCTGGGCACACTGCTGAAAGTAGTCGCTGAGAAAGCGGTGACCAACAGCCTCGATCATTTCAATCGAGACCAGTTTGTCATAGCTGCCTTGCAGGTCACGGTAATCCTTGAGCAGCAAGGTGATGCGGTCCTGTAAACCTTGCTCCTCAATACGCCGTTGGGCATAGTCGAACTGTTCTTTTGACAGCGTCGTGGTGGTGACTTTGCAGCCGTAATTGACCGCCGCGTAGATCGCCATGCTGCCCCAACCTGTACCAATTTCGAGCAGGTGATCCTGTGGTTGCAGGTTGAGCTTTTGGCAAATTCGCTCCAGCTTATTGAGTTGCGCTTGTTCAAGGCTGTCATCGTTGCTTGCGAATTGCGCTGCTGAATACATCATGGTCGAGTCTAGGAACTGCTCGAACATCTCGTTGCCGATATCGTAGTGGGCCGCAATATTCTTGCGCGAGCCCTTGCGGGTATTGCTATTGAGCCAATGTAGCCCCTGAACGAGCGGCCGACTCAAGCGTGCAAGGCCAGTCTCCATGGCATCAAGCGTATCAAGATTGGTGACGAACACCCGCACCACCGCAGTCAGGTCTGGGCTGCTCCAGTGGCCGAGGATATATGCCTCGCCAGCGCCGATAGAACCACTGCTGGCAACCATGCCCCAGACAGCGCTGTCATTGACATTTATTTCGGCTCGAATGCTGGCGTGTGGATCACCGAACTCAAGGCGCTGAGTACCTTCAGTAATCGTCAGGAAACCATGACTTAAACCTCGAAGCTGACGTATTACGCCGCGTCGCAGCAGGCCTGCACCCAGGCCGTTGCCCATCTTCAATGCGCTCTTGGAGGAACTGAGGCTAGAGCTTTTCATGGGAGGAATCCTTCGATTGCGGGCGGGCAACGCTGAACGCATCAGTCGCCGCTTCATGGTTGAATAACGGGGTTCGTTTAATCAGCAGGCGCAGCGCCTGCCAATAAATGGCAACGACCGTTTTGCCGGTCATCCAAGGGAAGCGCAGTAAGTAGCTGTGCAGGCTTTTACGGTTAAGTTCGCTGCGTGTCAGGCTAAGGCTCGCATCAAACAGTTTTTCTGGGCCTTGCCAGTCCGCCATGTGAATACCCAGTCGTTCACCGGCCGGGCTAAATGCCATTTGGTATTCGATATCTCGCGGCAAAAAAGGCGATACATGAAATGCCTTGTTCACCCATACGTGTTGATGGGCGCTGTCACTGGCGGGTACTACGTAGTGATAACGTTCGTGCCACGGTGTATTACTGACTTCACAAAGAATCGCGAGCAGCTTGCCGTCACGGTCGTGGCAATAAAAAAAGCTGGCGGGATTGAAGGCCACTCCCCAACTTCGTGGTTGAGCAAGCAGGCAGATTGATCCATCTGGCAACTGCCCGATGGCTTGCTGTACACGCAATCGTACGGCATCAATCAAGCGGATTCCCGCGTGGGTGAACCGCGGTAAAAAGTCGCTTTCGCGAAATGCAAAAGGCGCAAATCGGCTACGCCCCGCGAGGCGTGACAAGCCCAGAACCTGTTCTTGTTCATCGAGGTCCAGGTAGAGAAACCCCATCCGATAATTAAAATCGTGCTTTTTCGGGGCAAAGCGCCGGTGCTGCACCGTACCGCTGTAGAGCGCGCTATTCATCACAAGGCCTCGCCGAAGTCGCGGGCGACGCGCAAGGCGCTGACTACACCGTCTTCATGGAAGCCGTTGGCCCAGTAAGCGCCACAGAAATAACTATGGTTAGTGCCCAGAAGTTCTTTATGACGAGCTTGTGCAGCCACGCCGTCGAGGCTGTATTGCGGGTGGGAATAGCTGTACCGAGCAAGGATTTTACTTGGCTCAATCAGTGGTGTTTGGTTGAGGCTGACGCAGAAAGTGGTATCGCTTTGCAAGCCTTGCAAGATATTCATGTTGTAACTCAGCGCTGCTGGTTGTTCAGCAGGGCCGCCCAAGCGGTAGTTCCAACTGGCCCAGGCGAGCGGCCGCTGAGGTAGCAGGCGGGTGTCCGTGTGGAGCACCACATCGTTGGCTGCGTAGCGCAGTGCACCAAGGATTTGCTGCTCTTGCGCGCTCGGCTGGGCAAGCAGTTTTAACGCCTGGTCGCTGTGGCAGGCGAAGATAACCTTATCGAAACGTTCAACGCCGCTGGCGCTGTGGATGTCTACGCCCTGTGCATCGCGTTCTACTCGCTGCACAGGGCAGTTGAGGCGGATATGTTGTTGGAATGATTCTGTCAGCGGTTTTATATAACAGACAGAGCCGCCTTCAATTACGCACCACTGTGGGCGGTTGCTGACGGAAAGTAGGCCATGGTTCTTGAAGAAACGAAGAAAGAACTGCAGAGGAAAATCGAGTGTGTCTTGCAGCGACATTGACCATATTGCTGCGCCCATCGGCACAATGTAGTGCTCGGTGAAACGGCTGCTGTAGCCGCCCGCTGTGAGGTAATCACCGAGTGTCATGCTGGGGTGGATTCGTTGGTTATTGAGGTCGTCGATGGCCTCGCGATTGAATCGCAGGATATCGCGGACCATGGCCCAGAACTTAGGCGAAATTAAATTGCTGCGTTGAGCAAACAGGGTATTTAAGGTGTTGCCGTTGTACTCGGTGCCACTGTTCGGGTCGCTAACCGAAAAACTCATCTGCGTGGGTTTGTATGCCACGCCTAACTTATCAAGCAAGCGAATAAAGTTGGGGTAGGTCCAGTCATTGAACACAATAAATCCAGTATCAATTGCATGCCGTTCGCCTGCGACTTCCACCTCAACCGTATGGGTATGGCCGCCTATCCAGTCAGCCGCCTCAAAGACGCGTATTTGATGGTTGCGGTTTAATAAATAGGCGCTGGTGAGCCCTGAAATACCACTGCCGATAATGGCAATTTTCATGTTCGATCCTTAGCGCTGAGTACGAGCCATGCGCCTGCCAATGGCAACCTGCAGGGCTTTGGGGGCATTGGCGATTAATCGCAGGCAGGTGATGAATAACCATGGGAAAGCAATTTCAAATGGGCGCTTGTCGAGGCGCTTGACGATGTGCTGCGCGGCGGTTTCGACGGATACCCGCATCGGCATTGGAAAGTCGTTGTTGCGCGTCAGTGGTGTGTCAACAAAACCAGGGCTGACCAGCGTTACATCAATGCCCTCATGGGCCAGATCAAGTCGCAGTGACTCAAGCAGGTAGCGCACCGCCGCTTTTGACGCACCATAGGCTTCAGCACGTGGCAGCGCTAAATAAGTAACTGAACTGGCCACTGCCACCAAGTGCGGGCTTTGGCTTTTACGCAGCAAGGGCAGGGCCGCTTCAAGGCAGTAACTGGTGGCGAATAGATTGGTTTTAATTACACGTTCGATCAGCGTGGTATCAAACTCGGTGGCATCGAGGTATTCGCAGGTGCCAGCGTTGAGAATTGCCGTATCGAGCCAGCCCCATGTCGAGCTGATGCGCTTAGCAATTTCCTTCACCTTGTAAGGGTCACTAAGATCGCCGGCAAGCACCAATACCTGGCGCGGATAACGTTCTGCCAGAAGCTGCAATGGTTCGATCGAGCGAGCGCTGAGTGCAACGCGATGACCCTTTTTGAGCAGTAACTCTGCAAGCTCGGCACCAATGCCACTGCTGGCACCGGTAACCCAATAGCGTCGTTCGTTCATCCTGCTAACCTGCCTTTGAGCCAGGTGATTACCCGGCCCATCACCGGCAGATGCTCGTAAAGCAAACTGCCTGCATCAAAGTAGTCGCGATGCTGATAAACCTTGCTGTTCCATAGCAGATGGGAGCAGCCATCAACATAAATCAAGTTGCCACCGGCCAGGCGCGGGTGGCGATAGCTCATGGTCCAGAGCAGGTAACCTTCTCCGTTAGCAACTTGATCAAATCCATGAAAGTCGAAGTTCAAATCGCTGACGTTTTCATACAGCTGGGCAAAATAGCGCTCTATGTTTTGCAGGCCATGGATTTTATGCAGAGGGTCTTGAAAAACGGCGTCAGCGCTGTACAGGCCTTTAAGGCGATCAAGATTGTGTTTGTTGAGCGTTGCAAAGTCGCGGGCGAAGTTGCGCAGGAAATCACTCATGCAGAGGGCTCCTCAACTGTCTTGGGCAAGTCTCTGAAGGCGTTGATCGCCCGTTCGCGGCTGCTTTTCAAATCAACCATCGGGCTTGGGTAATCAGTGGTCGCAAACAGACCTCCAAGCGCTGATGGGTCATGGATTTCTTTGTTGCTCAGCCCGTCCAACTCCGGCAGCCAATGGCGAATAAAGCGCCCATCCGGGTCGAAACGCTGTGACTGGCTGATGGGGTTGAAAATCCGGAAGTAGGGCGCTGCATCGGTACCGGTTGAAGCGCTCCATTGCCAGCCGCCGTTATTCGCTGCAAGGTCGCCATCAATCAGATGACGCATAAAGAAGGCTTCGCCTTCACGCCAGTCGATCAGCAGGTTTTTAGTCAGGAACATGGCCACCACCATGCGTAGCCGGTTGTGCATCCAGCCGGTGCTGAGTAGCTGACGGATCGCCGCGTCGATGATCGGAATACCGCTCCGACCCTGCTGCCAGGCCTCCAGCTCAGCGGGGGCGCGGCGCCATTTCAATGCATCGGTTTCAACTCGGAATGCGCGGTGCTTGGACACCCGCGGATACCCGACCAAAATGTGCTTGTAGAACTCACGCCAAAGCAGCTCGTTAACCCACGTCATCGCTCCGGCATTACCGCTGTCGAACTCGCCGCGATTAAACGCCAAAGCGGCATGCAAACACTGACGTGGCGAAACAACCCCGGCCGCCAGGTATGCAGACAATTGGCTGGTGCCGGGCTTGCACGGGATATCACGGTCAGTTTGATAGTCAGCAATAGGCTCTTCAGCAAATGCAGCCAGGCGGCGCATGGCTTCGTCTTCGCCTGCTGGCCAAAGCCGTTGCAGCGCTTTGCTGGGGGGGGCGAACGGCTCAACGTGCGCGGGCACGCTATCGGCGTTGATCGCCAATGGGGTCTGCGCCGCAGGCTTGGCCACGCGCTGTGGAATTTGCTCGTGCAGGCGCTGATAGCAGATCTTGCGGAACTGGCTGTAAACCTGAAAGTAGGTGCCGGTTTTAGTCAGCACGCTGCCCGGTTGAAAAAACAGCTGATCAAGCTGGCTCTGCAGGCTTACCCCTTGGGTCTCCAGGGTTTGTGCTACCTGATCGTCGCGCAGGGTTTCATTGACGCCGTATTCCTGGTTCAAATGCACTTGGGCAATATCGAGTTCTTGGCACAGCTTGGCGATCACTTCAGCTGCTTGATCCCAGTAGTCTGCGTTGCGAATCAGCAACGGCACATTCAGTTTGCCCAGCTCGCGACTCAGCTCTGTAAGGTTGCGCAGCCAGAAATCGACTTTGCAGGGCGCATCGTCATGCGCTTGCCATTGCCCGGGGCTCAGGAGAAAAACGGCAACTGTTGGGCCGTTGGCCATTGCAGCAGCAAAAGCGGTGTTGTCATGCACCCTGAGATCGGTGCGGAACCACATCAGCTGCAACATCATGCGTCCTCCAGCAGGCGTTGATCGGCCAGTACTTGCATGGCGACAACGGGGTCAATGGCGATTCTCAGGTTGCGGTGCTGGGCCAGTAGAGGCTGCAACTCAGACTGATGAATAGTCACCGTAGGGCCCGTGATCAGCAGGGTGCCGGCATAGCTCTGTAGCAACGTCGACAATTGACTGAGATTCAGTGGCTGGGACGAATACAGCAGTACTGCTGGTGGCTGAAGATGCTCTATCGCCATGCTTAACTCGACCTGCGGCACTGGCCAGTCAAATACCTCAACCGCAGACTCCGCGCTGCTTGCCAGCCAGGCGCAGAGCCACAGCCCTGGTGCCATCGGTAAGTCGGAGCAATTGATCATCAACAATCGACTGCCTTGCTGTTGACGGTTGTTGTGATAAACCCGGGCACCGAGTTTGCTGCGCAGCCATGAGTGGAAAAACACCTGCTCAAGTCGAGCGCCAAACTGGCCACGCCAGCGTTGTTCCAGCTCGGCAAGTAGCGGTAGCAGAAGTTGTTTGCACAGCACCTGCGGCGGGTATATGGCCAGCTCGCTATTTAATATGTCGTCAAGGCGGCGCTCAGCCAAAGTGCTGATTGCCTCAAGTAGCTGATGGCACTTGTGTGCCCACTGCGAGTCAGCCCATTGTTCGCCAGCAATGGCGAGCACTGGTGCTACGCCGTCGATCAGGTCCTTGACTTGGCTGACCGGCACGCCTCGGTTTATCCACAGCAGAATCGCTTGAATCTGGCTGATGTGCTGCTCGCTGTACAGACGGTGACCTTTGGCGGTGCGCTGCGGCACGATCAAACCGTAGCGGCGCTCCCAGGCGCGCAACGTCACCGGGTTAACCCCAGTGATGCGTGCAACATCACGTATGGGCCGAAAACCATCGGCGAGCGCAACTTGGTACTCGCTGTCGTCGGGTGTTTCGCTAGCTGGGTTCATAGGGCATTTCGCAGGCTGAGGTTTTCCGGGTGCGGCTGCAGGTAAACCTGTTGATTAATGTAGTGGTCGGGGTGCATCCGAAAGTGATGTTTGAGCAGCGTTAGGGGTACCACCAGAGGCACGACGCCCTGACGGTACTGGCTGATCAGCGATTGCATTTCCTGCTTCTCTTCAGCGCTCAGCCATTGCTTGAGATAACCACTGATGTGCTGCAGCACATTGCTGTGGGTGCCCCGAGTTGCGCAGCTTTTCAGGGCTTGCATTAATTGGCTGAAATAGTCTTGGGCCAAGGTTTCCAAGTCATGCTGGCGAAGGTTTCCGAGCAGGCGGCCAAGGGATTTGTACTGTGCCGGGTGGGTTGCCATCAGCAGGTATTTGTAGCGCGAGTGGTAGTCGATCAAGCCCTTGCGGGTCAGGCCTGCTTGCAGCACTTGTTGCCAGTCGGCATAGGCAAACACGCGACTGAGGAAGTTCTCACGCAGTACCGGATCATTCAGGCGGCCTGCTTCTTCGACCGGGAGGTCTGGATGTCGGGCGATAAATTCAGCAGCAAATATACCGGTGCCTTTGGGTTCACTAGGGCGTCCATTCTCTTGGTATACCTTGACCCGGTGCAGCCCGCACGAAGGTGACTGCTGCATCAGAATGTAGCCACAAATGTCCGTTAGTTCCTCAGCAACCTGCTGACCATAAGCCGTCAGGCGTTCGGTTACGTCGTTGGCTCGGTTAACTGTGCCCACAGCTCTTGGTGCGTCTGGATCGCCAATCAGTCGTATCGGTTCGCGCGGCGTGCCCAAGCCAATGGCGACTTCAGGGCAAATTGTGACGAATTCAAAGTAATCACCCAGGGTCTGGCTGCACAGGCGTGACTCTTTATGGCCGCCGTTGTAGCGCACGAGTTCGCCCAGCAGACAAGCGCTGATAGCCATTTTGGGTTTGTGTGTTGCGGCGATAAACATGACGCCCTCGATGATTAGTTGTACAAAAACTATTGCGTGTACAATTTATGTTCATCGTAGGGAATATCTTGTACAAGTCAAATTTTTGTACAAGTTTTTAGGCGCTGTGCGTTTGCGATGTGCCGACGGCCTATTTCCAGCCCATCAGCCAATCCTGTTTGTTCTGCAGAGATTGCCAGGCCATGAGTTCGCTGCGTTTGGTTAATACAGCTTGCAACTCGACCTGCATCACTTGGCCATCCTCATCGCGCAGCAGCTCGGTGACGATAAAGTGCTTTTCACGATTGCGCGGGTTGGCTGCTGTCCATTTCGACAGCAGCAGTTTTTGCGGGTTTATAGGTTGCAGGGTCGTCATATGTGGCGTGTTACTGAAGGTGTTCGAGTAGTTTGCGTGCTGCTTCCTGGCCGCTTAACCACGCGCCCTCAACGCGCCCGGACAAGCACCAGTCGCCACAGGCATACAGGCCCAGGTCAGCATCTGCCAAGGCACCCAGTTGATGCGCGGCTGAGGGCCGCGCATAAAGCCAGCGATGGGCGAGGGTGAAGCGTGGTGCTGGAACTGCGCAGCCGATCAGCTCAGCGAACGCCCCATGTAAATGCTCAATTACCTGCTCCTTGGCGAGGTCGATGTGTTGACGGCTCCACTGGCTGGTTGCATGCAATATCCAGGTATCGTGAGTGTTGTCGCGGCCGGGTTTGCTGGTGCAGCGGGCCAGCCAATCAAGTGCGCTGTCTTGTACAAAACAGCCTTCTACACGGGTGTCTAGTGCCGCTGCGAATGAAAGGGCTACAGCCCAGGTCGGTTCCATCGAAACGCTAGCCGCCGCCGCTGCGAGTTTTGGTGCGGCGGCTAACAGGGTGCTGGCCTGCGGGGCCGGCAAGGCAATCACGACATGGCTGAATGGGCCATGGCTTTGGCCTTCAGCATCTTGCAGGCTCCAATGCTGTTCACCACGAAAAACCTCAGTGATACGGCAATTGAAGTGCACCGGTAGTGCACCCAACATGGCACGGGTTATTGCGCTCATGCGCGGGGAACCCACCCAGCGTATTTGTTCATCTGGAGATGCACTGAGTACGCCACCCTGATAGTTGTACAGGCTTGGCTGCCACTGGCTGGCCCAGCCGCGGGCTTGCCATTGCTGCACCACTTCGACAAAGCGCCGATCACGGGCGGTAAAGTATTGGGCGCCAAGGTCTAGGGCACCGGCGTCGCTGCGTTTGCTGGCCATGCGACCACCGCTGCCACGACTTTTATCGAAAAGCTGGACGGTGTGCCCTGCGCTTTGCAAGGCTTGAGCGGCGGATAGCCCGGCGATTCCTGTGCCGATGATCGCGATGGGAATGCTTGAATTCATGGTCTGCCTCATGTTCTAGAACGTTAGGCTATGCTGTATTCAAAAGCTATACAATGATATTTTTTTGTATAAGATTGTATGGCCTGCAGATGCGCTTTAGCTATAGTTATAAGGTCGCTGTATTCTCTGGCTCTGTGGTTTTGCGACCACTTAGTAAGCTTAGCCACTGTTACTAAAACGCCGCACTCTATGTCAAAAAATAGACTGCAAGATCCGCGTTAAATTGCGTCATGCGAGGAAGATGCCATGCATATTTTGCTGACGGGTGGCACTGGCTTAATCGGTCAGGGCCTATGCCATCACTGGGCTGCCCATGGGCACCAGTTGAGCGTGTGGAGTCGCCGCCCTGAACATGTTAGCGGTATTTGTGGTGCGTCTGTACGCGGTGTGGCAACGCTCGAAGAGCTTAACGGCGAACCTGTTGATGCAGTGATTAATCTGGCTGGTGCGCCCATTGCCGACAAGCCTTGGAATGCTGCGCGAAAAGCGCTGTTGCGCGAAAGCCGGATTGCCCTGACCGAACAATTAGTCTCTTGGTTAACGCAGCGCGAACAAAAGCCCGGTGTATTGATTTCTGGATCTGCTGTTGGTTGGTACGGCGACGGTGCTGATCAAGTGCTGACAGAGCAATCCCCTCGACAAAACGAGGATTTTGCTGCACAGCTTTGTGCGGATTGGGAGCGCGCAGCGCTGCAGGCCGAGCCATTAGGTATTCGTGTGGTACTTGTGCGTACCGGATTGGTGCTGGCGGCTCATGGCGGTATGCTGAAGCGCTTACTGTTGCCGTTCAAACTAGCGCTGGGCGGGCGGATCGGGAGTGGTAAGCAATGGATGCCGTGGGTGCATTTGAGTGATCAAATCGCCTTGATTGATTTTCTCTTGCAGCATCCACATGCCAGCGGTCCTTATAATGCGTGCTCACCGCATCCGGTGCGCAACAGTGAATTTACCAATGAGTTAGGGCATGCAGTCAATCGATTCACATTACTGCCTGTTCCCGGCTTTTTATTACGGGCAGGCTTGGGCGAAATGTCCAGCCTGTTATTGGGCGGCCAACGTGCGCTGCCCAAACGGCTGACTGACGCCGGTTTTGAGTTTCGCTTCACCCATTTGGATGTGGCCTTAACGGATTTATTGAACCCGACGGATTGAGTTCGACTAACTGAGCCCTAACGTACAGGGCCGAACTAGGAATTTGCATGACCGACCACGCGTTGTTACTGGTTAATCTGGGGTCGCCAGCCTCAACAAAAGTCGCCGACGTGCGCAGTTACCTCAATCAGTTTCTGATGGACCCTTACGTTATTGACCTGCCGTGGCCGGTCCGACGCCTTTTGGTTTCCTTGATTCTGATCAAGCGTCCGGAACAGTCAGCCCACGCCTATGCGTCCATTTGGTGGGATGAAGGCTCGCCGTTGATCGTTCTCAGCAAGCGTCTGCAACAGGCCATGCAAGACAAATGGACCCATGGGCCGGTAGGGCTGGCGATGCGTTACGCAGAGCCGTCTATTGAATCGCAGCTACTTAAGTTGACCGCCCAAGGCTGCAAGAAAATCACTCTGGCACCGCTGTATCCGCAGTTTGCCGATAGCACCACGACCACTGTGTTTGAAGAGGTTCGCCGGGTCATCAGTCAGCATAAGCTGGATGTGCAGTTGTCGGTTCTACAGCCTTTTTACGACCAGCCAGAATACATTTCGGCGCTGGTTGATAGTGCTAAGCCCTATCTGGATAAAGGCTTTGACCATTTACTTCTGAGCTTTCACGGTTTGCCTGAGCGTCATTTGCATAAGCGTGATCCAAGTGGGGCTCATTGCTTGAAGCGTGAGGATTGCTGCCAAACGGCCTCGCCGCAAGTGTTGGCAACCTGCTATCGCGCACAATGCATGCGCAGTGCTCAGGCGTTTGCCGAGAAAATGGGACTGCAGCCAGAGCAGTGGTCGGTGTCATTTCAGTCACGGCTAGGCCGGGCCAAATGGATAGAACCCTACACCGAAGCCAGGCTCGAAGAGCTGGCCAAGCAAGGCGTTAAAAACTTGTTGGTCATGTGCCCGGCGTTTGTGGCCGATTGCATTGAAACGCTCGAAGAAATTGGTGATCGCGGATTGGAGCAGTTTCAAGAGGCAGGAGGGGAAACCTTGCAACTGGTGCCCTGCCTGAATGATCACGCAAGCTGGACTGAGGCCCTCAACGTGCTCTGCGAGCGAGCACCGGTAAGTCTGTAAGTGGCTGCTGAGTGAGTGAGCGATGGGCGCTCACTCCTAAGGATGATATTCACCCTATCAATAACTCCTCTGGGCGATACTCACCGAGCCTCATATACGCATAAGCTGGCAGTACTTTAAACCGTCGCGCACCGCGTCAGCGGTGTCGAGGAAACTGCCCATGTCCAATAACAACAATGGCTATCCTTCAAACATTCGCGCCTGGACCACTGTCAGCATTTTGATGGTTGCCTACGTGCTGTCTTTTATTGACCGTCAGATTCTCAATTTACTGGTCGGCCCCATTCGCCGTGATTTGGCGATTTCCGATACTGAAATGAGTCTGTTGATGGGCCTGTCATTTGCCATTTTTTATACCGTTTGCGGTATTCCACTGGGCCGCTTGGCGGACAGTAAAAGTCGCCGCGGGCTGATTGCCTTTGGTGTGCTGTTTTGGAGTGCCGCCACCGCTGCGTGCGGGATGGTACGCCTCTATTGGCAATTCCTGCTGTGCCGAATTGGTGTCGGTGTCGGCGAGGCGGCGTTATCTCCCGCAGCGTATTCATTGATTGCTGACAGCTTTCCACTGGAACGTCGGGCAACCGCGATCAGTGTTTATTCGATGGGCGTCTACCTTGGGTCGGGCTTGGCATTCTTGCTCGGCGGTCTGGTTATCAAGTTCGCGTCAGCGCAGGGCGATGTAATGTTGCCGCTGCTGGGTGAAGTTCGCCCTTGGCAGTTGATATTTCTGGCGCTTGGTGTTGCCGGGGCGTTCTTTACCTTATTGATGTTGGCCGTGAAAGAGCCCGCACGGCGTGGCGCAGGGGCGGGTGTTGTCGTGCCGCTTTCGCAAGTGGCAGGCTACATCAGGAAAAACCGGCGCACCGTGTTATGCCACAACTTTGGCTTCGCTGGTCTGGCCTTTGCCGGTTATGGCAGCGCCGCCTGGGTGCCTACCTTTTACATTCGCACTTACGGCTGGGATGCCAGTCACGTTGGCATTGTCTATGGCAGCATCGTTGCGGTATTTGGCTGTTTGGGCATTGTATTTGGCGGGCGTCTGGCGGACTGGATGGCAAAGCGCGGTCGCACCGACGCCAACATGCGGGTGGGCTTGTATGCGGCGATTGCTGCTGTGCCCTTTGTGCTGGGTTTCCCGTTGATGGAGAGCGCCTTTTGGGCCTCGGTATTAATGGCACCTACGGTGTTTTGCCTGAGCATGCCTTTTGGTGTTGCCCCGGCGGCTATTCAGGAAATCATGCCAAACTCAATGCGTGGGCAGGCATCGGCGATATACCTGTTTGTCATCACATTGCTCGGTCTGGGTATTGGCCCGACAGCGGTCGCGCTGGTAACCGACTACGTGTTTGCTGACGATAACGCACTGCGTTATTCGCTGCTGATCGTCACTCTGGTGGCGATCATTAGCTCGATTATTTTGCTGGGCAACGGGCTCAAGCCATACCGCGAGAGTATCGAGCGAGTGCGCGCATGGTCAGCAAGCGATGCAGCTGAGGATGCTCAGGATCAAACCTTGGCAACTGCTGCTCCACTGCCTAATCGGTCTTAATGCCGGTTTGCGCATGCAGCGGTTCAGGCTGCATGCGCTTGAAGCGGGTCATTAATCCAATGGCTTTTGCCAAGCAAAGCGATACAGCGTTTTAGGTATTAACGCCCGGCAGTGGCCACTTTGACGTCAAGACTTGATGCTCAGGTCGGTAAAGGCAATAAGCGATGGTTGCCTTCAACAATGTCGTCGATCTAGGTGAAATCACGCTGGTTTCTCGTTAAGAATCGCCTTGGTTCGCTTGAAGAGCGCCATATCTACGGGCCAAACAGGGTGAAAAAACGCAGCTCAGTGCAAAGCTGCGAATCGCTGTGCGCGGGTATTCCATTGGCCCGTTTGTTGGCCGTATAGACAGATGGCCCGTGGTCTACCGAATCGCAAGTGGCAAATGACACCTTGGGCTGCTGCCATCTATCGAACCGCTTGAGTTCAACGCTGAAATAGTCGATACCGGTCACATCGTGGCCATCGGCGCATACACGCTGGGCGTGTGCAGAACTTGCTGGCAAAACAATGAAGCAGATCTGAAGACCTGGCAGTGCGTATAGATTGCTCGGCACTTCCGTTTGTATGCATGCAGATCAATCAGCGACTTAATATATGATTTACCGTATATTTATTTATGCGTATATTCGGTTTTCCGCATATTAAGGCTGCATGCATTAATCAGGAGCAAAAATGGCTGGGTCGCTTAACCCGACGGAGATATTCAAGTGCCTTGCGGATGACACCCGCGCACGCATGACCTTGCTGATAGCGGGTGAAGGCGAGCTCTGTGTCTGCGAGCTAACGGCTGCACTGGAGCAAAGTCAGCCGAAAGTTTCACGTCATCTGGCGTTGCTGCGCTCATGTGGATTGCTGATGGATCGACGGCAAGGGCAATGGGTGTATTACCGCTTGCATCCGCAGTTGCCGACTTGGGTGATGAGCATGTTGAGTGAGGTTGTAGTTGCCAACCAGCTATGGCTGGAAGCTGATGTGCGCCGTCTACATGAAATGAAAAGCCTCCCGCAAAACCAGTCCATGTGCGACTGAAATATCTTTATCTAACTGAGCTGGCCGAATGCTGACTGCACTTTCGATTTTCGTTATCACCATCACCTTGGTTATCTGGCAACCCAAAGGGTTGGGCGTTGGCTGGAGCGCTACATTTGGTGCTGTTCTGGCGCTGCTCAGTGGGGTGGTCGGCCTTGGCGATATTCCTGTGGTTTGGCAAATTGTCTGGAATGCCACCGGCGCGTTTATCGCCATCATCATTATCAGTTTGTTGCTGGACGAAGCTGGGCTCTTCGAGTGGGCGGCGCTGCATGTGGCTAAGTGGGGTGGCGGCAGCAGTCTCAGGCTCTATGCCTTCATTATTCTGTTGGGCGCTGTGGTTTCGGCACTGTTTGCTAATGATGGTGCGGCGTTGATTCTGACACCAATTGTTATCGCCATGCTTTTGGCATTGCGCTTTTCACCCGCGGCAACCCTGGCTTTTGTTATGGGGGCAGGCTTTATTGCGGACACCGCCAGCCTGCCGTTAGTGGTGTCGAATTTGGTGAACATTGTTTCTGCCGATTATTTCGACATCAGCTTTAGGGAATATGCATCGGTCATGGTTCCGGTCAACTTCGCCAGTATCGCTGCCACCCTGGGCATGCTGATGTGGTTTTTCCGTAAGGATTTACCCGCCAGTTATGAGCTTGCGGATATCAAGGAGCCGAGCGAGGTGATTCGTGACCGAGCCACCTTTATCGCGGGTTGGTGGGTATTGGTGTTGTTGCTGATTGGTTTTTTCGTGATTGAACCCTTGGGGGTTCCAATCAGTGCAATCGCTGCCATTGCCGCCACTGTGCTGTATCTGATCGCGGCGCGCGGCCATGTGATTTCAACCCGCAAGGTACTCAAAGGTGCGCCATGGCAAATCGTGGTGTTTTCGTTAGGCATGTACCTGGTGGTCTACGGCTTAAAAAACGCCGGTCTGACAGATTATATCGCTGAGCTGCTGAATGTCTTCGCAGGCTACGGTTTGTGGGGTGCGACATTAGGCACCGGGCTGCTGACGGCCTTGTTGTCGTCGGTTATGAATAACTTGCCGACCGTATTGGTGGGGGCGTTGTCGATCCATGCTGCGGATGTCAGTGGCGTGACTCAGCAGGCGATGATTTACGCCAATATTATTGGCTGTGACCTGGGCCCTAAAATCACCCCAATTGGCAGTCTCGCCACGTTGCTGTGGCTGCATGTCTTGGCGCGCAAGAATATGACGATCGGCTGGGGCTATTACTTCAAAACCGGCATCGTACTGACTGTGCCGATTCTGCTTGTCACCCTTAGCGCACTGGCGATACGCCTGAGTTTTTGAGTCTCGGAGCCCTTCATGAAAGTACTGTTTATGTGCACTCACAACAGTTGCCGCAGCATCTTGTCGGAAGCTGTTTTCAATCACTTGGCACCCACGGGATTGCAAGCTGTTAGCTCGGGGAGCTTTCCCAGTGGTCGGGTTAATCCACAGGCCCTGAAAACGTTGAAAGATGCGGGTATCGCAACAGATGGCTTAAGCAGCAAAGCCTCGGATGCTTTTGCAGATGAGCAGGTGGATATTGTCATTACCGTTTGCGATAACGCTGCGGGTGAGGTCTGCCCGGCGTATTTTGGACGCGCCCTGAAAGCACATTGGGGGCTGGCCGATCCGTCGGAAATCAGCGGAAGTCAGGCTGAGATCGAAGCCGCTTTTGCATCGACATTGGGCAAGATTGAACAACGCATTGCCGCCTTTATCGCGCTGAATTTCGAGACGCTGAGCACGCAAGCGATGCAGGATGAGCTTAACCGTATATCGCGTTTGTAAGTCCACTTGGCGATGGCCAAGGGAGGAGTATTGATGAAAGAGCTACTGCCTAATATCGCTGAAGCATTGGTGAATATCCCAACGCTTGAGCAACTGGCTCCACGCGAGCCTGTCTTACATAAACCGCGTATTTTGTTGCTCTATGGCTCTACCCGCGAGCGCTCATTCAGCCGTTTGCTGACGACCGAAGCCGCGCGCTTACTTGAGCAGTTTGGTGCAGAGACAAAGATTTTTGACCCTTCAGGATTGCCTTTGCCGGATGATGCGGCGGACACTCACCCAAAGGTCGTTGAGTTGCGCCAGTTGGTGCAGTGGTCCGAAGGGCAGGTGTGGTGCTCGCCCGAGCGCCACGGTTCGATGAGTGCAGTATTTAAAGCGCAGATAGACTGGGTGCCGCTGGCGATCGGTGCTGTGCGCCCAACACAAGGCAAGGCGCTGGCGGTGATGCAGGTGTGCGGCGGCTCGCAGTCGTTTAACGTGGTTAATCAATTGCGTGTGCTTGGCCGCTGGATGCGAATGTTCACAATCCCCAATCAATCCTCCGTGCCTAAGGCATTCACTGAGTTTGACGAATTTGACCGGATGAAACCTTCGTCTTATTACGACCGTTTAGTCGATGTAATGGAGGAACTTGTGAAGTTCACCTTGCTGCTACGTGACCGGCAGGACTATCTGGTTGACCGCTATTCAGAGCGCAAGGAAAGCGCTGAGGAACTGATGAAGCGCGTCAACCAGCGCGCGATCTGATCGCGGGTACATCAGGCGTTTGGTCGATGGCTAGATGACTTTCACCGCCCGGCCAATGAACTGTATTGGCCCGGTTGGTTTGCCAGTGGCCGAGCCATTGGGGCCTTCGAGTGTCAGCTCAAATAATTGATTGGGTGCCATGGGCGGCAGTTGCTTGAGTGAAACCGACAATGTTTGCCCTGGTTTAACCAGGCCCAGAGATACCGGAGCTTGCCAGTCATCGCCCTTGGTCCAGAATTCCAGAGCCTTGTCCCGTGGCACTTCGGCAACGCCCAGTGGTATCAACTGGATATCCTGTCGGTTACTGGTCTGGATCACCCAGCCCGGTGCTTTGTCTTGCGGCGCAACCAGCACCACCAGATAAGCCGTTTCATTGAGTGGCGCATTGCGCAGCATCAATACGGCTGCAAGCACCAGGGTTGCGGCAATACCGGCACCGGCGAGACCACGCCACAGTGGTAGCAGATTCCACCAGGATGTTGCCTGAGGAGAGGGGGCCGAGCCAATGCTGCGCTGGACCCGCCGCCACAAAAAAGGCGAGGGTGCTTGAGGATCGGCTTGATCGGTCAGGTCCAGTAGCCGCCTTTCCCAGGTGTCAACGGCTGCACGTAACGCCGGTTCGCGGGCCATACGTATGCGCACTTGATTGCGCTGCTGCGCAGGCAAGGTGCCGAGCACGTATTCACTGGCCAACTCGTCAATATTTTCTGGGCTATCGTTGCCCGTTTCCTTGCTCATCCCATGCACTCCCGCAGAGCTAGCAAGCTGCGTTTTATCCAGGCTTTGACAGTGCCTAGTGGTGTGCCCAGTTTCTGTGATATTTCCGAATGTGAGTAACCGTCGACATACGCGTGCAAGATGCAATTGCGCCGCGCAGGCTCAAGTTGCTCAAGGCAGGTATAAATTCGGCCTGAGCGGGCACGGTACTCGAATGTATCGGCAATGCCAGGCAATGTCTCATCCATCAGCGCGTCATCGTTTAGCTCACCGGCGAGGGCATCATCGGCATTGTCGCGGATGAAATTAAGTGCCAAGTGGCGCGTCACGCTGAAGATCCAGCCACGGGCGGAACCCCTTGATGAGTCATAGCTATTGGCGCGTGCCCAAATCTTGATGAATGCGTCATGTACGATGTCTTCGGCCAACGCGTTATCGCGGACGATGCGCTTGGCAACGCCCAAAAGACGAGCGCTTTCTTGGTCGTACAGACGGCGTAATGCTTGCTGGTCGCCTCGGGCGCAGCTAGTCAAACACGCTTCATAATCAAAGATGGGCTCAGACAAGGACAATAGGTTCAGACGCCAGTAATGAGTAAATACCCCAGCCGTATTGGCTGGGGGGATCTGATCAGATTAGACGAGTACCTAGCCTGATCAAATCTATCTATTACCGGAGTTCTTAGCTGGCAGTCCAGAAAATATAGTCTGCTTGATATTTCACGATCTCTTTGCTGCCCTTGGTATCGGCCGTACAGGCTTTGCTTGGGGCTACGCCACCCTTGATCGCAACACGCTGGATGTAGCTAACGCCCTGCATTGCACCTTTACCATCAGCCGGGTTGGCTTTGACCAGCTGGTAAGGAATGTTGCCATCGCCCGCTGGTGCCACTGCCACTTGGGTGCCGGTGATTTTCGAGCCGTCTTTGGCCTGCCAAGTCGCTGGTGGGCCAAAGTATTCGCCAACTTGTTTGCCGCTGCGATCATTCAGCGCTGCTTTGGGACCAACAAACACCCACTCGGTTTGACCGGCAGCACCTTCCTTATCACGGCACTCATAAGTGATTTCGCCCACACCCACCGTTTCCATGGCGACTTTGTTGCCGTCTGGAACCTTGACGCTGTCAGGTAAACCCATTTGTGCATATGCCGAGGGTACAGCGGCCAATAAGCAGGTGGCTGCGAGGGTCGTACTGGCAAGGCTGATTATTTTTTTAGCGTTCATGCAAGTCTCTCCATAAGTGCAAAAGGAGCAGCATTTATTCGGCTGCTACTGGTACTACACGGGAGAAAGACAATTGGATGCAGTGAAATGAAAATATATTTTGCGTGCGTGTGATCAGGGGGTTACCTAATGGCTGATTGGCGTAAAACCTCCGCCTTAATGGCAGGGAAGGCGGAGGTTTGGATTAGCGGCTCAAAAGCAGGGCAGATTTACTCGTGGTTTGCCCGCGAGTTGGCTTTTGGGGGATTTTTGGAAATGCAGTGGATTCCGCCACCTCCTGCCGCGACCGGGTCGATATTTATTTGCTCAATCACGCGTCCCGGATAAAGTTTTGCCAGCAGGTTCTTGCTGTATTTATCCGCCGCAGGCTGTTGGTATCCGGCGTTTGGAGCAATACCGCAAGCCCAATAAACTTGTGGTCAACACCACACCGGCGTTCGCGCGTCACTGGTTAGTACCGCGTTTAGGCGAATTCAACCGTCAGTACCCCCAGGTTGACCTATGGCTGCTAACCACTGATGAAATGCCCGACATGGCCACGCAAACGATTGATATCGCCATACGCGACGATCTCAGCGCTCAGGCCGAATGCAGTTTTCGCGTACTGCTTGAAGATAGCCTTTATCCAGCGTGCCACCCTCGGTTGTTGCAGCTGGGCGCAGAACAGCGAATCACCCTGCATGGCGAGCGAGAGCTGGATTGGAGCCATTGGCAGGTTCAAGGCGGTATCGATGTTGGCCAACAAAGTCAGGGGCTGAACTTCTCTGACCCAGGCTTGTTGTTGGACGCGGCGACTCAAGGTTTAGGTATCGCGTTGGTCAGCCAATTACTGGCCAGCAGAGCGCATCGCGATGGTTTAGTGGTGCCGTTGACCGAGCAACGTGTGCGTGGCTCCAATTGGAGTTGGTTGGTGCACCGCGACAGCGAGGATGAACAACTAACCCGCAATTTTTGCGACTGGTTGACCGAGGCTTTGAATAAACCTGAGACCTGAACCGCTTGGCAGAAAACAATCTGCGCTGGCCAGGCTATTGATTCGATTGAACCTCAGCTTTGGGGTGGTTGCGATTATTGATCAGCTGCTACTGGAGCCAGCGGGGCAGTTGCCTGCGTCCTCTGTCGTTACTCTTATTAAAGGTCTTTGGTGATCTGACTGATGAACTCACGAATCCAGGCGTGTTGAGATTTATCTTGCTTGGCGTTATCCCAAACCATAAAGCAGCGAAATGATGGAACGGCTATGGGGACAGGATTGGCGATCAGCGCCATTTTCGCGGCAAAGGTTTCAGCGGCGAATGAAGGGATTGTGGCTACAGTGTCGCAGCTTAACAACGTGGTCAAGGCTCCGGAAAAGTGGGTAAAGGAGGCTGTTACTTTGCGTGTTTGGCCGGATGTTTCGAATAAATCATCTATAAACCCGCGTCGACCGTCGTAACTGATGCGGACGTGATCAGCCGAAAAATAGTCTTCGAGGCTAATTTGATCTGCCCCTCCAAAAGCGCCGGCTCTGTACAAACAAGAATACGAGGATGAGAAAAGTACCAACGATGAAAAGCTGGTGCTGAAGTCCTTAGGTTCACTGCATATAACCAGGTCTATCGCCGGGTCATGCAAGGCATTTTTCCACAGCGAACTATTGGTTTGATGGAACGCGAATCTGATTCCAAGTTTCAGCCTGGAGACTGCCGCGACCAGCATGGGAGCCAGATAGGCTTCAAGGTCGTCTGATAAGGCGATATTGAAAATATAGTGAGAGTCTTGCGCAGAAAACGTGCTGTCTTCACCCAGCAAAGCCGTTACAGAGGCCAAGGTCTGCGCAATCATCGGAGCGATTTCAACCGCCCTGCGCGTTGGCTCCATACCCACAGAGGTACGCACGAACAACTCGTCGGCAAAGAGCTCTCGCAAGCGCCGTAGCGAGGCGCTTACAGCGCCTTGAGTTACATGCAGAACTGCCGCTGCCCGCGTAGCGCTGCGCTCCGTCATCAAGCAATGAAAGGTGAGCAACAGATTCAGATCTGTTCGAGAGATATTACGTATGTTAATCCGGCTCATTTTTCTTAATCGTTTGATATCCGGCTGCCTGTATTTCTAGGATAGCGGCAAAACAAATCCTACAAAAGAGGGGCTGCAAATGATCATGTCAGGGGCGATACGAGATGGAGAGGAGGGCTCTGCACAAACTGATCGCGTGGACATCCATAAACGGTCTATTGCAGTAGGCATAGGCAATTTCATGGAGTGGTTCGATTTCGCCATCTACGGTTATTTTGCTGCCGTGATTGGTAGCTTGTTTTTCCCATCGGCCGCTCCGGGTGTTTCGCTGTTATCTTCGTTGGCTGTTTTTGCCGTGGGTTTTCTCTCTCGGCCACTCGGTGCATTAGTCCTAGGGCCACTTGGCGATAGGCTCGGAAGGCGTGCGGTATTGATCGTTACCGTCTTCGGTATGGGGCTTTGCACCACCATCATCGGTTTACTTCCGCCTTACAGCGCGATTGGCGTAGCGGCTCCGATATTGCTGATCACCATGCGCTTCATTCAGGGGATGATGGTGGGGGGTGAGTGGTCGAGTGCAGGCATTTACATCGTAGAGAGTGCCCCGGCCAACCGTCGGGCAACAGCCGCCAGTGTGATTACCGGCACGGCCGGCTGTGCGTTTCTGTTCGGCACATTCATTGCGGCGATCCTGTCCACTAACCTGACCGATGAACAGTTGAGTTCTTGGGGCTGGCGGCTGCCATTTATTGCGTCGATCGCCATGACCGGTGTAGCAATTTTCATTCGGCGCAAATTGGGCGACACCCCCGTCTATGAAGAACTGAAAAAGCAACGGGAAGCAGGTGCAGTCGTGGAGCCAACGCCTGCTGAAAAGCGTCGTGCCTTTATCACCACATTTGCCTTTTCAGCCTTGTTTGGTGTGTCCCTTTACTACTTCATTACTTACGCCAATAACCACTTGGTGGCTTCGGTAGGCTTACCGAAAAGTACCTCGCTCTGGTTATGCAGTGTGGCGTTGGTTGTTTACTGCATTGCCAATCCGATTATTGGGCGAATCAGTGATGCTTTTGGTCGACGCAAGCTACTGTTGTTCGCCGCTCTAGCACTCGCCGCTATGGCGTATCCGATTTTCTGGATGCTCAACAGCGCTAACACTTACCTCATCATCGCGGCACTGATTATCTTCGGCATTCTGGTTGCCATCACCGCAGTGATGGACGTGGTTTTGCTGGTCGAAGTATTCCCTGCATCCATTCGTTCCACAGGCGCTGCCTTGGGCCACAACTTGGCTCTGGCGACATTGGCCGGGCCAGGCCCTTTCATCGCGGCTGCTTTAATCCGCGAGACTGGCGATCCAAATATCCCCGCGCTTTATCTGGCGGTGATCTCAATCATTTGCTTTGCAGTTTTGCTGGTCACGCTTCCAGAAACTAAAGATAGAAATATTGCTTAGGAGTAGGAAAATTTATGACTCGTGTAGCCGTTATCCAAGCCTCATCCATTCCATTTGCTCCCGTTGCGAGCATTGAAAAAGCCTGTGGCATTTTGCACCGCGTTGCCAAGCAAGGTGCGCAACTTGCGGTATTCCCTGAAGCCTTTATCGGCGGTTATCCAAAGGGCCAAAGTTTCGGCAATGTTGTGGGTAACCGCAGTGCCAATGGACGGGAGCTATTCAATCAATACTTCGAGGGCGCAGTCGAGTTAGATGGCCCTGAATTGGCCGTGCTGGCCGAGTGTGTTGATGAGCTAAACCTGATTGTTGTGATGGGAATCATTGAGCGTTTCGGTCGTACCTTGTACTGCACCGCCGTGACCTTGATCCCCGGAAAAGGGATCGCAAGCTATCACCGCAAGTTGATGCCGACAGGGCAAGAAAGAACCATTTGGGGCTTTGGCGATGGCTCGACAATTGATGCGGTTGATACTGAAATCGGCGTAATCGGCAATGTGATTTGCTGGGAAAACTACATGCCGGCGTTCAGGCAAGCCATGTATGCCCAAGGCGTTGAGCTGTACTGCACCCCGACAGCAGATGATCGTCAATCGTGGGCCAGTTCCATGGTCCATATTGCGGTGGAGGGGCGAAATTTTGTGCTTTCAGCCTGCCAGGCAATCAAGCTTGAAGAGTATCCGGATAACTACCAAGCTGCCTTTGGCCTGGACTTCAAACCAGAAGATTACATCATGCACGGCGGCAGCATGATCGTCAGTCCAATGGGGGAGGTATTAGCTGGCCCGGTTTATGATGCCGAGACTGAGATATACGCCGATCTTGATATGTCGATTTTGAACAAGAGCAATCTGGATTTCGACGTCTGCGGCCATTATTCAAGACCTGACGTTTTCGAGTTGAATGTTAATACCCAGCCAATGCGCTCGGTTAACTTCAAGTAAATACTGAAAGTGGGCGCACCCGACAATGCTTCGCTGTGACTTTAATTAGGCGCGGCGAAGCATTTTTATTTAACGCTGATTAATCGTAACGCGCTCAATTTCTATTTGATTAAGCAGTAGTGGCATTTTGCTGGTGTCTGTTTATCCTGTGCTAAAACTCCAACCCCGCGTGCTCCACAAGCACGTCGCATAAGGGTCGCGCGAGCACATGACCTACCCTAAGACGTTCACTCATATACCGCGCCTTGCGGTGTTTCTTTTGCTCTTGTGTCTGGCACAAACGAGCGTCGCCGCTAACCAGCCTTGTTCGGGTAAGAAAGGTGGAATCGCTCGTTGTGATGGTGAGTTGTTTGTCTGCAACGATAGCTCGATCAGCGGCTCGAAGCGAAATTGCAGTGCTGAGCTAAACGGTGGGGCTTCTGCACCCTTGAGGGTTACGGGCAGCGCGGGAGAGTGCCCATGTGGCAGCGGCACGCTCTGCACCGGGCCCAAAGGTGGACGCTATTGTCTGACATCGGGCGGAAATAAAAGCTACAAACGCAAGTAGCGGTCGTGGCCACGCTCGTTAGTGCCTGACTAGTGCAACGCTTTATAGGACAATCCTGTGACCGCCTTTACACTATGAGTCCGATTATCCCGGGCCATAAATATGGCTGCACCGATCAAGGAACTTGCCTCCATGGCCTCCCCAGAGAAACAGCAAAAACGCGCCAAGCGAGCCAAAACCAAGGCCAAACAGAATCGTTCAGGCAAGCCCAAAGCCAATGTCGTTCATCCGGTGCTGGCCAATCCGCTTATCGACGAGCCATTCGATGATGTCGAAATCGACCTGAGTACCTTCGATTTCAAAGATATCGAAGAGAACGGCTTTGATCCGGCGCATTTCGATGACCTTTTTCAGGCAATGAAATTTGGCGAAAGCGTCAGCTTGTTAGCAATGTGTTTGGTGTTTCTCCAATACCCGGTACTGGAGTTAGTGATTGCTGAAGAAGCTGAAGAATCGGCGACTGACTTCATGATGGGCCTGCTCATCACCTATCGCGGGATCTTTCACGACGAAGATGAAGACACGGCGGTGGATTGGATCGGCGGCGAGGTCTTCCAGAATGCTTACAACGAAGCGTCGATGATCCTGCAGAAGAAGAACGCTCGCCGTCCAGGCGCAAATGCTTAGGGCGGGGAGGGGGGCAGGCCAATATCTCGGAAGTGGCGATCTGTCCCCGGTAGTGATGGGCGTTTGAGGCTGGTTGCTGCAGCGCGGCCTTTGCTCAACTACGTCGATAGGCCCGTGTGGTCAACAGGTAAACCGGTAGACCGGACACCAGTACGATCAACGCGGCATAAGGTGCAGCGCCGGCGTATTCCAAGTTGCCGGTGTGGGACCAGACCTTAGTCGCCAAAGTCTCCAAGCCAGTTGGGCCCAAGATCAGTGTCGCCGTCAGTTCTTTCATGCAGTCGAGAAAAACCAGCACGAAGCCAGCGCCGATGGCCGGTGAGATAATCGGTAGGGTCACCCTGAGAAAGGTCGCAATAGGTGTGTGCCCCAAGGTCCGCGCTGCCTCTTCCAATTGCGGTGAGGCCTTTTCCAGGGCCACGCGAATCGGGCCCTGAGCCATCGGCATAAACAGCAGTGCATAGGCAATCAGCAGCAGAATGCTGGTTTGGTACAACGCCGGCATGTAGCCGAGGGCGAAGAACACAAAGGACAGGGCAATCACCAAGCCCGGCAAGGCGTGGAGCAGGTAGGGCAGTCGGTCCGCGAGCGTAGCCATGCGCCCGTAGTAGCGCACCACCACCAGGCACACCGGTAACGCCAGCAGGCAACTGAGTAAAGCCCCGCCGAAGGAGTAGGACAGTGATGCCCAAAGCGTTTGAGCGATTTCAGCCACTGGAAAGCTCGCCGAACTGCCCTCGACGATCCAAAACCCAAGCATAGTCAACGGCGTACCACAGCCAATAATAACCAACACCAGCAACAACACCTGGGCAGGCACAGCCCAGCGGCCCAGGCGTACGGGTGCTGAGCTACGGGCCACTCCCTGACCGGTACGCGCGTATCCGCGACCGCGCAGACGAAACTCGCCCCACAGCAGCATCATGCACAATGCCAACAACAGTGCTGAAAGCATGGCGGCGTTGCTGCCATTAAACTCCAGCTCGAACTGCTGGTAGATGGCAGTGGTAAAGGTTTGATAGCGCATGATCGACGGCGCACCGAACTCGACCAGCATGTGTATCGCCACCAACAGGCTGGTGGCCATCAGCACTGGGCGCAGCAACGGCAGTGTGACCTTCCAGAACACTTGGCGACGGTTGAGGCCAAGCATGCGCGCCGACTCTTCCAGCGCAGGGTCAAGGCTGCGCAGGGTCGCCACCACGGGAAGGTAAATCAGGGGGTATTTCGACAGCACCATCACCAGTACCGTACCGCCCAAACCCTCGAACATCGGGCTTATTGATATCCAGGTAAAGCCACTGACAAATGAAGGAATCGCAAACGGCAAGCACAGCAGTACGTTCCAGTGCTTGCGCCAACGCAAGTCGCTGCGCTCGACCAACCACGCCAGTCCCAAGCCGATCAGCGCGCAGCCAATAGTCACCAACACCATCAATTTCATGGTATTGGCCAGCAAGCCGAATACGAACGGCCGCCAGAGCAGGGCAAAAGCCTCATCCAAACCGGTTTGTGCTGCGCGGGCCACCACGAAAAACAACGGCAAGGCAGCCACCAGCAGCAACGCCAGCACCGGAATTTGCAGCCAGATCGGCGGCGACTTGCGCCGCCGTGTGGTGTGGCCTACTGCGGGTAACGGCAGTTCAGGAGTGACGGCTTCGGGTTGCATGATCAGTTCATTCCGACTTCGCGTTGTAACTCCAGCGCTTCTTCGGCCAGGCCGATCTGCGCTGCGGTAATCGCTGGCGGCTTGAGTTGGTCATATGGCTTAAGTAACGGATCAGCTTTTACATTCGGATTGACCGGGTACTCGGCCGACTTGCTAAGAATGGCCTGCTGGCCTTCGTCACTGATCATAAAGGCCAGAAACGCCTGAGCCTCTTTCGGGTGTTTACTGGCTTTGACCACCGCCGCACCGGATACACTGGATAGGCCGCCAGCATCGCCATCGGCGAAGTAATGCAGCTTGGACTTGAGTTCGCCTTTCTCTTTCTTCAGGGCTGTCCAGTAGTAGCTGTTGACCAGCGCCGCACCGACTTCACCGTTTTCCACTGCTTTCATGGCGACGACGTTGTTGGTGTACGTGGAGCCGAATGCCTTGAGGCCAGTCAACCACTCTTCGGCGGCTTCACGGCCATTGAGACGAATGACCGCGGCGGTCTGGCCGAGGAACTCACCGCTGCTGGGCACGAAGGCGATCTTGCCTGCCCACTCCGGGTCGGCCACTTCCAGCACACTGCTCGGCAGTTCGGCTTCAGTGATCAGATCCGGGTTGTAGGCCAATACGCGTACGCGCGAGGTGATGCCTAGCCAGTTGCCGTTGTCGTCAGAGAATTTCGAGTCGACCTGCGCCAAAGTGCTTTGATCCACCTTGGCCAACAGGCCCTGGCTACCAAGCTTGATCAGCGGTGGCGCCTCCTCGGTGTAAATGATGTCAGCCGGGGAGCGCTCGCCTTCTTCGGCGATCTGGTTCGCCAACTGGCCACCACCGCCCTTGCGGATCAGCACTTTGATGCCGGTCTTCTCTTCGAATGCCTTGGCCACGGCCTTGCCGGTGGCCTCATGCTGGCCGTTATAGAGCGTCAGGGTTACCGGGTCATCAGCGTACACGCCACTGGCGAATAGCATGCCGATGGAAAGAACCCCGGCGCCGATTACACGCGCGAACCTGGTTACTCGATGTACGGACATAAGCCTGTTTCCCTTTGACACAAAAAGTTACCGCGGGATTATACAGGCCAATTGATGATGATTCTCAAGAACTCTCGACGCGTGGCTACAGAAACAACCTTCAAACACTGAATAATCCGGGCAGATCAGGGA
The DNA here is from genome assembly GCF_044542375.1 of Pseudomonas sp. NPDC078700. NCBI lineage: Bacteria > Pseudomonadati > Pseudomonadota > Gammaproteobacteria > Pseudomonadales > Pseudomonadaceae > Pseudomonas > Pseudomonas sp. NPDC078700. Next base: position 93,414 of record NZ_JBITUI010000007.1, read on the forward strand.
ATGATCGAGACAGCCCACTGGATTGATGCAGAACAACCACGTTGGGTCGCCCAAGCTGTTTCGTTCTGGCAATAGGCACCTTTGCACGCGCAACCCGCGGTGCACTGAACGCCTTGCTGTAATAACCCGACGCGTCAAAACAGCACACCCCTTTCTTTCATTCTTGCGGCCAGCATGTCGCATGCATCATGAATCCGCTTTGTGCGTGCCTGCGCTTGCTTGGCCGATGCAATCCAATGAATCCAGTCAAGCCGGGCAACAGCGGTGGTGTTTTCCCAAGTCATATACGCTGCGGGCGAAGCATCTAAAGCTTCGGTCAAGTCAGCAGGGGCTTTGGGTTCTGGTTCGGGTTCCACGGCACTGACCTCAAAGCAAACAGGCTCACCCACGCCTACGCCTGGGCTTTTAAGCAGTTGTTCATCGACTTTTCAGCCAGTGGCTTTTTAACCATCAGGTTCGAGTAACGCCGTGAAAGGGTGGCCGTTAATGGTTCCCTCCACCGTCATCCGGCCGCGCCTTGGTTTACTGCTTTGGGCAGGATTAAAAATGCCCAGGCGTTGCCGTCGACCGGTGCATCAGGGCAAGTAAGGGTGAGGAAAGTGTGAGTCTTTGCGGGGCATTTAAAGGTCACCGTCCAAAGTCCATAAGAGTGGGCATGGCGGGTCTCATCTTCCAGAGGCACTGCCGTGGCTTTGAGCGCAAACTTACACGACCATAGATCTTAAGTTGGCACTCAACTGAGAGGCTAAACTTGTTCAGCTTCAAGCCTGGTCTGGTTGCAACTAACGTGCTGTAAATGAGCATGATTCGTTTCACTCACCCCTTCGGGGCCGCAGTCAGGGCTGCCCCGTTAAAGTGCGTTAACCGCAAGCGGCTTGCTGAGTCTGTTTTAAACGCAGCATCACCGAGTGCAGGGCTTAGTATCGCCGTCTTGACTTTAGTACCACCGTCTTAACTAAGGCTGTAGATAACTGTATTCAAATCGTTGTTTTTTTGAGTTTATTGGAAGCGCTGCCGGGTAGTTTCAGGGTTGCCAAAAGGCCGCCTGCGTGATCATTTTTAAGCATCACACTTCCACCCAGCCGTTTGGCGATCATTTCTACGATAGAAAGGCCCAAGCCTGCACCTTGAGGGTTACCTTGACTGTAGAAACGCTCGAATAAACGCGCCAGTTGCTGCTCATCAATGCCGGGGCCCATATCTTTAACGCTTAGTTGTATTTCACCTTCGGGCAGTTGTGATAAGTGCACTAACAACTCGCCCCCTGCAGGCGAGAAGTTTGCCGCATTAGTGAGCAGGTTTTGCAGTGCAATACTGATTGCTGCTCCATCACTCGTGATACGGTAGCTGCCCGGTTGCACCTCCAGCGAAAGCTCTAAACCTTTGTTCAGCACCCAGGAGGTTAGCTCCACCAGGGTTTCACGAACTACCGCTTCTAAGTCGATCAATCGCCACGTTTTCGGTGCCAACTCAGGTTCAACCCGCGCCATTATCAACAATTGATTAACGACGCGTGTAAGGCGGTCCACGCCGACGATCATGTAGTTAAGTGCTTCGTTTCGTGCAATGTCATTTGGGGCTTGCAGCGCGTTTTGTGCATGTACGTGCAACACCGCCAGCGGCGTGCGCAGCTCATGGGCAGCATCACCGATAAAGCGTCGTTCGCGCTGCAACATGCTCTCGACTTGAAATAGCAGTCGGTTAAGAGCGGCCTGCATAGGCTCTAGCTCCTTGGGGAGGGGAACCAGATGCAGTGGGTCGAGGGATTCGGGGTGGCGGCCACGGATTATCTGGGCCATGTCCTGAAGGGGTTTAAGCCCCCAGCCAATAGCCAGCCACACCAAAACCGCAAGCAGCAGAATGCCGATTACATTGGGTAGCAGGGTATGACGAACGATACGGTCAACCAAGTCTTGACGAACGTCGTCACGCTCACCTACCCAAATTCGGAGGCCAAGTTTCTCGTCTGGTAACAGAAACCCGCGCCAGCCGTGCCCTGCCGACGTAAGGTCTGAGAATCCCGGGTTATCTAAGGGCTTCTCAAATGCAGGCGTGCTGGCTGAATGGACCAAGCTTTGACCGTCTGCCCCCCAAACTTGAAAGGCCATTTTACTTTCGTAAGGGTGGCCAATTTTATGGTGGCCGGCCTGGCTCAGGGCTTCATTGAACGCCTGGTAAAGTTGCTCATGCTGATCGGTCTGCATCGGCATTTGCATCACACCCTGCAGGAGCCTGGCGTTCTGTGCCAACTGAGCATCGTAGATTTCGGCGATCTCGTGGCTGCTGTCATGGAAGTTGTAAATGGCGATCAGTGCGGTGCCAAAAATCATCAGCCCTAGTACGAGCCAAAGAGTACGTCGACGTAAAGAGGTCATATCAGCTTTGCACCAAGTAACCGATACCCCGCACAGTGCGAATCAGTTCACCAAAGAGTTTTTTGCGTAGGTGATGGATATGCACTTCCAAGGTATTGCTCTCTGCTTCTTCGTCCCAGCCGTAAAGTAGCTGCGTTAGGCGCTCGCGGGTAAAGACTTTGCCCGGTTGCGAAAGCAGCTCATGCAGCAGTAGGTATTCCTTAGGTGTTACCACAACCAATTCACCTTTGTAGCGTACCTGTTGGGTAAGAGGGTCCAGGCTGACCCCAGCATGTTCAATAAGCAGGTGTGGGCGTCCAGCACTTCGGCGCAATAAGGCACGCAGGCGTGCCTTCAGTTCATTGAGATCGAAAGGCTTTACCAAATAGTCATCAGCACCTGCGTCTAGACCCGCAATACGATCATCGGTGTCGTCACGGGCTGTGAGAATCAACACCGGCAAACTGGAGCCACTATTACGTAACTGTTGCAGCACTTGAATACCACCCAGCCGTGGTAAGCCCAAATCTAGCACCAATAGATCGAAGGTTTCGCTGAGCAGTGCGTGCACAGCGCTGACACCATCATGCAGCCAGTCGACGGTATAACCTTCGGTACGCAATCCAGTACGCACACCTTCGCCCAAGGCAATATCGTCCTCAACGAGCAGCAATCGCATGGAGATCCTTGTCAATCAAGTTTGTGTTGTACTTGCATCAGTAAAGCATCAATTTCTTGTTGCCGGCCAGCGTCTGCGACCTCACGTCCTGGGCGCGGTGCTGCCTGCTTGGCTTTGAGTAGCGCTTTACGGGCTTCGCTATACTGGCTTTCGCGGTATAAATGATCGCCCCAAAAGTACAAGCTATCGATGCCCTGCGGATTAATCTGCAGGGCCTGTTTGAGTAATTGCCCAGCCTTGTCAGCATCGCCAAAGCCAATAGGCCAGCCGGGTACACGGTCATACAGGGCGGCCAAGCTGGTATAGGCTGAGCCTTGTAAGGCCGTAGGGTCTAGTTGCAGAGCCTTCTCTAGCAATAACTTGGATTCTTTGGCCTTGCCCAATGCCCCTAAGCCGCCCTCAGCACCGGCCCAGCTACTGATGACAATGCCTTGCCAAATCCAAGCTTCCGCTGCTTGTGGACGGTCTTGGGTGAAGCTCTTGGCTTGAGCCGCAAGCTTTTCGAACGCTTCAGCTCGCTGCTTTTCGGCAGTTTGATATTGGATTTGCGCCCATCGCTGTTGAATGTCCAGTAAGCGTTGGCTATCTGCGGGGTCCAAAGCCCAAGCGCTAGTTTGTAAGCATAAGATAAAGAGACTGATGGCGAGGAGATAAACGCGCTTAGTCATCACAAGTGGCTCTCGTCTTTGGTGGATTGTGTAAACCGTCTAATGATCGGAAGTTGTTTACGCAGTTCGTGGTCGACTATGTTGGGAAAAATACTGTTGAGACGTACAAAGAGTTTTTCCGGCCAGCCGAGATACAGTTCGTTAAAGTCGTTGCTAATGGCTCGCAGCACCTGTTGGGCAACGCTTTGCGGCTCATCGATACCGCTCTTGAGTGCATCACTTAGGGCCATAGCCGCAGGGCTGTTCATGGTGGTACGGGTGGCGCGTGGTGCTACGTACAAGACATTAACGCTGGTGTCTGCAAGTTCCCTACGCAAAGCCTCAGAAAACCCACGCAAAGCGAACTTGCTCGCGCAATATACGGCGTAGCCAGGGTAGCCAATTGAACCGTAAATCGAGCCGACGTTGACTATCAGCCCATGGGGCTGGTTACGCAGAATGGGTAACATCCCGCGAGTTAACTGCAAAGTGGCCAGTACATTTAGGGACAGCATTTGCTCAATGTCATCATCATCAAATTGCTCCAACAGGGCAAAACGGTTAACCCCGGCAGCGTTGAGTAAAAGATTGACCCCACCCAGTTTTCTAGCCGCCTCAGTCACGGCAATGCGTCCTTCGCGCTTGAGTAAATCTGCGCAAACCAGATGTAATCGCTCTGGGTAAGCCTTAAGCAATTGATCATAGTTTTTTGAGGTTCTACTTACTGCCAAAACCTGTGCACCGCTGGCGCAAAGGTGTTCTGCTAGTGCAAGACCAATACCTCCGCTTGCACCTGTGAGAACCACACGGCAATCAGACAGTTGCATGCTCTACCTCGCGCGCAAGTGCGTTGGACTCGGCCCTTGGCAGGCCACGGAGCATGTCGGAATAAAGTTTGTACACCACTTTACTGGCATGGATCACGGCAGCTTGGTCGGCTGGTTCGTCCAAACGGTTCATTAGGCCGCGATATGTCTCCATGTGGTCTACGTCAAGCGATCCATGGGAGAACAAATAGCTGAACGCCGTGTCAGGCAGTTTTAACTGCTGCTGGATACCGCTTGCGGCCTGAGTTGCTAAGGCAATGCTGGTACCCTCCAGAACATTAACCATACCAAACAACCCCACCGGGTTACCGCGGGCGATGAGGTCATAAAGAAAGCTCACCATCAGTTCAATGGGTAACGATGGTTGGCTGTTACGTACTGCTTCGACGTCCCCTTGGCAGGCTGCTATGTCGTTGAGTATCCATTGTTCGTGGCCGTATTCTTCGTCGATGTACTCGCATACTGCCGCACGCAACCACTCCAAGCGGCTTGGTAGACGTGAGCCGCAAGCCATCATCAACGGCACCGTATGGCGAACATGGTGGTAGGCTTGTATCAGAAATGCACGGTAGCTTTCTAAACTGACGTTACCGTTCAGGGCATCTTCAATCACCGGCACGCTGAAAAGATTGTTTCGCTCTTGAGTTGTTGCGGCTTGAAGCTGGTCAAAAAAAATCATGGAGAAATTCTCAGTCAGTCATAAGTTCGGAAAGGGTGTCGTGGTATCGCGTGAGGATGGCCTCGCGACGTAGTCGACCATTACTGGTAAGCAGTTGGTTGTTTGGAGTAAAGGGTTCTGACAAACGTGTCCACGCTCGAACTTGGGCATACTCAGGCAGCGCTTTATTGGCCTGTTCCACAGCGCAGGCCAAGGTTTTGTCGGAGCAGGCCGGATCCAATGGCCAAAGCAGAGCGAGGTTGCGACTGAGCCCTTCTCCGTGCACGAACGCTTGAGCGATAGTGCCTTGCTGAGTCAGCTCGGCTTCGACCCAGTCCGGGTTGACGTTGCGACCAAAGCTGGTGATGAACTGATGCTTTTTTCGACCTTTGAGATAGAGATAACCGTCGGCATCAAATTCACCGATATCACCCGTTGCCAGCCAATCATCTTGCAGAGGTTGTTCGCCAAGATATCCCAGTAAAGCGGAGCCTCGCACCATTACCTCACCGTCATCACCAAGCCGAACCTGTACATGCGGAAGCGGTCGTCCAACACTGCCGAGTCGATTAGCATTTGGGCGATTTAGGCTTACAACCGAGGCGCACTCAGAGAGGCCGTAACCTTGAAAAACTGGCAGTCCTACTGCGTGCGCCCGCTCTAGTAAGTCAGTTGAAATCCTGGCACCACCCACGGCAACAAAACGAAATTGCGCACTGTTCAGTAAGTTACGTTCAATGGCTGTGACTAACCCCAAGAGCAACTGAGGCACCAAGATCAGACTCTGTGCCTGGCTCATCACTACAGTGCCGAGTAACCGTTGCCAGTCCACCATGCTTGCCCCCGTAATACCCATCTGCTGTTGCGGTAATACGGTGACCTCGGCGCCCGTCATCAGTGCCGCATATACCCCCAGGTTTTCCAGTAGAACCGCGTAGGGGAGTACAGCGAGGTAGCGCTGTGGATTGCTCCCCTGGCTAGCGCTTTGCAACTCTCGAGCAACCCGTAACAGTGCCTCTGCACTTAAGCAAACGCCCTTAGGTGCTCCGGTAGTACCTGAGGTGTAGGTGATTTTGGCCGTGTTTGAGGGAAGTCCAGGATCTGCAGTACGGGTGCGCGCCCAGAACGCGTTTTGCGCAGTAAAACCTGCTGCTAACATTTCTTCGTTCATGTCCGCACTGGCGATAGCCAGTTCAACCTGGCTTTGCATCATGCAATGAGCCCGTTGTGCAGGCGTAAAAAAGGAGGGGAGCACAACACAGGGTAAACCGCTAAATAGAGCGGCTAAGTCCCATAGCACTGCCTCTGGGCTGTTTTCCAGAGCAAGGGCAAAAACCTTACCGGCATGCTTGCTAAGCTGCTTTTCACGGCTGGTCAGTTCGTCCAACAGTTGGCTGTAGTCGAATGCAGAGTTATTGCCGTGCAGAGCCTTTTTATGCGCAAACTCCAAGGCATACTGGTTTAGTTTCTGACGAAATTGCTCAAGTTCAGGCCGCATTGGAAACCTCACACTCAGACAATGGAAAACCCAGGCGTGCGAGAACTCCACTGGTTTCCAACTGAGTCAGGCCGTTGCGGATATCACCCATAAATACATGGGGGTTTTGGGCATAGTAGCTGCCCCAGTTGTATTGATCTTCTCCAAGCAATGCGGGGTCGGCGTCACACAATAAATATGGTTCCAAACCTAGGCGTTGAAAGCTGTTAATGAGCGTCGCTGCTCCGGTAAAGACCACCCAGCGCAAGCCACGACGGGCCAGTAGCCAAGTCATTGCGACAATAATCAATCTCGCGCTACCAGCGTTTCGTGCAGCAAGGTTGCCCACTTCAACTATTTCACCACGGAGGACCTGTCGCCCAGCCACTTGGGACAATACGCTCTCCGCTGGTCGCTGAAGATACTGTTCAATAAAAAGCGGGCTGGAGGCGGCCATGCGCGCACCGACCGTTGCGCTGAGCAGCCCTTGACGGTCATGCAATGCCAATAGCTCAGGCATAAATTGCTGGATTTCTGCATGGTGAATAGCAGCGAATCGCTCTTGAATAAAGCACTCGACTTCGGCGCGGGCGGGGGATTCCTTGAGCGTTAGCGCTAATGACAGTGGGCGATTGAGGTCCGGGCCGAATCTCAACGGGAAAAGCATATTCCATTCGGAGTTGACCATAGATACTCCCTCCAGCGGTGGTTCGATGGGATGGAGTATCTATGGCTAATCTTAACGAAGTCTGAAGCCAGCTGAGCGCCCTAGGGAGAGCACGAACCGCCAGACGCCATAGTGATGCTGTAGGAAACTAAGCGACTCGATACTGCGGTTTTCCCGTATTCACTACGCACTCCTTTTAGTCCCCGTTCGTTGGTCTTAAGCGGCTGCTTTGGATGTGGCGACAAAAACACCACTAAAAACAAGACTGATGGCGTAAAGTCTTTAGGCCAGATGCAAGCACACGAAGAAAAAGGCGAAGCTGAGCAGTGGTATGTAAACTCATCACCATTTGTTGAAGAGATTAATTGTGGTCTGTCCTCGATAAGGCAGTCAGGCATTCACCAACGAACCAGGGATTTTTCACATGAACGCAATGAATCGATTACTTCACTCCACCACAGCCCTAACGCTCGTGGCGATCTTCAGTCTCGTTAGCACATCGGCGCAAGCCGGCTTGGAGGAGGGCGTTGCAGCCTATCAAGCCGGTGACTTGCCGCTGGCATTTAAAGAATTTCGCACCGTCGCAGACACCGGCAACTCCGATGGCCAGTTCAATGTGGCCCTGATGTACGAGCAGGGAATCGGTGTCGCCAAGGACGAAACACAAGCGATTCAGTGGTATGAAAAGTCTGCGCAGCAAGGCAACTCCAACGCGCAATACAATCTAGGCGTGCTGTATGAAAACGGTCGTGGCACTCCGGTGGACTTTGCGCAGGCCAATCAGTGGTATCGCAAGGCAGCAGCGCAGGGCGATGCGCTCGCCGTCGGTAATCTGGGCATGCTCTATATGCGCGGCGATGGCGTCAAGGTGGACAAAAAACTCGGCCTGGCTCTGCTTCTACAATCGGCAACTCTGGACAACTCGCCCATGAACAACGCCAAAAAGAACATTGCAGCGACCAAGGGCTTAACCCCTAACATGATCACAGAGGCACAGACACTTTCGAATGAACTAAGCCAAGCCCCAAATCTGCTGATACCGCTGGATCAATACTTGAAAACCACGACTGCCGCTGACGGCGAATCGCAGTAGGCTGAAACGCGCCATCCGAGTGTTGGGGGACAGGGCAGGATTAAAGGGTTACGGCATAAATCGTGGTCTGTCCCCGGTTGTTACTTTCGAATGAACTAAGCCAAGCCCCAAATCTGCTGATACCGCTGGATCAATACTTGAAAACCAGGACTGCCGCTGACGGCGAATCGCAGTAGGCTGAAACGCGCGATCCGAGTGTTGGGGGACAGGGCAGGATTAAAGGGTTACGGCTTAAATCGTGGTCTGTCCCCGGTTGTTACGCCACTTTCCTGGCGGGCTGTTAGTCCAGCGATTGAATGCTCGCGAAAAACTGGCCGTCTCAGCGTAGCCCAGGTGTAGGGCGATGCTGGCGAGATCCAAGTGCGTGTCCCGCAGCATGCGTTCGGCTAAGCGCTGCTTAATCTGCTCGTTTAGCTGTTGAAACGCGTGGCCTTCCTTTGCCAAGCGACGGTGCAAGGTGCGCTCTGATAGCCCAAGACGTTGGGCAACCATACGGCTGCTGAGCAGGGTCGACGAGTCGCGAATTAGCACCTGTTGCACTAAGCGTGCGGTGGGTGTTTTAACCAGTCGATGGGCTATCTCAAGACAAAAGCGTTCGCATTGCTGCTCGCCCTCGCTGAACGCACTGATGTGTGCTTGCGGTAGATTGAACTGCAGTTCTGCATGGGAAAACAGTATGCCGTTACGTTCGGCTTCAAAAGTAATAGGGTAATGAAATTCGCGCTGCAGCATGGATAGGTCCGCCGGTGCACTGACCGTCATCTCCACAGCCAAGGGTTCCGGCGGTCGCTGTAACAACTCCCCGGCAACACCAAGGCACGCGGACAGCCCTCGCTCGATCACAAATGCACGCGTATCCTGCGGCAGCACGCTGGCATCGAACAGTAGCCAGGTGCCGCGCCGATCTTCTTCGACTCGCGCCGGGCACAGTGTCAGGGCTAGTAGCTGGAAGCGACTGAAGGTGGCAAATGCTTCGCCTAGGGTACGACTGGCGAGCATAGTGAAGCCGAGTAGCCCCAGTGATGTCAGGTGATAGCGCTGACCCGTGGCAAACCCAAGGCCCGGCCTGCCGGCATGTTCAAGCAGGTTGCGGATCACAGCCAGTTCCTGCCAAGCCTCGATCTGTGCATTTCGCTGTTGCAGTACCTCGCTGGAAATGGCGCTGCCGATCAGGCAGCTCGGTGCATCCACACCTTCATTCTGAGCCGTTTCCAACAGGTAATGCACGCCGCTCAGTGAGCGGCTTTGGCGCCAGTCCATCAGCTTGCTCTCAGGCCACGATCGAGGTGGCAGTAATTATCATTTTTTGTCGGTAATTATCATAGCTCAGCTGGTCATCGCATCGCATCCTGTGTTCACTCCAACCCATAAGAGTGCGAGCCATGAGCGAGTTCATCTACACCTTACCCGACCATAACCGCGCCGCTAGTTACAACCATATGCGCGTAACCCCAACGACCGGTGCAATTGGCGCGGATATTGAAGCTATCGATCTGACCAGTCTGAACGACGATGGCTTTGCCGAGTTGCGCCGAGCCCTGCTCGCGCACAAGGTGATCTTTATCCGTGATCAGACCCTGAGCATTAGCGACTTGGAGCAGGTTACCCAACAGCTCGGCGAGTTTGGCCATGAGCCCTATGTGACCTGTATGGATGAGCATCCGCATGTGGTGCACGTGGTCAAGGAAGCCACCGAGAAAACATCGTTCGTGTTCGGCGGTGCCTGGCATACCGACTGGACTTTCCAGGAGCGCCCGCCAGCCTTCACGTTACTGTACGGCCACGACATTCCCCCCTACGGCGGTGATACTTGCTACGCTAATTTGGCGCTGGTCTATGAGTGGCTATCACCGGGGATGAAACATCTGCTGGAAAGTCTGGATGCCGTACACAGCCCGGAGATGGCCTACGGGGTCAACGCCAACCACAACGCGCTACTGGAAAATATGGCGATCCGTTATGGCAGTGACACTTCGGCGCAGACACGCAGCCATCCGCTGGTGACCCGCCACCCGGAGACCGGCCAAAAGGTGCTATTCATCAATCCCGCCTACACCTCCGGCATCAAGGGCTTGCGCCCAGATGAATCACGTCCGCTGCTGGATTATCTGTTCAAACTGGCAACTACCGAGGCATTCACTTGCCGTATGCGCTGGCGCCAGGGCACCCTGGCAATCTGGGATAACCGCAGCACCTGGCACATGCCGGTGGCCGACTATCACGGCATGCGCCGTGAAATGTTCCGCACCACCGTGGTTGGCGAGGTGCCAAGCCGATGAGCCTGACCCCCCCTGAAACCGACACGCGTTTTCTGGTGCAAAAGTGTGGAAAAGGGACCGCCACGCTGACGTTTTACGGCCTATTACGCAGGACAGGTCACGGCCAATAACTGTCTTTTGACCACAGGGATGCGGTTGAGATAAGCGTAGATATAAGTCTTCGGCAGGTCAGCTGGATGGTAAGCGGGTTGCCGGTACGACACCTTCTAAACCCAGCTTGCCGAGGTCGAGTTCAGCGACGAATACATCGACGACCCGCACTGGGTTAGTGTTCGTCGCATAGTCATCCAAACTCTCTGGGAACAAGGTAACTTGAGCCCGACTTTCGCCTTGAATGAATCGTCGCCAGGCCTCTCCCGCTGGGATGAATTCTGGTCAAATCATATCAAGATTGCTGTCTGCGTTTTACACGCCCTGGGCCGAAGGCAGCCTGTAGCCATTAGCAGAAAAAGGCCTGACCAGCATAGAAATCTCTGGAAATTTACCACTATCTAGCAGGGGAGATTTCTGAAGGCGAACTTGGCCTAATTAACCCTAACCTCGAAGCTATCTGTAAATGTAATACGTCGACGCTACCCAGCCGTTACTGGAACTGAGCGCGACCCAAGAATCGATATACGACAGACCTTTAGAATTTCGTCCGCTAGTGGGGAGTCGTCGGGGCAAGCCCGTGACAGCACAAGTGCACCAAGCGCATGGGCGATCGTATCAATCGCCCTTGCGCGCGCTTCGCCCAGACTGCCTTCGTCACCTTCGCCGAGCGCCTCTGCCAGCAAATTTTCGAGTCCGGTCGCAAACGTAGCTTTGATCTCCTCAGGTTGGCGAGCAGCATCACCGCACAGGGCCGCTATGGTGCAGCCACCACTGCGGTCGTCACGATGCTCACGAGACACATATTGCTCAATGAAGTCGGCAATATCCACGCCCGCTATTTGCGACTTGGTCTTGGCTAGACCATAGGCGGCGGCTTCTGCCATCAGCTTCGCCTTGGAGCCAAAATGCCGGTAGAACCCGCCATGGGTTAGCCCGGCAGTAGCCATCAACTCCGCTACACCCACACCGTCGTAACCGCGCTCACGAAATAACGTGCAAGCCGTTTCGACGATGTGCGCTCGATTTGCCTCTACCTGCGCCTTTGTAACCTTCATCCCGGCTCCTCTTTGTGTCGTCATCAACACTGAAAGAATACATTGATGTCATACATAATCAAAACTCTTGACCATTTTGATTATGATCATCATCATAAGTTCATCGGTACTAGAAACCATTCCGCAATCGCTGTGGGTGCGATTCCAATGCCCTACAAGCAAAGAAACTTGCTGGCGATTAATGCCTATCTAATTTTCAGGTGTCCCTCATATGTCGCAATCTGCTTCGCTCAATACAAATTCCCTGGCGCAACAGTTGCGCCTGCCCGGTGGCAGTCTGTTGCGTAATCGTTTGGCTAAGGCGTCCATGAGCGAGGCGCTGGGCACCTACGATAACCGCCCGACTCTGGAGCTGGTCACGCTTTATCGGCGTTGGGCCGCATCCGGTATCGGACTGATCCTGAGCGGCAATGTGATGATCGATCGGCGAGCACTGGGTGAACCGGGCAACGTGGTCATCGAGGACGAAACAGATATGCCTATCCTGCAGCAGTGGGCGCGCGCCGCTACCGATCAGGGCGCAGCTATCTGGGTGCAACTCAACCATCCCGGTAAGCAGTCAACCAAAGGCCTGAACGAACGCAATATTGCGCCATCGGCGGTGCCATTTCGCGACGACATGGCGGCGTTCTTCGAGACGCCTGAAGAAGCCACCGATGCAGAAATTCAGGACATCATCGATCGCTTCGGCCGCAGTGCTGCCATCTGCAAAAAGGCTGGCTTTAGCGGTGTCGAAATCCATGGCGCGCATGGCTACCTGATCAGCCAGTTTCTCTCGCCGCATCACAATACACGCACGGATCAGTGGGGCGGCTCACCGGAGAACCGTCGCCGTTTCCTGCTGGCTGTCTACGCCGAGATTCGTCGTCAGGTGGGCACCGACTTTCCTGTGGCGATCAAGCTCAACTCGGCGGATTTCCAGCACGGCGGTTTTACCGAAGAAGAATCGCTGGCAACGATTCAGGCGCTTGTCGATACCGGCATCGATCTGATCGAGATATCCGGCGGCACCTATGAAGCCCCCGCCATGAGTGGTGCACTTCAGGAACAGAAGAAAGCCTCCAGCGCGGCGCGCGAAGCCTACTTCCTTGAATTCGCTGAAAAAGTCCGTGGTGCGGTACAAGTGCCTTTGATGCTGACCGGCGGTTTTCGCAGTACTGCTGGCATGAATGCAGCACTGGCCTCCGGCGCAGTGGATGTAATTGGTCTGGCACGGTTGCTGGCGATAGATCCTGACGCGCCGGCCGCACTGCTACAGGGTAGGGATAGCGCACAACAGGTGCACACCATCAAGACAGGCATTAAGCCGGTCGACCGTATGGGCTTGATGGAGATTCTCTGGTACTCCTTGCAACTCAAGCGAATCGCCAAAGGAGGTGAGCCGCGCGCCAACGAGAGTGGTCTGCTGGCGCTAGTGAAATCGCTGGCCATGAGCAGCTGGGGCACCTATCGCACCCGGCGCTTGCGTGCGCGCAATTAAGGCGCACATCCAGCGAAAACCTGAGCGTAACTGCTTGCGAAGCGGTTTCCAAAAGACCTCACTCATAAGGTACAGCGATGACTTCCAACTCCCCCGTCGCATTGGTCACCGGAGCCTCATCCGGTATTGGCGAAGCCACGGCTAAACGGCTGGCGCAAGCTGGCTACAAGGTATATGGCACCAGCCGGCGTAGCACCCTGGCCAATCAAAGCGTCTTCTCGATGTTGGCTCTCGATGTGACGGATGACGAATCCGTGTCTGCGGCGGTCGGTGAGCTGATACGGCTCGAAGGGCGTATCGATCTGCTGGTGAACAATGCCGGTTTTGGTATTGCGCCGGCCGGCGCAGAAGAAAGCTCGATCGAGCAGGCCCAGGCCCTCTTTGACACCAACTTCTTCGGGATGGTGCGCATGACTCGCGCAGTGGTCCCGCACATGCGCCGCCAAGGCAACGGTCGCATTATCAATATCGGTTCGATTCTGGGTGTAGTGCCTATGCCTTACATCGCTCTGTATGTCGCCAGCAAACATGCGGTAGAGGGTTATTCGGAAGCACTTGACCACGAGCTGCGTACACGCGGCATCCGCGTTGCGGTCATCGAGCCGGCCTTCACCAAGACCCAGTTCGAAGCGAACAACATCGAACCCGACGCCACGCTTGACGAATATCGCACTGTTCGCGCGAGCCTCGCTAAGGTGTTCAGCCAATCTATGGCAAGCGCGGACGATCCAGACGTCGTGGCCAAGGTCGTAGTGAAGGCGGTTGGCGCCGCGCGCCCCAAACTGCGCTACACCGCCGGCGGTACCGCTGGCCGCCTGAGTCTGCTGCGCGCATTCGCCCCGACGGGAATTCTTGATGCAGGTATCCGCAAATCTCTGCAACTCGATGGATAGACCGCTGCAGTAATAAAACCGTGATCCATGAATGACCCAACGCCCGTATTCAGCCGCACCGCGGGTCAGCGACGGATAACAACAACCGATCTTCAATAAGAGACCCTCAGGAGTTCACAAATGAGCCAAACCGTTGAGTTTTTCTTTGATTTCGTCAGTCCTTACAGCTATCTCGCGTACAGCCAGCTAGACAGTCTGCAGGCGGATATCAGCCTGCGGCCTATCCATGTATTGAGCGTTATGAAGCTAGTGGGTAATACACCCACTACCGTTACCTGCGCCGCCAAAGGTCGCTACGCCGGTGCCGACCTCGCGCGCTGGGCGCAGCGCTATAACGTTACAGTCAAACGACCGGACATGCGTGCCATGAATAACGCTGCCTGCGCGCGCGCCGTACTGGCTGCGTCATCCAGCGAGGCTGCACGGCAGATCACCAACGCGCTGTTTAACGCCTGCTGGCGGGACGGACAGACCTTGATCACAACCTCCGAAGTCGTCGACGTGCTCAAGGCCGCAGGCATCGAAGTCGCAGATCTGGCGGCGCAGATTGATGCGCCAGAAACCCTTGAGCTGCTGGAACAAAACAATCAGGAAGCAGCTGAACGCGGCGTCTTTGGCGTACCGAGTTTTATCCTTGGCGATAGCTTGTTTTTTGGTAACGATCGGCTTGATTTTGTTCGCGAACAGTTGGCAGGAGCGTAAGCATCATGACTACAAATACTCAGCAACCACTGGTACTGATCACCGGCGTCGGCCCAGGTGTCGGCTCATCCCTGGTTCGTCGTTTTGCCCAAGGCGGTTATCGCGTCGCGATGATCGCTCGGGACACTGCCCGTCTGGCCGAACTTGAGGCCGAAGTGCCCGGCGCATTTGCCATGCCCTGCGATGTCACTGACCTGATAGCGCTTAAACAGGTTTTCGAGCAGATTGGCGCACCGCAGGTCGTGGTGCACAACGCCGTAGGTGGCTCTTTCGCACCTTTCCTTGAAGTCGACCCGGAAACATTGCGCCAGAACTTTGAAATCAACACCATGGCGCTGTTGAACTTGGCGCAAATGGCGGCCCCGGCGATGGTAGAGGCGGGGGAAGGTGCCATCATCGTCACCGGCAATACCTCGGCGCTACGCGGAACACCCAACTTTGCCGGGTTTGCCCCCACCAAGGCAGCGCAACGCATTCTTGCCGAATCGCTGGCCAGGGACCTGGGGCCCAAAGGCGTGCATGTGGCCTATCTGGTGATTGATGCCGTAATCGATGTGCCTTGGGCGCGAGAGAAGTTCAGCAAAGCGCCAGATGATTTTTTCATACAACCTAAAAGCATCGCTGCAGAGGTCTTTCACTTGGCGCATCAACCTAAAGATGCCTGGAGTTTTATCGCCGAGGTACGTCCCTACTGTGAGAAATGGTAAGAGTCGAAGGAGGAGCATGAACCGCCGGGCACTCTTAAAGACCGTGGACAGTTTGCATTTGGCCGATTTCAGCTTATTACCCAAGATAGATCACGGCCAATATCGGCCTCACCAGGTGCAAATTCGGTCATTTAAAGCATAAGCTCCTGCGTCAAGACTCCCTCTTCAGCCCGAGCAATACTGCGTCACAAGCAGCGGTCCATGGTGAAGCAGCGTTCTGGCTCTGAAGCGCATCGAGGCCTTTCGCGGTGTAGGTGCCGGGAGATGCGATGGTGCGGCCTATGGCTTCCAGGCTCATTGTCGGATTATGTCTGGCGCTGGCGAGGCAGTCTTGCAGGTTGCTGAGCACTAACTGCTTGGCCTGTTCTGCAGGCATTCCCTTGTCGGTGAACCACTGCTGAAGGTCTTGCAGCCAGAAATAAAACCATCCATTTATGCATGCAGCGACGGTGGCCAACTCAAAAGCATTCTCGTTATCCAGCACTATCGAAGCGCCCAGTGGGGCAAGCAATTGCTGAACAGCATTGTTAGGCGGGTAAGCGACAACGGTGGTGCTATTTATCTCTGCGGCATAGGAGAGCATGGCGCGCACAATGCTCGCTTCGGGAAAGTGCCGAGCCAAGGCGTCTAAACGCATTCCTGCTACGAGTGAGATCAAGGTTTTATCAGGTGCTATCGAGACTTCTTCGGCGAGCTGGGCAACAACGTCCGGTCGGACACCTAGAATAAGAATTTCAGAATGATCAGCCACCGCCTGATTGTCTGGCATCACTTCACATCGGAAATGGTCGCGCAAGGCGATGGCGCGACTCTGGTTACGAGGGGATAGTCTTATGGCGCCTGTGTAACCCCCACGGCGTAGGCCTCTGACGACTTTTTCAGTAAGTTCTCCTACGCCCAAAATGCCCAAGCTATGCATGTGGTTCCCCGTCAGCCTGATGGATTCAGCGTCCAGTTGAACACATCCAGCTAAGGACTTATCGGCGATATTTATCCGTTGGAGTCGTCGGCACCGCTGCTTGATGTTCTCATTCGGTAAGGGATGCGTTGGTGGAAAACGCTTTGCGGTTTTCCAGCCTGGGCGGAGGTTTTGTTGTCTGGTTGGGGATGTGCTAACCCCAGAAACGCAAAAGCCCTGTCTGTGAACAGGGCTTTAACTTGAAGATTCTGGAGCGGGCGGCGGGAATCGAACCCGCGTGATCAGCTTGGGAATCTACTGCGTACTATGTTTCATGTGTGTGCGTGAGGTTTCAATTATGTGCGGTAAGCCAGTAAACTCGCGGTCCTCATCGGCACGGCATGTTTGGATTAAGTTCATGCCGTTTCGCGTTGTTTCAGGCTAACTGTCACCGGAAACTGTCACCAATGCTCACTGAAAAACAGATTCTGTCACTCAAGCCGCAAGACAATGACTATGTGATTTCTGATGGCAGAACTGCCAGAGGGGAAGGGGTGTTGTTGTTGAAGGTGAGACCTAACGGCACTAAAGAGTTTTACTTTCAGCGGCATGTGAACGGTAAAAAAAGACTAACCAAACTCGGTGCCTGGCCTTCGATGAAACTCACTCAGGCCCGTGATAAGTGCCGCGCCGAAAAGGAAGTGATCGCCTCAGTTGGAACATTTCAGGAGCTGATCAATGCATACGTCGGCAAATTGGAAGCTAGAGGCGCTGCGACAGCTGAAGACGTGAAGTGGTCACTCAAGCACTACGTTAGCGAACCGTTCCCTGGGCTGGTGGCCAAGCCCGTCTCATTGATTGGGCCAATGCATATCCGCGACATCATCGCCCGGATGATTGATAACGGGGTGACTACATACTGCAACCGGGTGCGATCGCAACTTCATGCCGCCTTTCAAATGGGGCTTGAGCAGGAATACAACCCCCGCAGCTACCTTGAAAACAAAGTTCAGTTTGGCTTGTTGAGCAATCCGGTGGCCAGCGTGCCAGTGCAGGCCGATTGGGAAAAAGCTGGCGATCGAGCATTGTCACCTAAAGAGCTCAGTACTCTGTGGAATCTGCTGCCTGAACAGTTGTCGCTGGTTACATCCGAGTTGATCAGGTTTTTGATTGCTGCCGGTGGTCAGCGGCCTGAGCAGCTGTTGGCATCAGAACGAAAGCTGTATCAGCCTGATCACTTGGTCATTCACAGTAAGAAGGGTGTCGAGGGTGAACGTACGCTGCATGTTGTTCCACTTAACAAGCTGATGCGCCATTCGCTCAAGGTGATGAATCAAGTTAGTTCAACCAGCGCTTACCCCTTTGAGGGCAATATTCCTGGTCAGTCGCTAAATGCAAACTCGTTATCGAGAGCCGTAAGCAAGTTGTACAGCCGTCACAAGGACAAGTTTGATGGCCCGTTTACCCTGCGTGATTTACGACGAACCTGTAAAACCTTAATGGGTGTCGCGGGACTTGATAAGTCGCTGCGTGACCGCATTCAGGGTCACGCATTTAGCGATGTATCGTCAAAGCATTATGACCGCTACGACTATTTCAAAGAAAAGCAGAAAGGCCTGCAGCGCTGGGCACTGTGGTTGCAGCATAACGTCATCGAGGGAGAGTGAAGGCCGCTATGCGACCTTCTTTTTACTCCATTTCTCTGGGTGCTCTTGCCATGCGGCAACTTCTGAGGCCTTCCAGCCAACTCGCCCTGGTGTGATTTGCACCGCCTCTGGAAACTTTCCAGCTTTGGCAAGTCGCCAAAGGGTTGAGCGCGATAATGTGGTGAGCTGTAACACTTCGCTCATACGCATGAATCTGTCGGTCATGGCGCGTTACTCCCGCCGCAGTTTGGACAGCCTAGATAGCGTTGAGTGTCGTTAAGGAAGCGCCCACAGCCCTGACAGTTGGTGCGGTAATAATAACTGCTGTGCCGTTGAGGTTTGATTTTTTGCAGCTTGAGGCCAACTGCGCGCAGCGCTTGTTTATGGTTTAGCAGGGAGGCACGAACGACGCGACGTGATCGCTCGACAATGTATCCACATGGCCATATCTCAAAACCATTTTTCAGGTAGTCCGCAGTTGCTGACGCGCCAGGGTGAATTGCATCTTCTAGGTTGGAGGTCGGACCGTCTTTGCCGTTGAGCCATATAAGGTCGTTGCCGTCCCAGCTCCGTTTATAGGCCACGTAAACTCGACCGTCTTCATTGTGGTAAGCATCGGCTTCCGAGTAGGTCACGTATTGAGAGTCGACACCGATTTCGGCTAGTCCCTGAACATAGGCCGCTGGACAAGGGAGATCGGTTTCACGGCACTCATACTGCTTTAGCGCCTTTTCGCGAGTGAACTGTTCCGCTTCGCTCAGGTTCGAGGTGTAACCGCCACCGTTACGCCAGAACATCGCGCGGCTACCGACATTGGAGCGACTGTCCTGCAGGTAGAAAAAATCAATCATTGGCCGACTCCGGATACTCGATATCGAAGATGCCCAGTTGGCCTTAAGTGGCAGGAACGGTAGTGGTTTGGCCTCGGCCAGCTCGAAGCCGAACTTGCCGAAAAACCATGGCGATAAGCTATTGTCTGTGCAGCCGGTGACTGTGACTTGCCCGACAATGCCGCCGCGCTCGAGTTCGTTGTAGAGCGGTATCTTGATACCAACATCAAGCGCGAAGTGGTAGGCGTCGTTGTATTCGGCGCCAGTCATACCCTTGGCCGCGTGGATCAGCACCGGCCCCCGGAACCGGGTCGGCCAGCTGCGGTTCTCAATATCCTTGTAGCCATTGGTGATCAACCAAGCCCAAGGTTGGCGAACGCTAAGTGCTTTCACGGCGTCACCTCCGCACACTGATAGCCCATGCGGCCGCGCCAGTCGTCTTCTTGGCCTGCGTGGACGCCCTCGCAGTAGCTGGCCAGCATGGCTTGGCGCTCGCGGAATTCCATCATGCCAATGAACAGCACTAAGGCGACCAGCATGGCAAATGAAAAGATCTTCATTGCCCGCTCGTTGCCAAGTATCGCCAGTAACTTAGCGAGCATAGCGGCCCCCCCGCGCTTGTTTTGCGGCTGCTTTTTCGGCCATCAGTGCCGCCCACTCAGTTGCCATACGTTTCTGGCGTGAGCGGCTGCATTTGGCGTGTTTGCGAGTCGAGCGGGTATTGCCGCAGATATCGCAGATGCTTGGCAGGCTAAGTCGGTGGCTTCCCAGCGGGGGACGTGTGCGATGGTTGGGGGCACAGCATGGTGTGGTAGCATTCTCAGTGCTGACTTCTTGGGTTTGTGCTTGCATGGTGCTTCTCCTTGGGGTTGGTTCGGCCTCGGTGGGTTGCCGCCCACCGGGGCCATCTTCTAAGTGATCAGTTGATAATGATTTTCTGGCCGTGCTCGATCACGAACAGGCCAACGTCCTCAACTCTGTATTGCCCGCCTATACCGCCTTTAACCACGTAGCCGCATGCGTCTTCGCTGAAACTTACTTTGAATGGGAAGCCGCAGGCGTTAGTGCGGCACAGGCTGATTTGGTAGGCGTATTTGCTCGATGGCTTAATTTCCGCGTACATCTGCTGGCCAAGTGGCTTGCGGGTGTTTGCCTTGCAAGCTGCGCTGTAGCCGATCCAAGCGCTTTGAGTGGCAGGCACTGCAAAGGTGTTGTCTGGGTTGCGGGTGCAGTCATATCCGGCGTGCTGCGCCCAATCACAGAAACCCAGTTCCTCATCGATCTGCACGCACTCGTTCAGTAGGGTTTTGCTTGCGATGGTTTGCATGGTGCTTCTCCTTTTTGATCGGTTGCCCAGGTGTTGCCGCCCCTGGGCGGGTTTATTACTTGACCAGGGCCAGTAGCAACTCTGGGCCTTGGTTACCGATGGCAATGAGGGCGAGCAGGGCCAGTGCGCTGCAGGTTAGGGTGGCCAATTTTTCGCGCTTGCTTGGTTCGTGCTCAGGGTATTGATCGTGCTGCATGGTGCTTCTCCTTGGGGTCGATGCCTTTGCGTTGCCGCGCTCAGACGGGGTTACTGTGCTTTGAATATCCAGCATTTGACGGTGGGTGATTTGGTGATGGTGTGGTTGTGCTTAGTCGCTTGATAGCTGCGCACGGCGCTGTCTACTGCGCGGTTGGCGTCTACAAACTTGCGGCTGCGACTTTCTTTGAGCAGGTCACGCAGTACGCCTACATCAGCCAGTTTTTGGCGGTGTTCGGCGGCGCGTTCGCAGAACTCGTTGAGGTTGATGGCAATGAGCTCGTCTTTTTTGCTGTGGTTGACGACAGGGCCATCAGCATCGAGGCCTTCGAGGTAGTCGAACACTTCCCAGAACTCAGCAACCTGTGGATGGTCTGCGCTGATCGAGGCTTGGCGCTCAATGGCCATGGCTATGATTTTGCGTTGCGTGCTGCTCACCTGAGCGTCAGTGAGACCAGCAACTAAGCGAATGCCGTCGAGCAATGCCAGCAGTTGTGCGTGGTTTTTGATAATGCGCTCAACGCGGATGTAACCGCGCAGCGTGTTGCCGCACTTGCTACAGGCTGCTTGCTCACGCTCTGCCTGGTAATCAGTACCGCAGTTGATGCAGTTGCTGTTTAGGGTGCGTAAGCGTTGCTCATGTTCAGGGAAGCGCTGCTCAAATACCTCAAGCACCTTGGCCTCTTGTTTAACCGCCAATAGCAAAAAGTGGCTCAGCGTGTTGCCGTCGAGCATGTTCAGGCGTGCAGCTGCAGCGCGGCTCGCGGGTGTTACTTCTGGTCGTTTAAAGTGCAGCTTGCAGATGCGAGTCATGATCGCTTCGTGTGCAACTACCGCCGCGTTCTGGCTGATGGCGATGGTGCCGCGAAACGGCGGTTCATAGGTTTCATTGCCTGCTGTTTTAACGCCCTTGGTTGCCAGCGTGCCACCGCCGAAAAAGTCTTTAAGCTCATCCCACTCAAAGGTTTTTGCGTGGCTTTTGTCGTCTCCGTGGCGGTCGGCTTCCAGATACACCACCGGCATAGCCGACACCTGGCCCATGAGGCGTGAGCGGCCAGCCTTGGTTGACTTCATTGGGTCGAAGCCTTCATAGCCGTCGCGGCCTAGCAGTTTCCAAAGCAAGTTGAGCAGGGTGGTTTTGCCTGAGCCTGCCTCACCAGTGGCCTCAAGAAACGGAAATGATTGATATTTGGCGCGGATCTGTTCAGCGAACAGCGAACCAAACCAGAACGTGAGGGCGACTACGCCTTGCTCTGCAAAGCAGGTCCATAGCAATGCCAGCCATTGTTCGTTGTAGGTTGTGCCATCTTGCTGCAGCTGAATACGCACGCCTTTCTGCAGCGTTTTTAGGTGTAGTTTGTTTAACTTGAAATAGTCCTCCTCATTTACGGCAACCACTTTGCCATCAGCGACCGCAACTTCGCCAAACACATAGCAGCTGTATTCCTTGCTGTAGCCAACGTAGTCGATTGTGTCCACGATTTTTACTCCTTCGGTTTGTTCCATCACGATTAAATCAAGATGCTTGCTGGCGCCTAGCCATGAGCCACTGGCACTTAGTAGGCGGGACTTGAACTCACTGGATGCGGCCAATTGTTTGGGTGTGAAGGTATTGTTTTCAGTCGTCCCATTTGGGTGACTGATGCGCATGTAAAACCACGTTTCATCGGTGATCCGGTTCGACTGTTTGTAAAGAACTTTGAAATAACAGTTCGCCAGCATGCGCACTGATCCAGACGACTCCAGAGCCTTCACACGCTTGGCTTTGTCGTTGAGTAATTGCGAGTCCTGGTCGTCGCTGCGCTCTTGGTCCTGCACTGCCTTGTTGTACTTGTCCATATCGAGGGACCACCAATAGAGGCGGTTGGCGTAGTCAAAGTGAAACTCTTGTCGCCCGTTGTGCTGGTACATCAGCAGGGCTTTTTCTGCTGCGCTCTCAGCAATCAACAATGCGCCGTGGTAGCGGGCCTCTTTGAGGTCAGCGGCAACGCGCTCCGAGCGTTTGGCGGCATCTTCGATAAACACCCACCGCTGATGCAGGTCGTTCCAATCGACTTTGCGGTCATCACGCTGGGGGATTTGCGCAGCCTCACAGGTGAAGCCCAGCTCGCGTGCAGCCTTTACGAACTTGCGCGTGAAACGGTGACCGCTCGGCTCGTTGTCTAGTGCCCAGATGAGGCGGGGCAGGCGTGCGCCGGCACTACTTCGATCTTTGAGCAATTGCTTGAGTGATTCATCCGGGTAGTTGCCCGAGCTCATGGCCGCCACAGCCGTTAGGCCGTTGTGCTGCAGGGCCACGGCATCAAAGATGCCCTCAACAATCCACACCTCATTAGCCGCGGTTAAATCAATCTGCGGCGAACACCACCATTGGCCTTTGTAGCCAACCCCGGGCTTGAAGCGGGCTTTCTGTTTGCCAAAGCGCTCCGGGCGGTCAATCAGGCGCTCCCAATAACCGCCTTTGGTCAAAGCAAAACGCACGGTGGCACTGCCTTCGTTGATTTCGCGGCTCCAGAACTGCTCTTGGGTATACAGCCCATCTAGCAGCTCCAGGCGAAAGCCGCGTGCAAACTCAAGGTAGGCCCGTGCGGTGGCCATTGGGTTGTCATTGCTGGCTGGAGCGCGCTCGCTCCAGTCGTTGAACAGATCGGCGTATACGTCTTTAACGTGGATCTGTGAGCCACACTTACTGAGGCGGCCACAATGAAGCATCCAAGGCTTATCAAAGAAGCTGTAGAGCTCCTTTTTACTGCACACCGGGCAAGTGCCTTTGCGCAGGTAGTTGGTGCCCGCGATATGCGTGAGGCCATAGTCGCGTTGCAGGCGGGTGAGTACTTCGGCCCTTAGTTGGTCGTGCATGGTTGGCCTTGATTCGTCGAGTTTAGGGCGATTTTTAGCGCGCCGATGGTGCGTTTGTGGCCCGCAAGTGCTGGGTAGTCATCGAGGATGCGGCTAGTGCGCTGGAAGTCAGGCACGCTGCGATAGCGGTCGTCATACCAGTGCTCCGCCATCGCGCGGCGTAGTGCGCTACGCAGGTCAGCGAGCCATGCCTCGGCCACCGGTTTTGGCAGGTCGATTTGAATAGCAACGGCTGTTTGCATGACTACCTCCTCGGATTTCGGGCAAAACATCCCCAAACCCACAGCGTGGGCGGGTTGAAAATGGCTTAGTGGGTCGGTGTTGCTTGGCTGAAAGCTACAGCCAGAAAACGCTCAGGCAGGATGCGACGCGGAATCAAAACAGCATCTCCGGTGAGGCGATCAGTGATCATCACGGATGCACCATTTACATGCGCCGTGATGGATACCCGCTGAGGTTTGTTGATAGGTAGTTGCTTGAGTGCTGCCTGGACAAACTCAGTCGCCATAAACACCGGAACATCGAGTACGTGAATCAAATGCTGTACTGCCCGGTCTGTTAGTTGTGTGTCACCACTGAGGTGTTCGGCGTCATGGTTTTGCAGAAAGCACAGCGCAGCGTGCTGCATGGTTGAGCGGTAATCGGCAAGGTCTAGCGCTTGTTCGTTCACTTTTAAGCCTCCAACAGATCGAGCTGGGTTTCGTCGTTATTGCGCATCGACTCGCGCCGTATTGACGTTGGCGCAGCAGGAAGCTGCACTTGAGGGTTGGGCATGCCTGATGGACTCATCTGGTGAGTGATTTCAAACTGTGCCCTGAATGTCGCGCCGCAAGCCTCGTTGGTGCACTGCAAGTACGCGGTGCGCAGACAAATGTGCTGTCCTTCACTTGTACGAATACGGATAGGGCCACGGCAGTGCGGGCAAACTAGCTTGTAGGTGCTCACTGTTGCGGCCTCCGGTGTAGGGTAATTACTGCATCTACCTCGGAGTGACGTGCAGCGATGTGTTGACGGTGCGCGTGGACAATTTCAGCCAGCTCTGCCTCGTCAATGACGCCATCAACCAGAGCCTTGGCAATCAAACTATCGACTGCACCGCGTTTTATGGCCGTGGCCATGCCGCGTGCGTACAGGTCGAGGTTATCCAGTTGGTCTGCATCTGCCTGCTTGACGAACACACCGCCATAAAGGCTGCTCAGGTAGTCGGGCAGGTGGCTGGTGTTGGTGACTTGCTCAAGCGCGTGCAATTGATCATCTGACAGAGGGCGATGGCCAGTGCTTTCATAGGCTTGGTTGTCGAACTTCTTGAGCTCTAGACCGAGTAGAGCCGCTGCACCTTCACGCCCACCGGGGTAAGCGTGAATTATTGCGCTGATAACTTTGCGGCGGCTGTCGAGGATTGGGCGTTGCATCTTCTCGTATCTCCCTTGTGACAGCTGCATTACTGTGCAACTACGCCGTCTTTAATACCGAGCAAAACGGCAGCTTTGTGGGCTTCACCGCGTTTGCCCTTCTTACGTCCGTTGAGCAAATCGCTGACCAGATTTTTGTTCAAACCATGCTGCAGTGCGAATGCAGCAATTGTCTTACCTTCTCGATCAAGAACGGCGCGGGCTTGCTCAGGGGTTAATAGGGCATGCATAGTGTTTGTCCGTGTTTATTCGTGTTCGATAGAATGGATTCTTGATCATAAAAATGGTCAAGTCAACAGGTGTTGATCAAAAAAATGCTCATTGTGATGGGTTCAGGCGAACGCCTGCGTGAAGAAAGAGATCGGCTTAGCCTGAATCAGACCGATTTCGGTGTTCAGGCTGGTGTGAGTCGTGGCACTCAAAAAGCTTATGAGCTGGAGAGCAGTTCGCCGGATGTTCGATATTTGGCGGCCGTGCAGAGCATGGGCGTAGATGTGCACTACGTACTTACAGGTGCGCGCACGCCAAGTGATGCTGCGAGCATCAGTGCAGAAGAAGCTGCGCTTGTTGAAGGGTATCGGGCGCTTTCAGCAGCAGAGCGTGACACCGTAGGTAGAATGGTCAGCGCTCTGGCTACGCACCCAAAGGGAAAATAACCAAAGGAAGAGTCGATGACAATTAAAGGGATATTGACAGGTTCGGTGGCAGTTGCAGCGCTAATCGCATCGGCGATGGCTGTTGCTGGAATGCAGTTAATCAGCGCTGAAAATTATGGCAAAGAGTGGCCGTTTACAGTCGAAGAAATGCATCTGATGTGCCTGCCAGGTAACGCCGTTGTGGTTTCTGATCCTGAGTCTGGTGTTATGTACCCTTTGAACGGTATAGCCAGCAGTAAGGCGCGCCAATTGGCACTTGAGCCTTTGGCCGAGGTGTGGCGCGACAACCCCGAAAACCCAGGCGCAAAAGTGAGTGTGAGCAGGTTTATTGATGAAGGGTTGAAGCTCTGCAAGTAGCCCTAAATAAATATAGGTTAATTGACATTTTAATATTCAAATATTGCCAAACCCGCCATGAGCGGGTTTTTTTTGGCTAATTGCAATAGGCAGAAAGCAGCATGCTAGAGGGGGTTGCATATTGAAAATTGGCTGTATTTTCAATGTTCAATGTCAAAAGCGGAGTAAGCAAGATGATGGATGTTCTTGAGGCTGCAGGCGTTCAACCACAGGACGCGGTTGCGCAGCCTAAAAGGGAGGAACTGACGGCAGGGGAAAGCCTGGTGATAAAGTTTTTTCGTAAGCTTAAACAGCAGGATCAAGACGTTTTTCTTCAAGCCCTTGAGGCTATGACAATTGACTCTGGAGGCGGCTAGAGTGTAGCGCCCCGCGCGGGTGGGGCATTTATGCATTAGGGCTTTCCAGTCTGTTCCATGCCCGATCAACCGCATGCTGAGCACTGGCTTTGCTCGCATACAAGTGAGTTAGGCGTTTAGGCGATGTTTGATCGCCCGCCGTTAATTTCTTCTGCCCCCCATTTTTTGCCTCTCGATACCATGCCAGTACGCCTGTGTACGTCTGCTCTGCATCACTGACCAGGGCATCGTCGTTGGGTAGCTGTGATTCAAGCTCAAGGTTCGTGGTGTAGGCCTCCGACGTGAATGAGTGAGTGACGTTGCTGCCCAGCCAAATAATGGCGCTGATATGGCTTTTGATGCCGCTGAGGCTGTAGGTGAGTTCGGGGATTAGATCAGCTCGGCCTCGGGCCAATGTGTAACTGAGCGTGGCGCTGCCGCGCTGTAGGCGTTTCCACTCAGCCTTGGCTGCGCGTAAAGCGCTGTCGCGGTCGGTGTAAGTGTGGCGCAGGGTTTTGGCGTTTTCGTCGGTGCCAGCAATGGCTTCCAGGCGCTGGGCGCTGTTGGTTTCGTAGTAGTAGGCCTTGGCACCACTGTAGCTGTTGCGGTCTGCCGCCAGATAGCGGTGTTGGTCGCCGTCTTTGCGGGTGAGTGCTATATGCGGCAAGGCTAAGCCGCTGGCCGAGGCACTGGCGCCGGTGGGCAGGAACAATAAACGTCCTGCTTTGACGCTGGCGATGGCGCCGTTGTCATGTGCCAGGCGGGTGAGCAGGTTCAGGTCGCTCTCTGCCGTTTGGTCCAGGTGCGGTAAGCCGACCGCCGCCAACGCCACTTCGATTAATGGCTGAAGGGCGTATTCAACTGCAATGGCGCTGATGATTTGGCCGAGGGTTTGCTCGTGCCAACTGCGCTCGCGCTTACGTGCCAAGCCTTCGCGCATGTCTGCACTCCTGGCGCGGATGTTGAGCACGTCGGGTGCACCGCTGTGTTCGACTTCATCCACGGTGTAGGTGCCTTTGTCGATCAGCCCGGTATCGCTCCAGCCGAGCCATAGGCGTACCAAGGCACCGCGTGGCGGAATGGTAAGCAGGCCATCGTGGTCGCTTAGGCTGATGTCGAGCGTGTCGGCTTCTAAGCCTCGGTTGTCGGTAAGGCTGATGGTGTTCAGGCGTGCGCTTACCATGGTGGTGATGTCGCGGCCATCGACTATCAGGCGGCAAACTGGAGTTGGATAGCTGAGGTCTTGGCGCAGTTGGTCGGCTTGGCTGCGCAGTTCGCCAATGGCTTGATCGATCATCGCAGCAGGTCACTAACGTTACCCAGCACGCTGCCGAGTAGATCTATGCGGCCTTCATCCACACGGGCGAGTTTGAGTGAAAACTCAATACGCCTGGCGGCGCCATCGCTGAAGAACAGGGTTTTGGTTTCGCTCATGGATTCGATCACGTAAATGCCATATATGCGCCCGGTGCCTTCGATTAACGGCCACGCTTTGCCAGTGTCGGCCATGATGCGCAAGGCGTCGAGGCTGATGGTTTTACCCGCCAGCTCGGGCAGCAACACACCGGGGAGGGTGATTAGGTCATCACCTGGGCCGATAAATTGCCGAGCAGGGCGCGCACCGATACGTGATGTGCTGCTGTGGCGCCAGTCGGTTTGCCGCTGGAACTCTTGGTAGGCAAGGGTCTGCATGCCAAATACGAACATGCCGAGGGTCATCATCATTAGGGAGTACTCCGGGTTACTCGGTATCAAACAGGGCGCTGCGCACGCGCGCGGCCTTGTTGCGCTCACGTTCGTTGAGCAGTTTGTTGAGCAGTTGCTCGATGCCTGCGGTGTCTGTACCTAGCGTGGCCTCAATGGTGATACTTATCGTGTCGCCAGCAATGCTGATGGCAGGCTTGGTGTTGCCCGCTGCCAGCGGTGGGCGGCTGTCGAGCGCGACGGCGCTGCCTGCGCCCATGCCCAGGGTGAGTGCCCCAGCTTGCGCCAGTTGCTTGCCGAGGCTGCTAATGCTGGCGAGCGGGCCGCTTTGGCCGCGCTCGATACCCTGGCTGAGCCCGGCCATGGTGAAGCCGCCTAACTCAGCGAATACCCGCGAAGGGCTGTGAATGCCGAGCTTGTCTTTAAACCAGCCGATGGCTGACTCACCAACGCCGGTGATAGCGGTTTTAGCTTTGCCCAAGGCGCCAGTAATACCGCTGACCAGGCCGTCGATCAGCATGCCGCCAAAGTCGCTGAATTTTGCCGGTAGCTCAGCGCCGAAATAGTTCATAACGCCGGAGAAGGCGCGGTAAAACAAACCTACCGGGCTGAAATTAAGTATGGTTGTGGCCATGTCTCCCAGCCCACCGCTAAAGCCTTGCTTTAGCTCGGCCCAGAGGCCTTTGAAGTACGGGCCTACGGTGTCCCAGTTGCGGTAAATCAGGTAGGCACCACCCGCAATGGCGGTGATGGCAATGCCAATAGGGTTGAGCAGTAAGGCACGGCCAATCAACATGACGCCTTTGGCAACCAGGGGCAGAGCTATGCGACCAAGAGCTAACAGCGGAGACAACAGGCCAGCACTGCGGATGCCAAACAGCATGAGGCCATAACGCACCATGGCGAACGGGCCGAGTATGCTGGCCATGGCCAATGTAAGGCCTCCCATAACGGCCATTACCAAACCAAGGCCAACGGCTGTTTTGACAAGTCCACCAGCGAGCTTGGGGTTTTCTGCTACCCAGCTTTTAACCCCGCCAATGATACTGGTGACTGATTGAGACAACTGCCTGAACGGGCCGTCTTGTTGCTCTTGGATTTGAATGCCGAAGTCGTCCCATGCGCTGCCGAGCGCGGTGATGTCACCTTTTAGGTTGTCGCCCATGACTTTGGCAGTTTGCTGCGCTTCGCCCCGGGTTTCGCGTAGGGTGGCGATAAACTCTTGGAGTTTCCCGGTACCGGCTTGGTCAACCAATACTTGCAGACCGCTGAATGCTTCTGCCCCAGCAATAGCCTTGAAATATCCGGCCCTGTCGGCATTACCGAGGGCTTTGGTGCGCTCGTATAGTTCTGTAAGCACTGTAGGCATGTCGCGCAGGTTGCCTTGTGCATCTTTGGCACTGATGCCGAGTTTTTTTAATGCCTTTGCGGCCATTTTTGGAGGCTCTGCAAGTCGGCTAATAACTGCGCGTAACGCTGTACCACCCATACTGCCCTGAATGCCCGCATCGCCTAGTTTACCGGCCATGGCGGCTACGGTTTCTATGTCTTGGCCGACACCTGCAGCCACAGGCGCTACATATTTCATCGTCTCGCCAAGCATTTGCAGGTTGGTATTGGAGCGCGTGAAGGTCCCGACCAGAACGTCGCCTAGTCGAGAAGTTTCTTTGGCCTGCAGGTTAAAACCGGTGAGGATGTTTGAAGCGATATCGGCGGTTCCGGCAAGGTCGCTATCACCTGCCTTTGCCAAATCAAGCATGCCTGGCATTGCGTCTTTGATGGCCTGCGGCTTAAAGCCAGCCATGCCCAGAAATCCTTGGGCATTGGCTGCTTCAACTGCAGTGAACTGTGTGCTGCTACCGAGCTGGCGCGCTTGATCGCGTAGCGCTTGCAGTTCTGGAGACTCTTTATCAAGGCGGGTAAGGGCTTGCACCTTGCTCATGCTGGCGTCGAACTCTACCCCTGGTGCGAGCAGGCGGGCGCCGCTGTAAAGCATAGCGCTGCCGGTGGCCAGACCTGCCGCGCCACTACCAGCCATGCTTCCTGCCATTTGCTGAGTGCGACTGTATTGCTGGCGGGCGCGGGTCAGGCGTTCTTGCTGGCAGGTGAGCTGCTGCATGCGCCGGCGCTGCTGCTCAAGCTGGTTGTTGCTGCTGCGAATTTCTTCGCGCAAACGGCGCTCAGAGTTGCCCAGCTGCCGGGTATTAACGCCTGTTTCGCGCAGTGTTGCGCGTAGCTGTTGCAGCTTTCTGTTTTGCTCGGTTTCTTGCTGGCCAAGCTGTTTGAGGGCTTGGCGGGACTGCTCAAATTCTCTGCGCAATGCGCGTGACGGGTTGCTGGTTTGCGCCAGTTGACGGCCCAGCAGTTGGGTACGCTTGCGCGCGTCATTGAGTTGGGTGCGTGTAGAGGTGAGCCCCGCGCGTAGTTCGCGGAACTCACCTATTTGCTTTTGTGTGGCGTTGAGTGCCTTTAACCGTGTGTTGGTGTCGCGCATGGCTTGGCCGGTGCGCTGGGCTTGTTGACTGATACTGCGAAACGGCCCGCTGACGCGATTCAAGGCCTGCAGGGTGACTTTAAGGGTTAGATCGCGCGCCATGCATTAGCTCCCATCGTTCTCGGGCGCGCTCGCGCCATTCAATCAGTTCGGTTAATGGCATGTGGTTCATGTGCTCTGGCGCCCAGTGGAACACCAGAGCAATGTCTGCCATGGCGTCGTCTACGCCTGTGGGGAGTCCGCTTGCGCAGGCGTTCCCTTCACTTGCAAAAAAACAGCAATGGCATCCGCACATTCGGTGAGGTTGTAAACATCCATAGCTGCGACTTCTTGCTCGGTGATGCTCGGTTCGCTGATGCGCGGTACCACGCGAATAACGGCGTTGACATCGCCTTGTAACAGGTCACTCAGGCGCAGACCGCGCAGCTCACCAGAGCCGGGTTTACGTAGGGTGATAGAGGTGGTTTTTTTGGTGCCGCGTGCAATGGCGTTGACCAGTTCAATTGGGGCGCTGTATTCGGGCTTGCTCATGGGGTGGCTCCTTTGGGTATTACAGGCAATGGCGCCACGGTGGTGGCGCGTATGGGGTTAGCGGTGGGTTAGAGGCCGATGGCCTTGCGTTGCTCTGCGAGAAGATCTCCACCGTTGACCAGGAACACGAAGTTGAGCAGGTCGATTTCTACTTCGGTGTTGCCGTCTACTGTGAGTTTGTAATAGGCACAGGTGGTGGTGATTTTGTGCTCGGTGTCTTCACCGGGCTCGGCGTCGCCAAAGTCGATTTCTTCGTGACGGCCACGCACCACAATCTCTACGGCAGACACTTCGCCTGTGTCGTCACGCTGCACTGCACCTGCCCAGCGCAGTTGCACGCCGGTGGCGGAAATGGCGCCGTATTGGCGCATGGCGGTCAGATCCCAGCCGCCGAGCGTCCACTCAAGCTGGATGCCGTCATCGCTGTGGCCCATATCGGCTTTTACTGGGCCATCCATACCTGCGCCGCGCCATGCTTCCATCTTGCGGCCGAGCTTGGGCAGGGTGACGGTTTTGGCAACGCCCATGTAGCTGTTGGCGTCGTTGAACAGGTTCATGTTCTTTAATTTTTTGGGCAGGGCCATCGTGGCGCTCTCCTAAATAGTTGCCGGGTGCGGCCTATGGTTAACCGCCGATGCGGCTGGCGAAGTCGACCAGGTAACGGTCGGTGATGCGCTGGCGTAGCAGCAGGTTTTCAAGCGGCGGCACGGGGGTGTAGTCGTAATCGAGGTAGAGCTTGCCGTCCTTGAGGGTGGTGGCGTCGTTGACTGATTCGTCATACCAGCACTCACCATCAATGATGTAGCCCAGCGCTTTGAGCTCACGGAACTTGGCGTTGATGCCTTCCATGATGTCGCGCACCAAGCTGGGGTGCATGGGCTTATCAACCGCCCACAAATGCGCCTCAGCCATGGTGTCGGCCAGCACCTGTGCGGTGCGGGTGTAGTTCTCGAATGCGAACAGTGGGTCATCGCTGCAGGTGCGCGAGCCCCAGAAACGAAAGCCGCCCTCGCGGATGAGGGTGGTTACATCGTTTTCATTGAGCAGGCCTGCGTCGGTGGCTGGGTTTTGTAGATCCCAGAACACATCTTTGTTTATGCCGGTGACGCCGTTTACCGGGATGTTGGAGATGGTTTTATGCCAACCCACTTGCTCATCGAGCTTGGCGCGCAGGCCAAGTGCACGGGCAACAGCTGGGGCGGTGGCCGTGGCTTCGGTTACGGTGTCGAATGACAAGAAGTCAGGCCAGATGAGCATGAGCTCGCGTGCGCCAAAGTTCTCGCGGTAGGTGACGGCTTCTTCTTTGGTGGCGCACTCCCAGCAACTGGCATAGGCGAAAGCGCGCAGTTGTTGGGCAACGGCAACCAGTTCGGTGGTGACTTCCTGCGAATCAAGCCCTGGCACACCGAGAATGCGTGGAGTCACGCCCAGTTTGGTTTTAGCTGCGAGTAGGGCTTTAAGGCCGGTGTATTGGCCTTCGGCGGTGACGGTGCCGATGATGTTGGCGGTTGTGGCGGCATCGTCTGCGCCCGCTTCTACGCGCACAACAATGGTGAACGGACTGGCGTTGTCGGCAATCGAATCGAGGCTAGCGGCCAGTGTGCCTTCGGTACCGGCCTTGCCAATGGCGCTGAGTACGTCGGTCAGTAGTACAGCCGTGTTAAGCGGGAAGGCCACCGCGTCGGCGTCGGCAGCGGTGCACACCATACCAATCACAGCGGTTGAGATTGTACGAATAGGGCGCGTGCCCTCGTTGATTTCGATGACGCGAACGCCGTGGTGGTAATCGGTTGCCATGGGCGGCTGCTCCTGCGCGGCTTGTTGAGCGAATCTGTGGCTGAGTCGCGGCCCAGATTGCTGAGCCATTGAGCCTGCAGGGTGACGCGCGCGCGGGAGTTGGGCGAGTAGTTGGGGTTGTAGAACCGAACTGTACATGGAGCAAAGTGAAGGAAGGGTAACCAGGCTTCGACTAGCAGGCTAGGGAGTATTGCTGTAAAAAGCGGCAACGAATTAAGGCGTAAAGCCTTACGGAAATACACGTTTTGGAGTAGGCATGAAGCAGCAGTCGTTGCAGCGAAATGACATACAGGGGCTCAGAGCTATCGCTGTACTCGGTGTAATTTTTTTTCATGTAAATAAAGAGTGGTTGCCCGGTGGTTTCGTCGGTGTAGATATTTTTTTTGTGATCTCAGGGTTTCTAATTACTGGGATAGTTTTGCGTCAACTTCAAAGCAATAGTTTTTCGCTAAAAGCTTTCTACATATCAAGACTGAAACGAATTGTGCCTGCTTACATGGCATTGTTGATGGTAGTGACGCTTGCTGCTGCAGTGTTACTGATCCCTAGAGATTATGATAGCTACTGGGAAAGTCTCAAAGCTTCGATTTATTTTAATAGTAATAATTATTTTGCAAGTCAACATGACTATTTTGCTCCCGCGGCATATGAATTGCCCTTATTGCATTTATGGTCGCTAGCGGTTGAAATGCAGTATTATTTACTGCTTCCTTTGTTGTTGTTTTTTATTCCTGAGCGTTTCTTAAAAATATCGATCTTGTTGATTGTCAGTGGATTGACACTTTATAGTGCGTGGCAAATTTCTTCAGGGCTTCATCAAAAAGTATATTTTTCACTTTTGTCTAGAATTCCTGAGTTTTTGATTGGGGGTGTTTTTGCTGCTGGAGATATAGGTAGGCGGTGGAAGTCGTCGGCCTCGAATTTAGCCGGAGTAATAGGTATTACACTCGTTGCATCTAGCTTTTGGCTCATCACTGAAGGAAGTGATTTTCCGGGGCTGCTCGCCTTGCCTCCTTGTATCGGGGTCGCGCTCGTAATTGCTGCGCAAAACAGTTTAGTGAATCGGCTGTTATCCAATAGTGTCTTAGTGTGGATTGGGGCGCTGTCATACTCTCTCTATCTATGGCATTGGCCTGTGCTTGCGATGCTTCGCTATTTTGGTGAAAGTTATATTTTATCTTTTCCAATGTTATTGGCTTTTTCTTTTGCTACTATAGTCTTTGCGAGTATTTCTTATAAGTTAATCGAGGCTCCCTTCAGAAGTAAAAAATCGAAATCTTTTGCTTTAATTGTCCTTATGATTGTTTCTGCCTCTTTAATATTAATGTCGTTAATTCCACTTAATGCGAGACTTGTATCGCCAATGGATGTTGAGTTAACGCGTTACGCATCTGGTTATGAAATTTGCCATGGTAGGGTGGTAGGTGATTGTTCGAGAGGTGATAGGTCAGCAGATAAGACCATTGTAATTCTTGGCGATAGCCATGCTGCACAATTGAACTTATTTGCTGATGAGGTTGGAAAGCGATTAGGTGTCAAATTTAAAGTTATTACGGGTAGCAGTTGTGTGACCATTGAAGGTTTTGATATTGAAAAACTTCCTGAATGGGCAAGAGAACCATGCGAAAAACAAATAAAATACGCCGCATTGAATTTAGACAGCGCAGATGCTTATATTGTCGCTGGTAAATGGCAGTATCAGGTGCAAAGCTCTATTTTTTTAAAAGCTCTAAATAAATTTATTAGTAATGCTGATAATAAGGATAAGTCGGTTATTTTGTTAGCTCAGGTACCTATGCTCGATAAAAATGTGCAGAGAGCTTACCGGTTAAATGAATTAGGGTTCAGGTCTGATGTCAATGTTCGCTCGGACTGGAGAAGTTCTAATGATAAAATTTATGAATTATCAAAGCTACATAAAAATGCAATTTTTTTAGACTTGTCAAAACTTCCTCTATTTACTCGCCCACCATTTTATGAGGGTAAATTGATATATCAAGATGATCATCACTTGAATGAAATTGGCTCAAGATTATATGGTGTGCAGGCAGCAAGTGTCATCGCCGGATTGATTAGTCGCTCTATAAGGCATGATTAATTTCATTGGTGCGGGCTAAATTGTAGATTTTTAATTAGTTGGCGATCCATGTTGAGCCGTAGCTTATACTCTTGCCGTCATTGACGCTCTGTTTCTAAATGATGAATTTATACTTTCTGAGTCGGTTTTTCACCGTCAGTATTAATGGCTAGAAATACGGGCTATTTAATTTTAAGTATTTATCACTTAGTTCGCCCCGTATCTCAATGAAACCAGTGGTCGCTTTTGGTAGCGTCAGATTAGGTTAGTGCTCGCTCCTTCTAAACCTGCATTGAATATTGCAATTGCTTGCACTGCAATCTGCTGCGCAAGCCCTTGGTTACCTGCTGCCATGGCTGCCCGCACTTGTTCTTTGGCGCACAACCGAGTTTCGCGTATGCGGTACAGAGCCTCAGTATACGTCGCAGACTCAGCCAGAATGCTATCGGTGGCTTGCTGGGCAGTGCGGCCGTTGATTGCCCAAGCAGCAACAGTGCGCGGTACTGATTCATGTGGGTAGCCTGCGTCCTTAAATGCTTGGGCTTCTGCGGCAGCTCGCTCATACTCGGTAGCACGTGTAGGGTTACCGGTAACTGCAAGACGCGCAGCGTCGGCGGCATTGTCGAGTTGTATGCAAATTGATGTGATCGTTACAGGGTTGGCAACTATAAGAGTGGGTAAACCATCTTTTCCAGCCACCATTATTTCATTACTGGATCGATTGTTGACGACCTTTGCGAATAACTTTTCAGATATTTTTCGAGCATCCTCTGGCCAATTATCGCTGGATTTATACAACTCTTTAAGCTCGCTGCTATAGCAGCGGTTAGTTGACGCACTGTAGTAATTCATGCTTATGCCTATTTTCCAATTGACCAGAATCGACCACCAAGAGAGCTATTTGAACTACGTGAAACCAAAGAGCCTAGTGATTTTGGAGAGCCACCGATGTAGCCGACAATACCTGTGCCGGGCGTATATCCATGGGTTACAAATACATGCAAGTGTGTTGTTGTGTAACTGATTGGAAGTAATGTTTCAATATCACTGGCACTGTTAGTGATGCTTCCCCATTGAAATATAAAACTCCCCATCCAAGCTGGTAGTATTAAATAGCCATTTGCGCCAAAACTTAAAATAAAACCTAAACGCATTTTTTTTGGTGTAACAGCTACATCATCAAGAATACCAGCTTCAACTTCTGCAGCTGTCCCAACCCGTAAGACACCCCGCAGCAACTCTGTTGCATTTGCAGTCGCTGAACGAATTGCCTGAAACACGCGCAGCGGCGTCATCTTCTTGCTGTTGTCTGTGCCAGCCTCGGCCATAGGCTGAGTGGCAATAGCATCACCAGCATCGACATAGGCCCGCGTGGCCAGCACCACGCTAGGGTCGATCTTGAGCTGTACGGCTGCTGTACTGCTGACGATTAGCACCATACGCAGTACCTGCGTGCGGCCAGAGCCTTCTGCGAGTTCAGGCTTGTAGCTTGGCGGGCAGTTACTCACTGCGATCAAATCACCTGCAGCGTCATACAGGCCCATTTCACGCAACCAAAAACCGCCGGTGGTTTCTGGGATGACCAGTTCAGCAATGATTTGGCTGTCGTTTACCGGGTCAACGCTCAGTTGATTAAGGTCGGCGCGGTACTGTTCATTGATGAGTGCGGTTTGTAGTCGGTCTGGGTTGGGCAGATTGCCGTTTCCGTCACCGACAGCCATACGGCTGACTTGCAGCTGGGTGCCAAGGGCCACGGCGTTTGCCAGTTTGGCCTCACCGATTGCAGTTAGGATGGCGAAATAAGTTTGGCTCATGGATACACGCTCATAGTGTCGATTGAGTGCTCAGCACTACCGAACAACAGCGCAGCGCTGCTGACTTCGATAGGGCCAGGTGAGTAGGGGTAAACGGTAAGGGTTTCGCCGTCATTCATCGTGGCGCCGATGTAGGTGGTGCCAGTTGTTTCAAGGCTGATGGCGAGGCCGATCAGATGACGGGTGAGGGGTTTGGCGTCATCGATAAGGCGCACAAGCTCGGTGTACATTTCTTCGGTGATACCGGTTTCAAGTACGCCAACCACCAATTGAAAAGTGCCGGGGACCCCTAGCGGCTGGGTTTCCCACCATTCAAGCACCTCTATCAAATAACCAAGCGGCTCAACAACGCGCCGTAGTGCGCCGATTGTGCCTTTGTGAGCGTGGATGAAATACGCGCCCTGAATGGCTTTGCGCTTGGTTGCCGCTGACCAGTTGCTGTCCCAGCGATCAACCGAAAACGCCCAGGCTAGATACGGCAATAAATCCACCGGGCAGGTGGCAGGGTTCCACAGCTCTCGTAGTGGTACCGGTACCCGCTCTATGCTGGCCAATGCCTTAGCCGCAGCACGCTCAAGTGCGGTGCTGTTGGCGGACATTAACGATTGGTAGCAACTCACGCTTGCAGTTCCGCGAGGGTGACGGTGGTGGCTGTGCAGTAGGCGGCGCTGGTTTCATTTGGTGGGATGTCTACCCAGTCTGTTAGCTCGACATAGCGCACGCCTTCGACATGCAGAGCGGCGTCGAGCGCTGAACGGTAAACACCTTGGCCGAGGCGGCGACGTTGGTTTACGTAAGCAGTTAGCGCCTCTTGTGCGGCTTGCAGCACAAGCTCTGATTCGGGCGTCAGGTTGTCTACAAACAGTTGGGCGGTGACGGTGTAGGGCACGACTGTTGCGCCTTGCACGGTTACGCAGTCGCACACTGGGCGCACGTCTTCATCATTAAGCGCTGCGCTTACGGCATCGATCAGGCTTTGATCGGCGCTGCCGTCACCGATGGCCGACTGCACGGTGATGGTTGCATAGCAGGGTGCTGGGCTTATGGCTGATGCATCCGCAACACGCCCATCTGCGCTGCGGGCGTGGAAGATGTAGGCATTGCGTGGGCCAGCGGTGCTGAGCCCTTCCAGTGCCATTTGGGTGCGTTCACGCAGGCTGTCGTCGCCTTCCAGCACGGCGGCAATCGGTGGCGTCGCGTTTGGTTTGGCTGGGGTGATGACCAAGCGGCTGACGTTATAGCGGGCGGCGATTTGTTCCAGGTCATTGCCGGTGGCGAAAGCCAGCATCACTGCAAGTGCAGACTCATTAACCCTTTGACGCCAAGTTAGTTCACGATAGGCGTTCTCTTGCAGCAGCTTGACCAGAGGCTCTGATTCCAGGTCAAGGCGGGCAGCAATATCGTCCTGTTGATCTGCCGGGAATAGATTAATCAGCTCTGTTTTTCGCTGGGCGAAGATCACTTCAAAGTCGAGCGGTTCCACCACGTCCGGCGCGGGCAGCAGTGATAGGTCTATCGGGCTGAAACTGCTCATGCAATGGCTCCCATTACCAGCGGTACTTGCAGGCTTATGGCCTGGTTGGTGTCGATGCGGGTGCCTTCTAAATCAATAATGGCTTGACTGGCCTCAGTGCTTTGGCTGATTTGCACACGGCTAATGCTGAGCCGTGGCTCCCAACGCATGAGGCCCATGGCTATCGCGGCGTAGGCGCGCAGTTTGGTGGTGCCGTTGAATGGCTGGTCAATGAGCTCCATCAGTTGGCTGCCGTAATCTCGGCGCATCACGCGACTGCCGAGCGGCGTGGTGAGAATGTCGCTCACGCTCTGGCGCAGGTGATCGAGCTCACTTATTGCGCTGCCTGTTGTGCGGTTCATACCGGGCCATCCGATATAGCACTGCCGCGTGTTACTCCGGTGGTTCTGTGGCTGACCAGACTGATGCCGGCGGCAACTACATCAACAGTCACGGTAACTTTCCCCGTTACGGTTTGATTACCGGTTTGGGTGTAGTCACCTTCGTGGGTGATTGGCCCTTTGATGGATATGCCGCCGAGGCTTTCCAGCTCAGTTGTGCCCGTTGCCGGAAGGATGGCTCGCAGGTGGTGGGCTACGTGGTCGTATTCGATCAGCGCGCCGTCAGGGTAAATGGTGAGGTCTTTGGTTGGGCTGTTGCTGGGCGCAGGGTTTGCAGTCGAGTTGAGGCCGAGCAAGACAATGCCTTGCGCTGGGTCACCGCTGGGGCTGAATACCATGCATTGCTCATTAAGCGTTGGCGGGTTCCAGGTGCGCGTGGTACCTGCGCGCAAATTGAACCAGGGCAACCAGCCGGTAGTGATAGCGCCAGTAGTTACCCTGCAGAGTGGCATTTTTTGCTGTGCAGGGTCGCCATGGTCGACCTCGGCAATGGTGCCAAGGCGGATCATGTTATCGAGGCGGCGGGTTATTTCTGCGAGAAGGTTCATGCGGCAATGTTCGCGGGGTTACCCGCGCGATGCACTTTGGGGGTGTTGTAGCGGGGTGGTTTACAATGAAGTAGTCAGTTTTAAGGAGAGTTACTAGCCACACCTTGATGCTTGCACTTTAAAGCGCGGGTCGCGATTGAGGCTAATATTTGGTAAAGAGGCGGGCTTTAATCTGTCCAAGTGAGTGAGCGATTTTAACATGTCGTTAGGTGACGAAAACTCAACTTTCTGTTCCCCACTGCTCGGTAGGTAGCCAAGCTACTATTTCTGGTTCAATGCGATGTCTTTCTTCAACACACCAGTGATGCGTTTTTTCTAGAAGCCCGAGAACAAGCCCTGTGTACTCTCGAGTGAAAGGTGCCAGCGCATCAATTTTACTTGGTATCACAAACGTGTTTGGTAGGTCTGACGCAACAAATGGAGTTAGGGCAATTTCTTTTGCATCTGAGTGGGCCAAATACTTGTTTCGGCACCATCTTATATATTTATGAGCCTCGAGTTCTTGCTTTGTGAATACGACCTCCATTTCGTTTTTTAGCGGAGGTATTTCACCTACATTTGATTTTCCATAGGAATTGAATGGGCGTGAGTACGATACGACCATTGAACAGTAAAGTGCTCTCAATATTGTATCGTCACCTCCATTTCTCTCAAGATTTTGATGTTGGTCTAAAGAGTAAAGGGCGCATCGATGTGCATGTTTGAAGTCACTATAAGACATTACGAGGCGATAGAAGTAAGCAAGTTTTCTCTTTTCATCTTCTGACATTCGAGTCACGCTCATGCTCGCCACCTAAGATCCAGGTTAAGGGGCGAGCTTTAGGCCGCCCAGTGATCATTTTAATAGCTGCTAGTTACATACAGCATTTGCAAGTTTTATTTCTTTTTTCGCGGAAATAGCAATCTGGATTTCTTGGGTTCTTGCTGCATCAGCTTCTTGGTAGGAAGCGAACGGTCCAGACGCATCGTTACCGACAAAGTCTGCTTTGAAAATATTTCCTTCACTAATTGGGGTTTTGCAGGTCAATATTTTTGAGTATTTGTAAATGACTTTTCCTTGTGAGTTATCTGCTCGCTCAGATGCATAGTACCAATAGCTTGACTCTGCATGACATAGTGGGGAAATAAGTAATAAAGTGGCCGCTAAGATTTTACATGACATAAGCAGTTATTCCTTTTGTATCTAACGGTTGGTTAAGAGTTTGTTAAAGGGGTGGCCAGAGATGCGTGGGCGAAGCAAACTACTTGAGAATAGTTGTTAGGCGTTTTCAGCCAAAATATTACGCACACCTGAAGAACTATATCCGGATTCTTTTACAGGCGAGCCAAGTAGGTACTTTTTACCAAGGGAACAAGACGTTCTTATTTGTAAGTTGTCATTAGACAGTACTGCAAAGCTAGCAGTTGGATCATTTGTTGCCACGGTTATTACTGAATCTTCAGTTGGTGGCTGAGTAAGCCAGAATCTACTCCCGCAAGCGAATGATAAAACTGTTTCGGATATTGTTGGATTTATGCAAGTGTAACTGTCTAGGGTGTCGACCATATCTAACTTGGTCGATTCAAGATTAGTCGTGAAGGGGTTTGGTAGGTAATTGAGTAATGGGTTCTTTGAGTTTATTTGCGTAGCAATTAAACAGCCGTTTCTTGTGCGAAACAGAATAGCTGGGAGTTCGTGGATGTGAAAAACGGTGCCTTGAGTCCTTCTTTTTTCAGCATAATTTTTAGCCAATTCTAGCGTTGGATGCATACATCCTTCTGAATATCGAGTTATCCATGTTGAGTGCCATGCATTTCTTCCGGAGAATACATAATAAAGTAATGTGGACGATTTTGACTCTATAGTAGACCCTGCTAGCTTGGGAAAGATACTTTCTTTAAAGGATAAGAGTTGTGTCATTTCCAAGAACCTAACAGTGATTAGATGTGGTTTTCGTGATGCCACGATAGTAAATAATTCTGCATGGTCCCGTAAAGCTCGTTGGCTGGAAAATATAAAAATACTTACTAATAAATAACTTTATACCTACCAAGCACTCTGCTAACGATATTCGCATGACTTCGCTATAGCCGCCCTTCATTGCTGCTGCGTAAACCCGTACTGAAAAAACTACACGAGCAATCTTGACTACAAACCCCGAGTACGTGACCAGGTCAAATTGATTAGCTGCACAGGAAAATTCAATGCGTTTCTCATCAAGTTAGAAGGCTAAACGCAGGATTTTATGGGGACCACTCAGCGAGGTGGTTCAGCAATGATGTACGAACCATATTCAGATCATCGCTGCTAAAACCCAGCAGTTCGCGACGGTTATAACGGGTATCGGGTGAGCTTTTACTAGGGCGATCACGTAGGCCGTATTGGTGAGTACGTGCAATGCGTGCGGTGCGGCCAACAAAACCAATGGCGATGGTGTTGGCGGTGCTCTGCAATTTTAAATAGCGGGCCTGGCGCAGTTTGGTGAACATTTTGCGTTTGATACGACCTTGCTTTTGGCGCAGTTGGGCGCGGGCTTTTCGTGGCGCATAGGCGGTGCCGTCTGGGTTGCGCTGAGCGGCCATGCGCTGCTGCTGGCTGCGGCGCAGTTCGCGAGCAATGCGGGTGTTGAGCTGGCTGCGCTCTTTGGGTTGCAGTTGGTTGAGCAGGGTGCAGGCCCAGTCTTCAAGTGCGCTCAGGTCATCAGCCACGGTTTGGCCCCGGTTGTGGTGTTTCGATGTCTACGCCGGTGGGCTCGGCGCTGGTCCAACTGCTAAGGGTTTCGCCGTCTGCGATCAGTTGCATGGGTGTGGCCGGCAACTGCTCGGTGTACTGCGGCTCTTGAGGGTGGGTGATTTGCAGGGTGCCGTCGTCTAGGCGCTTAACAATCACGCGCTCGGTGAGGGGGAGGGTTAGCGACATATCCACCTGATTTTCGTCAATTACATCCACTTCAAACTGGATGGCTTCTTTGCCTTTTTCGAGGTTGGTCATCAGTTCGGATTGGTTGACCAGGACCCATGCCAGCAGTGGCACGGCCACGGCGTCTGGTGAGCCGGTGTAGTCGGTGAGGATGATGTTGAGCGTGTAGCTGTACTCAAAGGACAGGCCCGGCGCTGCTGTGGCACGAATGCGGCCTTGATCCACAAATATGAGCAGGCGCTCGGGGTTGTGCTTTAGCTCTGGCAAGTTGGCGAGCAGGTGGCTGCGTAGGCTGTTGAGTTTATTCATGGGGTTGCTCATTGGGGATGGCTAGGCGCTGCTGGCAGATGTAAACGGTGTCTACTTGTGCTGCGCAGGTGGCCCAGTCGGTTTCGATGCGCTCAATATCGGTGAGCAGGGCACCGTTGCTGTTAGGGTTGGTCGGTGACAGGGCGCAGGGCGTTACCGCTGGACAACCACTGATGATAAGCGTCGGCGCCGGTAAGGGCTGGGCGCTGCCGCAAGCGGCTAACTGGCTCAGGCAAAGGCTGAGTAGCCCAATCTTTAAATACTTGTTTTTCACGTTTAAGCACCTCGATTCTCTGTTCGCGTTCGGTGAGGCTCTGGCGCAGCAAATCTTGGGTTTTGCGCAGGCTCGCCTGGGCGTTGCGTTCTGCTTGCAGCAGCTCGGCCCGTTGCTTGGCTTGGCTGGTTGCACGGGATGCTTCCTGCTGCCAATGGCTGGCCAGTTGAGCGCTGGCACTTGCTTGGGTGTCGGCCAGTTTGATGCGCTGTTGCTGGCCCCATATGAGCAGGCCAAGCGAGGCGAATAGGGCAAGCCCTAACAATGCTTGGCGTAGGGTGCTCATGCGGCAACAGCCTCCGGCTGGCATTGAGCGTGCTGCAGGTAGGCGCGCTCTAATTTGATGTCGTAGAGGTTACGGGCGTAGTTGG
Organism: Pseudomonas sp. NPDC078700; assembly: GCF_044542375.1. NCBI lineage: Bacteria > Pseudomonadati > Pseudomonadota > Gammaproteobacteria > Pseudomonadales > Pseudomonadaceae > Pseudomonas > Pseudomonas sp. NPDC078700. Next base: position 136,272 of record NZ_JBITUI010000007.1, read on the forward strand.
GGCCGTTGTAGCGCTTGGCAAACTCTGCCCACTTTTTGGCCTTTAGTGCTTTGCGCAGCGCGGGGTCTGCCTCAATGAAGCGCACGAAGGCCTCAAGCTGCTCGGCCTCGCTTTTGGCCATGCGCTCTGCAAACTCTTGCACGCTGCTGTAGCCGAGCAACTGCCAGTGGTAACCCATGATCTGAAACGCGCCCCAACTGGCCGAGGCCAATGCGCAGGTGTCGTCGATCATGCGGGCACGTGCCAAACGCTGGTGTTCAACTGTGCCGCCGGCGTAACCCCCTGGCTTTGGGTTGACCAAATTGGGGTAGGTGACAGCCAATTCATCGGCATGCTTTTTCAGTTGTGCGGCATCGTCACCTTCATGCATTGGGGTGCTTAGCTGGCGGTGCATGATGTGGCGCTCAAACAAGATAGTGGGTTTGCCATTGCTGGCGAATCCGTTGCCGAGGCTTTCCACCTGGTTGACGGCTAGCACGCTGGCAAGGTCCACATCCAAGCGTTTAGCCGCGGCTGAAAGCTGGGCGTGGCCGAGCATGTTTGAGCAATTTTTACCGGCTAGTGCATCTTGGGTTTTAGAGCCGGCAACACCGTCATCCACTAGGCCTACTTTGCGCTGATAGGCGCGCACGGCTTTCTCGGTTTCGTCGCCGTAATCGCCATCAATCATCAGTTTGGCGCCATTGGCGTTTAGCTTCTTCTGCAATTGGCTAACAGCTTGCGAGCGGTCGCCGTGGCGGAGGGGGGTCATAGTGTTGGCCTCAGTAGGACGGCAAGGTTGCCGCGTGAGCGATAAACGAGAATGAGCAAAATCAGGGCGATGGCGGTTTGCCAAGGGCTGACAGTGGGTTGGTACAACAGTATTTCGAGCCCGGAACACAGTAGGGAGGCGATGAGCATGCAGGCAATTAGTGAGATACCGCGCCGCTTGCGACCTCCGTTGCGTTTGAAGCACACAAGGCGAATTCCCGAGGCAATGTAGGCAACAGCGGCTAGCAGTGGGAGCAGGGTGGTGATCATGGTTAATCTCCTCCGCCTCGTTTGAACCAAGCTGGAAGCATGCTGGAAAAATCGGTTTTCTCGATCAGCTCAAGGGCTTTGAGTGCAAGGGGCACAACAATGATTGCTCCAACGAAGCCACCAGGACCGGTTTGGGTAATAGGGGTTTGCGTGACTATCTCTGTGGCGCTCACATACCCCACACAAGCGGAAATAATCAGGCCCAGCAGGCGCTGCCAGGGCTTGATTTCACGTTGATGCAAGGCAATGAGCGCAGCACCAATAATCGAACCGAACAGTGCATTGCCGTCGAGCGTGGGCAAAAGTGTTGCGAGGCCAACACCTGCCGTTGCGGTGGCGATTACTGCAGCGCCGGTGGTTGGCTCAGGCATGGTGGTTCCTTGACATTGGATGTTGATTGGCGCGTGTGTTCAGTCCCATAAATTCACCATTTGGGTTTGCTCAACGGCTGCTTGGGCTGTGGGCAGGTTTACGCGGGTGCCGTGGGGCAGTGTGGTACCCAGTTCGGCTAAGCCGGGGTTGGCTTGGAGTACTTGCTCAACCACGCCGGCGGTACGGCCGTAGTGCCGCCAGCACAGTTGGTCGAGGCTATCGCCTTGCAGGGCGTGGGTGACTTCCATCAGATGAGCTCTACCGTTGTGCGCCGTTGGCCGAGTAGGTCGCTGACTGCCCAGCGGGCGTCGCGGCGCAGCTCATCAATTGAGGTGGTGAGTTCTTCTGCGTTTTTCTCACCGGTGTTGGTGGTGTCATAGCTTCGGTAGCGCTCGGCCACTTCAACTGAGGTGGCGCAGTAAATGGCGCGCTGGTACTGCGCCTGCAAAATACTGGCATCATTGAGCTGCTCGGCGGGTACGTCTGCCAGGGTGGCGTAGCCTTCGGCCTGCCAACTGGTCTTGAGCGGCTTGAGCAGGCGGTTGACGTTGATGAGTGCACCAACGATGGCGACTTCTAAGCGCTTATTGGTGACGCTGGAATTGATGCGCTGGGCTTCACGCACGGCATCTGCATCTATATCAGGCCAAAATCCGTCATTGCTCAGGGTGAATGCGGTGGCTGTGCCACCGGCAATGAATCCGCTCATCGTTTGGCCTGCTGTGTTGAATAAGTCGGCGGTGGTCGGGGCGTCACGTTGGGAAGGAGATAACCCTTGGATCAGCCCCGAGCCGCCGGGGTGCGTGGGGACGCTCAGTCAGCTGCCTGTTGTTGCGCAGCGTGTTTTTTTAGGAAGCGCTCAACGCGATCCAAATCTTTTTTGCCGCCGCAGTTGGTGTGCAGCTCAATGGCGCGCATCAAGTGCAGTTTGGCGGTTTGCATGTTGTCGTGATCGGTTTCATCCGGTTTGTCGTCGATCACCAGGCTGCTGTAACTCTTGCCAAGCGCCAAGTGCAACTTGGCTCGGGCTTGGTCGGGCATGTCTTCGTTGGCGGTCAGCTGCTCGACGTTGAGCAGCGTATCGAGGGAAAAGCTGTCGCTGCGTTTTTGCGCATTAAGTGCAGCTGTTGCGATTTCTTCTGCGATAAAGCAGCCGGTAGAGCGGGCAAAGCGGTCGGGCATCACCAGTTTGTGCTTGAGAACATAGGCTGCAATTTCAATCGCGCCGATGTAATCAGCGGTGTCGATGTGCCAGGTCATCATGGTGGTGAGTACTTCGTCCTGCGCTCCGTTACCCGCCGCCAGTACGCCTTGCACATAGGGCTGGTAAGCCGGTAGTAGCTGTTTTTTCAGCTCGACTTTGCCTTCTGTACTCTGGACGTTTTTGAGGCGCAGGCGATCCTGTGCAAGCTGGCCGAGTTGCAGCTCGTAGGTGGTGGCACCTTCCATGCTGATGGCGGGCGATGCGGCTGCAGCCTCCAACTGCGCACGAATGCGTAGCTGGTGACGTTGGGCAAGGGAGAGGGCCATGGTTATGCGGCCTCTTCGATGTTTTCGACCAGGGCGCACAGGCCTAAGTCTTCAATGACATACGCTTCGTTTGACGACTGGTAATCGGCAATGCGGTCGCGTTCTGGTTCGTCTTTGATGTGACGGCGGCGAGCTTCCAACTGGTAGTAAATCGAGAGGTTAGCCAGGGTAGTGACCATGATGGCGCCGTCGATAAAGAACGGAGCGTCTTCGATTGGTAAACCACCGAGGCGAGCTTTGGCGATGATCTGGGCTGCAGCCAGTTCGTTCTCGTTGTCGGATGCGCCTTCAACATTGGCGAGGAACTTGGTGTGCAGCAGGTTGCGGTCAACCAGTACTACCAAATCAGGGCGCTTGCGGTGCCATGGATCAAGCAACTGGACAGCGTCATAGACCAGGCCATCAAGAGTTTTGTAGTCGCCACCGGCGCCGATGGTGACTTTGCCGGCGACAGCGCCCTCAGCCATAACGCGCTCAGGCGCGGAGGTACGCAGCTTTTGCAGCCAACCAATGTTTACATCTTCCAGCATTGGATTGGCTGCACGGTCGGTATCTGTGGCCACGGATGTGCCGTTAAAGCCAATCATGATGCGGTCAAGCGCTTGGCGCTGAACAATAGAGCCAGACAGGCGCGACTGAAAGTCTGGGAACTTGGCCCAGGCGTCCAGCAGGGCGTAAGGCACTGCAGTGTCAAAGTCAGTTTTCTTGCAGTTGTAAACGTCTTTGGTCGTTTTGCTGACATCGCGCGGGGAACGCGGGTTAGCCGAGGTATTGGTGCGACCTGCGATGGTCGAGCCAACCCCAAGCATGATGGCTTCGCCGTCTTTCTCGTTCACGCCGATGATGTTGATGCGCTTGAGGAAGGCATCTGACTCTTGAATGGCGGTTTCGAGTTTCTGCTGCACAGATGGCTCGACGTTGAATTTTTCAGCCGCGTTGGCCACTGCGTTAAGCAGGGCAATTTGCGACATATAGCCGGTGAAGGCTACGCGGGTTTCTTTACGCATGGTGTTCTCCGAAATGGTGCCTGACGGCGATCAGTGCTTGGTGGTCAGTATTGAGTGAGGGCTTTGCCATCACCGCCAGTTACGGGTGGACGCTGTTGCTGGTGTTTGCTCTGGGTGCCTGCCAGCTGGGTTTGAAGCGCCTTGAATTCGGTGTCGAGGGTGTTGAGCTTGGTACTTAGATCAGCCGTATTTTTCTGTTCGGTTTGCAGCTGCTCGCTGAGCTCTTTGCTGTGCAGGGCGATGGCTTCAACAGCCTCGCCAACGGCCGAAAACTCTTTGTCATCCTTGGCCTGTTTGCCGCTGATGAGTCCCTGAACTTTGCTGAGCAAGGTCGCGCCGATGCTTGGTTTCTCTTCAAACTCTTCAAAGGCCAGCTCGGCTTCAAGCGCCTCGGTGAACATCGAGGTGGCTGAGTAATGGCGGTCTTTGAATGGGCTGGCTTCTGGCTTTTGCGCGGAGAATGCGAGTACATCAGTGCCCAAACTGGCAGGGGAGTCGGTGACAGCTAGCCCGACCATATAAGCCTCACCTGTATCAGCGAAGCTGTCGTCGATTTCGATGGAGGTGTAAATCTTTTGCTTGGCTTTGTTCAGCGCAATCAGGTCGGCGGTTGGCTCGATCTGGGCGAACAGGGCCAACTTGGTCTGGCCATTAATTTCAATTTCTTCGACTTTTACAGCGGTCACATCGCCATAAGCCTTGAACGGACCATCGGGCAGCAAGCTGCGGAAGTGCTCTAGCCAGACGCGAGCGCCATAGGTTGCCGGGCTGAAGTTCTTGGCAGCTTGTTCAAGCCAGCTGCGCTGAATTTTACGTTTATCCGATGTGGCACCTTCAACGGCGACGCGGAACCAGTTGGAGCGAAATTTCTTCATGGTGGATGGCCTCAATGCGGTGTCGGCGTTCTGCCGTTGCGTTGAGGGCATGGTCGGTAGCTGGAGGCTTACGGGCAATGTGCCGCGCTTGTAGGGGGCTGCTTATACAGGTGGCGCCGCTACTGAGCCTCGCGCGAGGGCGTCAGCATCTGCGCCATGAATGCTGCCGTTGAAATACCTATCCGAGATAACCGCCGCCAGGCCAAGTTTTTGTACTGGACGGGTTGGCGCGTCACTGAAATGGCTGATTTTCTGGGGGAGAAGGAAAAAACCCTTCACTCATGGAAGGCGCGTGATGAATGGGACAGGGCCAGCAATGTAGAGCGAATTGGCGGTGCATTGGAAGCACGCCTCGTCCAATTAATTTTGAAGGAAGGTAAAACCAGCGGCGATTTCAAAGAGATTGATTTGCTGCATCGCCAGTTAGAGCGCCAAGCCAGAATTGAGCGTTACCAGGGCGGTGGTACTGAGACCGATCTAAACCCTGAACTAGCCAAGCGCAACCAAGGCGAGAAGAAGAAACCCAAACGGAACGAGTTTGATGAACAGCAGATTGAGCTGCTCACCGAGGCGTTTATCGATGGTTGTTTCGGTTATCAGTTGGACTGGTACCGGGCCGGTGATCAGCGCACCAGAGCGATTCTTAAAAGTCGCCAGATCGGCGCCACTTACTATTTTGCACGTGAGGCTTTTCTCGATGCCCTGGTCACTGGGCGCAATCAGATATTTTTGTCCGCCTCAAAGAATCAGGCGCACATTTTCAAAGCCTACATTCAGGCTTTTGCGCGTGAGGTGACGGGGGTTGAGTTAACCGGTGACCCAATCATTCTGGGTAACGGTGCAGAGCTGCACTTCTTGGGTACCAACGCCCGTACCGCACAGGGTTATCACGGCAATTTCTATTTCGATGAGTTCTTTTGGACCTTTAAATTTAATGAGCTGAACAAGGTCGCGAGCGGCATGGCGATGCAGAAACAATACCGCCGGACCTACTTCTCAACACCATCTAGTATGGGGCATGAGGCCTACACCTTCTGGACGGGGGAGCGGCACAACAAAGGCAAGCCAACTGCGCAACACCTGAATATCAATGTGAAGCATGAGGCGCTGCAGCATGGGCGACTGTGCCAGGACAAAATCTGGCGGCAAATCGTCACGATTCTGGATGCCGAGCAGGGCGGTTGTGATCTGTTTGACATCGATGAGCTGCGTCTTGAGTACAGCGGCGATGCCTTTTCCAATTTGCTTATGTGCCAGTTTGTGGATGACGGCGCATCAATATTTCCGCTCAACGTGCTGCAAAAATGCATGGTTGATACGTTTTACGAGTGGGGCGAAGACTACAAGCCATTTGCTGCGCGGCCCTTCGGTGATCGTGCGGTATGGGTTGGATACGATCCAGCGGAAACCGGCGACTGCTCTGGTTTGGTGGTGGTAGCACCGCCAATGGTGCCAGGCGGCAAATTCCGCGTGCTTGAGCGCCACCAAATTCGGGGCATGGACTTTGCCTCTCAAGCCGAAACCATCCGGCTAATCACTCAACGCTACTGGGTGACCTACATCGGTATTGATACCACTGGTATGGGCTCTGGCGTGGCGCAGCTGGTTAAGCAGTTTTTTCCCAACGTGAAGACCTTTAGCTACTCGCCAGAGGTGAAAACCCAACTGGTACTGAAAGCCTATGACGTGATCCATAAGGGCCGTCTTGAGTTTGACGCGGGCTGGACAGATCTGGCCCAGGCATTAATGGCCATTCGCAAAACAATGACAGCTAGCGGGCGTCAATCGACCTACACCGCTGGCCGAACCGACGCAACAGGCCATGCCGATCTGGCGTGGGCTCTTTTTCACGCATTACAAAACGAACCGCTGGAGGGGCAGACAACTGCCAACACCGGGCGGATGGAGATGCTTTGATGACTACAACAGGATCTGAGGTGGCGGTAACTGCTGCCCAAGCAGAAAAGCCAAAGGGCAGCGTGGTGTTCAGCTTTGGCGAGCCCACTTCGGTGCTGTCATCGCGTGAGATTTTTGATTATTTGGAGTGCTGGTTTAACGGCCGCTGGTATGAGCCACCGTTGTCTATGGACGGTTTGGCGCGCTCGGTAAAGGCCAGTGTGCATCTGGATTCAGGGCTTCGCTTCAAGCGCAACCAACTGAGTAGGTCGTTCATTCCACACAAGCTGCTGTCGCGCCAGTCATTCAACCAATGGGCGCAGGATTATCTGGCGTTGGGCAATGGGTACATAGAGGCGCGGCGGTCTGTGCTGGGTAACGCCATCAGTCTGCAAACGCCGCTGGCTAAATACATGCGGGCGGGTAAGGACGACCGATTCTTCCAAGTGCAGGGTTGTCAGCAAGAGCATGAGTTTGAAGCGGGCAGCATTTTCCATTTGCGCGAGGTGGATTTACACCAGGAGATTTACGGGTTGCCTGAGTGGGTGAGTGCGCTGCAATCGGCGCTGCTTAACCAGTCGGCCACGTTGTTCCGGCGCAAGTACTACGAGAACGGCAGTCACGCCGGATTCATTCTGTACATGACGGATGCCGCGCAGGATCAGGGTGACATTGATGATTTGCGCACCGCGCTGAAAAACTCCAAAGGACCAGGCAATTTCCGCAACCTGTTTGTCTACGCGCCAAACGGCAAGAAGGAAGGCCTGCAGATTATTCCGGTCAGCGAAGTGGCCGCGAAAGATGAGTTCAACTCAATCAAAGACCAAACCCGCGAGGATGTGCTGGCCGCGCTGCGCATGTACCCGCAACTGATGGGTATCGTGCCAAAGAACGCCGGCGGCTTCGGCTCGATGAAAGAAGCTGCCGAAACATATGCACGCCTTGAACTTGAGCCCCTGCAGGAACAGTTCAAGCTGCTCAATGACTGGGCGGGGGAGGAAGTTGTGCGGTTTCAGCCATTTGATACACACACAACTAGTTAGGTGCTATTAAAAGCTAAAAATACCTAACTCCGCGGAGGCTTTGAACTGAATGTGACTTATGGGTAGTGCTTACAGTACTGGCCTAGCGTGTAAGACATGAAGAAGAGCCGGAATGGAGTAAACACAATCTCCTCGGTTGTGAGGCTCGTTAAAAAAATTCTGAGTCACTGGTTCACCAGAGTTGCATATGACGAATTCGACTAGCTTCTCGGCTAATCCATCAGATGCATCAATAGCGGTACTCAACGAATCATATGAGATGTTTCCTAGGAGATAGCCATGGATAGCTTGAACCCTTTTTTTGTTGAACGCCAAAATTTGATCGTATAGGTTTTTCTCCAATCCAAGCCTAAAGCACTGTTTAAGCAGCCTACCGAATTCTTGGTCCCTTTTTTCATCATGTGGCGTATTTGCAAAAAAAACTCTAAGCCAAATGTCCATATACTGGATTCTCAAAGAAATCACCTCAATCAGGCAGTTATGTTCCTTTGCTTTTTCTAGCCTGCTCGCTAACTCCTCGATATTGCTCATTGACTGCTCGACATTAGGCGCGTCCTCTGAGCTAAAAAAGAGCTTAAACGTGCCTGGAGGGGAAGAATTGATTGCTTCAAGTAGAGTATTCGTATCGTCGGTCATAATTTTAACTTTAGCCTTATTGAAGAAAGGACGATTTTAAAATCTAGAGAAACCAAACCCCAGTTACCTACATAGTATAAATTTCTGCAGAATAAGTAACTTACAGATAAGTGTAATGACGGTCTAAATTGAAAGGCAACCCTTCAAATCGGATGTGCGAAAGCGTTTTGGGATAAATGCTACGCGCGCCGTCATCCCCCCACCTCGCCTGCGGCCTAAATAGGTCGTTTTTTCTTCACGCCTGCAGATGGTTTCCTGCGGCCCCCTGCTTGCGCCGGCGGCATGTTAACGAGTGCTGGAATGCCTGCGGAACCCTGCAGCAAGCGTCGCTCAGAAACGCTTACAGGCAGCCGCTTTGGCGCCTGATTTTCAGGAGAGGGCTGGGGAAAAGGTAATTTTAGTAATTTTTGGTTTTTGCATATCTCAAAGCCCCGCGGCACTAGGGTTTGGCAAATTACCTTTTGGGGTAATTTGGGGTAACTACTTAAGTAATTTTTTCCAAGTACCTGTTTTATAAGGGATTTTTAAACAGGTTTATGACCTAGTCAAAAGGTAATTGGCTTACCTATGGATTACTATTTTATTACCTTTAATAGAGCTATATAACCTATTGATTTCTAATGGATTGTATAGGCTTTAAAAAATAAATTACCTAAATTACCCTTTCCCCAGCCCTCAACATAAAAGCGCTGATCTGTAAGCGTGGCAGGTTCTCGGTCATCAGTTACTTATTCGCTAACAGATGCATGCAGACGTTTTAACTGATGCATGCATACTGTCACCAAAACTGTCACCGCAGCTTATTGAATGTCGCTAGGCTCAGCTGTAAGCCCTGTAAATGCTGGAGCGGGCGGCGGGAATCGAACCCGCGTGATCAGCTTGGGAAGCTGGAGTAATACCATTATACGACGCCCGCATTTGCGGGTGACTTTGTACCAGATGTTTGCATGGAATTGAAGCGGTACTCATCGTTATTTCTGTAGTTTGTGGTTGGGCAGCCTCTGAAAAAACAGTCAGGGTGTTTTTTCAGAGGCTGCCTGGGGTGTTGTTTGCATGGGTTAGACCGCAATGGCATGCAGGGTTTCTGCTGGCTGAGCGTGGTAGCGTTGGCTGCGCTGCTCGGTGTGATCCAAGAAGCTCAGTAGCAAAGCCTTGCTCTGCAGACAGGCGCTTTTGTGTTCCATGTCGAGAAAGTGCCCGGCATCTTCGATGGTTGCGAATTGGCAATCTTCGAGGTAGTCCGCGAATACGCGCACGTCCTGCCCGGTGGTGTATTCATCTTTCTCGCCATTGACGAACAGCAGCGGCACATCGATGCGCGCCAGATATTCCATTTGGCAGTGAGCCTCCATGCGCACCACTTGGTTGATGTGCGCGTGCATCTGCAGGTACTCGTGTTCATCGAGCCGGCTGATGTGGCGATAGTTGTAGCGCTTGAACAGCGACGGCAAATGCTTGCCAATGGTGTCGTTGACCAAGTGGCTGATGTTGTCGCGATCAACTGCCTTGAGGTAAATCAGGCCTTTCTCCAGATAGTCGAGCATCGGCTCGTTGAGCAGCGGTGAAAAGGAGCTGATCACTGCCTTCTCAATGCGCTCAGGGCGTTTGGCCAGTGCCAGCATGGCCGCAACGCCACCCCAGGAAAACGACATCAGATAATTGGCTTCATAGTGCTCGATAAGCTCAAGCAAGATGTTCGCTTCATCTTCTTTGCTGATCGGCTGATGGTTGCTGTTATGTGCTTTTGACTGCCCGGCGTAGGGTTGATCGTAAAGCACCACATTGAACTGTGGTTGCAGATACTTGACCGTTTGCGCGAATGAGGAGGTAGTCGCCAATGAGCCGTTGACCAAAATGATGGTCTTGCGGGCCATTGGGTTGGCATAAAACTCCGTGTGTACCTTTAACGTCCTGTGAACATCGACGACAGCTGTGATTGGCTTCATGTCGTTTCCTCTTGGCGCAATTCAAAACATGGCTTACGCAAATGCGTAAACCGAGCTAGAGCAGGACAGTAGGTAAACGCCTGGACGTGACAAAGCGATGTCAGGCGGGAATTTTTATTGGATTATTTTTTATCAATCGGTAAGGGCTGAAATAGAGCAACCGCCCCGCAGCAACTGATGCTATGGAGGGTGTCTTGTAACCAGGCAGGAACCCAATTTGCGCAGAGCGCAATAAACCAAAAGAACGCTTAGATGGTGTTTGTGACTGGCTAGTCACGTTTCACCTTGTGATTGGATTTAAGCAGTCAGGTTAAGCGCTGACAAGCATTTATTTCAGCGATTGCTTGCCGTTTATCGGCGACTGGCAGAGAGCCGCTAATGGCTATGCTGCACCGCTGAATTAAACGCTGGCGATTTCAGCCCTGGTGAGTGCGCGATATTCGCCAGGTGCAAGCTGAGGGTCGAGGGTTATTGCGCCGACATGCTCGCGGTGCAGGCCAATGACTTTGTTCTGAAAATGGCCAAACATGCGCTTTACCTGATGGTAACGTCCCTCATACAGCCACAGCCGAGCATTGTAGGGCGCAAGGATTTCCAGCCTGGCGGGCAGGGTGGTGAGGTCTTCAAATTTGAAGTAGATGCCGGCCGCAAACGTTTCTGCGTAGTGTGCTTCTATTGGTTGCTCGGTCGATACCCAATACACCTTGGCTTGTTTACTCACTGGTTGAGTCACGCGGCGCGACCATTGCCCGTCATTGGTGATAAGCAGCAGGCCGCTGGTGTTGAGATCGAGACGCCCCGCCAGATGCAGTTCATGTTTGTCGGGCTCATTGAGCAAGTCGATGACCGTTTGATGCGCTGGATGCTCGGTGGCACTGACCACGCCTATGGGTTTGTTAAGCATAAAGTAGCGTGCGGTTTTGCCTGCCTGAACGAGCTGATCATCCAGCTCAACACGGTTAAACAGGCTGACATCGAGCCTGGGGTCACGGCTGCAATGGCCATCAACCTTGACTCGGCCACTGGCGATGAGCTGGCGAACCTCCTGACGATTAAAGCGCGGCAGGTTGCTGAGGATTCGGTCGAGGCGCATGTCAGTCTTTACGCTCGGGGGCTGCTTGCTTCGGGCTCTGATCGGCTGTGTCGTTAAGTGCTTTTGCACAACGCGGGCAAATGCAGCTGCGATCCATGCCTGCAGGTATTTTTTCGAGTATTTCAGGGGCTATCTTTTGTGCAAAGCACCAGCAACTGTGCACGGGCGCAGCAACACCGGCTTGAGCGCATTGGTTGAGCTGGCCGCACAGGGGGCAAGTACTTGCTGAGGTCGTCATGGCTGGGGGATGTGCGCTTGTGGCATGCAATGGCCAACAGTATAAAGCTGTTCAACTGTCTGTAGCGCAAATCCATCAAGCGCAGCCTGCGCCTGATGTTGAATCAAGCGCAGGTTCATATAGTGTCGATCAGGCTTTGCTCTGCATGTAAGCGCGCCAGCCACCAAGTTCGGTGATGTTTTGTGCACCCTCGATGCCCTGTGGCTCGCAGATAAAGCCAACTTCCCAGCGCCCGTCGGCCAACTGTACCTTGCCTAAGCCCAGTGGCGCTGGAATCCCACAAAGAAAAGAACCCAGCTCACTGCTTGGCAGCTCCCAGACTTCTACTTCAATGGCGGCACCATTTTCGGCTACGCGAATCATGCCCGGACGAAACGGTGGACCACCTGCCAGTGCATAGAGTTGGTAGTCCGGCGAGCTGTGCGTGGCCTCAATTAACCTTGCGCCACGCTGGAGTAACTGCCAGTTCAGCGCGAAGCCTTGCAAGTGCGCACCGCAGACCACAAGCCGGGCCCTGTCATTGCCCGCAGGATTAGCGGGCAAACTGCAATCGCTGGTGCGCTGGCCACAGAGCGGCAGTTGGTGCTGGTGCTGTAGGGCATTGGCGATGCTGAGCAGGTATTGGTCGGTAAAGACCCGGCCAAACAGGGTTACCCCCCAAGGCAGGCCGTTGTCCATAAAACCGGCGGGCACGGCAACAGCTGCATAGTCGAGCATGTTCATGAAGTTGGTGTAGTAGCCCAGGTCTGAATTGCGGGCGACCGGCTCGGCATGCAGTTGCGCCAACGTCACCGGCCGTGGGTAGGCTGGCGTGAGCACGCAATCGACACTGTCCATGATTGGCTGACAGATAGCCTTGAGCGCCTGCAGGCGATATTGCGCGCGGAAGGCATCGACAGCCGTGGTGCCCGGTGCCTTGGCCAGCACGGCATGTATCACTGGCAAGACCGCATCTGGCTGCGCTTCGATCAGCTCACCGGCAACACTGTAGCGCTCAGCCACCCAGGGGCCTTCATAAAGTAGTTTGGCCGCCTCAAGAAAGGGCGTGAAGTCGATTTCAACCGCCTCACCACCCAGTGCCTTAAGCTGTTCGATGGTGGCTGCAAACAGGCCAGGGCTTTCGTTACAGCCTAGAAACTCCAACTGTTTGGGCACGCCGAAACGGAATGCCCGCGGCGCACCAAAGGCTGTGGCCGCATTCCACAAAGGGTTGCTGCGACTGTATTCATCACGGGGGTCGAGTACCGCCGTCAGGGCAAGTAATTGGCTGGCTTCGGCTGCGGTGGCCGTGAAAAAGGTTACGCAGTCCAAGGTGCGACAAGCCGGTACGACGCCAGCGGTGGAGATTAAGCCTTTGCTGGCTTTAAGGCCGATCAGGTTGTTCAACGCTGCGGGTACGCGCCCGGAACCTGCGGTATCGGTGCCCAAGGCAAAGCTGGCGAGGCCCAAGGCGACGGCCAGTGAGGAACCAGCACTGGAGCCTCCAGAGGGATAGTCGGGGTGCACGCTGTTGCGGCATTCGCCGTAGGGTGAACGCGTACCGTTGAGGCCAGTGGCGAATTGGTCGAGGTTGGCTTTACCCATGGGCACCGCGCCCAAGGCGATTAACTGCTCAACAATTGTGGCGATTTGTTCGGGCGTATAAGCGAAGGCCGGGCAGGCGGCAGTGGTTGGAATGCCAGCCAGGTCGATATTGTCTTTGATCGCAAACGGCACACCGTACAGCGGCAGCTCAGTTGGCGAACGTAAATCGAGGGCGGCGAGATAAGGTTCAAGTTCCGCCTCGCTAAGCAGGTGAATGAACAGATTGAATTCAGGATTCAGCGCGATGGCTTGCTCACGTAACGCGCCGATGACTTGGCGCGGCGTCAGCTTTTGGTTGGTATAGGCATCGCTTAAGGCGCTAAGGCGTAGATCAAATTGATGTTTCATCTTGATAGTTTCCATGCTCAGTGAGCCCGCCAGTGGTTTACCTGGCGGGCCAAATAATTATTGCTCGAGAACGGCGACGCGCTGCCCGGCCCGAACGGCCGAGCCCGGTTGCACGCTGATGCTTTTGATGACGCCGTCATAGGGGGCGAGCAATGGGATTTCCATTTTCATCGACTCAAGAATCACCAGCACATCACCTGCACTGACGCGGCTGCCTTCGCTGACCTGAACCTGCCAAAGATTGCCCGCAATGTGGCTTTCAATGGCGTGCTGGCCTGCGTCCAAAGGTGCATCTTCGCCCAGCTCAATGGCGGCTTCTTCGCTTTCAAAATGGGCTTGGCCGCTGTCGATCCAGCGTTGCCGTTCGGCGTCGAATGCTGTGCGTTGCTGGCTGCGAAAGGCCGCGATCTCATCGGCTTCAGTGGTTAAAAACTGCTGGTACTCAGCCAGTGATAATTCGCTGTCTTCGATGCGCAAATCAAAGCGCCCAAGCGGGAAGTCGCGGCGTATTTGCAGCAGCTCTTCAGCGCTGACCGGGTAGAACCGAATCTGGTCGAAGAACCTCAATAGCCAAGGCTTGCCGTTAAATGCAGCAACTTCACGGTAGCGGTTCCACATCTGCAGCGTGCGGCCCACGAACTGATAGCCGCCGGGGCCTTCCATGCCGTAAACACACATGTAAGCGCCGCCAATGCCGACTGAGTTTTCAGCCGTCCAGGTGCGTGCCGGGTTGTATTTGGTGGTGACCAAACGGTGGCGAGGGTCGAGCGGCGTAGCAACCGGCGCGCCGAGGTACACATCGCCAAGGCCCATGACCAGATAGCTGGCAGCGAAAACGGTGCGGTAGACCTCATCAAGGTTTTCCAGATCGTTGATGCGGCGGATGAACTCCAGGTTACTCGGGCACCAAGGCGCATCTTTGCGCACCGTGGTCATGTATTTCTCGATCGCCAACTGGCACGCAGGGTCATCCCAAGACAACGGCAAATGCACAATGCGCGACGGTACGCTGAGGTCTTTGGTGGCGCAGACTGCGTCCCATTCACCCGCAACGATTGCCAGCAAGGCATCCAGACTCAGTGTCTCGGGCTGATAATGAACCTGCAAGGAGCGAATGCCTGGTGTCAGGTCGATGACCCCAGCCAGTGCTTTATTCTCCAGCGCTTGCATCAGCGCGTGGGCTCTAAAGCGCAACACCAGATCCAACTCGGGCGCGCCGATTTCCAGCAGTAAATGGGTATCGCCGGAAAGCCGGGCGACCAGACGGGTGTCGTCTTGCCCCAGGTCGAGAACAATGGGCGAGGTCAGTGCAGGCATTGAGGCTTCTGTGTTCTGCAACGACGCAGCATAGGTTTGCGCGTTGAGGCTGTCGAGTTCACTGAGACGCGATTGGGCCAGTGCACGTGCGGTGCCGATATCGACGGCGCTGAAGCGAACTTTGTCGCCCGCCTTGAGCTGGCCGAGTTGCCACAGGTCTGCCTCGATAATGGTTACCGGGCAAACAAAGCCGCCAAGGCTAGGCCCGTCAGGGCCGAGGATCACCGGCATGTCACCGGTAAAATCGACGGCACCAATGGCGTAGGGATTGTCGTGAATATTCGAGGGGTGCAAACCGGCTTCGCCGCCGCTTTCACGTACCCACTGCGGTTTTGGGCCGATCAGGCGCACACCGGTGCGGCTGGAGTTGAAGTGAACTTCCCAGTCGGTGTTGAAGAAGGTCTGTATGTAATCGTCGCTGAAGTATTCCGGGGCACCGTGAGGGCCGTAAATCGCCCGTATTTCGCGCACGGCTGGCAGCTCGCTACATAAGGCGACGGGTAAGCTTGCGCCGCAGTCATGTTGAGCCAGTTTAGCGATGTGCAGTACATCCCCTGCGCGCAGTGCGCGGCCGCCGTGACCACCGAACTGGCCGAGGGTGAAGGTGCTTTTGCTGCCAAGGTAATCAGGCACTTCAAGGCCACCGCGCAGGCACAGATAACTGCGTGCACCGGCACCGGCGATGCTGCCAATACTCAGCAGGCTGCCTGCATTAATTTTTATGGCCTGATTCAGCGGTTGGTCAATGCCGTCGAGTTGCAGGGCAATGGCTGCGCCTGTGACGGCGATGACGGCATCGGTGTTGAAGCGCAGGCTTGGTCCGCTCATGGTGATTTCCAGCGCAGCCGCGCCCTGCGGATTGCCCAACAGGCGATTGCCAAGGCGCAAGGCGCGATCATCCATCGGCCCCGATGGCGGCACGCCCACAGCCCAATAACCTAAACGGCCGGGGTAGTCCTGTACGCTGGTTTGGGTGCCGGCGCTGAGCACTTCGATGGTTTCGGCTTGATAGCGTAACCCTTCGAGGCAGCGGGTCCATGGATGACCTTCTGCAAAAGGGGCGTAGCTGAGAATTTGGCGCAGGTAATCGCGGTTATTTTCAACGCCATACAAGGTGGTGTCGGCCAGTGCAGCGGCTAAGGCTGCGCGCGCTGCTTCGCGGTCGGCAGCCCAGCAAATCACCTTGGCAATCATCGGGTCGAAATACGCTGGGATCTCACAACCTGCCTCAACCCAAGTGTCGATGCGCAGGGCTTTACCGTCGCCTTGGGGAAAGTGAACGCTGGTCAGTAAGCCTGGGCTTGGCTGAAAGTCGCGGCCAGGGTCTTCGGCATAAACGCGCGCTTGCATGGCATGGCCGCTGGGCTTTAACTGCGCTTGCAGCTCACTCAGTGGCGCTAACTCGCCTGCGGCTAACTCGATCATCCAACTGACCAGGTCAACGCCCCACACCTGTTCGGTGACACCATGCTCCACCTGCAGGCGGGTGTTCACTTCTAAGAAGTAGAAGCGTTCGGCATGGCTGTCGTAGACGAACTCAACAGTACCAGCGCTGCGATAGCTGATCGCTTTGGCAAGCTTGATTGCGGCAGCGCAAAGTGCTTCGTCCATGCCGGCGGGCAAGTTAGGTGCGGGGGTTTCTTCGATGACTTTTTGATTACGGCGTTGCACTGAGCAATCGCGCACGCCGAGAGCGAGTACGTCCCCTTGACCGTCACCAAAGATCTGCACCTCAAGGTGGCGGGCATGTTCGATGTATTTCTCGATAAATACACCGGCGTCGCTGAAGTTGTTTTGGCCCAGGCGTTTTACGGTTTCAAAGGCTTCGCTGAGTTCGCCTGCATCACGGCAAACGCGCATGCCAATGCCGCCGCCACCAGCGGTACTTTTCAGCATCACCGGATAACCGACGCTTTCGCCCGCGGCTAAAGCTGCGTCGAGGTTTTCCAGCAGTTCGGTGCCTTCAAGCATGGGCACGCCTTGGGCTTTGGCCAGTGCGCGGGCGGTGTGCTTGAGGCCGAAGACACGCAATTGCTCGGGAGTTGGCCCGACAAAGGCGATACCGGCAGCTTCGCAAGCCTCTGCGAATGCGGCGTTTTCCGAGAGAAAGCCATAGCCTGGGTGGATGGCCGTAGCGCCGGTCTCGCGCGCAGTGGCGAGAATTTTCTGCACCTGTAAGTAGGTGTCGGCAGCTGGACCGTCACCGAGGCTATAGGCTTCATCGGCCTGTTGAATATGCAGGCTGGCGGCGTCAGCTTCGGCGTAGACCGCCACACCTTGAACACCCAGGGTACGTAATGTGCGCAGGATGCGGCAAGCAATGGCACCGCGGTTAGCGATCAGCAGTTTATTGAACATGTATTACGTCCCTCGAAAGGGCAGCGGGCCGTCCCGCTGTGGATGAACTATGCCCAGGTCGTCCAGGGCTGAGTGTCTGATGTCAGTCTGTGTACTGCGCTAGTTGAGCTTTGTCGGCACGGGTTTTTCGGGCTTGTGCAAACATTGCCCTGAACGGCTTTGGCAAAGCGTGAACAGCCACAGGCGCAGGCGTGCGGTAATCAGTCCCATATCAAAACCTCGGCAGGTGTTGGGTTGTAGGCGTTGCAGGGGTTGTTGAGCTGCGGGCAATTGGAGATCAATACGATGACGTCCATCTCTGCGCGCAACTCGACATATTTTCCGGCGGCGGAAATACCGTCTTCAAAGGTCAAGCCGCCTTGCGGGGTGACCGGTACGTTCATGAAGAAGTTGATGTTGGCGCTGATATCGGCCTTATTCAGACGGCCATCGTGCAGGCTGGCGCGCAGGAAGTTATCCCGGCAACTGTGCATGTAGCGCTTGTCGAGGGCGTAGCGCACGGTGTTGCTTTCTTGAGCGCAGGCACCGCCCAAGGTGTCGTGTCGCCCACAAGTGTCAGCGGTGATGGTCAGCATCGGCTGGCCAAGGTTGGAGTAGAGCACGGTGCCGGTCGTGAGGTAGACGCGGTTTTGTTTACGCAGTGTGCGCTGCACGTCATAGCGCTCACGCGGGTTACGCGCGCTGTAGAACAAGGTGTCGACGGCCTGATTGCCTTCAAGATCGAGCAGGCGCAGGGTTTGACCGGCCTTGACCTCAACCATAAACGGCTCGCCAGCACCAATGTGCGCGCGGTAAATGGCTGCCTCGCTGTGCTTTTCGCTGTGGATCAGATTCTCAGACATGGGCCGTTCCTCAGATGTATAGGCGTTCGGTGTTGTGGAAGGCCCGTGCATTTTCTTCACGGGAGGTGCGGCACAAGACGCTGATGCCGTCGCTTTCAACCTTGTGCCAGCTCAGTTGCAGGGGCTTGGGGGCGTAGTTCGGGTTAGGGTCCATCGGGTGTTGCAGCGCGGTGAGCACCACCAAGGTGTCCATCGGTGCGTAAAGTTCGATGTAGTCGCCGGCTTGGGAGTTGTCCGGCTCAAAATTGAAGCAGCCATCGCTGTCGACACTGACTCGGCTAAACAGGTTGAGGCACATCAACAGGTCTTGCAGGTTGAGGTTCCACTTGCCCATTTCGACCAGTAAGTTGTCTACGCCATTGCGATAAAAGCCGTTGCGCAGGGCTTGGTAGTTACCTTCGCCATACTTGTGCGCCACTTCCTGGGCATTGAGTACACCGCCAAAACTGTCATGCCAGCCGCAGGTGTCGGCGGTAATGGCGGCCAGCACTCGGCCCATGTCTGAATACAGGCAGTGGCCGCTGGTGAACTTGGCGGTGTGTTGCCCTTTGAGTGAGTCCGGCAAGCTCAAGCGTTCGCTTTTCTCATTGGCATTGAGCAGCAACAGGCTGGCATTGGCATTGCCCTCAAGGTCGGTGATACGCAGTAACTGACCGCGCTTGAGGACAAATGAGGTGTGGCCGCCACCGGGGATAAACTCTTCATAAAGTGTCGGTCTAAAGGTTAATGAGGCAGTCATCAATAAACTCCTTAAACGGCAGGTTGCAGGCTGGCAGCAACGTGCGCGGGTAGCTCATCAAACGCGGCGCGATGGGCGCGGCGTTCATGATTAAGCGGGATGTCATAGGTAATACGCGCGCCATAAGCGTTGGGCGCATGGGGGTCGATACGGGTTTTGTCGAACACCAGCAGTCGGGTGCCGAGACTGAACCCCTCAGAGAGGTCGTGCGTGACCATAAATACGGTGAGCTTGATCTCGTTCCACAACTCCAGCAGCAGGCTGTGCATGTCTTTGCGGATGCCTGGGTCCAGCGCGCCGAAAGGTTCGTCGAGCAGCAGAATGCGTGGCTTCATAATCAGGGCCTGGGCAATTGCCAAGCGCTGTTGCATGCCACCGGAGAGCTGGCTTGGGTATTTATCAAGGGCATGACCCAGGCCGACCCGGGTTAGTAGTTCGGCCGCTTGCTCTCTGGCGTCAGCTTTGGCGCTGCCAAACAAGCGGCCCAGAAACGGAGATTTAGGCAGCTCCAAACCAATGGCGACGTTGTCCAGCACGCTTAGGTGCGGGAATACCGAGTAACGTTGAAACACCACGCCACGGCTGGCATCCGGTTCGCCTGCCAAAGGCTGCCCAGCGAGCAGGATTTGCCCTTTGCTTGGGCGCTCTTGGCCGAGCAGTAAGCGCAAGAATGTAGACTTGCCGCAGCCGGAGGCACCCACCAAGGTGCAAAACTCACCTTCGTTGATTGACAGGTTCAGGCGCTCAAGCACCACTTGATCGGCGTATTGCTGCCAGACATTGTTGACTTCAATGAAGCTGTTGTGACTTGAGAACGTCATGCTTTGGCCCCTTCGTACCACGGGAAGACCAAGCGCGCGGTTTGCCTTAGCCCCAAGTCCATCAGCCACGCCAGCAGGGTGATCCAGATGACATACGGCACGATCACATCCATCGCCAGGTAGCGGCGCACCAGAAAGATCCGGTAGCCAAGGCCGTCGGTGCTGGCGATGGCCTCGGCGGCAATCAGAAACAACCACGCCGACCCCAGCACCAGTCGCAGGGCAATCAGCAGCCGTGGCAGCAAATGCGGCAAGACCACACGCAGCATCAACGTCCAGGTATTAGCGCCCAAGGTTTGCGCCTTGATCAGCAGTTCGGGTGGAATTTCTCGTGCGCGCTGCTCCAGATCGCGGGCCAGCACCGGGGTGATGCCAATCACGATGAGCATCACTTTGGACAACTCCCCCAAGCCAAAGACGATAAATAGAATCGGCAGGATCGCCAGTGGCGGCACCATCGAAAGCACTGTCAGCAGCGGTGACAACGGGGCGCTGAACAAGGGCAAGGTTCCGGCGGCAATCCCCAGGCACAAGCCAGCCACGGCTGCGATTGCCAGCCCCATGCCCAGGCGTTTCAGGCTAGAGACGGTGTCTTCCCAGAACAGGTAGTTGCCACTGCGTTTGTCTTCGGTAAATGCCAGGCGATCAACTGCTGCAACCATTTGCGTGGCGCTGGGCAGCAGCTTGTCGTTGGGGTTTTCAGCCAGGCGATTGGCCGAGCCGATAAAATAGGCGAACAGCAGCAGTGCAAAGGGCAGCAGCACCAGCATCAAACGACCGGATCTATCTGGATGACGGTTGATTAAGCGCATTAAGTTGTCCTGCAAAAAGTGAAGCGTCTGCGGCTCAGTAAGAGCCGCAGGTGCGATTGGCCTTAAAGGCTCTTGTCGGCTGCCATTTGCATAAAGCTTGGGTCGAAGCGCAGCTTGATATTGCTCTTGTCGCCGGTGCTGACACCCTTGGCGAAGCTCATACCGACTGACTCAGCAGATTGCGCACCTTCACCGAGTAAGCCGTGGTTGAAGGAGAACTCAGCGACTTTGCTCATGGTGGCTGGCAGCTTCGGACTCGTGGCGAATGCCACAGCATCGCTGGGGTTGTAGAACATTTTGGTGGCAGCAAGCTGCGACTCGTAACCGGCCAAGTCGGTGCCTGATGCTTTGGCCATGCTCTCGCGTGCGGCTTTGCCTTCAGCGGTATCGGCGCTCATGGTGGCCATTACTTCATACCACGCGCCGGTCAGGGCTTTGCCGAAGTTGGGGTTGTCTTTCAGGGTGTCGCTGTTGACCACCATCAAGTCGATGATTTCGCCTGGGATCTTGCTCGAATCAAAGACTTTAGTGACATTCGGCGTGGCTTCGATTTCCGCCAGTAGCGGGTTCCACGTGGTGACGGCTTGCACCTCATCCGTCTGGAAGGCGGCAACCATGTCGGCGTCCGAGGTGTTAACCACTTTCAGGTCTTTCTCGCTGAGATCTGCTCGTTCCAGGCCGCGTGCCAGCAGGTAGTGCGACACCGACAGTTCAACCAGATTAACCGGCATGCCTTTTAGGTCGGCGAGGGTTTTGTTGTCGCCTTTGATGACCACGCCATCGTTGCCATTGGAGAAGTCACCAATTACCAAGGCAGTGGAGTCAACGCCGCCTGCAGCCGGGATGGTCAGGGCGTCCATGTTGGTCATGGTGCAGCCGTCAAACTGGCCTGCGGTGTATTGGTTGATGGATTCGACGTAATCGTTGATCTGCACCACATCAATATTGATGTCGTATTTCTTCGCCCACTTGTCAACGATGCCTTGCGCCTTGGCGTACTCCCAAGGCATCCAGCCCGCGTAAATGGTCCAGCACAC
This sequence comes from Pseudomonas sp. NPDC078700, assembly GCF_044542375.1. Taxonomy (NCBI): domain Bacteria; kingdom Pseudomonadati; phylum Pseudomonadota; class Gammaproteobacteria; order Pseudomonadales; family Pseudomonadaceae; genus Pseudomonas; species Pseudomonas sp. NPDC078700. The sequence goes on from NZ_JBITUI010000007.1 coordinate 157,786, forward strand.
ACTGAAGTTGTCTTTTTGAGCGGCTGGGGCACTAGCGCTGAGTGCGACAGCTAAGCCAGCAGCCAACAGGGAGAACAGACGGGGTGTACGCATATGGAACCTCCAGTTCAAATTGGGCGGGCAGGAGTTCGCGGCGGATCCTCAAATGAGGCGCGTTCTCCCGGGCTTTTATCCCGCCGTGTAACCTCACTGGAGGTCGCCAACTCTCGGACCAGCCACTCATCGAACCTGTCGGTGAGCCGGAACCCTAGTCAGCTATTTGCAAATTGTCAGCCGCGTCCCCGGAGCTAAGTAAACGCCCTCGGGGTTGTCCTGCTTCGAGTTCAATAAAGCGAACATCGTGCCAATTGATCTGAAGGCTCTAGGACGCGATGTTTCGCCTTGATGATCTGGTCTGGAATGATTTATTGCATCGCAATGGTGCGTGATTTCCCGTTCGTGCTGCCCGGCGGGGCGATTGCCGGCACGGCACTTAAATTCAAACCCGGTTGTCTGAGTTAAAAGCGTACTGCGCATGCTTTCAGTTTTGATTTTTAATTGTTGCGCAGTCAGTGAGGCTGTTATGTCGATTAAATCGGTTTGTACGTTATTGCTGGGGCTGTTTATGAGCGGCTGCGCGGTTTATGACGATAGTTATGGCTACGGCCATGGCGGCTACTATCAAGGCAGCCCATATTCAGGCGGTTATTACCGGGCCCAGCCCGTGTATGTCGAGCGGCGCTATGCCGCGCCACGGGTTTATGTGCAGCCGCGCTATTCAACGCATTATTACCAGCAACGTAGCTATGCACCTGCGCCAAGGCACTCGTACTCGTACTCGCCGCGCTATCGCGATCAGCGCCGTCAGCATCAAGGTGGTGGGCAGCGGGATCGCCATTATCAGGCGCAAGGCGATAACCATCAGGGGCATCAGCAAGGTTCGCGACAGCAGCACCGGTCGGATCAACGTCGCCAACCATCCACTCAGTCACCACGCAATTGGGGTCGTCAGCACTCCACTGAAGCGAGGAATGCCAACGATCGTCGTCCGCACGTGCAGCGCTAAGGGCAGTCAGTCGACTGGGTCATTGTCGCTCATCAGCACCAGCGTGCGGGCTACTGCAACGGCAATAAACATCACCCCGGCGAAGGCTTCGGCACCCGCTAACAGGCGCGCTGCCGGAGCAAGTGCGTGGATATCACCGTAGCCAACGGTGGTCAGGGTGACCAAGCTGTAATAAACGAAATCATCCAGCTGTAACTGCCCATGTTGAGTCCAGAAGGCATTGGGCACGAAGCCGTTGATCACGTGGAATGCAGCCGCGAATGCCAGCGCCAGTTGCAAATACAGCGCGAGCAGGCCGTAGAGAAGTTCTTGGGTTACGGGGCGTTCGTGAATGACCCGGTTAAACAGTGCATAAACAATCAGCAAGTAGAAGGCAATCAGGCCAAAGCCATCTCTGAGTGGGCCAGCAATGGCGATAAATTGCTCTAGAAGCAATATGCCCAAGTTCGCAATGCCCAAGGTCAGCGCAATTCGGAGCAATACACCTTTGTGGCGCAGGGTGTTCATGGCCGACAGCACTAACAGCGAAAAGGCAATCCATTGCAAGGCTAGAGCCGGGGCAGGCCAACCACTGACGCAGGTGAGCAATACACTGCTGAAAAACAACAGGCGAAAGCGGTAGCGCAATAAAAAAGCGTTGATCACACACACATCCTTGAGGCAAAAAGTCAGCCACCTGACTGGGCTGAGTTGTCGCACAGTATATAAGGATATGAGCTGACGGGTTCTGTGACCAAACTACAGAACCCGTTTGGCTGCGCTTACTCGATAAACAGCTGCTGGATGACTGAGAAATCCTGCTTGCCTTTGCCTTGCTTGAGCAGCATGCGGTAGAGCTGTAAAGCTAAAGCACCCATCGGCGCACTGTTGCCGAAGTGCTGTGCAGTTTCCTGGGCAAGACCGAGGTCTTTGGCCATCAGTTCAGCCATAAAGCCGCCGCTGTAGCCTTTGCTGGCCGGAGCATTTTCCATGACGCCTGGCCAAGGGTTGTATTTCTCCAGGGTCCAGTTCCCGCCTGAGCTTTGCCGCATGATTTCTGCCAGTACAGCAGGGTCCAGACCGTTGGCGACACCCATTGCCATCGCTTCTGCGGTGGCAATCATCTGCACTGCCAGTACCTGGTTGTTACACACCTTGGCCACCTGTCCGGCACCCTCTGGGCCCGCATGGAAAATATTTTTTCCCATCAGCTCAAAGATCGACCGGGCTTGTTCGACATACTCGGCCTTACCGCCGATCATAAAGGTCAGGGTGCCCGCCGCAGCGCCTGCGGTGCCGCCGGAGACCGGCGCATCAAGCATGCGAATCGTGTGTTCAGCCGCGGCTTTGTGCACAGTACGTGCGGACTCCGGCGCGATGGTTGAGCATTCCAGCACCAAGGTTCCGGGCTGCAGTTGGGTGAATAAGCCCGAGTCGCCCAGATACAAGCCTTCAACATGGCGACTGGCGGGCAGCATGCTGATGACAACCTGCGCGCCCTGTATGGCGTCGGCTGCACTTTGCGCAGCCGTTGCACCCTCGCTGGCGAGTTCTGCGACCGATGTTGCAACCAGGTCGAATACGCGTAAGTCTTGGCCTGCACGGAGTAGATTGCGGGCCATCGGCAGGCCCATGTTGCCCAGGCCGATGAATGCGATAGTTGTCATTTTTATTGTTCCTATCCGTAAATTGGTTTTGCTAGAGGTCAGCCAATGGATGTTCGCCCTGCCAGACAGCCTCAAAGTGGGCGTCGATGATTTCTACACTGATGTTGGCGATATCCGGCCAGTGCCATTTTGGTGTTTGATCTTTGTCGATCAGACGCGCGCGTACACCTTCAGGAAATTCCGGATGACGGCAGCAATTCAAGCTCATGGCGTATTCCATGCGGAACACCTCAGCCAATGACAGGTGCTTGGCCCGGGCAATCTGCTGCCAAACCAAATGCGCTGTCAGTGGGCAGCCGTTAGCCAGGGTTTTTGCTGCGCGAGCCAGTAGTTTGTCGTCATCGTCCTGCAGTTCAAGGAGTGCGTTGTAGGCGCCTGTGAGGTCGGCATGGTCGAGCAGTTGATCAATCCGATCACGACGTGGCAGCCACTGTGCTTCAGGCATTTCTGCCTGTGCTTGCTGCTCAAGTGCTTTGAGCAAACTGTGCAGTTGGGTTTCAGGTTGGATTTGCCAATTAAGCTGAACCAGACCTTCGAGCAGGTCATCCTGCTGGCTGTCGAGCAGAAACCGATCAGCCAGATCCAGGTCCAGCGCGTCACGGGCATTCATGCTGCTAGCCGTCAAACCAAGGAACAAACCGAGTGCGCCCGGCATTCTGGCGAGAAACCAGCTCCCGCCAACATCTGGGTACAGGCCGATATTGATTTCAGGCATACCCAGGCGACTCGATGGTGTGACGATGCGGGTGCTCGCGCCTTGCATCAAACCCATTCCACCGCCCAGGACATGGCCATGGGCCCAGCAGATAAAAGGTTTGGGGAAGGTGTGGATACGGTAATCAAGCCGGTACTCATCGGCAAAAAAGCGTCGCGCCAAAGGTGGCACTTCGTTGGGGTGAGCGCGATACTCTTCCACCAGTTGCACCACATCGCCTCCGGCGCAGAAGGCTTTGGGGCCATTGCCACGCAGCAGTACGCAGGCTATTTGCGGGTCATCTGCCCACGCCGCGAGCTTGCTGTCGAGGGCTTCAATCATCGGCAGTGTCAGCGCGTTGAGGCTTTTTTCTGCATCGAGCGTGGCGACGCCAATGCTGACGCCGTGCAGGCTGGGAATTTCTTCAAATATAAGATTCATCAGCTTTCCATTCCGGGCTTAACGATTGCGCCACTGCGGGTCGCGCTTTTCGAGAAAGGCATTGACCCCTTCGCGAGTGTCGTCGGCATCGAACAGATCGACAAAACGCTCACGCTCTTCTGGCAGCCAGGTATTTGGATTACGCTCACGTGCGCCTTGGAGCAAAGGTTTGATGGTGCGCACCGCTACCGGGCTTTGGCGGGCAACTTTGGCCGCCAAGAGCAGGGCATGATTGCGCGCTTCACCGGTTTCAACCACTTGCTCAACTAGGCCGATACGCAAGGCGGTGTTGGCGTCGACACGTTCGCCGCAGAGGATCATGCGTTTGGCCCAGCCTTCCCCCACTAGCCAAGGCAGCGCTTGCGTCCCTCCTGCGCAGGGCAGCAAGCCGACGGTTGCTTCAGGCAGCGCCATAAAGGCTTGTTCTTCGGCAATCCGAATATCGCAGGCAAGGGCGCACTCAAGTCCCCCGCCCATGGCAAAGCCGTTTATGGCAGCAATCGAGACTCCGCGAAAATCACGCAGGGTTTCAAATGCCTGGCCAAACAAACGCGCCATTTCCCGGGCGCGGGCTTTATCACCGTCGGCAAACAGTTTGAGGTCGGCCCCGGCTGAGAAGAACTTGCCACCTTGGCCGGTGATGACCAGAGCGTAGATATCGTCGTCACGGTTGAGGTGTTCAATCAGTTGCTTGAGGCCGATCAACGACTCGCGGTCCCAGGTGTTGGCCGGAGGATGGTTGATGGTGATCAAGGCGGTGTGAGCGTGCTTTTCGACCGTGAGTTTGTGGGTCAGGTCAAATGCGCTGGGGTTGTAGGGTTCTACTGCTGTGGTCATAAAAAACTCCGGTTATTCGTCTTACAGCAGGCGGGCGAGAACGCCGTCTTGCTGCAATAAACGGCGGGCAATGATGACCCGCATGATTTCATTGGTGCCTTCGAGTATTTGATGCACGCGGCTGTCACGCACCCAGCGTTCCAGCGGATAGTCGTTTAGATAACCATAGCCGCCATGAAGTTGCAGCGCTTCGTTACACAGGTTGAAGCAATGGTCGGTGGCAAAGCGCTTGGCCATTGCGCAATACAGGCTGGCCTCGCTGTGCTGCTTGTCTAGCTTATCTGCAGCCAGACGCACCATTTGCCGGCTGGCGGTGAGGTCGGTGAGCATATCCGCCAGCTTGAATTGCACGGACTGAAACTCACTGAGTTGCTGGCCAAATTGTTTGCGCTCTTCAACATAGCGCTGAGACTGTTCGAGTGCGGCCTGCGCAGCGCCCAAGGAGCAACTGGCAATATTGATGCGCCCGCCATCGAGGCCTTTCATGGCATAGACAAAGCCCTGACCCTCAGGGCCAATGCGGTTGCTTGCTGGGATACGTACATTGGTGAAGGTTATGGTGCGGGTCGGTTGCGCGCACCAGCCCATTTTCAATTCATTGCGGCCATAGGTGATGCCAGCGGTATTGGCCGGAACCAAAAAGCATGAGATGCCCTTTGCGCCTGCTTCACCTGTTCGGGCCATAACGATCAGTACTTCGGTTGCGCCAGCACCCGAGATAAAGCACTTGCTGCCGTTGAGCAGGTAGTCATCGCCGTCACGCTTGGCGCGGGTGCGCAAATTCGCCGCATCTGATCCAGCATCCGGCTCGGTCAAGCAATAGGATGCAAGCAGTTCGCCGCTGATCAAGCCTGGCAACCATGCGTCTTTCAAGGCTTGCTCGGCGAACGAGGCGAGCATCCATACGGCCATATTGTGGATGCTGATAAAGGCTGTGGTGGCCACACACCCTGCGGCGAGCTGTTCAAATATCAGCGCCGAACAAAGACGCGACAGGCCAAGCCCGCCGTCGTCTTCATCAATGTACAGGCCGAGAAAACCCTGTGCGGCGGCGTTGCGGATCACATCAACTGGAAAATGATGATCACGGTCCCAGTCTGCCGCATGCGGGGCCAATTCTTTGCGCGCAAATGCGTGTGCGCTATCGACCAGCAAACGCTGGTCCTGGCTTAGGTCAAAATCCATGGCTCGTCCTGTTCGCTGTGGATAAAGGTGCGTTCAGCGCAGCGCGTTATTTCAGTTGAATGGTCATGTTATGGCTGGCCACTGAGTCTTCATCAAACCAGCGGCTGGTGACAGTCTTGGTCTCGGTGAAAAAACGCACGCCCTGTTTGCCATAGGCGTGCAGGTCGCCGTAAAACGAGCCTTTCCAGCCAGTGAAAGAAAAGAACGGCAGCGGTACAGGAACCGGCACATTGACGCCAACCTGACCCACTTCAACTGCATGCTGATAGCGCCGGGCAGCACCGCCAGAGCGAGTGAATATCGAGGTGCCGTTGCCGTAAGGGCTGGCATTGACCAGCTCAATCGCCTGCTCCAGCGTATCGACCTGCATGCACACCAATACCGGGCCGAAGATTTCTTCGCGGTACAGCGCCATTTTCTGGGTGACGCCCGTAAAGAGGGTAGGACCAACCCAATTACCCTTGGGATAGCCTTCAACCTGACACTGGGAGCCGTCGAGCAAGCACTGCGCACCTTCGGCTTTGCCTTCTGCAATCAGGCGCAATACACGCTGCTTGGCTTGCTGGTTGATTAGCGGCCCGTAAGCGGCGCTGCTGTCATTCCAGTAACCGGGTTTAAGCTCAGCCATTTGATCGCGTAGCTCATCGATCCACAGGCTGGATTCGCCGACGAAAACCGCCACGCTGATGGCCATGCAGCGCTGACCCGCAGCGCCGCAACTGGCACCGAGCAAATTGCTCAGAACTTGGTCTTTGTTAGCGTCGGGCATGATCACCATATGGTTTTTCGCCCCGGCAAAGGCTTGCACGCGTTTCAGGTGCGCGGTGCCGGTGCGATATACATGCTGCCCAACAGGCACTGAGCCAACAAAGGAAACGGCGCGCACATCTGGGTGGGTCAGCAGGCTGTCGACCACTTCCCGGGCACCATGGAGCACTTGCAGTACACCCTTGGGCGCCCCCGCTTCGATAAACAGTTCGGCCAGTCGATTGGGCGTTAGCGGGTCTTGTTCAGAGGGCTTGAGGATAAAGCTGTTGCCAGCGGCAATGGCCAGCGGAAACATCCACAGCGGGATCATTGCCGGAAAGTTGAATGGAGTAATGCCGACACAAACGCCCAGCGGCTGAATCCAGCTTGCGGTATCAATATCACGGGCAACGTTTTCAGCCGTTTCGCCCATCATCAAGCTGGATATATTGGCGGCTTGCTCGACCACCTCAATGCCGCGCCATACATCACCTTTTGCATCGGCAAAGGTCTTTCCGGTTTCTTTTGCAAGAATTTCGGCGAGTTCGTCGTGGTGTTCTTTAAGTAGGTGTTGGTAGCGCAGCATGACGCGGGCCCGTTCAGGCACTGGTACTTCCCGCCAGGTCAGGAAGGCTGCCTTGGCGCTGGCTATGGCCGTTTCGATTTCTTCAGCGGTGGCTTTGGGCGCAAGCGCCAGAACCTCTTGGGTGGCGGGGTCGGTGACTTCGATAAATTCACTGCTACGACTTTGCTGCCATTGGCCATCAATCAACTGGGGAATTGTCTTGGACATGCTGCCTCCGCTGAAGACCTCAACTCAGTGAGCCAATTTGTTAGCAGCACGAGTGGGTCTGATTGTTATTTTCGGACTGTTATAGCGCCTGCTGGCACGCTTGTGGATTGACGATCTTGTCACTGGGATGGATTATCTTGGTTTTGCAGTAAGATCAAACCCATCACCAGCCATGAGCCATAACCGTGAGTAACTCAGTGGAAACCTCTAGCTGGCCGTTGCCAGCCAATGGCCTGCGGTTTATTACCCCACCTCGCATGCGCAGGGTTATGGCGCGTAATCTGTTGACACAAGGTTGTTATCCATTGGCGCTGGGCTTTTATCCAAATGCGCTGAATCATCGAATGCAGCGCTCGACGCCAGACGACCATTTACTGATTTATTGCCGCTCGGGGCAGGGCTGGCTTGAGACAAAGGATGGACGATTGGATGTTGGCGGTGGGGACTTGCTGCTATTACCAAAAGACCTGGCGCACGCCTACGGTGCAGACAGTGCGAAGCCTTGGACCATCTACTGGATTCATTTTGATGGGGAGTTGGTCAGCGAATTTTTGCGCCCACTCGGTCAGGGGCCGTTGTGGCGAATTGGTGTGCAACCACGGCTGTTGGCGGAGTTGGATGCGCTGTTGAACCTGCGTAAGCAAGGCTTGAACCTGCGCCATTTTGTCTACGCCGCGCATCAGTTACAGGCCTTGTTGGCGTCGCTGGCGGTGCTGCCCGCGCGGGTCAAGTTGAAGTCTGGGCGGGTGTTGGATGTGGATGCCGTTCAGGCGGTGATGCGTGCGCACCTGCACGATAAGCTGAATCTTGATGAGCTGGCCGCGGAGTTCAAATTGTCGCGTTTCCATTTTGCCAAAACCTACAGGGCACTAACCGGCCAAGCGCCCATTGAAGATTTTATCCAGCTAAAAATGGCCCACGCCTGTCGTTTGCTCGACGAAGGAGAGCAAAGCATTCGCCAGGTGGCTGAGCAACTGGGCTACGACGACGCCTATTATTTTTCACGGCTATTTCGCAAAGTCGTCGGCATGGCTCCCAGTCATTATCGGGCGCTGCATCAAGGGTGAACTGATGCCAAAAGGGGCTATTCGGATTCATCTGTGAGTTGTCGTTTACTCAAAATGCAGTCTAGCTTTCCTTTAAATCCAATCCTGATAATCAAGGCCTCCGACTCGGCTAAATTCACGCACATTGTTTGTTACTAGCGTGCAGCCTGATGCTATGGCGTGACCTGCAATGGCTGCATCGTTAGGCCCAATAGGCGTCCCAGCAATACTCAGTACACCTTTGAGTTCAACCGTGGCATCAACTGCCTGTTGATCCCAAGGCAGCACGGCATCCAGCCGTTTAACAAACTCATCCACTAATGTTTTATGTTTGGTCGAGGCCTTTTTGCCAAATTGGCCATAACGCATTTCGGCATAGGTGATAGCTGAAATAACAATCCTATTGCCGCGCTCAACTTCAGTGGTCAGTCGCCTGATCACCGTAACTGGATGCTCTCGCATAATGAAAGAACAGGTACAGGTGTCGAGCATGTAAGTGATCACAGAGTAAACCTGCCTTCATCACTAACGACCGCAGGCCGCTCTTTTAGGAAGTCTGCATCAGTTTTAGCCAGCTCAGATAATGACGCCCATGATGGACGGACAGGACGTAGAGTGATTACGTCGCCTTCCCGAGAAATCTCTAGCTGTCCGACGCCTTCATAGGCCATATCGGTGGGAAGGCGCACGGCCTGATTTTTGCCGTTTTTAAAAATAGAGACAATACGCATTTTCATTGCTCCGTTGATGCTTTGACCTTTTTGAATATAGAGTTTTAACAAGGCCTATACAAGGCATATGTCTTTGGTTGTCCTGTCTCACTTTGCCCATACCAGCGTTAAACCCGGGCGATGGTGGCCAGTCCTGTAGCAACCATCTTCTGTTTACCGTCGCGCACGGCGAACACATCTGCGCGCGTAACCACTTGGCGTTTGCCTGCTTTGAGCACGTCGCTGCGGCAAATCAACTTCTCGCCCAGGGCCGGTGCTAGCATGTTGATTTTGTATTCGCTGGTCACTACATCGCCGACCATCGATGCGGCGGCCCACGCACAGGCGCTGTCGATCATAAAACCGACAACTGCACCGTGGACATAACCGTGGTGCTGAGTCAGCTCTTTACGTGGCACCACTTCCATCTCGATCCTGCCCGCACTGTAGTGCGTCAGGCTGAAGCCAATGAGCTGGGCGAAGGGTGAGTTTTCCAGCGCTTGCTCAAGTTGCTCGCGGCTGAAATAGGGGGCGCTCGGAACAACCTCGGTATCCATCTCGCTTGTATGGCTCATGATTTATACCCATCGGTGATGAAGCTTTCAGTCTTGGCCGGTTAATCACCTCACACAAGCTGTATCCAGGCCTGTGATGCAGGCTTATTCGCCAGTGCCTTGACTTGCCAGGGTGGGTTCTCTAGCGTGCGGACTTAACTTTTTGTTGGGCATTGATACAGATATGAGCGCAAGTGACCGGGTCAAACTTGAAGCGGGCTGGAAGGCCGCGTTGAATGATGAGTTTGAACAGCCCTATATGAAGCAGTTGGGTGAGTTTTTACGCGCAGAAAAGGCCGCCGGAAAAGAGATTTATCCGCCGGGGCCGATGATTTTCAATGCCTTTAATTCAACGCCTTTGGCCGAGGTTAAGGTTGTGATCATCGGCCAAGACCCTTACCACGGCCCGGGGCAGGCACATGGCATGTGCTTCTCGGTACAGCCGGGGGTCGCCACCCCCCCGTCTTTGGTCAATATCTATAAAGAACTCAAGCGCGACCTGAATATTGATGTCGCGACCCATGGTTATTTGCAGTCATGGGCCGAGCAGGGCGTATTGCTGCTCAACACCTCGCTCACAGTAGAGCGCGCTAATGCAGGCTCCCATGCCAAAAAAGGCTGGCAGTCGTTCACCGATAAGGTGATTGAAACGGTCAGCAGCCAACAGCAGCATGTGGTGTTTATGCTGTGGGGCGCTCATGCACAGAGCAAAGAGAAGTTGATTGATAGCACCAAACACTTGGTTTTGCGTTCGGTGCATCCTTCGCCTTTATCCGCCTATCGAGGTTTTATTGGCAACGGCCACTTCAGCCGTGCCAATAAGTTCCTCCAACAGCACAACTTGCAGGCGATTAACTGGACGCTGCCGGCAGAAGTCCAGCCACTCGATTGAGGCGATAGTTCCTCAGGGCGCGGCTGGAATACAAACTTGTTGGCCAAGCTGGTTTTGTAGCTCGCTTAGGCGTTTGCTGATTTGTGCATGCTGGTTATCGTCAGCTTGGCTGATCAAGTCGCTGAGTAAGTTTGCCATTGCAATTTGGGCCTTTGGATAGGCTTGCTTGTAGTCTGCGGTGTAGAAGTCTTCACGGGACTCCAGCAAAGGTTGCAGGCGTGCGCCGAACGTAGCGGTGTTACGAACTTTGAGCGCACCGTGCAGCTCAGCCTGCCATGCTGCGCGGTTTTCCAACCATATCCGGTTTTGTTGGCCGAGGCTGGCTGCCCATGCATCGATACGCTTTACCTGCTCTGGGCGTAATTTACCTAACCAAGGCTCAAGTCGTTCTTGCATGCGCGTGCTGCGCTCACTGATTTGGGTGGTCAGGGCCGGTTCGAGAAACTCTTCCCGGTCTTTTTGGTTTTGTTCTTCAAGGGACTCATACAAATCTGAGACTTGCTCGTCTGACAGGCTGCTCAGTAATTGCGTTGCCGTTGGGGTGACTTTGCGGGCAATACGCTTAAAAGCCGTATCGATCTGAGTGATTTGCTGGGTAATGGCTTCACTGCTTGGCGCTGGTTGTTCAAGCAATTGTTGGGTTTGCTCGAGCCAACTGATGGCATTGGGTAGCTCGGCACTGCAGTGCCAGTTCAATAGGGTTTGCAACTGCGGTTTAAGCAGGTCCTTTTGTTCGGAAGTCAGATTGAGGGCGTCATCAATCTTCCACATCAACCACCAGTCCATGTGTTTGTATGAGAAGCCGACCATGCTGCACGCGCTCAGCGTGAAGCAGAGCATGGTTGCAGCTATCAGACCTTTGATTCGTATCATTTAACCTGCCTCAGAACCTGACTGTCTCAGCACCTATCTGACATCAAGCTTATGACAGCCTGCGCAGATCGATTGCATTTTGAAATATCCACTAAAAAAGAACCCGCACAAACGGCGGGTTAAACGTGGTCGTTGAGGGCGTAGGTGCTGGTTCAGGTCTTTTGCCATACCTTGAATAAAGGTTCGGCCAAAAACATCACCATAAACAAGCGCAGCACTTGCAGCGCAGTCACCAATGCCACAGACAGTTGTAAGGCCTCAGCAGTGAGGCAGAGTTCAGTAATGCCGCCCGGCATCATGCCGAGCATTAGCGAGGTCGAGTCTTGCCCGGCAACTAAACCTAAGCCTTTGGCCAGTAACACGGCGGTGAGCATTGCCAGCAGCGTGAACAGTAAAATGCGCATTAAAAAGCCCGGCGCACTGCGAAAGAAGGCTCGGTCAAAGTGGCACCCCAATGCACAGCCAATCAGCCATTGGCCAACTTGCCCTGCGCCCGGCGGAAGACCGATATGCAAATCAAAGGTGCATGCGGCAATCGCGCAAGCGGTCAGCGGGCCTAGCATCCACGGATTAGGTTGTTTGAGTGCGCCCCAGATAAGCGCCAGTGCTGCACCTGCCGGCAACAATATGGCCAGCCACATCCAGTCAACCGGTGCTGGAGCAGGACGCTCCATGGCTGGCAGGCTCCAGGTGAATAGCGCAGGAACGATCAACACCACCAACAGTAAGCGCATGCTGTGAGCGGCTGCGACACGGGCGGTTTCGGCGTTGTGGCGTTGGGCGAAATTGACCATCTCGCTGGCACCACCGGGCATGCTTGAGAAAAAAGCAGTGGCGCGGTCAACACCTGATCTGCGCAACAGGGCAATACCAATCACACTGAGCAGGAGGGTGCAGAATGCACCGGCGAGTATCACCCCGAAGTGGCTGTGCAGTTGGCTCATCACTTCACTGGTGAAGTGCAGGCCGATGGCGCTTGATACAATCCATTGACCCGCTTTCCGGCCCGAAGGGACTTCAGTTACCAGCCAGCCACTGCAGCGGGCAATGATGACCGCAAGCAGTGAGCCGATAATCCAAGGCAATGGCCAGCCGACAAGGCTGGCCAGGTAGCCGCCGATCGCCCCGATCAGCGGCGTTGCCCACCAGCTTGGCAGGCGGGTCAGGAAGGGCAGGTTAGGCATGCGCCATACGGGCTTTACGCGCACGCCACCAGCGCAATCCAGGCAGGGACAGCATCAAGACCACCAGCGCCCAGAGGATGAGCGTGATCGGGCTGGACCAGAGAATATTCAGGTCGCCAGCTGAAATCGACAGGGCGCGGCGCAGGTTGTCTTCCATCAATTCACCCAGAACAAAGCCGAGGATTACCGCCGATAGTGGGAAATCGAGCTTGCGCAAGATGTAACCGAATACCCCCAGCAGGATCATCAACACCAGGTCGAAGGTGGTGCTGTGCACCGCATACACGCCAACCATACTGATCACGGTGATAGCCGGAACCAGTACCCAGTTAGGCACGCTGAGCATACGAGAGAACAGGCCAACCAGCGGGATATTCATCACCAGCAAAATAACGTTGCCGATGAAGAGCGATGCGATCAGACCCCAGACAACATCGGGTTGTTGTTCAAACAACAAGGGACCCGGCGTGATGTTGTACAGCGTCAGTGCACCGATCATCACCGCTGTGGTGCCTGAGCCCGGAACACCCAAGGTCAGCATTGGGATCAGCGAGCCGCACGCGGAGGCGTTGTTGGCAGCTTCTGGTGCAGCCAAGCCGCGAAGGTCACCTTCACCGAATTTGCCGTTGTCGCCAGCCATGCGCTTTTCGGTCATGTAGGTCATGGCGCTGGCAATGGTTGCGCCGGCACCCGGCAAGGTTCCAATTACAAAACCTGCGACAGCGCTTCGGACCATGGTCCAGAAGGTGAAGCAGAACTCTTTGAAGTTAAACAGCAGACGGCCGCTGGCCTTAACCGCTTTTTGACCGTTGTGGGTTTTTTCCAGCATGAGCAGCACTTCGCTGACGCTGAAGAAACCAATCACCACGATGACAAACTGGATTCCGTCCGAGAGGCTGACGCTGCCAAACGTAAAACGGTAAACCCCGGTCGTTGAGTCCACCCCAACTGTTGCCAGCGCCAGACCAATCAACGCCGCCATCAAGGTTTTAACCGGTTTGTCGCCAACCATGCCGCCCAAGCAAGCAATGGCGAAAATCATCAGTACAAAATACTCTGCCGGGCCAAATGCCACAGCCCATTTCGCCAGTAGCGGGGCAAATAACACCACGCCACAGGTGGCGATGATGCTGCCGATAAACGAGCTGACTGCCGATAACGACAGCGCAATGCCGGCTTTACCCTGACGTGCCAATGGATAGCCATCCAGAGTGGTCATTACCGCAGCCGCATCACCCGGAACATTGAGCAAAATGGCCGAAATACGACCGCCATACTCGCAGCCCAGATACACCGCGGCCAGCAGAATCAGTGCGGTTTCCGGGGGCAGGCCCAGGGCGAATGCCAACGGCAGCAGCAACGCCACGCCGTTGATTGGGCCCAAGCCTGGGAGCAGGCCAACAATGGTGCCGACAAATGCCCCAAACAGCGCGACCAGTAAGTTGGCTGGGCGGGTGGCAACATCAAAGCCTTGCAGTAAATAAGTTAGCGTTTCCATCTCAACCCTCCACGTAGGCTTCTAGCACGCCAAGCGGCAGAGGCACATCCAGCAAATAATCAAACAACACGAACAGCAAGATACCCATCAGCACGGCGCTGATTAGGCATGGCACTGGGCGACCGGTGAACAACAGGCCGAGCAGGAAAACTGCGACAGTGGTACTTAAAACAAAACCCAGAGGCTCAAACGTCAGGGCGTAGGCCAGCAGTACGAGCACACACATGGCCGAGCGTTTCAGGGTCGGGATGTGCAGCTGTTGTTCCATCAGACCCGGCTTGATGACCAGCCACAACGAGCCCGCTCCCATCAGCCCCAGTAACAGCAGCGGATAAGCGCGTGGACCCACTGGGTCGTAGGCGAAGGGTGCCTGGAAACCCCAGGCGACGAAGGCGAGCCAGATGCATAGGAGCAACCAGATCGCAGAGAACAAGCGGACATACATGGCGGAAGTCTCGTAAAAAATGAGACGCAGGCAGGCGTCTAGTGGGTGGGCGCAAGCGATAAGCTGACGCCCACTTCATTCAGGGTTACTGAACCAGACCGAATTCACCGGCGAGTTTCTTGTAGTCTTCAACTTGCTTGAAGACGAATGCTTTCAACTCATCACCAGTCAGCGACAGTGGCAGTAGGTCACGTTGCTCACGCAGCTTGGCGAAATCATCGCTGGCGAGCATGGTGTCGAACTGCTGTTTCCACCAGTTGTACTGCTCATCGCTTACTTCTGGGCCGACGTAGAAGCCGCGGATAACCGGCCAGCTGATGTCGTAGCCTTGTTCTTTAGCGGTTGGGATATCAGCCAGTTTGCCCGGCAGGCGCTCATCGGAAAGCACTGCAAGAATGCGAATCTTCTTGGCTTCGATCTGCGGGGTGACTTCACCCAAACCGCTGCTGGTGACCTGAACGTGGCCGCCGAGCATGGCGGTTACGGTTTCGCCGCCGCCTTCAAAGGCAACATAGCGCAGGTTTTTAGGCTCGATACCGGCTGCGCGGGCGATCAATGCCGTTTGCATCCAGTCTTGACCACCGATGGTAGCGCCCGCGCCAAAGACCACGCTTGACGGGTCTTTTTTCAGCGCCTGGATCAGGTCATCGAGGTTCTGGTAAGGCGAGTCTGCGCGCACGGTGATTGCACCGTAATCAGTGCCGACCGCTGCCAGCCAGCGGACTGCCGACTCGTCATAACGACCGAATTTGCCTTGCGCCAGGTTCAACAGCGAACCGCTGGAGAATGCCACGATCGTGCCCGGATCATCAGCACGCTGGGCGACAACGGCGTTGTAGGCAACGGCACCCACACCACCAGGCATGTAGGTGACACGCATTGGCTTTTTCAACAGGCCGCCATCTTTCAGGCCGCTTTGCGCCAGCTTGCAAGTCAGGTCAAAACCGCCACCTGGCTTAGCGGGGGCGATACATTCAGGGCGCTTTGGCTCTGCTGCAAGCAGTTGGCCGGCAAAAGCCAGGCAGGCTGTGGCCAGTGCGATTCGGGTAAAGGCAGTTTTCATTGACTGTTCCTCTTGGGTTTTTATTGTGCTTACCAGATGGCTAATGAATAGCCGATCACGATGCGGTTTTCATCGGCGTTACGTGCAAAATCAGAGCGGAAAGACGCATTACGCAGGCGTACATACAGATCTTTCATTGGGCCACTTTGGACCACGTACTTAAATTCAATGTCGCGTTCCCATTCGTCGCCAGTTTCGTTGCTGCCAGCAATTTGAGCATCGCTACCGCTGATATAGCGAGTCAGGAAGTTCAGGCCAGGTACACCGATTGCGCTGAAGTTATAGTCGTAGCGGGCTTGCCACGAGCGCTCATCAGCGTTGGCGAAGTCGTTGATCTGTACAAAGTTGACCAAAAATGGGTCGGTGCCGTCGACGTAGGCAAAACCGGTGTCACCACTCATATCCTGATACGCCAGGCTCAGTTTATGGCCATTGAGGCCATAGCTGACCATGCCGTTGAAGGCGCGGTTATCAACTTTGCCAGCGTTTGCCGCGCCGTGGTCATCGCTGAGTGAAAGACGCAAGTCCGCCGTAAAGGTGCCTGGGCCAACGGGTTGCGTGGCGTTCAAACCAAAGAAATGCTGGCGGTAGATGTCATCCAGTTCGGCGAAGTGGTAACGGCCGGTAATACGGTCTGTGAACCTGTAGTCGGCACCCGCGAGCGTCAGATGATCAGCCGTTGCAGCGCTGGCAAAACGGCTGTTCTTGTTGTTGATAGCAAGGTCTTGATTGTTGCTGGAATCACGGTCCTTGGTTTCATCAATACGTCCGCCGGTAAAGGTCAGGTTGCTGATGTCCTTGGAGGTGACCAAGCCACCTTCAAAGGTTTGCGGCAGAATACGGCTGTCGTTAGTTTTCAGGGTTGGCAGTTCTGGCATCAAGGTGCCGACTTTCAACTCGGTGGCGGAAATCTTAACTTTGCCGGTCAGGCCCAGATGCGAGTATTCATCAGCGGCGCGACCATCGTCGTGAGTGGGTAGCAAACCTGTGCCCGTACGATCTGGGCTTGAGTCCAGTTTCAGGCCAAGCAAACCCAATGCATCGACGCCGAACCCGACGGTGCCTTCGGTGTAACCTGATTGAATATCGAAGATAAAGCCCTGAGCCCATTCTTCACGTTTATTCTGGCCAGTGCCTTCACGGAAGTCGCGGTTCAGGTAAATGTTGTTGGCTGTAAGGGTGCCGGAACTGTCTTTGAAAAACTCGGCATGGGCAGTAGGGGCGAGCAAGGCAGTGCTGACAGCTACGCTAAGCAAATTAACAGGCGTAAGTGCCTGACGTGATGCTGAAGGCATCTTGTGGTCTCCATTGTTGTTGTTTTTGTAACGGCCGCACGCCACTGTGCTGACCGTTTGGGTAAGTGGAGCGAGCCACTTGAGACCGATGCTATTGGGTCAAGCTTTCAGTAACCTTTCATTGCTGAAAGTTTTTACCGCAAGGCATTGTGGCAATTGTCTGCTTCACAGTTGCTTCAGCACGGGTACACTGCCGTGCTGCTTTTAACCGCCCGTTGGAGGTGATGGTGCGAATACTGCTGGTCGAAGACCATCCACAGCTTGCGGCGAGTGTGGCGCAAGCACTCAAGAGTGCAGGCTGGACTGTTGATGTACTGCACGATGGCGTTGCAGCGGATCTAGCCCTCGGCAGCGAGCAATATGCGCTGGCTATTCTCGATATCGGTTTGCCGCGTATGGATGGCTTCGAGGTGCTGGCGCGCTTGCGAGGCCGTGGTAATACCTTGCCGGTATTGATGCTCACTGCCCGTGGTGAGGTTAAAGATCGTGTTCATGGGCTGAATCTGGGAGCCGATGATTACTTGGCCAAACCCTTTGAACTGAGTGAGTTGGAAGCTCGGGTTAAGGCGCTGTTGCGGCGTACCGTGTTGGGCGGCGAGCAAGTTCAGCGTTGTGGCGACTTGATCTACGATCTGGCCACACGCCGTTTTCATCTCAAGGACCAAGTGCTCACCTTGACCTCGCGTGAGCAGGCAGTGCTTGAGGCAATGATCGCTCGGCCAGGCCGGGTCATGAGCAAAGAACAATTGGCCGCGCAGGTCTTTGGTCTGGATGAAGATGCCAGTGCCGATGCGATTGAAATATACATTCACCGTTTGCGTAAAAAGCTAGAAGGCAGTGCGGTGAAAATCGTCACCTTCAGGGGCTTGGGCTATCTGCTGGAGGCTGTCAGTGGCTGAAGTGGGTAGCTTGCGTGGGCGGCTGCTTTGGCGCTTGGCTATTTTGCTAGCGGTGATTTTGCTGGTCAGCAGTGTCAGTGCTTATTTAAGCGCTCGACGCGCTGCCGATACGGCATACGACCGCACCTTGCTGGCTTCGGCGCGGGCTATCGCTGACGGCCTGTATGCCGAAGATGGCAGGCTCAGAGCCAATGTGCCCTATGTCGCCCTCGATACTTTTGCCTACGACAGCGCCGGGCGGATTTATTATCAGGTCATTGGCTTGAATGGTGCCTTGGTCTCTGGTTATGACGACTTGCCCCAAGCGCCGCCCGGTACTAAACGTACCGATGATTACCCCGCATTGGCGCATTTTTATGATGGCCAATACCGTGGCCAGGGCGTACGTGTTGTCAGCCTTTGGCAGCCAGTGAGTGAGCCGCAGCTCAATGGCTTGGCCGAGATTCGGGTCGCTGAAACCCAAGGTGCACGCGAGCGACTTGCCAGAGACTTGTTGTACGGCACGTTGTGGCGCATGGGCCTGCTCTCAGTCAGTGCCCTTGGTTTGGTGTGGTTGGCGGTCAGTGCCACCTTGCGCCCGCTTAACAGTTTGCGGCGCACTGTGTCTGAGCGTGCCCGTGAGGATTTGCGGCCGCTGCCGGATGCCGATATGCCGCGAGAGTTGCGGCCTTTGGTGGGCGCACTTAACCAGTTCAATGAGCGCTTGCATCGGTTGTTTGAGCGACAGTCACAGTTTATTGCCGATGCCGCCCACGAACTGCGCACGCCACTGGCGGCGATCAAGGCAAGGGTTGAGTTGGGGTTGCGCTCGGATAAACCTGAGGTATGGAAAACAACGCTGCAAGATGCGGCGCAAAATACCGATCGCCTGACCCATTTGGCCAACCAGTTGTTGTCCCTGGCGCGTATAGAAAGCGGCGCTCGCGCCATTACTGAAGGGGGCGCGCAACAGCTCGACCTTAGTCAGCTAGCCCGTGAATTGGGTTTGGCATTGGCGCCTTTGGCCCATGCCCGAGGCGTTTCCCTTGCGCTGGAGGCCGACAAACCTATTTGGTTGCATGGAGAGCCGACGCTGCTCAATGAATTGCTTTCTAACCTGGTGGACAATGCTATTGCGCACACTCCGGCAGGTGGCAACGTGGTGATCCGGGTTGTTGAGCCCTGCATTCTTGAGGTTGAGGATGACGGCCCAGGTATTCCAGATGCTGACCATGAAAAAGTCTTTGAGCGGTTCTACCGGCGTAATGCGCAGGGCTCGGGAGCGGGCTTGGGTTTAGCTATTGTGGGTGAGATCTGTCGGGCGCATCAGGCTCATATCAGCCTGCATCAGTCGCCCAGTAAGGGCCTGCGTGTACGCGTGTCATTTATTGCGGCTGCAGTTTAATCATCGTGCCCGCTGTTTGCCGAGTGGGGCAGGCAGCGGGCCTTATGTGTCTAGCCGTGGTTCACTGCAGCATTTTCATTGCAGCTTCCATGTCCGCAGCCAGATCCTGGTCTTCCTGAACGTCAACATTAGGGTCCAGGCCCAGTTTGGAGAACGCCGGGATCGTGCTCCAGTCAAGCTGGGTGTAAGGATGGTCGGTGCCCAAGTAGCTTTGCAAGGTGGCTACCTGGACGATGTCGACATAATCGGCTTTTGCGCTGTTGCGGCTGAAGTCTAGATGCTGGCTTGGCACCATGCTGATCAGCTCAGGGAAGTCCCAGGCGCGCAGGATGCGGTCACCAATGATCGGATGAATATTGTCGATAACGTGGCTAAGGCTGATGGAGTCCGCCAGTAAGTCACTGTTTTCTTCTGCGTAGGTCAGAATCGGCAGTACACCAATCTGATGGACCAGGCCTGCGAGGGTGGCTTGGTCGGGCATCAGGCGGGTGTAGTGGCGGCACAGAACGTGACAGATGCCTGCGATCTCAGTGCTTTTGGTCCAGACTTCACGCATTTTTCGATCGACTACGTCGGTTGTCGCTTGGAACATTTGCTCCATGGCCAAGCCGATTGCCAAATTGCAGGTGTAATTAATGCCCAAGCGGCTGATCGCCATCTGCAAGTCGGTGATTTCGCGACTGGAGCGCAGGAGCGGACTGTTGACCACTTTGATAATCCGCGCGGTGAGCGCAGCGTCATTGCCGATTACCTTGCTGATTTGCGGCACGCCGATGTCAGGGTCTTCAGCTGCGTCACGCACTTTAAGCGCGACCTCAGGCAGAGTCGGTAAAACCAGGCGGTCGTTATCAATGGCCTCAATCAGTTCCTGTTGGACCTTCTCGGCAAGTTTGCTCATCGTTGTTCTCGTATAGGTTGGGCAACTTGAAGTTTACGCAGCGGCACCGCTTCATCGCGTGTGGTATTTCGCTTTTATGAAGTTTGCCGCTTGCGGGGATTCATATGGTTTAGCGTTGGATATCTCGATCCGAATCCAGGGTGTATGGCAAGTCGAGCAGTTGCAGTGCGGGACCCTCTGCTGCACCCAGTTTTAAATCCGCGCTTTCGGCGGCGTCGTTTTGCAACACGGCCAGCAGCTCAATGCCTTCTTCACCTTTGGCCGCTGCCACAACCTCACCAACCGAGGAGCTGTGCACGCTGGAAAATATTTCTGTCGCTGGCGTCGGTAATTCCTGGCCGTTGAGGGCTAAGCGATACAAGCGACGCTTGAGTTTGCCGAGGTACTGCATGCGAGCGACGATTTCCTGGCCGGTGTAGCAGCCTTTTTTAAAGCTGACGGCACCCAATGCTTGGAGGTTGAGCATTTGCGGGATGAAGAGCTCGCGGGTGCTGCCTTGCACATGACCAATTCCCTGACGAACCTGCGCCAGTTGCCATTGATTGAGATCAGCCTGAACGGCGTATTCATTCAAATGGCTTTGCAGGGCTTGTGTTTGTTCGGCTGAAGCCCAGAGCTCGGCGCAGTTCTGAGCCACTCTCACGGCAATCAAGTGATCGTTACGGGCAACGCTGTCTTTGCTTTGGGCCAGGTCAAGGCCCAGGGCTGTTAAGGCTGGGTCGCAGTCATTCAGGCCGAAACGCACCCATTGGTTGCTTTCATCAGTCAGTTTTGACTTGGAAAACACCGCATATTTTTGCAAGTCGGCGAGCTGTGGTTCTACCAGCTCAGCCGCCATTGCCAGTAAATAGCCGTCTGCCACGCTTACAACTCGAAAGCTGGAGATCATTCGGCCTTTGGGTGTGCAGCGTGCGCCAAGGCTTGAATGGCTGTCGCTGAGGTAGTTGAGGTTGCAGGTCAGTTGGCCTTGCAAAAATTTATTAGCGTCCGCGCCGCGTACGGAGAGAATGCCTTCGTGACTGAGCTTGCAAAAAAACGCGGTATCAACCATGGCAATCAAGTATCGCTGGAAAAGAGTTAGGCGCTCATCATAGAGCGCTACAAAGTGCTTGTCAGCGATTGCTTTAGCGGACGGCTGGTGACAGTGAGGGTCAACAGCGCGAGCATTCGCCGTTATACTGGCGGGCTATATCAATGCCTGCCTCGCTCAAGGATCTGTCCAATGGTCGACTCGACTGAACTCAATCGTCTTTTCTGGCATAGCCGTCGCGGTATGCTTGAGCTGGATGTGTTGTTGGTGCCCTTTGTTAAAGAAGTCTATTCGGACCTTTCCCCAGAAGATCAGGCGCGTTACGTCAAACTGTTGGAATGCGAAGATCAGGACATGTTCGGTTGGTTCATGCAGCGCTCAGAACCTGAAGATGAGGACTTGAAGCGCATGGTTCGGATGATCCTGGACCGTGTCCAGCCAAAGTAGTTATTTCGAATTTCGCTGGCAGCCTTCATTGCGGCTGTGGATGTTCTATCTCTGCATCCAGTTGCTCGCACTCATCGCTATTTGGGTCGTCGATCTGCAGTTGTGGGCCCGTGCCAGCGCCACATTATTCTGTGCGCTGCACGCGGCTTGGGTCGTTCCGCGGTATCTGTCGTTGGCCGCACCTGAAGCACTAACGGCATTGCGCCGGGTGGATGATGACTGGCAGTTGTGGAGCGCAGGGCAAGGGTGGCGCTCAGTTCGCCTGTTGCCAGACAGCCTGGCGCTGCCTTGGGTGATCGTCCTGCGGTTTCGCTGGGCTGAGCCGGGCTCGGCGTCCAAGGCGGCCCATACCAAGATGAAACATACCCAGATGGCACATACCCTTTGTATTCCGCGCGATGCCATGGCCGATGCGGAGCATCGGCGTTTGCGTGTGCGGCTTAAATTCAGCCCGCGTAGATGGGCGGATGCACAATAGTGTCTTCAGCATGGGGGAGCATATCGGGGTAGTCCAATGTGTAATGCAAGCCCCGTGATTCTTTGCGCTGCATGGCCGAACGGATCATCAGTTCGGCTACCTGCGCCAGGTTACGCAACTCAATCAGGTCGCGACTGACCTTGTAATTGCTGTAGAACTCGTCAATCTCGTCCAGCAGCAGGCGTACACGGTGCTCGGCGCGTTGCAGGCGCTTATTGGTGCGCACAATGCCGACGTAGTCCCACATGAACCGCCGCAGTTCGTCCCAGTTGTGCGCAATGATGACGTCTTCATCTGAGTCGGTCACCTGGCTGGCGTCCCAGTCAGGCAAGCTGTGTGGTGTGGCAATGTCGTCAAGTTGGCGGGCAATGTCGTCCGCTGCTGCGCGGGCATACACGAAACACTCGAGCAGAGAGTTGCTGGCCATGCGATTGGCACCGTGTAGGCCGGTAAAGCTGGTTTCGCCAATGGCATATAGGCCGGGCACATCGGTGTGGCCGCACTGGTCGACAACAACGCCGCCGCAGGTGTAATGCGCGGCAGGTACCACTGGGATGGGTTGTTTGGTGATGTCGATGCCGAAGTCCAGGCAGCGCTCATAAACAGTCGGGAAGTGTGACTTAATAAAGTCGGCCGGTTTGTGGCTGATATCCAGGTAGACACAGTCGACACCCAGGCGCTTCATTTCATGGTCGATGGCACGGGCCACAATATCGCGTGGTGCAAGTTCTGCGCGCTCATCAAAGCGCTGCATAAAACGTGAACCGTTTGGCAGCTTGAGGTGGGCACCTTCGCCGCGCAGGGCTTCGGTAATCAGAAAACTTTTCGCTTGTGGGTGATACAGGCAGGTTGGATGGAACTGGTTAAATTCCAAATTGCCGACTCGGCAGCCTGCACGCCAGGCCATCGCAATGCCGTCGCCGCAGGCGCCATCCGGGTTGCTGGTGTAAAGGTAAACTTTGGCAGCGCCGCCGGTGGCGAGAATGACAAAACGTGCGCTGTAGGTATCAACCTGTCCGGTATCGCGGTTTAGCACGTAAGCGCCGATGCAGCGTTCGCCTTCCAAGCCCAGCTTGCGCTCGGTAATCAGGTCAATAGCTACGCGCTGCTCAAGCAGTTCAACGTTGTCTCGCTGCTGCGCTCGTTCTAGCAGTGTTTTGAATATTGCCGCGCCAGTTGCATCGGCAGCGTGAATAATTCGCCTGTGGCTGTGACCACCTTCACGGGTCAGGTGAAACTCGAAGCCGCCGTCCTCGCGCGCGGTTTCATCATCACGGGTGAAGGGCACGCCTTGATCAATCAGCCATTGGATTGCTTCGCGGCTGTGCTCGACAGTGAATCGAACAGCGTCTTCACGGCACAATCCGCCACCGGCATTGAGGGTGTCTTCAACATGCGACTCAACGGTGTCGAGGTCATCAAGCACTGCAGCAACCCCACCTTGTGCCCAAAATGTTGAGCCATTGGCAAGCGCGCCTTTGCTGAGTACCGCGATTTTGAGGTGCGCAGGCAGGGTTAAGGCAAGGGTGAGGCCAGCAGCGCCGCTGCCAATAACCAATACGTCGTGTTGAAAATGGTGGCTCATAAGCTGATTCCGCGTGAATGCCCCTCTAGTATATAGAGGGGGGGCGCGTCACAATAGCGGGCTTGATGCGGTGTGAGGGCTAAGGGAACTTTTTTTAAGTATTTGAGCTCTATTAGCCGTCACCCGGAGAGGGACATTGTTTGTTTATCGTAGCGGTTTGGTTCTAGATCGCGGTTTTTAGCGATAATCTAAACGTTCTAAGATTATGTGCGCAGGTCAACGGCGACGCCTTGGCCTGCGCGTTTTCATGCAGATAGAAAAAAATCTGCAAGAAGCTTGGTTGGAGGGGAGAACTTTTGCGCAACGCCCGAGTCTATTTTTGCAAGCCGATTCATTGGCTGGCGCTGCACTCCTCACAATTCACTAAGGAGTGTTCATGCTAAGCCAGGAAGAGGATCAGCAGCTTGTTGAGCGTGTACAACGCGGCGACAAGCGAGCATTTGATCTATTGGTGTTGAAGTATCAGCACAAGATTTTAGGGTTGATCGTGCGGTTCGTGCACGACAGTCATGAAGCACAGGATGTTGCTCAAGAAGCGTTTGTCAAAGCTTATCGAGCACTCGGAAACTTTCGCGGTGACAGTGCGTTCTATACCTGGCTGTACCGCATTGCCATTAACACGGCAAAGAATTATCTGGTGTCACGCGGTCGTCGGCCACCAGATAGTGATGTAAGCGCTGAAGATGCCGAATTTTATGATGGTGATCACGCCCTCAAAGATATCGAGTCTCCAGAGCGAGCATTGCTGAGGGATGAAATCGAAGCCACCGTGCATCGTTGCATCCAACAATTACCAGAAGATTTACGCACGGCCCTAACATTGCGTGAATTTGATGGTCTCAGTTATGAAGACATTGCGAGTGTCATGCAGTGTCCGGTAGGTACAGTGCGTTCGCGGATTTTCCGAGCGCGAGAAGCAATTGATAAGTCACTGCAGCCTTTGTTGCAAGACACCTAAGACCGCGGCGACAGCCAAGAGAGGAACCGTTATGAGTCGTGAAGCCCTGCAGGAATCGCTGTCCGCGGTGATGGATAACGAAGCGGACGAAATGGAACTCCGCCGAGTACTCAGCGCCAGCAATGACGCTGAACTTCGCGGCAAATGGTCGCGCTACCAGATCGCTCGTGCAGTGATGCATAAAGAACTGCTTGAGCCGCGTCTGGATATTGCCAGCGCGGTATCTGCTGCCATTGCTGATGAAGCAATGCCGCAAGCGCCGAGCAATGTAACCCGCGGCCCATGGCGCGCCGTTGGCCGCTTGGCTGTTGCAGCCTCAGTGACTGTCGCTGTATTGGCCGGTGTGCGTCTGTACAATCAGGATGACCTGACCGGTGCCGAGCTTGCTCAGCAAGCGGCTACCCAGCCTTCGATTAATCATGTTCAGGTCCAGGGCCCAGCAATGTTGGCCGGATTTACCACTGATGATCAAGGTTCATCCATGATACCGTCGAGCAAAGCTGAGCCGACATGGCATGAGCAGCGCTTGCCGTCATACGTACGTCAGCATGCACAACAGCTTGGAACCAATGTGACTGAAGGCGCACTGCCATACGCACGCGCTGCTAGTCTGGACGAAAGCCGTTAAGGAAACGCATGCGCTTTATACCCCTGACCGCCTTAATGTTAGGCGGTTGCTTGGCGTTACCTGCTGCAGCATCTGATGCGCAAGATTGGTTGCGACGTTTATCGGATGCCAGTCAGCACCAAAGCTACCAAGGCACGTTTGTTTACGAACGTAATGGTAGCTTTTCTACTCATAGCATTTGGCACCAGGTCGGCAAAGATAGCGTTGTACGTGATCGCTTGCTGCAACTGGACGGGCCTGAGCATGAAACCTTTCGAGTAAATGGTCGCACTGAATGCGTGGCAGGTACGCTGCTCGATCAAGTCAGTGATGCCCAGGCGTGGCCGTCGCGCGAGCTTGATTCAGGCGAGCTAGCCAAGTGGTATGACATTCGCGTCATTGGGGAATCCCGCGTGGCCGGGCACAAAGCCGTGGTTTTAGGCCTGATGCCGCGTGACCAGCACCGATATGGCGTTGAGCTGCACCTTGATCGCGAGACAGGTGTCCCGCTCAAGTCGTTGCTGCTCAATGACAAGGGGCAGATGCTGGAGCGATTCCAGTTTACTCAGTTCGATGCAGTCAACGTCGCCGATGCTGATGCGTTGAAGCCGGGTGCTGATTGCCAGCCTGTTACGCCTGTTAAATCCACTCCGTTGGATGCCAAGGCCTGGCGCTCAGACTGGCTCCCTCCTGGTTTTATCTTGAGCTCAACCAGTCAGCGGGTCAGTCCTCTTTCCAAAGAGCCTGTTGCCTGCCTGCTGTATGACGATGGTCTGGCGCGTTTTTCTGTCTTCCTAGAGCCTCTAGATGGCGCTAAGGCTGAAGATGCGCGCACTCAGTTAGGCCCAACTGTTGCTGTTTCGCGACGTTTGGCCACCGACGCCGGAGACGTAATGGTCACGGTGGTGGGTGAAATTCCGCTCGGCACCGCCGAGCGGGTGGCGTTATCCGTTCGTCCGGGTGAGGCTAAACCTCAACCATGATCGAAGAGCAGGGGCGGGTGGTTGCAGTAGAGTCCGGCGCAGTTTGGGTCGAGACACTTCGCAAAAGCACCTGCTCAACATGCTCGGCAAATGCTGGCTGCGGTCAGGGCTTGCTCGATAAGTTAGGCGTTGATAGCCGTCGTGGCTACGTTCGAGCGCTATCAAATCTGCATTTAAGTGTTGGCGACCAGGTCGTGATTGGCGTGCGCGAGGATTTGCTCGTGCGCGGGTCATTACTGGTCTATCTGATGCCCTTGATTGGGCTATTCACGGCGGCTGTTCTGGCTGATCAGCTGTCTCTGAGTGAGCCGTTGGTGATTCTGTCAGGTATCGCGGGGTTGGCTGCATCCTGGCTCGGGGTGCGCTGGCGAAGTGCTCGCGTGGCGGAAGATCCACAACTTCAGCCAGTAGTAATGCGTGCCGTATTAGCAAATGCTACGACTGTTTAATGAGTCAAACCTCTATTCCGGATGGGGAGCTTTACGTTAATGCCTAGCCTGAAAATATGTTGTTCTGCTGTGCTCTCATTGTTGCTGATGGGGCAGGCACTTTCCGCTCATGCCGAGCTGCCTGACTTCACCGAGCTGGTTGAGAAGGCCTCGCCCGCGGTTGTTAACATCAGTACGCGGCAGAAAATCCCAGATGCAGTCGCCAGCTCTGGCGGCATGTCAGCGCCCGACCTCGAAGGTCTGCCGCCGATGTTTCGTGAATTCTTCGAGCGCAGTCTTCCA
Source organism: Pseudomonas sp. NPDC078700 (assembly GCF_044542375.1). Classification (NCBI taxonomy): domain Bacteria; kingdom Pseudomonadati; phylum Pseudomonadota; class Gammaproteobacteria; order Pseudomonadales; family Pseudomonadaceae; genus Pseudomonas; species Pseudomonas sp. NPDC078700. The sequence goes on from NZ_JBITUI010000007.1 coordinate 184,734, forward strand.
CAGCAGCCGCGACCGCCAAGTCATGGTCGCCAGCGTGAGGCGCAGTCGCTGGGTTCTGGTTTTATCATTTCCTCTGACGGCTACATCATGACCAATAATCATGTGGTCGCCGATGCTGATGAAATCATTGTTCGCCTGTCTGATCGCAGTGAGCTTGAAGCTAAAGTGATTGGCGCAGACCCGCGCAGTGATGTGGCCTTGCTAAAAGTTGACGCTAAAGACTTGCCGACTGTGACATTGGGCAAGTCAGAAGACCTCAAGGTCGGTGAGTGGGTTCTGGCGATTGGTTCACCCTTTGGTTTTGACCATTCGGTGACCGCCGGTATCGTCAGTGCCAAAGGCCGTAGTCTGCCAAATGAAAGCTATGTACCGTTTATCCAGACGGATGTGGCGATTAACCCGGGTAACTCCGGTGGCCCGCTGTTCAACCTGAAAGGTGAGGTTGTGGGTATTAACTCGCAGATCTTCACCCGTTCTGGCGGCTTTATGGGGTTGTCGTTTGCCATCCCGATGAGCGTGGCCATGGATGTGGCTGACCAACTCAAGTCTGACGGTAAAGTAAGTCGTGGCTGGTTGGGTGTGGTTATCCAAGAGGTCAATAAGGATTTGGCTGAGTCCTTTGGTTTGGATAAGCCGGCTGGTGCTTTGGTTGCTCAGGTGCTTGAAGATGGCCCGGGTGCCAAGAGTGGTTTGCAAGTGGGCGATGTAATTCTGAGCCTTAATGATAAGCCGATCATTATGTCTGCTGACCTGCCGCATTTGGTCGGTGGCTTAAAGCCAGGCTCCAAAGCTGAAATGGACGTGGTGCGTGAAGGTGCGCACAAGAAGCTTGAGTTGACCATTGGTTCGCTGCCTGAAGATGGCAATGCCCTGGCTGAAGCTGCAGCGCCAAGCGCTGAGCAAAGCAGTAACCGCCTGGGTATCAAGGTGGCTGGACTAAGTGCTGATCAGAAGAAAGCGCTGGACCTCAAAGGTGGCGTGGTGATTAGCGAAGTCATGGATGGCCCGGCTGCATTGATCGGTCTTCGTCAAGGTGACGTGATTACGCACCTGAATAACCAGTCGATTGATTCTGTCGCCAGCTTTGCCACTGTTGCCAAGGCATTGCCGAAGGATCGCTCGGTGTCGATGCGCGTACTGCGCAAAGGCCGTGCAAGCTTTATTACCTTCAAGTTGTCTGAGTAACAGGCGAACGCAAAAAAGGGCGATTTAATCGCCCTTTTTTGTGCCTGGCGGCCGTTGGATCTGGCGCAGCCTATGGCTTGCAAGGCATTGGCAGCCTTATGTCAGCGAGATCAGGGGCTGTGGGTGACGAATTGAGGGTAAATCGGGTACACTTCGCGGCTATTTTCGGCGGGCAGTCGCCTGCGATCTTTTTGAGTGTTGTCTTGTGAGTGACCTGAGCCACATACGTAATTTCAGTATTATTGCCCATATTGACCATGGCAAGTCGACGCTTGCTGACCGCTTTATTCAAATGTGCGGTGGTCTGTCTGAGCGCGAGATGGAGGCCCAGGTACTGGACTCCATGGACTTGGAGCGCGAGCGCGGCATTACGATCAAAGCGCATAGCGTGACCTTGTACTACAAGGCACGTGACGGCAAAACCTATCAGCTGAACTTCATTGATACCCCAGGTCACGTTGACTTCACTTACGAAGTCAGCCGCTCACTGGCGGCGTGCGAAGGCGCGTTGTTGGTGGTCGACGCCGGTCAAGGTGTTGAAGCTCAGTCGGTAGCTAACTGCTACACCGCTATCGAGCAGGGCCTTGAGGTCATGCCGGTGCTGAACAAAATGGATTTGCCGCAGGCTGAGCCTGAGCGAGTCAAAGAAGAAATCGAACACATTATCGGCATTGATGCCACTGACGCTGTGGCCTGTAGTGCCAAGAGCGGCATGGGCGTCGATGAGGTACTTGAGCGTCTGGTTGCGACTATTCCAGCGCCAACCGGTGAGATCGATGCGCCTCTGCAAGCGCTGATCATCGACTCGTGGTTCGACAACTATCTGGGCGTTGTGTCCTTGGTGCGCGTGCGTCACGGGCGCATCAAGAAGGGTGACAAAGTACTGGTCAAGTCCACCGGTAAAATGCACCAGGTCGATAGCGTCGGTGTGTTTAACCCTAAGCACACCGCGACTGCAGATCTTAAAGCCGGGGAAGTAGGCTTTATCATCGCCGGTATCAAGGACATCCATGGTGCTCCGGTGGGTGACACCCTGACCCTGTCGAATACCCCTGATGTTGATATGTTGCCGGGTTTCAAACGCGTTAAACCGCAGGTTTACGCCGGTTTGTTCCCGGTTAGTTCAGATGACTTCGAGGACTTCCGTGAAGCCCTGCAGAAGCTGACGCTGAACGACGCTGCATTGCAGTATGAGCCGGAAAGCTCCGATGCCTTGGGCTTTGGCTTCCGCATTGGCTTCCTCGGCATGCTGCACATGGAGATCATTCAGGAGCGCCTTGAGCGTGAGTATGACCTGGACCTGATCACCACAGCGCCGACCGTAGTCTTTGAAGTTGTGCTCAAGACCGGTGAAACCATCTACGTCGACAACCCATCGAAGCTGCCGGATGTCTCGGCCATCGAGGACATGCGCGAGCCGATCGTGCGGGCCAATATTCTGGTGCCGCAAGAGCATTTGGGTAACGTCATTACCCTGTGTATCGAAAAGCGTGGTGTACAGATCGACATGCAGTACCTGAGCAGTCAGGTGCAGGTTTCTTATGATCTGCCGATGAATGAAGTGGTCCTCGACTTTTTCGATCGCTTGAAGTCGGTAAGTCGTGGTTATGCGTCGCTGGACTACAGTTTCGATCGTTTCCAGTCGGCTAATCTGGTCAAGCTGGATGTGTTGATCAACGGTGACAAGGTTGATGCCTTGGCGTTGATCGTGCACCGCGACAAAGCGCACTACAAAGGTCGCCAGTTGACCGAGAAAATGAAAGAACTGATTCCGCGTCAGATGTTTGATGTGGCGATTCAGGCCGCAATTGGTGGGCAAATCATCGCGCGTACTAGCGTTAAAGCGCTGCGTAAAAACGTACTGGCCAAATGTTACGGTGGCGACGTGAGCCGTAAGCGTAAGCTGCTTGAAAAGCAGAAGGCCGGTAAGAAAAGAATGAAGCAAGTGGGTAACGTGGAAATTCCACAGGACGCCTTCCTTGCTGTTCTCAAAGTGGATAGTTAAGACATATGTCGATCAATTTCCCGCTGTTACTGGTCATCGCGGTTGCTGTTTGTGGCGCTTTGGCATTATTTGACTTGGTGTTTTTAGCGCCGCGTCGGCGTACTGCAATCGCCACCTATCAGGGCCAGATTGATGGTGAAGCTGATGAGCAGGTGATTGAGCGACTTAACAAAGAGCCGCTGTTGGTCGAGTACGGTAAGTCGTTCTTCCCTGTACTGGCGATTGTTCTGATACTGCGCTCATTCTTGGTTGAGCCCTTTCAGATTCCATCGGGCTCTATGCGTCCGACGCTGGAAGTAGGGGATTTCATCCTCGTCAACAAATTCGCTTACGGGATTCGTTTACCGGTCATCGACACCAAGATTATCCAGGTCGAAGATCCGCAGCGCGGCGATGTCATGGTGTTTCGCTACCCAAGCGACCCAAACATCAACTACATCAAGCGTGTAGTGGGGCTGCCGGGCGACCAGATTCGTTACAGCAAAGACAAGCACCTGTTCGTCAATGGCAAGCAGGTCGCTCAACAGTTGATCGGTGAAGAGCCCGGCAGCCTCGGCAGCGTGATGCTTTACAACGAAAAACTTGGTGAAGCTGAACATTTGATTCGCAAAGAGATGAAGCGCTACCACGCCGTTCCTGGCGGCGAGTGGACAGTGCCAGCCGGGCACTACTTCATGATGGGTGATAACCGCGACAACTCTAACGACAGCCGTTACTGGAATGATACAAACATTCCGAAGCCGCTGCTGGGCATGGTCCCGGACCAGAATATTGTAGGTAAGGCCTTTGCGGTATGGATGAGCTGGCCTGATCCGAAAATGAGTAATCTGCCAAACTTCTCACGTGTTGGCCTGATTCACTGATTTAAAGGATAAAAATGCGGCGCTGTTCAAATCAGCGCCGCCGTCTATATATAGTCTGGTGACTCGCCGTTTTGGCGTTTAAAAATTCTAATAAATGGGGTCTGTCATGACATTTGCGCGCTCGCAAAAGGGAATGTCTATTATTAGCTGGTTGCTGGTGCTGGGGCTTGTCGCATTTTTTGCCAGTGCTGCGTTCAAAGTAATACCGCATTACCTTGATTACATGTCCATGGAGAAGATCATCACCTCGGTTGAAACCGATAAAGCAGCCGATATTCGGACTGTTCGTGATTTCTACAGCCATGTGAGCAAGGGCATGCAGGTCAACAGTATTCGTGACTTGAAGCTTGAGGATGCCCTTAAGGTGACAGTTGAGAACAATGAGTTTCGCGCTCACCTCAAGTATGAGAAGCGTGAGCCACTGATCGAGAACCTCGATCTGGTGGTCCATTTTGATAAAGAATTCCGTGTGCGTATGCCGTGAATGATTCGTTAGCCCGTTTAGAGCGTAAGCTCGGTTACACCTTTAAAGACCAGGACCACATGGTCCTGGCTCTGACGCACCGTAGTTTTGCCGGGCGCAATAATGAGCGCCTGGAGTTTCTGGGTGACGCTATTCTTAACTTTGTTGCTGGGGAGGCGCTGTTTGAGCGCTTTCCACAAGCTCGCGAAGGCCAGTTGTCACGTTTGCGTGCACGCCTGGTCAAGGGCGAGACGTTGGCGATTCTGGCCCGTGGCTTCGACTTGGGTGAATACCTGCGCTTGGGCTCCGGTGAGTTGAAAAGCGGTGGTTTTCGCCGCGAGTCGATTCTTGCCGATGCGCTGGAAGCCTTGATCGGGGCGATTTACTTGGACTCAGGCATGGAGGCGGCGCGTGAGCGGGTGCTGGCTTGGCTGACCAATGAGCTGGAAAGCTTGACCCTGGTTGATACCAACAAAGATCCAAAAACCCGCTTGCAGGAGTTTTTGCAATCGCGAGCCTGTGAACTGCCACGTTATGACGTGGTGGATATTCAGGGCGAGCCGCACTGTCGGACATTCATCGTTGAATGTCAGGTGACTTTATTGAATGACAAAACCTTGGGGCAGGGCGCTAGTCGGCGCATTGCTGAACAGGTTGCCGCTGCGGCAGCGCTGATCGCCCTGGGTGTGGAGAATGGCCATGACTGATTCACCTGTTTCACGCTGTGGCTATGTCGCCATCGTTGGCCGGCCAAACGTGGGCAAGTCAACGCTGTTGAACCATATCCTTGGGCAAAAGCTTGCAATCACCTCGCGCAAGCCGCAGACCACTCGCCACAATATGCTCGGAATTAAAACCGAGGGCGGCGCTCAGGCTATCTATGTGGATACCCCGGGCCTGCATAAAAATAACGAAAAAGCGCTCAACCGCTACATGAACAAGAGTGCGTCATCGGCGTTGAAAGACGTGGATGTGGTTATCTTTGTGGTTGATCGCACCCGTTGGACCGATGAAGATCAGATGGTGCTTGAACGTATTCAATACGTCGAAGGCCCGGTGATTCTGGCAATCAACAAGACTGACCGTCTTGAGGACAAGTCTGAGTTGATGCCGCACCTGGAGTGGCTGGCCACGCAGTTGCCTAAGGCAGAGATCGTGCCGATCTCTGCGCACCACGGACACAACCTTGAGACCCTTGAAAAGTTGGTCAGCGAGCATCTGCCTGAAGGTGTGCACTTCTTCCCTGAAGACCAGATTACCGACCGCTCAAGCCGCTTCTTCGCCGCTGAACTGGTGCGTGAAAAAATCATGCGTCAATTGGGCGCTGAGTTGCCTTACCAGATCACCGTTGAAATCGAAGAGTTCAAGCAAGAAGGGCGCATTCTGCATATTCATGCGCTGATTCTGGTTGAGCGCGATGGCCAAAAGAAAATCATCATTGGCGACAAGGGTGAGCGGATCAAACGCGTTGGCCAGGAAGCACGCAAAGACATGGAAGTGCTGTTCGATTCCAAAGTCATGCTCAACCTTTGGGTCAAGGTCAAAGGTGGTTGGTCGGATGATGAACGGGCGCTACGTTCACTCGGTTACGACGATATCTAAGGCACCCCTTAGCTTGACCGATCGTCCTGCGTGGCACCCCGCCACGCAGGGTTTAATTTGAGTTAATACTCGCCATGCTCGTGCTCAATCAACCTGCTTATGTGTTGCACAGCCGCGCTTATCGCGAAAGCAGTGCCTTGGTTGACTTTCTCACCCCGCAGGGGCGTCTGCGTGCCGTACTAAGAAGCGCGCGGGGCAAATCTGGAAGCTTGGCTCGGCCCTTTGTGGCCTTAGATGCCGTGTTTCGTGGGCGAGGTGAGCTCAAGAGTGTTTCGCGCCTTGAGGCCACCGGGATCGCCAACTTATTATCAGGTGAGGCGCTGTTTAGCGGCCTGTACTTGAATGAGTTGTTGATTCGCCTGCTGCCCGTCGAAGATGCCCAGCCGGCAGTGTTCGATCACTACGCCGAAACGTTGCTTGCGCTTGGCCAAGGCCGCGCCATCGAACCCTTATTACGCTCTTTTGAATGGCGGTTGTTGGACCAGCTAGGCTATGGTTTCGCCCTCGATCAAGATTTACACGGCCAACCCTTGGTGGCCGATGGGATTTATCGCTTGCAGACCGAAGATGGCTTGGTGCCTATCGGGCAGTGGCAGCCGGGGGCATTTCAAGGCGCTGAGCTTTTGGCCATGGCCGAAGCCGATTGGCAAATACCGGGTGCATTGGCCGCTGCTAAACGCCTGATGCGCCAAGCGCTGGCCCCACATTTAGGCGGTAAACCGCTGGTTAGCCGTGAATTGTTTATGACCCTTAAGGAGCCTTCTCGTGACTGATGCCAACCGTGTTTTGCTGGGCGTGAATATTGACCACGTTGCCACTTTGCGCCAAGCCCGCGGCACCCGCTATCCCGACCCGGTTAAGGCTGCATTGGATGCCGAAGAAGCGGGTGCCGATGGCATCACCGTGCACCTGCGTGAAGACCGTCGTCACATCCAGGAACGCGACGTGCGCATGCTTAAAGAGGTGATGCAAACGCGCATGAACTTTGAGATGGGCGTGACCGAGGAGATGCTCGCATTCGCCGAAAGTATTCGTCCTGAACATGTCTGTTTAGTACCTGAGACGCGTCAGGAACTGACCACTGAAGGCGGTCTAGACGTTGCTGGGCAACTTGAACGCATGCGCGCAGCGGTGGAACGCTTGAGCAAAATCGGCTGCGAAGTCTCGTTGTTTATCGACCCTGATCCGGTGCAAATTGATGCAGCAAAACAAGTTGGCGCGCCGGCGATTGAACTGCACACCGGCCGTTATGCCGATGCCCACACCCCACAAGAGCAAACCGATGAATTGGCGCGCATCGCCGATGGCGTCGCGCGTGGTGTTAACCAAGGTCTGATCGTTAACGCCGGGCATGGCTTGCACTACCACAATGTAGAGCCCGTCGCGGCCATCGCCGGGATCAATGAACTGAACATCGGCCATGCGCTAGTGGCTCACGCCCTGTTCGTCGGCTTCAAGCAGGCAGTGGTGGAGATGAAAGAACTGATTGTGGCCGCAGCTAACCGCAGGTGATTGAGTCAGGCAGGTAGCGGTTACTGAGGAACGACATCTAAATGGAACTGTGTTTGTCTTCGTCCGAAGCAATAGTTGCAATGCCCCTTGCCTGTCCTAGAGGATAGGCGGGGCGGCCAAAAACTGCTAATCAATATGAGCAGAACAGCCAGAAATGATCAGAGGGTTTTCCTAATGTTCAGCGAGTCGCTAACTCATTGTGCGTTTGGGTTCAAAGCCTACTGGCGATTTCCTTCCAGATGTAGGCGTAGTTGTATTGCAGCCAGCGAACCAGTACTTTATCGAACTGCCGACGAAGCCAGTTGCGCTCTCTAGCTGCCAGCCTTTCTTCTATCGACTCTCTGAGTATGTCCGGGTCGAACCCCGTCCATACCGGAGGCACTGCTGCCACGAGATTGGTGAAGCACACTGGCGCAACCTCTGAATAAAGGATTGTGTAAAGTATTTCAAGGTCAACGCCTCTCACCTTATTCGCCACATAATCATATTCGACTGGTAAATCGTTGAATGGCTCGGAAAGAGCGGCTCTTACTTTGGTCAGTTGTGGTTCAGTCAGTAGATGTCCCAATGTGTGAACTCCTCTAACTCTTCGTCCAATGAACTCGCCACCGCTTCGCCTGCGACACTACCGGTGATTGTCCCTGCCAAAACAACTGCTATTGCACAAATGGGAGCGGCTGGCCCGCACAATGCGCTAACCCCCATCCCCGCAAGAATACCGCCGACCGCACCTGCACCTACGATGATGCCTTGGCGAGCCAGCTCGCGAAACCCGCTAATAGGAGTATCAGGGGGCAGACCACGATTCAACCGTAGCAGCCTAAAACGTGGTCTGTCCCCGATCGCGATTGTCCCTCGGTTGCTATTAACTGCAGGACCCGGCTATCGGCCCTACACGCAATGATGGCAAGATGAACCATAATTGGAGAGTTAACGACATTCGATCTTCACCGTGAGACACAGCCGGATGCTGCGTGCATACAAATAGGGAATGTATGGTTTCGATTCAGGTGGATGGCGAGGACAAGACTGCGAAGATTAGCGACTGGTCGATTTACTGGAGCGACAAGTACGAAGCCTTGCAACTGACCTGTTACTACCCCTCCAAGAAGACTTACACGCGCCCGCTGAGCGACTGCCGTGTTTCTCCCTCCCGCGAGTTGGGTGAAATGTTGCTGACTAGGCCCGGTAGCACGATTGTTAAGCCCATTGTCAAAGCTACGATCTACGGCGAGCAATATGCCGTTGTGCACTATCCTGACACCAACAAACCCTATGTTTACAAGATGGATAACATCGGTTTTGTCGCGTCGACGGCAATGAAGGATTCACCGGTCTTTCATTATCTATCAGCCGTAGCGAATGCCCGGAAAGATCGCGCCGAGTCGAAGACTGCCCGTGAGATTGCCGCCAATGTCGTGCGCCAACTGGAAAAGCTCCCCGCCAGCGCCGATACGGTCTTGCAGGCCTATTGTACGAAGCGCAACGGCACGTTGACGCCGGGCCAGGGGCTGATCTATCCGTTCGGGTTGAATGAAAGCCAGCTCGGCGCGGTCGAGCAAGCCTTTCGCGCGCAGGTCAGCGTGATCGAGGGGCCACCGGGGACCGGCAAGACCCAGACTATCCTCAACATCCTCGCAAATATCCTGCTACGTGGACAGACAGTGGCGGTGCTGTCCAATAACAATGCGGCGGTAGAAAACGTCTACGAGAAGTTGGAGAAATGCGACCTGGGCCACCTGATTGCCAAGCTCGGCAACAAGGACAACCGCAATGACTTCTTTGCTGACTTGCCGCCTTGGCCATCGAGCGAGCCCGAACCCGCACCGACACTGGATGAGATTCAAGCCATAATGGCCTGCTTGAGGCAGCACTTGCACGACCACAATCGGGCGGCGCAACTGCAGCTTGAGCTCGATGAGCTAACCATCGAGCGACGCTATCTGCAGCAGTGGCAGGCAGACAGCGGCATACAGGCTGCTAACTCGCTGGACAGGTACGGACTGTCGCCGCGTAAGACCGCGGACCTGATGGCTTACTTAGCCCATCTCAGTGAGCAACGCATCCACCTCAAGGGGCGTATCGAGTTGCTGTTCAACTTCGGGATTTTTCGTGTCAAGCCATTCGCCCAAGGTGATGCACGCCTATCCATCTTTCATGCCCTGCAGATGCATTATTACGACAAAGCGTTGCAAGACACAGACGCGGAGCTGCAAGCGTGCCGCGAATCGCTGGCACGCGGAAATTTCACGGCATTGCTGGATGAGTTGCAAACGGCATCGATGCGTTATCTGAAGCAGCAATTACAACGTCAAGAGCCGCCGTTAGATAGCTTCGATTCTAAGACGTACCGTCAACAATTCGATGCCTTCGTTCAGCGCTTTCCGATCTTAGGCAGCGGCACGCATTCCATCGTCAATTCGATCGCGCCGGGAGCCATCCTCGACTATGTGATCATCGACGAAGCCTCGCAGCAGGACATCGTGCCAGGTATTTTAGCGCTGGGCTGTGCGAGGAATCTGATTGTCGTCGGTGACAACCGTCAGTTGGCGCACATTCCCGTGACACTCGACCTGCAGGCACCCGCCGAGGCCTACGATTGTGAGCGCTACAGCCTGCTCGACTCTTGCATCAGAGTATTCAAGGATGCGCTGCCTAGAACACTGCTGAAAGAGCATTACCGCTGTCATCCCAAAATATTTCAGTTCTGCAACCAGCAGTTCTATAACAACGCACTGGTGCCGATGACCGAGGACAAGGGCGAAGAGCCGCTGCGTCTGGTGGTAACTGCCAAGGGCAATCATGCCCGTAAGAACGTCAACCTTCGCGAGCTTGACTCTCTGCTTAAACTGCTTGAGAACGAGGGAGAGCCGGTCGGTCTGGATGGCGATGGCCGCGGTTTCATCGCGCCGTTCCGGGACCAGGTCAATCTCTCCGGTACACACCTGCCAACGGATTTCGTTAGGGACACCGTGCACAAGTTCCAGGGCCGAGAGTGCGACGAGATCGTTTTCTCCACCGTGTTGGACAAGAAGCGCTGCAACCAAGAGCGCAAACGTCTCGATTTTGTTGATGACCCGCGCATGATCAACGTGGCGGTGTCACGGGCCAAGCACCGCTTCACTTTGGTAACGGGCGACGATGTGTTCACGGGTAACAACGGCCACATCGCGGCCCTGATGCGCTACGTCACCTACTACGCGCAGGAGCAGCAGGTCGTACGCGCGCCCGTGGTATCGGCCTTTGACTTGCTGTATCGGGAATTTGACCTATCCTTGGCCCGCTTGGACGCTCGCTTGCGGAGTGAAGACTCACACTACAAGTCCGAGCAGATTGTGGCCCAACTGCTGCGCGAGGCGCTGTCCGGCCCGGCGTGCCTGTCATTGATGTACCACACGCAGATCAAGCTGGATCAGATCGTATCGCCTAGCAACCAAGATTGGACAGACCTAGAGCGGGCCTTCATGGCGCGCGCCAGTTGCGATTTCGTGATCTATTTCAAGGTAGGCAAGATCCCGGTGGGGGTGATCGAGGTCGATGGTGGCTCTCACGACCGGCCCGACCAAATGGCGCGGGACACCTTAAAAAATGAAATCCTAGGGAAAAGCGACATTCCCATTCTGCGCCTGCGCACAGTCGAGAGCCGCATCGCGGAAAGAATCAGCGACTTCATCGCTCAGTGGGGCAGTCCGACGGCTAGGATATAAGGCGGGGCGACCCGTTCGGACCGGTTGGCGTCGACGGTGAAACCTTCGCCTTTGATCAAATAGTAAAGGGAACAGTTTATTTACAAAATATCAGGAGCCAGAATATCGGGGACAGGCCACGATTAAACGGTAACAGTCTAAATCGTGGTCTGTCTCCGATTGTCATAAAGCTCACAAATCGAGCGCTAACGCCGCAAGCTTCGCCACCTCAACAGGAGTGCTTGGGTCAATGTTGTCCTCGAGCATCCAGGCTGCTGACAACCCGCTCCATGCGAGCACCCATTGCAATAACCTGCGGCGATCGATGTCAGAAACCTGTGCCACGATCTCGATCCGGCGCGCAAAACAATTGGGGGCCAGAGCGCTTTTGCTATCGGGATTGCAGAAAATATTCGCGTAATCGAAGCCGCGCTCACCGAACAGCCCTTTGGAGTCGATCGCGAGCCATCCCTTCGGGCCGAAGTCCAACACATTGCCGTGGTGGATATCACCATGCAGTACCCCGACGTCGCGCGGTGCACTCAGGAGTTCGCGAGCGGTTTTTGCGCATTGTTCAAAGATCCCTCGGTGCGTTGCAGCTGCGCTCCATAGGGCTTCGAACCGTTGCACCAGCGGGATTAAATCAGGGGCCGGTGTTGCGCGTGGTGAGTGAAGGCGGGCGGCCACAGAGCAGAGAATGCGAGTGGCCTCGTCGTCTTGGCCGCAACGCACCATATGCGTAAGAGAAACCGAGCCGCTTGCGCGCTCCATAAGTAGAGCCTCGCCATCATGTTTCAGCACTGGCACTGCCCCCACACCGTCCCACCAAGCCATAAGCAGATTGCCTGCTTGCTCTTCAGGTTCTCGCGCGATTTTGAGCATAGCTGGCATGCCGTGGTAGCGAACGGGCAGAAGATTGCCATTCTGCGATACGAAAGCATCACCATCGGTGGTCAGCTCCCATCGTTTCAAGTATTGATCAAACATAAACCCATAGCTTTTGATCTTACTGGGATCACTCAGGGACAGACCATGATTAAGCCTTGGCCCGTCCCTGCGAACGGAGTTAGCGATTTGAGCGCATTGTTATGTGCCTACTCCACATTAGCTGGGATATTCCAGTTATTCGCCACAACCCCCTCCAGCCTCCTTTACGCATAACGCTTGGCTTTGCGGCGTGCCGGAGCGCCAGCGCAGGCGCGTCCGACAACAGCCACTGGTTAAGCTGCTTCGAGGTCTAGGCGATGGATACCATCCAGATTGACTGTGCCACGAGCCACCCATAGGTCATACATACCTTGCATCGCCAACCAGCTCTCAGGAGTACGCCCGAGAACCTTGGACAGCCGCAGGGACATTTCAGGGCTAATGCCACTATCCCCTTTAAGCAGCCGAGACAATGTAGAAGGTGAAACGCCGAGACTGGAAGCAAGCTGACGAGCGCTGATTCCGAAGGGCTCTAGGTACACCTCGCGAATGAACTCACCGGGATGCGGCGGATTATGCATAGTCATTAGTGATAATCCTCGTAATCAAGAATGTAAGCGTTGCCGTCCTGAAATTCGAACGTCATGCGCCAATTTCCGTTAACCCAAATCGACCACCGCTCTTTGTCTTTACCCTTAAGTGGATGAAGCCGAAAACCAGGAATATCCATATCCTCCACTGAAGTAGCGGTATCGAGAGCAGCAAGCTGCATACGCAGCTTCTTGGCGTGATCAGGCTGTATCCCAGCCGTCTTGCCAGTCGAGTAGAATCGTTTCAGTCCTTTGTGACGGAATGATTTAATCATGAGGGAACACTAGCATGTTGCGCATCACGCAACAATAGAGCTTAACGTTTGATTAAAGGGGCGGGCTTTAGCCCGTCCCAGTGAGCGTAGCGAACGGTTTGAACCACTTGTTAGGTGTGGCTTCCGACTAGTCGAGGCGCATGCTAATTATCTTTATTTTTGTTTAAGTATTTTGCTTATTTTCCCAGATCTCCAAGATGTTGTCGCCAAGATCTGAGATCACCAATCGGGACAGACCACGATTCTGTCCCCTGTATTTCCTTTACGCCTACAGCCTATTGCGTCTCGCCGCCAGCGGCAGTCGTCGTGGTTTTCGAGTATTGATCCAGCGGTATCAGCAGATTTTCGGCCTGGCCTAGCTCATTCGAAAGCGCCTGAGCTGTTGTGACCATATTGGCGGTTAAACCTCTGGTCGCGGCAATGTTACTTTTGGCGTTGTTTGCAGGCGAGCTGTCCATGGTCGCCGACTTCATAGACCGTGACGCCTTCCTCCAAGCCGGCTTGCGCGGGTGCGCTTATAAAGCTGAAGATCGCCACGAACGCTAGGGCTGCGGTGGGGGAAGGATTTGATTCAGTGCTTTCATGTGAAAATCTCGGGTTCGTGGGTGGCGATCGGCCAACCGGCGGAAAGCAGGGGGGCATAATAGGATATAGGCAGTTACGGCTTGAGCGTGATCTGGCCCCTGATATTTTCAGCTGCGAACAAATCTGCAGAGCAGGGTGAGGTCTCCTTGGTCAGCTGCACGGAGTGCCTCAATGTATTGGTGTCGTACAGCTCCCATGGTCACTAAATTACCACGCCCCCACGTGAGTTCGGGATGCTTGCATTGCCGCAACAATGCGTCTGTCATGAATCGAGCATGCCGGCCGTTACCATTTGGGAAAGGGTGTATGGATACTAGTTTGTGGTGGAAGCGAGCGGCAATCTCATCGACTGAAAACACACTGTGCTCTATCCAGTAAGTTGTATCGTCGAACAGGTTACGGAGTTGCACGCCAACGTGCAGCCATTCACAGCCTAGGTTCTTATCTGAGCGTCGGAAGGTGCCAGCCCACTTCCAGGTCTGATCGAACATGCGCCGATGAAGATCGCGGCAGAATGCATCATTCAAGACATCGAGATCTCGTTGGCGATTCAGCCACGCCTGAGCACGCATGAGGTTCATAGCCTCCCACTCGTCCAGCTCGCCTTGGGTACTGATATGGGAAGGTATGAGGCCAGCCGCCTCATCTGGATCCAGAGGTGTCTGGCCTAGTTTGATATCTAGCTCTAGCGCCACAGCTTGTTCCAAGAGTCTGCAAGCAGCTCTTCGCGACGCTCCTGTACCTTGAGTGAAACAAAGCTGTCTGATGGCCGCTGATCTTCTAGGGCCATTGTATGTGTGACCCCCATAATTTCCTTGCTAGCCAGCAGCTCGGCTCGCTCCTCAACCATATCGTGGAGTGGTTTCCTTGGTAGGAGCGCGTACACCAATTCGCAATCCAAACCCTCAGCCAATTTTCTCAGCTGAGCCAGAGTAATCCTGTCCTCAGCCTCAGAACGCTCGCTCTTTTGCAGGGTTGCAGGCGCTACACCTGCAATGGCTGCCTGAGCACGTACAGTTCTACCCAGCGATTCTCTAATTGAGCGAAGCCAGCCTTTGCGAGGAATGGGCTTACCTTTGACCGCCAAGAAGGGCTCAAGTGTCCGCTCAACCTGACTTAGGCGTAGTCTGTACAGAGAGGATTTACTGTTCATAGCATCTCCAATGACAGCCTATAAGCTATCGAAAAGCATATAGATGTATGCCTAAAAGCATACAAGAACAAAAACACAGCCTATAAGTATACATATATTAAGGTTATGTATCCCTTTAGGTATACATAAATTAGAATATTGTAAGCCTATAGGGGTACAGTCTATAAAAATGAGGCGGATTTCTTTACAACAGCCTTTTGCTCTTGGCCCTTCTCAGTCTGTAATCACTACGGCCTGCGCTAGACAACTCGAATTCAATTGCTGGGTGAGCAATCGTGCAATTGGCTGCTCAAGTCTATGCAGTAATGTAGCCGAGGCCGTCTGGCATCGGCTACAGGCTCTGGGACCGGCCCTAAGGTTTGCGCGCGGTGATCACGGCCCGCGTCGGCGCTGGCAAGCCTTCGATGGTGCGGCTGTGGTCAGCCGGGTCGAGGAACTCTGGCAGCGACTGATAGCGCATCCACTCGGTGGCGCGTTGTTCGTCGACCGAGGTGGTGCTGACATCTACGCACTGAACGTCGACAAAACCTGCGCGGCGCAGCCACAACTCCAGTGCCGGAACTGACGGCAGGAACCACACGTTACGCATTTGCGCGTAGCGGTCTTCTGGTAGCAGTACTTGTTGCACATCACCTTCAACCACCAAGGTTTCAAGCACCAGTTCGCCACCTTTGACCAAGCAATCTTTCAGGTCGAGCAGGTGATCAATTGGCGAGCGACGGTGATAAAGCACGCCCATGGAAAACACAGTGTCGAAGCCCTGAAGTTTGGGCGGTAACTCTTCAACCGCCAAGGGCAGATGCCAGATGGGGTGCTCCGGCAAGTAGTTTTTCATGGCTAAAAACTGATTAAAAAATAGCCAGTTTGGGTCGATGCCCACCACGCTGCTGGCGCCCGCGCCAAGCATGCGCCACATGTAATAGCCATTGCCGCAGCCGACGTCGAGAACGCGCTTGTCCTTGAGGTCGAGGTAGGGCGCTACACGCTGCCATTTCCAGTCGGAACGCCACTCGGTATCAATGTGCACGCCAAACAGGTGGAACGGGCCTTTGCGCCATGGAATCAAACCTTGCAGTGCGGTTTTCAGCTGTTCGCGGCTCTGCTCATCACAGGGACCATCGAAGCTGAATTCCTCAAGTAGATTGAGGGCTTTGATTTCCAGCTTTGGTAAGGCCTGAACCGCTGCGTACCAACGCTCAAGGTCACCATGACCAATCGCCAGTTTGCTGTCGATTTGTCGCGGTAGATCAACGCTCCATTCTTGTAATGGCGTACCCGCTAGCTGGGATTGCAGTGCATCTAAATCAAAACGCTTGATCATGGTAGGGCAATCATCGAGGCAAAATTAAGGCATTGGAACCAAGGCGTGACCTTGCTGAACCCGGCAGCAAGCAGACGCTCGCGATGGGTTTCAAGGCTGTCGGGAATCATTACGTTTTCAATGGCGCTGCGCTTCTGGGCGATTTCCAGTTCGCTATAGCCGTTGGCGCGCTTAAAGGCGATATGCAGGTCGGTGAGCAGTAGCTGTTGCTCCGGGTCCTCAAAACACAGCTTTTCCGAGAGGATCAGCGCGCCGCCGGGCAATAAGGCGCTGTGGATACGCGTGAGCAGTTCCAGTCGCTGTTCAGGTTTGATGAACTGCAAGGTAAAGTTCAGGGCGACCAGCGATGTAGGTTCAAACGCCAGGTTGAGGATGTCTGCTTCTATCACTTCAACCGGCAGCAATTCTTGAAACATTGAATCTTGGGCGTGCAGGTATTCGCGACAACGTTCAACCATGGCACTTGAGTTATCAATGGCGATGACCCGGCAGTCTTCAATCTGCACATGACGGCGCAGTGCTTGAGTGACTGCGCCTAAGGAACTGCCCAAGTCATACAGCACGCTGTGGGGCTTGGCGAATTGGCTGGCGAGCACGCCAATATTTTCCACAATGGTTGGATAGCCGGGCACCGAACGTTTAATCATGTCCGGAAACACCCTGACCACATCCTCGTTAAAGGCAAAATCCGGCACTTGCGCCAGCGGCTGAGAGAAAATGCGGTCGGGGTCTTTGCTCACGGTGGTTCCGAGTCGGGTCTGGAAAGCCGCGTATTTTAGCCAAGTTGGCGGTTTAACCAAACCTCGATTACTTGAGTTGGTCGGAAAAAAACTCACCAGCCCCTTGCAGTGGGCCCAGGGGGTTATGTTTGACTTCAAAACGGCGGATATTCGGCTCGCCATTGCTGACTTTATGCACCAGGACATCATCAATCATCACAAACACCGCTCGGAACTCCCAGCCTTGCATTTCACGTTGCTTTTGGAAGTTGAAAACATCTGCCCAAAAGCTGCCAACCCGTTGAGTATTGGTCCGAGTGAAATCAAAGGCATAGGCGATGCAGCGATCTTTGGCCTCCAGGCAGGCGATCAAGCCGTCGGGCAGGTAGTCGATGGGTACATTGGGCTGCACAAACATTAAGCGCACATCAATAAATGAGAGCATCTTGCCATTGCCTTGAACCAGGGGGTCGAAGCCCAGGGCAAACAATTCGCTGCGCGTGGTTTTGCCGGGAGTTGCTTGTTTGTAACGCTGCTCCGCATCGAGATAATCACTGAATGCGGAATGCACTTCAGTGCGTTCGCTCGGCAGCAGTGTTCCACATCCTTGGACGAGTACCAGCGTCACAACCAACAGGGTTTCGCGCCAGTAGACCTTCATATCGACGTCTCCTGATAATCGAATGCGGTCTACTTTCTATAGTCGAGTTACCTGTTTCTTGCTTCGTTTTAGCGGAAATTTTGCTGAGCAGACGCGCCAATCGCCCATTGCCCGAGCCAGTAGCTAAGGATGATCGCGTAAGGCGCAGCTGCGAACGGCGCGACAAAACGGTCGATGCCGATCATGCTATCGGAGAGGACAAAAAGCACCGCGCCAACCGCTGCCAGCCAGGCTCCCTTGCGATTGATTTTCGGGTGATTAACCCGCGCCAGTGCGCGCCAGAGCATGGCGCCTATGGCGGTGGCGTAGCACAACACTGGAATCATTAACGGTCCAAGCCCGGCACTGGCGAGGATGCTGAACATGCTGCCGGCCACCATCAGTGCGATGATCAGCGCGGGCCAGGCAGGGCGTTTGCAGTCGCTGAAATAAGCGCGCAAATAGGCGAGGTGAGCGAGCAGGAACGCGCCAAGGCCAAATACAAATAAGTCGCCTGGCCAATCGAGCAGAATATCGCCAGCTAGCGAGCACAACAATCCAATGCGAATCCAGCGGCTATAGATGCCTGCGGGCGCTTGCTGTAACCACAGCAGCAAGGCGATTACCGGGATGCCTTTGGTCAACAGGCCCAGCAGTTCGAGATCGGCAACTCTTGCATAGATAAACAGTGCGGCGCCACACAGGGCCAAAATCAACCAGCGCATAGACTCGACTCATTTGTTGGAGGTTAGAACCTCGCAACTATGTCGGTTTGACCGCGGGTTGCCAACGCTGAAGATGACGGCCTAAGTAGCTTTTCGCGCCGCAAGGCGGGTTATTTCACCTTGACTGTGCAGTCGAAGGTTTTTGCCGGTTCGACGTCGGTTTCCCATGGGCGTTGATAGGTCATTATCAGTTGGCCTTGACCCGAGCTCTTGGCCGTGTAGCGCCATGTTGATTTGCCCGCACTGCCAACCATGCCGGCATCTTCCGGGTTGCTGTAAACCTCCGGGCCAAGGCTGGTCAGGACAGCAGGCGCAGCGTCGCGCACTACCCAGCGAAAACCTGTGGTCGGATTGCTTGGCAAGCTGATTATCAGTTCCTGGCCGGGGTTTAACGACAGCGGGCAATCGCTTTGTTCGTCCACTGTTTGAGTGCTTGAGGTGGAGGCGCAGCCAGCCAGGAGAGCCAGGCTCAGTGGCGGCAGTAAGCGGTAAACTGCGGTCATGTTTATCTCCGGTGATTGAAACAGGCTGTTCAGCATAGCCGCAGTTGAGGGTTAAACGTAAGCCCGTGGGCAGCTGAGCAGCCCGTTCGGGCCTTATCAGGCAGGCAAGGGTTCAAGCCTTTAACGGCGCTTGAACCCTGCGTGCGTCACTCGAACAGTACCTTGGCAACATCGCTGTAGCGTTGAGCAAAATGCACGGTGATGCCTTCTTTCAAGTAGTCGGGCAGCTCTTGATAAGAACCCCGGTTGGCTTCTGGAAGAATCAGCTCATGAATTTTTTGCCGACGTGCCGCAATGACTTTCTCGCGAACGCCACCAATGGGCAGTACTTGCCCGGTAAGCGTGAGTTCGCCGGTCATGGCCACGCCTTTTTTCGGCACCTGATTGCGTGCCAATGAAAGTAACGCGCTGGCCATTGTCACGCCTGCGCTCGGGCCATCCTTGGGTGTGGCGCCTTCGGGTACATGAAGGTGGATAAATGCCTGATCGAAGAAGCTGCTATCACCGCCGAATTTTTTCAGATTCGAGCTGATATAGCTGTAAGCGATCTCGGCAGACTCCTTCATCACTTCGCCCAGTTGCCCTGTGAGTTTGAAGCCTCGGTTCAAGGTATGAATCCGTGTCGCTTCAATCGGCAGCGTGGCACCGCCCATGCTAGTCCAGGCGAGCCCGGTGATCACGCCTTTACCGGACAGCACGCGCTCATTACGAAATACCGCCATACCCAAATAACGTTCAAGGTCCTTGTGGCCAATCTTGATCGGCGTATCCGGGTCGTCCAACAGTTGCACCACAGCCTTGCGCACCAGCTTGCCGAGTTGTTTTTCAAGTTGGCGCACCCCGGCCTCACGGGCGTAGCCTTCAATCACACCGCGTAATGCAGCATCGGTAATGCTCAGCCGTTTTTTCGGGACTCCGGCTTTATCCAGCTGTTTTGGCCATAGGTGATTTTTAGCAATCGCCAGTTTTTCTTCGGTGATGTAGCCGGAAAGGCGGATGACTTCCATGCGGTCAAGCAACGGCCCGGGAATCGAATCAAGGGTGTTGGCCGTGCAGATGAACAATACCTTCGACAGGTCTATGCGCAGGTCCAGATAGTGGTCGAGAAACTCGACATTCTGTTCCGGGTCAAGGGTTTCGAGCAATGCAGATGCCGGGTCGCCTTGATAGCTGGCACCCAGCTTGTCGATTTCGTCGAGCATGATCACGGGGTTCATGACTTCGACGTCTTTCAGCGCTTGCACCAGCTTGCCGGGCAGGGCACCAATGTAGGTGCGGCGATGGCCTTTAATCTCGGCTTCGTCACGCATGCCGCCAACACTAAAGCGATAAAAAGGCCGGCCCAGGGACTCAGCAATCGATTTGCCAATGCTGGTCTTACCGACCCCAGGAGGGCCAACCAGCAACACAATGGAGCCGGCGATCTCACCTTTGAAGGCACCTACGGCGAGGAACTCTGTGATCCGCGACTTGATGTCGTCCATGCCCGAGTGATGTTTGTCGAGCACCGTGCGTGAATGCTTGAGATCCAGCTTGTCTTCGCCAAATACGCCCCAAGGCAACGCTGTCGCCCAGTCCAGGTAGTTGCGGGTCACGGCGTATTCAGGGGAGCCGGTTTCAAGTATTGATAATTTACTCAACTCCTCATCAATGCGTTTGCGTGCTTGATCGGAAAGGGTTTTACCTTCCAGGCGTTGCTCAAATTGTTCGATATCAGCGCTACGGTCGTCTTTGCTCAAGCCCAGTTCTTGCTGAATGATTTTCAGCTGTTCCTTGAGAAAGAACTCGCGTTGGTGCTCGGATATTTTGCGATTGACCTCAGCCGACAACTCACCTTGCAGGCGCGCAACTTCAACCTCCTTGCGCAACAAAGGCAGCACCTTCTCCATGCGCTTGAGCATGGGCACGGTGTCGAGCACTTCTTGCAGCTCTTTGCCTGGCACTGTGGTCAGGGCGGCCGCGAAGTCGGTCAGCGGTGATGGATCATTGGGGCTGAAGCGATTGAGGTAGTTCTTCAACTCTTCGCTGTAGAGTGGGTTGAGCGGCAACAGTTCTTTGATCGCATTGATCAGTGCCATGCCATAGGCTTTGATTTCATCGCGCGATTCGAGCAGGGTTTTCGGGTAATCAACTTCGGCCAGATAAGGCGGTTTACGCCGCAGCCAGGTACGAATCCGTACGCGGGTCAGGCCCTGCGCAACAAACTGCAGCTTGCCACCTTCTTCAGATGCATTAAGTACGCGCACCAGTGTGCCGTGTTCTGGCAGGTCATCAGGATCAAGGGCTGAGCCATCTGCCGGCGGATTGTCGACAAAGAACAGCGCCATACTCTTGTGCGGCGTATCACTTACGCGTTTAAGCGTCGTGCTCCAGGGCTCAGGGTTGACGATGATCGGCAACACTTGGGCCGGAAAGAGTGGGCGGTTGTGGATCGGGATCACATACAGCTGCTCAGGCAGTTGCTGACCAGGCAGCGCCAGACGTTGGTCATCCTGTTCTACGACGATATCGTTCTCTTCGTTCATGCGGCACCTGCAATTGGGCTATGCCATAAACATGGGGGGTAACTTGGCTATTTCAATCGTTGCTTCACTGCGGCGCAACGTCGCCCCTTGTCCATTTGTCGTCGGCGCTGCTGTTTTGACTGTTTAAGGGGTAAAATGTGCCATCACTCTTTTGATGCCGTCTTGCGATGCTCAATGCCCGTCTAATTCGCCTCGATGATAAAGCCCACGAACATACCCACGACCACCATCAATTGGTGCTGTCGATCTCAGGGCGTGCGGAATTCGAAGTCAATGGCAGTGGCGGAGAGGTCTGTCGGATGCGGGCTTGTCTGGTGCCGGGTGATGCGGATCATCAATTTGCGGGCATGGGTGATAACCGCATGCTGATCATCGACCTCGATGAGCAGGACACCAGCAGCGAAGACTTGGAATTATTGACCCACCTGTTTGAGACGCCGCGCTACCCGCAGCTGGATGTGGATTTTCAGCATTTGCTCAGCTATGCCGGTGCGGAGCTTGAGCGCTATGGCAGTGATCCTATTCTTGCGCGCTCCCTGGGCGGTGTGCTGTTACGCGCCTTGCACTTGCGCTTGTTTGGCGAGCAGACAAGCCGTGTCACAGGCTCGCTCAACCTTGAGCGGTTAGACAGCTATATTGTTGAGCATCTGTCACGGCGTATCAGTGTTGCCGAACTGGCCCAGACCGTCTGCCTCAGCCCAAGCCACTTCCATGCCCAGTTCAAAGACAGTGTGGGCCTGACGCCGCACCAATACTTGCTTAAAAGCCGCCTCGACCGAGCTGCCCGTTTGCTTCGTGAAAGCAACTTGCCATTGATTCGGATAGCCGAGGAATGCGGCTTCTCCTCACAAAGCGCCCTGACAACCGCAATGCGTCGTTACATGGGGCTGACGCCCAAGCGTATGCGCAGCTCTAAATAATCTGAAGATTGCTAAAGCGCCTAAAGTTCCTCCTCTGTCTCGCCGATAATGCTTTTAACGATGCTGGCAAAATGCTTGCGTAATAGCGTTTAACCAGCCATCTTCGTCTGGTTGGCGAAGCCACTCTTCGGGTGTGGATGGGGCTTGGAGAAGTAGACTTTGCGATTGTCGAATCTGTGTGCGTTACCTCCCAAACTAAACAATTTTGCACAGGCAATGCTGTTGGCGGTTTGCCTTGGCTCAAGTGCTTTGGCGTGGGGGGCTGGCTTGAACATTGAACTGGTTAACTCTGCGGGTGAGCCTGTGGTTAATGGCGTGGTGACGTTGCGCGGTCCTATTGGTAATGAGTCTGCGCTTGAAACGGCGGTCATGGATCAACAGGACAAACAGTTCGTACCCAATGTATTGGTGGTCCGCACGGGCACTCAGGTCAAATTCCCCAACAGCGATAACATTCGTCACCATGTCTACAGTTTCTCTCCCGCAAAGCGCTTTGAGCTACGCCTCTATCAAGGCACCCCGAGCGAACCGGTCACTTTCGATAAACCGGGTGTTGTGGTGCTGGGCTGTAATATTCACGATTGGATGATCGGTTATGTCTATGTCACCGATGACCCGCGCTATGCGGTGACCAATCAACAGGGTCAAGCGCAGATTGTTCAGCTTCCGAAGGGGCGATATGCCGTTACCTTGTGGCACCCGCAAACCCCAAATATGTTGCCGCAAAAAGCTGCCGATATTGCGCTTGATGACGGTCAGCTAAGCCAGCGCTTTACCCTGAGCATGCTTGAACCTACACCTTCTCAGCCGATGGCTCAGCCGCAGAGCTCGTTCGGTGATGCCTTCAACAAAGCCAAAAAAGATGCTGCGCAATAGTTTTCAGGCGCGGATCGCCAGCGTACTGGTGTTGCTGCTGTTGACCGTCATTGGTTCGCTTTATGTTGCCGTTCAGCAAGCCACCCGCTCAGCCGTGAGTGCTCAGGCGGCTGAACAGCTTGAGGTGGGCACCCGGGTTTTTGAAGAGTTACTTGAAGCGCGCGGCATCCAGTTACGCGATGCCGTGCGTGTGCTGTCTGCTGACTTTGGCTTCAAGGAGGCCGTGGCAAGCAGTGATGCTGAGACCATCCGCTCTGCGCTGGCCAACCATGGCGCACGGATCAACGCCAACGTAGTGATGATGTTTGATTTGAGCGGGCGTATTGAAGTCAGTACTGATCCGCGTTTCGTCGGAGATGTCGCTCAGCGCCTCAGTAGCCAAGTTACGCGCCATCAGCGTGAGGGCGTACAGATTTACCTGATGCCCATTGAAGACAGCATCTACCTACTCGTGCAGGCCACAGTGAGCGCGCCGCTGCCGATTGCTCGGGTGGTGATGGGCTTTCAAGTGGACAATGAGTTTACCCGTGAGTTACAGAGCGTGGCTCACTTGGATCTGGCTTTGCGGGCGACCCAGCGAGGTCTTGACGATATCTGGATCAGCAGCCTGCCTGATCAAGACAGTCATGATTTGGCGCAGATGATTCCCGCAACCGGGGATCATTTTGAAGACCTCAAGCTTGATCAGGGTCAGCGCTATCTGGCGAAGAAAATTGTGCTCGCCAGTGGCAATGGTTTTGAAGTCAGCGCACTGCTCTACAAGTCACTTACTCAAGCGCAACAGGCCTTTGCACCGCTGGATAAGAATATTTTACTGATTGCACTGGTTGCGCTGTTGGCCTCGTTAGTGGGGGCGTTGTTACTGGCGCGCAATATCTCGCGGCCGGTCACGCAATTGGCGGCTGTCGCTGAACGAATCGGTCAAGGCGACTATGAGGTGCCGTTGGAACTGAATCGCAGCGATGAGCTTGGCAAGTTGGCGCAGTCGTTTCAAACCATGCAGCAGGGTATTGCCGAGCGCCAACGCCTGCTTTCGCACAATGCGCTGCATGATCCACTTACAGGGCTACCCAATCGGGCGCTGTCGCTTGAGCTGTTAAGCAGTGCGGTCATGGCAGAGCGGCCTGTTGCGTTGCTCTATATGGGCATTTGCGACTTCAAACGGGTTAATCAGAGCTGTGGCACATCGGCTGCCGATCAGGTTTTGCGACAGCTTGGTGAGCGTTTACAAAGCGTGCTTCGACCTGGCGACAGTCTGGCGAGGATCATTGCCGATGAGTTTTTAATCCTGCTCAACCAGCTCGATGGGGGCAGTGCTGTTGCTTATGCCGACATGCTCACGCATCAATTGGCGGAGCCATTCACTATCAATGGCGTTGACGTGACGCTTGAGGTCCGGGTTGGTATTTCCGCATTCCCCGAGCACGGACGTTCGCCAGAAGAGTTGTTAATGCGCGCAGCAATCGCCATGCAGGATGCCGCGAACATGCAGGGGCATGTTCAGGTTTATAAGCAGGGGCGTGATATTGAGCATGAGCGGCAAATTCGGCTTATACGTGAGCTGCGTCATGCGCCTTCGCGGAATGAATTGCTTCTTAATTTTCAGCCCAAGACGCTGCTTGCAGGCGCGTCGGATGCTCACGCAGAGGCCTTGTTGCGCTGGTCTCACCCAGAGCTGGGGGTTATCTCGCCAGGGGAGTTCATACCCCTGGCTGAACGCACCGGCAGTATCCACTTGCTCACCGGCTGGGTCATGGAGGCGGCATTGCGTCAGCTTGCCGATTGGCGTAGCCGCGGTTTGATCGTGCATGTGTCCTTGAACATCTCGACCGCCGATTTGCTTGACCGCAGCCTCGCAGCACGGGTGTCGGGCTTATTGAATCGCTACAAGATTGATCCAGGGCTGATCACCTTTGAGATCACCGAGAGTGGTGTGATGCTCAATCCCGAAGTTGCGCTGCAAGTGCTGCATGATCTGCGTGCATGCGGTATTGCGTTGGCTGTCGATGACTTCGGCACAGGCTATTCATCGCTGACGCAACTTAAACGCATGCCGGTGCAAGAGCTGAAAATCGATCAGTCGTTTATTCGTCAGTTGGACGAGCACAGTGAAGATGCGGTCATCGTGCGGTCGACCATTGAGATGGGCCATAGCTTAGGCCTCAAGGTGGTGGCCGAAGGTGTCGAACTTGAGAGCAGTGCCAAACTGCTCAAGCATTGGGGGTGCGACTTTATTCAGGGCTACCTGATCAGCAGGCCACTAAGCGCTCAGGCCTTCGAGGCGTGGGCCAAGAGTACAGAACAAACTTCAGCATTACCGGTGAGTTGAATGATGAATGTGGGGCGACTCCTTGCAGTGGCAGGGCTGGTGGTGTTTTCGGCTAATGCTGGCGCAAATGAAGGACGCTTATTGGCCACTGGCGGTGCAACCAGCCTTGAGGGCGCTGCCGGTGGCGGCATTACTCCATGGGCTGTTTTGTCTGGTTATGGCGAGCGAGGGGAGTGGGGCGCTGATGCCTTTGCCACGCGGGTTGAAACCGGCGATTACCGGCTCGACGTGGCAGGAATAGCGGCGTCGTTCGACAATCGTGTTGAGCTTTCTTATGCCCGCCAGCGCTTTGATTTGGGCAACTTGGCGCGTTCACTGAGCTTGCCTGAAAACCATATTAGCCAAGATGTCTTCGGCGTTAAGGTGCGCCTGTTCGGTGACTTGATATTTGATCAGTTGCCACAAGTGTCACTGGGTATCCAGTACAAAAAAAATCAAGATTTTTTGATTCCCAGCCTGGTCGGAGCAGAACGTCAAGATGACACCGAGGGCTACCTGACGGCGAGTCGTTTATTCCTGGGCGGTGCCTTTGGATACAACCTCTTGGTTAACGGAGGCTTGCGCTATAGCCGGGCGAATGAGTTGGGCATTCTGGGCTTCGGCGGCGATCGTCGTGATAAGCGCTCGGTGCTCAAAGAAGGCTCGATTGCGCTATTGCTTGACCGCGACTGGGCCGTTGGCGTGGAGTATCGCGAGAAACCGGATAACTTGAGTTTTGCGGGCGAAAGCGATTGGGCGGACCTGTTTGTTGGTTACTTCCCGAATAAACATCTGGCGATTGTTTTGGCTTATGCGCGCCTTGGCGAAATTGCAACGCTGGACAACCAAAACGGTGCCTACCTGTCTGTTCAGGGGAGTTTCTAAGGTGCGGATGTTCATATTTGCCACGGCGCTGTTGCTGACTGCCTGCGCGCAACAGCCCCCCAAGGACGACAGCCTCTACCAAGCGCTGGGCGGCACGCCCGGGATCAATAAGATAGTCGAAGGCATGTTGCTTAATATCGCGGCTGATCAACGTATTGTTGAGCACTTCGAGAATATCGATATTGTCCGGCTACGGGACAAGTTGGTTGAGCAGTTTTGCGTAGAGGCGGGCGGCCCGTGCACCTACACCGGCGATAGCATGGAAGAAAGCCATAAAGGACAAAATCTGACGCCAAGTGACTTCAATGCACTGGTTGAAGACTTGCAAGATGCAATGGATGATCAGGGGGTTGCTGTCACCACGCAAAACCGCTTGCTTGCACGGCTCGCGCCAATGCGCGCACAGGTGATTGATCAGTAATTTAAGGAGTCCTCGAAGTTGAGCCCGCAACAATCCCCGGTTATTTGGCAAATCAAGCATCACAGCGAGCTTAGCGTCGCCGATGTTTACGCCGCATTGAAACTGCGCAGTGCAGTATTCGTGGTCGAGCAAAATTGTATCTACACTGATATTGACGGCCTGGACATGCTCGGTGACACCGTTCACCTGTTGGCATGGCAGGGCGATACGTTGGTTGCGTATTTGCGCATGCTTGATCCTGTGCACAATGATGCAAATGTAGTGATTGGTCGTGTGGTGACCGACCCTTCAGCGCGCGGCACCGGTTTGGGCCATACGATGCTGGCCAAGGCCTTGGATGCCTGCGCAAAACGCTGGCCAGAGGTGCCTGTGTATTTATCTGCGCAAGCGCATTTGCAAGGTTATTACGGGCGCTATGGGTTTGTTCCGTGCAGCGAGATTTATCTTGAAGATGGCATTGAGCATATCGGTATGCGCCGTCTTATATCGTCGTAGCGCCCCAATATGACGCGCCGAGTAAAACGCTCGGCTCGCTCACAAGGGCAGCGTCGACCGTTGTTGTCGACAGCGACAGAATTTGACTGAGCCTATGGGCGCTGCACCTTCTAGACCGGGCTTCCTAGCCGTTTTCAGACGTTTTTGATGGAAAAAACGCACTGAAATTAGTTCCCCGCCTCATAGCTTTCTGCAAAAACTCCAGAGGTTTTAGTAAGAAGCTGTAATCACTCTGCCACTAAATTCAGTCATCCAGTTGCGTCATGTTGGGTTGCCTTGAGTTTTGTCGTCCGGGCACCCCACCTGCACTAAATGCATGCAGAGGCGCTTACAACAACAGTCTCCATAAGAGGATGGGCGTGATGTTCAAAGCCAGTCACGTCTTGCAGGACGAGTTCCGAAACCGGATCTCTGCCGCCAAGGCCGCCGATTTTTTCCCTGTCATCAGCGCAAATTACAGCGTTGACGAGGCAGCCTATCTCACTGAGCTATTGCAGCTCGCCGATCCCGGTGAAGCCGGCATTGAGGCTATCCGCCAGAATGCCCGCACCCTGATTGAACAGGTGCGTAGCCGGGACAATGCCGTCGATACCCTCGACGCGCTTCTTCGTCAGTACAGCCTCGATACCCAGGAAGGGCTGATGCTCATGTGCCTGGCCGAGGCTTTGCTGCGTGTGCCTGACGCGGTTACCGCTGATGCATTGATCCGCGACAAGCTCAGTGCTGCTGAGTGGGAACGCCACTTGGGCAAGAGTGACAGTGTGCTGGTCAACTTTGCCGCATGGGGCTTGGTCATGACCGGCAAGGTGGTTGACCCGGATACTGCTGATGGTCGCCCGAAAAATGTCCTCGGTAAGTTAATCAAGCGCTCTGGTGAGCCGGTCATCCGTGCGGCGATGAACCAAGCGATGAAACTCATGGGTAAGCAGTTCGTACTTGGCCGGACCATCAGCGAAGCGCTGAAAAATGGTCGCCCTGAGCGTCAGAAAGGCTACAGCTACTCGTTTGATATGTTAGGTGAAGCAGCGCTGACCGCTGAAGATGCCAACAAATACATGGCCGATTACCGCAGCGCTATTGATACTGTTGGCGCTGAGCCACAAGTCGGTAAAGGCCCGCGACCATCGGTGTCGATCAAGCTTTCGGCGTTGCACCCGCGCTATGAAGTGGCGCAGCGCGAGCGTGTGCTGACAGAGCTATTCGCCAATGTGCGCGAGTTGTGCGTGCGAGCGCGCAAGCTGGATGTGGGTATCTCGATCGATGCTGAAGAAGCTGATCGCCTTGAGTTGTCCCTCGAGCTTTATGAAAAGCTGCTGCGTGACCCTGCCATTAGTGGTTGGGGGGAAGTGGGCCTGGTCGTTCAGGCTTACTCAAAACGCTGCTTGCCGGTGCTGGTATGGCTGACATTGCTTGGCAAAGAACTCGGCGAAAAAATGCCGTTGCGCCTGGTTAAGGGCGCGTACTGGGACAGCGAAATAAAGCAGTGTCACGTACAAGGTTTGGACGGCTTCCCGGTATTTACCCGTAAAGAAGGCACCGATAGTTCTTATCTGGCCTGTGCTCGTTTTCTGTTGTCTGAGTTCACCCGTGGGGTGATCTATCCACAGTTCGCCAGCCACAACGCGCATACGGTCAGCTGCATTCTGACCATGGCCACTGAGTTGCAACAGCCCCGTGATTTCGAATTCCAACGTCTGCACGGCATGGGTGATGCGCTGTATGACACTGTGCTGGAAAAGCACGCTACCAATGTGCGGATCTACGCCCCTGTTGGCGCACACAAGGATCTGCTGCCATATCTGGTACGTCGCCTGCTGGAAAACGGCGCGAACTCCTCGTTCGTGCACCAGTTAGTTGACCCAAGTACGCCGATTGAGTCACTTCTTGATCATCCGGTGACGCAGTTGCGCAAGTTCAAATCGCTCAGTAATGAGAAAATTCCACTTCCGCCTGCGCTGTTTGGTGCTGCTCGGAAAAACTCCCAAGGCATCAATATGAACATCGAACATTCCTGGGCCGAATTGAACAGTGCCTATCAGCCGCACCTCAACCGCCAGTGGCATGCCGCGCCAGTTATCAACGGTGAAAAACTCGCCGGCACTGCTCAGGCAGTGAACTGTCCTTACGAGTTGAACAAAGTTGTCGGCAACGCCGAGTTCGCAACTGCCGCTCAAGCCGCTCAAGCACTTGATGGGTTGAGCGCTGCATGGCCGCGCTGGAATGCCACCGCAATCAACGATCGCGCCAGCATTTTCGAGCGTTTGGCTGACCTGCTGGAAACGCACCGCGCAGAATTGATGGCGCTGTGTACGTTGGAAGCGGGCAAAAGCCTGCAAGACGGTATTGATGAAGTCCGTGAAGCGGTTGATTTCTGCCGTTATTACGCACAACAAGCGCGTCTGCGTCTGGGGCGTGAAGAGCTGCAAGGCCCAACCGGTGAGCGCAATGAGTTGTTCCACGAAGGTCGCGGGATTTTTGTCTGCGTCAGCCCTTGGAACTTCCCGCTGGCGATTTACCTGGGCCAGATAGCTGCAGCGTTGGTGGCCGGTAACTGTGTGTTGGCTAAGCCTGCAGAGCAGACCAGTCTGATTGCTGCTCGTGCATTGGAATTGATGTTCGAAGCTGGCTTGCCGAAAGATGTAATCGCCTTCCTGCCAGGTGATGGCGCGACCTTGGGTGGCGTGTTCTGCCGCGACGCTCGCGTATCCGGTGTGTGCTTCACAGGCTCGACCGACACCGCACGGATCATCAATCGCCAATTGGCTGAGAAAGAGGGCCCAATCGCTGCATTGATCGCCGAAACTGGCGGCCAGAACGCAATGATCGTGGACTCCACAGCACTGCCTGAACAAGTGGTTAAAGATGCTGTGCTCTCGGCCTTCACCAGTGCAGGTCAACGCTGCTCAGCACTGCGTGTGCTTTATGTGCAGGCTGACATTGCCGATCGCGTGCTTGAATTGCTCAAAGGTGCAATGGCTGAGCTGAAAGTTGGCCCGACCCATGTGCGTGCCAACGATATTGGCCCGGTGATTGATGCTGAAGCCAAAGCGGGTCTTGAGACCCATATTGCCGCACTCAAGGCTGAAGGCAAGCTGATTGCTGAAGCGCAGCTCCCAGCTGATCTTGATGGGCACTTCGTAGCACCAGTGGCATTCGAAATTGGTGGCATCAACGAACTGAAGAAAGAAAACTTTGGCCCGATCCTGCATGTTGTGCGTTATCAGGCCAGCGAGCTGGAAGCGGTAGTCGGCGCTATCAATGCAACAGGCTACGGTCTGACGCTGGGCGTGCATAGCCGTAACGAAGAAACTGCCGCGCGCATCGAAGCATTGGCTCGCGTAGGCAACCTCTACATCAACCGTAATCAGATTGGTGCAGTGGTTGGAGTGCAGCCCTTCGGTGGTTGTGGCCTGTCCGGCACCGGCCCTAAAGCCGGTGGACCAAGCTATTTGCTGCGCTTTGTAAATGAGCGCACGACATCGGTGAACACCACCGCAGTCGGGGGTAATGCGTCGCTGCTATCATTGGGCGATGAGGTTTAACTGGTTTTTTAACGGGCGGGCGCCTTCGGGCCTCGCCCGTTGTTTTATTGAGGGCTCGAAAGAGCCTGACGTTTTAGGTTGAGTGACTTGTGGGCTAGTTGCTCAATCTTAAAGAAAGGGTGGGTTGTTCTGAGTTTACGCTGAGCTGGGTATTCCGGCCGAAGACTACAGGAACCTGCCAGTTCGTAACGTGCGTGCGCTACAAGCGAACGCTGTTTGCCATACAGGGCACCGGTCATCCCGTGCCGCCATAACAACAAACGAGAGGGGAACACCCCAATGACAGCTAACACCCCCATGCTTGTCACCTTCGTGGTGTACATTGCTTTGATGATCGGAATTGGGCTATTCGCCTATCTGCGCACCAAAAACTTGTCTGACTATATCCTTGGCGGTCGTAGTCTGGGCAGCTATGTAACTGCGTTGTCCGCTGGCGCTTCGGATATGAGTGGCTGGCTGCTGATGGGCTTGCCGGGCGCGGTTTATTTGTCAGGCTTGTCTGAAAGCTGGATTGCCATTGGCTTGGTGGTCGGTGCTTATCTGAACTGGCTGTTTGTGGCAGGTCGCCTGCGGGTGCAGACCGAGCACAACGGTAACGCGCTGACGCTGCCTGACTATTTCAGTAACCGTTTTGAAGACACCAGTCGTGTGCTGCGAATCTTCTCGGCCGTTGTGATTTTGGTGTTCTTCACCATCTATTGCGCATCGGGTGTTGTGGCTGGAGCGCGCTTGTTTGAAAGCACCTTCGGCATGTCCTACGAAACAGCGTTGTGGGCCGGTGCTGCTGCAACCATCGCCTATACCTTTATCGGTGGTTTCCTGGCTGTCAGCTGGACTGACACCGTGCAGGCAACACTGATGATCTTCGCCTTGATCTTGACGCCTGTGATTGTGATGATCGCCACAGGTGGTGCTGACTCCACATTCGCTGCAATCGAGATGCAAGATGCGACCAACTTTGACATGTTCAAAGGCGCAACCTTCATCGGTGTGATCTCGCTCATGGCGTGGGGCTTGGGCTACTTCGGCCAACCGCACATCTTGGCGCGCTTCATGGCGGCGGACTCGGTCAAGACTATTCCTGCTGCACGTCGCATCTCGATGGCGTGGATGATTCTGTGCCTGATCGGTACCGTATCGGTCGGCTTCTTCGGTATCGCATACTTCGCTGCAAACCCTGATGTTGCAGGTCCGGTGACTGAAAACCCAGAGCGGGTCTTCATCGAACTGGCCAAGCTGCTGTTCAACCCATGGATTGCCGGTATCTTGCTGTCAGCCATTTTGGCTGCTGTTATGAGTACGTTGAGCTGCCAGTTACTGGTCTGCTCGAGCGCACTGACCGAAGACTTCTACAAAGCATTCCTGCGTAAAGGAGCTTCGCAAACTGAGCTGGTCTGGGTTGGACGTAGCATGGTGCTGTTGATTGCACTGGTTGCGATCTTGCTTGCAGCAGATCCAAACAACCGCGTGTTGGGCCTGGTGTCTTATGCATGGGCAGGTTTCGGCGCGGCATTTGGCCCAGTGGTACTGCTCTCGGTTATGTGGGCGCGTATGACCCGCAATGGCGCGCTGGCCGGTATGTTGGTAGGTGCTGTCACCGTGATTGTATGGAAGAACTACATCGGTCTGGGTCTGTACGAAATTATCCCAGGCTTTATCTTGGCTACGCTGGCCATTGTGGTCTTCAGCCTGTTGGATAAAGAGCCTTCTGCAGCCATGCAAAAGCGTTTTGCTGACGCTGAGAAAGAGTACAAAGCCGCTTAACATTTGCGCTTTGCTGTACTGAGCCGGGCCATGCATCATATGCATGGCCCGGTTTTTTCTTCCGTTAGTGCCTGGCCTTGGCTAAGGTGCGCCTCTTAACCCACTTGCAGGCGAAGGCATAGCATGACGCAAACCCCGAAAAATCCGCTGCATGGCGTCACGCTTGAGGCCATTCTCAATCAGTTGGTTGCAACCTACGGTTGGGACGGGCTGGCGCAGCGCATTGATATACGCTGTTTTAAAAGCGATCCGAGTATTAAGTCGAGTCTGACTTTTTTGCGCAAAACACCTTGGGCGCGCGAGAAGGTAGAAGCCCTGTATATCAAAGCGCAGCGCACTATTTGATTGCGCTAACGCTCTGTTAGGCCAGATGAGCCGCCGCAATGGCACCGACTCATCGGTAACTGGAGCGCTTCAGCTCATGGGTTCGTCGTCGCGTACCACGATATATTCACGACCGTTGTCATCTTCGCTGTAGTCGAGCACGTAAAACATTACGACTTCGCCTGGGTTAGGCATTGTCGCGATGTAGTCGTTACCCTCAACCGTAAAGAATTGCGCTGACTCTGGCTTGGCCTCACATTCGATAAATGCGGTCATAAAAAGCTCAGGGTTTGTGTCAGCGAAGAATTCTTCCCGCTCAAGCTCATCCCAGTCAGCTGGCGCTTCGAATATGCCGGTGAAGAGGATCTTGGCATCGCCGAGGTCGATTTCTTCAGCATCAGGGTCCTGTTCATCAGGGCGATAAACCATACAGTTCAGCGCATCTTCATGAGCCAAGGTGGCATTGCGCGCGGCAAGGCGCTTTTGCGGATCGAGTGGTGGCACGTCTAGCTCCATGTATGTTGCCGTATGCTGATCGTCTCAGCAGCGGTTGCTGACAGCAAACCATAGTCAGCAAGTGTTAAAGGAAAAAGACCATCGGTCAGCTTTCGATTCCCATGCCTGCGTATGGTTCATCCGTTGGCGCGGATATTACCACTGCGCAACGGTTTGCCGCCGCTCTGGTCTGGGCCAATAAGCACTATATTTGATGGTAGTCGCTGCGCGGTAAATCTGCTGCTTTAGACGCAAGGCGGCGAGTGGGGCGGGTACTTTTTTATATCAGCAAGTAGGCAAGGCGAGGTCGATATGGCAACCGATAATCCCAAGGCGCTGATGCACAGCTGGCAGGCCAATGCGCAGGCGTGGACTCAGGTTGTGCGTGAGCAGCGGCTTGCCAGTCGGCGCTTGGTCACAGATGCCGCGCTGCTGGAGGCTATACACGGTTGCTCGCCCAATCGTGTGCTTGATGTGGGGTGCGGTGAGGGCTGGCTGTGCCGGGCTTTGGCGGCAGAAGGCATTGAGGTGATCGGTGTGGATGCCTCACAACCTTTGATAGTGCAGGCGCGCAACGCTGACGCTTATCCTCAACGCTACCACCACCGTGGCTATGACCAGCTCGCCGGGGAGGGGCATGCTTTAGGTCAGTTCGACTTGTTAGTGTGTAATTTTGCCTTGCTTGAAGAAGCGCTTTTGCCAAGCCTTGAGGCACTCAAAGCGCGGGCAACTTCAACGGGCTGTTTGATGATTCAAACCTTGCACCCCTGGCAAGCATGCGGTGGTCAGGCTTACCAGGATGGTTGGCGTGTTGAACGGTTCACGGATTTTTCCGATGAGTTTGTCGAGCCCATGCCCTGGTACTTTCGCACCTTGGCGTCTTGGCTGGCGCTGCTGACAGAGGCTGGCTGGCAGTTGCAATGGTTACGTGAGCCCATGCATCCCGAACAGCAACAACCCGCATCCATGCTGCTGCTCTTGCGTGTGCAGGCCTAGCTTCTGGCCACGCTGACGCCTTCAAGATTGGCGAATGAAGTGTCTTTGGCGGTCAATAAAAAATCGCGCATGAAGGGTGCATCAAGCATGTCGGTGCGAATCCCAGCATAAAGTGTGGCCAGCAAGCCTTTTTCACCCAGTCGCTTGGCGGTGACATAACCCCGTGAGCTGTACTCATGCAGCGCCCAGTTGGGTAAGCCGCACACGCCACGCCCGCTGGCGACCAGTTGCATCATCATCACGGTCAGCTCTGAGGTGCGCACTTGCGCCGGCTCGATGTCGGCGGGTTCCAGAAAGCGAGTGAAAATATCCAGCCGGTCACGCTCAACCGGGTAGGTGATCAAGGTTTCGCGTTCTAAATCTTCGGCGACGATAAATGCTTTGTTGGCCAGCGCGTGTTGGTTGGCCACCGCGAGCATGGCTTCGTAGGTAAACAGCGGAATGTAGGTAATGCCTGCCAATTCGATTGGATCTGAGGTGACGACCAAATCAAGGTCGCCGCGGGCCAGTGCCGGCAGTGGCGCAAATGAGAAACCTGAGGCCAGGTCAAGTTCGACCTCTGGCCAGGCATCGCGAAACTGGTCAATGGTCGGCATCAGCCATTGGAAACAACTGTGGCATTCGATCGCCATGTGCAAGCGGCCAGCGGTGCCGCCAGCCAAGCGTGCGAGGTCACGTTCGGCACCGCGCAGCAATGGCAGTACCGAATCCGATAGCTGGAGCAAGCGCAGGCCCGCACTGGTGAAGCGCACAGGTTTGGTCTTGCGCACAAACAGCTGCATACCGATGCGTTCTTCGAGCTCTTTAAATTGGTGTGACAGTGCCGACTGAGTCAGGTGCAGGCGCTCAGCTGCATCAACCAGGCTTTCGCTTTCGCGCAGCGCGTGTAGGGTTTTTAAATGGCGAAGTTCAAGCATGACGGCCTCGCAGTCTTGGGCGCAGCTTGGCCCAGTAGTTATCAGTGTTGACGATGAGGCTATGGGAACATGAGTGAAACTATAGATCAATACGAATATGTTGAGTTTGTTTCATGATTCGGTCTTGTTGAGAATGCACACCATCATCTGTATGGAGCATTGAATCATGGCTGTATCTCATTCCCTCGGTTTTCCTCGTATTGGTCGCGACCGTGAATTAAAGAAGGCATTGGAAGCGCATTGGCGTGGCGAGCTGGATGAGGCAGGCTTGCGTGCTGTCGGCCGTGAGCTGCGTGCGGCGCATTGGCAACTGCAAAAAGATGCCGGTATCGACCTTCTGCCAGTGGGGGATTTCGCCTGGTACGATCAGGTGCTTACACACTCGCTGACCTTTGGCGTGATCCCGCAGCGGTTTCGCCCCCAGACAGTTCAGCCGACACTGGATACGTTATTTAGCATGGCGCGCGGCGTTAGCAACAGCTGTTGCGGTGGTGCACATGCGCAAGAAATGACCAAGTGGTTCGACACCAA
Source organism: Pseudomonas sp. NPDC078700 (assembly GCF_044542375.1). Classification (NCBI taxonomy): domain Bacteria; kingdom Pseudomonadati; phylum Pseudomonadota; class Gammaproteobacteria; order Pseudomonadales; family Pseudomonadaceae; genus Pseudomonas; species Pseudomonas sp. NPDC078700. The sequence continues at coordinate 220,487 of NZ_JBITUI010000007.1, forward strand.
TTATCATTACTTGGTCCCTGAGTTCAGTGCTGACCAGCGCTTTCAGCTGAACTGGGAACAGCTTTTTGAAGAAGTTGCCGAGGCTCAAGCCTTGGGGCATAACGTCAAACCCGTCTTGATTGGTCCGCTGACATATTTGTGGCTGGGCAAAGCCAAGGGCGATGAATTTGATAAGTTGGATTTGCTCGAGCGCCTATTGCCTATCTACGGTGAGATCCTGGGGCGACTGGCTGCTCAAAATGTTGAGTGGGTTCAGATTGATGAGCCCATCCTGGGTTTGGATCTGCCGCAAGATTGGAAGAATGCATTCGAGCGTGCCTATAACTTGCTCCAGCATGCCCCGCTGAAGAAGCTGGTCGCTACCTATTTCAGTGGTCTTGATGACAACCTCGGGCTGGCGGTTACCTTGCCGGTCGATGGCTTGCATGTTGACTGGGTGCGCGCGCCTGAGCAATTACCACAATTGCTTGACCGCTTGCCCAGCTACAAGGTGCTGTCATTGGGTGTAGTCAATGGCCGCAACGTATGGCGCTGTGATCTTAATGCCGCATTAGAGGCGCTGAAACAAGCACAGCGACGTTTTGGTGACAGGCTCTGGGTGGCGGGCTCTTGCTCGCTGCTGCACAGTCCGGTAGATCTAACGCGCGAAGAGGGGCTTGATGCTGAACTTCAAAGCTGGCTGTCATTCGCCGTGCAGAAATGCTCGGAAATCGCTCTGTTGAGCCAGGCACTGAATGACCCTGAAGCTGAACAAGTCAAGGCTGCATTGGCCTACAGCGCTGAAGTACAGCATAGCCGCGAGCAGTCCGGGCGTATTCACAAGCCTGAGGTGCAGGCGCGCTTAGACGCCGTGACTGCTGCTGATAGTCAGCGTGAATCAAGCTTTGTTCGGCGCATTGACCTGCAGCGTGAGCGGTTGCAGTTACCGGCATTTCCAACCACTACCATTGGTTCATTTCCACAGACCGCTTCTATCCGTTTGGCGCGCCAGTCATTCAAACAAGGCAAGTTGTCGCGCGCCGAGTATACCGAGGCGATGTACAGCGAGATTCGCCATGCTGTCCAGGTGCAAGAATCACTCGGGCTGGATGTGCTGGTGCACGGTGAAGCCGAGCGTAATGACATGGTCGAGTATTTTGCGGAACAACTCGACGGTTATGCCTTTACGCGTTTCGGTTGGGTGCAGAGTTATGGTTCACGCTGCGTAAAACCGGCGGTGATTTTTGGTGATCTGAGCCGGCCAAAGGCGATGACGGTTGAGTGGATTCGCTATGCGCAGAGCCTCACCCATAAAGTGATGAAAGGCATGCTCACCGGGCCGGTAACCATGCTGATGTGGTCGTTCCCTCGTGAAGATGTCAGCCGTGAAGTTCAGGCGCGGCAATTGGCATTGGCCATTCGCGATGAGGTCGTCGATCTGGAGGCTGCAGGCATCAAAATCATCCAGATTGACGAGGCTGCATTCCGCGAAGGTTTGCCGCTGCGTAAAGCGGCGTGGCAAGGGTATCTGGATTGGGCAACTGAGGCGTTTCGCCTGAGTGCGTCGGGTGTGAAGGATCAAACTCAGATCCACACCCACATGTGCTACAGCGAGTTTAATGATGTGATTGAGTCCATCGCGGCGATGGATGCCGATGTCATTACCATCGAGACTTCGCGCTCAGACATGGAGTTACTGGATGCATTTGAAGCCTTTGATTACCCCAATGACATTGGCCCCGGCGTATACGATATTCATTCGCCGCGAGTGCCGGATACCGCTGAAATCATTAAGTTGATGTCCAAGGCTGTGCAGCGCATTCCGGCTGAGCGCCTGTGGGTAAATCCCGATTGTGGCTTAAAAACCCGTGGCTGGGCGGAAACTGAAGCCGCGCTGGTTAATATGGTCTCGGCAGCGCGTCAGTTGCGTAGCCAACTGGCTTAAATGAGTCTCCTGTCAGCAGTGCTCCCATGCAATGTGCGAGTGCTGCTTGGCAGTTTCGACGGGGGATCGAACCGGGTTTACTGCAGACCCAGATGACCGTTCAGCAATGTTCATCAAATTGTCACGGTAGTGTGGCAGCGCGAAGGCATAAATATCATCAAACTCGCGTCTTAATGGGGTTCTGCGTTTTGGTATTTTTATGCGTGCAATATTGTTCTTCGCTGCACTGTTGTTCAGTGTGTCTTCATTCTCTGCGGTCCGGTGCGACTTAACTTCAGCCACTCAATTTGCTGATGTGGGCGAGGTCACTCTTGCCTACCAAAGCGTTGGAAGGGATCACGACCCAGCGTTATTGCTGGTAATGGGCTTGGGTGGGCAACTGATTCACTGGCCGGATGAAGTGGTGCAATCCTTGTGTGAACAAGGGTTTCGAGTGATTCGCTTTGACAACCGCGATGTTGGCTTGAGTACCTGGCATCAGCCAGAACCACCGGTCAACCTGACCTATCAAGCATTGCGTTACCGCATTGGTCTCAGTGTGTCCGCGCCCTATAGCCTGACTGATATGGCCAAAGACTCACTGGGCTTGATGGATGCACTCGGGCTTGAGCGCTTTCATGTTATGGGCGCAAGTATGGGCGGCATGATTGCTCAGCACTTGGCCGATATCGCGCCAAAGCGGGTGCAAAGCCTGACGCTCATTATGACCAGTTCGGGTGCTCAAGGTCTGCCTGCACCAAGCCCAAAGTTGCTGGCATTGTTAGGGCGGCGTGAGGCCCCTAACAGAGCTGCAGCGCTTGAGCAGCAAGCAGATTTACTGGCCGCGCTAGGTAGCCCGGAGGTCAAAGATGACCGCCAGGAACTGCTTCACGAAGCGCAGGTTTCGTATGATCGAGCCTTTAATCCACAAGGCGTTGAGCGCCAAATCGCTGCCATTTTAGCCGAGCCAAGTCGTGTCGAATTGCTCAACCGTTTGCGTGTGCCGACGCTGGTCGTACATGGCACTGCTGACCCCTTGTTGCCGGTCATGCATGGCATTCATGTGGCGGCGCATATTCGCGGTAGTCAATTAAAGCTGATTCCTGGCTTGGCCCATCGCTTTCAGGAGGCGTTCAAGCAGCCGTTGTTGTCGGCAGTGTTGCCTTATTTGATTGCGCATCGCACGGATACACACCTTGCGCAGCTATAGATTCGCCTGAGCGAAGGGTCGCAACGGGTCCAGGGGCGTCAGCTGGTCAGCGCTGAGTTCAGAGGCGCTGTTTGGGGCGTCAAACCGCTGCGTGCTTGTAGGTATTCGCTCAGGCGTGCTTGCTCAGCGGCGGTCATAAACAGCCCCAGCTTAGTTCGCCGCCAAAGAATGTCGGCGGCTGCTGTGGCCCATTCTTCATTGCACAAATACTCGACTTCACAGGCATATAACTGTGCGCCGAAGTGCTCTCCCAAGTCCTGCTGGTGCTGTACAGCGCGCAATAGCAGCCAGCAACGGTTGCCATAACTCGTTGCCCAGCGGCGGGCGAGGCTGGTCGGCAACCAACTAAAGCGTGAACAGAGTGCTTCGACCAATGCGCTCTGGCTTTCAAAATCCTCAGCGCCCGGTAGCGGGCTTGTTGTGGTCCAGTTAGGTCCCATTTTCGGGAAGTGATTGGCCAACAATTTAAGCGCGGACTCGGCCAGTTTTCGGTAGGTTGTCAGCTTGCCGCCAAATACCGAAAGCAGCGGTGCTTCCCCAGGGTGCCCTGAAATTGACAGGGTATAGTCGCGCGTTACCGCTGAGGGTTCAGCCGATTCATCGTCACACAACGGCCTTACGCCTGAGAAGCTATGCAAAATGTCATCTTGCCCAATCTGCTGTCGAAAGTGGGCGTTGAACACCTTGAGCAGGTAATCGGTTTCTTCGGCGGTGATCGCGACCGCGCTTGGGTCGCCTTGGTATTCGCGGTCAGTGGTGCCGATCATGGTGAATTGATCGAGGTAGGGAATCGCAAAAACGACCCGTTGGTCTTCGTTCTGCAGGATGTACGCCTGCTCACCCTCAAACATGCGCGGCACAATGAGATGGCTGCCTTGGATCAGGCGCACGCCGTAGGGCGATTCTTGCTTGAGGTCGTCACGAATAAATTTCGCGACCCAAGGGCCAGCAGCATTGACCAACGCTCGGGCGCGAATCGAGAACAGGCTGCCATCGCTGCGTTCAAGATGAATGTGCCACAAGCCTTTACTGCGCCGGGCACTGATGCAGCGCGTTTGCGTGTGTATGTGCGCAGCGTTTTCCCGTGCTGCCATGGCGTTGAGTACTACCAGCCGGGCATCGTCCACCCAGCAATCGGAGTACTCAAAGCCGCGGCTGATTTCAGCCTTCATCGGGCTATTAGCGCCAAAGCGTACGCCGCGTGATGCGGGCAATTTTTCGCGCTTGCCGAGGTGGTCATAAAGAAACATACCCGCACGAATCATCCATGCCGGGCGCAGGTGAGGGCGGTGCGGCAGGATAAAGCGCATCGGTTTTATGATGTGGGGGGCTTTGGCCAGTAGCACTTCTCGCTCAGCCAGGGCTTCGCGCACCAAGCGAAACTCATAGTGTTCAAGATAGCGCAGGCCGCCATGAATCAGTTTGCTGCTGGCTGAGGATGTGTGCTCGGCCAGGTCATCGCGCTCACACAGAAATACAGACAGGCCTCGTCCGGCAGCATCGGCGGCAATACCTACGCCATTAATACCGCCACCGACAATTGCGAGGTCGTAAACCTCGGCAATCGGTGCGCCGTGGGTGCTGTGATTAGGCATGCTGACCCTCATCAAGATCGAAATTGAACAAGCAATGTTCAGTTTCGAACATATACTAGTTGAAGAACCTTGATTTCGCCAGTCAGTCGCTAATAGTTAGCGTCGCTCACAGTGCTTATTCACGAGTCAGCGTAAAAGGGTGTTGGGCGGTGTTTAAACGAGGTTCAGCTGGATCTTGGCATCCTGTAATAACCGGCTGATTGCCGCGCTCGGCGCTGCATCAGTGAACACTTGATTGACCAGATTAATAGGCCCCAAGCGAACCACAGCGTTACGCCCGAATTTGTTTGAGTCAGCAGCCAACAGCACCTGCCGGGCATTGTTAATGATCGCTTGTGACACTCGTACTTCTTGGTAGTCGAAGTCGAGCAAACTGCCGTCTTCATCAATCCCGCTGATACCAACCAAGGCAAAGTCGACTTTGAATTGCTCAATAAAGTCGACAGCGGCCTGACCGACAATCCCCCCGTCAGCGCGTACCGTACCGCCAGCGACAAGGACTTCGAAGTCAGCCTTGCTACTGAGTTGTGCTGCTACATGGAGGTTGTTGGTGATGACTTTCAAGCCTTTGTGATTTTGTAATGCGCGGGCAATTGCCTCGGTGGTTGTGCCGATATTGATAAACAATGAAGCGTGGTTCGGGATCTGTGCGGCAATGGCTTCGGCAATGCGCTGCTTTTCTTCGCGCATTTGTCCGGCGCGCATGGTGTACGCGGTATTTTGCGTGCTTGAGCTTTCGCAGGCCGCACCGCCGTGTGTGCGGCGTAGCAGGCCTTGCTCCGCGAGCTGATTGATATCCCGGCGGATGGTTTGGGGGGTGACGGAGAAGGCTTGGGCCAGTTCGTCAATGCTGACGTAGCCGCGTTCACGGGCGAGTGTGAGAATGTCTTGCTGACGCGGTGCCAGAGTCATGAAAGGGTCCTTTTAAGAGCCATTATAGGCTGCTCAGGAAGAATATTTCGGCTATGGTAATGAGACATTATCAGAGTATTTTCACAAACGAACATGACGCCTGCAATCGATCTATTAAAAAAGCTTAAAGCGCAGTTTCAGGTGCACAGCTATAGCCACGACCCAAAGGCCCCTTCTTATGGGCTTGAGGCTGCCGAAAAGCTCAACCTTGATCCTGCTTGTGTGTTCAAGACGCTTTTGGCCGCAAGTGAAAAAGGGGAGCTTTTAGTTGCAGTGGTGCCAGTAGCCGGTAGTCTGGACCTGAAGGCATTGGCAAGCGCGGCTGGGGTTAAAAAAGCGGATATGGCTGACCCAACTGCGGCGCAACGTGCGACCGGTTACTTGCTTGGGGGGATTAGCCCGCTGGGGCAAAAGAAACGACTGCGGACCTTTATAGATGCCTCGGCTCAGCAGTTCCCCAGTATTCATGTCAGCGCAGGAAGGCGCGGGCTTGAAGTTGAGCTATCGGCCACAGTATTAGCGCAGCATACCTCTGCACAATTTGCGGCGATTGGCCGCCTATAAATTCACATTGCGGCGCTCCTTGAGTGGAGTGTGCGCGGAATCACTTTGGCCAGCACCTACCCGGGTGTGAAGGCTCGACAATAATAAGGACCCACACATGTCACGGTTTCTGCTGGCGATTGATCAGGGCACGACGAGCAGTCGGGCAATTGTATTCAGTGCTCAGGGAGTGCCTGTGGCGCGTGCGCAGCAGGAGTTCAAGCAGTATTTTCCGCAAGACGGTTGGGTTGAGCACGACGCTGAGGATCTCTGGCAGAGCACGCTTGAGGTCTGCCGTGAGGCTTTGAAGCAGAGCGCGTTGGACATCAATGAGGTGGCCGCAATTGGTATCACCAATCAGCGTGAAACCACCGTGGTCTGGGATGCTCAAAGCGGTGAGCCGATTCATCCGGCAATAGTCTGGCAGGACCGGCGCACAGCTGATTATTGTGCAGCGCTCAAGCAGGCAGGGCATGAAGAGAACGTTGCCGCGAAAACCGGGCTGCTAATCGACCCCTACTTTTCTGCCACCAAGCTGCGCTGGATTCTTGAGCATGTGGAAGGTGCGCGCGGGCGTGCAGAGCGAGGTGAATTGCGCTTTGGCACGGTCGACAGTTTCTTGTTGTGGCGCCTCACTGGCGGGCAGTCACATAAGACTGATGCAACCAACGCCTCGCGCACTATGATGTTTAACATCCATACTCAAGCGTGGGACGCCGAGTTGCTGGAGCTGTTTGATATTCCAGCAAATATGCTTCCTGAGGTGATGGATTGTGCGGCAGATTTTGGCACCTGTTTACCCGAGCTGTTGGGTGCCGCCATTCCTGTGCTGGGTATTGCTGGCGATCAACAGGCTGCGCTAGTGGGGCAGGCCTGCTTTAAGCCGGGCATGGTTAAAAGCACTTATGGCACCGGTTGCTTCATGATCCAAAACACCGGTGACACTCCCGTTGCCTCGCAGAACCGCTTATTGACCACTGTGGGTTATCGTCTTAATGGCAAGGTCACTTACGCCGTTGAGGGCAGTATTTTTGTCGCGGGGGCAGCCGTGCAATGGCTGCGAGACGGTGTCAAATTGATTAATCACGCCCGTGATAGCGAAGCCATGGCGGAACAAACAGGTGATGCGTGCGGGGTGTATCTGGTGCCGGCTTTTACCGGCCTTGGTGCACCGTACTGGGACCCCAAGGCGCGGGGAGCCATCTTTGGTTTGAGCCGCGATACGGGCATCAAAGAGATTGTCACCGCCGGTTTGCAGGCGGTGTGTTATCAGACGCTGGACCTGCTTCAGGCGATGCGCCAGGACGGTGCCGCCGCACCCAGCGCGCTGCGGGTTGACGGCGGTATGGTTGAAAATAATTGGCTTATGCAGTTTTTGGCGGACATTCTCGGGGTGACGGTTGAGCGGCCAAAAGTGACAGAAACCACCGCCCTTGGGGTTGCCTATCTGGCGGGCCTCCAGGCAGGTGTTTATCCTGATCTTGAAGCGATTGCAGGGCACTGGCACCGTGAGCAGCGCTTTACTCCACTTATGGCGGATAGCCATCGTGATGCGCTGTACACAGGTTGGCTAGATGCCGTTAAACGGGTGCGTAGCGAGCGTTAGTTAAACCTCTATTGGCTTTATGCGAGGCAGACCTTTGATGTGTTCGCTGCGGTTATGGCTGGCTATCATTGCCCTTGTAAAGACTCAGGCGCTGTATGCGGCTCCTGAGACATTGATTATCGCAGGCGACCTTTGGTGCCCTGTGAACTGTGCCGTTGGCGCGAATCGGCCAGGTATTTTCATTGAACTGGCGCAGCGTATCTTTGCCGAGCACGGGATCAAGGTGGAGTACAAACTGACCAATTGGGCGCGGGCTATCCACGATACTCGTCTGGGTAGAATCAATGCAGTGGTTGGCGCGGGTGTCCGAGATGCCCCTGATTTCATTTTCACCAAGACGGCGCCAGGCGTTTCGCGCATTTGTTTCTATGCCAAGCCTGACCAGGGCTGGCGCTATGAGGGGCTAGGGTCACTGGAGAAAATTACGGTTGGGACGATAAACGGCTACAGCTATGGTGCTGAGTTAAATGCTTATTTCGAGCGTAATAAGAGTGATCAGACCCGCGTTCAACAAGCTTCTGGTGACCGGGCGCTGGCCATCAATATTGATAAGTTGCGCAAAAATCGCGTCGATGCAGTCATTGAAAATAGCTGGGTGATGCAGGCTTATCTTGCCGCTGAAGGTAAAGCCAATGAGCTAATTGACGTGGGTTGTCGCAAGATTGATGTGCCGATTTACGTGGCTTTTTCACCCGCGCTTAAATCCAGCCAAGCCTATGCTGATATTTTTCAGCAGGGTTTGGAGCGCTTAAAGGCTAACGGTGAGTTGGACGCATTGTATCGCCGTTATGCTGTTGATCAGCCCGGCACTGGGGGCAATGCCCCTCAGCCGTAGGCCCCGACTCTAACCGTTTAAGGTGTTTCGCTATGCAGCTCGAATATCATCAGGTTGATGCATTCTCTGATCGTCCTTTTGCCGGTAATCCGGCCATTGTTTACCGGCTTGATCACTGGCTGGATGATGCGCTGATGCAGCAAATTGCTGGCGAACACAACCTCGCTGAAACTGCGTTCGTGGTAAAGCAGCCGGAGCATTGGCATATTCGTTGGTTTACCCCGACGACTGAAGTGCCGTTGTGCGGCCATGCGACCTTGGCAACCGCTTATGTGTTGTTCAACCTCTACGCTGTGCCGGGTGAGGTCATAGCGTTCAACAGTTTGTCTGGGCCGCTGCGGGTGACACGTGTTGGTCAGCGCCTTGAGTTGGATTTTCCCGCGCAACGCATTGAGCCCGATAACGCGTTATTGGATGAGGTTGCTGCTGCTTTGGGCGTTAGTGTCGAGGCGGTATTTGTTGGCCCCGAATTGCTTGCTGTGGTTGCGGATGAAGCGACGGTGCGCGAATGCCAGCCGAACTTAGCGAGCGTCGCAACGTTACCCGGTATGGGCGTGATCATTACTGCGCCGGGGCAGCAGCATGATTTCGTCTCACGCTACTTCGCTCCCTCAATTGGCATTGATGAAGACCCGGTTACGGGTGCCATTCATTGCAGTCTAATTCCCTATTGGTCGCAACGTTTGGCGAAGCTTGAAATGCGTGCTTTTCAAGCCTCTGCCCGCGGCGGTGAACTGCACTGCCGACTGGTGGGTGATCGAGTCAAGATTGCCGGTGATGCAGTTCTAGTGGCCAAGGCGACGCTGCTACTAGGGGATATTTAATCCCCCAGTAGTAAAGGTGCTAGTTAGTGTTGATAGGCGCGTTGCAGGCTATCAGCACTAGCTGCCTGAGCTATGGCGACGCACACCGGAGTCTGCTAGTTCAGTGTGGGCCGCTACACTGCCGGGGACCGCGAATGCAACGAGGTGGTCAGCCGCAATGCGGATACCCACGCTGTCACCAGGCTGATGATCTGCATGGCTTGGGAACAATGACTCAAGCTGGCTGCCTGTCGACAGTTGCAGGCGATACAGGGTGGCCGCACCAAGAAAGGTTTTACCGACGATCTTCGCTTTTAATGGGCTTTCAGGCGCATAAACAATGTCGTCGGGTCTGAGCAGTACATCCACCGCACTGCCAACTGGCCAGATATAGGCACGGTCACCGCTAATCACGCCTAACTCGGTCTGGACCTGATCCGGGCTTAACAATTGACCACGAATAAAATAGCCCTGGCCAATAAAGCTGGCTACAAAAGGCGTCTTGGGTTCGTGGTAAAGGTTATACGGGGTGTCCCACTGCTCGAGCTTACCTTCCTTGAAAACCCCTACGTGATCGCTGACAGCAAAGGCTTCCTCTTGATCGTGAGTGACCAGGATTGCGCTTGTGCCACGGCTCTTGAGGATATCGCGAACTTCATGGCTTAAGCTTCGGCGCAGTTCACCGTCAAGGTTGGAGAAGGGCTCATCGAGCAGTAAAAGCTGTGGTTCTGGCGCCAGTGCCCGGGCTAGCGACACACGCTGTTGCTGACCGCCAGACAACTCGTGCGGGTAGCGTTTGCCTAAGCGGTCGAGCTTAACCAAGGCCAGCAATTCAGTGGTGATGCTGTCGCAGTCGGGCTGTTTGCGAATGCCAAAGGCAACATTCTCTGCCACGCTTAGGTGCGGGAACAGCGCGTAGTCCTGGAACACCATGCCGATGCGCCGCTTTTCCGGGGCAAGGGTAAAGCCGGCACTGGAAATCACTTCACCCGCCAGGCTTATCTCACCGCTGTGCACTGGCTCAAACCCGGCAATCGCTCGCAATGTTGTGGTTTTGCCACAACCTGATGGGCCGAGCAGGCAGCCAATATCACCGGCATTGAGGTGCAGGTTGAGGTCTTGCACTACCTTGTGTTCTTGGTAGCCGCAGCTGAGGTCGTGAAGGTTAAGCAGTATTGAGTGGCTCATACGTGATGGTGTGACGCTTCAACGAGGAATTCAAGCAAGGCTTTTTGCGCATGGAGGCGGTTTTCCGCCTGATCCCATGCAGCCGAGCGCGGATCATCAAGCAAGTCCTCGCTGATCTCTTCACCCCGGTGTGCCGGTAAACAGTGCAGGAACAACACGCTGTCATCTGCGCTGTCGAGCAACGCACGATCAACCTGGTAAGGCTTGAACAGCTTCATGCGCTCTTGCGCTTCATCTTCCTGGCCCATTGACGCCCAGACATCTGTGGTCACCAAGTGTGCGCCGGCTACTGCCTGGCGTGGATCACGAACAATTTGGACGCGATCGCCTGCTTGTTCCATCAGCTTGGCGCTGGGCTCATAGCCTTGCGGACATGCAACACGCAACTGGAAGTCGAACTGGATGGCAGCTTCTATATAAGAGTTGCACATGTTGTTGCCATCACCGACCCAAACGACGGTTTTACCGGCGATGTTGCCGCGGTGCTCAAGGTAGGTCTGCATGTCTGCCAGCAATTGGCAGGGGTGCAGATCATCTGACAAACCATTGATCACAGGCACCCGCGAATTGGCCGCAAATTCGGTCAAGGTATCGTGGGCGAATGTGCGGATCATCACCGCATCGAGCATGCGTGACATGACTTTCGCCGCGTCAGCAATAGGTTCGCCACGGCCCAGTTGGGTGTCCCGTGGCGACAGGAAAATAGCCTGACCACCGAACTGGATCATGCCCGCTTCAAAAGACAAGCGCGTACGGGTCGAGGCTTTCTCGAAAATCATGCCCAGTACACGGTTTTTAAGCGGCTCGAAGAGCACGCCTCGATTGCGCAAATCCTTCAGCTCCATGGCGCGGCGGATCAGACCCAGCAACTCAGCGGGTGTGCAGTCCATCAGCGAGAGAAAGTGTCTTGCGCTCATCAAAAATACCTTTTTACAACAGGGCGCAGGTTGCACAGCCGACTATAAATAGTAGAAAAGACTGAACCTGCGGCAGGAGGCCGCACAGTGCGACGAAACAGGGAAAGGCGAAATCTTATAAGGAAATGACGTTTCGGCGCAAATTGTCTGGTGTTTCAGGATTTACGTGCCAGCTCATGGCAGGGGGCTGGCCAACAGAATCGGCTGGCCTGATGCCAGTCAATTCACGGGGCGAACGCTGCTGGTGCAACACCAGATGCAGCGCCATAGTCGTTGTTTGCACTCCCTGCGAGTGCAGCCTAATAAGAATGAGGCCGGCTATGAGCAAGACCTTCCACCACCGTGCGTGCCACCTGTGTGAAGCCATTTGTGGTCTGACTATCGAAACCGAACGCGCTCCAGACGGCAGCCAACAGATTTTGTCGATCAAAGGCGATGCCCAAGACAGCTTCAGTCGCGGCCATATCTGCCCTAAGGCTGTAGCCTTGCAAGATATTCAAAATGACCCGGACCGGTTGCGCCAGCCCATGCGTCGTATTGGCAGTGAGTGGCAGGCTATTGAGTGGGACGAGGCCTTTGCTCTGGTCGCCGACCGTTTGAGCGACATTCAAAGGTGCCACGGCAATAATGCGGTCGCGATTTATCAGGGGAACCCGAGTGTGCACAACTACGGCCTGATGACCCACAGCAACTACTTCCTCGGCCAACTGAAAACGCGCAACCGCTTTTCTGCGACCTCAGTTGACCAACTGCCGCATCACCTGACGAGCCATCAGATGTATGGCCATGGCTTGTTGATTCCGATACCAGACATCGACCATACCGACTTTATGCTGATACTCGGTGGCAACCCACTAGCGTCCAACGGCAGCATCATGACGGTACCGGATGTAGAGAAGCGCTTAAAAGCGATCAAAGCCCGTGGCGGCAAGCTTGTCGTGGTTGATCCGCGGCGCACTGAGACTGCTGCGATTGCCGATCAACATGTGTTTATCCGTCCCGGGCAGGATGCAGCGTTATTGTTTGCTGTGCTCAATACCTTGTTTGCTGAAAACCTCACCCGAGAAACGCACCTCAATGTGCAGGGTTTGGAGCAGGTGCGTGAGGCGGTTAAGGGCTTTACAGCCGAGGCCATGGCTGAACGCTGCGCCGTACCTGCTGAGATTATTCGCCAGTTGGCGCGTGATTTTGCCGGCGCAGATAAAGCGGTGTGTTACGGCCGCATGGGCGTTTCGACGCAGGCATTCGGCACACTCTGCCAGTGGCTGGTGCAGCTCATTAACCTGGTGACGGGCAATCTTGACCGGGTTGGCGGTGTGCTGTGCACTGAGCCGGCGATTGATTTAGTCGCCAGCACGTCAGGCGGGCATTTCAATGCCTGGCAAAGTCGGGTTTCAGGTTTGCCTGAGTATGGAGGCGAGTTGCCAGTGGCGGCATTGGCTGAAGAAATGCTGACTGCGGGCGAAGGCCAGGTCAGAGCATTGGTCACTGTTGCCGGCAACCCGGTGTTGTCGACACCCAACGGGCGCAAGCTTGAGCAGGCGCTTGATGGTCTGGAGTTTATGCTCAGCATCGACTTCTATATCAATGAAACCACGCGCTACGCCGATTTGATCTTGCCGCCTACAGCGCCCTTGGAACATGATCACTACGACACCACCTTTAATACCTTTGCGGTGCGCAATATCACCCGCTTCAATCAGCCGGTGCTGGATAAACCTGAACATGCGTTAGATGACTGGGAGATTTTTGTCGGTTTGGCCAAAGCCTTTTCGGCGAAAATGGGCACTGAGCTTAAACCCACCATGGCCCCCGCCAAGATGATCGACTTGGGTTTGCGTAACGGCGCGTATGGCGACAGCGCCGCGCAGAAACTCAGTGTTGCAGCGTTGTGCGAGCATCCTCATGGTCTGGACTTGGGGCCCCTCAAAGCGAACCTGGCTGCACGTCTTAAAACCGCCGATAAAGCTGTGCAAGCTGCGCCCGCTATATTTATGGCTGACCTGCAGCGCTTTGTGCGGCAACCGGTGCCAAAGGCGGGTGAACTGTTATTGATTGGGCGCAGGCATGTGCGTAGCAATAACTCTTGGATGCACAACTATCACCGTCTGGTTAAAGGTAAGCCGCGCCATCAGTTGTTTATGCACTCGGCCGACTTAGCCAGCCGTGGTTTGACGGATGGCCAGCGAGTCAGGGTGCGATCTCGGGTTGGGTTGATTGAAGTTGAGGTTGCCGCCAGTGATGAAATGATGCCCGGTGTAGTCAGCCTGCCGCATGGCTGGGGGCATGCGCGGCCTGGGGTGAAAATGGCGATTGCGACCCATCAACCAGGCGCTAGCGCTAATGATCTGACCGATGAGCTCCAGCTCGATGCGCTATCTGGAAATGCAGCGCTAAATGGGCTGCCAGTCGAAGTGGTCGCTGCTTGAAGTGCTAATTCCGGCTCGCAGGTGACTGTTTTGCAGCCGTTGACGCCGGTGTTAGGTAAGGCCGAGCATTACGCTCGGCTTTTCGCTACAATAGCGCCAACCGTGTCGACTTTTGAGTCGTAAAGCTAAGTCCTGAGGTGCCCAATGGATATCATCGAAACCATCAAAGAACAGATCGCTAACAACTCCGTTCTGTTGTACATGAAAGGCTCGCCGAATGCCCCACAGTGTGGCTTCTCGTCGAAAGCATCGCAGGTTGTTATGGCGTGTGGCGAAAAATTCGCTTACGTCGACATTCTGCAAAATCCAGAAATTCGCGCCAACCTGCCAAAGTACGCCAATTGGCCAACTTTCCCACAGCTGTGGGTTGGCGGTGAGTTGGTTGGCGGCAGCGATATCATTGCTGAGATGTTTGATACTGGTGAGTTGCAGACCATGATCAAAGCGGCAGTTGAGAAGTCTGAAGCATAAGCTTTGCTGGTGCTGAAAAGAATCGATGCTTAGGTATCGATTTTTTTTGCCTGCTCGAAAGTTAATAGCCCTGAACCGATCCTGTTGCATCGGTGTCTTTAAGGCACTAATTGCGTTAGCACCGGTCGGTGTACAGGCCCTCAAAAATCAGGTGAAACCCATCGATGCCAGCACTAAAAGGAAACGCAATGAATTCGCAGCGCCAGCAGCAGTTTCTTCAAGGGTCGATTGCCAGAGCGCTGTTGACACTGGCGGTGCCGATTATCCTCGGCAACCTGCTACAAGCCGGTTATCAACTCACTGATACCTACTGGGTTGGCCGTCTCGGTGCATCCGCTGTCGCTGCAGTTGCAATCAGCACGCCTGTCACTTTCTTAGTGGTGGCGCTGGGAGCAGGGCTGGCAATGGCTGGGGCGACGCTGACCTCCCAATACATGGGCTCAGGGCGGTATGACTTGGTCAACCACGTAGCTGCGCAGACCATGTTGATGGTGATCATTAGCTCAGTGGTGTTGGGCACGCTGGGCTTTGTGCTTTCACCATATTTGCTCAATCTGCTTGGCGTAGAAGCCAATGTGTACGCCAGTGCGCTGGGCTATATGCGAGTGTCTTTTGTCGGCGTTATTTTTGTCTTTATCTTCGCCATGTTTCAGTCGTTGATGCGCGGTGTAGGGCAAACCCGTGTGCCGCTGTTGATTGTGCTGGGCACGGTGTTGCTCAACTTTGCCCTCGACCCCTTGTTTATCTTCGGCTGGGGACCCATTCCCGGCTTCGGGGTCAGAGGTGCGGCGATGGCAACCTTGGTCACCCAGGCAATCGCTGCCGGTTGCGGTATATGGGTGTTTCTGCGCGGACGCCACGGCATCCAAATAACGTGGTCGGGCTTCAAGCCCGACTTCAACTACATCCGCAAAGCCTTTTTCTTGGGCTTTCCCGGCTCGGTCGAGCTGTCTACGCGCGGCTTGGGGCTGATCATCATGTCCTTTCTGGTTGCCAGCTTCGATACTACAACCATCGCCGCTTACGGCATTGGCGCTAATATTCTGCAAGTGATCACCATTCCTGCTATGGGAATATCCATGGCCGTCTCAACGCTGGTCGGGCAGAACATGGGTGCTGGCAATATCAGCCGTGCCTCGAAAATCACCCAGCTGGGTTCTCTCTATGCATTTGTAGGCCTGACTTTTGTCGGCTTGCTGGTGTATATGATTGCGCCGCATTTGGTGGGGTTCTTTGTGCCTGATGAGCCAGCAGTTATCGATCATGGCGCAGGCTTCATTCGCATTATGGCCTTGGCATGGGGTTGCATCGGCATTCAGCTTTGCGTCGTCGCGGCGTTCAGGGCCTCTGGCAATATGCTCAGTGCGATGGTGATCGCCATGGTTGCGCAGTGGATACTGCAATTCCCGCTGGCTTACGTGTTGGCAAAACACACCGATCTGGGTGCGGTTGGCTTGTGGTGGTCGTTCCCCGTGACCAACGTGTTGATCGCGATTATTTCAGTCTGCTGGTTTGCCAGAGGCGGCTGGAAGAGAACGCGAATAACTGAGGAAGACCAGCAGGTATGTAAGGTTTCGGATGAAGCCTTGGCTGAAGAGGGTTACCGCTAGTCGGTCGCTGAAAACTGAAGACAGCCGTTATTCGACAGATAAAAAAACGGCAGCCCAAGGCTGCCGTTTTTACAGTGCAGGCGTTTGAATTATTCGTCCATTTGCGATTGCAGGTAGTTCTGCAGACCAATGGCTTCGAGCAGGCTGAGTTGGGTTTCGAGCCAATCGATGTGTTCTTCTTCAGAGCACAAAATATCTTCAAGCAGTTCGCGGCTGGCGAAGTCGCCAATGCTTTCACAATAGGCAATCGCAGCTTTCAGGTCAGTGTGAGCTTTGTGCTCAATCTTCAGGTCGCACTCAAGCATTTCCTTGGTGTTTTCACCAATCAGGATTTTGCCGAGGTCTTGCAGGTTAGGCAGGCCTTCGAGAAACAAAATACGCTTGATCAGTTTGTCAGCGTGTTTCATCTCGTCGATCGACTCATGGTACTCGTGCTCGCCGAGTTTTTTCAGGCCCCAATCTTCATACATGCGTGCATGGAGGAAGTATTGGTTGATCGCGACCAGCTCGTTACCGAGGATCTTGTTAAGATGCTGGATGACTTTCTTGTCGCCTTTCATGTGCGTGCCTGCCTTGTGCTCAAAATTATATAAGGATCAAATTTTGAGCGCATAACCCAATGCTGTCAAACCTAAGTGCTTGATAGTTAAGTTAAAATTAAACTTAATACGAATGTTTAAGTTCTGCATTTAAGTATTAAGTCATTGAATTTTAGGCATAAAAAAGCCGGATGTTAAATCCGGCTTTATAAAAAGACTGCTCCAGCGCTGATAAAAAAATTAAGCTGCTACAAAATTCGCCTGATAGGCGAGGGCGCTCTGGCTGGCCTGAGCTTCATTTAAGGTTTCGCGAACAACGGATTTGGCCAAGCAGGCGCATTTGCCGCATTGGCTGGCAACACCTGTGGCTTCACGGACTTCACGGTAGCTGCAGCAACCTTCGTAGATTGCATCGCGGATCTGACCGTCGGTGACACCTTCGCAGAGGCAGACATACATAGTTAAGACTCACTGCTCATAGTATGTTTCGTTGGGAAGGATACTAATGATAATGAGAATGCTTGTCAAAGAGATCAGCTTTTAAAAACCAGAGCCTGATGAACGGTGTTTCAGCGCATAAATTTCCTTGTAAAAGCTAAGGTCAAAAAGCGGTGGGCGAGGCCTAAAATCGAAGTGTATGATGACAGGCCCAGTCAGTGCGGGAGCGTCATTGCGTTGTCGTGTTACAGCGCTAGGATTAATTAGTCCGCACTACTCAAACTTTTTAGGAGATATCGAATGAGCGTACTCGTAGGTAAGAAAGCCCCGGATTTCGACGTCGCAGCTGTATTGGGTACAGGCGAAATCGTTGACAGCTTCAGCCTGTCCTCGGCAATCAAAGGCAAATACGGCCTGGTATTTTTCTACCCGCTGGACTTCACCTTCGTATGCCCGTCGGAGCTGATCGCTCTGGATCACCGCATTCCTGAGTTCCAGGCGCGTAACGTTGAAGTGATCGGTGTATCCATCGACTCCCACTTCACCCACAACGCATGGCGCAACACCCCAGTGGACAAAGGCGGCATCGGCCAGGTTAAGTACACCTTGGCGGCTGACATCAACCACGACATCTGCAAAGCCTACGACGTTGAGTCTGAAGGCGGCGTTGCTTTCCGTGGCGCATTCCTGATCGACCTGAACGGTGTTGTTCGCTCACAAATCGTTAACGACCTGCCACTGGGCCGTAACATGGATGAGCTGCTGCGTCTGGTTGATGCCCTGCAGTTCACCGAAGAGCACGGTGAAGTTTGCCCAGCAAACTGGAAGAAAGGCGACAAAGGTATGACGGCTTCGCCGGACGGCGTGGCTGCTTACCTGTCTGAGAACGCTGCCAACCTGTAAGGGTTGTATTCAGGCGGGCTTGCTCGCCTGAGCTTTAGTTCAGACATGAAAAACCGGCTGCTTATGCAGGCCGGTTTAATGAGATGGTCACCCCGACACCTTGCGAGGGCTACGCTTTCGCAGGGTGTTTTATTTTCGGAGACCATCACCATGAGCGGTTTAGCATTGGTCGGTATCGACCTCGGCAAACACACCTTTCACCTGCACGGCCAGGATAAGCCCGGCCGAGAGTTGTTTCGCAAGAAGCTCTCAC
>NZ_JBITUI010000008.1:0-235077 GCF_044542375.1 Pseudomonas sp. NPDC078700
GTAGGTCATCGTCAAGCGCCTATACCAAAACCCCAGATCATGTAAATGATCTGGGGTTTTACTTTGGGCCACGGAAAAGTTCAGCTTTAACGGGGGCATGCTTTAGCGCGATGGCGGACAGGTGAGGCGGTGATCATCCGGATTGTGGCCTTGTGGTGGCCTAGCCCCAGCTTGCCCGCCTAATAGTCTGAATATTCACGAGCGCCATGGTGGGTGGAAAAGCGTCACCCACCCTATCAAACGAGGTGTGAAGAGCTTGCCAGTTGTTGTGGCTGTTCAGGGCAGCGTCGAACATTAAATCCAAAGCAATAAAAAACCACCTTGCGGTGGTTTTTATAGGTTAAGTCTGCAGCTTTTAGTCACCGCGGTATTCGCAGCCACTGGTACAGGTCTCGTGAATACGAATACGCGATAACTCAGGAAGCAGGGGCTTTAGTTGTTGCCAGATCCACTTGGCCAGCACTTCACTGGTTGGATTTTCAAGGCCTGCAATATCATTGAGGTAGTTGTGGTCGAGTTGCTCATAAAGCGGCTTAAAAATGGCTTTAATCTCTGAGAAGTCGCGAATCCAACCGGTATGGGGATCAACCTCACCTTCAATGTAAACCGCCACCTTAAACGAGTGCCCATGCAGGCGTCCGCATTTATGGCCGTCAGGGACGTGAGGAAGGCGGTGTGCCGCTTCAAACATGAACTCTTTAAACAATTCCACAGAACTACTCTCTACAGGACATCGCTATCTATACATGAACGGCTCACTGATTAGTGCCGCATATTGATGCATCTTAACAGTTTGAGTCTGTTCTAGGGCGTGTAGCGAGCGACTGGTCGTTGCTCGCTGGGCGGAAACAAAGGTGTGTGGCTGCCAGCGCATTAAATAATCCGCTCAGGGACCCGACGGAGTAGGGGGACGGGTATTGCGGGATCATGCAGCGACTGCATGGTCCCGCAATGCCGCTTATACGCGGAACTGTCCTAGCAGCGTGCCAAGTTGCATAGCTAACTGGCCGACATGCTCACTGGCTTTGTTGGATTGTTGCGCGGTTAACGCATTTTCATGGGCCAGGCCCGCAGCCTGCGTGACATTCTGGTTGATGTCTTCAACCACATGGGACTGCTCTAGCGTTGCGCTGGCGATCGATGCGTTCAGTCCTGTTATGTTTTTCAATGCGTGGGCGATTTGGTCAAGGCTGCCACCAGCCAGGTTGGCTTGTTCGATGGTCAGTTGTGAGGCCTGGCTGCTTTCATTGATGACCTTCACGGCTGCTTGCGAGTTAGTCTGCAAGCGCTCAGTCATGGTTTGAATTTCTGCGGTGGATTTCTGTGTGCGTTGAGCCAGTAAGCGTACTTCATCAGCCACAACCGCAAAACCACGGCCTTGTTCACCTGCTCGGGCCGCCTCAATGGCGGCGTTGAGGGCCAGTAAGTTGGTTTGCTCCGCGATTGAGCGAATCACCTCAAGCACACTGCCGATCTGGGTGCTTTCTTCCGCCAGGGTGTTCATCACGGTGACCGCATTGTCGATCATTGCTGACAACTGTTCGATTTGCTGCAGGCTTGATTGGATGTTGTTCTGCCCCTGCGCGGCTTGTTGTTCGGCCGCCAGAACTTCATTGGAAGCATGTTCAGCATTCTTTGCCACGTCCTGTACCGCGTAGGTAACCTGGTTAATCGCAGTGGCAACCAGCTCCATTTGTTGTGATTGCTGCTGGCTATGGGTATGGGCGTCTGTGGCAACCCCATCCAGGGATTGTGCTGCTTGAGTCAACGCTGAGGCAGAGCCAAGGGATTGGCTGATGACTTGGCGCAATTTATCGGTAAATGCATTGAAGTGGCGGGCTAATGCGGTCAGCTCATCATTGCCCTGGGTATCCAGGCTACGCGTCAGATCACCTTCACCGCTGGCAATATTGGCCATGGCGCTGACTGCCTGATTCAGCGGTTTGGAGATACTACGGGCTATAAGAATGACCACCAGTGTCATCAGCAACATCAGGGTCAGGCTGATGATGACGACGCGCGTGGCTTGAGTTGTAAATTCACTCTGCAGATCATCGACATAGACACCGGAGCCAATGATCCACCCCCAGGGTTGGAAAAGCTCCACGTAAGAAATCTTTGGGACTGGGTCGCTTGCACCCGGCTTGGGCCAGCGGTAGTCGACCTGACCTGCACCTTTGGCTTTAGCAATGCTCACCATTTCATTGAACAATGCTTTGCCATCAGGGTCTTTGAAGGTCGATAGGTTCTGACCTTCAAGCTTAGGATTGATTGGATGCATCACCATGGTCGGGGTTAAGTCATTAACCCAGAAGTATTCGCTGGTGTCATAACGCAGGCCGCGGATTATTTCCAATGCTTGCTTTTGCGCATCGTCTCGCTTGAGCGTGCCTGCGCTTTCGAGTGCATAGAAGTGTTTGAGAATACCGCTTGCGCTTTGTACTAAGTGCTCGGTCTTCTCAGCTTTGCCTGCATACAAGTCGCTATGAATTTGCTTGAGTAATACGCCACCCAAGGTCATTAACATGACGATTGCGACAATAAGTATCAGCCACAGACGCCGGCTGATTGGTAGGCTACGTAAGCTGTTCATAGGGAAACTCCAGGTTCTTATTATGGGAGCTGGTCGTCAGCGGCTGACTTGTCTTGGGCACTTCCCTATGCCGTGAATGCCCGAGGGCACAGAAACAGACCGAGTAAACATCAAGTAACCGGCTATAAAATGCTAATTCTCTGTTAGCATTTCGGCCTGAAACGCAGAAACCTGAGGGTGCATGGATAATTTGTCCGTTCTCTTGCGTTAGGGATGCGCAACTTCAGTTAAACAACAGCAGAAATGCTTCATTTAATAAGTTTTGTGCGGTTATTAAACCCGCGCAACTTGGGAGATCGGATGGACGTGTGGTTGGCCGTGCAGGCATTGATTTTGGGTGTTGTTGAAGGCATCACCGAGTTCTTACCCGTATCCAGTACCGGGCACCAGATCATCGTTGCGGACCTTATTGGGTTCGGCGGTGAGCGGGCCATGGCGTTCAATATCATCATCCAGCTTGGTGCGATTCTCGCGGTCGTTTGGGAATATCGGAAAAAAATTCTCGATGTAGTGGTGGGCCTGCCGAAAGAGCGTGAAGCGCAGGTTTTTACCCGCAACCTGTTGATCGCATTCTTCCCTGCTGTGATTTTGGGGGTGTGTTTTGCCGACTTGATCCATGAATACTTGTTCAATCCGATCACTGTCGCCGCAGCGTTGGTTATCGGTGGGGTCATCATGCTCTGGGCTGAGCGACGCAAGCACGTAGTGCATGCTGAGACCGTTGACGACATGACCTGGAAAGATGCCCTGAAGATCGGCTTTGCACAGTGCTTGGCCATGATCCCAGGCACCTCGCGCTCAGGTGCGACTATTATCGGCGGTTTGTTATTTGGCTTGTCACGAAAAGCAGCGACTGAGTTTTCATTCTTTCTGGCCATGCCGACGATGGTGGGTGCCGCTGTTTACTCAGGCTATAAGTACCGTGACTTGTTCCAGCCGGCCGATCTGCCTGTGTTTGCTATCGGTTTCGTAACGTCGTTTATTTTCGCGATGATTGCAGTTCGTGCCTTGCTCAAGTTTATTGGTAACCACAGCTATGCTGTCTTTGCTTGGTATCGTATTGGGTTTGGGTTGCTGATATTGGCAACTTGGCAGTTGCATTTGATCGACTGGAGCACCGCCCAAGGCTAATGGTCCCAGTTTGCCTGGGCAAACAGGCATAAACATCAAGTAGTCGAGTTGTTTCGATGAGCAGTGAAGGGTTATCCAACTCCGCAAATTGCACCACCGCAGAGGTGGTGCAACGCTACCATCTCGCGTGGAAAGCCTGTGATCTTGACGCGGTAATGGCGTTGTATCACCCGCAAGTTGAATACAACGATTTCTTTCAGAACAAGCTCTTTCACCTTACCCAGTTGCGTGATTATGTTCGTAGCTCAATGCCCCTCGAACCGCAAGAAGTGCTTGAGCACACTGATCGAATTCGCTTTGATGATGACACGGCTTTTATTCAATACCGGATCACCTTACGTGGCGGCCCAGGCTTGGTGTCGTTTCGTTCGAGTGAGGCTATTACGGTTCGTGATGGGCTGATTTGGCGGATCAATGAGTATGCTTCGCTGATCCATGAACAGCCGAAAAGTCAGGGTAAAATCGATAGTCGCCCAGCCACCAGTCGGCTTGGTTTGTCGGCGCGCCAGTTAGGTATTTTAGCGCTGGATCTGCAAGAGTATTTCGCTACAGCTCAGCCCTATCTAGACCCCGGGCTGAACCTGCAGCAGGTCGCGGCTGCAACGGGTTACAGCCGCAATCAAATCTCCTATTTGTTAAATCAAGTGCTGGGTCAGAGCTTTTACCGTTATGTGAATCACGAGCGACTAAAACATCTATTGGTGTCCATCAGTCCGTTTCAACAGGCGGCGAAGGTGGATGACCTGGTATTTGCCGCTGGATTTAATTCGCTTTCAGCCTTTTACAAATGTTTTCGTTTACACATTGGGATTACCCCGAAAGCGTATTTGAAATTACCCGTGGAACAACAAAATGCGTTACGCACGCGTGGCTAACAGCGCATAACACAGCGTGCATGGATTCTTGTCGGCTAACGTGGGATGGCGATTTAATCATGGAAGTACGTGGCTCGATCAAAAGCTGGAATGATGACAAAGGCTTTGGTTTTATCTCCCCTGAGCCGGGTGGCCCTGAGGTATTCGCACATATCTCGGCCATGCGCGGTCACCGCCGTCCAGTTGCGGGTGATGAAGTGATGTACATCGCCAGCAAGGACGACCAGGGTCGCCTACGTGCCGAACACCTGCGGCTTGCCGGCGAGTTATCAATTGATCAGCCTGCTATCCGCCGAAAGCCTCGTATCGTGACGCCCAGTCCGCAGCAAAAAGCGCGCAAAACCCAGACTAAAAAAACGCGACGAAAGCTCTCGGTGCCCATTCAACACTTAGGAATTAAAACCCTGATTTTCGCGGCACTCTGTGCATTGCCTCTATTCGGCGGGTTACAGCTGCTATTGAAGTCGGGTGTTATCTGGGTACTGTTGGCTTATCTGGTGATGAGTTTAGCCAGCTTTATGCAGTACTGGAGTGACAAGGCCAAAGCCATGAGCGGCGCTTGGCGTATACCTGAAGGCACACTGCATTTGTTTGAATTGTTTGGCGGCTGGCCTGGTGCCTTAGTCGCTCAGCAATGCTTTCGCCATAAAACCCGTAAGGGATCATTCCTGGCGGTGTTCTGGCTGATTGTCATCGCTCATCAGCTGTTTTGGTTTGATTGGTTTGTGTTGCACGGCAAGTATTTCGGCCATCTTATCCAGGCATATTCACCGGGTACTTGGGGTCAATAAGCAGCCCGATTTGCTTGCGCTTTGATAGCTTACCAACAACTAGCTGATGGGAGCGGGTGATCAGCTCACGCAGTTCGCTATCACTGATGGGCAATTGATCACAGCTCATGCTGACCCAGCCTGCACGGGCGAGGTATGGCGCAGGGCGGATGCCAGGACGGTCGACAAAACCGAGAAACAACTCTTTATCGACCTTGAAGGCAAGATTGCCGCCGAGAAAATTGAGGATCGTAAACATCTTATTCTCGGCAATCGAGAACACCTGATTTTCGCCCCATTTGTAGTCTTCACGGGCGCCTGGCAATTGCAGGCAAAATGCGGCGATTTGTTCGCGAGTCATCGGCTTGTTCCCGTGTCAGAACCTGCTTTAGGTGCTTGAGCGTTTATCCAAGCGCTTCAACACCAAAGTCATAAGCATACCCATCAGTGCCATGCAGGCGGCAACCATAAATATTGGGCCAAAGCCGAAGTAGCCTGCAATCGCGCCCATTAATGGCCCAGCGATGCCCAAAGACAGATCAAAGAACACGGCATAAGCACCAAGTGCCGAGCTGCGACTCGCGGGTGGAATCCGCGAGATCACCTCGACTCCCAGTGCGGGATATACCAGTGACAAGCCAAAGCCGGTGAGGGCGGAACCGCATAAGGTGATCCACGGAGTGGGCGCTAGCCAGACGAGTAGTAAACCAATGCTTTCGATCAGTAAACATATGGTCGCAACGCGATAACCGCCGCGTTTTTTAATCGTACTGGAAAAAAACAATCGGGCCAGAATAAACGCAGTGCCGAAGGCACTCAGGCAATAAGCGGCGTTGTCCCAGCCTCGGCTGTCGTAATACAAGGTGATAAAGGTGGCCAGGGTGCCGAAGCCAATTGATCCGAGAGCGAGCGCTACACCATTGGGTGCAACTTTCATGAATACCCGGCGAAATGCCAAGCGTGCCCCTTGAATAATCGGCGCAGGGGCTTTGGTTCGCGCCAGAAAGTAGGCCCCTCCTGCCAATACCATGGTTAAGCTGCCGATGCTCCAAAGGCCAATATGGGATGCCATCATCACGCCCATTGGGGCTCCTAAGGCGACGCCGCCGTAAGAGGCAATACCATTCCAGGAAATCACCCGCGCCGTATTTTCCGGGCCAACTCTGCCGATGCCCCAACTGATTGAACCGGTGCCGACTAAGCCTTGAGAGACGCCAAGAATTGCTCGGGCAACCAACAACAAGGTCAAGCTGGCCAAGGGGACTGCAACCAAGGATGTGGCCGCGAGCGTTACAACGCCACTGACTGAACAGCCGATAAGGCCATAAATGACGCCTTGCTTAGGGCCTAGGCGATCGGCGATCGAGCCAGACATAGGGCGTGTTAGCAGGGTTGAGAAATACTGAGTGCCAATCACCACGCCGGCGATGATCGAACTATAACCCAGGTCATAAATGACGTAGCCGGGTAGTACAGCAAGTGGCAAACCGACACAAAGGAAGCTGATAAAGGTAAAACACACAATAGTCAGGATCTGCAGGGTTGAGTTGTCTGCAGAAGTTGGCGCGGTCGTCATTCGTCAACTCATATCGGCAATGGCGCGGAGGATTTTCTGATTACTCATCATACAACTGAAAGCAAAGCCTGCTAACGAATATTTTGGGTACTGATCAAATTATTGTGATGAGTCAGGTGCTATCAATTGGGTTGCAACAAACCCTGTCGCACAACGTTTGGCACAGGTGTAATGTGCGTGATCAGATAATCAATCTGCCTTTTATGGAGCAATATCCATGTTGCTGTCTATGTACCAAGCAAGTGTCCCTGTTTTTACACGCATGTTGAGCAACCTAGATGCAATTCTCGATAAAGCTCAGGCACACGCGGAGGCTACAGGTTTCGACTCGGCCGTATTGGTTAACGCCCGTCTTGCGCCAGATATGTACCCATTGGCACGACAAATTCAAATTGCCACAGATGCGGCTAAAGGCTGCGTTGCTCGGCTTGCGGGCGTTGATGTGCCGAGCTTTGCTGACACCGAGGCAAGCATTGCTGAATTGAAGGCGCGTATCGCCAAAACCGCCGCCTTTGTTCAGTCATTCAAGCCTGAACAATTAGATGGAAGCGAAGAGAACACCATCAATATCAAGTTGCCTTCGCGTGAGTTGAGCTTTAGCGGGCAAATGTTTTTGCTGCATTTTGCCTTACCCAACTTCTACTTTCACATCAGTACCACCTACGCGATCTTGCGCCACAATGGTGTGAAAATTGGCAAGATGGATTACCTCGGTGCCGTCTGAATTTCATCGGTGCTGATCAGCGGCGTGTCAGGCTGATAGCGACTGGGCGGGTGAAGACGCAATGGGTCCATTGAAGGCGCAATTGCTGGCGGCTATCGAGAGTTTGCCGGATGTCGAGGTTGTGGTTTGGCGCGAGCGCTCAGATGGTTTTACGACGCTTAACTATCGCAGCACGGAAATTGCGCATTTTCATCATGACAATGAGCTTGATCTGGCGCTGGGCAAGGCGTTGATCAAGCAGCAAGGCTTGCAGCATCCACCGAACTCTATCAAACACCCTAAGCGCTCAGCTTCATCGGCCTATATTGAGTTGCGTTTTAACAGCGCTGGCGAGGTTGATGAAGTGGTGCGCCTGATAAAACTGGCAGTCGCGGATAGACAGAAATAAGCGCTGCTCGTCTAAACGACGAGCAGCGAATACCCGCGTCGGTTAATCGCGACGATGTACCGACTGTCCTGCGGCGAAGGTTTCTTTAACGGCCCGATCATCACCGAGAATAGTCAGGGCAAAGAGTTTTTCTTCCAGGCTTTTGGCTTGCTGCATACGGTAATCAATCAGCGGCGTTGCTTTGTAGTCGAGGACGATAAAGTCGGCGTCCTTACCGCTTTCGAAGTTGCCTATTTTGTCATCCAAATACAGGGCATTGGCGCTGCCAAGGGTGGCCAGATACAGCGACTTGAATGGATCAAGCTTGTTGCCCTGCAACTGCATGACTTTATACGCCTCATTCAGCGATTGCAGTTGCGAGAAGCTGGTCCCGCCGCCGACGTCAGTGCCCAGACCGACGCGAACGCCGTGTTGCTCAAGCTTCTTCAGGTCAAACAAACCGCTACCAAGGAACAGGTTCGAGGTAGGGCAGAACGCAATGGCCGAACCTGTTTCACTCAAACGTTTGCACTCATCGTCACACAGGTGCACACCGTGGGCGAAGACTGAGCGCGCGCCGATCAACTTGTAGTGATCATAAACGTCCAGGTAGCCTTTGCGCTCAGGGAACAGCGCTTTGACCCACTCGATTTCCTTGAGGTTTTCCGACAGGTGCGTGTGCATATAAAGGTCTGGGAACTCGTGGTACAGCTTACCCGCCAGCTCGAGCTGTTCGGGTGTGCTGGTCGGCGCAAAGCGAGGCGTAACAGCATAGTGCAGGCGACCTTTGCCGTGCCAGCGCTGGATCAGCTCTTTGCTGTCGGCGTAGCCAGATTCAGCGGTGTCGGTCAGGTAGTCAGGTGCGTTGCGGTCCATCAGCACCTTGCCGGCGATCATGCGCAGGTTCAGGGCTTGACTGGCTTCGAACAAGGCATCGACCGATTGTTTGTGCACGCTTGCGAACACCAGAGCAGTGGTGGTGCCGTTGCGCAGCAGTTCCTTGAGGAATATGCCGGCAACGTCCGCTGCGTGGGTTTTGTCTTCAAACTGTTTTTCAGTCGGGAAGGTGTAGGTGTTGAGCCAGTCGAGCAATTGCTCACCGTATGAGGCGATCATGCCGGTTTGCGGGTAGTGAATATGCGTGTCGATGAAACCCGGTGTGATCAGTGCATCTGGGTATTGAGTGATCTCAACGCCGTGGAGTGAGCCAAGTAAATCAGCTGCATGGCCGACGTTAACAACACGGCCGCCTTCAACGACCAGGATACCGTCCTCAAAATACTCATAAGATTGCTCAATACCTACCACGGCAGGGTCGGCAAGGCTGTGAAGTATGGAGGCACGGTAAGCTTTTGCAGGGCTGGACATAATATTCTCGGCAGTCTGTTAGTCAGCCGCTATCCACCGGGGTTGCGGGCAGATAGCGTTGGAATTAAGTGGTTTTAAGCGTGAGTACGACGTGAAGCTGGCAGCAGCTGAGCAATCGGCTCGGCTGATTTGCTGCGTTTTTGCTCACCAAAATTGGCGTTATAGGTGGCGATTATTTCGCCTGCAATCGACACCGCAATTTCAATTGGCAACTTGCCTTTAACTTCGCCTATACCCATGGGACAGCGCATACGCTGAACCACTTCAGGGGCAAAGCCACGGTCGCGCAAGCGATGCTCAAATTTGGCCCGCTTGGTTTTAGAGCCAATCAAGCCGTAGTAGGCAAAGTCATCGCGCTTAAGAATCGCGGCGGTCAGCTCTAGGTCGAGTTGATGGTTGTGAGTCATGACAATGTAGTAACTGCCAGCAGGCATATTGTCGACTTCGTCGACCACTTCATCATTGATGATTTTTTCTGCACCGCTCGGAATCTGCTCTGGAAACTCAGCTTCGCGTGAGTCAATCCAGCGGACTTTGCACGGCAAGCTGGCAAGCAGTGGTACGAGCGCACGCCCTACATGGCCGGCACCAAACACGGCGATTTGCGCTTGGGGGCGACCCATGGGTTCGAACAGCAATACCGTCGCGCCACCACAACATTGGCCCAGGCTTGCGCCTAGATTGAAGCGCTCCAAGCGGGTGTTCTGAGTGCCACTTTCGAGCATTTCACGGGCCATTTCCATCGCTTTGTATTCAAGATGACCGCCACCGATGGTCTGGTAAATACGTTCAGCAGTGACCACCATTTTCGAGCCCGAATTGCGCGGCGTAGAGCCACGCTCATCGATGATTGTGACCAGTACGCAAGGCAGACCTTGCTCTTGAAGTTCGGCGAGGGTGCTGATCCAACTCATTTTCTCAGCCTCCAGCTGTGTAAAGGTTTAGCCGGGCGCGACAAACACCAATCGGCAACTTTGGGTTGCTCAGACACCGTTGTCGGCTCCAGCACAAACAGTGGCGGCACCTTATGCAGCGGGGCCTTGACTGCTTCAGTTAAATTCTCGGTGTGATTTGTCATTATTGTTCACCATTGGGAAAACCGAACGGCGCAGCAGCGCACCGTTCGGCATGCCCCTTAGACAGGTTCTACAGCCTCACGAGCAGCTGACTTGGCCGGTTGCAGGTGTTTTTTCATCTGCTCAACACCCCAAAGCACCCGCTCTGGTGTTGCCGGAGCATCGATATCAGGCTGTTGGCGATAGTCTGCCAGGCTGGCGACGGCGTCTTTAATCGCGCACCAAACGGCAATGCCCAACATAAACGGCGGCTCACCCACCGCTTTGGAGTGGAACACGGTGTCTTCCGGGTTTTTGCGGTTCTCGACCAGTTTTACCCGTAGATCAAGCGGCATATCTGCGATAGCTGGGATCTTGTAGCTGGCTGGACCATTGGTCATCAGCTTGCCTTTGCCGTTCCAGACCAGCTCTTCCATGGTCAGCCAACCCAAGCCCTGAACGAATGCGCCCTCAACCTGGCCAATATCGATTGCCGGGTTCAGTGATGCACCGACATCGTGAAGGATGTCACTGCGCAGCATTTTATACTCGCCAGTCAGGGTATCGACTATCACTTCAGAGCACGCGGCACCGTATGCGAAGTAGTAGAACGGTCGGCCC
Organism: Pseudomonas sp. NPDC078700; assembly: GCF_044542375.1. Lineage (NCBI taxonomy): Bacteria > Pseudomonadati > Pseudomonadota > Gammaproteobacteria > Pseudomonadales > Pseudomonadaceae > Pseudomonas > Pseudomonas sp. NPDC078700. The sequence continues at coordinate 11,081 of NZ_JBITUI010000008.1, forward strand.
GCAGCTTTAGAGCGATCATAGAAGATCTTCGGTGTACGGTAGAAGCCCGTGCTAGACAGCGAAACTTGGGCAAAGTAGGCCTGTTGAATCAGCTGGTCAAAATCAATGAATTGATCGCGGACCCGCACTTGGCCGCTGCGGAACTCAATATCTTCTGGGCTGACTTTGTGCTCGCGCACTAAGAAATCGACCAAGCGTTGCTTGATGGTTTCAGCAGCATTTTGTGCAGCTTTACCATTTAGGTCAGTGCCGCTGGAGGCTGCCGTAGGCGAAGTGTTAGGCACTTTGTCGGTATTGGTCGCGGTGATCTGGATACGCGAAATATCGACCTGAAAAACCTCCGCCACAATTTGCGCGACCTTGGTATTCAGACCTTGACCCATCTCGGTGCCGCCGTGGTTGAGATGGATACTGCCGTCGGTGTAAATGTGCACCAGTGCGCCAGCTTGGTTGAGGAAGGAGGCGGTAAAGCTGATGCCAAACTTCACTGGGGTGAGCGCCAAACCTTTTTTCAGCACCGGACTTGTGGCGTTGAATGCGCGAATTTCTTCGCGGCGTTTGCTGTAGTCGCTGCTGGCTTCAAGATCACTGGTCATCTCGGCCAGCATGTTGTGCTCGACCGTTTGGTAGTAGTGAGTAAAGTTGCGATCTTCTTTGCCGTAATAGTTGAGCTTGCGCACTTCAAGCGGGTCTTTGCCCAGCGCACGGGCAATGTGATCCATCACTTGTTCAATCGCGACCATGCCCTGTGGTCCGCCAAAGCCGCGATAAGCGGTGTTGGAGGCCGTGTTGGTCTTGCAACGGTGACCATTGATGGTCGCGTTACCCAGGAAGTAGGCGTTATCTGAGTGGAACATCGCCCGGTCGACGATAGAACCCGACAAATCTGGCGAGTAGCCACAGTTGCCAGCCAGTTCAAGCTGGATGCCATGGAGCAAGCCGTTGTCGTCATAACCGACATCGTATTCAACATAGAAGGGGTGGCGCTTGCCGGTCATCTGCATGTCTTCAACACGCGGCAGACGCATTTTGGTCGGGCGACCGGTGAGGTGTGCAACCACCGCACACAGGCATGCGGGGCCTGCGGCCTGGGTTTCTTTACCACCAAAGCCACCGCCCATGCGGCGCATGTCGATCACAACTTTATGCATCGCCACGCCGAGCACTTCAGCAACCAGCTTTTGAACTTCGGTGGCGTTTTGCGTTGAGGTGTAGACGATCATGCCGCCATCTTCAGTGGGCATAACTGAAGAAATTTGGGTTTCCAGATAAAAGTGCTCTTGGCCACCGATATGCAGAGAGCCTTGCAAACGGTTCGGCGCAGTGGCGAGCGCGGCAGCGGAGTCGCCAATTTTATGCTGGTGACTGTCGAGGACAAAGTGCTTCTTGCGCAGCGCCTCAACTACATCAAGCACCGGCTCAAGGTCTTCGTACTCGATCACCGCAGCCATGGCTGCTTTGCGCGCCGTTTCCAAACTGTTGGCAGCAACGGCCAGCACCACTTGACCGACAAATTCCACCTTGCCATCGGCCAGTAATGGATCACCGGGCGCTACTGCACCGATATCTAACTGGCCAGGAACATCCTTGCTGGTAATGGCAATGGCAACGCCGGGGATTTCATAGCAGGGAGAGGTGTCAATTTTGACGATGCGCGCGTGCGCTCGATCGCTCATGCGTGCGTAGATATGCAGCTGGTTTGGAAACTCCAAACGATCGTCAACGTAAGTGGCTTCGCCGGATACGTGCTTGGCGGCGCTTTCGTGTTTGACGCTACGGCCCACACCAGTGGTGAGGTCAGCGCGGAATAGCTCAGCCAGCTCTGCCTGGGTTTTTTGAACGATGTGATTAGACATATGCAGTCACCCGTGTCTCGACTTCTGGAGCTTGCATTTCAAGGAAAAACTTACGCAGCAAGTTTTGTGCAATAAGTAGACGGTATTCCTTACTGGCGCGGAAATCGCTCAGTGGGGTGAAGTCCTCAGCCAGCGCGGTGCAGGCTTGCTCGATAACACCCGGATACCAAGCTGCTCCGTTCAGTGCGGCTTCACAAGCTGCGGCTCGTTTCGGAATTGCGGCCATGCCGCCAAAAGCGATACGTGCGTTTTGCACCACGCCGTCCGCCACCTCGATATTAAAGGCGGCGCAGACAGCCGAAATATCATCGTCTAAACGCTTCGACACTTTATAAGCGCGGAATGCTCGGTTGGCTTGTGCGCGTGGGACAATAATCTTCTCGATAAACTCGGCGTCCTGGCGGGCGGTTACCTTGTAATCAATGAAGTAGTCTTCGAGCGGCAGCGTGCGCGATTCATTACCCTTGCGCAGTACAATCTGTGCACCCAGAGCAATGAGCAGCGGCGGGGCGTCACCAATCGGAGAGGCGTTACCTATGTTGCCGCCAAGGGTGCCTTGGTTGCGGATTTGCAACGAGGCAAAGCGGTGCAGTAGTTCACCGAAGTCCGGGTAGTCTTTGGCCAATGCCGAGTAGCAATCGCTCAGCGCTGTCGCAGCACCAATCTCGATTGTGTCATCGGTCACTTCAATGCGCTTCATCGACTCGATGTGGCCGACGTAAATCATCACCGGCAGTTCACGGTGGAACTGGGTGACTTCCAGTGCCAGATCGGTGCCACCAGCGAGCAGTCGCGCCTCAGGGTTGGCGGCGTAGATGTCAGCCAGGTCTGCGACGGTCAAGGGTAACAGGCAGCGCTTATCGCCACTGTTAAGCTCGGCGGTTTCATTGGGGGCGATGGCTTTTAGCTGGGCAACGGTCTGCGCTTCAGCCGCGTCGAACTGGTCGGGTTGCTTCTGGCAGCAAGCTTGTTCTGCTGCATCAATGATCGGACGGTAGCCGGTGCAGCGGCACAAATTGCCAGCAAGGGCTTCAAGGGTCTCGGCCTTGCTATAGCCATTGCTGTTTTTCTGCAGGGCAAATAACGACATGACAAAACCTGGGGTGCAGAAGCCGCACTGTGAACCATGGCAATCAACCATGGCTTGTTGCACGCTGTGCAGTTGGCCTTGGTGTTTGAGGTCTTCAACGCTGATCAATTGTTTACCATGCAGCGAGGACACGAAGGTCAGGCAGGAATTGAGTGTGCGATAACGAATGCGCTCGCGGCCATCGCGCATCTCAAGTTCGCCGACGACTACAGTGCATGCACCACAGTCTCCAGAGGCACAACCTTCTTTGGTACCGGGTTTGCCAAGGTGCTCACGCAAGTAGTTCAGCACAGTGACGTTGGGGTCGAGTTGCTGCTCAGTGCGCAGCTCCCGGTTGAGTAAAAACTGGATCAAGGAAGACCTCCAGGCATTTTATTGTTGTCTATGAGCGGCAAGTTTCCGGATTTAAGCTGACCGATGAGGTGCAGCCGTATTCCGGGCGACGCGCTTTGTACTAAATCTAGTGATTTCTGACTTTTGGGTCAACTAATATTTGACCTATTAGTCAATCAATTTTCATGCCGCACCCTTATGCGCGCTCTGCACTGGGGTGGTGTCTGATTTAGAGCCGCTGTCACAAGTGATTTAACGCCTCGGATTGGTGCGTTTTAAGTAATTATTGTTCAACTTGTGACTGTGTAAACCGCGACGGGGCACTGAGTCGGTTCAGCCCCTGTGTTACACTTTAACGACCTGCAGATTAATCTTAGCGCCTCTACATGGCGGCTTGTGAGGGCTTTGTTCAACCACAGTCCTTGCAGCTGACTCCTTAACTGCGGCTGTCGAAATTTTGTTGCTAAGCACCTTTAGGTTTTAAGGAAAAGCATGACCTTCAAGGCCCCAGATAGCCTAAGCGAGCAGATTGCGCTGCATTTATCAGAACGTATTATTCGTGGTGAATTGCGGGCGGGCGAACGCATTCAGGAGCAGAAAGTTACCCAGCTACTTAATGTCAGCCGGGGGTCTGTTCGTGAGGCACTGTTGATTCTTGAGCGTCGGCATCTGATTGTTATTCAGCCGCGACGTGGCGCGCAGGTTACTGAGCTTACGGCGCACAATGTGAAAAGCCTTTACGCCTTGGTGGTTGAGCTCTATGGCTTGCTGGCGTGTACGGTTGCTCGCGGCTGGCGGGATCTGGCCGAGTTGGCACCGTTTCTGGACATTCAGAAACGCCTGGCCACTAATTTCGAGCAGGGTGACATTAACGGCTTTGTCGATAATAGTTTCGATATCATGCGTGCCGCCTATGGCTTTTCGAATAACCAGTACCTGCAAGACACGGTAGAAAACCTGTTGCCAGCGATTAGTCGCACCTATTATTTAGCCTTTGAACGGCGGCGTAGTGAAATGGGGCAATTCATCGCGACCTTCACTGCGTTGTTGCAAGCAATCATTGAACGCGACGAGAATCAGGCACGCGAAGTGCTTGAAGGCTATTGCGCCCATAATACTAAACTGGTGCTGGCAGCATTAGCTGAACGCTAAGGAACGCTTTGCATGCGTCTGAAGTCGATCAAACTTGCAGGTTTCAAGTCATTTGTTGACCCGACCACAGTGTCCTTTCCGAGCAATATGGCGGCGGTTGTAGGGCCCAATGGTTGCGGCAAGTCGAATATTATCGATGCCGTTCGCTGGGTAATGGGCGAAAGCTCGGCAAAGAACTTGCGTGGCGAGTCGATGACTGACGTCATCTTCAATGGCTCCAATACCCGCAAACCTGTTACGCAGGCCTCAATCGAGCTGATTTTCGATAATGCCGACTCAACCTTGGTGGGGGAGTACGCAGGTTATGCCGAGATATCCATACGCCGCCGAGTAACCCGCGACAGCCAGAACACCTACTTTCTCAACGGCACTAAGTGCCGTCGCCGTGACATTACCGATATTTTCCTAGGTACTGGTTTGGGGCCGCGCAGCTACTCGATTATCGAGCAGGGCATGATTTCCAAGCTGATTGAGGCCAAGCCCGAAGACTTGCGCAATTTCATCGAGGAAGCGGCGGGTATTTCAAAGTACAAAGAACGTCGCCGCGAGACTGAAAATCGAATTCGTCGCACCCACGAAAACCTTGCCCGCCTGACTGACTTGCGCGAAGAGCTTGAGCGTCAACTGGAGCGCCTGCACCGTCAGGCCCAAGCTGCAGAGAAGTATCAAGAATACAAAGCTGAAGAGCGCCAACTCAAAGCGCAATTGACTGCCTTGCGCTGGCAAGCCCTGAATGAGCAGGTCGGGCAGCGCGAGTCGATTATTCGTGATCAGGAAGTAGGGTTTGAAGCCTTGGTTGCGGAGCAGCGTAATGCGGATGCCAGCATTGAGCGCTACCGTGACGGTCACCATGAGCTGTCAGAACAGTTTAATTTGGTGCAAGGCCGTTTCTACTCGGTGGGCGGCGATATTGCTCGGGTTGAGCAAAGTATTCAGCATGGCCAGCAGCGTGTGCGGCAATTGCAGGATGATCTCAACGAAGCTGAACGTTCACGTCAGGAGACCGAGTCCCATTTGGGCCATGACAGCACGTTGGCAGCGACTCTCGGTGAAGAGTTGGCGCAACTTGAGCCTGAACAAGAGCTGACGGCTGCAGCGGCTGAAGAGTCAGCCGCTGCACTTGAGTTGGCTGAAGCAGCAATGCACAGCTGGCAAGAACAGTGGGATGGATTCAACCAGCGTTCGGCGGAGCCGCGTCGCCAGGCCGAGGTACAACAGTCACGTATTCAGCAGTTGGAGCAGAGCCTTGAGCGTTTAGCGGAGCGCCAGCGGCGTCTAAGCGACGAGTTACAGCAACTTGCAGCTGACCCGGAAGATGCCGCGATATTGGAGTTGGGCGAGCAGGTTGCAGTCAGCGAGCTAAGCATCGAAGAACTCCAGGCCAGCGAAGCGCAACAAGGCGAGCGCTTACAGCAGTTGCGTGGTGAGCTGGAGCGAGCAGGCCAGGTGCAACAACAGGCTCAAGGTGAGTTACAGCGCTTGCAGGGGCGTCTGGCTTCGCTGGAGGCTTTACAGCAAGCCGCGTTAGAACCCGGGCAGGGCGCGGCCCAGTGGCTCGATCAGCAGCAGTTACGCAATCGTCCACGTCTGGCCGAAGGGCTCAGGGTTGAAAGCGGTTGGGAACTGGCAGTCGAAGCTGTGCTCGGTGCCGATCTGCAAGCGGTACTGCTGGATGACGGGGTTAGCCTTGATCAGCTGGACTTTTCCGGTTTCGAGCAGGGCGATTTACGTCTGCTGAGTCCGGCTGCCAATGGCCAGCGAATTGCTGGAAGCTTGCTTGATAAGGTTGAGTCTGCACTCGATTTATCGCCATGGCTGGGCAATGTTCGCCCGGTGGAAACGCTTGATCAAGCACTGGCGTTGCGCGGCGCTCTTGGTCGTGATGAAAGCTTGAGTAGTCGTGACGGCTACTGGGTTGGCAAACATTTCTTGCGCGTGCGTCGTGCCAGTGAGGCCGAAAGCGGCGTGTTGGCGCGTGGCCAGGAGTTGGAGCAGCTCGGTCACGAATGTGAGGAACGTGTGGCTGCACTGGGCTTGCTTGAAGAGCGCCTGTTGAGCCTGCGTGAGCAACAGCGCGAACAAGAAGATCAGCGCGAACAGCAGCGCCGTCAGTTGCAGGATCAGTCTCGGCGTTTAGGTGAGCTCAAGGCACAATTGTCGGCGAGTCAGGCCAAGGTTGAGCAGTTGCTACTGCGACGCCAGCGTCTGGACAGCGAATTAACCGAGCTGTCTGGCCAGCGTCAGCTTGAGCAGGAGCAACTCGGCGAGTCGCGCCTGCAATTGCAAGATGCGCTGGATAGCATGGCGCAGGACAACGAGCAGCGCGAGTCCTTGCTCGCCAGCCGTGATCAGTTGCGCGAGCAGCTTGACCGGGTTCGTCATGATGCTCGTCAACACAAAGACCATGCGCATCAGCTCGCGGTGCGTTTGGGTTCACTGCGCGCGCAATATGACTCAACTCGCCAGGCCCTTGAGCGCTTGCAGCAACAGTCTGAGCGCCTGCATGAAAGGCGCGAGCAACTGAACCTCAACCTTGAGGAGGGCGCTGCACCGCTCGAAGAGTTACGGATCAAACTCGAAGAGTTACTCGACCGGCGCATGGGGGTCGAGGATGAGTTGAAACTGGCACGCTTGACCCTTGAGGATGCTGATCGGCAGTTGCGCGATGCTGAGAAGCGCCGCACTCAAGCCGAGCAACAGTCTCAGCTATTACGTGGTCAGCTTGAGCAGCAGCGCATGGAGTGGCAATCGCTGACGGTTCGGCGTAAAGCATTGCAGGATCAGCTGGCCGAAGACAAGTACGACCTGCATGGCGTTTTGGCGACATTACCGGGCGAGTCCAGCGAGCAGTCATGGGAAGCCGAGTTGGAGCGCATGGCGCAGCGCATTCAGCGGCTCGGGCCGATCAACCTTGCGGCAATCGATGAATATCAGCAGCAATCCGAGCGCAAACGCTATCTGGATGCCCAGGACGCCGATTTGGTCGAAGCATTGGACACCCTGGAAAATGTAATTCGCAAGATCGACCGTGAAACGCGTAATCGTTTCAAGGAAACATTCGATCAGATAAATGCTGGATTACAGGCGTTATTTCCAAAGGTTTTCGGTGGCGGCACAGCTTATTTGGAACTCACAGGCGAAGATCTACTCGATACTGGTGTAACAATCATGGCGAGGCCGCCTGGAAAGAAGAACAGCACCATTCATTTGCTCTCCGGTGGCGAGAAGGCTTTGACAGCGCTTGCGCTGGTTTTTGCCATCTTTCAACTTAATCCTGCACCCTTTTGTATGCTCGATGAAGTGGATGCGCCGTTGGATGATGCCAACGTTGGGCGGTATGCCCGGTTGGTTAAAGAGATGTCCGAGAAAGTGCAGTTTATTTATATCACCCACAACAAGATTGCCATGGAAATGGCTGATCAATTGATGGGGGTTACCATGCATGAACCGGGGTGTTCGCGTTTGGTTACGGTGGATGTCGAAGAAGCGTTGGCAATGGTAGATGCCTAGCGCAGTTGGTTGAGTTTTGAGCAAAATGTTACAGCGGGATTGATATAAGGTGTTTTTTTCACCTTTTCATCGTTTTAGCCTACTGTTGTACTGTGTTTTCAAACTCGCCAGCAGTGTAAAGTAACCATTCGTCGTGCTAGCTTTATGCCCACTTTTGTTAGGCGTGGAAAATGCCAGTGCGAACAGGGAGTTGGCCCCACGTTTTTTGAGTTATCGGAAGAGCCTGAATGCTTCCGTTGTGTATATTAATTGTCAGTAGGGGTTAAGGTATTTCATGGAATTCGGTCTACGTGAGTGGCTGATTGTTATCGGCATTATTGTGATTACTGGCATCTTGTTCGATGGCTGGCGTCGGATGCGCGGTGGTAAAGGTAAATTGAAGTTCAAGCTTGACCGAAACCTTTCTAACTTGCCTGATGAAGACGGTGACCCTGAGTTATTGAGCCCTGCGCGCGTGGTGGACAAGCCCCATCAAGAGCCTTCCCTTGATGAGCATGATTTGCCATCAATGAGTGCCCGTGAGCCGATTCGTCGTCGTAACAATGAGCCGCAACAAGGTGATTTGAATCTTGACGCCGATGAGCCCGTGCCGACACTGCTCAACCCTGTTGATGATGCGCCAAACTCCGCTCAGGCACATAAAACCCATGGGGGTGAGCAGGCGCCTGTTGATGAAGTATTGGTCATCAACGTGATTTCCCGTGACGATAACGGCTTTAAAGGCCCCGCGTTGCTGCAAAATATTCTCGAGAGCGGTCTGCGCTTCGGTGAGATGGATATCTTCCATCGTCACGAGAGCATGGCAGGCAATGGTGAAGTGCTGTTCTCGATGGCCAATGCACTCAAGCCCGGCACCTTTGACCTTGATGACATTGAGGGCTTCAGCACCCGCGCTGTAAGCTTCTTCCTCGGCCTGCCGGGACCACGTCATCCCAAGCAAGCATTTGATGTCATGGTCGCTGCTGCACGCAAACTTGCCCATGAGCTTAACGGTGAACTCAAAGATGATCAGCGCAGTGTGATGACCGCGCAAACCATCGAGCATTACCGTCAGCGGATTGTCGAGTTTGAACGTCGCCAGCTGACCTCCAAGCGTTAAGCCCACGATTATCTGAAAGCAGCTTACAGGCTGCGTGAAAACGTCACGGCGAAGGCAAGGCAAAAATAAGCGGGAAGTGGCCGGGGTCGCGCTCGACTTTAGGTGTTCTAAATGAGCATTTTTCGCTTTTTTTAACGCCGTATTGCCGAGCGCAGTAGTTTTCACTCGGTCTGTTTGGCTGCTTTCTGCGTTTCTGAGAGACCGACATGACTGACGCCCCCCAACGTATCTTGCAGCTCCGTGCCGAGCTGGATCAGCATAACTATCGTTATCACGTGCTCGATGAGCCAAGCATTCCTGATGCTGAATACGACCGTCTGTTCCACGAGCTCAAGGCGCTCGAAGCACAGAATCCACAGTTGATCACCCCCGATTCACCCACTCAAAGAGTGGGTAGCTTGGCGCTGTCGGCGTTCGGTGAGGTTAAGCATGAAGTGCCCATGCTCAGCCTGGGCAACGCCTTTGAAGAAACCGATTTGGAAGATTTTGATCGCCGCGTTCGTGAAGGCCTTGATCTTCCTGTTGGTGGTGCGGCGGGTGGTGACTTGTTCAGTGATGCCCAAGATGTTGAGTACAGCTGTGAGCCAAAGCTCGATGGCCTTGCAGTGAGTTTGCTTTATGAGAACGGCATCTTGGTGCGCGGCGCTACCCGTGGGGATGGCAGCACCGGCGAAGATATCAGCGTAAACGTACGCACCATCCGTAATGTGCCGCTCAAGCTACAGGGTGACGGCTGGCCACAGGTCTTGGAGGTGCGGGGTGAAGTGTTTATGTCCAAGGCCGGATTTGAGGCGCTTAACGCTAGACAGTTAGAGCAGGGTGGTAAGATTTTCGCCAACCCACGTAACGCAGCGGCTGGTAGTCTGCGTCAGCTGGACTCGAAAATTACGGCCAGTCGGCCGCTGGAGTTTTGCTGCTATGGCATTGGTCAGGTTCAAGGCAGTTTGCCTGAAACCCATGTGGGCATTCTGCATGCGCTGAAAGGCTGGGGTATGCCGATTAGTCGTGAGCTAAAGCTGGCCAAAGGTGTCCAGGCCTGCCTCGGTTACTACCGAGACATTGGCGAGCGTCGTGCCTCTTTGGCCTACGAGATTGATGGCGTTGTGTTCAAGGTCAACAGCTTGGCCCAGCAGCGTGAACTTGGTTTCAGAGCGCGTGAGCCGCGTTGGGCCATCGCCCATAAGTTTCCTGCCCTTGAGGAGCTTACCGAGTTGCTTGCTGTGGAGTTTCAGGTCGGACGTACTGGCGCTGTCACTCCAGTTGCACGGTTAAAGCCGGTAAAGGTTGCAGGCGTTACAGTGTCTAACGCGACGCTGCACAATATGGACGAGGTCGCTCGGCTTGGCCTGATGATTGGCGACAGTGTGATTATCCGCCGCGCCGGCGATGTTATCCCGCAGGTGGTTCAGGTGGTTACCGAGCGGCGACCAGATTGGAGCAGTGAGGAGCTTGAGCAGCGCAGGGTGCTCGTGCCGGAGCATTGCCCTGTATGCGGCTCTGCAGTTGAGCGCACCCAGTTGGTTAAGCGCAGCAAGGGCAAGGAGTCCTTTGTTGATGGCTCAATATACCGTTGTGTGGGGCGTCTGGCTTGTGGCGCGCAGCTCAAGCAGGCAATTATCCACTTTGTCTCGCGCCGGGCCATGGATATCGAAGGTTTGGGCGAGAAGAGTGTTGAGCAGCTTGTAGATGAAGGTTTGGTCAATTCGCCCGCAGATCTCTACACCCTGACCTTTGATCAAGTGGTTGGGTTGGAAGGTTTTGCTGAGCTGTCGAGCAATAATTTGCTTGAGGCGATCAAGCAAAGCCGCCAGCCAACGCTGGCACGGTTTATCTATGCGCTGGGCATTCCAGATGTCGGCGAGGAGACGGCCAAGCTGTTGGCGCGTGCGCTGGGTTCGCTGACTCGTATCATGCAGGCGTTGCCAGAAGTGCTGACCTATTTGCCCGATGTTGGGCTGGAAGTGGCTCATGAGATCCACAGTTTCTTTGCCGATGAGCATAATCAAACGGTAATCAGCCGACTGCTTGAGCGCGGTATTGAGCTACAAGACCAAGGTGATGTGCATCCAGAGTTTGCTGCAAGCACGACCCTTGCCGGATTTGTCACCAAGTTAAATATCGCCTCTATTGCGGCGACAGGTGCCGAACGGCTCGCCAGTAAATTTGGCTCTGTGCAGGGCATCATTGATGCCGACTGGCTCGATGTGCGGCAAGTCGAGCGCCTTAGCGAAAAGGCGGCTAAATCACTGCGTGAGTTCTTTGATAATCCGCAAAACGCGCAGCGTGCCCTGGATATTGAGGCGCAGTTGCGTGAGTTTGGCATGCACTGGGAGTGTGAGAAAAAGCAGCTGGAAGGCTTGCCGTTGGCAGGTCAAACCTGGGTGTTAACCGGCAGTCTTGAGATTATGAGTCGTGATATTGCCAAAGATAAGCTCGAATCACTGGGTGCTAAAGTCGCAGGCTCTGTTTCGGCTAAAACCAGTTGCGTAGTGGCCGGGCCCGGCGCAGGTTCAAAGCTGGCAAAGGCCAATGAGTTGGGCTTGAAAGTGCTGGATGAAGACGCATTTTTGGCGGTGCTGGCCGGGTACGGTATAACCGCCTAGGAAGAGTAACCGCTCAAGTATTCAGATGAATCAACTTGAGCGGTACATCGCGCGGGCCAACAGCTTGATGGGGCCACGCCGACTCTCTGTGACGCTTAGTTGATGGCGTCAGTCAGTGCCTTGGCCGGCACGTATTTGACGACTTTCTTAGCGGCGATTTCGATGGCTTTACCCGTTTGCGGGTTGCGTCCGGTGCGCGCAGGGCGTGCAGTTACTTTCAGCTTACCAATGCCAGGAAGAGTGATTTCGTCATCATTTTCCAATGCGTCGCTAACGATCTCGCTGAGCTGGTCAAGCGCGGCGCGTACGGTGGTCTTAGGGGTGTCGATGGCTTCGGCGATATCACTGATCAATTGGTCTTTGGTCATAGCCATGTTGTAGCTCCTTAATTGATTGAGGGCGCTTGTCGTGCCCACGCAGGTGAGTGCGTTTTGAGTCGCAGGTAGTGTTAAAGATAGCGACCTGTTTCAGACTCATGGTTCGACAAGAAATTCCGTTAAACATGCATTTGCCTGATTAATAACATTCCCAGCGAGCGTGTTTAGCCAATGGCCGATGCGCTTCTACCGACAAATAAGTCCGTCTTGGCATGGCGCATAGATTTGTGGCGCGCTGCTGGCCAAATTAAGCATCGGCTTTTTGCTCAGGTTGAGTCGTGACTTATATCAACTTTGCGGCAATGAATCTTGCGTGATTCGGCTTCTTAGTCGTATTTGATCTGGCCATTGCAGTCGCTGGGTTTTCGCTCGACGGCAGGCTATTTTCATCGCTAAGTGCTTGAACCGGTTGTAACTTTAACTCAAGCCGGTACAATGGCGCGGCTCGCTTCTGGCGGGCATGCGTGATGGTGGTCCTGCCGGTCCCCCCGCAACGATTACCCGTGAACCTGGTCAGATCCGGAAGGAAGCAGCCACAGCGGGAACATTGTGTGCCGGGGTGTGGCTGGTGGGACTGCCTCCAATTTCTAAGTCCTTGAATTCTCAGGGGTTTAATCAGGCATAAGTGCCGTGGCGCAGCAGCGTTCGCTGCAATCGACAGATTCCCGCATACAACTCCTTCGCCTGTTCAGTGCTCTTTTTATCCTTGTAGCTAAAGCCGTGTCCGGCTCACTCAAGCCTTGGCCATATTCGGGCGCTATCCCCGGTGATTGGGATAGGTCATAGGACGGGCTGAAACCTATGCAGGGTTAGCCATATTTTGAGGGTGCTGGCGGTTGTGCAAAATATTAAAACAGCCGCCCATAAAAAAGCCCCGCAACAATTGCAGGGCTTCTGTTTAGTGAGCATCAGGCGATGCGATAGTTAAGAACGCTGTCCTGTTCTTTTAGCGCTTTGCGCATTTCTGCAGGAATCGAACCGGCGCGTACAGCCAGTTCTAGGCGGATCTCTTCCAAGCTTTGCGCGAAACTCTCGGTGTTATTGAGTTGCTCTGCTGAAAGCACGCGGCTGTAGACCGTGGTTTCAGTTTCATCAACCAGCGAAAGAACGATGCTGCCATCCGGGCGCGGCGAGCTGAAAGTAGTACGCAGCGGAGCAAACAGGTTCTCGACGTTCGACTGAATAGTGTTATCCATTACTATATTCCATCCTGTGTGGTGATTCAGTTGGACGCAATCTAACCGCCAAAGTTCGCACGTTGTCGGTTAAGTTGCGGCCATTTCGCTTCAGATGCGCGCAAGAGCATAGCCCAAAGGCTGGGCTAGACGCATCTATCGATAATAAAACTGCCTGCTGTGCAGTGCTCAAAGCTGCCTGGGTCGGCGTCTTAAGCGACCAGCGATTCGCGCGTACGCTCAATCACTTGCTGCAAGCGCTCACCATTGTATTGGCCTGGGTACAGGCGCTGGCTGTGCTTGGCTATGCCAGCCTGGTTGACAAGGGTGAAGCTGAAGCTGCCTTTGCGTGTGGCAAGAATGCGGCAGTCAAGCGGCGCAAATGCGCTGGATAGGGTGCGAATAGCATCCTGAATTTGAGTATGTGTATTCATTTTTTTGGGTGTTTCCTAAAACTGCATGCGCATCATTGCGCGGGTAAAGCTCCAACATCCGGCCCGGTTTGGGCTGGCGGTCTTGATTAAATCGGAGCGAAGTTGCGCGATTAAGTTCCACTCAGGTATCCAGGCAGTGGTTTAATCGGGTCTGTACTTCGGAGGCAGGCGAGCGTCATCGCTTAAGCGTGGCAGCCTGATCAGTCAGCAGGGTGGGTCTTGGTTAAAAGCTGTGTCGTAATGTTTATACGGGTGCGCTTTAAACCTGAATTCCAACGAGGGGGCCTTTGTGTCTTTGGACTTTAAGTCTGAAGGACAGAAGGCTTGTTTGACTTACAGCTTGGTACGAACAGTGCAAATCATATCTGTTTGATCAAAAAATAGCCAGCGCTTTTGTTGGTGGGTGAGTGAGTGCACATTTATAGCACCGGACAGCGGATGCAATTTACCCGGTGCTCCGTTAGGATTAGCTCACTTTTGCTTCCTCACGCGACGGGTTTCGATGAGTTATCAGGTTCTTGCACGTAAATGGCGTCCGCGCACATTCAGCGAAATGGTGGGGCAAACCCACGTACTCAAAGCGCTGATCAATGCTCTGGACAGCCAACGCTTACACCATGCGTATCTGTTTACGGGCACCCGGGGCGTGGGTAAAACCACGATTGCACGAATTATTGCCAAGTGCCTTAACTGCGAAACCGGCATCAGTTCGACGCCTTGCGGCACGTGCTCGATCTGCAAAGAGATTGATGAGGGCCGTTTTGTTGACCTCATCGAAGTCGACGCTGCGAGCCGCACCAAGGTTGAAGATACCCGTGAATTGCTCGACAACGTGCAGTACTCGCCAAGCCGCGGGCGCTTCAAGGTTTATCTGATCGACGAAGTGCACATGTTGTCTTCGCACTCGTTCAATGCATTGCTGAAAACACTGGAAGAACCACCACCGCACGTCAAGTTTCTGCTGGCCACCACTGACCCGCAAAAGTTGCCGGTGACGATCCTTTCACGCTGCCTGCAGTTTTCCCTGAAAAACATGCCGCCTGAGCGAGTGGTTGAGCACCTGACTCATGTGCTGGGTGTTGAGCAGATTCCGTTTGAAGACGATGCGCTGTGGCTCCTCGGCCGTGCGGCTGATGGCTCAATGCGTGATGCCATGAGCCTGACCGATCAGGCGATTTCATTTGGCGAAGGCAAAGTGCTTGCCGCTGACGTACGGGCGATGCTCGGTACGCTTGATCATGGTCAGGTCTACGGCGTGCTGCATGCGCTGCTTGAGGGGGATGCGCGCGGCGTGATTGATGCTGTCCGTCATCTTGCCGAGCAAGGCCCTGATTGGGCAGGTGTGTTGGCTGAAATCCTAAATGTGCTGCACCGCGTTGCCATTGCTCAAGCCCTGCCGGATGCGGTTGATAATGGCCAGGGTGATCGTGAGCGCGTCATGGCGTTGGCTCAAGCGTTGCCAGCCGAAGACATCCAGTTTTACTACCAGATGGGTTTAATTGGTCGGCGCGATTTACCGCTGGCGCCGGACCCACGCAGTGGCTTCGAGATGGTGCTGTTGCGCATGTTGGCGTTCAGGCCTGCCGATACCGACGATGCGCCGAGGGTGGCGCTAAAGCCAGTCGGGATTAGCCAAGCCACTGCTAATCCCCAACCTGAATCAGTGGCTGGCGCTGCACACGCGGCTCCGGCAGCTATTTCATCCCCGGTTAGCCCCTCAGCTGTTGAGTCGCCAACTCCGCCGGCAGTGGCAGTCGCGCCTGTTAACGAAGCACCGCCAGCGCCACCGCCGGTGGTGCTCGATGCACCTGCAACGGTTGTGGCCGAGCCAGCACAAGCGGCTGCAAAGGTGGCTGTTGAACCCGTTGCTCCTGTAGCGATTGCTGAAACTTCACCCGCTCCGGCGCAAACGGTTCTAGCAAAGCCGGAGCCGACTGTCGTACCTGCGGTCACGAACCTGCCTTGGGAAGAGCAAGCTACAGAGCCGCTTGTTGGGGCTGAGGCTGCCGCTGAATTGGTTAACCCGCCAGCAGAAATTCTTGAAGCCATTGAACAGGGCGCTCAGGTTATTGCTGTAGCAGAGCCAGAAGCCGACGAAGCGGATGATGACGAGCCGCCTCTGGATTATGATTATGTAGAGATGGATGCTGACTCCATTGATTACGACTTTGATTCGGTTGAGCCCTCAGCCCCCGCGGAGGTTGAACCGCAACCGGCCATGCAGCCAGCGACAGGCTTAGCCGCTGATTGGTTGGCATTGTTTCCAGAGCTTGGCCTGTCAGGCATGACGGGTAGTATTGCGGCTAACTGCACGCTTATCTCGGTGGAGGGCGACAGTTGGTTGCTGCACCTTGATCCAGGCCACAGTGCGTTGTTCAATGCGACCCAGCAGCGGCGTCTCAATGATGCACTCAATGCGCAGCAAGGCCGCAGCATCGATTTGAAGATTGAACTGATTACACCTGAGCAGGAAACCCCTGCACAGGCCGCAGCACGCAAACGAGCCAATCGCCAGCGTGAGGCTGAGGAGTCGATCAACAGCGATCCTTATGTGCAGCAAATGATCCAGCAGTTCACCGCGGTAATTCGCGCGGAAAGCATTGAACCTATTGATACCCCAGTTAACCCCTGAATACCGAGGACAACACCATGATGAAAGGTGGCGGCATGGCCGGCTTGATGAAGCAGGCGCAGCAGATGCAAGAAAAAATGCAGAAAATGCAGGAAGAGTTGGCCAACGCAGAAGTGACCGGCCAATCCGGTGCTGGCTTGGTGAGTGTGGTCATGACGGGTCGCCACGACGTCAAGCGCATCAGCTTGGATGACAGTTTGATGCAGGAAGACAAGGAAATCCTTGAAGACCTCATCGCTGCTGCGGTCAATGATGCTGTGCGTAAGATCGAGCAAAACAGCCAAAGCAAGATGTCTGGTATGACGGATGGCATGCAGTTGCCGCCAGGTTTCAAAATGCCATTCTAAGCACTGCCAGCAGTCAACTTTTATGGCTGCCTCTACGTCTGGGTTGAGGTTAAAATCCAGCCCGGACGTATTTCATCCTGCCCCGTGGATGATCCTCACATCCTTTGCTTTCTTGCCCACACGAGTATCGCCATGAGCTTTAGCCCATTGATTCGTCAGTTAATCGATTCCCTGCGCGTATTGCCGGGCGTGGGGCAGAAGACTGCTCAGCGCATGGCTTTGCAGTTGCTCGAACGCGACCGCAGTGGTGCATTGCGATTAGCTCAGACCCTGACCCAGGCAATGGAAGGTGTTGGCCATTGTCAGCAGTGCCGTACGCTCAGTGAAGAAGATATTTGTCACATCTGCCAAGACCCACGTCGAGACGATACTTTGCTCTGTGTCGTTGAAGGGCCGATGGATGTCTATGCTGTCGAGCAGACTGGTTTTCGGGGCCGCTATTTTGTCCTCAAGGGCCATTTGTCGCCTCTTGATGGATTAGGGCCAGAAGCAATCGGCATCCCGCAATTACTCACCCGTATCGAGCAACAGGGCACTTTCACTGAGGTGATCCTGGCAACCAACCCGACGGTAGAAGGGGAGGCAACTGCCCATTACATCGCCCAGATATTAAGCAACAAGGGGCTGGTTGCTTCGCGCATTGCTCACGGTATGCCACTGGGTGGTGAGTTGGAGCTGGTCGATGGTGGCACTTTGGCGCACGCCTTAGCAGGTCGCCGCCCCATCGCGGTCTAGCCAGGTCGGTGCGGATTGTTGTTAATTACTGGATATTTGTAGTTGAGAAGCATTACCATTAGCGTCTTCCGGTTAAAGATGCCTGTGAGTGCCCTCAATGTCGTTGGTGGAGTTGTCTTCCCAGCAGTACGTACAACGTCTCTACATTGACCATAATGGTTGGCTCAATGGTTGGCTGCGTCAGCGTCTTGGCTGTGCACACAACGCCGCAGACCTCGCTCAGGACACCTTCGTCCGCTTGCTCAACTCCTCAGACAACTTGGCAACGCTGCGTCAGCCGCGTGCTTATCTTTCAACAATCGCCCATGGGCTGATGGTCAATTATTGGCGTCGTCAGGCGGTGGAGCGTGCTTATCTTGATGCACTTGCCGCGCAGCCCGAAGCACTGGCGCCTTCACCAGAAGAGCGCGAAATCATTGTTGAAACCTTGCTGGCCATCGACGCGATGCTGCTGCGCCTGCCGAGCAAGGTTCGCCAGGCATTTGTATTATCGCAACTGGATGGATTGACCTACGGGGTCATCGCCCAGCGCTTGGGCGTGTCTGAGCGCATGGTTAAAAAATATATGGCCCAAGCCATGTTGCATTGCCTGCTGCTGGTGCAGGAGTAGCGTGGATAGCCAACCAGATTTCCAAGTGTTGGAGCAGGCGGCGCAATGGTTTGCCTTGCTGGCCAGTGAGCACGTTAGCGACCAACAGCGCAGAGCGTGGCAGCAGTGGTTGACCAGTAATCCGGCGCATCGAGCAGCCTGGCAACGTGTTGAGAAAATCAGCGGTCAGTTCCATGCCGTGCCTGTGTCTCAGCGCGAGCCTGCGCGTAATGCCCTGCAAGCAGGGGGGCGGACCCGACGCCAAGTGCTTGCCAGCCTGTTGCTGTTGGGCGGCGGTGCCGTTTTGGGCTTGGCTGTTTCGCGTAAACCTGTGCAGGCATGGCTGGCGGATCAGCGCAGTGTAACCGGCCAAGTGAAGCACCTGCACTTAGCGGATGGTGGCCAGTTATGGCTCAACAGCAACAGCTCAGTTGACATTGACTACGGATCACAGAGGCGGCTGTTGCGCCTCTGGCAGGGTGAGCTTCTGGTCCAAAGCGCACCTGATACGCAGCAGCCTCCACGGCCGCTGTGTGTTGAGACAAGTGATGGCTTACTGCAAGCGTTGGGCACCCGTTTCAGTGTGCGCAAACAGCCAAGTGGAACCCTGCTAAGCGTCTTTGACGGTGCTGTACGCATCAGTTGCGCCAGTGGTGCAACTCAGGTTGTGACTGCTGGAGAGCAGGCATTGTTTGATCAGCTGCAAATTGGCCCGTTAAGCCAGGCGTCACCCGCACGTAATGCGTGGCAACGCGGCATATTGCTGGCAGATGATCGTTCCCTTGGCGATGTCATTGGCGAGTTGGCTGAGCATGTGCCCGGCCATCTGGCTGTTGATCCACGAATAGCCGACTTGCGAATTGTCGGTGCGTTCCCACTGCAGGACCCTGAGCGAATCTACGTCGCCCTTGAAGCAAGCCTGCCCATACGGGTCAATAGGCGCTGGCCATGGTGGGTAACGCTGGAGCCCCGGCCTAGTTGAGGCGAGAAATACGCTTTATTTTCAGCGAATGAGAATTAATTAGTTCCCTTTTTTGTGACTCATTTGGCCTAGTCAATATAACCATCTGCCAAAGGGTCATCTTATGCGCTCCACCACCCACTTGCCATCTCGTCCAGCTCGCTTGCGCCAGGCTGTCCGCTGCGCTGCATTGATGTTACCGCTTGCGTGGGCTCCTCAGCTTTCCTTCGCCGCAGAAGCCGAAACTGCGAGCCAGCAAGTGCGCCAATACACTATTGCCCCCGGTAGCTTGTCATCTGCCTTGAGCCGTTTTGCCGGAGAGGCGGGTGTAATTCTGTCGGTTGATGCACGCCTGACTGAAGGCAAGCGCACCCAAGGGCTAAACGGTGAGTTCAGCGTTCGGGAAGGCTTTAACCGTTTGCTTGAAGGCAGTGGTCTGAGCATCAGTCAGGATGCTCAAGGAGGTTATACCTTGCACGGTCAAGATGCTGGTGATGTCACCCAGTTGCCTGCGACAACGGTCAAAGGCTTTGCCTTAGGTAATGCGCTGGGCAGCATGGAAGGCTACAACGCGACCCATAGCAGCGTGGCCACCAAAACCAGTTTGCCGCTGCTCGAAACCTCGCAGTCGGTGTCGGTGGTGACCCGTGAGCAGATGGATGATCAAGGCGCGCAGACCGTTGCCGAAGCGATGCGCTATACCCCGGGTGTCATGACCAGCCCGTATGGCGCAACTCATCGCTACGACTATGTGGCAATGCGCGGTTTCAATGACGGCTCGGTGGACAACCTGTTCCTCGATGGCCTGAAAATGATGGGGGATAGCGGTACATACAGCAGTCTGCAGATTGATCCTTATTTCCTTGAGCGTATCGATATTCTCAAAGGCCCATCTTCGGTGCTTTATGGTCGCAGTTTGCCGGGCGGCCTCGCGGCGATGACCACTAAAAAGCCAGAGTTTCAGTCCTCAGGACAAATTCAAGCCGTGGTGGGTAGCAACAATAAGAAAGGCATTGGTTTTGACTTTACCGGGCCACTGGATGATGAGCAGCGCATTGCCTATCGCCTGACCGGTTTAGTCGACAGCGCTGACACCCAGTTCGATTATGCCGATGAAGAACGTTACGCCTTGGCCCCCAGTGTTTCTATCGATTTCAGCGAAGACACCAACCTGACGGTGCAGGCATACCTGCAGAAAGATCCAAACAGCGGCTATCACGGTGGCCTGCCAGCTGACGGCACCATCAACCGTCATGCCGGGCGCTATATCTCGGAACATTTCTTCGAGGGCGAACCTGATCAAGACAGTTTTGAACGCGAGCAGCAGATGATTGGCTATCAGTTCGAGCATCGCTTCAACGATATTTGGTCGGCGCGGCAGAATTTTCGCTACCAAACCTCGGATGTCAGCGCTGAGCAGGTTTATGCCGCAGGCTGGGCCAACGACACCGAGCTCTATCGTGCCTACACCGGCGCCGATGAAAAGCTGCATGCCTGGATCATCGACAACATGCTCCAAGCCGAATTTAACACCGGGGCTGCGCAGCATACTGTGGTCGGTGGCTTTGACTATCAGCGGCGTAAAACCCGCGTTGATTACACCGCTGGCACGGCCAGTAATATCGATGCTTTCAACCCGGTCTACGGCGGCACTGTGACCATCAATCCAGCCTGGTCAAGCAGCGCCACGCGGCGGCTTGAGCAAACCGGGGTGTACCTGCAGGATTTGATTGCCTTGGATAACTGGCGCTTCTCGCTGGGCATGCGCCAGGACTGGGTCAAGGTCGAGTCCGAAGATGAAATCTACGGCGGCACCAGCAAGGATGAGCCCAGCAAGTTCACCGGCCGGGCTGGTGTGCTCTATCTGTTTGATAATGGTGTAGCGCCTTACATGAGCTACTCGGAGTCCTTCAACCCGAACGCCTATGCAGACCAAGACGGCAATCCACTGGCACCTACCGAAGGCAAGCAGTGGGAGTTCGGTTTGAAGTTCCAGCCTGTTGGTACGGATGACCTCTACACTGCATCGCTGTTTCATATCGATCAAGAAAACCTTGCAACCAAAGCGGCCGATGAAGATTTCTATCGCCCAGTGGGTGCCGTGCGTTCCCAAGGCCTTGAGCTTGAGGCGCGCCTGCAGTTGACTGATGCCTTGCGCATGTTGAGTAGCTACACCTACACCGATATTGAATACTCCAAATCAATCATCAGTACCGTTGACCCAACCCTCGACAATAAAGGCAATTCGCCCACTCAGGCCGCTGAGCATATGGCTTCGGTATGGCTCGACTACAGCTTTCTTGGCGGCAGCCTTGATGGCCTGAAGGTCGGTACCGGCGTACGTTATGTCGGCGATAGCTGGGCCGATGCGGAAAACACCTTAAAGGTACCTTCGTATACCTTGGTTGATGCCTCGGTGGGGTATGACTTAGGCAAGGTTGGCTTGCAGGGCGTGGATGTCCGCCTGAATGCCAATAACCTGACCAACGAAAAGTATGTCGCTTCTTGCGGTAGCCTCGACTATTGCTACTTCGGTGAAGAGCGCAACGTCACTGCGACGGTTAGTTACAGCTTCTGATCTTGCTTAGCAAACGCCGGGGCTCAATGCCCTGGCGTGGTTTTCTGAATAAAATCCGTGTGCAGCTTTGGGTGATCGCGGTGCTTTAGTGGGGCTTATGGCGGGTATGCCATCTTGAATACCTAGCAAGCGCTTGGTATGGTCGAGAAAAACAACGAGTGCTCGCCATGCCTGCCATGCCTCTCTATTTTGATGACTCTCACAGCTTGGTTCGCGACGCTGTCCGGCGCTTCGTTGAGCGCGAGATCCTGCCATACATTGATGAGTGGGAGGAGGCAGGCGAGTTTCCCCGCGAGCTCTATCAAAAGGCTGGCGCAGCAGGCGTTCTGGGTATTGGTTACCCAGAGCATTTGGGTGGCAGTCATGAAGGCGATGTCTTTGCCAAAGTGGCTGCCAGCGAAGAACTGATGCGCTCGGGCTCCGGTGGTTTGGTCGCCGGCTTAGGCTCGTTGGATATTGGTTTGCCGCCAGTGGTCAAGTGGGCCAAACCGGCGTTGCGCGATCTCATCGTGCCGCAGGTGCTGGCTGGCGAGAAGATCATGGCGCTGGCGATTACCGAGTCCTCGGGAGGTTCTGATGTTGCGAGTTTGAAGACTCGCGCTGTGCGTGAAGGTGATTTCTACCGTGTAACCGGCAGTAAGACCTTTATCACCAGTGGTGTGCGCGCCGATTACTACACGGTTGCAGTGCGTACCGGCGGCGACGGCTTCGGTGGTGTCAGCTTGTTGTTGATTGAGAAGGGCACGCCCGGATTCAGCGTCGGCCGTAAATTAAAGAAAATGGGCTGGTGGGCATCGGACACCGCCGAGCTGTTTTTTGACGACTGCAAAGTGCCAGTCGAGAACTTGATCGGCTCAGAAAATATGGGCTTTGCCTGCATCATGGCCAATTTCCAGAGCGAGCGCCTGTCCCTTGCAATCATGGCCAATATGACGGCGCAGTTAGCGCTTGAAGAGTCGTTGCAGTGGGCGCGGGAGCGACACGCATTCGGCAAGCCTATTGGTAAATTTCAAGTGCTTAAACACCGCCTGGCAGAAATGGCTACACAGCTCGAAGCCTCCCGTGAATTCACCTATCGACAGGCTGCGCAGATGGCGGCGGGTAAAAGTGTGATCAAGGAAGTTTCCATGGCCAAAAACTTCGCCACCGACATTGCAGACAAAATCACCTATGACGCAGTGCAGATACTCGGCGGCATGGGTTACATGCGTGAAAGTCTGGTTGAGCGCTTGTATCGCGACAACCGGATTCTGTCTATTGGCGGTGGCTCTCGTGAGATCATGAATGAGATCATCAGCAAGCAAATGGGCTTGTAACGCTGCCCAGCCACGTCATACAAAACGGTTGGCGTTCCCTTAGCTGGCGCTGCGCAGGCGGGCTAAGTCACGTAAGGGTGGTGCGCCAAACAGTCGGCTGTATTCCCGGCTGAACTGGGATGGGCTCTCGTAGCCAACCTTGTAGCTGGCAGCCGCCGCTTCTAGACCTTCGCTGAGCATCAAACGGCGTGCTTCCTGTAGGCGCAGCTGTTTTTGGTATTGCAGCGGGCTAAGTGCTGTGACGGCTTTGAAGCGGTGGTGCAGGGTGGACTGGCTGAGATTAACCTCGCGGGCTAGGTCTTCAATCCGCAGGGGTTCAGCGTAGTTGCAATTGAGCCAATCGATTGCCCGTGCAATACGGTGGCTTTGACTGTCGTTAATCACAATCGCATGCAGGTGATGGCCTTGGTCACTGTGCAGCAATCTGTAGAAGATTTCACGCAGCACCATAGGCGCAAGAATAGTGATATCTCGCGGCGTCTCCAGCAATTGCACCAGCCGAATAACTGCATCGAGCAGGGGCAGATCAACCCGGTCGAGGTACAGTCCACGCCGCGGTCCGCCGTTCGGTACGCCGATGGGCCCTGTGTCGGCTATGAGACTGCTGACCAATGCAGGGTCAATATCGAGGCGCAGGCAGAGATAAGGATTGTGCGGCGTGGCTTGCGTGACATGGCCGCTGACCGGCAGGGGAACGGATGCGACCAAGTAATTGAGTGGGTCGTACTGGTACACCTCATCTGCCAGGCGTACTTCTTTACGGCCTTGGGCGATGATGCAAAGGCTGGGTTTGTACAGCACCGGCATTGGCTTCGACGGCTGATTTGCACGGGCGAGAAATACACCTTTTATCGCCGTTTCGGCCACACCATCGGCCGGTATCAAGCGGCTTATAAGCGTTGCGAGCTCAGCTTGGCGTTGAGCAAGTAGCAGGGAGGTTTGTTCAGAGCTTGTCATGCGCATGTCTCTCGGTCAGTCGTCAGAGCTTAGCTCGGTAGATCAGGCAATTGGTGACTGGGTGCTAACGAATGCAGGAATAGGCAAAAATTGGCTTTTAACAGGCAACTGTCGCTAGTGTGCCACCGGTTTAAGCTATTTGTGCTGCTATGTAGACGAGGTGCTTTAATCTGATCTCGTAGTTTTAGGCAATAAAGCCCCAGTAATTGGCTAACGCAATTAGCGGCTGGATGGGTATTCTTTAGTCACTGGTTAATGTTCGATTAACCGAGCGCAGTGCAACGCTGGCGCAAAATTTCAGCCGATTTGAAATCAGTGCTGAACCGGGCTCTGTTTCAGGGTCATTAGAGTGGCCAATCACAAATTCATTTACAGATTGCTCAGATCGGTAGCTCGCCGATTGTTTTGTCAATTGATATGGGCTTGGCCAATGCCGTTGCGCGACAGCGGATATTCAGCGAATGGAGAACGAAATGACGACTTATCAGCGCGCCCTTATCCGGGCAAACAATGGTTGTGATGAAGCGCTAGGGGCATATTTATGCGAGGCCTTCGCCGATGCTTCGTCCATGGTGGGTTGCAGGGCTTTTGCTATAGAAGCAGAAGTACCGTACAGCGCCAGTTGGTTGCTCAGTGCAACCTGGGACTCACCGGATGCCATGCACGCTTTTATATCGAGCGAACATTTGTCGCAGGTTCTGAGCCATGCATTGCGGCAAGGGTGGATACGGGAAATTGACTGCAACGCGGTGCAGAGCCGCGCTGCAGCTTAGCGGGTCCAAGAGGAGGGACTTAGGCTTGCACCACAAGTGTTTCAAGGTGGTCGATAATATCGTCTGGTTTCAACACTAAAACATCGCTCTCAAGGGCATCAAGAATCACCTCGGCTGTGTTGCCGATCAATGCACCTGAAATGCCGGTGCGCGCAACGGTACCTATAACCGTCACTGCTGCGCCCAGGTTGTGCGCCGTTAGCGGGATCAACGAGTCGGCTGGCCCTTCGGCAATATGAAGACGGTCCTCACTGATATCGTATTCAGCCTGGAATTCTTTACATGCCTCTCGATAGCGCGCCTCGATGGTTTCCTTGAGTTGAAATGTCGGGTCAGGGGCTGAAAGCATGGGTGCTGGGTGGGAGCTGATGACGTGCAACTTCGCATTCGCAAGCCCGGCAATATCGAAACCATGGCTGATGATTCCAGCGTGCAGGGCTTTATGCTCGTAATCCGCATTGCCGACATCAACAGCTGCCAGAACCACGCCGTTGGTCCAGGGGCGCTCAGTCTTAACCATTAGCACAGGGCTTGGGCAATAGCGCAGTAACTTCCAGTCATCCGGGGTGAGTAATGCACGTTTGAGTGGGTTATCTGGCAGGTGCTGCTTGATTACCAGTCCACAGCCTTCGGCCTGCTGTTCAGTGATAATGGTGTTGTGCAGGGTTGTGCGCCACGCTTGCTTGTGGCTGACGCTGAACCCTTCATTTGCCAGTACACCACGGAGGTCTTCAAGCAGCCCTGAGTGGTCGCCTTTATTGCTGCAAACCAGCAGGTGCAGGTGGGATCCCGTTACGCCGGCAATCAGTTTTGCACGTTTTAGGGCCAAACCTTCCGGCAGTTCGGGGGCGACTACAACGAGAATGCTTCGGATTGCTTGCATGGCTATCTCCCAATGAGTCTGCACATCTGTATCAACTATAGATGCAACCGCTGGACTGTGTAGTTGATGCAGATCAATCTGCTGGGCTGGCTGTTCTGCGTGCCATTCGTATAATGTGCCGCCGTTTCGCCTTTGATTGTTGTGAGCCTATGCTGCCCCTTGCCAAAATTGCTTGTTTATCGCGTCCTTGCACGCATCTAGTGCCAGCCATTGGGCTGTCTTTGTGGTTTCCATGTATTGCTTGGGGGCGTGCCCGTGTTAACTGAAATCAATGATTTTCTTGGCAGCGAAACCCCGCAAGGCTGGATTGATGCGGCACTTACCCAGCAAGACGTGATGCTACTGGATCACAAAAACTGTGAATTCAAGGCCGCGTCTACCGCGCTGAGCCTGATTGCCAAGTACAACAATCAGGCAGACTTGATCGTTTACATGTCGCGTCTGGCACGCGAAGAGTTGGTGCATCACGAGCAGGTTTTGCGCATCATCAAGAAACGCAAAATCGAACTGCGACCGCTCTCGGCTGGCCGTTATGCTTCAGCACTGCGCGCTGGGGTGCGTAACCATGAGCCGGTGAAAATGGTTGATACGCTGGTTGTAGGGGCTTTTATCGAGGCCCGTAGTTGCGAGCGTTTTGCCAAGATATATCCGCACTTAGACGAAGAACTTGGCAAGTTTTACTTTGGTTTATTGAAGTCTGAAGCGCGCCATTACCAGCACTATCTGAAATTCGCCTATCAGTTTGGTGAAGCGGCTGATGTTGAAAAGACCATCGAGCGGGTGAGGGCCATTGAGCAGGATTTGATCGCGAGCCCCGACACCGAGTTTCGTTTTCACAGCGGCGTGCCAGCCGGCTTCTGACCGAGCGAAGTGCTCACTGGCTAATCTTGCGCCTTGAAATGTATGGCTGGTGGAATCTGCCCTGGCAGAAGTTCGTTGGTGAGAATGCCTGGCAATTAATTTTGCTGCTTAAGACTGCGCCTGATTAATCGTGCTTTTGCCGTCCATGCGTTGTTCTGCATTGCATATTGGTTTTGTAATGTTCAAATAGCATAATGATGCCGCACTTTTTAAATGGACTTAAATCTCATGCATAAAGACTTGAAATCTCCAGCGCTTCTAATCGCGTTATCCATGTTGTCGTTCTCTGCACTGGCGGCAAATGGCGGTTGTCCTGCGGGCAAGGAAGGTAAGCAACCGAAGACGCCCTTGACCAAACAAGTCGGGGATTTAGATGTACACCTCGAATCAGAAATGGATCTTGGGCTTGAAGCTATTAACAGTCCAGGCTGGCAGTTCCGCGCGCGCACAGTGACGATCGGTGCCGGTACAGTCATTCCTTTGCACTCTCACAATGAGCGCCCTGAGACAGTAATGATGAAACACGGTGGTTTGACCATCTATGAACTCGATTGCACGGTGGGCTATACCATGCAGGAGGGTGAGGTATATCAATCAGGCCATGGCAAGCAGCACTGGGCCGTCAACGAAACAGACCATCCTGTCGTCATGTATGTGACCGATTTGCTTACTAAGGACAACTTTCCGGTTGGATCCAAGTAAGAAGATAGAACCCTCGCGACCCTGAAGAACACCGGCTAATGCCGGTGTTTTTGCTCATTGGGCTAGAAAGGCAACACTGCGTCCTTGCGCGCTTGTGACAGGCCTGATTACCCGTTAGCCATATTCTCCTTTCCACACGGCCTTGTGGCGTCGACTTTGTTTGGAGTCAGACCGGATTCGGTTAAATGCTACAAAATGTTTTGAAATTTAGCTGCCTAGGCAGTAATATCTGACGCACTCTCTGCCTAGGCAGCTTTTTAGGTGCGCAATGAGCAAGCAAACTCAATCTCTATTTCCTTTTTCAGTCATGGGTCTGTTGATCGGTCGTACAGCATTGCTGAAAGACCATATTCTGGACCGCAACCTGGTGCCTTATTCGGTCACAGCAGCACAGTTCAAGGTGCTGATCATGATTGCCCATTTTGGCATGGACACCCCAGCTGAGCTGTGCCGCCAGCTGTCTCTGGACAGTGGCGCGATGACTCGGATGCTCGATCGACTGGAGCAAAAGAACCTGATTATTCGCCGTCGCTGCGCCACCGACCGTAGGCAAGTGCGTTTAGCACTGCCAGCAGAGGGTCAGGCGCTGGCGGACCGGTTACCGAAAATTGGTGCGGATGCGATGGATGAGTTGCTTGGCGTTTTGGCCCCTGAAGAGCTGGCCATGCTCGAGAAGCTTCTGAAGAAAATACTGTTTGCTGCAGGAGACACCATCACTATGCAACGTCTAGGTGACCCGCAATGAGTCGCGCCATAAAACAGCAATTTGCTATTGCTCTGCTGGCGCTGAGTGTCGCTGGCTGTGCCAATTATTCAGGTTTGAATACTTCTGCAACTGGCATCGATGCCAATGAGTTGCAAGCACAAAAGTCGTTTAACGATGTCAAGGTTTCAGCCGTCGCCTGGCCTAAGCCTGACTGGTGGAAAAGTTTGGGTGATGCACAGCTTAATGGCCTGATCGATGAGGCCCTAAAAGACAGCCCGGACCTACAACTGGCACAGGCGCGTGCGCATCAGGCAAGTGCTGCTGCCTACGCCGTTGACGCCTCGCGGATGCCAGAAATTAATGCCCAGGCTGGGGTTGAACGTGCACGCCTGGCCCGTGACCAAGACCCGCTGGGTGAAGGTGGCCGTTACAGCACCTTGCGCACTGCCGCTATCGATTTCAACTACAACTTCGACTTATGGGGTGGGCAACGTGCTGCCTGGGAGGCCGCATTGGGCCAGGCCCGCGCTGCCGAAGTCGACCAAAAAGCGGCGCAGTTAACTGTCGCCGCCGACGTTGCACGGGCCTATAACAACCTTGGTGCAGCCCATGCGGTGCATGATCTGGCTGTTGAAGACCTAAAGCGCACCTCGCAAATGGTCAGTCTCAGCAAGCGGCGTATGGATGCGGGTATCGACAGTATTTATCAGTACCAACAATCCGAAAGCCTTGCCGCTAGCTCAAAAGAGCAGTTGTTAGCGTCAGAAAAGGACCTGCAAAGCGCCAAAATTGCCTTGGCCGTGGTGCTTGGCAAAGGCCCGGATCGTGGCCAGCAAATCGCCAGACCCGCGACGTTGCAAGCCAGTGCCGTCGCACTGCCAAGCCAGTTACCGGCTGAGTTGCTTGGTCGCCGCCCCGACATCGTTGCTGCGCGTTGGCGAGTTGAGGCTGCCAGCAAAAACATTGATGCGAGCAAAACCCGCTTCTACCCCAACCTAAATCTGAGTGCTTCTGGTGGCGTGCAATCGCTGTTGGGCGATGCCATGTTTGGCAATGCCAGCCGTTTCTTCTCAATAGCTCCGACTGTATCGCTGCCGCTGTTTGATGGCGGCCGTCTGCGTGCAGACCTTGACGCACGTGATGCGGATTACGACCTTGCGGTCGCGCAGTACAACAAAAGTCTGGTGCAGGCACTGGGGCAGGTCAGTGACACCATCAATCAGTTACGTGCGATTGGTCAACAGATCCGTGAGCAAACCCGCGCTGCCGAGATTGCCCAAAGCTCTTACGACACCGTTGCCGACCGGTTTGGCTCAGGGATTGGTAATTATCTCGATGTCTTGAGTATTGAGCAGCAGTTGTTGGGCGCTCAACGCCAACTGGCCAATCTCAATGCCGAACAAATTAACTTGTCGATCCTGCTGATGGAGGCGCTTGGTGGTGGTTTTCAACCAGACACCACGCCCCTCAACGCTGATACGACAAACGCGTCCGCCACTGCGGCGCAAACTGAATAACGAGGGGTAACTTGCCATGGCTACAGCCAATCATGCTGAATCTGCTGAAAATCAAGACGCGACTGATGCGGGCAATAAGCGTAAGCGCAAAAAGTGGTTGTTAATCCTCTTGCTCGTTGTAATCGCTGGTGGCTTGGGCTTTTGGGCCTGGTACGAGTTTTACGGGCGCTGGAATGAAAATACGGATGACGCCTATGTAAACGGTAACGTGGTCGAGATTACCCCGTTGGTCACCGGCACTGTTGTCAGCATTGGTGCCGACGACGGTGATTTGGTGCATGAAGGCCAGGTACTGATTAACTTTGATCCGAGCGATACTTTGGTCGGTCTGCAAAGCGCTGAAGCCAATTTGGCTCGCACAGTACGCCAGGTTCGCGGCTTGTACAGCAATGTTGATGCGATGCAGGCTCAAGTGCAGGCGCAGAAAGTGGCTGTGCAAAAGGCCAAGAAAGATTACCAGCGTCGGCAAAGCCTGGCTTCGGGCGGCGCGATTTCACGTGAAGAGCTGTCCCATGCAAGTGACGCACTGACATCGGCGCAAAGCGCATTGAATAATGCGCAACAACAGCTCAACAGTACCCAAGCCTTGGTCGATGGGACTGTGATTGCTTCACACCCTGATGTGCTGGCCGCGGCGGCTGACGTGCGTCAGGCGTACCTCAATAATGCGCGCAGCGCCTTGATTGCACCGGTTACCGGTTATGTTGCCAAGCGCACCGTACAACTGGGCCAACGGGTACAGCCCGGAACGCCGATGATGGCTGTTGTACCGCTGAATCAATTGTGGATCGACGCCAACTTCAAAGAAACACAGCTGAGCAAGATGCGTATTGGCCAGTCAGTCGAAATCAGCAGTGACCTATACGGCGATGACGTGACCTTCCACGGTACTGTCGACAGCCTCGGTGCAGGTACCGGCAGCGCCTTTGCATTGCTGCCTGCACAAAACGCCACGGGTAACTGGATCAAGATCGTTCAGCGCGTGCCCGTGCGCATACATGTCAATCCAGATGAACTGACCAAGCATCCATTACGCATTGGTCTATCCACGGTCGTTGATGTCAATTTGCATGATCAAAGTGGGCCAGTATTGGCTCAACAGCCGCCGGTTCAGGCGTCGTACACCACAAATGTGTACAAGCAGCAGCTGGCTGAGGCGCAAACCCTGATCAACAAGTTGATTGAGGACAACAGCCCCACGGATGCAACGGCTACTGCAACGCGATAACTCTCTTGGCCCAGCTCATGTGGGCCATTTTTTGTAAAAACATCTGCGCTTTAAGGAGTGGTGATGAGCTCTCAAGCTTCTTTCACACCGCCCAGCTTGTTGCTTTGCACCATTGGTTTGTCATTGGCGACCTTTATGCAGGTACTCGACACCACGATCGCCAACGTGGCGTTGCCGACCATTGCCGGCAACCTTGGGGTCAGTTCGGAGCAGGGCACTTGGGTCATTACCTCGTTTGCCGTCAGTAACGCAATCGCTTTGCCGCTTACCGGTTGGCTGAGTCGTCGTTTTGGTGAAGTTAAGTTATTTGTCTGGGCCACATTGCTGTTCGTATTGGCTTCGTTCCTCTGTGGCATTTCACGTTCAATGCCAGAACTTATTGGTTTTCGTGTGCTGCAAGGCTTGGTTGCCGGGCCTCTGTATCCGATGGCTCAGACCCTCTTGATTGCAGTGTACCCCCCGGCCAAAAGGGGGTTGGCCTTGGCACTGCTGGCGATGGTGACAGTTGTCGCACCGATTGCCGGGCCGATTCTCGGCGGTTGGATTACCGACAGTTACAGCTGGCCATGGATCTTCTTTATCAATGTGCCTATTGGTTTGTTTGCAGGCTTTGTCGTGACCCAGCAGATGCGCAAACGGCCCGTGGCGATCAGCCATCAACCGATCGATTACATTGGTTTGTTGACCCTGATTGTGGGGGTTGCAGCGCTACAAATCATCCTCGACAAAGGCAATGATCTGGACTGGTTTGAGTCGAGCTTTATCGTCATCGGCGCGATTGTATCGGCTGTCTCGCTGACGGTATTTATTATTTGGGAGCTGACGGACCGCCACCCGATCGTTAATTTGCGGCTCTTTGCTCACCGAAACTTTACGTTCGGTACAATCGTGTTGGTGGGGGGGTATGCGGGCTTTTTCGGCATCAACCTGATTCTGCCGCAGTGGCTGCAAACGCAGATGGGCTACACCGCAACCTGGGCTGGTTTGGCGGTAGCGCCCATCGGTATTTTGCCGGTGTTGATGTCTCCGTTTGTCGGCACCTACGCCCACAAGTTTGATTTGCGGCTTCTTGCTGGCTTGGCGTTCTTGGCGATTGGGATGAGTTGCTTTATGCGTGCAGGCTTCAACACTGAAGTCGATTTTCAGCATATCGCCTTGGTCCAGATGTTCATGGGCTTTGGTGTCGCGCTGTTTTTTATGCCGACATTGAGTATCTTGCTGTCAGATTTGCCACCCGATCAGATTGCCGATGGTTCGGGTTTGGCAACATTCCTGCGGACCCTGGGGGGGAGTTTTGCTGCCTCGCTCACCACATGGATCTGGATACGTCGTTCAGAAGTGCACCATGCCTACTTGAGCGAACACATCAGCACTTACGACCCGATAACCCGTCAGGCGTTGGAGCAGCTTGGCGGTGCCAATCCGCAGTCCTATGCACAGCTTGAGCAAACCCTGACCAGTCAGTCCTATATGATATCGACCGTGGATTATTTCACCCTGATGGGCTGGATCTTTATGGGGCTTATATTGTTGGTCTGGCTGGCCAAGCCACCCTTTACCGCCAAAGCAGGGCCCGAAGCGGCAGGGCATTGATCAAGCAGTTGATGAACCTGATGCGCCCACACTAAATATCAGCCACAAAAAAGCCCCGCAAAATGCGGGGCTTCTTTTACAGCGCGAGAACTTAGTTGTTGCCGTCAATCGCGTCTTTGGTTTCGTCGCCAGCATCTTCTACAGCGTCAGAAGCATTATCCATGGCGTTTTCAACTTTCTCGCCCGTGGTTGGCTCATTGCCGACCGCTTCGTTAGCCTTTTGCTTGATCGCGGAACCCGCTTCTTTGGTCGCATCACTCATCGATTCGGCGGCTTCAGAAACAGACTCTTTAGCAGATTCCATTTTATCTTCTGGGGTTTTTTCGCAAGCAGACAATGCAAGCATCGAGGCAAGAATCAGGGCATAAGTAAATGGCTTTTGCACGGTAAAGTACTCCTTGTAAGTATCGTTATTGCCGGGTTTCCCCTAGGCATGTCCCTTTGAACACGCAATCAATACATTAGTTCAGTTTTGCCCATTGTGGGCTTGCCTAAGTACTTGGTTAATGGGGGGCTTTGTTGCCAACTCATACTCCTGAGTCCCATGCATACTGCTCACATGCGCCAGTTCAGGCGTTATTATGCTGGCTTTTGCAGTCGGGCTTGAGGCTAGGTATGAGTGACAAGGATATTCTGGAGCGGGCGCAGCGCTTTTTAAGCGCCTTGCGGCATTGTCAGGTGCTAGGGCTTGATGTCCATGAGGCTTCCCCAGAGGGGTTGACGTTGCGCTTGCCCTATAGCGCGCAGATTGTTGGCAATCCAGAAACGGGCGTGATCCACGGCGGGGCTATTACCACCTTGATGGACACCACCTGCGGTATTTCAACCGTTTGTGTGCTGCCTGAGTTCGAAATTTGCCCGACGCTGGACCTGCGTATTGACTACATGCACCCTGCGCAGCCGCACAAGGATGTTTATGGGTTCGCTGAATGCTACCGGGTGACGCCGAACATTATATTTACCCGTGGCTACGCCTACCAAGATGACCCTCAACAGCCGATTGCCCATGTGGTTGGAACCTTTATGCGTATGGGCAAAGCGGTGCAGGGCGCTGCAAACCTGAAGAAAGACATCCAAGGGGGCGCAAAGTGAACCGTCTCGACCTCAACCAATGTGTGCGCGATGCGCATCAGAGTAATGATTACGACAATCTGATCAGCATGTTTCCCTACGCAAAACTGCTCGGCATTGAATGTTTGCGCTTAGGCGATGATATGGTTTTCCGCCTGCCAGCGAACAAAGACAACATCGGCAATCCGGTGCTACCCGCGATTCATGGGGGCGTTATCGCCGGGTTTATGGAACATTCGGCAATGTTGCACTTGCTGATGTTTATGGAAATTCCACATTTACCCAAAATCATCGACTTCTCGATAGATTACCTGCGCGCAGGTCATTATCGTGACACCTTCGTTCGTTGCCAGGTGTGGCGTCAGGGCCGTCGCGTTGCCAATGTTGCGATCACCGCTTGGCAAACCAATCAGACCGAACCAATTGCCACGGCTCGCGCACACTTCAAAGTCGACGAGCCGTAAGCATGGGCCTCAGGTATTTTGTTTAAGGAAGTTGCATGGATTCGCTGTTGATCCTCGGTGGCTTACTGCTGATTCTGGCAGGGCTGGTCTGGTTAGTAATGCGTGCTTTTGGCACTAGCCTTTTGTGGGGCTGGGCAAGCTTGCTGCCGCCGCTGACATTGGGTTATCTGTTTCGTCACTGGAAGTCTGCCAAGCAGCCAATTGGCCTGTGTGCCTTGGGTGTGATTCCGTTGGTGGTTGGCCTGACGATGCTCGCCAGTCAGGATAATCAGCGTTTGGTAGAGATCATCAGCTTGAAATGGTTGAAGCCTGAGGCTTCAGCGCCAGCCGCGCTCAATTTTGCGTTGCACGGTGAACTCAATGGCCAGCCATTCAATCCGCAGCAGGGTGAGTTGCTTGATGGGGTGCTGACGCTGCGTGAGGGGCAGGACTTTTTTGCGCGCCGTGAGGTCTTGATTCGTCTGCCCCAGCCGGTCAGTGGCGCAGTCAACATAGATGTTTTACCCGAAGATACCGGGCGTTTGCCTGAAATTGAAATTAATTGGCTATTGCCCGAGCAAGAGTTGCCTGAAGCCCGTCGCGTGCGTCACGGTTATACCTTGCACTTGGCATTAACGCCCTTGGCGCCGAACAAACTGGAAGGCGACTTTCATTTGGTTCTACCCCCGCAGTTCAAGACCACCCTAAGCGGCAAGGTCGAGTTGTTCAGCAATGGTTTGCGCTACGTTGACGGCAAGATTGATCGAAGTGTTGATTCACGCGACACCCTGGCCTTTATCATCGAGGACTATCTGCAGCGACGCTTTATTACCCGGGTTGTGCAGTTAAGTCCTATGCCTATGGTCGCATTTTCATCGAGCACTATTGATCTGGTTGTGGAGGCCCGTATCAACGGTGAACTGCAACAGGTCCCCTTACAGCTGGTGAAGTCAGCCAATGCTGGCTGGACCGTTAAGGGTGATCGCTACCCCAAATTGGCAAAAGACCTGCAAACCCCTACCAGTGCGCCGCAAAAGGCGGTGGTGCCAGAGGTCGCTACGCGGCAGCTCGATCGTCGGCAGCGGTTTTCGTTGCAGGGTTTGCTACGCAGCCCTGAACGCTACTATGGCTTAGCGATGCACGCTGTAACCGAGCGTGGAAGTCAGGTTGAGGGGCGGTTTCGTGCCATAGATAACGAGGGGCGGATCGTTTTACGCCAGATTCGAAATGGTGCGGGAGAGGCCAGCTTCACCCTCGATCCGACGCAGATTAAAACCATTGAGTTGCTTGAGCCCTGAGCTAAAAAACGCTTCGAATTTGACTAAGCACTTGAAATGTCAGTGGATGACCCCATTTGAATGACTACCGCCTATAAAAGGCTTAGCCAACAAATGTGGAGTTAAACGACCATGAGTGTGGAAACTCAAAAAGAAACCCTGGGCTTCCAGACAGAGGTGAAGCAACTGCTTCATCTGATGATCCATTCGCTGTATTCGAACAAGGAAATCTTCCTGCGTGAATTGATTTCCAATGCCTCGGATGCTGTCGACAAGCTGCGTTTTGAAGCGCTGGCCAAGCCTGAGTTGCTTGAAGGTGGCGCTGAGCTGAAAATCCGGGTGAGCTTCGATAAAGAAGCGAAAACCGTCACCCTTGAAGATAACGGTATTGGCATGAGCCGCGATGAAGCCATCGCGCATCTGGGTACTATCGCCAAATCGGGCACCTCTGATTTTCTCAAGAACATGACCGGCGACCAGAAGAAGGATTCGCACCTTATCGGTCAGTTCGGGGTTGGTTTCTACTCGGCTTTTATCGTTGCCGACAAAGTTGAAGTCTTTACCCGTCGTGCCGGCCTTGCCGCAGGCGAGGGCGTTCACTGGTCTTCGCAAGGCGAAGGCGACTTTGAAATCGCCACCATTGATAAAGCCGAGCGCGGCACGCGTATTGTCCTGCACCTCAAAAACGGTGAAGACGAGTTCGCTGATGGCTGGCGTCTGCGCAATATCATCAAAAAGTATTCCGATCACATTGCTCTGCCAATCGAGCTGCCTAAAGAGGCCGCCAACGAGGCTGAAGAGCAGCCCGCCGAACAAGAGTGGGAAACCGTCAACCGCGCCAGCGCCTTGTGGACACGCCCACGCAGCGAAGTGAAAGACGAGGAATACCAAGAGTTCTACAAGCACGTCGGTCATGACTTCGAGAACCCGCTGAGCTGGAGCCATAACAAGGTCGAAGGTAAGCTGGAATACACCTCGCTGCTGTACGTGCCGGGCCGTGCGCCTTTTGATCTGTATCAACGTGAAGCGCCACGCGGCTTGAAGCTGTACGTGCAGCGCGTGTTTATCATGGATCAGGCGGATGAGTTCCTGCCGCTGTATCTGCGCTTTATCAAAGGTGTGGTGGACTCCAACGACCTGTCGTTGAACATCTCCCGTGAAATTCTGCAAAAAGATCCAGTGATCGACTCAATGAAGTCAGCGCTTACCAAGCGTGTGCTGGATATGTTGGAAAAACTGGCGAAGAACGACGCTGAGCAGTACAAAACGTTCTGGAAAAACTTTGGTCAGGTGCTTAAAGAAGGCCCGGCAGAAGATTTCGCCAACAAAGACAAGGTCGCGGGCTTACTGCGTTTTGCCTCGACCACAGGCAGTGAAGGCGAGCAAGAAGTAGGTTTAGCTGATTACATTGCCCGCATGAAGGAAGGTCAGGACAAAATCTACTACCTCTCCGGCGACTCATACGCACAGGTCAAAAACAGCCCGCACCTCGAAGTCTTCCGTAAGAAAGGCATTGAAGTGCTGCTGCTGACCGACCGTATCGATGAGTGGCTGATGAGCTACCTGACTGAGTTCGACGGTAAGTCATTCGTCGACGTTGCCCGTGGCGATCTGGACCTTGGCAACCTTGATACTGATGAAGACAAAAAGGCTCAGGAAGAAGTTGCCAAAGCCAAAGAAGGCCTGGCTGAACGCTTGAAAACTGCGCTGGGTGAACAGGTAGCGGAGGTGCGTGTGTCGCATCGTCTTACTGACTCTCCAGCGATCCTGGCAATTGGCGAGCAGGATTTGGGCATGCAAATGCGTCAGATTTTGGAAGCCAGCGGCCAGAAAGTACCGGAGTCCAAGCCCATCTTCGAGTTCAACCCGGCTCACCCGCTGATCGAGCGTTTGGATGCGGAGCAGGATGAAGACCGTTTCGGCGATCTTACGCACATCCTCTTCGACCAGGCGGCACTGGCTGCAGGTGATAGCCTCAAAGACCCTGCCGCTTATGTGCAGCGTTTGAACAAGCTGTTAGTCGAGATGTCAGCTTAAATTGGTAACTGAAAGCCCGCGAATGCGGGCTTTTTTGTATCTTTCAGTCTTGAAAGCGGGAGTGCAATCATGAGCAATATCAGTGTTCAACCCATCGCATACGAGGTCGATGGCGTGCAGTTTGAAGGCCAATTGGTCTTCAATAGCGCAATCAAAACACCACGTCCTGCCTTGTTGATGGCCCCCAATTGGATGGGCGTTTCTGACGGTGCGGTTGATATCGCGCGCAAAGTTGCTGGCGATGACTATGTAGTCTTTGTGGCCGATCTCTATGGCAAAACCCTGCGTCCAAGCAATGCAGATGAAGCGGGTGCAGCAATGATGCCACTCAAGGACGACCGTGCCTTGCTGCGCAAGCGTATGCAAGGCTCACTGAAAACCTTACTGGCTCAGACCGACAAGGTGGCGTTGGATGCTTCCAAGCAGGCGACCTTTGGTTTCTGCTTCGGCGGCTGCTGCTCGCTTGAGCTGGCGCGTGATGGTGCACCCTTGCAAGCTGCCGTGTCATTTCATGGCACGCTTGATACGCCTGCACCTGCTGATGCGAAGAACATCAAGGGTTCTGTGCTGGTGCTGGACGGTGCCGCAGATCCGCTGGTTCCGCGTCAGCAGTTAGCTGAGTTTGCCAAGGAAATGACGGACGCCAAGGTCGATTGGCAACTTGTAACCTATGGCGGCGCGGTGCATTCCTTCACCGACCCGCACGCCAACGTGCCAGGCACTGCGCAGTACGATGAAAAAACTGCAGCCCGTGCGTTCACTGCGATGCGTAACCTGCTTGATGAGCGTTTTGCTGGCTAATCAAGACGCTTATGCAGCCATAAAAAACGCAGCCAGTAGGCTGCGTTTTTTATGGCGAAGAAACCGCTAGAGCTTAGTGAGCTTTTTTATTGTGCGACGCTGCGGTGTTTACGCGTGAGCCCCAGCCGCCGTAAAAAAAGATATACAGGTAGCAGACCATTGGTACTGCGAACGACGCAAGCAGGCCAATGTTGTCGGCAAAGTAACCTTGAACTAACGGCACGATCGCGCCGCCGACTATCCCCATGCACAGGAGACCGGAGCCCTTGCCTGTGTGGCTGCCAAGCCCCTCCAGGGCCAGCGAGAAAATGGTCGGGAACATGATGGAGTTAAACAGGCCCATCAGAATCAGTGCCCACATCGCAATGTGCCCGCCCAGAGTAATCGCTGCAGCAATCAGCAGGGTATTGACCACGGCATTGAAGGCCAGCATGCGGCCCGGCCTGATGTATTGCATCAGAGCGCTGCCGATGAAGCGACCAATCATGGCACCACTCCAATAAAGAGCCAGGTATTTACCGGCTACGTGACTGGAAAGGCCAGCGATATCAGGTTGTCCCATCAGGCTGACAAGGTAGCTGCCAATAGATACCTCCGCGCCCACATAGGCGAAGATACCGATCACTCCCAACACTAAGTGGCGATGGGCAAAGATTGAATTGGTCTTGCTGATGCCATCCTTCGGGGCTTGGTGTGAAATCGTCGGCAAGCGAAACAAGGCGATGGCCACCGCAATTGCACCGAGCAGTGCTGCCAATACCAAATATGGCACTTTGACTGAGTCAGCCGCAGAGCTGCTATCACCTAATTGTGAGGCTGCGCCGACGCCAATCGCGAGTATGGTTACCGAGCCCACCAAAGGACCAACTGTGGTGCCAAGGGCATTAAATGCCTGGGTCAGATTTAGCCGGCTGGCTGCGGTTGCAGGGTCGCCAAGTACGTTGACGTAAGGGTTTGCCGCCACCTGCAAGACTGTTATTCCAGACGCCAGAATAAACAGCGCCGCGAGAAAGAAGGGGTAAGAGTGTGCCGACGCCGCAGGATAGAACAGAGTACAGCCGACCCCGGCGGTTAGCAGGCCGGCAATGATTCCGCTCTTATAGCCGATGCGTTCAACCAGACGGCCAGCAGGGAAAGACATGATGAAGTAGGCAGTAAAGAAGCTGAACTGAATCATTGAGGCTTGCACGTAGCTCAAGGTGAAGACGGCCTTGAGGTGCGGCACTAAAATATCGTTGAGTGAGGTAATCAGCCCCCACATAAAAAACAATGAGGTCAGTACGATCAGGGCGCGGGTGTGCTTAACCGGCTTTTCTACGCTTTGCTGCATAAATATTCCTAATAGGTCCCCGCTCTGGCTCGCGGCAGTGGGCGGCGATTCTACCTGCAGTTGTTATGATAGCGCTAACCATAAACTGGCCTGTGCCTCAGCGCGGCAGTTCTATTCGCTCAGTCTCCCCCGGAACACGTGGCCAGTCTTGAGCTGCCCACGATTGCCTGGCTTGGTCGATCAACTGTGAATCGGTTGAAACGAAGTTCCAGTTGATGCGCCTGGGCCCAAGGGGTTCGCCACCGATGATCACTAAATGGCAGCTTGAGCACGCCAGTAACGTCAGTTCTTCGGATTCGGGTAAAAGTGTCAGTGCCCGCACCGTCAGATCGTGACAACCCAGTTGCGCTTCACCTTCCAGAAGGTAAATTGCCCGCTCGCGATGCTCGTTGGGTATTGCCAGGCTGGCACCCGCTACCAGTTTAACTTCGGCATACAGAGTTGGTGATTTGACCGGTACGGGTGACTCCAGGCAAAAACCATTGCCGGCGATCAGGCATATCTCAACCCCCATGCTTTCACTACGCGGTAGAGCATTGGCTGGGTGGTGGCTGTAGCTTGGGTCGTCGAGTTGATTGGCCTCTGGCAGGGCCAGCCAGACTTGCAGGCCATGTAGGTTCGAGCCCGATTTGAGCACGGCGTCTGGGGTTCGTTCGACATGGGCGATCTGCTTGCCGGCAGTCATCCAGCTGACATCACCCGGTTGAACCAGTTGGTCTGAGCCAATGCTGTCTTTGTGTTGCAGTTGGCCCTCAAATAGATAGGTGAGGGTTGATAGACCAATGTGTGGGTGCTGGTTGATGTTCATCCCCGTACCCGCTGAGTAACTGTGCTCAAGCATGTGGTCGAAGAACACAAAGGGACCGACGCTGCGGCATTTTGCCGAGGGCAGGGGGCGCAGAATTGGTTGGCCAGAAATATCCTCTTGGCGCGGTTTTATGACTTGGAGCTCACTCATGTACAGGCTCTCCTAAATGACTGCAAGCGATGCTCGGGCAGGGCAGGTATGGTCTGCTCAAGCGAATTGAAAAACTATCAAGGGGCTGACTTCTTGTAACAATGGCGCTGATTGCCGACTGAACTCGCTAGGTCTTTACTGACTCTATGTAAATCACGTTATCGGGAGTAATTGCGTTTGTCATTATTTCGACTGGGTTTAGCTGTACTAGCCGCCGCTGCCACCACCAGCCATGTGGAGGCGCGTGAGTATCGTTACAGCGATGCACACCTGCATTTTGTCGACTTCTTTCAGGAAAGCGCAGGGCTGGATGAACTAATCGCCAATATGGCAGCCGCGAATATCGATCATGTGATGCTTTCAGGTATTCCTGTCGCTAAAAAGTGGCACGAGAACGAGCCCAAGCGTCCGCGTTACTACGCCGGTGACGAT
Source organism: Pseudomonas sp. NPDC078700 (assembly GCF_044542375.1). Taxonomy (NCBI): domain Bacteria; kingdom Pseudomonadati; phylum Pseudomonadota; class Gammaproteobacteria; order Pseudomonadales; family Pseudomonadaceae; genus Pseudomonas; species Pseudomonas sp. NPDC078700. Next base: position 51,437 of record NZ_JBITUI010000008.1, read on the forward strand.
GCCAACGCTTATTGGTACAGCGCTACAGATACCCTGATCGCCCATGCCTATAACAAGCTGCCGGCCGAACAGCGCCGCCGCTTTCATCCATTTTTATCAGGCTTCAACCCCAATGATAAAAATGCCGACGCCTTAGTGCGTAAAACCCTCGAATTGGACCCTGGCTTGTGGCAGGGCATTGGTGAGATTTTTACCCGCCATGATGACCTGACTGCGCTTATTGAGGGTGACACGCCGCGCGCCAACAACGAAGCATTGGCACGGATTTATCATCTGGCAGCTGAATACGATTTACCGGTGATGCTGCACTCCAATATCACCTCCAAACGTGAACGCAACCCGCTCTACTTGCAGGAGGTTGAAGACCCGCTGCGCAACCATCCAAGCGTACGCTTTATCTGGGCTCATGCAGGCACCAGCAAGGAAATTCACCGGCATCAGACCAAGTTGGACTTTCTCTTGCCGACGCTTGAGCGCATGCTGAAAACCTACCCTAATTTGTACATCGACCTATCGTGGACGGTGTTGCACCCGTATCTGCTGGATAAAGACGGTAATCCGGACCCTGACTGGGTCAAGCTGGTCAGCAGCTATCCGGCGCGCTTTATGTTGGGCTCTGATGTCGTAGGCCGGTTTGACAGCCTTAAAGACTACATGAGCGACTTTGCGCCGTTTCTCGATGCGCTGCCTGAAGATGTTGCGCAAAAGGTCGCCCGCGATAACTTCCTGTCGGTGTTACCGCGCAAGGTTCAAGCTGAGTTGAAAGAGCAGGAGCCCAGCGCTGAGTGAGGTCGTTCAGCTGAGCTGTCATTGTCTTGTCATACCGGTGTCATAAGCTCGCGCCATCGAAAACAAGGAGCGCGAGATGTACTACACCCGTATTGGAGTTGCTGCTGCACTGACAATGATGGCGAGCCTGGTGCACGCCCAGGTGCGTGTTGAAGGGCCGGTTGAGTACGGCGTATTTGCCACTCAGTATGAGGACTTCAAACCGGGCGAACGAGTGCTGACGCGCAGTAACCAAGAGATCGAGACCACAGATAAGGTCCCAGCTAAGCTGGGCACCAAGTTTGGAATGCGCTACAATCTAGCGGGTAAAACGGTTGACGGTGAGCCGCTGACGTTGCTCTATTTAACCCCGGGCGTTAACAGCCCTGATGGCCTGCGACATGACAAGTTTGTGGTCACGCAAAAGATGGTGCCCGGTGCACCGATGGACACCATGGCATTTGAATTTACCGAGCCCTACGAAATTGTGCCCGGCCAGTGGCAGTTTATGGTTTTTCAAGGAGATCGTAAGCTGGCTGAGCAGACATTTACCGTACGTTGACTGAATCGCATGCAGTAAAAAGGGAGCCATCAGGCTCCCTTTTTCGTTGCAGCAGCGGCAGATTTACTTGCCGGACCAGCGCTTCATGACCAGTGTTGCGTTGGTGCCGCCAAAACCGAAGCTGTTACTCATCACAGTATTGATCTGAGCATTTTCTTGGGTTTTGAGCAGAATTGGCATATCTGCAACTTCCGGGTCCAGCTCATCAATATTTGCAGAGCCAGCGATGAAGTTACCTTCCATCATCAACATGCAATAGATGGCTTCTTGAACGCCCGCAGCGCCAAGGGAGTGGCCCGAGAGGCTCTTGGTCGAGCTAATGGCCGGAGCTTTGTCAGCAAAGACTTCACGCACACCACGCATTTCAGCCACGTCACCAACAGGTGTCGAGGTGCCGTGGGTGTTGAGGTAGTCAATTGGATCCTCAACCGTGGACAGTGCCAGCTTCATGCAGCGGATAGCACCTTCGCCACTTGGGGCGACCATGTCATAACCATCAGAGGTTGCACCGTAACCCACGACTTCAGCGTAAATTTTTGCGCCGCGGGCGAGGGCGTGCTCAAGTTCTTCGACCACTACCATGCCGCCACCGCCTGCGATTACGAAGCCGTCGCGCTTGGCATCATAGGCACGAGAGGCTTTTTCAGGCGTTTCATTGTATTGCGTGGACAGCGCGCCCATTGCGTCAAACAGGCAGCTCTGGCTGTAGTGCTCTTCTTCACCACCGCCGGCGAAGACGACGTCTTGCTTGCCGAGCTGGATCTGCTCCATGGCCTGACCAATGCAGTGAGCACTGGTTGCGCAAGCAGAGGAGATCGAGAAGTTGACACCCTTGATTTTGAACGGTGTAGCCAAGCACGCTGATACGGTGCTGCCCATGGTACGGGTCACACGGTACGGGCCAATACGCTTGACGCCTTTTTCGCGCAGGGTATCGATTGCTTCCATCTGGTTAACGGTAGAGGCGCCACCAGAACCGGCGATAAGACCGGTACGCGGGTTGGAAACCTGATCTTCAGTCAGACCAGAATCCTTGATCGCCTCAGCCATCGACAAGTAAGCGTAGGCCGCCGCATCACCCATAAAACGGATGAGCTTGCGGTCGATCAGTTCTTCAAGATTCAGATCAATCGACCCAGAAACGTGGCTGCGAAGGCCCATTTCGGCGTATTGCGGATTGAAACGAATACCAGAACGACCCGCACGCAGGTTGGCGGAGACTGTTTCTTTGTCATTGCCAAGGCAAGAAACGATGCCGAGGCCGGTAATTACGACGCGACGCATGGAAAAATCCTTTAGAAACTGTCAGTGGAGGTGAACAGGCCAACGCGTAAGCCTTCGGCACTGTAAATCTCGCGGCCATCAACGCTAACCGTGCCATCTGCAATAGCCAGAATCAGCGAGCGAGTGATGGTGCGCTTAATGTGAATCGTGTAAGTGACCTTTTTTGCGGTCGGCAGCACTTGGCCGAAAAACTTTACTTCGCCAGAACCCAAGGCACGGCCGCGGCCTGGGTTACCTTGCCAGCCCAGGTAAAAGCCGACCAGTTGCCACATGGCGTCCAGGCCCAAGCAGCCTGGCATAACCGGATCACCTTCAAAGTGGCATGCGAAGAACCACAGGTCCGGGTTGATATCGAGCTCAGCAATGATCTCGCCCTTACCGTACTTGCCGCCGACATCACTGATATGAACAATGCGGTCCATCATCAGCATGTTAGGGGCGGGCAGTTGCGCATTACCCTCGCCGAACAGTTCGCCGCGGCTGCAGCTCAACAGATCTTCGTAGGTGAAGGCGTTTTGTTTGGTCATGCGAGCTCCTCAATAATCCCATGCTTCATGGCTGGGCAAGTCGTCTGGGCTGTTGTGCACCAGAGCGCAGGCCAGCTTTATTACCCTAATAGACTGCTGCGTTGCCATGAAAGTCACAGCTTACAGTGTACAGTTGTACTCTGCATGTCAATTGTAGCGTGAAAGCACATTTTAGTTGTTAGCTGAGCGTCCGCCTGTAGCACTTTAGTCACGCCTGAGTAGGGCGACCCAAGTAGCTCAGGCTATATGTTTTTGAAGCCTTTGGTACCCAATCGTTCAGTTGCAATCCATATGCTGCAATCCATATGCCGCCGGTTACAGCTTTCAACCTAGCAGAAATACTTGCGCTTTAATGCACGGCTTTCAATCAAGGCCGACAAACTGTAACTGCATGCTGCTATAGGTCACTTAGGTTATTGTGCTGGCGGCACGTTGCGGGCTTATTTGGCCGCGCCTGATCAGCCCCGTCGTATGACTCTAGCTGTGCGAGGGCTAGCCGCTGAGTCTTTGGCCCGTATAATGCGTTCACAATGCCAGTATAAATGGCGCACAACGGATTTTTTATGACAGAGCAACAACCTATCGCCGTCTTGGGTGGCGGCAGCTTCGGCACTGCAATCGCAAACCTGTTGGCCGAAAATGGTCAGCAGGTTTTGCATTGGATGCGTGACGAGACACAGGTCGAGGCTATATTGGAGACGCGTGAGAACCCGCGTTACCTCAAAGGCATGAAGATTCATTGCGGTGTCGAGCCGCTGAGCGATTTGCCGTCAGCGATTGAGCGTTGTGAGTTGGTTTTTGTAGCGCTGCCCTCAAGCGCATTGCGTCAAGTGCTTGAGCCAGTGGCTCCGTTGCTTGAAGGCAAAATGTTGGTCAGCACGACTAAAGGCATTGAAGCTAAAAGCTTCAAACTGATGAGCCAAATTGTTGAGGAAATTGCACCAAAAGCGCGCATCGGCGTCATTTCAGGGCCAAACCTGGCTAAAGAAATTGCTGCAGGCGCTTTAACTGCAACCGTGGTTGCCAGTGAAGACGAAGCGTTGTGCCAACGCGTGCAAGAGGTTCTGCATGGTAAGACCTTTCGCGTTTATGCCAGTAACGACCGCTTCGGTGTTGAACTGGGCGGGGCGTTAAAAAACGTCTACGCAATTATCGCCGGCATGGCCGCAGCGCTGGATATGGGTGAAAACACCAAAAGTATGTTGATCACCCGCGCCTTGGCCGAGATGACCCGCTTTGCTGTGCAGCTTGGGGCCAACCCCATGACCTTTCTCGGTTTGGCCGGGGTCGGTGACTTAATCGTCACGTGTTCATCCCCCAAGAGTCGTAACTATCAAGTCGGTTTCGCATTGGGCGAAGGCCTGAGTCTTGAAGAGGCTGTGGCGCGTTTGGGTGAGGTCGCGGAGGGGGTCAACACAATCAAGGTGCTTAAGGCTAAAGCAGATGAAATGGAGGTTTACATGCCTCTGGTCAATGGTTTGTATGCCATTTTGTTTGGCGGGCGAACCTTGGGTCAGGTCATTGATAAGTTGATGCAAGCCGAACCCAAAACAGACGTTGATTTTATTTCTACCACCGGTTTTTGAGGCAGCGCTGTACGGGCCTGCGTTGATAATATTCAGGGAGAATCACATGGCTGAAAAAGATACCGTTATTGAGCGCGAGTCGTTGTTGCTCAGAGTCTTGTGGATGGTGCTGTTTAGTATCGTCTGGCAAGCCATAGTCGTTGTGTTGGGCGTGACTGTTGTCGTGCAACTGGTTTACCGCTTGATCTACGGTGCCCCCAACAAAACCTTGCTGTCTTTTGGCGACAGCCTGAGCCAGTATTTGGCGCAGATCGGCCGCTTTGGTACTTTTAATACCGATGCCAAGCCATGGCCTTTCGCGGATTGGCCAACGCCGCAAGCACCTCAAGGTGAAGCCGCGCACTCAGTGCCCCCTGCGCCGCATCCTGTACGTGACGAAGAACCTAAACTGTAATGCGCTTATGGTTGTTACGCCACGGCGAGGCGCAGCCCAGCGCCGCCTCTGATGCTGTGCGGCCATTAACCGCCCATGGCCAGGATCAGGTGCGCAAGGCAGCATTACAACTTGAGGGGCGGCCGATCCGCCAGATCATTGCCAGCCCCTACTTGCGCACCCAGCAAACGGCGGCCTTGGTGGCTGAAGTGTTGGGTTATAAGTCGCCGATCATTACCGCGCCGTGGTTAACGCCGGATAGCCAGTCGCGCAATGTGATTCGCCAACTCGATGTATTTGCGGATGAGGAGGTCTTGCTGGTTACCCATCAGCCTCTGGTCGGTGATTTGGTGGGCTTGCTAGTTCATGGCCATCGAGAGCAACCCTTGCCGATGATGACCGCAAGTCTGGCTGAGCTTGATGGGCCAATGGTGGCTGCAGGGGCCATGGATTTATTGGCTGTGGTGCATGCTCATCATTAATTGAAATAGCACTACACAACGAAACATTTCTTCTCTTGCGGGATGCCTTTGGGCATGAAATATTCAAACCAAGCAATTGCTTGGTTTGGCCCCGATAACAAAAACAAGGGAAGAAACTGTATGGCTGATGCGATTTGTTTACCCCTCGATGCGTTCTACCGTCGAGAGGCGTTGCACCCCGATAAGCGTTATCTCGTTCAACCCCTGCCTGATGGCGGTGTTGAGTCCCTGAGCTGGGCAGAGGTGGGGGAGCAGGCCCGTCGCGCTGCGCATTGGTTGCGAACTCGTGAGCTGCCTTCTGGTAGCCACATAGCAATCATCTCGAAAAACTGTGCACACTGGATTATCAGCGACCTCGCTATATGGATGGCGGGTCATGTGTCTGTGCCGCTTTATCCCAACCTGACTGCCGAATCCATGAGTCATGTGCTTGAGCACTCAGAGTCGGTGCTGGCATTTATTGGCAAGCTGGATAACTGGCCGAGCATGGCGCCGGGTATACCCGAGTCAATCCCGACGGTGGCAATGCCGCTGCATCCGCAAGGTAGTTTTGACTTCAGCTGGAATAATTTGCAGGCCTGCACGCCGATACAGGACAGCCCGAGCCCTGCGCCTGACCAATTGGCAACCATCATCTACACCTCAGGCACAACTGGCCTGCCAAAAGGTGTGATGCATAACTTCAGTAACTTCGGCTTTGCGGCCAGTAATGCGCGCACTTTATTTAGCGTCACAGAAGGTGATCGGCTGTTGTCGTATTTGCCGCTGTGTCATGTTGCCGAGCGCATGTTTATTGAGCTTTCGTCCTTTTATGGTGGCCCGACCGTATTTTTTGCGGACAGCCTCGATACTTTCCTGGATGACCTCAAACGAGCGCGACCCACTGTGTTCTTTGCCGTGCCGCGTATCTGGACCAAATTCCAGATGGGGGTCTACAGCAAGATGCCTGCGGAGAAACTCGAGTTTCTCCTCAAACTGCCCATCATCGGTTCAATTGTTGGCAAAAAAGTCTTGTCTGGGTTGGGGTTGGACGCGATTCGTTTTGCTTTGTCTGGCGCTGCTCCCGTGCCCGAGGCATTACTCAAGTGGTATCAGCGGATGGGGCTGGATGTGCTTGAAGTGTATGGCATGACCGAGAACTGCGGTTACTCGCACGTCTGCCGCCCTGGCAAATTCAAAAAAGGTTGGATTGGCCAGAACAGTACTGGCGTCGAGGCGCGAATCGCAGAGGATGGCGAGTTGCAGGTGCGCAGTGGGGCGACCATGCAGGGATACTTTAAAGACCCGGTAAAGACAGCCGAGACTATCACCCCAGATGGCTTTCTGTGTACTGGTGACAAGGGCGAGCAGGATGCTGAGGGCAACTTGCGTCTGACCGGCAGAATCAAAGAGATTTTCAAAACCAGTAAAGGTAAATATGTCGCGCCTTCACCCATTGAAAATCGTCTAGCTGTGCATTCGCGAATCGAACAAGTTTGTGTGGTGGGCGACGGCATGGCGCAACCCCTGGCGCTCTGTGTGTTATCGGAGATTGGCCGCCAGGAGGCAGCCAATAGTGGCCGAGGTGAGCTTGAGAGCAGCCTGATAAAACTGTTGGAAGAGGTCAATGCGCGTCTTGATCAGCACGAACGCTTGCAAGGTCTGGTGCTGGTGAAAGATGCTTGGTCAATTGAGAATGGTTTTCTGACACCGACCCTTAAAATCAAACGCAACGTGGTAGAAGGTACTTACGCCAGCAGCTTCACGGCCTGGAGTGAAAGTCGCCAGCCGCTGGTTTGGCATGACTGAGCTGCGATAAATGAACGTCGGTTGTGCCGGCGATCTATGCATTTATAAAAAGGAATCTATATGAGCATGTGGCACCGAACACCTGATATCGATGGCTTGAATGCCTCCTTGAAAAACACCATCGGCGAACAGTTGGATATCCGCTTTGAGTCCTTTGACGATGAATCTATAACGGCGAGCATGGTGGTTGATTCACGTACCCATCAGCCCTATGGATTACTGCACGGTGGTGCGTCAGTTGTACTTGCTGAAACACTGGGTTCCACGGCCAGTTATCAATGCATTGATAGCGACAAGTTTTACTGTGTGGGCCTGGAGGTCAATGCCAATCACCTGCGTGGTGTACGCAGTGGCCGGGTTAACGCTACCGCGCGCGCCGTGCATCTGGGGCGCACAACCCATGTGTGGGATATTCGCCTGACCACTGAAGACGGCAAAACCAGCTGCATCTCTCGGCTGACAGTGGCGGTTGTTGCCCATGGCGGAGATATGCCTAAGTTTTAACGGCCACAAGGTTCAGTGCTGCGTGTTAATCACTGAATCCAGCCCTGAGCTTCTGTCACGCCTGCTGCAATTTTGTCCAAGATCAAGCCGCTGCAAAAGCGTAAAGTAGCGGCTATGGAACAGACTCAGCACATTATCAGTGGTTTACCCGGCGTACGTTTAATCAACGCCGAGTACCATAACTTTGCTTTTCCCCGGCATTTTCATCTGGAATACCACATCGGCTTGCTGTTGCGCGGGCAGCATCGGTATGTGTGCCAGGGAGAGCGCCAGCAAGCGACAGTGGGCGATGCATTGTTGATGGCCCCAGAGCAAATTCATGATGGCGCAAGTCTGACTGGCGAAGGTTATCGCATCCGCGTATTAGCGCTCGACCCAGAACGCCTTGAGCAGGCCAGTCGGAGTTTGAGTGAGACCCGGCAGGGCACACCCCGCTTGACCAGTTCATCCTTGCGCAACATTCAACTGCAGCAACAACTAGGCAATCTGCATGCCTCGCTAGTCAATGGTGACTCGACTCTGGCGCAAGAAAGCTATCTGCTTAATATGCTGGCGACCTTGCTGGATGTTGGCTCCACCCTGCGGATCAAAGATCAGGATCAAGGTTTTGAGCGTCATACCTGGGCTCGCTTACGTGAGTGGCTTGAGTCACGCCTGGATCAGCCGCCATCTCTGGAAGAACTGGCAGCCTTTTGTGACCTGAGTCCATGGCAAACATTGCGCAGGTTCAGCCGCCACTGCGGTTTGCCTCCGCATCAATGGCTCACCCAGTTGCGGCTTGAGCGTGCGTTACCCCGTGTACTGCGCGGTGATCCGTTGACTGAAATTGCCCTGCAGCTTGGGTTCTACGATCAAGCGCATTTTTCTCGCCTGTTCCGGCGAACCTACGGGTTGCCCCCGGCAAGGCTGCGTTCAAGCCGCTGAGTCAACCCCTATCCAGCGTTTAATTTTATCTTGTGGAGATTGCCATGCAGGAGAGTTCCGTCTTGCTGTCGCTGACGGCTGTGTTCGTTATTGCGCTTATCAGCCCTGGGCCTGATGTTGCGTTGGTGGTGCGCACATCGATTCATCAAGGTCGGCGTAATGGATTACTCAGTGCCCTAGGCCTTGCCTGCGGGATTTTGTTGCACGGTATTCTGGTTTTGACCGGTGTTTCATTGCTGCTCAGTCGTTCACCGTTGTTGTTTAATATGATTCAAGTCGCCGGTGCCGGGTATTTGGCATGGTTGGGTCTGGGTGCCTTACGCTCAAGATTCAGTCCTGCTGTAGCAGCGCAGGCAGGGCAATTCACCCGCGCTTTAGAGCCTTCCATCCTGGGGCCATGGTTGCGGGGTTTTGCCACCAATATTCTTAATCCCAAGGCCTTGGTGTTTTTTCTGGCGCTGTTAAGCAGCCTGATTCCAGCGCATATGTCCGTCCCGGGCAAGCTGGCAGCAGCAAGCATTCTATTTGGCGTAGGTTTGCTGTGGTTTAGCGTGCTGAGTATTGGTTTGACCCATCGTAGCCTGCAGGAACGATTGGTTCGCATAGTGCCAACCATCGACTTACTCTGTGGTGTGGTTTTTCTGTTGGTTGCGGCAGCAATTATTGGCCGCGTGGCTGTGGCGACTGGAGTTTGGCAATAGCGCCATCATCACTGGCAATTACAGTCGTTGTGATAACTGCGTGGGTGCCGGACAATTCATTCAGTTTCGATTGATTGAGCCAATCCATGCCGAGCCCCCAAACTGTATTTTTCGCCCACGCCAACGGTTTTCCGGCAGCAACCTACGCTAAGTTGTTTAGCGCGCTGGCACCGCAATATAAGGTCGAACACCTTGACCAGCACGGCCATGACCCTGATTTTCCGGTCAACGAGAACTGGAGCAATCTGGTCAGTGAGTTGATCCACCATCTTGAGCAGCGCGAGCAGCCAGTTTGGGGGGTAGGGCATTCACTTGGTGGTGTGCTGCATTATCATGCGGCGCAGTTGCGGCCGGAGCTCTACTTGGGGGTCGCCATGCTGGATTCCCCCTTGTTGACCCGGGTTGATCAGATGGTCATTCGAGCGGCTAAATGGTTTGGCTTTATTGATCGGATCACCCCAGCCGGACGCACCATCGGCCGCCGCGAATCATTCGCCGATGCAGCCGAAGCACATCGCTATTTTGCGACTAAAAGCCTATTCCGTCGCTTCGACCCCGATTGCTTGAGTGCTTATATTGAGCATGGCTTGTATCCCGTTGATTCGGGGTTACGCCTGCGCTTTGATCCTGCCACTGAAATCAGTATCTACCGCAATGTGCCGCATGTCAGTGCTGGGCCACCCCAGCAGTTGCAAGTACCGCTGGCCATGGTGCGTGGTCACCATAGCCGCGTTGTATTACCCCATCACACGCGACATGTACGCCATATTCCTCGAGGTGAATACCTGAGCATGCCTGGCGGGCATATGTTTCCGCTGGAGCATCCGCTGCAGACTGCGCAGCTGTTAAAGTCATTTTTTGGCCGCTGGAACAGCGCTGGCAATGCCGACACAACTAAGGAAACTGCATGACCTCGAACTGTGAAGAGCTACGTTTGCGACTGCCACATATTGAACTGGCTGCTCAGGTCTATGGCCCGCAGGAGGGTAAGCCGGTCATTGCCTTACATGGCTGGCTGGATAACGCAGCAACCTATGCTCGACTGGCACCTCAACTTCAAGGGCTGCGTATTGTGGCGCTGGATTTTGCCGGGCACGGTTTATCCGAGCATCGCCCTGCGGGGGGCAGTTATGCGATTTTGGACTACGTCTACGATGTCTTGCAGGCAGCTGAGTTTCTACAATGGGACAAATTCAGCGTAATCGGTCACTCAATGGGTGCGATTGTCGGTCTGTTACTGGCTGGTGGTTTACCTGAGCGGATCGAACGTTTGGCACTGATCGATGGTGTGACCCCGCATACTCTAGAAGCCGAAGGCGCGCCCGAGCGCTTTGGTGACGCACTGAATGCACAACTGCGACTGGCGAAAAAACGCAAAACGGTTCATCCAGAATTTAGACGTGCTGTTGAAATGCGTATGAACGGCATGACTTCGGTGAGTCTTGAGGCTGCCCAGTTTTTGGCGGCGCGCGGCCTACTTGAGGTGCCTGGAGGCTATTCATGGAGCACAGACAGCCGTCTCACGTTGCCGTCTAAGCTATTACTGACCCATGCTCAGGCAATGGCGTTTGCTAAACGGGTTGCGTGCCCAGTTAGTTTGGTTGTTGCGGAGCAGGGCATCCTGCTAGGCAAGGCCAAAGCGGGTTATGAGAAGGTTATCCGCGAGCTGGATTTCGCCGTGACGACCCTGCCTGGAGGGCACCACTTGCACCTTGATGATGAGGCAGGTGCCCGGCTCGTAGCAGACTGTTTCAATCGCTTTATGCAGTCTTCTTGACTTGGTAAACCGAAGTGGGGAATGGTGGCATCATTGCAATGGAGAAGCACATGATCGATTTCTACACCGCGGCGACACCGAATGGACACAAAGTAGCGATTGCTCTCGAAGAGCTTGAGCTGTCTTATCAGGTGCACGCGTTAAGCTTCGATAAGAAGCAGCAGAAAACACCCGAATTCCTCAGCATTAACCCCAATGGACGGATTCCGGCGATTGTCGACCGTGAAAACCATGATTTTTCGGTATTTGAATCGGGCGCCATATTGGTATACCTCGCTGAAAAAACCGGCAAATTAATGCCTCACGATGGTAAAGGCCGCTCGCTGGTGATGCAGTGGTTGATGTTTCAAATGAGCGGTATTGGTCCGATGCAAGGTCAGGCCAATGTGTTCTACCGTTATTTGCCTGAAAAGATCCAAGTCGGAATTGACCGTTATCAGCATGAAACCCGCCGCTTGTATGAAGTCCTCGATGCGCGTCTAGGGCAGGTTGAATACCTGGCTGGAGACTACAGCATCGCCGATATAGCGACCTTTACCTGGGTGCGCTTACATGACTGGGCTGGAGTTTCTATCGATGGCCTCGATAACCTCCAGCGCTGGATTGATGTCATCTCGCTGCGCCCAGCGGTGCAGCGAGGTTTAAGTATTCCACATAGCGAAGAAGACGGTTCAAAAGTCGTCAAATCCGCCCAGACAATGTTGGCTCGCTAATGGCTGGTATAGGCAGTTTTTTTGTTGCGCTCGGTATGCTGGTTAGCTTTATGGTGTTGGCAGATGTGCCTGGCAGTCAGGATTTGCCAATCATGCCGCGCTTCACCGGCAGTGAAATCATCAGCTACAGCAGCGAGCCGGAACAGGAGCGTATCTACCCGCAAGGCTCCATTCGGCGGATCAGTGGCCGCCTGCGCTATGAAAACGAAATACAGCTCAAGGGCCAGCTAACAGCTATCACCTACCGTTTGCCGGATACACACAGCTCCAATGATGTCTTCGATGCCACGCGTGAGGCGCTGTTGGCCAAGGACGCGCAGATGCTTTACTGGTGTCAGGGACGTGATTGCGGTGGCAGTAGCTTGTGGGCTAACTCGGTGTTCTTCAAATCAATGCTATATGGGCCGGATGAGCAACAGTCGTTTGCTTTGTTTCGCCTAGCCGCGCCGCAACACGACAGTATTCTTGCGCTGTATAGCATTACCCGCGGAAATCGTCGGGCATACTTGCATGCTGAGTTACTCGCCAGTGATACCGCGCTCGCCGCACTATTGCCAACCCCAGCAACCCTGTTGCGACAATTGCGAACCACTGGTGTGTTGAACTTGTCCAACCAACAGGAGCCAACTCCTGAGTGGATTGAGGTACTGTCGCGGGCGTTGAACTCAGACAGCACAATGCGTGTTAGCTTGGCCGGCGCCAAGGCTGAAAGCTGGCGTGAGGCCCTAGTGGCGCAACGCGTTCGCAGTGCACGGCTCGAGTTGGGCGATGGGGATGTTGCAGGTTTGCAGGTCAATGTTCTGCGTTAATTAAGTAGAACATTCGTCGCAGCCCACCATCCGCTAGCTGCTGCGATATCGACCAAGGCATACGCCTTGACTGATTAACAAGGCTCTGTGTTAACGCACAGGGCCTTTGTTGGTTTTACCCCTATTAGGAATGTAGAAATGCTCAATAACGATCGCTTGCTGGTGCAGATATTGCTGCTGGCATTGCTGGGTGCAAGCTTGTGGGTGCTTGCGCCGTTTTGGTCGGCACTGTTTTGGGCTTCCGTGCTGGCGTTCGCCAGTTGGCCAGTGATGCGCCTGTTAACTCGCCTGCTCAAAGGCCGTACATCACTGGCAGCCGCCATCTTGACGCTTTGTTGGGTGTTTTTGGTTCTCGGCCCTACGGTGCTGCTGGGTTTTAATCTGGCGGATCACATCCGCGACGCCACTGCTTTGATCAAGAACGTTCAGGTATCTGGCCTGCCTGCTCCTCCATCCTGGCTTGCAGGCGTGCCATTGGTCGGTGATCGTTTGGTTTCCCTGTGGCAGACGATAGATGCGCAAGGCGCGGCCTTCTTTGCCTCGTTGCAGCCTTACTTCGGTCAAGTGGGTAACTGGTTACTCGAGCGCAGCGCGCAGATTGGCGGGAGTATGCTTGAGCTGGTGCTGAGCCTAATTCTGGTGTTCTTCTTTTACCGTGACGGTGAACGCCTCGCTGCATTTGCCCGCAGCTTGCTTGAGCGATTGATCGAAGACCGTGCAGACCATTATGTGAACCTTATTGCTGGCACCGTCCAGCGGGTGGTCAATGGCGTGATTGGCACAGCGGCTGCGCAGGCCGTGCTCGCGTACATCGGCTTTTTGATTGCAGGCGTCCCGGGAGCACTGCTTCTGGGATTGCTGACGTTTGGTGCCAGCTTAATCATGTTCCCACCCTTGGTCTGGGCGCCGGCAGTGGCGTGGCTGGTCTGGAATGGTCAGGTCGGCATGTCAATCTTTCTTGGCATATGGGGTGTGCTGATCATCAGCGGTGTGGACAACATTCTTAAGCCTTACCTGATCAGCCGTGGCGGTAATTTGCCGTTGATTGTGGTGCTGCTTGGTGTGTTTGGCGGGATTCTTACGTTCGGCTTTATGGGGCTGTTTCTCGGGCCAACTTTATTGGCGGTTGCCTACAACTTGGTCACCGACTGGGTAGCCCGCGGGCAACCTAAATTTGAGAACCAGTCTGGCCAGGTCATACGCAGTACTGACAAGCCACCTGTGTAAACCCAAACGACCGCCAACAGGCGGTCGTTTGAACTGTACTTAGTGGTCGCCGCGCTCATATTTGTCCAGCGTGTCTTTGGCAATTTGCCGGCCAAGCATGATCAGCTCCGGCGCTTTATAGAATTCAAAGAAACGACAGACGCGCTTTGGAACATTGATCAGAATGTCCGGTGGGTATCCGGCAATTTTGTACTGCGCCAGTGATGCCTGCATCACTTCAAAGCTTTGGTTTACCAGCTCCAATAGCGAGGCAGGGCCGCCAACGCTGGCAATGCGCGAGCCAGACGCCGACTTTGGTGCTGCATCGGCATCCGGTTCGGGTGCAGCAGGCGGTTGTTCATCAAGTTGTTGATCGGGTTGTGAAATGTATTCGTGCTCAAGTGCCGCATGGTCTTCAAGCAATAGCAGTTGCTCAACACCTTCTGCGTTTTTACGGCGCAAGGTGGGCAGGCGCGAGCCGAGCGATGCCATCATGTGATCAAAGCGCCCCTTGATCGCTGCTGGACGCTCTATGACGGGCAACTGATAGTGCTGCTGGTTGTTGGCATTGAGATTGACCGCAATAATCAGATCGCAGTGGCTCGACACGACAGGGACGATCGGCAATGGGTTTAGCAAACCGCCATCCACCAGCATGCGCGAGCCTTGAATGACTGGCGTAAACAGGCTTGGAATCGCTGCTGAAGCCCGCATGGCCTGATGCAGATTGCCTTCTTGAAACCAGATTTCCTGCTGGTTAGTCAGGTCGGTTGCTACCGCTGTGAACGGAATCCTCAGGTCTTCAATGTTGATCTCGCCGACAATTTCACGGATTTGGCCAAAGACCTTTTCTCCCCGAATAGCGCCAAGGCGAAAGCTAACGTCCAATAGGCGCAAGACATCAAGGTAATCTAAGCTCTGGGTCCATTCACTGTATTCTTTGAGTTTACCGGCAGCGTAAATGCCGCCCACGACCGCGCCCATGGAGCAACCCGCAACACAGGCGATATCGTAGCCGCGCGCTTCTAGTTCTTCGATAACCCCAATGTGCGCATAACCCCGTGCGCCTCCTGACCCCAAGACTAGTGCGACTCGCTTTTTCACCGTAAAACCCCCATAACGCATTGTTTTATCAACATACTCGCGAGAGACGTTAGCGCCAAGGCTGGATTTGCTAGAATGTGCCCGCCTGTCGACCCGACCAGTGAGAAATCATGAGTGAGCCAATTCGTTTGACCCAGTACAGCCACGGTGCCGGTTGTGGCTGCAAAATTTCGCCAAAGGTGCTGGAAGTGATTCTGGCTGGCAGTGGTGCGCAGAACCTTGACCCCAAACTGTGGGTCGGCAATACCTCACGCGATGATGCGGCAGTTTACGAGATTGATGCCGAGCGTGGTGTAGTTTCAACCACTGACTTTTTTATGCCGATTGTTGATGACCCCTATGACTTCGGGCGAATTGCGGCGACCAATGCCATCAGTGATATCTATGCAATGGGTGGCGATCCTTTAATGGCGATTGCGATTCTAGGCTGGCCGGTCAATGTGCTGGCCCCTGAAGTTGCGCGTGAAGTCATTCGGGGTGGTCGCTCAATTTGTGACGAGGCGGGTATTGCCCTGGCCGGTGGTCACTCGATTGATGCACCTGAGCCTATCTTTGGTCTGGCCGTTACCGGCCTGGTTGAAAAGCGCCACATGAAGCGTAATGACACCGCCACTGCAGGCTGCAAACTGTACCTGAGCAAGCCACTGGGTATTGGCATTCTGACCACTGCCGAGAAGAAAGCTAAGTTGCGCAGTGAAGACATTGGCCTGGCCCGTGACTGGATGTGCACACTGAACAAACCAGGCAGTCGCTTTGCCAAGTTAGCAGGGGTCATGGCAATGACCGACGTTACCGGCTTTGGCCTGCTTGGTCATTTGGTGGAAATGGCCGATGGCAGTGGCCTTACTGCTCGGGTTGAGTTTGCCAAGGTGCCGCGCCTGCCCAGCGTTGAATATTATCTGGAGCAGGGCTGCGTACCGGGTGGCACCCTGCGTAACTTCGACAGCTATGGCGACAAGATTGCGCCGCTGCCTGAATTGTGCAAATTGCTCCTGTGCGACCCGCAAACCAGTGGTGGCCTGTTGGTTGCCGTTACGCCTGAAGGTGAGGCCGAGTTTCTTCAAGTCGCCGCCGACTGTGGCCTGAACCTTGAGTCGATTGGCGAAATGTCTGAGCGACAGCGTTACGCGGTTGAGGTGGTGTAATGCGTGACGACACCAACGACTACCGCCAGCTATTTTTGCAAGATGCTCCGATGATGGATGCGCGTGCCCCGGTTGAATTCAACAAGGGTGCGTTTCCCGGAGCGGTAAACCTGCCTTTGATGGATGACATTGAGCGGCAAAAGGTGGGCACCTGCTACAAACAGCACGGTCAGCAAGCCGCTATCGAGTTGGGCCATCAGTTGGTTAATGGCCAACGTAAAGCAGATCGCTTGGCCGCGTGGGCGGCTTTTGCCCACGCCAATCCCGAAGGGTATCTGTACTGCTTCCGTGGCGGCTTGCGTTCGCAGTTAGTGCAGCAATGGTTGAAGACCGAAATGGGCATTGCCTACCCACGCGTAACCGGTGGCTACAAGGCCATGCGCAGCTTTTTGATTGAGACGACCGAGCAGGCCATTGCACAGAGTCAGTTTGTTCTAGTAGGCGGTATGACTGGCACCGGTAAAACAGAAGTCATCGCGCAGCTGGAAAATAGCCTGGACCTTGAAGGCCATGCTAATCATCGTGGCTCAAGCTTTGGTAAACGGGCCACCACTCAGCCAATGCAGATTGATTTTGAAAATTCGCTGGCCATCGACATCCTGAAAAAACGTGATCGTGGCATCAACCAATTCGTGTTGGAAGATGAAGGGCGAATCATCGGCCGCTGCTCCTTGCCTTTGCCTTTGTATGACGGCATGCAAAGCTTTCCACTGGTCTGGCTTGAAGACAGTGTGGAAGGACGAGTCGAGCGAATTCTCAAGGATTATGTGATTGATCTTCGCGCCGAGTTCGTTGAATTACTCGGTGAAGAAGAGGGCTTTGCAGCCTTCGCTGAGCGTCTGCAACAAAGCTTGGCTAATATCCTAAAACGCTTGGGTGGAGAGCGTTACCAGCGGTTGGCTGCAATCATGGATCAAGCGTTGATCGAGCAGCAAACCAACAACGATGTGAGCCTTCATCGTGGCTGGATTGAAACCCTGTTGGTTGAATATTACGATCCGATGTATGTGTTTCAGCACGAGAGCAAAGCCGGGCGTATTGAGTTCAGTGGCGAACAAGCAGCCGTTGTTGAGTATTTACGTGAGCGTGCAACGTGTTGATCTAATTCGTTTTAATGTTGTCCCAGTTAGGGCGCTGTAAAAACTACGGGTGGCCGTCAACACGGATGACCACCGGACTAACCTAATAATTGAGAGGCACTATGAAAGCGTTGATCTGCTTACCCCTGGTTGTTCTGTTGCTAGCCGGTTGCTCGGGTAAAACCGTTAACCGTGATGGCTGTGCCAATCAATTGGACACAGCTTGGAAAGAGCTTGATCTGGCCAAAGCCGAAGGCTTTGCAGGTACAGTCAGCTATTCGAAAGCCTTATCGCTGCTTACTGCAGCTAAAACCCAGCAACAGTTTGAAGCCTACGAGGGCTGTAGCAGTAAAGCGCAGAAAGCGCGCTTTTACATCGGTGAGTCCCGCGCGGGTCGTTAAACCATTCGAAAAACTGAAAGCAGGACATTGCAGATGCTCATCGATTTTAGTCAGTTAGCTGCGCTTGATGCCTACCGTTGGCTGGCCTCGACAGTCACCCCACGGCCAATTGCCTGGGTATCAAGCCGTTCTGCGGCTGGGGTGAGCAATCTGGCACCTTTTAGCTTCTTTCAAGTGATCAGCGATGAGCCGCCGACTTTGATGGTCAATGTAAATCATCATCCTGACGGCAGCCTCAAGGATACTTTGCGAAATGCTCAGGAGACCGGTGAGTTGGTGATCCAACTGGTGTCGTTTGAGCATGCTGAAGCCATGAACGCCAGCTCTGCAATCCTGGCCCATGGTGTCAGTGAGTTTGAACAATGTGGCATTGCCAGTGTGCCCAGTGAGCGGGTTGCGGTACCGCGCGTTGCGGGTGCTGCGGTGACATTTGAATGCAAGGTGTCGCAGATTCAGCCTTTCCCCCATGACAACCCTAACTGCAATCTGATTTTTGCGGAGGTTTTACTGGCGCACATTGATGATGAGGTGCTCAATGAAAAGGGCCGAGTTGATCCGCACAAGCTGGATATAGTTGGGCGCTTGGGCGGCATGTCTTATACCCGCACCCGGGACACCTTTGAAATGATACGGCCGACGTAAACCGCACATCGCTACACTCAAGTTACCGCTCATGCTAAACGGTGCCGACTAATGTCACAGTTTCGTGAGTAAAGATTACATGGCCCTTTGCCGCAGCTGCGGCTGCCAGTAGCATCAGGTTAACTTGTCGTAGGAGTTCATGATGCGCACCCAATTAGATGCGTGCTTAAGCGCGGTCAACGAAGTATTGCTGGGTAAAGAGCAGCAGGTCAGACTCGCATTGGCCTGCTTGCTGGCGCGCGGTCACTTATTGATTGAAGACTTACCTGGCATGGGTAAAACCACTCTGAGTCAGGCGCTGGCGAAGGTACTGGGCTTAAGTTTTCAACGGATTCAGTTCACCTCTGACCTACTACCGGGCGATATTCTTGGCACCTCGGTGTTTGATAAAGACAGCGGGCAGTTTGTCTTTCACCAAGGCCCCATTTTTGCAGAGTTGGTGCTGGCTGATGAAATCAACCGCGCCACGCCCAAGAGCCAAAGTGCGCTGCTTGAGGCCATGGAGGAGGGTCAGGTCACCATTGAAGGCGCAACACGCGCACTGCCTGATCCCTTCTTTGTAATCGCTACGCAAAACCCAGTCAGCCAAGGCGGCACCTTTGCTTTGCCGGAATCACAACTCGACCGTTTTTTGATGCGTTTATCCCTGGGTTATCCCGCCAAGGCGGCTGAAAAGGCGCTATTGATGGGCGATGCCCGGCGCACAATGTTGCCCAAATTGGCCTCCGTGTTAGATCACAGGCAGCTGGCTTTATTGCAAGATGAGGTGCCTAAAGTCCGCGTTAGCGATGCGCTGGTTGACTATGTTTTGCGTCTGGTCGAGGCAACGCGCAGCCAGCCACAGTTTGCCTGGGGGCTTTCACCTCGGGCAAGTCTTGCGCTGTTAGCGGCTTCTCGGGCGTGGGCACTGCTTGAGGGGCGTGAATATGTAATCCCTGAAGATGTGCAAGCGGTGTTGCCCTCCGTGGTCGGCCATCGCTTGCGTGAGCGGGCAGATCCAACGGGCCACAGTGGCGGTACTTTGGTGCAGTGGTTGCTGCGTGAGGTTGCAGCAATTTGATCCGCAGGCTCAAACCGAGATGGAACCGTTGGTTGTCTCGGCGCATCCCGCCAGTAAAAACACTGCGTTTGACCCAGCGCCAGATATTTATCATCCCATCACGGGTTGGCGCGATGTTTCTTCTCGCGCTGACGCTGATGCTGTTGGCCGCGATCAACTATCAAAACAGCTTGGCCTATGGCCTGACCTTTCTGTTGGGGTCGGTATTTATCGTCGCCATCTTGCACACCTACCTCAACCTGAGCGGTTTAATCCTAAAGTCGGCTTCTGCCGAACCGGTTTTTGTCGGCGAGCATGCACGCTTTAGTGTCAGGCTTGAGAGTGAAAGGCGGGCACACGAAGCAATAGCCTTGGGTTGGCCACCCGATGAGTTGCTCCAGTTTGATGTCGCACCGCTATCGGGCAGTGATGCAGAATTGGCGATGCCAGCCACCAAGCGTGGTTGGTTGCGGCCCGGCAGAGTGCGGGTTGAGAGTCGCTTTCCACTGGGGATTTTGGTGGCGTGGAGCTGGGTAGACCTTGATTTGGAATTGCTGGTTTACCCACGCCCAATCGAGGGCGATTTGCCGCTGAGCTCCGGTCTTAGTGATGATGCAACAGACCTAGGCATGCGTGCGCAGGGCAGCGGTGCAGATGACTTTCAAGGGCTTAGAGCCTATCAGCCCAGTGACTCGAAACGGCGCTTGCATTGGAAGGCCTACTCGCGAGGGCAGGGCTTACTGGTTAAAGACTTTAGTGAACTGAGTGGACGTGATGTCTGCCTCGACTTCAATAGGCTGGCCAGCGATACCGAAACACGCTTGTCACTGCTGTGCTATTGGGTGTTGCAACTGACCGAGCGTCAGCAGCCGTTTTCAATGGATTTGCCGGGCAGCCACATCGCCGTAAACAGTGGCGAGCAACATTGCCAGCAATGCTTGCGCGCCTTGGCGCTATACGGCCTTGCAGGGTCTGCACGGAGTGCTTCGGATGAATAATCAGCAGGTCATCCCACGGGTTAGCCTGACGTGGCTGCTGATTGCACAGGTATTGGTGATTATTCCGCACCTTGGCCACCTTCCTTTGTGGGTTGTTGGTTTGTGGCTTGGCTGCGCGGTCTGGCGGGTGCAGATATACCGCATGCGTGCTCGATTCCCCAGTGCGTGGGTTAAAGGCGCATTGATGCTCGGTGCTGGGGTGGGGGTGTTCTTATCGCGCGGCAGTGTGGTTGGGCTCGATGCGGGCGTGGTGCTCCTGATCGCGGCTTTTGTGTTGAAGCTGGTTGAGGTGCGCACGCGCCGTGATGCGTTAGTCCTGATATTTCTTGGCTTCTTCGCTGTTGTCACGGCCTATTTATTTGATGACAGCATGCTCACTGCTGCCTTTAGCTTGTTGCCCGTCTGTGCCTTGCTGGCGGCGATGATCGGACTGCAACAAAGCGCACTGGCAATGCGGCCTTGGTCAACTGCGAGGCTGGCCGCTGCACTGATGCTGCAAGCTCTGCCTTTGATGTTGCTGTTGTTCTTGTTTTTTCCACGTATGGGGCCGCTATGGTCACTGCCGGGCAGCAATTCAAAAGGCGTTACCGGGCTTTCGGACACTATGGCTCCGGCTGATATTGCCGAACTGAGTCAATCCAGCGAGCTGGCATTTCGCGCCAGTTTCGAAGGGCCGGTACCACCACGCAGTCAGCTGTATTGGCGTGCGCTGACACTTGACCGGTTTGACGGGCGGCGTTGGTCCCAGTCGGGCTTTGCTCAGCTGCCGCTGCAACCGTTATGGCAAAAGCAAGGCGAGCCGATCATCTACAGTATTGTGATGCAGCCCAGTGCGAGGCCATGGTTATTTGCCTTGGATGTGGCCCAGACCACGCTTGAAAATACACGCATGATGAGCGACTTTCGTTTGCAGCGGAACAAGCCTGTAGACCGATCTTTGCTCTATAACTTGACCTCTTGGCCCCAGGCGCTGCGTGAGCCGACAGGCCCGGGACGTTCACTGCAGCGCTTACTGCAACTGCCTGAGGCGGGTGATCCACGCAGCCGAGCCTGGGCACAGCAACTCAAGCGCGAACACCCGCAAACCGAGCAACTGGTGCAGGCGGTTCTGCGTAACTTCCATGAGCAACCGTATCACTACACACTCCGCCCGCAAGCAGTCGGGGTCGATAGCATTGATGATTTTCTGTTTGAAACCCGCAGCGGCTTTTGCGCGCATTATGCCGGCGCGATGACCTTTGTCTTGCGCGCTGCTGGAATTCCAGCACGTGTTGTTGCCGGTTATCAGGGCGGCGAATCAAATCCATCCGGCAGCTACGTCCAGGTTCGTCAATTTGATGCGCATGCCTGGGTTGAGTACTGGCAGGCAGGCAAAGGCTGGACCCGCGCCGACCCTACTTTTGAGGTCGCCCCTGAGCGCATCGAACAAGGCTTGGAACAAGCGCTGGCAGGGGAAGATAGCTTCCTCGAAAAATCGCCATTCTCACCGCTGCGATACCGTAATCTGGCGTGGCTCAATCAACTTAGATTTGCCTGGGATCAACTCAATTACGACTGGCAGCGCTGGGTCTTGGGTTATCAAGGGGCGCAGCAGTTGGAGTTGTATCAACGATGGTTTGGTCAGGTTAATGGGCGTTGGCTGGCTATTTGTTTGGTCGGCGGGGGAGCCATTGTACTCAGCCTGGTCGCGCTCTTTCTATTTAAACCATGGCAGCAGCCGCGCGACCCACAGCAGCGAATTTTTTTGCGCTTCGAACGCTTATTGGCGCGCCACGCAATCGTGCGTCGACCTGCAGAAGGTGCACGCGATTTTGCCGTGCGCGCAGCCCAAGCGATGCCAGGTCAAGCCAGGCAAATCGAAGCATTCGCGGCGGCGTTTGAAGCGCAGCGTTACGCCGGCAAACATCAATCCGTGCAAACGCTACGTCATCACCTGCGTGCCTTGCGTAAGGCGCTGCCTTGGCGTTTGAGCCGGGCTTACCGGCATTAAAATCTTTTGTGACTGTTGCTCGATTGTGCTGCATCAGTCCTTGGTTATTCTAGGTACTCACGCCTAAGGAGAGTCTTAATGTCAGCATTTGCTGATCGGATCAGCGCTCAGGTGCTTGAACACCACGTTAGCTTATTTGCTTGTGTAGCGCGTATGCAGGCGCCGACTGATGCTGAGGCGTTACACGATGTACGCATCAACCTGCGGCGATTGCGCAGTCTGCTCAAACCTTTGCGCGGCTTGCCTGCCTGCGATTATTTGCAGGGGCAAGCTGCCCAGCTTGGCAAGCTGACAGGTCCGGTGCGTGACCTTGAAGTGCTAGTTGCAGAGTTACAGCTTAAGCAGCAAGCGCCCGAATTGATTGCCCAACGCCAACAACGTGCACTGCAGGACTACCAACAGGTCCTGCAGAGCCCGCAATTAGCAGCGCTCTGGCAAGCCCTTGATACATGGCCCACACAGTGGCGTATGGCTGAACGGGATGGGTCGTTGCGGGTCATTCAGCGCAAACTTGAGCCGCGGCTGCTCAAGGCCCAGCGTCGATTGATACGTGCAATGGCCGACCCGCTTCATGACTGGCATGACCTGCGTTTGTTGGTCAAACGTGTCCGTTACAACGCCCAGGCATACCCAAATATTGCCTTGCTCAACAAGAGCAGCCAAAAAGCGCTCAAGCAAGCTCAGTCAGCACTGGGTAATTGGCATGACTTATTGCAATGGTTGATGCTCAGCGAAACTGAGCCCGACCTACTGCCATGCGTCGTGACTTGGCAAACACAATTGCAACACGCTGAAGTCAAAGCCGCCGAGGCGCTGGCTGGATTAAGGTCAAAACTAATGAGCAAACAGTGATAGCTAGGGCGAAGTAGTCAAATTGGCGGATTATCCGGACATGCGCTTTATCCAGCATTCTGCTGCAGCCAGCGCAATCTGCGGTGTGTAATTGTAAATGCAAGTTTTGCCCTTTATTCGGCCACTTTCATGGGGTGGTCATTATCCTCTAAGATCAGTTTCGTCCTGAACTTCCGAGATGCTTATGACTTTCTCCACATTGCTCCAAGCCGTTCGCAGCAACCCAGCTAATGTGGTGATTCCAGATGCTTGGGGGCAGGGGCGAGCCAGCTTCGGTGGTTTGGTTGCTGCGTTGGTCTACGAGGCCATGAACGCTCAGGTTGACGCCGGGCGGCCAGTGCGTTCGCTGGCTATTACCTTTGTGGGACCAGCTGCGCCGGATGTACCGATTAGCTTTGAAGCGGAGGTACTGCGTGAAGGTCGTGCCGTGAGCCAGGTGCTTGGGCGCGCTGTACAAAACGGCCAGGTGGTGACGTTGATTCAAGGCAGTTTTGGTGCGTCGCGTGATTCAATTATCAGTGTTGACGCTGAACCCGCGCCGCAAGTGAAGCCAGCTGAAGATTGCCAAGAGCTGCCATTTATTCCCAATGTCACGCCAGGGTTCACCCGTTTCTTGGCCATGCGTTGGGCCATAGGTGCCATGCCTTATACGGGTCAAGCTAAACGGCAAATGGGTGGCTGGGTGCAGCTTCGCGGTGAAGATCAGCCTCAGACTATTACTGAGTCCCACCTGTTGGCTCTGGTCGATGCATGGCCACCCGCAGTGTTGCCATATTTAAAGACGCCTGCCCCGGGCAGCACCTTGACGTGGACCATTGAGTTTGTGCAGCCCCTCAAGCAAATGAGTTCTGCTGATTGGTACCTGTACCGGGCGAACATTGAGTACGCACGTGATGGTTATGGCCATGTAGCCGCTGCATTGTGGGATGCTCAGGGCGATCTATTGGCGATCAGCCGACAGACCACTACTGTTTTTGCCTGATCACAGGCTCATCGGCCGTCTCTATTTGGTTACGGCCGTTTGCCTTTGCGCCATACAGCGCAGCATCCGCCCGAGCCAGCAAGTGGTCGAGGGTCTCCTGTGAGGTGTTGAATGCCAATCCGATGCTTACAGTTATATTCAGCGATGTCTGATTAGGCAGCGCAACGCGCATGGCTTCAACACTCATACGCAAGCGTTCTGCTACGTACTGGGCCTGCTCGATTTCTGTTTCGGGCAGCAGGATGGCGAACTCTTCTCCACCTAGGCGACCCAGCACATCAACTTCACGCAAACCCGTGCTAAGGGTCTCTGCGATGGCACGCAGGGCCATATCACCGACTTGGTGACCGTGCACATCATTGATCTGTTTGAAGTGGTCAATATCGATCATCAGGGCTGCACAATGATGATCGTAGCGGTGATTGAGTCTGAGCAAATCATCTGCCAATTGCATGAACGCATGCCGGTTGTTGATACCTGTCAGGCTGTCTGTGTTGGCAAGGGTTAACAGCTCTTGTTCCATTTGCTTGCGTACACTGATGTCGTAGCACCAAATGAGGTAGGAACTGTGGTTTTTTTGTTCCAGAACACGCCCTGAAACAACACCCCAATAAGGCAGTTTCGCCGCTAGAAGTGCTTCCCAATCATTGATTTGTCGTCGGGCCTCAAGCGCTTCTTGGAAACGCGCGCCTTCATCGGGTTGGGCAAACAAGGCATTGATTGAAAAGTCCTGCTGGTTTTCTATGCCACTGCGTTTAAGCAAGCGTTGATTAACAAAGTGCACCTGAGCGCCGCGAGTGTCGAGTAGGGCTACATCGCTAGGACTGGCCTCCAATATGTAGTTGAGTAACGCCTGCTCATCAGAGAGCTCTTGGGTGCGTTCTTCGACACGCGCCTCCAGGTTTTGATTGAGGTCACCCAGACGCAGCGACAGCTGCCTAACCTCCCGGTAGCTGATAATCAGCCGAAGCACCAACAGTGCTCCGCCGATGAGTAGCCCAAGCAATGCCCAACCCAAATAGAGAAAACGGGCATGTATCATCTGCCGGTCTTCATCCAGCTCGTTGGACAGCGATATATTGGCCGACACCATGACGTCGGCCATTGGAGCAATTACGCTCGGTAGTTTCAGGCTAATCTCATTGGCCAGAATGCGTGCGCCATCAGGATCGCCCCAGGCTGCGCGTTCATCCCAGTCTTTGCTTAGGCGTAAAACTTCATGCAAAGCGGCTTCGGCGGCGGGTCTCCTTATGGGTAAAAAATGGAATAACTGCTCACCGTCAAAATGGCTGACGACGCTGCGCAAAACCTGCACTTGTTCGGTTAAATCATCACCCTGTACATCGCCGCGCTTGAAAGCCTCCGCGACGTCTAGCGTGCGGCGTATTTGCGCATTGACCTGATACGAACGCCATAGCTCGCTGTGCAAAGAAGGGGCAGCAAGGGTTTCGGCCTGCCTGATGACCATCCAGAGTGCGCTGCTTACAATAACAGCCATTACCAGCACCAAAACCACCAGCACGGCCATTAGGCGCCGTTGATTGGCTTGAAAGCGCGCAAGATCATGAGTCGGCATCAATGATCACTCGCTATTGAGGCTAATCTTGCTCAATTGCCAAATTGAGCGATTGAAATATAACTGCACATTGAGTTCTGGAAACAGGTCAAAGGGGTAGATCAAGTAGAGCGGTCCGAACTCTGAGACAGGCATCGATTGGCCATTACGCAGATAGGCAATGATTGGGGTGAAGCGTTGAATATCCTCACGAGGGATGATTACTGAATAGTTATTGAGCGCTTCGAGGCGAAGTGATGAATAGCTGTCAGGTGAAATGTTCACCTGAGTTAATAGATAGCCTAAATCAATCCCTGTCCACTCAATGGCAGCCTGTTGATTAGGCTCGCGCGTGGTGATCATGCGTTTCGGCATTTTTTCCAGATCACTGAGGGTGAAGCTTCGCGAGTGTCCATCGCCGAGCTCTACAGACAGGGCAATGCGGTTTGTTGGGTAGGGCGGGGACGCCATTACGCTGCTGCTAATCGTGAGGCAGCACAATAAAAAAAGACAGATGTTTAGCCGAGCACGCCGCACATTTAAGTCCTCGCGGATGTACAACTCCAAGACACTTCAGGAATAGCGTTAAGACCGAGGGAAGCTGGCTGCTTTGCAACACACTGATAAAACGCCACTGCTGCGACTCATACATGAAACAGCAGTTTAGCTTTAAAGGCGTTTGTTGTCTGTTTGTTCAGTTTTGCGCAATAGGCCGGGTGGCATTGTGCGATGCTGTTTGGCTCAGTGAAGTCCAATAATTGCCGATATACAACGTACCCCCCGACTATTAAACCCGTCTTAAAAACAGGCACACGGCGAGTAAGTATAAGGAGTTGGTGGTCGGCAAGATGCGTTGACAGCCGAAGCGCCCAGCGCACAAGCAACACTAGGCTGGAGCTGATACCGGCGTCGCGTGCCTAAGTGTTATGGCTGCTCAGCGGTGGCAGTGACCTTGAGCGTCGGCAACCGGAAGAATGCTTGGGCGGTAGCAGTGGTATGAGCGGCAACCTGCTCAAGGCTTTCTGCGCGGTGTTCTGCGACAGTCTTAAGTGTTTCGATCAGGTAGGCAGGTTCGTTACGGCCATTCTTCGGTTTTGGTCTCAATGAGCGCGGTAACAGGAAGGGGGCGTCACTTTCGAGCATTAACCGGCCTTGAGGGATCTCGCGCACCAGGGGTTGTAGGTGAGTGCCCCGACGCTCATCACAAATCCAGCCAGTAATGCCGATGTGCAAATCCAGATCCAGGTAGTTGAACAGGGCACGTTTTTGTCCGGTGAAGCAATGGACAACGGCTGCCGGAAGTTTGTCGCGATACTCACGAAGTATTTCTACCAGACGCTGGTCTGCATCGCGCTCATGCAAAAACACCGGCAGTTGCAACTCGACGGCCAGCGCCAAATGCTCCTCAAGGACTCTTTCCTGTTGTGGCCGCGGTGAAAAATCACGGTTAAAGTCTAGCCCGCACTCACCAACAGCGCGGACACGCTCGTGAGCGAGCAAGGCTTTTAGCTGGTTTGCGCTGTCGCCATTCCAACTGCTGGCATCGTGGGGGTGAATGCCCGCCGTGCTGAACAGTCGCTGTTGGCTTTCATCGTGCTTCTCACAGAGCAGCATTGCTTGTTCACTTTCAGCTAGGCTGGTGCCAGTTAAAAGCAATTGCATGACCCCAGCAGCGTAGGCCCTATCGAGAACCGCTGCGCATTGTTCATTTAAGCTGGGGTGAGTCAGATTGACGCCAATGTCAGTGAGTTGCATGGTGCTAACCAGTGAAAGTGATTGCTAAGGATATCAGAGCTTTTAGTTTTAATAACAAACTAATTAAAAACAATCACTTACATGTAGTTAGTGATGTTGATTGCTAAGTTGTACTGGCGAAATATTAACGACTGTGAGAGTCTCCGCGGCCGTTTACACGGGCTGGACAGGTATCGATTTGTTTTTAGCTGACCAATGGCCATTAATTTATTGCGCCGTGGTCCGGAGTGTTGATGTCGCGAATGTTGCTAATGATGTGCCTACTCATGCTGCTGCCCTATTCGGCCGTAGCGCGTGTGGCTGGGCCATTGGAAGTAACAAAGTCAGCAGAGTCGCGCGATTTGGCAAGCATTCGCCGTGGTGCTGAGCTACGCGTGCTAGTCAATCAAAGCCGCAACAGTTCAGGTGAAGTAAAGGGGCAAAGTATTGGTGTCGAATATCATCGATTGCGTGCATTCGAGCAGTACCTGAATCGCAACGCGCACGATGGTCGTGCGATCAAGCTACGAATTATCCCAATGGCCAAAGACCAACTGCTAGGTGCATTGCAGCGGGGTGAGGGCGACCTGGTCGCACCAGGGGAATTACTGACCGTGCGCACGGCAACGGCAGTGAGTGCGAGTGGTGCTATTCGCACCAATGTCAAAGTGGTTGTAGTCGGCCGACGGGGTGATCGACGCTACAAATACCTTGAGCAACTATCGGGTCGCAGTGTGGCATTACCGGCAGGGAGTGTGGCTGGTGAGGCGATTGCAGAGCTTAACAAGAAGCTGATCCAGCGCAGGAAGTCGCCCATTGTTATTGAGTGGGTCGACCCGACGCTGGCTGTCGAAGATGTACTGGAAATGGTCCAGGCCGGGATCTTTAGCGTGACGGCAGTCGAGTTGCCGATCGCAGAGCGCTGGAGCAAAGTCATGCCCAAACTGCAAATTGAAAGGCACCTGGTGCTTTCCAATAATGGCGTGATGCGCTGGTACGTGCGCCGTGACGCACCGATGCTAAGCGCGGCGATTGATCGCTTTTTCAAAACCTACCGTCAACCTGAAGATCAAGACGTTGCATTTCAGCGGATTTATCGACGACTTTACAGGGTTCACTATCCATTAGGCCGTATTGAGCGCAAGCGTCTGGAGCAGGTGCGGCCCGTGTTGCAACGCTATGCGACGCAGCTTAATTTCGATTGGCTGGCGCTGGCAGCTTTGGCGTTCAAAGAGTCAACCCTAAACCCCAAGGCCCGCGGCGGCGGCGGTGCTACAGGCTTGATGCAGATCACCCCTGCGGCAGCGCGCGCGGTGGGTGTCGGGAATATTACCGCGCTTGATAACAATGTATTGGCCAGCGCCAAGTACCTGGCAATGATTCGCAAGTCCTATTTTAACAGCCCGAAGCTAAACGAGCGTGAGCGCATGGCCTTTGTTTTAGCCGGCTATAACATGGGGCCAGCACGTGTACAAAGTATGCGAGCAGAGGCTAAGCGTCGTGGGCTGAACCCGAATCAGTGGTTCTTTCAGGTTGAACGTATTGCCATGGAGCAGGTGGGTATGAGTGTTGTCAGCTATGTTAATAGTGTCAATAAGTACTACTTGGCTTATGACCGCGAACGCTATTTGCTCGAGCCGCAGACCCGCAAAGTCACCGCAAGAGAATGATCTATTTGTTAGATGGTTTTTATGGCATTTATGCGCTATTCATATCTAATTAATGGTTTATTATGCGTTTCACTTACTTAACGTCTGACTAGGACTGACAACATGAGCGCACTGATTAAATCGCTAACCACCACACACGCAGGCTATGGCCTGACCATCCTGCGAGTTATCGTCGGCCTGACATTTGCGGCTCATGGTTCGCAAAAGTTATTTGGTTGGTTTGGTGGGCCGGGACTAGAAGGGATTGGTCAATGGATGGAAAGCTTGGGTATGACGCCTGGCTATCTACTGGCATTGCTGGCTGGCAGCGCCGAGTTCTTCGGTGGCTTGGCATTGGTTATAGGCTTGCTGGTACGCCCTGCAGGACTGGTATTGGCTATTACAATGCTGGTGGCAATCTTTAGCGTACACATCGGCAACGGCTTTTTTATCAGCGCTAACGGTTTCGAGTATGCATTGGCATTGCTCGCCGTGAGTGTAGCGATAATGATTGAAGGTGCTGGCAAGTTGTCAGTGGATCAGCGTATTTCCAGCTGATTGCAGTGATGTTGAAAGCCCGCAAATTTGCGGGCTTTTTATTGAGCGATAGTTTTGCTCTACGGACAATCGATCAGTCATGAGGTTTTTATATCGTCTGTATTGACAGGCGTCAGTCAGTTTCTCTAGGATGCAAATGCGCCGATTTAAACAGCTACTTGCGGGGCGCCGCGGGATTTGCCCAGTGCAACTCTCCGAGAAGACCTATTAAAGGCTTCGAAATACCGCTAAAGCGCTGGTTCGGTGTCGCCTCTCACCGCTGCCCAGCGGGATTTCTGAGGCGGAGACGCGAGCATGACTTGTCCCCAACCCTATATTCGCCTAGCCCCGATTACCACTGGGCTAATCAAACGCAACCCCAAAATATTACTGGGCGGTATCCATCAACCCAGCCTGCTGCGTTATTTGGATGGCTGGCCGCGCCGCAATGGCACTGCTCGTGATTTCTTGGTTCAGTTCGTCGATCCAAATGACTCCCTGGCGCGGTTTGCCAGTGATAGTTTTGATCTGGCAGTACTGCCAGCAATCGCGCCTGAAAACCTTGACGAACGCGTTCGTCAACTTGTTCGGGTCGCTCGGCAAGGCTTGATCACGCGGCGTCTTTAGAACAAGCAGCATGCGAGGCTAGGGGTAACTGATTGCGACCACGTACCAGGTTTTGTCTCCGGTAGGTGCTTGCACCGTTACCTCGGCATCGAGTGATTTGCCAATCAAGGCGCGGGCTAGTGGCGAGTCTATGCTGATCATGTTTTGCTTTAGATCCAGCTCATCTGGCCCAACAATGCGGTAGCGTGACTCGTTGCCATCATCGTCTTCAACTGTAACCCAAGCGCCGAAATAAACTTTGTTGGGGTCGCTGGGCTGGGCGCTAATGACTTTGAGGTTTTCCAGTCGCTTGGTTAAAAAGCGCACGCGGCTGTCGATCTCACGCAGCATTTTCTTGCCGTATGTGTACTCGGCATTCTCAGAGCGATCACCTTGAGCAGCCGCTTCGCTAACGGATTGAGTTACCTGAGGCCGACGTACGTGCCACAGTTCATGTAACTCCGCGCGCATTTTGGCTTCGCCTTCAGGTGTGATCAGTGGCGTGCCAGCAGAGCGTGGCGGTCGATAACGGCTCATAAACACCTGTGAACAATGAGTGGCTGCAAAAAAACGCGGATTTTCGCTGAGTTTATCAACCCTCGCGCAGCACTGTCAGTGGGCTGGCATTTAATGCTCGGCGAGTCCCCAGGACACCTGCCGATGCAACTAACAATGCACCTATCACAGGCAATACCAAGAGCCAGGGATGAGGATGCCAAGTGAGATCAAACGCGTAGCGGTACAGTAAAAAGCTGATTAGCTCGCAACCCAGTGCCGCTAGCACGCCACTCGCGGCCCCCAGCAGGCCGAACTCGGTACGTCGGGCGGTAACCAGAAGTTTGCGCTCAGCGCCTAATGCCCTAAGTAATGCGCCTTGACGAATACGCTCATCAAGCGTGGCTTGTAAACCTGCAAATAACACCGCTAGCCCTGCCGCCAATACAAAGAGCAAGACAAACTCAATGGCCACCGTGACCTGAGCAACGATGCCGCGTAGCTGTGCAAGGAGGGCATCGACCTGCAACAGCGTGACGGCCGGGAACTCGCGGGCAAGCTCAACCAATTGCCGGTCATGCTTTGGCGGCAGGTAGAAGCTGGTTAGGTAGGTGACGGGCAAGTCCTGCAAAGTGCCTGGTTCAAAGATCATGTAAAAATTTGGCTGAAAGCTGTTCCAGTCGACTTTGCGCAGGCTGGTTACGCGAACATCACGGGTCAGCCCGCCGACGATAAAGCTCAGTCGGTCACCGAGTTTCAGTTGCAGGCTTTCGGCCAGTTCTGATTCTACTGAAACACCTGGCATGTCTTGTTGTTCATCAGCACTCCACCAGTTACCGGCGATTAGTTCATTGTCGGCGGGTAGGTCAGTTGTCCACGTCAGGCTCAAATCACGATTGACCGCACGATCGCCACGACTTTCTTTGCTGACTATCTGCTTGACCGGCTGATCATTGATTTTGATCAACCGACCTGGAATGACCGGGTACAAATGTGCGGGCGTAGGTGATAACTCAGCAAGGCGTGCGGCAAATGCGGTTTTGCTGTCAGGCAGCACATTCAGCGCGAAGTGATTGGGCGCATCCTCAGGTAGTTGATCTTGCCATGTGTCGAGCAGTTCGCCCCGCAGCAGCGCGATAAGCGCCATGGCTAGAATAATCAAGCCGAATGCCAGTGACTGTCCTGCCGCGGCGAGGGGGTAGCGCAGCAGTTGGCCCAGGCCAAGACGCCAAGGTAGCGAGGCTCTTGCTAATACTCGGCGTAGGCTTTTCAAGCCAATCAGCAGCAATCCACCCAAGACTAATGCCGTTACTAAGCCGCCGCCCAGTAGGGCAAGGGTCAACTGCAGGTCGAGGCTCAGACGCCACATGATCAACCCTAATGCGAATAGCGCCGCGCCATATACCAGCCATGAGCTGGCTGGAACCGGCAATAAATCACGGCGCAGTACCCGCAGTGGTGGTACTCGGCCCAGGGCCGCGAGAGGTGGCAGGGCAAAGCCCGCCAGTGCGACTAAACCTGTGGCGATGCCGGCCAATGCAGGTCCGAAACTGGCGGATGGCAGGTCCGGAGGCAGTAAGGTCCGGAGTAAATAAAACAGGCCATATTGGCTCAGCCAGCCAATCAGGGCACCAATAATGCTGGCACTAATTCCGAGCATCGCTAATTGCAAGCTAAACAGGCTCAGGGCTTGGCTGCGTGAAAGGCCAAGGCAGCGCATCAGTGCACTGGCGTCAAAACGACGAGCAGCAAAGCGCGTGGCTGAGAGTGCCACGGCTACACCAGCAAGCAATACAGCCGCTAAGCTGGCGAGGTTCAGGTAACGCTCTGCACGACCCAGGGCGCCGCCAATTTGCCGGTTACTGTCGCGGCTGCCCTCTATTTTCTGGTTCGCCTCAAGCGCAGGCTCAATTAGCTGCTTGTAGGCCGCGAGTTGTTCAGGCGTGCCGCGCCATAATTCACGGTAGCTGACCCGACTTCCAGGCTGCACGACTCCGGTGGCTGCCAAGTCCTCAAGGTTGATCAGCACCCTTGGTGTCAGGCTGTAGAAGTTGCCGGCGCGGTCGGGCTCATAGGTCAATACATGGCTGAGCGTGAGGGTTTTATTACCCACATCGATGCTGTCGCCGATCTTGAGTTGCAGTGCTGCAAACAGGCGTGCCTCAGCCCAGGCATTACCTTCGGCAGGGCCGCTGCTGGGGTGTTCTGGGCCGTAAAGTTGATCGGCGCGTTTTAATTGTCCGCGCAAGGGATAAGCCTTGTCGACGGCTTTGACGCTAGCCAGTTGAATGCCGGTATCCGTTGCAATGACGCTCGAAAATTCAACAGTTTGTGCATGATCAAGGCCTTGTTTCTGACCTTGACTGATTTGCTCAGGAGAGGCGGGTGAGCTGCCAGAAAGCACCATATCGGCCGCGAGGAATTCGCTGGCACGCATCAGCATTCCATCATTTAGCCGCGCACTGAAGTAGCCAATTGCTGTGCTGGCTGCAACTGCAACGACCAATGCAAAGAACAAAATGCGCAGTTCACCTGAACGTGACTCGCGCAGTAATTGACGCCAGGCAAGGGATACAAGGCGAGAGCAGGGGAGTCTGGTCATCAAGGTTCTACTGCATCAATCAAATGGCCGCCTTCCAGACGAATCAGACGGTGGCAGCGGTGCGCCAGGCGTTCGTCGTGAGTGACCAATACTAGTGTGGCACCACGTTCCTGATTCAATTCAAACAGCAGATCGCTGATACGTTGGCTAGTATGGCTGTCAAGGTTGCCTGTGGGCTCGTCTGCGAATAGCACATCAGGTTCTGCAGCAAATGCACGTGCAATAGCCACTCGCTGTTGTTCGCCGCCTGATAGTTGGCGCGGATAATGACTCAGGCGATGACCCAGGCCGACACGCTCAAGTAGGCCGCGCGCGCGCTCACGGGCATCACGATGACCTTCAAGCTCAAGCGGCAGCATGACGTTCTCCAGGGCATTGAGGCTGTCAAGCAACTGAAAGGACTGAAACACAAACCCTGCATGTTCTGCTCGAACCCGGGCGCGTTGGTCTTCATCCATTTCACCGAGATTATTACCGGCCAGTTCCACATGGCCGCTGCTGGGCAGGTCGAGTCCCGCAAGTAAGCCCAGCAGGGTTGACTTACCTGAGCCAGAGCTGCCGACTATTGCCAAGCTATCGCCTGCATTGAGGTCCAGGCTAAGGGCGTGCAATATGCTTAACTCGCCTTCTGCGCTAGGCACTACTTTGCTTAGGTTTCGCGCGGTGAGAATACGTGAGCTCATGGAGAATCCAATGCGTACAGGGTTTATCGGCGTTGTCCTGATACTGACAATGTGGCTCAGCAGTGCATCTGCAGGGACGATGTTGGTAGTCGGGGATAGTATCAGTGCTGCTTTTGGCCTGGATACCCGCCAGGGCTGGGTGAATTTGTTGCAAAAACGCATCAATGAGCAAGGTTATGACGCTGAGGTGGTCAACGCATCCATCAGTGGTGATACCAGCTCAGGTGGCGCAGCACGCTTGCCTGCGTTGCTTAAGGAGCATCAGCCCCAATGGGTTATTCTTGAGTTGGGTGGCAACGACGGCCTGCGTGGGCAGGCACCCAGTCAATTGCAACAAAATCTTGCCGGAATGATTGATCAGTCGCAGAAGGCAGGTGCCAAGGTGCTGTTATTAGGCATGCGCTTGCCGCCCAATTATGGGCAGCGCTATACCACCGCATTTGCTCAGGTCTTCAGTGACTTGGCCCAACAGAAGCAAGTGCCGTTTGTGCCGTTTTTTCTCGAAGGCGTCGGTGGTGTGCCGCAATTAATGCAGGCAGACGGTTTGCATCCAGCTCTGGCGGCTCAGTCAAAACTGCTGGAAAACGTTTGGCCAGTGCTGCAACCACTGCTAAATAAGCCTAAATGAGTGTTTTGAGGCTTTTCTGAACCCTGTGTTTCGGATAATGTGGCGCCCCCTTCTGGAGCCCTAAATGCCGCGTATTGCTTGGTCTTTACATGCTTATAAACTGATCGAACCTGATGAGCAGCTCGACTTGTTCGCCTGTCGTGAAGTGCGTGTGCATTTGGTGGAGCGTCAACTTGAGCTGGGCAACTCCGGTGACCGGACTTTATGTGGTGGGTTCTTACCCTCGCAGCCGCTCTGGCAGCCACTTGAGAAAGCTATGCTGCGTGACAAACGCTTATGTCCCATCTGCAAGCAGATCCTTGAAGCCCAGCGTCGTGGTGAGCGGGCGATGCTGATCAGTTAAGGCAACCACTGGCTACTTTTGTTGTCACAGGCTGACGCTGTACGGCACTCCCTGTGATTAACGCTGGGGTGTACAATTGTGCAGCGTTAAATAAGCAACACACCTTTTAATTAGTCACCTTCTCCAAGGAATTCCGGATGTTGTCGCGCGTACCTGCGGTTACCCGCTGCCTTTCTGTTGCCGCATTGCTGGTCGCGGGATCAGCTAGTGCACTTGAGTTTCCATTGCCACCGCCAGGCGATGACATTATTGGTCAGGTTCAAGTGGTCAAAGCCAAGTATGAAGATACATTCGCGGACTTGGCGACCGCCAATGACCTTGGTTATTCGGAAATGGTTGCAGCCAACCCTGGCATCGATGCCTGGTTGCCGGGAGAGGGTGCCGAAATCATTCTTCCAACACGCTTTATTCTCCCGCCGGGACCTCGTGAGGGTATCGTAATCAACCTTGCTGAATACCGTCTCTACTACTTCCCTAAGGGCAAGGATGTGGTCTACACCTATCCGCTTGGCATTGGTCGCGAAGGCTGGGGCTCTCCGGTTGCCCATGCGCGAATCACCGCCAAGACGCCTAACCCTGCATGGTATCCGCCTCAGTCCATTCGCGCGGAGCATGCGGCTGATGGTGATCCGCTGCCATCGGTTGTGCCACCCGGCCCTGATAATCCGCTGGGTCCATACAAAATGGCCCTGTCAGTGCCTGGCTACCTGATTCACGGCTCGAACAAGAAATTCGGTATCGGCATGCGCGTCAGCCATGGCTGCTTCCGGATGTTCAACCAGAATGTACTGGAGTTGGCGGC
The DNA here is from genome assembly GCF_044542375.1 of Pseudomonas sp. NPDC078700. NCBI lineage: Bacteria > Pseudomonadati > Pseudomonadota > Gammaproteobacteria > Pseudomonadales > Pseudomonadaceae > Pseudomonas > Pseudomonas sp. NPDC078700. Next base: position 87,307 of record NZ_JBITUI010000008.1, read on the forward strand.
AATGACTTCGGTGGGCACCTCGGTGCGCATTATCAACCAGCCGTATAAGTTTGGTCGTAGTAATGGCCGTGTTTACTTGGAAGCCCACGAACCCTTGGATGATGAGGGCAAAGTGTCGGTAATTGATAAACACACCGCCGTTATCAATACACTGCTCAAGGAAGATGAGTTTGCAAACTTCCGTTTGGACTGGGCAGTTGTGCGTGAAGTTGTGGCCTCGCAAGATGGCTTGCCGATTGAGATTGCGGAAGAGCAAAGCGCGCCGAGTAGCAATGAACAAATCAGTAACCCGTTCTGATTGAGCGGGGGATGCGCCAGCCCGTCAGGTGAAACCCGGCGGGTTTTTATAGTTTTTTGTTTGCACTTATAAAGCCGCAAGCCATAAAAAAAGCCGACCCAAAATGGGTCGGCTTTCTTTTAGCCTGAAGGCTATTACTTGCGGCTGGCTTTATCCAGCATACGCAGAGCACGCTCATTAGCTTCATCAGCAGTTTGCTGAGCTTTCTGAGCAGCAGCCATAGCTTCGTCAGCCTTGCGGTAGGCTTCATCAGCACGGGCTTGCGAACGTGCAGCAGCGTCTTCAGTAGCAGTCAGACGAGCTTCAGTTTCTTTGGACATGCTGCTGCAACCAGTAGCCAATACTGCGGCCAGAGCCAGAGCAGACAATTTCAGGACGTTGTTCATTGTGTTCCCCTAAATGTGGAGTTTTTCCATAATACCAATTCCCCAGTGAAGGGGGATTAGCCGGCGTACATACTACTCATAACTTGTAGTAAGTAAACTGAGCGAGTGCAAGTCTAGCCTGTTTTTTTCAGTTTATTTCGGTCAAACCATTAGCCCTTACATCGGCTGTATGAAAAACATACAATCCGCTCACGGCGCGGCTCAACAGCCTTCGATGCGTTTAAGCACATGGCACGCATCGAGCACTCTTAAACCGACCACTCATAAGCCACTTTGGTTCACTAAACTGTCACCTAAAACAAAAAAAGGCAGGGAATATGCTGGGTAATCTAGGCTTGTTGGTTGCACTGGGCTTGCTAATGTTCATGGCGTTACGCGGCGTGAATATATTTATCGCGACCCTGTTCAGTTCCTTAATAGTTGCCATCACCAATGATTTATTAGTGCCGCAGGCACTGCTCGAGTATTTTCCGTTCGGGCCGTTAGGTGCATTCACTTTTGCCGGCAAGTTTTTTGTCTTGTTCCTTTGTGGTGCCATTTTTGGCAAGACCATGGCAGCGAGTCAGGCCGCCAACAGCATCGCTCAAGCAATCACGCGGACCCTTGGGATCAAGCGAACTTTATGGGTGGCGATGCTGGTGTGTGCGCTCCTGACCTATGGCGGTGTGGTGGTGTTTGTGGTGATCTTCACCATGTACCCGTTGGGCGTTAGCTTGATGCGCGAAGCCAATCTCCCCAAGCGGCTGTTTTGTGCTGCCACTGCGTTGGGCGCGGGAACGTTCACCATGACCGCACTGCCGGGCACTCCGTCCATCCACAACGTGATTGCTGCCAATGCACTGGGCACGGACCTGTTTGCGGGTGCCTGGATTGGTATTTTTGCCACGGTGATTATGGTCGTGTTGGGCATGGCCTATGTGCAACGAGAATGGCGTCTTGCGATAATCAAAGGCGAGGGTTTTGAATCCAACGCGCAGGATTTGCGAATGGAGCAAATCGCTGGAGCTCCGGGTGCTGGACCGCACTGGGCATTGGCGTTAGTGCCGATTCTAGTCGTGCTTGGGGTGATTCTATTGCCCCGCTTGATGTTGATTGCTGGCGTGACTCCCGATTCGTCCACAGGACTCGCAAGCATTGTACAGTTTGCTTTGCAGCAGCCGATTTTATGGCCGAGCCTGGCCTTGGTCGTCGCGACGATGACTGCGATTCTGATATTTCCTGGTTTACGCAGCAATACCCTCGGGGTGCTGGGGCAGGGGGCCGATGACGCAATCATGCCGCTACTCAACACCGCTGCTGTAATTGGTTTCGGTGGGGTGGTGACTCACACTGCTGGCTTTGTGCAGTTTTCGCAGTGGGTCTTATCCCTTGATTTGCCACCGCTGCTGTCCGTTTTTGCCTCGGTTAGCGTGGTCTCGGCTATTGTTGGATCGTCATCGGGTGGCTTGCAAATTTTCATGCAAACCCTGGCACCAAAGTATTTGGACATGGGTATAGAGCCCGAAGTCCTGCACCGCATTGCTAATATTGCGGCGGGTGGTTTGGATTCGTTACCCCATTGTGGAGCGGTTATCGCCATGCTGATGATCATGGGCTTGAATCACAAACAGGCCTACAAGGATATTTTTGTCGTCACAGTGGTGGTTCCTGTGATCGCTGTACTGGCATGCATTGCCGTTCTAAGTGTGCTCTAAGTCCCGGATTGAAGCTGTTTGCCTGATATTATGCGTGATATCGAATTGATGGCCTAAGACTCTGGAAGGGATGCGATGGGGAAAATTATCAAGTGGGGCTTGCTGTCAGTTTTGTTGGTAGCAGTGGTCATCAAATTATCGCTGTACCTGTCAGTGCGCTCGATCATGAACGATGCCAAGGATCGTCTGGCACCAATGGTTGATATCAGCTACGGCGGAATTACCTCATCCTTTGACGGCCGTGTCGGGCTGGAGAATGTGACTATCGGTATTCCTGCAGCTGGCGACAAGCTGCAGATTGCTCACGCCGAACTCAAGTTTAATGGCCTTTCAGAGCTGTTGCGGTTTAAGGAGCGCTTGGCAGAACGCAAGCTTCCTGAGCAAATGGCGGTTAGCATCAAGGGGCTCTCGATTGACGTGTTCGGCCCACTGGCTCAGGCGTTTTACCAGCCGCCCAAACAAACCGATATCTACAGTGCTTTAAGTGCCGTGGCCTGTGGTGATGTAAAAACCATTGGTGCCAATGAGCTGCTCGATATGGGATACCGCACGCTGGAGACCGATGGTGAGTTTTCCTACTTGCTTGAACCTTCTGCACAGAAACTTACGTTTAACCTGAACTCAGATACCCGAGAAATGGGCGCTATGCAGGTTAGCATGGCGCTGGCCAATGTATCTGATAATCCAACAGATCTACGCAGCAATCCACCCCGGATTAAACGCCTTAGCTTTGAGCTCACGGATAATCAGTATCAGCGTAAACTGCAAACTTACTGCGCGGCGAAGATGGGGCTGACCCTTGACGCTTATCGCAAGGCGGCGATTGCAAAAATTGATAAGTCGTTGCGCCAGCAACGTGTTGCACTTGATCAGCCTGTACTGGATGCCTATGCACGTTACCTTGCTGATCCGCAATCGCTGCGTATTGAACTGGAGCCGACAGAAGGAATGGTGTGGGATGGCCTACAATTCTTTGAGGCCCATGATGCGCTCAAAATGATGCGCCCAACTCTGACGGTCAATCAGGTGCCGGTTAAGGATGTTGGTTTTGCATGGGTTGACCCGGTTGCGCTAAAAATAGCAGCAGCAGATAAGGCATCCCAAGCCAATACAGCGGCTGCGGAAGTTGCCTTAGTGTCTTCAGGATTTGTCAATATTGACGCTTTGCCTGATTATGTTGGCAGGCGCATGCGCTTTATCACGTATGATGGCATGTATTATCAAGGCGTTTTGACCCGAGTCGCGAACGAAAAGGCCTTTCTGACCGTCCAAGGCGGCAATGGCACAGCGCAAATGTCGCTGCGCCTTGGAAAGATTGATAAGGTTCGGGTTGAGTAAGAACCCCTCTGAGGAGTAGTAATGAGCGAGGCGTTGTCCATTCATCACGATCAGGCAGGTCACCAATTCGAAATCACAGTCGATGGTGATCGTGCTTATTTGGCCTATATGGACTTGGGCAAGCAGACATTGGATATCTACCGTACATTTGTTCCCAACAGTTTGCGCGGGCGTGGGATTGCTGCCCAGCTGACTGAGCACGCATTGCAATATGCTGATCAGATGGGCTACACGGTGATTCCATCGTGCTCATACGTTGAGCGCTATATGGAGCGACAGCAACGCTTGAGCAACAACTGACAGGCGTCGTTAAAGCGCACACAAAAAAGCCGGGGGTTCCCCCGGCTTTTTGCATTCTGCGACATCTAAATACTCAACAGACCTTTTCATCGCGCAGCCCATGTTGCAAGGGCTGTCACTAAGGACGTGCTAAGTCTTGCGGTTATTTGCCGCGCTGGCGCTTAGGCAATACATCTTTCAGCTTGGCATGCATGCTGCGCAGCGTTTTCTCAGTACTTTCCCAATCAATGCATGCATCAGTGACCGAGACGCCATATTTAAGTTGTGACAAGTCCTTGGGGATTGACTGGCTACCCCAGCCCAGATGGCTTTCGACCATAAGCCCAACAATAGACTGGTTGCCTTCGAGAATTTGGTTGGCAACGTTCTCCATAACCAAGGGTTGCAAGGCTGGATCTTTGTTGGAGTTGGCGTGGCTGCAATCGACCATGATATTGGGCGTGATACCTGCTTTGCTGAGCTCTTGCTCGCACACGGCAACGCTAACTGAATCATAGTTCGGCTTGCCGTTACCGCCGCGTAATACAACATGGCCGTAAGCATTACCCTTGGTGGTGACGATCGAAACGCCTCCTTCTTGGTTGATGCCGAGAAAGCGGTGCGGGCTGGAAACCGACTGCAATGCGTTGATTGCCACAGTCAGGCCGCCATCGGTACCGTTCTTGAAGCCGACCGCTGAAGACAGGCCAGAGGCCATTTCACGGTGGGTTTGTGATTCCGTAGTGCGCGCGCCAATTGCAGACCAGCTAATAAGGTCTTGCAGGTACTGGGGCGAAATGGGGTCCAAGGCCTCGGTTGCGGTTGGTAAACCCATCTCGGCCAAGTCGCGCAACAAGGTGCGGCCAATATGCAGGCCGTCTTGGATTTTGAATGAATCATCCAAGTAAGGGTCGTTAATTAAGCCTTTCCAGCCCACAGTGGTACGCGGCTTTTCAAAATAAACGCGCATGACAAGATAGAGGGTGTCAGAGACTTCGGCCGCCAATACTTTTAGCCGCTCGGCATATTCATGTGCGGCTTTTATGTCATGGATCGAGCATGGGCCAACGACGACAAACAAACGATGGTCTTTACCATCAAGAATGTTGCGTACTACTTCACGTCCAGAGGAGACAGTATTCAGGGCCGAGTCAGTCAGCGGAATTTCACGCTTGAGTTGCTCGGGGGTGATGAGCGTTTCGTTGGAAGCAACGTTTAGGTCATCAATTGGTAAATCAGCCATCGTGCTATTCATCAGTCAGATTCGTCAGGTCACGGGTGCCGGCCGCCAGCGTTCCCCGTGTGGCGGAGCACAGCAATAATGAGCACAGCGGGGAAAGAGAACCTTATCGCGTAACAGGCGAACTCGACAATGGCTGAAAGCGATTGTGCGGTGGATTAATCGTCGCTCTGGTGAATTAATCTGCAATTTAGGTGGTTTGGCAGCGGCATACTTATGTTGTTAGGCAAATACCTGCCCTGTTTTGGGCGTCGGGCAGCAGGGCAATCGACCGCTAAGGAGCGGTAAAAGCAGGGCGATCCTCAGCGCCAATCTGATACTGTGCAAAGCCGTTCGCCTCTGAATTGGAGTCCGGACCCTGCTGGCATATCACTAAGATGAGGCAAAAGGTGACGCATTTACCAACGGTAAAAACCGGGGATGCATTAACTGAGTATGAGTTGACAGATCTGGATGTTGATCGCCACTTATTAGATCTTTCGGGCCGGTCATTAGTGGTGTTTACCAGCGCCGGGTGCGCCAGTTGTCGCTGGGCCAGAAAGTCTTTGGCTGAAATGGAGTTGCCAATTGAGCAACTGGTCTGGATCGACGCGGCGAATAATCCGGGTGTGGTTCAACGTTATGACGTGTTCCATTTGCCCGCATTGTTTGCAGTTAAAGACGGCAGTTTTTATGATCAAGTGAGTTGTCGTTTACACGCGAATGAACTGTGTCTGGCTTTGGATGCGGCCTTTTCGCTTCCACCTGAGGAGCTTCCTTGATGTCTGCAGTACAACGTCCACGTATTGGCATTATTGGCACCGGTGCAATTGGCGGTTTTTATGGGTTGATGCTCGCTCGCGCAGGTTTTGATGTGCATTTTCTACTGCGCAGCGAGTATCCCGCGGTCTCAACCAAGGGGCTTGTGCTCAAGAGTGCGGTGCATGGGGCGCTGACACTGAACCCCGTACAGGCCTACAACAATGCTGCGGATATGCCGCGCTGCGATTGGTTACTGGTCGGGGCTAAAACCAGCAGTAATGCATCGTTAGCGCCTGCAATTAGCCAAGTGGCTGCTGAGGGGGCCAAAGTATTGCTGCTGCAAAATGGTCTGGCGGTTGAGGATGAACTGCGGCCGCTGCTGCCGGATCATCTGCACTTGCTCGGTGGTTTGTGTTTGATCTGTGTGCACCGCGCAGAGGCGGGGGTCATAGAACATCAGGCTTTGGGTACGGTGAATATTGGCTATCACTCTGGTCCGGCAACGGCTGAGGAGCGTCAGCAGATTACGGCTGCTGGGGCGGATATGTTCAAGACTGCGGGTGTCGACTCTATGGCGGCAGCTGAATTGGGTCAGGCGCGCTGGCAAAAGCTGGTGTGGAATGTGCCCTACAACGGGCTATCGGTGTTGCTCAATTCAGGCACTACCGGACTTATGGCGAATGTTAGTAGCCGGGCTTTGATTGCGGCCATCATGGATGAAGTGGTTGCTGGTGCAGGCGCTTGCGGCTATCAAATTCCAGAGGATTTTGCGGCTAAAATGCTTAAAGCAACCGAGCGTATGCAGGATTATTTGCCTAGCATGTACCACGATTACGCCCACCAGCGACCGCTAGAGCTGCACGCGATTTATGCTGCACCCCTCGCGGCTGCTGCAGCGGCAGGGCAGTCGATGCCGCGTATTGAAGCCCTGTATCAGGCACTTCAATTTATGGATCAACGTAACACTCAGGGTTGAGGTCACTATGAGCAAGGTTCTGGGCGATAAACTGGTTCTGGCGATTTCGTCCAGTGCCTTGTTCGATCTACGTGAGAGTCACAAGGTCTATGTCGGCGAGGGCGTTGCAGCTTATCGCCAGTATCAGATCGATCATGAGGATGAAATCCTTATGCCGGGTGACGCCTTTGCGTTGGTGGAAAAGCTACTCGCGCTCAACCTAACCTTGGGACAGCCGCGGGTAGAGGTGATCCTGGTATCGCGTAACAGCGCAGACACTGGCCTGCGTGCTTTCAACTCAATCCAGCATTATGGACTGGGTATTTCCCGAGCTGCGTTTGTTGGCGGCCGTAGTCCTGACCCTTACTTAGCAGCATTTGGCTGCCATTTATTTTTATCGACCCATGCTGATGACGTACGCAGTGCGCTGCGATCCGGTTTTGGCGCTGCAACTATTTTGTCCGGTGGAAGCCGGCGAGAAGCGAGCACAGAACTGAGGATTGCCTTTGATGGCGATGCAGTGCTGTTCTCAGATGAGTCTGAGCGGGTCTATCAATCGGGTGGTCTGGAGGCATTTCAAAGCCATGAGAAGGAATCTGCCCGGCAATTACTCGGTGGTGGGCCATTCAAGCCGTTCCTAGCGGCCCTGCACAAGCTTCAGCAAGAGTTCCCTGAAGAGTCTTGCCCCATACGCACCGCATTGGTTACTGCGCGCTCTGCACCCGCTCACGAGCGTGTTATCCGCACGTTACGCGAGTGGAATATCCGTCTCGATGAGTCGTTTTTTCTGGGCGGGCTGGATAAGTCATCAATTCTCAACACCTTCGGTGCCGATGTGTTTTTTGACGACCAAGCCAGCCACTGCGAAAAAGCCCGTGAAGTTGTCGCTACGGGCCATGTACCGCACGGTGTGAGTAACGAACTTCAACCCTAATGGTCTGTAGCGGTAATGAATGGTTGCCATAGCTGGCTGGCGAGGCTTCTGGTGCGCTTAAAGCCAAGCCCGAAGGCTGGTTATAACCAGATGGGTCTCCACTGATCGTTATTAAGCGCGCTTTTAAATTGACATGCTGGCGGCACTGCTAAGCTCAAGTATGACCCGTCATGCGGGTACAAGGAGCCAGCATGATCCGAACCATTCTCTATGCCACCGACCTGGGACTCTATGCGCCGTATGTACTGCAACATGCGCTGGCGATGACCCGAGCTTTCAACGCCAGCCTTTACGTGATCCATGCTGTGGAACCCATGGGCTTATTTGCAGAATCAGTGCTTAAAACCTATCTCGATGAGGACCATTTAAAAACGCTTCGCCATAACGGGTTGGAAACAGTGATGGCCGACATAGAAGCGCGGGTGTTGCAGGGTTTCAAAGATGAGGTCGCTGACTCCCCGCACGAGCTGGCGCTTATTCGTGCCGTGCGCGTGGTGCAGGGCGATCCGCCGCAGGTGATATTGGCTCAAGCGCAGAAACTAGAAGTGGATTTGCTAGTCATAGGCAGTCATAGCCACGGAACAGATTTGGAGATTCCAATGGGGCGAACCGCTGCACGAATAATCCAGTTAGCCGAGGTACCGGTATACATGGTGCCAATGCTGCAGCATCGCAGCCGTGGTGATGCAGGGATTATTTTTTGAGCTGCATGGGTGACGACTGTAACGGTTGACTCAGTTACGACGAGACAATTAAACCTGCAATTTTTAAAAAATCGTCTAAATTGAACGATTGAACCGTTCTTATGGTTATATAAAGCAGCCGAAAATTAGCACGGCGCTTATCTGCTTTGAGGGATTGTTATGAAGCTCCAGCAATTGCGCTACATCTGGGAAGTTGCGCACCACGATCTCAACGTGTCTGCTACTGCACAGAGTCTATACACCTCACAACCGGGCATCAGTAAGCAGATTCGTCTACTGGAGGATGAGCTGGGCGTCGAAGTTTTCGCCCGCAGCGGTAAGCACTTGACGCGGGTAACACCAGCCGGCGAGCGGATTATCACCACCGCAGGTGAAATTCTGCGCAAAGTTGAGAGCATCAAGCAGATTGCTCAAGAATTTTCCAATGAGAAGAAGGGCACACTGTCCATTGCCACAACACATACCCAGGCCCGTTACGCTCTGCCTAAGGTGATCAGTGGCTTTATCAAGCAGTACCCAGATGTAGCGTTGCATATGCATCAAGGTACGCCATTGCAAATTGCCGAAATGGCCGCTGACGGAACTGTTGATTTTGCCATTGCAACAGAAGGGCTCGAGCTGTTTAACGACCTGGTGATGATGCCGTGCTATCGCTGGAATCGTTGTGTAATTGTGCCTCAAGGCCATCCACTGACCAAGTTGCCAAAGTTGACGCTAGAAGCGCTGGCTGAGCATTCAATTGTCACCTACGTGTTTGGTTTCACCGGCCGTTCCAAGCTTGATGAGGCCTTTAGTCATCGTGGTTTGACACCTAAAGTGGTGTTTACCGCCGCCGATGCAGACGTGATCAAAACCTATGTGAGGCTTGGTTTAGGTGTGGGCATCGTCGCTGAAATGGCCGTTGACGCGGTACTTGATCCAGACCTGGTAGTACTGGATGCCAGTGAGCTATTCGAGCCAAGTGTGACCAAAATTGGTTTCCGTCGCGGCACCTTCTTGCGCGGCTTTATGTGCGACTTTATTGAGAAGTTTGCCCCGCATTTAACCCGTGAGGTGTTGGCCAAAGCTGTGCAATGCCACAACAAGTCTGAACTTGAAGAGTTATTTGAAGGTGTTGAATTGCCGACCTATTGACCAATCAAGGGCACAAAAAAACCGGCAAAATGCCGGTTTTTTTGCGTCAGAGCTTAAGCAGATTAAATCTTGCTAATCAGATTGCCTGCGTGCAAGCCACATTCTTTCTGCGTCGCTTCTTCCCACCACCAACGACCTTCGCGCTCATGTTGATTCGGCAGAACAGGGCGAGTGCAAGGCTCACAGCCGATGCTGATAAAGCCACGCTCGTGCAGAGGGTTGTAAGGGAGTTCAAGTGCGCGAATGTAGTTCCAAACCTCTTCGCTGGACATCTGTGCCAAGGGATTGAATTTGTACAACGGACGGTCCGGTAATGAAAAGGCACCATCGATTTCCAGCACTGCAACTGAGCTGCGCGTCCCCGGGCTCTGGTCGCGGCGTTGGCCGGTTGCCCAGGCTTTAACCGTTGAAAGCTTACGCCGTAGTGGTGCGGTTTTACGAATGCCGCAACATTCTGAGTGGCCGTCCTTGTAGAAGCTGAACAGGCCTTTGTCTTTTACCATCGGCTCAAGGGCGGTCGGATCAGGCGAAAGGATATCGATACTGATCCCGTAATGCTCACGAACCTGATCAATAAAACGATAGGTCTCAGGATGCAGGCGCCCTGTATCAAGACTGAAGACTTTTACGTCTTTGTTGATCTTCCAGGCCATATCCACCAGCACAACATCCTCTGCACCGCTGAAAGAAATCCACAGCTCGTCGCCAAAATGTTCAAAGGCCAGCTTAAGAATCTCTTGCGGCGATTTTGTGGCGTAGATTGCCGCTGTTTCAGCTACATCAAATGGGTGACTCATCAGGGGTTATTCCTAGTTATCGTGACGCTAAGCGCTTTGTGATCCCGATGTTAACAAATCGTGGATATGCCGCTAAATAACCAACTGCCATTGCGACTGATAGTTTTGAATATATAGAGGCGCATTGCGTCGCGTTTGGCGAGCCGCTAGAGTGCCGTCTTCTATAAAAATACAGCTAGGAGTGTCCCGTGGAAATCGCTTGTCTCGACCTGGAAGGCGTACTGGTCCCTGAAATATGGATCGCTTTTGCGGAAAAAACCGGTATCGAGTCGCTAAAAGCGACCACCCGCGATATCCCCGACTACGATGTGTTGATGCAACAACGTCTGCGTATTCTTGATGAGCATGGTCTGAAGCTGGCTGATATCCAGGAAGTGATTGCTACACTCAAACCGCTTGATGGCGCGGTTGAATTTGTAGACTGGTTACGCGAGCGTTTTCAGGTCGTGATTTTGTCAGACACTTTCTACGAATTCTCGCAGCCGTTAATGCGTCAGCTTGGTTTTCCTACGCTGCTTTGCCACAAGCTGGTGACGGATGAAAACGACCGTGTTGTCAGTTACCAGTTACGTCAGAAAGACCCTAAGCGCCAGTCTGTTATTGCACTTAAAAGCTTGTACTACCGCATTATTGCTGCTGGCGACTCTTACAACGATACAACAATGCTCAGCGAAGCCCACGCGGGCATTTTGTTCCATGCGCCTGAAAATGTAATCCGTGAGTTTCCGCAGTTCCCAGCGGTGCACACCTTTGAGGAGTTGAAGCGTGAGTTTCTCAAGGCCTCAAATCGCCAGCTAAGCATGTAACCCTTAGTTGATAACTAAAAAACCGCTTTACAGATGAAGCGGTTTTTTTAGTTATGCGATGTTTAGCCGAGTTGTTCAAGGGTGCGCATCAGCACATCAACCTTGGTCAGCGACTCTTGGTATTCAGCCTGCCACTGCGAGTCCGCCACAATCCCGCCGCCGCCCCAACACGTGATAGTGCCGTCTTTGGCCAGCAGGCTTCGAATGGTGATTGAGCTGTCCATCTCGCCGCGTATGTCCAGGTAAAACAACGAGCCGCAATACAGTCCGCGTCGAGTTTCTTCAAGTTCATCAATGATTTGCATGGCCCGGATTTTGGGGGCTCCAGTAATTGAGCCGCCCGGAAAGCTGCAGGCAATCAAGTCGAGCGGGTCTTTGCCTTCCGCCAGCTTGCCAGTGACTGCGCTGACCAGATGATGAACATTTGGGTAGCTTTCAAGGGCAAATAGTTCAGGTACTTGAACCGAGCCAACCTCACAGCAGCGGCCAAGGTCGTTGCGTAATAGATCAACGATCATTAAGTTTTCGGCACGATCCTTAGCGCTGTGAAGTAACTCGCTTGCCTGCTTGGCGTCATCGTCTGGGTCTATTCCCCGTGGACGTGTGCCTTTGATGGGGCGGGTTTCGATTCGTCCTTGGTTGACCCGCATAAATCGCTCAGGGGATAAGCTGATAATTGCGGCGCCATCAGGCAGGGTTAGAAAACCGGAAAATGGGGTAGGGCAAGCCGCGCGCAACGCTTGATAGGCACCCCATGGGTCGCCCTGATACTGGGCTTGGAACCGCTGAGCGAAATTGACTTGGTAGCAGTCTCCAGCCTGGATATAAGCTTGGATTTTTTCTATTGCTTGCTGGTATCTGACTGGACTGATGTCCGCTTGAAAGCTGTTATTGAGGCGGAAACTATCCCAGTTTTCAGTTGCTGTGTGCTCGAATAAATCAATCAGCCTGCTTCGCTCGGCGAGGCTAACTTGCGGGTGAAACACCAACTGCGTGGTGTTTAACTGGTGGTCGGTAATGAGCGCCCACGCATACAAACCAACTCTAGCATCAGACAAACTTAGGTCATCTACGGCACAGTCAGTGATGGCCTCCAAGCGCCGGCCGAAATCGTATCCGAAGTAACCAATTAATCCTCCAACAAAGGGTAAGCAGGTGTTCTGCGGTACGTCTTTGGTGCTTAGGCTGTTGCTTGCAGTTCTCAATCTTCCCAGAAAATCTATGGCTGTTTCCTGCGGGAGCGGAGACATTTCAGCCAATGGCCAAGCGCTAATAAGGTCATAGCGTCCATGTTGCGCTACGGGTCTTCCCGCGTCGAGCATGACGGCGCCAGGCGCGTTTCTCAGGCGACTGAAATATGAATCCGGATTGGTTTGGTAAGGTAAGACATGAACCTGAAAAGTTGGCATGCGTAGCGTTCAAAAAAACGTGGATATACATTGTAAGGTGCTTGCGCTACAAGGCCTATAGGCTTTGCTTAGGGAACCGATGAAAACCCCTGCACTAGGTATTACTGGGGCAGCCCGTGCTGCGTTAAGAAACTGCTCGAAATGCTCATTTAAGACAACTAAAGTCGAGCGCGACCCCGGTGCGTTTGCGCATCTTTTTGCCTTGTACTCATGGCGCTCGCTATCTTTGTCAAAGGCCCCTTGGTTTGCGTGCAGCCACATTGCTGATTAGTATTATCGCAGTTCAAGGGAATTGAACATTTGTAATAATAATTAAGTCACAGGGATCAGGTCATGGATGACATGAATGAAGTGCTGGATCAACCTGCGGATTACAGTCTGCCATTAGAAATCGTTCCGATGCAGGTTCCGGAACACTATCTTGCAAGACTCTCTCTCCAATCAGCCCTCTCTACAACGCCTCTTGCGCCGTTGATAGTGTTTTCAGCACCCGCTGGTTTTGGCAAGACGAGTGAGCTTGCAGCGCTTGCAAAAAAACATGTTAATCAGGGGCACTGCGTGGCCTGGTTAACGTTAACTGCAGAGTCGAATACGCCCTTAGTTTTTTTTCAAAAGTTGGTTCACACCCTCAATACCGTTCATGTTGGTTTAGGCGATATTGGTTGTGCGCTCACCCACGATATTGTCAGTTTTGACACCCAGCAGGCTCTGGAATCGGTTTTAGGAAATATCCTACAGCTAAACAGGCCATTGTTGCTGGTGGTCGATGATTTCCAGTTTATTACAAATGCCGACTTGTTGAGCGCCATCGATAGGCTGGTCAACTATGCGCCCCATGGCTTTACCCTTGCTATTGGTACTCGCGTTAAACCAAAACTCAGTTTGGCCACTTGGCGTGCAAAAGGTTATTTAACTGAGATTGGCGAGCGTGAGCTTCGGCTGAGCGAGGATGAAACCCGGCTTTACCTGCAATACAGCGGGCACAGACTTGAAACGCTCATGCTGAAGAAAATCTACAGCTACACCGAAGGTTGGATAACCGCGCTGCTGAAGGTGAGTGAGTGGCTCAAACTTAACCCGCAGCAAATTGAGCAATTGCTTGAGTTTCAGAGTGATCCCGCTTCAATTGGCGCATACCTTTCGGGCAAGGTATTTGATCTGTTACCGCTCGAACGGCAAGAGTCGCTGCTTAGCCTCGGTGTGGTGCAGCGCTTTAATGGCAGCTTGGCAGAAGCCCTGACCGGTTGTGGCGATGGGCAGGAGCTGATTGAAGATCTCGAAACCCAGCAACTATTTATGATTGCGCTAGACCGTGATCGTCAATGGTTTCGATTTCACCGGTGCTTCGCCGAGTTTCTTCGCGCACGCTTGCGTAAGCAAGATACAGAGCGGTTCAAACAAACTCATTTCAATGCCAGCTTGTGGTTTACCAATAACCACATGCAAAACTATGCGATTGAGCATGCCTATTACGCACAAGACTTTGAACTCTTGGCGGCGCTAATTGACGGCTGTGGTTTAAGTTTGATCAATCGTGGCCAGCTTAGGCTGGTGCATAAATGGCGCAACTATGTGCCTGATGAAATTGCAGTCAAATACCCTGTTTTAGTGCTAAGTGATCTGTGGGCGAAGGTTGCTGACCTCGGCTTAGACGAGGCAAATCGAGCGCTTGATGAGTTACTTTTGCGCTGGGGCGAGGGTGATGAAAATGCCCAGTTAACTGACAGTATGTTAGCAGCATTGGCTATCAAGTCGTTGATGGCTCTGCAAAAGGATGATCTTCGTACGTGCGTCAAGCTGGCCCGTCGAGTTGAATTCCAGTTAGGCGCGCGTACCGCCTTTCTTGAGGTGGCAATGTTAGCCATAGGTGCTTTGGCTAATGTGATGATGGGCTGGCACGAAGCGGCTCGTAAATTACTGACCTTGGCCAATCAACGAAACCATTTTCTGGCTGGCAACTACCTGCAAATGCAGCTCATCAATGTTGAAGTATTGCTGCTGCTTGAGCAGGGCAAGATCAAACAGGCAGAGCTGCTTTTTGAGCGTCTTCGCGAACGCACAACCTCATGGTTTAACGACAAATCCAAAGCCATCGTTTTGCCAAAAATCACCCAGTGTCTGATCGCCTACCAACAGGGTCGTTTTGAGGGCGTAACTGAGACGCTTAAGCGCATGCTGTCGATTGTTGACGCAATCAGTCCAGTTGATATCTATGCCAAAGGCACACTGTGCTTAGCGAACATGCAGTACATGGAGGGCTTCCCCAAGGAAGCTCATGCAACCCTGGTTTATATGCAGAATCTGGCCGCGCGCAACAAGGCCTGGCGCTACTACGCACAAGCAGTCGGATATGAGATTTCTCGCACTTTACAAGAAACAGGCGATGACCGAATCAAGCGAGCGGAGCAACGCCTGAAGAGTATCAACTGGAATGAGCTGGCGAGCAATTACGCACACATGCGCCTAAATCCAGTGCTGTGGGTGCAAGGATTGGCGCGGGTTCGGTTGCAGCAGGCGCGTGGCCATTATAGCGAAGCGTTGCATGAAATTACCCAGCTTCGTGGAATGCTTGTAGATGACTGGGAAGGTCTTGAGCGCATCCAACTGGACCTTTTGGCTGGACATAGTTACCACCAGTTGGGCTATCAAGAACGCTCGCAAACCTTGCTTGTTCAGTGCTTGGTTGCTGGCGAACGGGAGGGGGTTCGCAGTCTGTTTCTGGAAGAGGGCGAGGCTATCCGTTGCATGCTCTATCAGCTCGAGATGGCTGAGCGTCAACCAGCCTTGCAAGAGTTTATTCGCAGTCTTTTATCACTCTGGCCTGGTGAGTCAGCTCAGCGTTTGCTTGAAACAGTAGAAGAGGATCTCACTGAGCGCGAGCAGGAAGTAATTACCTATGCGGCGCAAGGCATGTCAAACGATGAGATTGGACAGCAACTGAAGTTGGCGCTGGGAACGGTCAAGTGGCACCTGCACAACATTTACGAAAAGCTCAAGGTACGCAATCGCACCCAGGCGATTAGGCGTGCCCGCGAACTGGGGGTGTTAGGGTCATGAATACACACACTGATTCAGCTTCAGCAAACATTCATCTGTTACCGAGCAAACTTGAACCTGAAATTTTCGGCATAACCCAACTTATGCCACGCCCCCTTTTAATCGACAAAATGTACCGGTTGCGTGACAAGCATCTAATGGTGTTGAACGCACCGGCAGGCTATGGAAAGAGTGCGGTTCTAACGGAGTACCGTCAGCGTTTACAGTCTGAAGGTGCAAAGGTTGCGTGGTTGTCCTTTGATGCGTTGGATGCTGACCTCAGTCGCTTAGTCAATTATCTATGCGAGGCAATCACAACCCAGTTCCCAGGATTCGCAGAGCCTATCAGGTCAGCGCTAACAAGCGATGTTGCACTGTCGGATCGCCAACTGCTGGCTTTATTTTTCAGTCACCTAAAAGGTATTGAGGATGAACTCTATGTGATGCTCGATGACCTCCATTGTATTCGCGAGTGCAACTTTGCGGGACTGATTGAGGAGGAGCTAAGAGCGCTACCCAGTCACATTCACTTCGTCGTGAGTACCCGTTTCAACGTGGGTATGTTTTCAAATGATCCTAGGGCGTGTTGGTTTGGCGTTGATGAGTTGCGCTTCAACCAAAATGAAGTCGACCAATATTATCGGGACGTTAAATCGATCCAGGCGAGCGATACAGATATTGCCAAGGTCTATGCGCAAACAGAAGGCTGGGTCACCGCTCTTCATTTGGCATCACTTATCGCGCCTGCGCTGAGTCGTCGATTTACACCGACAGTCACTATGCCGGGCACAGAGCGCAATCTTGCTGATTATTTCACTGAGGATGTCCTTGTCGACTTACCTTCAGAACTACAACGCTTCCTCAACCTCACGTCGTTACTAGACGAGTTCAATGCCGACCTCTGCAATGCATTGACCGGGCGAGACGATGGCCACAGTACCTTGGCCTATTTATGTGAGGAACAGCTATTTATCGTTGAGGCTGAGCGTAAGGATGGTTGGTATCGTTATCATCCATTATTTGCGGAGTTTCTTAAGCGCCGCCTGACAAAAAACGAAGATCCGACACACCTGTTACATGCCGCAGCGCATTGGTGTGAGTCACGGGACTTACCTGAAAAAGCAATCAAATATGCAGTCTGTTCGCGTGATTATAGCTTTGCCGCGCAGTTACTAGAGAGCTACGGCTGGCAATTGATTGCCGAGGAAAAAGTGTATCAAGTGCTCAGTTGTTTACAGGATATTCCCAGCGAGGTCATACAGGAATATTGCGTTTTTCAAATTTTCTTCGCATGGCAGCTAGCGTTCGAGCAAAAGTATGCGGAGTCAGAGTCATTGATAGAAGGGATCAGCGGGCAACTTCAGGATGCCAACACTGAGACCTTGAAGCCTGGCTTTATTGAATTGCTCGCTGCTACGCAAATTATTAAAGCATTGGTCATGCTTTACCAAGACAAACTCGACAGCTGCCTTAAAGTGACGGCCCACTGGCTAAAGCTAGCACCGGCCTCTCAGCCTTTATTTTCGGCCTGTTTGCACTGTTTACAGGCCGCATGTTATTCACTTCAGGGCTCGTATTCAGCGGCTTCAAAGGCCATTTTTGCTGCACGTTCGAAACTCAGTGAAACTCAAAGCGATTACCTGAACGTCGTCATCAGCATGATAGAGGTTTGCGTATGTAAGCAGCTTGGCGAGTTGCACAAAGGCGAAGAGATTGCCAAGCGTGCACGTGAATTGGCAGATCGGGTTCTGGGTGAACAGAGTCGTGTGGGAGGACCGCTGTGGTTGGCCTCTGCCGATATTCTCTATGAGCAAGGTGTCGATCAAGACGCTTTGAATGGAGTCGTTCAAGCAGTTACTTGGCGGGATGTAGTGACACCGGTTGAGCTACTTAACAGGGGGCAATTGGTCATTGTGCGCAAACGCTTCTATGAAGGACACACAGAGCAAGCGTTATATGAGCTTGACGAGTGGATCCTCAGTTTGCACGCCCCTGGATATGAGCGCGTTTATGCCCAGGCGATGAGCTGTAAAGTGCATTTCTTGTTGTGGTTGCGCAGGCCCAATGAGGCTGAACGCATTTGTCTTCAACTGAAGCAGCATCTGGCAACGCTGCCAGCTCAGCGTCACGCTAACGGCAGCATTAGTTTGATATTGGCTGAGGCACGGCTAGCGCTCTCGGAGCGTAGGGCAGATAAAGCAATGTCGGCGCTTGAGGCTTGTGTCGTGGCAGAAAACAACATGCCGATGACCGACCAAAATCTTAAGGTATCTCTGTTACTTTCAGTTGCTTACTGGAGAAAAGGTAACACTGAGCGGTCATTCAACTTGCTTAAAGAGGTCGTTGAAAGTGGTGTGAGTCGTGGATATAAGCGCTTGTTTATTGACGATGCGCTCTGGTTACTGCCTGTCATGGAGGCATGGCTTGCTGCGGATAAGGCAGCAGGGGAACAATGGCAAACATTGACACAAATGCTTCGCGATCAATGCAAAGAATTTTCCATTGATTACCAACAACTTGACGATAATCAGGATGTTAGTAACAGAGAGCGGGAAATTTTGCGTTTCGTGGGAGCGGGCTTGTCCAATCGTGATATCGCTCAGGCCGTGCATCTCTCAGAGGCGACTATCAAATGGCACTTGCATAACCTGTTTTCAAAAATGGGTGTAAGAACTCGAACCCAAGCAGTGCTGAAAGGTAAGAGTTTGGGTTTGTTGAGCGAGGCATAAGCAAATCTTGAAGCCTACTTGGTTTGATCCACCATTCCTTGGTTAGGGAGGCAGCAGCGGTTTGCGACAGTAGGTTTAAGGCAGGACTTAATGCAACAGCGTTAAGTGTTCGAGGTGGCATGACTAAGGAAGCAATGTCACCTCGAATAGCGACAACCCGTGTTGTCGTTCCTGCTGCTAGCGACAGGAGTCTATAGCAGCATCCTTCGGGATACTAAAACCGAGAACTGTGGAGATCTCAACAATGAAATTTATTAGCAAATTCGCATTAGCAGCAACCGTCCTCGCCAGCCCACTCATGGCGCAAGCTGAACTGAAAGCCATGGACGATTCCGCATTGGCAACAGTAACAGGTCAAGACGGTATCAGTATTTCGGGTCAGTTCAACGGTAGTATCGGTAGCGTTGTATACACCGATAATGATCCGGCGGGTGGCTCACTGCGCCTTGAAACCATTGCTTTTGACGGTTTTAACATTTCCGATGACGCCCCCATTCTGGTTGACGTGGTAACCACCAGCATTGGCGGTACAGATACCGAACAACTGCAAATTGGCTTGCCAGCTGTGACTGGTCAGTTGTCAGTGGGTGCTATCAAGGTTGGTACCACCGCCGCCGCCAGTATCGGTTCGCTTGCCGTCAGTGATATTAATTTGGCAGGCACTACTGTCAAAGTCTGGGGCCACTAGGCCATTAGTCTTTCTTAGCTATGACTACCCTGCCAGTGATTACTGGCAGGGACCTTGATCTAAGAGAGGGCATACCTCTGATGATTGAAATCCTGCTGGGAAGCCTAATCGGTATATTTGGTGTTACCGAAACTGTAGAGGTCAAACCACAACCTCAAGGGCGAGTTAACCTTTCTCAAGTTGCGCTGAATGGCAGTCCGTTTAGACAGTCAATTGAGCTTGAGCCTTTGGGGCAACTGCAATTCAAGCGTGTTATTCGACAGGCCTATGATTACAGCTGTGGTTCCGCTGCATTAACAACACTACTTGACTATTTTCTCGGTAAAAATCTAGAAGAACGTCAAGTTATGGAGGGCCTGCTCAAGTTTGGTGAGGCCGACGAGATTGTAGCGCGTCGCGGGTTTTCTTTATTGGATATGAAGCGTTACGTCGCTGCGCTGGGTTATAACAGTGGTGGGTTTCGTGCAACTTTTTCTGACCTGGAAAGCCTAGAACACCCTGTAATTGTGCCAATTGAATATGCAGGATTTAAGCACTTTGTGGTCGTCCGTGATGTCTATGACGAGCATGTTTTTGTGGCTGATCCTGCCATTGGCAATATAAGTTTTACTCGAGCTCGTTTCGAGCGTGTCTGGGATAAGAATGTATTATTCGTAATTTATCCTGGCGAAAGCGGCATAAACAATGCACTTGCGTTAGATGAGCAGGATCTTCGAATTATAGATGATCGCACCGTCTCATTGTTGGCGTTCAGAACATTTCCGGCGATAACGAAGTTTACTGAGAATCAAGCAACCGATCTTGGTTCTAACGGTGCAATACAGCATATTCGCCGAAAGTAATTAGCTGCCTGTGCTGTTCGCGATTGCAGACATAGTAACGGAGTATTATGTATGAGACTTGCATGCGCTGGAGTTGTATGCGCGCTATGCCTATTTCCAGGTATTGACCTGTATGCAGATAATGAGCCAGTTGATAGTGCTAGGGATGCGTTAGGAAAGCAGGAGGGTGATGCTGACAGTGCAACAGCATTGGCTGAAGTTTTCCAAGCCGCCGAGAAAAGTTACACGTTGCTCAAGAAAGGTGAGCGGACACTGACTTACGGTGTCGATTATAGCTTAGTCAGAGATACGGTTATTGAGACTGTAAGAACTGGTGATAACTCATTCAGTGTCATCGGCCAATCTGAAGCACAGCATACCTTTACCAACTCATTTACCTTTGACTACGGTGTGTGGGATAACCTGACCTTCAGTATCCGCCTGCCTTTCGTGGCGAAGTATGATACTGAGCGTGATCTTAATGCCTATAGTTTGGGTGACATTTCCGCGAGCCTGCGTTGGCAGCCATGGAATGCTCAGCGCGGTGCACCTGTAACGACTTTATATGCATCAGTTGGACTGCCCACCGGCGACAGCCCTTATGACGTACAAGTTGATGACGGTTTGTCGACGGGGAATGGCAGTTATAACCTGAGTGCTGGTGCCAACTTATCCTATGTAATTGATCCTGTAGTGCTGTTTGGGTCGCTTGGCTATACCTATAACTTTCCAATAAAAAACATTAATCAAGTTCGTGGCGGTCGATTACTCAATCAAGTTGATCCCGGTGGATCAATCTCGTTCAACATGGGCTTTGCCTATGCTTTGTCTTATGATGTTTCATTGGCTGCATCATACCAGATGGCCTACAACCTTGCGCCCGAGTTTAAGTTCGATGATACAACCTTAAAGGGGCGCGAGCAGACAAGCGCCGTGATGAATTTTTCGTTGGGGTTAAGAACCTCACCTGATCATATTATAAATGTTAATACGGGTTTCGGTCTGACAGAAGACTCCCCCGATGTATTGTTGGGACTGTCGATGCCGCTTGATATCACTGGTCTTAAGCCAGAATAGGGGCGGGTAGTTATTATGAAACTCGTCAGTATTATATTATCCGCGGCAGGTACATTGTGGGTGTGCAGTGCGCATGCACAACTTTCACAGAATTTAACCATTGGCAACCCTAAGGCGATGGCGTTAGGGAACGCAATTACTGCTGATTCATCAGGTATTGATGCGGTGCACTATAATCCCGCTGCTTTGACTAAGTTGAAGGGGCGTCAGGTGGCTATAAAGTTCGTGACGGGTATTTTGGATATACGCTCTGAATTTAATGCTCCTGAGAATTACGGTGATAGCTTTTTTGGCTTATCAGATGACCCCGTGGCAAATTCATCGAGCCGAACAACGACATCCGCCATGTACTTTCCTGGCTTGGGTGGCGCTACCGATGTACCTGTACTGTTTGCGCCGTTGGCGGGAATTTCTATTACTCCACCAGGCTCAAAGTTTACCTTTGCCAATAATGTGTATGCCCCACAAGTACTGGGGTATTCCCGTGATGATAATGACCCTGCACGCTATCAAGGTAAGCAAGTCGCCATCCAGCGAATTACCTACCTATCGCCTTCAGTGGCTTACCAAGTCAATGATCAGTTATCAGTGGGTCTATCAGTAGGTTTTTCACATCAGGCGCTGGCTATTAATGAAGACTTTCGTGCGCCAGGGGTGCTCACAGGGTTTACCGGTGCGGCGCAAGACGCACTCTGTACGATAGATGGCAATCCATTCGAGGTCTTGCTGAACATTTGTGGCGGGGATCTTGGCCCATTCACCGATATCGCGAATATTGACCTCGACTTGGAGCAGTCACTTTCACCGACTTGGAACATAGGGTTTCTATGGGAACCAGTCGACTGGTTTGCTTTGGGCGCTGTTTACCAAAGCGAAGCCAAGACAAAGCTAAAAGGCGACTACAACATTTCATACAGTGATGATTGGCAGGGATTTTGGCAGGGGTTGGACAGCTCCTTGGTTGGGGCGATATTCAGTAGCATCACCCCTGATGGTGTATTTGATAATGAACGCGGTAAAGCGTCGCTCGAGTTGACCTATCCCGCGCATTTTGCAGCAGGCATTAAACTTAAACCAACGCCAAAATGGCAGATCAATTTTGATGTGAAATGGACTGATTATGCCGCTTGGAATGAGTTTGATATTAAATTCGACCGTGAGTTGGATGTTTTGCGTATCGCCAGCTTGCTCTCTCCTGATAATGCGACTGCAACGACCCTAACCCTCGATCGTGGTTATAAATCGGTCTGGAGTTGGGCGCTTGGGCTGCAGTACCAGTACAACGATCGCCTGACCTTGCGTATGGGGTATGAGCCTCGGCCCTCGGCGATTCCAGGAAATAAGGCAGATGTGTTGGCGCCTATTGGTGATGCAACGCTTTACGGGTTGGGGGCGGGTTATCAGTGGGATAAAGACACTGTCATTGACGTGGGTTTTAACTATTTGGTCAGTAAGCAGAATATCCCCGCAGGCTCAAGTTGCAATATTAACTGCTCAAGCATCGACGGTCTCGTCTACAACCCGTATGCCGACCTTGATGTCCAAACAAGTGTGAAAGCTTATGTGTTTGCTTTGACTTACCGGACCACCTTTTGAGTGACGTTGGCATATGGATATGTTCAGGACGCTGCAGATAATCTGTTTACTTTGCTGGACGGGGAATACCTTTGCAGACAATCGCTATCTTACCTGGGTTGATGATCAGGGGGCTGTTCACAATACGCTGCTGAATGAAACCTTCACCCAGCAGCAGAGCATTGCATCAAAGCACGTTCAACAAAGTGAGG
Source organism: Pseudomonas sp. NPDC078700 (assembly GCF_044542375.1). Classification (NCBI taxonomy): domain Bacteria; kingdom Pseudomonadati; phylum Pseudomonadota; class Gammaproteobacteria; order Pseudomonadales; family Pseudomonadaceae; genus Pseudomonas; species Pseudomonas sp. NPDC078700. The sequence goes on from NZ_JBITUI010000008.1 coordinate 110,160, forward strand.
TCGCCCGCTTTAATCAAGCGGATGACCTTGCCGCGGGTAGGGCGATTGGAGAAAGTAAGCGCCGATACTTCACGTGGGTAGATGCGAACGGCACCTTACAAAACAGTTTCTACGCCAATCGTTCCTTGTTATCAGGGGGGGACGAGGTCTTATTGTCGACAGGTCAATCGTCGTCGGACTATATCGATGCAGACGTACTCGAAGGGCGTGGCTACCAGCGTGAAGGTGACGATGGCCAATATTACACATGGGTTGACGAGCAAGGGCGCGTACAAAACTCCTTGCTCAGTCCACGCATCAGCTCAGAGGCATCCTCAGCTTCCGGCGCAATTGAGTTTACCGAGGGGCGTCAGGTTAAGTTTGTCAGGAAGCCGGTCTTAATACCTAACCTTGACGGGCAGCGCAATGCTGCTATGACTGAGTTGTTAGTGGGAAGCAAGCCGTCGGGTGGGCTTTACGCCGAGTTGACCGATCGCTGCTGTACACAACTGACAGATGATGATTTCACAGACTTATCGGTAGATGAACCTCGCTTCGAGGAGCTCAATCGTTTTTCGCCTAGTTTTGACTTTCCAATGGGGCGAAGCTACTACGCGGCGATAAAGTTACCAAAAACGACAAGGCGCTATGGATTACGGGTGCGCAGTTTCGCTAACAAACAGGTGGTGTATCCTTCACTGTTGTTTCTTGATGAACAGAAGCGGCCCACTCGCCTGGTCAGTGATGCGGTGTATCAGTTACATGCTGAAACCTGGTCTCACTTTGCATTTATTCAGGGCACAATCGAAATCCAGGCGGCAACCCGCGAGCGCTATGTGTTAGTCCTGACGACTGACGAAGACAAGGGTTTATCCACCTTGGATAATCAGCCTTTCAAGCGCCCAATACAGGACGTTGTCGTTGATGAGGCTGGCGTGCAGGTTCACGCTCATGTTGGGGTAGGCTCATTTGAGTTAGCGGTGGTGCAGTAAACTTTGGGGGAGCGCCACAACGTCTATGTTGTATGACAATTTTGCATAAAAAAGGCCGCAATAAGCGGCCTTTTAACCTTCCAGCAATACTTAGACTTCTCTGGTGAAGTTATGCGCAAACAGGTTTTGAGCGAACCGTACACGCTCTTGCGGCGTTTCCTGGATTTCGTCCTTCTCAAGCTCGGCAATACGCGCTTCAACCGCATGTGCACGTAGGGTTAGGCCTGTGTCATTGGCGATCTGAATATTCAACCCAGGGCGTGCGTTAAGTTCGAGGATCAACGGGCCCTTTTCTTGGTCGAGCACCATATCAACACCAATATAACCAAGGCCGCATAACTCATAGCAGTTGGCGGCAAGGGTCATGAAACCATCCCAGTCAGGCAGTTGAACGCCATCTACGGCATTGGTGGTGTCAGGATGTTTGGTGATTTTATTATTGAGCCAGGTGCCATTTAGGGTCAGGCCTGTTGCCAGGTCGACACCAACACCAATTGCGCCTTGGTGAAGGTTTGCCTTACCGCCAGATTGGCGTGTGGGCAGTCGTAGCATCGCCATCACCGGGTAGCCCTTAAGCACAATAATGCGTATGTCCGGTACGCCTTCGTAGCTAATGCTCTTGAAGATTTGATCCGGAATTACACGGTACTCAATAAGCGCACGGTCACGGTGACCCCCAAGCGAGTAGAGACCTGTGAGAATGCTTGAGATCTGAAACTCAATATCTTCATGTGCAATGATCTTGCCTGAGACCGTGCGGTAGCGGTCCTCAAAGCGGTCGGCAACCACTAAAATACCGTCGCCGCCTGCGCCCTGTGCGGGCTTGACGACAAAGTCGGTACGGTTGCCGATGATATCGTTGAGGTTATCAATTTCCTTTTCAGTCGAGATGATGCCGTACATTTCTGGCACATTTATGCCGGCATCGATGGCGCGCTCTTTAGTCAGAATCTTGTCGTCCACAAGCGGATACAGGTGCCGTTTGTTGTACTTCAGCACGTAGTCCGCATTGCGTCGGTTGATGCCCATGATGCCTTTGGCTTCAAGGGCCTTCCAGGTTTTCCATAGACCTAGCATGGCTCAATCCTTAAGAAAGGCTTTGAAGCGGAAAAGTTCGGTCAGGCGATAGCCGCGATAACGACCCATTGCCAGCATGAAACCTACGAGAATAAGCAGTACGGCCGGGAAGGTGAACATAAAGTAAACCAGCTCAGGAACGTTCATCAGCAGGTATGCCATTGAGGCGGCAAAGAGGGTGCCGACGCCAACTTTAAACGCATGCGAGGCACCACGCTCTTCCCAAGTGATAGACAGGCGTTCAATGGTCATGGTCAAAATTACCATCGGGAACAGCGCTACCGACAAGCCGTGCTCAAGGCCAAGCTTATGGCTGAACAGGCTAATCACTGCAATCAAAATGACCACGAAAGTCAGTACCACAGAAAGCCTTGGCAGCATCTGGAGCTTGAGGTGTTCCAGGTAAGAGCGTAACGAAAGACCCAATGTAGTGATCAAGGTAAATAGAACAATACCGAAGCCAAGCTGTGTTTCGCGAAAGGCTAATGCAATCAGTACTGGAGTAAAGGTGCCGAGAGTCTGCAGGCCGCCCAGGTTACGCAAGATCAGAATCAGTAATACGCCGATTGGGATCATGATCATGATCTGGAAGTTGTTCTGCGTCTGCAGTGGTAAGCCGTACAGTGAGTACGACAAGAAGTCTGCGTCTGTGCTTTCGTCAGTCAGTTTGGCCAGGCGAATTGCATTCATTTCGCTGTTGTTTAGCGCGAAAGATACTTGTGCCTGCTTGCCACCATCGAGCTTGATCAGGTCTTCATCGCCGACCCACCAAACTAGGCGGTCTGCTGGTAAGCCTTGCTCACCGGTTTCGGGATTGAAGTAGAGCCATTTGTCGCCGTTAAAACTGCGCAACCACAACTCGGGAGACTGTTGAATTTCAGCTGCCAGTCGCACCGTGTGGACGCGTTCCATTGGCACGTGTGCAATCGACAGCAGCAACTCGACAGCTTTTGCCTTGTTGGACGTTGAAGCATCACCGCTGAGCAGTAGCTTAGCGTTGTCATCATTTACGTTGTTAAGACGCTTGATGGTTTCACTGATGAAGGTTTCAACATCAGCCGAGTGCTGGCGAATCGGTGCGAGAAGGGCGTCTGCCGCGATTTTCTCTGGGCCTTCAACGGGCAAGCTATCACGGAAGATTGGGCCTTTGGCCTTGGCTTGTTCACCGCTGTAGCGCTTGGTGAGCACCAAGCGATAGTAAATTGTTTGCTTACCGCTGGCGCGACGTGCTGACCAAGTCACTTTGCGGTTGCCGTCTGCGCGGTTGACGCTCACCCCATAGTTATTCGAGATAAAGCTTTCATTGAGGCTGACGTAGTCTTGGTTCAATGGCGGAACAAACATCTGCAATTTGACCGGCTCTTTTGAACTGGCTTGAAATTCGATCTTTGCATCAATATTCCAAAGGTCATCAGTTTCATCTGATGTCAGTGGAATACCAAGAATAAAAATTTGGTATGCCGTTATCAGAATACCCAAGCTCACCAAAATAGTGATCAGGATTTTCAGATGCAGGGTAAGAGAGCGCATGGGCATTACTCGCCAAGGTTTACGTCAGTGGTACATGCAGGTTTCCCTGATGCGTATTTAAGGCTTGGATCTATCAGTGCATTGAAGCGTTTTAGCGCTTCGGATCCAATCAGCAGCGGGTATTGGAATGCACTTCGGTCGGTCAAGTTCACTTCAATTGTGCGTTGGGCTTGTCCCATGCACACCTCAAGCTCGATTACAGGTCGAGCGGTGTAGGTTTTTTGCTCTTCAGGATCAAAGTCGCCGGAGCGTCGTTTGATTTTACTGACGCGTGCCAATGGACGCTCAATTGGATTGTCGTGGGCATCGTCTATAGCCAGATAGAAACGCACCCAGGTTTCACCATCGCGCTTGAAACGCTCGATATCCCGAGCGCTGAGCGATGCTGTTTTTGCACCGGTATCTAGTTTAGCCGCTACTTCAGCGTCGATGCCCGTCAGTTTGACGTATTCATTCAAGCCATAAACCGTCTTGTCCGCAGCCAAACTTAAGCCGGGACAGAGCAGCAGGCAAAGAATCAGTGCAGAGGGCTTCAGTCGCATAAGTCCTATTCGGTGGTTCGGAGGTGGAGGGTAAAAAGGCGATGAGGCTTCGCGATCCATGCGCCTAGATTGAGAGAGTAGCAGTTTGTGCATTTTAGCTGGCATGCATGAAAGCATTCTAACATGGCCGTTTTGTGCAATAACAGGTTATTGCCTGCTTTATTAGATAGTAACGCATCCGTTTGGATAACATATTGATGATGAAGTATTGTCGACAATCCAGGTGTTCTTATTGACGATTGCGTGTCTCTGGAGTATTTTTTTAAGAAATATCTTGTCAGGTGTCGACAATATGCTGGAAGCGACTGAGGCTCCTATTGGCTCCGCGGAGGATGGTGAAACGCGTTCTGAGCACGTTTTCAGGCGGATTCAAGCGGCTATCGTCCAGGGTGAAATTGCCCCTGGCAGCAAGATCTCAGAGCCTGAATTAGCGCGCACCTATGGCATTAGTCGTGGGCCACTGCGTGAAGCGATACACCGACTTGAAGGGCAGCGCTTGCTGGTTCGCGTTCCTCATGTCGGCGCACGCGTGGTATCCCTGAACCACGAGGAGTTGATCGAGCTTTACGAAATTCGTGAGTCGCTGGAAGGCATGGCCTGCAAATTGGCTGCACAGCGAATGACTCAACAAGAAATTGACGAGTTGCGTGAGGTTCTCGAAACCCATGAGCGCGACGAAGCGTTCCAGGCGGGGCGCGGTTATTACCAGCAGGAAGGGGATTTCGACTTCCACTACCGGATTATTCAGGGCAGCGGTAATCGCACACTAAGCCAGTTGCTGTGTGGGGAGTTGTACCAATTGGTGCGCATGTACCGCATTCAGTTTTCTTCCACGCCAAACCGGCCGCACCAGGCCTTTGCTGAACACCATCGAATTCTTGATGCCATTTCGGACCGTGACGGTGAGCTCGCTGAGCTCCTGATGCGTCGGCATATCGCTGCGTCAAAACGTAATATTGAACGTCATTATCTGGGCGAGAAAGCAACGCCCAAGCAATCACAATCACCTACTCCACGAGGTCAGTCATGAGCTTGAAAACTCCAGGTCAGCGGTTTCGCGACGCAGTTGCTGAAGAGCATCCTTTGCAGGTCATTGGCGCGATCAATGCTAATCACGCCTTGCTCGCCAAGCGTGCGGGATTTAAGGCCATCTACCTATCAGGTGGCGGTGTTGCTGCCGGCTCGCTGGGTTTGCCTGATCTGGGGATCACTGGGCTGGACGATGTATTAACAGATGTGCGGCGCATTACCGATGTCTGCGATTTGCCACTTTTGGTGGATGTTGACACCGGCTTTGGCGCTTCTGCGTTCAATGTTGCGCGTACAGTCAAGTCGATGATCAAGTTTGGCGCAGCGGCGATTCATATTGAAGATCAGGTGGGTGCCAAGCGTTGCGGTCATCGGCCAAATAAGGAAATCGTTTCGCAGCAGGAAATGGTTGATCGTATCAAGGCCGCGGTGGATGCCCGTACTGATGACAGCTTTGTGATCATGGCGCGTACCGATGCGCTGGCTGTAGAAGGTCTGGAGTCTGCCCTTGATCGCGCCGCCGCCTGTATCGAAGCTGGCGCGGACATGGTTTTCCCTGAGGCCATCACCGAACTCGAGATGTACAAGCTGTTTGCTGAAAGAGTTAACGCGCCGATTCTGGCCAATATCACAGAGTTTGGCTCGACCCCTTTATTCACCACCGACGAATTGAAATCTGCGGATGTTTCTCTGGTTCTGTACCCGCTTTCAGCATTCCGGGCGATGAACAAGGCCGCAGAGAATGTTTACAACGCTGTGCGTCGTGATGGTACGCAGAAGAATGTTGTCGACACCATGCAGACCCGCATGGAGCTATACGATCGCATCAACTATCACGCATTCGAGCAAAGTCTTGATGCCTTGTTTGCAGGCAAGAAAGCCTGAGATTGAGCTGCTTGGGGTTGCTCAATCGTCATCCCAAGCGATGTTGCAGAATCCAAAATAAATTCAAGAGGAGATAGCAATGGCTGAAGCAAAAGTATTGAGTGGCGCGGGCCTGCGTGGCCAGGTCGCGGGTCAGACAGCCTTGTCTACAGTGGGTCAGGAAGGCGCTGGCCTGACCTATCGTGGTTATGATGTGCGTGAACTTGCAGCCCAAGTTGGCTTTGAAGAGGTGGCGTATTTACTGCTTTATGGTGAGCTGCCAAACACCGAGCAGTTAGCCGCTTACACCGCCAAGCTCAAATCTCAGCGTGATCTGCCGCAAGCGCTGAAAGAGGTGCTAGAGCGCATCCCTGCCAACACCCACCCGATGGACGTTATGCGCACAGGTGCTTCTGTGCTTGGCACCCTTGAGCAAGAGTCGAGCTTTGATCAGCAGCAAGATAAAGCTGACCGTTTGCTGGCGATCTTCCCGGCAATCATGTGTTACTGGTATCGCTTTAGCCATGAGGGCGTGCGCATTGATTGCGTGACCGATGAAGACTCCCTCGGTGGGCACTTCTTGCGCTTGTTGCACGGTAAAAAACCGAGCGATCTACATGTTCAGGTGATGAATGTTTCGCTGATTCTCTATGCTGAGCATGAATTCAATGCATCAACCTTCACCGCTCGGGTTTGCGCGTCGACGTTAAGCGACTTGTTCTCCTGCGTGACAGCTGCCATTGGCACGCTGCGTGGCCCGCTGCACGGTGGCGCTAACGAAGCTGCAATGGAAATGATCGAGAAGTTTTCATCTGCTGAAGATGCAAGGGCAGGCACGTTGGCCATGCTTGAGCGTAAAGACAAGATCATGGGCTTTGGGCATGCCATCTACAAAGACTGCGATCCGCGCAATGACGTGATCAAAGAGTGGTCGAAAAAGCTGGCTGACGAAGTGAATGACACTGTGCTTTATCCGGTCTCCGAGGCCATAGATAAAACCATGTGGGAACAGAAGAAGTTGTTTCCAAATGCCGACTTTTATCATGCATCTGCCTATCACTTCATGGGCATTCCGACCAAGCTGTTCACGCCGATTTTCGTCTGTTCGCGTGTAACCGGCTGGACGGCGCACGTATTCGAGCAGCGTGCCAATAACCGCATCATTCGCCCAAGTGCAGAGTACACGGGGGTGGAACAACGCCCGGTACCGCCACTCGACCAACGCTAATAGCGTGCGGAACGCCATGTAACCTAACCATGCGTGGCGTTTCGATAAACAGACCTGATGAGTTCTGACTGATGAATACCGATTATCGCAAACCATTGCCCGGCACTCAGCTGGACTATTTTGACACCCGCGCTGCAGTTGATGATATTCAGCCCGGTGCCTATGACAAACTGCCGTACACCTCGCGTGTACTGGCTGAGAATTTAGTTCGCCGCTGTGATCCTGCGATGTTGACGGCTGCGCTGACGCAGATCGTTGAGCGCAAACGTGATCTCGATTTCCCGTGGTTCCCGGCGCGTGTTGTTTGCCATGACATTCTTGGTCAGACCGCATTGGTCGACCTTGCAGGCTTGCGCGACGCGATTGCCGAGAAAGGCGGTGACCCGTCAAAAGTTAACCCGGTGGTGCCGACGCAGTTGATTGTTGACCACTCGTTGGCCGTTGAACATGGCGGTTTTGAGGCTGATGCCTTCGAACGGAACCGTGCGATTGAAGATCGTCGCAACGAAGACCGTTTCCATTTTATCAACTGGACCAAAAAAGCCTTTAAAAACGTAGATGTGATTCCACCGGGTAACGGCATCATGCACCAGATCAATCTGGAGCGTATGTCGCCAGTCGTTCACTCGCGCGATGGCGTTGCATTCCCGGACACATTAGTAGGTACTGACAGCCACACGCCCCATGTCGACGCACTGGGTGTGATCGCCATTGGAGTTGGCGGCCTTGAAGCCGAAAGCGTCATGCTCGGCCGTGCCTCTTATATGCGTCTGCCCGATATTATCGGTGTTGAGTTAAGCGGCAAGCGTCAGCCCGGCATCACCGCGACAGATATCGTTTTGGCGATCACTGAGTTCTTGCGCAAAGAGAAAGTGGTTTCTTCGTACCTGGAGTTCTTTGGTGAAGGTGCCAATGCCCTGACCCTTGGCGATCGTGCAACGATTTCCAACATGACACCAGAGTTCGGCGCCACTGCAGCCATGTTTTATATTGATGGCCAAACCATCGACTATCTGACGCTAACTGGACGCGATAGCGAGCAGGTCAAGCTGGTGGAAAACTACGCCAAGACCACAGGTTTGTGGGCTGACACCCTGACCAATGCCGAATATGAGCGCGTGCTGAAATTCGATTTGTCGACAGTGGTGCGCAATATTGCCGGTCCATCCAACCCTCATCGTCGCGTGCCGACATCTGAACTGGCCGCCCAAGGCATCAGCGGCGTAGTCGAAAACGAAGAAGGTTTAATGCCTGATGGTGCAGTCATCATCGCCGCCATCACCAGTTGCACCAACACCAGTAACCCGCGCAACGTAATTGCTGCGGGCTTGATCGCTCGTAATGCCAATGCCCGCGGCCTAACCCGCAAGCCCTGGGTGAAAACCTCGCTGGCACCGGGCTCCAAAGCTGTTCAGCTTTATCTGGAAGAAGGCAAGTTGCTGCCTGAACTGGAGAAGCTCGGTTTTGGTATTGTCGGCTTTGCCTGCACCACCTGTAACGGTATGAGTGGGGCACTCGATCCGGTTATTCAGAAGGAAGTGATTGATCGCGACCTTTACGCAACGGCAGTGCTGTCGGGTAACCGCAACTTCGATGGGCGTATTCATCCCTATGCCAAACAAGCGTTTCTGGCTTCGCCGCCGTTAGTTGTTGCCTATGCGATAGCTGGAACCATTCGTTTCGACATCGAAAAAGACATATTGGGTATCGATCAGGACGGCCAGCCAGTCACCTTGAAAGATATTTGGCCGTCGGATGAAGAAATTGATGCAGTGGTTAAGGCCAGTGTTAAGCCTGAGCAGTTTAATCAGGTTTACATCCCGATGTTTGCCATCGAAGAAGACACCGGTTCTAAAGTCAGCCCGCTGTATGAGTGGCGTCCGCAGAGCACCTATATTCGTCGTCCGCCGTATTGGGAAGGCGCTCTGGCAGGGGAGCGCACGCTTACCGGGATGCGCCCTTTAGCGGTGTTGCCAGACAACATCACCACTGATCACTTGTCGCCATCGAATGCCATTATGCTCGACAGCGCGGCGGGTGAGTATTTAGCAAAAATGGGCTTGCCCGAAGAAGACTTCAACTCCTATGCAACCCACCGCGGCGACCATTTAACTGCCCAGCGTGCAACCTTCGCCAATCCAAAGTTGGTCAATGAAATGGTCACAGAGAATGGTGTGGCCAAACAAGGATCGCTGGCACGAATTGAGCCGGAAGGTACTGTTACACGGATGTGGGAAGCGATTGAGACCTACATGCAGCGCAAGCAGCCGTTGATCATTATTGCCGGCGCTGACTATGGCCAGGGTTCCTCGCGAGACTGGGCTGCCAAAGGTGTTCGCCTGGCAGGTGTTGAGGCCATTGCAGCTGAAGGTTTTGAACGCATTCACCGCACCAACTTGGTCGGCATGGGTGTCCTGCCATTGGAGTTTCAGCCAGGTGTGACGCGTCATACTTTGGGTATCGACGGCAGTGAAACCTATGACGTGATAGGCCCGCGCACGCCACGGGCGACCTTGACACTGGTGATAAACCGCAAAGATGGTCAGCGCCTTGAGGTGCCGGTTATTTGCCGTTTAGATACTGCTGAAGAAGTCTCGATTTACGAGGCGGGCGGCGTATTGCAGCGTTTCGCTCAGGATTTTCTTGAGTCGAGCGGCGCGGTCTAAACACTTTGTTCTTCTGGTGGTGCTGGCAACCTGTTTTGCGCAGTACCACCGGCGTTATTCAGGAAGATGTTAAATGGCTTACGCTCCTCAAGTAAAAATTGCCGCGACCTATTATCGCGGTGGCACCAGCAAGGGCGTATTTTTTGCGCTCGATGACTTGCCCGCTCCAGGCGCTGCACGCGATGCGATTTTGCTCAGAGTGATCGGCAGTCCGGATCCATATGGTAAGCAGATTGACGGTATGGGTGGGGCTACCTCGAGCACCAGTAAAACAGTGATTGTGTCCAAAAGTAGCCAGCCCGGACACGATGTGGATTATCTATTTGGTCAGGTCTCAATCGACAAGCCTTTCGTCGATTGGAGTGGAAACTGCGGCAACCTTTCAGCCGCTGTCGGCCCGTTCGCCATTCGTAGTGGCATGCTTGACCCTGCGCGAGTGCCGCAAAATGGTATCGCCGTAGTGCGTATCTGGCAGGCCAATATTGGCAAAAGCATTATTGCTCATGTGCCGATTACCAATGGTGAAGTCCAGGAAACCGGCGACTTTGAACTCGATGGCGTGACGTTTCCTGCCGCCGAGGTAAAGCTTGAATTCGTGGACCCCGCAGCGGATGAAGAGGGCGCGGGCAGCTCAATGTTCCCGACCGGCAATCTGGTTGATAACCTTGAGGTGCCAGGTGTTGGCGTGCTGCAAGCGACCATGATAAATGCTGGTATTCCCACCATTTTTATCAATGCACAGGACATAGGGTTTAGCGGCACTGAGCTGCAGGAAGCGGTCAACAGTGATGCCAAAATACTGGCTATGTTTGAAGCCATTCGCGCCCATGGTGCCCTGCGTATGGGACTGATTAAGCACCTTGATGAAGCGGCCAAGCGTCAGCACACGCCCAAGGTGGCTTTTGTTGCGCCAGCGGCCGATTACCTGAGCTCTAGCGGCAAGTCGGTAGCTGCAGCTGACATCGATTTGCTTGTGCGAGCGATGTCGATGGGCAAGCTGCATCACGCCATGATGGGGACCGCGGCAGTCGCCATCGGAACGGCAGCGGCCATTCCGGGTACCTTGGTCAATCTGGCAGCCGGTGGTGGCGAGCGCACGACGGTACGTTTTGGTCATCCTTCAGGCACCTTGGCAGTCGGCGCAGAAGCCAAGCAGGTCGATGGTCAATGGGTCGTCGCCAAGGCGATTATGAGTCGCAGCGCACGGGTATTGATGGAGGGTTGGGTGCACATACCGGGACAGGCTAGATAACTGGCGTGTTGGTCGAGCGGGATCAAGGTGCCAGTTTTGTGCAGCTGGCACCTGTACAGACGGTCTGAAACACTATTTTAGACGCCGCTCGACGCCTTTTTCGACGAGGATTTTGGCTGAAATCTCTTCGACAGAGAAATGCGTAGAGTTGATGTAGTTGATGTTGTCCCGACGGAACAAGTTCTCGACCTCGCGGACTTCAAACTCGCATTGGGCAAAGCTTGCATAGCGACTATTGGGTTTGCGCTCGTTGCGAATAGCGGTGAGGCGGTCAGGGTCGATGGTCAGACCAAATAGCTTGTCTTTGTATTTTTTCAGTGCGCTTGGCAGTTGCAAACTTTCCATGTCATCTTCGGTCAATGGATAGTTGGCTGCTCGAATACCGTATTGCATGGCCATATACAGGCAGGTCGGGGTTTTACCGCAGCGGGAGACGCCCACCAGGATCAAATCGGCCTTGTCATAATAATGTGTGCGAGCTCCGTCATCATTGTCGAGGGCGAAGTTGACCGCCTCGATGCGTTCCATATAGTTGGAGTTGTGGCCGATGGAGTGCGATTTGCCGACAGAATATGAGGAGTGGGAGCTGAGCTCTTGCTCCAGTGGGGCCAGGAACGACGAGAAGATGTCGATCATGAAGCCTTCGGACTCTGCAAGAATGTCGCGGATGTCACCGTTGACAATGGTGTCGAATATAATCGGCCGGACGCCGTCTTTTTCCGCAGCAAGATTGATTTGTAGTACCATTGCGCGCGCTTTTTCTGCGCTATCGATGTACGGTCGCGTTAGCTTGGTGAAGGTGATAGTTTCGAACTGCGCCAACAGGCTTTGACCTAAGGTTTCGGCCGTAATGCCGGTGCCGTCAGAGATAAAAAATGCTGTCCGTTTCATTTGCGCTGGGGGCCTTAAGCTGAGAACATTTTTTGGCTATCATAGGCCGCCAATTGCAGGCCTTTAGTGGTTTGCATTGTTACTTATTTTCCAGGGCCAGGCCACAGTCACGCGGATAACCCCGTGAACTTCCCCAGCCCCTTGAGCTTTTCCAACACCAGAACTGGAGAGATCACCTTGGTAGAGTACGTAGTTTCCCTCGATAAGCTCGGCGTTCACGATGTTGAGCACGTAGGGGGCAAGAACGCCTCCCTTGGCGAGATGATCAGCAACCTGGCCGGCGCTGGCGTTTCGGTTCCCGGTGGTTTTGCCACAACGGCCCAGGCCTACCGTGACTTCCTTGAACTCAGCGGCTTGAATGCACAGATCCACGAGGCGCTCGACGCCTTGAATGTCGATGACATTGCTGCGTTGACCAAGACGGGCGCACAAATCCGTCAGTGGATCATGGACGCTGAGTTTCCAGAGCAGCTTAACACTGAGATTCGCACTGCATTTGCGGCAATGGCCAATGGCAATGACAACATGGCCGTTGCTGTACGTTCATCTGCAACCGCAGAAGATCTGCCAGACGCTTCCTTTGCGGGTCAGCAAGAAACCTTCTTGAATATCCGCGGTGTCGAGAACGTGATCCGCGCAGCTAAAGAAGTGTTCGCCTCGCTGTTCAACGACCGCGCCATTGCTTACCGCGTACACCAAGGCTTTGACCACAAACTGGTCGCCTTGTCAGCGGGTGTTCAGCGCATGGTTCGCTCTGAGACCGGTACGGCTGGGGTTATGTTCACCCTCGATACCGAGTCAGGCTTCCGTGATGTGGTGTTTATCACTGGCGCTTATGGTCTGGGTGAAACCGTTGTACAGGGCGCAGTTAACCCTGACGAATTCTACGTTCACAAAAATACCCTCGAAGCTGGTCGTCCGGCAATTTTGCGCCGTAATCTGGGTAGCAAAGCTATCAAGATGATTTACGGCGACGAGGCCAAAGCTGGTAAGTCAGTCAAGGTTGTCGATGTTGATCGTGCCGACCGTGCGCGTTTCTGCCTGACTGATGCTGAAGTGACCGAGCTGGCCAAGCAGGCCATGATCATCGAGAAGCACTACCAGCGTCCGATGGATATCGAGTGGGCCAAAGACGGTGACGACGGCCAACTGTATATCGTTCAGGCACGCCCAGAAACGGTTAAAAGCCGCTCCAGTGGCAACGTTATGGAACGTTACCTGTTGAAGGAAACGGGCACTGTCTTGGTAGAAGGGCGCGCGATCGGTCAAAAGATCGGTGCTGGCCGTGTGCGGATCATCAAAGATGTCAGCGAAATGGACAAAGTCCAGCCAGGCGATGTTCTGGTATCTGATATGACCGACCCGGATTGGGAACCGGTCATGAAGCGTGCAAGCGCAATCGTCACTAACCGCGGTGGTCGTACCTGCCACGCGGCCATTATCGCCCGTGAGTTGGGTATTCCAGCGGTTGTCGGCTGTGGCAATGCCACTGAGCTGTTGCTCGACGGCCAAGGGGTAACCGTTTCTTGCGCCGAAGGTGACACTGGTTTCATCTTTGAGGGTGAGCTGGGCTTCGACGTGCGCAAGAACTCGGTCGATGCCATGCCAGATCTGCCGTTCAAGATCATGATGAACGTCGGCAACCCTGATCGTGCCTTTGACTTCGCTCAACTGCCTAATGCGGGTATCGGCTTGGCGCGTCTTGAGTTCATCATCAACCGTATGATCGGCGTGCACCCCAAAGCGCTGCTCAACTTCGACGGCCTGCCAGCGGATATTAAAGACAGCGTTGAAAAGCGTATTGCTGGTTACGACGATCCCGTTGGTTTCTATGTTGAGAAGCTGGTTGAAGGCATCAGCACCTTGGCAGCAGCTTTCTGGCCGAAAAAGGTAATTGTGCGGCTATCTGACTTTAAGTCGAACGAATACGCCAACCTGATCGGCGGCAAGCTGTATGAGCCTGAAGAAGAAAACCCGATGCTGGGCTTCCGTGGTGCTTCGCGTTACATCAGCGAAAACTTCCGCGACTGCTTCGAGCTTGAGTGCCGTGCACTGAAGAAAGTCCGCAATGAAATGGGCCTGACCAACGTCGAAATCATGGTGCCGTTCGTGCGCACCTTGGGTGAGGCGAGCCAGGTGGTTGATTTGCTGGCGCAAAATGGCTTGAAGCGTGGCGAAGATGGCCTGAAGGTCATCATGATGTGCGAGCTGCCTTCAAACGCGATTCTGGCTGATGAGTTCCTCGAATATTTCGATGGCTTCTCCATCGGCTCTAACGACCTGACTCAACTGACGCTGGGGCTGGATCGTGACTCAGGGATCATCGCCCACCTGTTTGATGAGCGTAATCCTGCGGTTAAAAAGCTGCTGTCCAATGCTATTCAGGCCTGTAACAAGGCCGGTAAGTACATTGGCATCTGTGGTCAAGGCCCGTCGGATCACCCGGATCTGGCACGTTGGTTGATGGAGCAGGGTATTGAAAGCGTTTCCTTGAACCCTGATTCGGTTCTTGAAACCTGGTTCTTCCTTGCTGAAGGTCAGCAAAGCTGATCCATCGATAACCCTTAAAAAAAACAGGGTGGGACAGGGTCCCACCCTTTTTTGTGCCAGAGATAAAATGCAAAGCAGCAGCAAGTTATTTCCCGTCGCCTTGATCAGTGCTGAGTTTCGCGGTGATTTGAGCGAAGACCTGTATCGCCTGAAACCCGGCAATAGTCCTGACTCGACGGTTGAGTTGGTTGCAACCCGGCTGGGTCTTGCTGACCATGAGCAGCACCGTGGTGCACCGGTGATTTTGTTGCATGGCAGCTTTTCCAATCGACGCTTTTGGTATTCACCCAAATGTATTGGTCTTGGGCCCTATCTGGCGCGCGCTGGGTTTGACGTGTGGATTGTTGAGATGCGCGGCCATGGGCTGTCACCGCGTAATCAGCGCTATAAATATAATCGGGTCAGCGATTATGCGCGCTACGATTTGCCTGCGATCACCCAATTTGTTTATGAGCAAAATCCTCAGCCTGTGCACTGGCTAGGGCACTCCCTGGGTGGTACGACACTGGCTGCGGCATTGGGTGGGCGCTACCTTGATGAGTCGATGATTGCTTCAGTGGCTTTATTTGGCAGTCAGATCAGTCGTAATTATTGGCCGCTGAAAATTCCGCCATTAGTTTGGGGGGCAAAGGTGCTGCTAAAGCGCTTTAATGTGCTCTCCGGCTCGCGGCTTAAACGTGGGCCAGAAGATGAATCAATGGGCGTCATACTGGAAGCGTTACGCTGGTATGGTCTATTTGGCCGCTTTGGTGATGCTCAGGACGATTGGTGGGCTGGTTTGGCGCAGGTTCAGTTGCCCCTATTTGTTGTCAGTGCTCAGGGCGATGAGCAAGACCCTCCATGGGCTTGTCAGAAGTTATTTGATCAGTTTGCTTCAATCAATAAGACCTTCCTCTGCTTGAGTAAACAGCAAGGTTTTAGTAGCGATTTTGGTCACGTCGAAATGCTGGTGAGCAAGGCTGCACAGGTCGAAGTATGGCCGCTTATTGAGCAGTGGTTGAATCGGGGTCACAGCGATGCAGGTGAGCCATCGATGAGGCCTGAAGACAACATGGTTGCGGCGACGGCTATGCAGCCAAAGCTAAGCACCTAATCTGTAACAGGCGAGCTAGAGGGCTTAACTGTTGCGTACAAAAGTGGCCTGTAGTCGTTGACTGCGCTAGGCTGGGCGTTGGATTGCCCGAGCAGCAACTGAACATATGAAAATGAAGGGTCTGGCGCACCAGCGCTGACTGCTTGTAACGATTATCGATGGGTATAGGAGCTTTCTCATGCAGTACATCACTCCAGATTTGTGTGACGCATACCCCGAAGTTCAGGTTGTTGAACCCATGTTCAGCAACTTTGGTGGCCACGATTCCTTTGGCGGCGAGATCGTCACTGTTAAATGTTTCGAAGACAATTCGGTGGTCAAAGAGCAGGTTGATCTGCCTGGTAAGGGTAAGGTCATGGTCGTAGATGGCGGTGCCTCAATGCGCCGCGCCTTGCTGGGCGACATGTTGGCTGAAAAAGCCGCCAAGAATGGCTGGGAAGGGCTGATCATCTATGGCTGTGTGCGCGATGTTGATGTACTTGCACAAACCGCTGTGGGGGTTCAGGCGCTGGCCAGCCATCCCATGAAGACTGACAAGCGCGGCATTGGCGATCTTAATGTGGCCGTGACTTTTGGTGGCGTGACATTCCGTCCGGGCGAATTCGTTTATGCCGATAACAACGGAATTATCGTTTCGCCCACGGCACTGAAAATGCCTGAGTAAATAGCGGGCGGCAGGCCATAAATGGATTTTTGCTTTGGAGTTATGAATGTCTGAACAAGACAATCAGCAGTGGGGGTTGGTCCATGCCTATGTCTTGGATGGCAGCGGGGGTGGGCGTCCAGTCAGCTACGACCAGCTAGCCGACCTGGTCTTGGCAGAGCATGAAAATTTATGGCTGCACTGGGATCGTACTCACCCCCAGGCGCAGAAATGGTTGCGCGCAGAAAGCGGGCTCAATGAGTTTATCTGCGGCTTATTGCTAGAAGAAAACACCCGGCCGCGTTTTCTGCAATTGCCAGAAAATAAAATTCTTCTGTTTCTGCGTGGGGTTAATCTGAATCCGGGGGCAGAGCCAGAAGATATGGTTTCGCTGCGCATTTATGCTTCAGCCAAGCGTGCCATTAGCCTGCGCATGCGCCATTTGCGCGCCGTTGAGGACTTAATTGCTGACCTGAGTACAGGTAAGGGACCAAAAACGTCCTCAGAGCTCGTGCTGGGGCTTGCCGACCACATGACAGACAAGATCGAGTCCTTGGTCAGTGATTTTGCCCAAGGTATCGATGACCAAGAAGACGAGATTGATAACGATCCCAACTTCGAGCCTGATCACGATACCTTGCTGCAGATGCGCCGTCGGGCTGCTGGCTTGCGCCGCTTTCTAGCGCCACAACGTGAAGTCTATGCCCAGCTCACGCGGAATCAGCAGCCATGGTTTGTTGATGATGATGCCGACTACTGGAATGAACTCAACAACCGCCTGACCCGTTACATTGAAGAGCTGGATCTAACCCGGGAACGAATTGGCCTGGTGTTGGAGGCTGAAGATCGTCGGCTTGATGTCAAAATGAACCGCATCATGTACCGCTTCGGCATTATCACCGGGGTATTTTTGCCGATGAGCTTCCTTACTGGCTTATTAGGGATCAACGTCGGCGGTATTCCTGGCTCCGAGAACCCATACGGCTTCGTTGTCGCTTGTACGATTATGGTGGCGCTGGCAGTGGTCCAATGGTGGCTGTTTCGTCGTCTGCGCTGGGTTTGATGTGACTTGTCTTACTGTGTTTGCGTCAAAATCTGCACATCAATAGAGGTGCGTTAATGCACGATCCATTTGAACAATCACTACGCGACTTGCTGAACGCGCAACCATCATCTGATCACGATGATGATGCGGCGCTCACGCGCGTACTGAAAACGGCTAATCGCCAAGTGGGTGCTGGGGATATGTTCGCACTCATGGGGCATTGGGTTGAGGCGTTGATGATTGCCCTGAATAAGGGATCTGCACACGTATCTCCAGTTTCGCGCCGCAAACCAACTGCTCGCACTGCTAATAAGGTTGACTAAATGGAACTCGATCCTTGGACTCAAAGCCTGGTAGCGGCCATGACTGCGCTGTGGACTAAAGTCGCTGGTTTTATTCCAAACCTATTCGTTGCACTCATTCTGGTGCTCATCGGCTTCGTGCTGGCCAAGCTGCTAGACACGTTGATTTCCAAGCTGCTTGGAAAAGTGGGGCTGGATCGTTTAATGGCGGGCACTGGCCTGACCAAGTTGCTCAGCCGTGCCGGCTTCCAAGTGCCGGTATCGACTCTGATCGGGCGCATTGTCTACTGGTTTATTTTGCTGATCTTTATGGTCTCCGCAGCTGAGTCCTTGGGCTTGGAGCGTGTGTCAGCAACCCTGGATGTGCTTGCGCTGTACCTGCCAAAAGTATTCGGCGCGGCGTTGGTGCTGGTTATCGGGGTGCTGCTGGCTCATCTGGTCAGTGGCATTGTGCGAGGGGCAGCTGAGGGTGTTGGGCTTGAGTATGCCCACGGCGTTGCGCGCATTGCTCAGGGCCTGGTCATAATCATCAGTATTTCAGTGGCAATCGGGCAGCTTGAGGTGAAGACCGAGCTGCTTAATTACGTCATTGCTATTGTGCTGATCACGATCGGTCTGGCCGCTGCGCTGGCCCTAGGGCTGGGCAGTCGCGAGATCGCAGGGCAGATCCTGGCTGGTATTTATGTGCGTGAGTTGTATCAGGTTGGGCAACAAGTTGAAGTCGGTGATGTCGAAGGTCAGATTGAGGAAATCGGCACGGTTAAGACTGTCGTCTTAACTGAGGCTGGGGACCTTGTCTCAGTGGCCAATCGCGTTTTGCTTGAACAGCGGGTGAGCAGTCGCTAAACCTAAACTCTGCTAATCTATGCCGCCCTCCAGCAGACTGTTAACAGCTGATGGCGGCTTCTGACCTGACTGTCGGCCCGACTCGATTTGAATAAAGCCCAATCGTTGCCTATGCGTTATGACCCCCTCGCGCTCTCCGATGAGGAGCTGGTTCTGCGTGCGCATAGTGAGTTGTTTCACATCACGCGCGCTTATGAAGAGCTGATGCGACGCTACCAGCGCACATTATTTAACGTTTGTGCACGCTATTTAGGGAACGAACGTGATGCAGATGATGTCTGTCAAGAGGTGATGCTTAAAGTCCTTTATGGTTTAAAGAACTTTGAGGGCAAGTCTAAGTTTAAGACGTGGCTGTACAGCATTACTTATAATGAATGTATTACCCAGTATCGCAAAGAACGACGTAAACGGCGTTTGATGGATGCGCTAAGTCTCGATCCTCTAGAGGAAGCGTCTGAAGAAAAGACGCCTAAAATAGAGGAGCGCGGAGGGTTAGACCGATGGCTGGTACATGCAAATCCAATTGACCGTGAAATTTTAGTGCTACGCTTTGTCGCAGAGCTAGAGTTTCAAGAGATAGCGGATATTATGCATATGGGGCTTAGTGCAACGAAAATGCGTTACAAAAGGGCCCTTGACAAATTGCGTGAGAAATTTGCGGGTGACACCGAAAGTTAGTTCGGATGCAAATATTCTTTGGCATAAAGGCAAGTTCTGATAAACTTGCTAAAGTTCTGCGTGTCTACCTGTACGTAGTGCAATCAATCACCAAGATGGGGATTTACGGATGAAACTTAAAAACACCTTAGGCGCAGTCATTGGCTCCTTTGTCGCTGCTTCTTCCATGGGCGTGATGGCTCAAGGTCAAGGCGCAGTCGAGGTGGAAGGCTTTGTTAACGAATACTTCACCGACTCGAGCCGCAACTTTGCTCACGATGAAGGTAGCCAGTACGGCGGTTCCATTGGTTACTTCCTGACCAAGGATGTTGAGCTGGCTCTGGCTTATGGCGAATACCATAGCCTGAACGGTGACAAAGCGCTGGGTAACAAAGACATTAAGGGCAACATGACTGACCTTAAAGCTTTGTACCACTTTGGTGAAGCTGGCCCAGGTCTGCGTCCATATGTTTCTGGCGGCTTTGCCCACCAGAGCATCAGCAACGTTGCCTCTAGCGGCCGCGACCACTCCACTTACGCCACTGCTGGCGCAGGTGCGAAGTACTACTTCACTGAAATGCTCTATGCCCGTGCTGGCGTAGATGCTCTGTACAACATCGACCAGGGTGACACTGAGTGGCAGGCTGGTTTGGGTGTTGGTCTGAACTTCGGTGGTTCGAAGCCTGTTGTGGCTGCAGCTGTAGTTGAGCCAGAGCCGGCTCCAGTTGTTGAAGAGCCTGCTGAAATCGTTCGCGTTGAACTGGACGTTAAATTCGATTTCGACAAGTCCAAGGTTAAAGAAGAAAGCTACGGTGATATCAAAAACCTGGCTGACTTCATGAACCAATACCCACAAACTTCTACCACTGTAGAAGGTCACACTGACTCCGTTGGTACTGACGCTTACAACCAGACTCTGTCTGAGAAGCGTGCTGACGCAGTTCGTGACGTACTGGTTAACCAGTACGGTGTTGGTGGCGAGCGCGTAAACGCTGTAGGTTACGGCGAGTCGCAGCCAGTTGCTGATAACGCAACTGCTGAAGGCCGTGCTATCAACCGTCGCGTTGAAGCCGCTGTAGAAGCTGAAGCCAAGTAATTGGTTTAAAGCTGAAATGAAAAACCCGGCTCCGGCCGGGTTTTTCTTTGCCTGAAATAAGTGCCGAACACAGCGTGTAATTATGCGCTCAGTTGATCGAGCTTGACCTGGCTGTCACAGGCGACTTGGCCAATAACCAGTATTGCCGGGCTTTTTAGTCTAAAGTCCTGGGCATCATCGAGCAGTTGGTTGAGTGTGCTGCGTCTTTCCCGCTGCTCAGGCAGTGAGGCATTTTCTATCATCGCCACTGGCATATCTGCATGCATGCCTGCTTTGATTAGCTGCTGACGAATATCAGCAAGCTTAGCCACTCCCATATACACCACTAGCGTGGTGCCTGAGTCCGCGAGTGCTTGCCAATTTAACTCGCTGTCATCTTGAGTGTGAGCTGTGACCAGGCTCACGCCGCGTGCGACGCCCCGCAAGGTTAAGGGGATCGAACAATTAGTTGCTCCGGCCAACCCTGCAGTAATGCCGTTAACTATTTCCGCATCAATGCCATGTAAATGCAGCCAGTTATATTCTTCTGTACCCCGACCGAAGATGCAGGGATCACCACCTTTAAGGCGAACCACACATTTTCCTTGCCGTGCATAACGCAGCATCAAACGCTGGATAAATGCTTGCGGTGTTGAGCGGCAACCGCCACGTTTCCCAACGGAAATCACCCGCGCTTGCGGGCAGTGCTCGAGTATTTGTGGGTTTACCAAGTCATCAATCATCACCACATCGGCTTCGCGCAGTGCGCGAACGGCCTTGAGGGTCAGTAACTCTGGATCACCTGGGCCCGCGCCAACCAGCCAGACTTTATTGTTCATCTCAACCTCAACACAGGTTAGTTCACCACTGCGGCAGCTTGTAGCTGTAGCAGGCGTTTGATTTCAGGTACGCAGGAGCCACAGCTTGTGCCGCAGCCCAGCTTTTGTTTCAGCTGGTCCAGGTTCAGACCTTGCTCAATAGCGCTGCAGATTGCCCGCTGGCTCACATTCATGCAGTTGCACAAGGTTTTATTGCTTGAATTGTTAGTTGAGCGGGGCGCAGCAGACAGGGGGGCCAGCAACCAGTGGCGTAACTGGTCGTCTGTCTTGCCTTCAAGCCACATGCCTTTCAACCACTCTTGTGCTGTGGTTTCCCCGGCCAAACGAATCGCAATGATGCGGCCTGCATCCAGGCGGACACGTTTGCCTACGGCGCGTTTAGGGTCGTCGTAAGCCATCACCATTCCTGAGTCGACGGCGAGTAACTGGTCTATTGTTCTGAGCAGCTCGTTGCCTGGTGCATTGGCACAGGCTGCGCGAATTTGCAGGGCGGGGTGGTTCGATCCGGTGAGGCTGAAGCTGGCATATGCGAATGACTCAAACAGGGGGCGTAATTGTTTGAAGCGCAACTGGATGTCGCCTTCGACTAAGGCAAAGAATTTCCAGGGTAATTCGACTTTGTCGATCTCAACCGTTGCATGTTTAAGCTCAGGTTGTTTTGACAATAGGTCGAACTCTGGTTGAGTCAGTGCATTGGTGCCCAACCCTTTTAGAAATCGATTCCCCCAGTGCATCGGCAAGTAAGCCTGACCCGGACGTACATCGTCATCAGCCTGTACCGGGACGATCAATGTACCTCGGCGGCTACGCAGTTTGATCAGCTCACCGTTGGTAAGCTTTCTGCGGCGTAATTCATCTGAGTGAATACTCAAGACGGCTTCTTCGACATGGCCAAACAACCGTGAGGCAGTGCCTGTGCGGCTCATGCCATGCCATTGATCACGCAAGCGCCCGGTATTGAGGACTAGAGAGTAACGCGCGTCGCGCTTTTCGACCGGTGCACAGTAAGGGTCTGAATGAAATTGCGCTCGGCCATTTTCGGTGGCAAATACCCGGTCCTGATACAAGCGCGCTGTGCCTCGCTGAGCACCCTGAGCAAAGGGCCACTGTTGCGGGCCTTGTTGATCGAGAATTGAATAGCTCAGGCCACTGAGGTCCAGGTCACGTGCCTGAGTAAGCATTTTGTACTCATCAAAAAGCTGTTCGGGCTTGGTGAAGTTGAACAGGCTGGGCAGGCCGGGGCGCAGGAGTGCTTCGAGTTTACGTGCAAAGTCACAGGTTATTTGCCAATCAGCTCTAGCCTCGGCGGGTGGCGTTATTGCACTGCGGACATGGCTGACCCGACGCTCTGAGTTGGTCACACAGCCTTCTTTTTCGCCCCAGCTACTGGCAGGCAGAAGCAGGTCTGCGTAAGCGCAGGTCTCGGTGGTGAAAAAGGCCTCCTGAACCACGACAAAAGGGCAAGTGCTCAGTGCTTGATGAACCCGGGTTTGATCTGGCAGTGATTGCGCAGGGTTGGTGCATGCAATCCACAGCGCTTTGATTTTACCCGTTTGCATCTGCTCAAACAGTTCAATGGCGCTAAGACCAGCTGTTTCAGGCAGGCCGTCCACTCCCCAGTACTGGGCGACCTGGTTTCGATGCTCTTGATTAGCGGCGTCTCTGTGGCCGGGCAGCAAGTTGGCCAAGCTGCCTGTTTCGCGGCCACCCATTGCGTTGGGTTGACCGGTCAGGGAGAAGGGGCCAGCACCTGCTTTACCGATCTGCCCTGTGGCTAAGTGGAGGTTAATCAACGCCGTGTTTTTAGCCGTTCCAGCCGATGATTGGTTTAAGCCCATGCACCACAGCGAAAGAAACCTCGGGGCCTGGCCAATCATCATGGCGCAGCTTTGTAGCTGCTCTTGTGAGATCCCGCAAATATCAGCGACAGCTGCAGGATTGAAGTCGCGGACCCTCTGTTTCAGTGCCTCAAAACCATCGGTGTGTTGGGCAATAAACCCGTGGTCTACCCAGCCTTCCCACATAAGAATGTGCACAATGCCATGAAACAACGCGACATCTGTGCCCGGCATAATAGCCAAATGCAGATCAGCAACATCACAGGTATCTGTGCGTCGCGGGTCAATGACGATGACCTTCATTTGTGGGCGCTTGGCTTTGGCTTCTTCAAGGCGGCGAAACAACACCGGATGGGCGTAGGCCATGTTGCTGCCGGCGATTAATATACAATCGCTAAGCTCTATGTCTTCATAGTTGCAGGGCGGCGCGTCTGCACCGAGGCTGCGCTTATAACCCACCACGGCGGATGACATGCAAAGCCGTGAATTGCTGTCGATATTGTTGGTGCCAACCAAGGCGCGTGCGAGCTTGTTAAAGGCGTAATAGTCCTCGGTCAGCAATTGTCCCGAGATATAAAACGCCACACTTTGCGGGCCATGTTCCTGGATGGTTTTGGCAAACACCTGCGCGGCGTGATCCAGCGCACTATTCCAGTCAGTACGGTTTCGAGGTTGGGCTTTATCCAGCCGTAACTCAGGGTATAAACCGCGGGCATCTAAATCGCCTGTCAGGTGTAGCGAAGCCCCTTTGCTGCATAATTTACCGTAATTGGCCGGGTGCGTAGGATCCCCCGAAACAGCGATGATCCGGTCGTCACTGTGCTCAATTAACACGCCACATCCAACCCCGCAGTAGCAGCAGGTTGATGCCGTGATGCGGGTTTTATTGGTGTCGCTCATCGCAGTACTCCCGAGATCGGCCGTTTATTGAACGGGTGCGACATGATTCAAATCCAATAGCACCCGTCCTGCTTCGATCTTCACGGCGTAACGCGGTGTGCAGCCTTGGTCGGGTGATATGGCGCTTCCTGTCTCCAGCTCTATCTGCCAATTGTGCAATGGACAGGCCACACGGTTGCCATAGATAAGGCCTTGCGAGAGTGGCCCGCCTTTGTGTGGGCAGCGGTCATCTAAGGCAAATACTTGATCATCAGCGGTTCTGAACACTGCGATGTCACCGCGTGGGCCGGTGATGATTCGTGCGCCAAGTGGATTGATTGCTTCGAGTGCACAAATATCCAGCCAGCTCATGGTGCGTCCCCCGTAATCGCGACCAGTGGAATGGTTTCGAACTCTTTCTTCAATTGGGGGACTTCAATGCGTTGCTTCCAGGGATCCTGTTCAAACGACAGGGAATATTGCAGCCTTGCATTCAGTGCAGCGCGGCACTCTGGGTCGCCAACGACGGCTTGTCTGATGTACTCCATGCCAACGCGTTGCAGGAAGTGCACAGTACGTTCGAGGTAAAAGGCTTCCTCACGATAAAGCTGTAGAAATGCGCCGTTGTATTCGCGTACCTCTTCTGCCGTTTTGACCTTGACGAAGAATTCCGCGACCTCTGTTTTGATGCCGCCATTACCGCCGATGTACATTTCCCACCCAGAGTCGACGCCGATAATGCCAACGTCTTTGATACCGGCCTCGGCACAGTTTCGTGGGCAGCCTGAAACGGCCAGTTTGACCTTGTGCGGTGCCCACATATTGAACAGGTCGTGTTCGAGGTCAATGCCCATTTGTGTCGAGTTCTGCGTGCCAAAGCGGCAGAACTCAATTCCTACGCAAGTTTTAACCGTCCGGATAGACTTGCCATAAGCATGCCCCGATGGCATGTCGAGGTCTTTCCATACGGCTGGCAGGTCGTGTTTTTTGATGCCCAGCAGGTCAATGCGTTGACCGCCCGTGACCTTGACCATTGGCACCTTATATTTATCCGCCACATCGGCAATGCGTCGCAGCTCCGTGGGGTTGGTTACGCCACCCCACATGCGTGGGACCACGGAGTAGGTGCCGTCTTTTTGGATATTTGCGTGTGCGCGTTCGTTTATCAGGCGCGATTGAGGGTCGTCTTTGGCTTCCCCAGGCCAGCTTGAAATCAAGTAATAGTTGAGAGCAGGGCGGCATGTTACGCAGCCATTGGGGCTAGTCCAATCCAGGATTTGCATGACCTGGGTTAGGCTTGTCAGGTGCATGTCGCGGATAGCTTTACGAATCTGCCCATGGTTAAGCTCACTGCAGCCGCAGATAGCTTTTTCGCTCTTGGGTTTAACGTCTGCAGCACCGCCAACTGTGCTGATCAGAATTTGTTCAACCAAACCTGCGCAAGAACCACATGAGCTCGCTGCCTTGGTGTGCTTTTTAATGTCATCTACGCTAAATAAACCATTGGCTTGGATGGCGCCAACTATGGTGCCTTTACAGACTCCATTACAGCCGCAGACTTCAGCGCTGTCGGGCATGTTTGCGGTTTTGTCTTGGCCCTGATGGCCAACGTCACCAATGGCATTCTCACCGAACATCAGGTGATCACGGGTTTGGCTGATATTGTGCTGTTCACGTATTTGGCGAAAGTACCAGCCGCCATCTGCAGTGTCGCCATAGAGGCAGGCACCGACCAGCACGTCACCCCGTATTACCAGCTTCTTGTAAACGCCGCCAATAGGGTCAGAAAGGGTGATGGTTTCTGTACCTTCGGCCCCCAGGAACTCACCGGCTGAAAATAGATCGATCCCGGTGACTTTCAATTTTGTTGAGGTCACTGAGCCTTGGTAGCGCGAGTACCCTAACTGGGCTAGGTGATTGGCGCACACTTTGGCCTGTTCGAACAACGGGGCTACCAGACCATATGCAGTGCCGCGATGGTTGGCACACTCGCCGATGGCATAAACCCTAGGGTCAAAGGTTTGCAGTGTGTCATTGACCAATATTCCACGATTGCAGGCGATTCCAGCGGCCTCGGCCAACTGAGTGTTCGGGCGAATACCGGCTGCCATCACCACTAAGTCGGCAGCAATTACATCGCCGTCGGAAAATTTGACTGCGCAGACTCGTCCATCGCCATTATCAAGCAGTTCAGCCGTTTGCTTGGGTAATAGGAATTTCAGGCCGCGCTCTTCAAGGGACTTTTGCAGCAGGTTGCCTGCCGTGCTGTCGAGTTGGCGCTCAAGTAGGGTATTGCCGATATGCACGACCGTGACATCCATACCGCGAAGCTTTAAGCCATTGGCGGCTTCCAGCCCGAGCAAGCCGCCGCCGATGACAACCGCGTGGCTGTGTTTTTGTGCTGCATCCATCATCTGCTGTGTATCAGCAATATCCCGATAGCCAATAACGCCTTCGAGTTTGTTGCCTGGAATAGGCAAGATGAATGGATTAGAGCCTGTTGCGATAAGCAGGCGGTCGTATTGCGCAGTGGTGCCATCGTCGGCGGTCACCACGCGTTGTTTGCGATTGATCTGGGTAACTCTGCGCCCCAACAACAGATTTATGTTGTTGTCGGCGTACCAGCCGAGGTCGTTGAGCACAATTTGCGCAAAGCTTTGTTCACCTGCAAGCACTGGTGAAAGCAGGATGCGATTGTAGTTCGGGTGGGGCTCTGCACCGAATACAGTAATGTCGTAAAGCGCGGGGTTGAGTTTTATTAACTCTTCAAGGGTGCGGACACCTGCCATGCCATTGCCGATCATCACTAACTTGAGTTTTTTCATCCCGGTTTTCTCCTGGATAAAAATCACGGAAAACAAAAAAGGCGTCCCGCTAGTTGCCTAGCGAGGACGCCTTTGTCCAAGTCCCGTTCGATCGGGAAGTGCAGTCTTCTTCGTTGAAGATCGCGCTTTATCTAAATTGTGAATCAACCAATGCAGACAGTGTGCCAAGTCCTGCACGCCAGCGGTTTAGCCTGTTGTGCTTGAACTAATCGTTGTCAGGAGCGGTTAATTGCACCGCATTAATGCACCTTGCCCGCTTGCAGTGCGTGGGGGCACTATTGAGTGTGGCATCTTGGCTTTTAAAGAGGTGGAGAAACCACACTGCTGAGCGGGACCGCTTAACAGTTGTTTTAATTGAGTGAATACTGCCTACAAATAACCCATGGTTATCCTAAGTAGGCACACGTTGCTCCAAGGTGGCGCTAAGAGGTTGAAGCGGTTGTTGGGTGGCTGCATGTGTTGGGATGGGCAGCGTGAGTAGGGCGATGGCGAGGCAGTTAGTCAATAGACCGGCGAAACGGGTTTGGCGCGGTGTGATCGGCATTACAGTTCCCCCTGCTTGTGTAGTTGAACGCTTAAAGCATCGAATGCTTAAAGGCACCGCAGAGGGGTAAAGCGAAGTGTCACTTTCTGCAACGCCTTTTTACGTTGCATGGTATTCATGCATTGAATGTGCCGTTAAAGCCAATTTACCCGTGGAAACTTATCACTGAAGGCCGCCGGCATTTGCGCCACATGACTGGTGGTGTAGTTAAAAAATACAAAACCCGACTTGGCCATTGCAATTAAGCTTTGGTCCGCTGGGCGTGTGATGCGAAACGTAATGTCACCGCCGTATTTGTTAAGGTCCATGACCCCCACTTCAAACAATAACTGATCCCGTGCATGGGCCTCTGCGCGGTAGGTAGTTGCCAGGTCTGTGACAATAATGCCCACGCCTTCCTCGCTGGCCTCTTCAATTCCAAAATCAAATAAGAAGCGGGCGCGGGCCTCTGAGATCATTGAGATCATTGAGTCGTTGCCAAGGTGATTGGCCGCGTTGATATCGGTTACGCGCACAGTGAGGTGGGTGCTGAAATAAAACTGATCTTCAGGAAAAGTGAGTGTCAGGCGGGCCATATAGGTTCTCGTCTACAGCAGGGCAATGGAAGGCGCAATTGTACGGCGATGAGCAGGTCATGGGCAGTATCACTTCAACTGCCCATGCCGGAGAGGTTAGTTGCGGTGCAGGGTATTCAGCGAGTAGAAAGTCACTCGCCCCCCTTCAATTGAATACCCTTGGTTGTCTTGTATATAGGCACCTGCTTTGTAGTACAGCAATTGGCGGCTCCAACTGCTGCTCAGTTGCTTATAAAACGAGCCCTTGTCGCCGCTGCTTTTTACGGTCACGCCTAAGCGCCCGGTAGACGTAATACGAAGTTGGTAGCTGAAGCGTTCATTCAAATCAACATTGTCTGCCAGTAGTATGTTCTTGACTGTCGAACTACCGGGCTGGGCCCGATACAACAGTTCAAGCCTGCCTGTGCCATTTTTATAATGGTATTGCAACTTTACCAAGGGATCATTCTGGCTGCCCGGCTGATCCTTACTGTGGATTTGGCCCACCACTACTTTGTTCTTACTGGGCACTACATTGACCGAGAGTACGGCGTTTAAATAGTTATCGCCGTCTTTGTAATACCAGTTACGCAGTGTTCCATCGGCGTAGGTTTCACGTAATTCACTACGGGGATAACTGGCATCTTCGGTGCGTGAGCCTGTAACAGGCACCCAAAATACGACCGTTTCTTTAGCCTCATGGCGAAAGTACTGGCTTGAGTAACCGCTTTGTATGCGGGCCGCGCTAATTTCAGTGGGGCTCGGGGGTGTGGGGACAGATAGATTCCACGTAGACAGATCAAACACATTAGATCCTTAGAGGGTCGCCGATCAGTGAACAAATTTAATTGCCACTGTTCGGCGATCCTTGCTGTGCTAGGTTCAACGCATCTGACCAATGGAGTCCAGAACTGCTAGTTAGACGGTTTTTTGCCATCGCAGCAAGGCTCGTCGGTCATTCATAACTTGGCTTTACGCCGCAGGTCGATGCTGTTTCTGATAGAGGAACTCCAACACTGCTGCCCGATATTCGTGATAACGCGAATCATGGGCCAGGGCCATGCGATTCCGTGGCCTTGGCAGTTCGACCTGAAGGATTTCTCCTACCGTTGCTGAAGGGCCGTTACTCATCATCACAATCCGGTCAGAGAGCAGTACGGCTTCATCAACATCATGGGTGATCATGATGACCGTGTTGCCCAGGTCGGCGTGAATTTCCATCAACGAGTCCTGCAGGTGTGCCCGGGTGAGGGCATCTAGCGCACCAAAGGGCTCGTCCATCAGCAGCACCTTAGGTTGCATGGCCAATGCCCTTGCAATGCCTATGCGTTGCTTCATCCCACCGGAGATCTCACTGGGACGTTTATCGCGAGCGTGATTCATGTGCACGAGTTCTAGGTTGTGCTCAATCCATTCACGCATTTCGGCTTTGCTTTTGCTGTTCTTAAATACCTGGCGTACGGCTAGCTCAATATTCTGGTAGCAACTCAGCCATGGCAGCAGGCTGTGATTTTGAAATACAACGGCTCGCTCAGGGCCTGGCGCGTTGACTTCGCGACTGTCCAGAATGACACCGCCAGTTGTGGCTTGATAAAGCCCTGCAACGATGTTCAGCACGGTTGACTTGCCGCAACCGGAATGGCCAATCAAAGAAACAAACTCGCCCTTGGTAATTTTTAGGTTGACGTTTTCTAGCGCACAAAACAGACCTTTATCAGTCGGAAAACTGATACCAACGCCAGTGAGTTCAAGGTGTGAAGTATTCATGGAAAATCCTCAATGATTAACGCAGGTCGGCGTTTTTATCCCAGCTCACGTATTTTTGCAGGGCAAGCATCAGGCGATCTAATGCGAAGCCGATCAGGCCAATTACGATCACGGCAACCATGATGCGTCCAAGGGAGTTGGAGCTTCCATTCTGGAACTCATCCCAAATGAATTTTCCCAGTCCAGGGTTTTGCGCAAGCATTTCGGCGGCGATCAAGACCATCCAGCCGGTTGCCAGCGACAGCCGCAAGCCGGTGAATATCATAGGAATGGCAGCGGGAAGCACAATTCGTCGAATGTGGCTGATCGGTGAAAGGCTGAGCACCCGGCTAACGTTTTGTAAGTCTTTATCGAGATTCGCCACACCCACGATGGTATTAATCACCGTTGGCCACAGGCAGCACAGAGCAACGGTGACTGCCGAGGTAATAAATGATTTTGCAAACAGTGGATCGGTACTGGTGTAAACGGCGCTGACAACCATGGTCACAAGGGGCAACCAGGCCAGTGGAGAAATGGGTTTGAAGATCTGAATCAGCGGGTTGATTGCGTTGTACAGCGGTTTACTCAGGCCGCAGACAATGCCCAGGGGGATGGCGATCAATGAGGCGATGATAAAACCAGTCATCACCGTATAGAGGCTGGTGATGATTTGTTTGAAGAAGGTCGGTTTGCCGGTGTAGGGACGGATCTTTACCTCGGCGCTTGGGTTTTTACTGAGCAGGGCAGCATTGCGCATATCTTGGCGCTGATAGAAGGCCGACTCACGCTTGGCCTCGCGTTGGTGCTCATCGACCAAGTTATTGAACTGAATGGCGACTTGAGCAGGGCCAGGAAAGGTTCCCAGGCTGGTGTTGATACTGCCCGCAACCATTTGCCAGAACAGCAGAAAGGCTGCGAGGCCGATAATCGGCATCAGCAGGTTGGGCAGCCAGCGCTTGAAGGCAGCATGGCGTGCGCTCTTCATGGTCTGGGTAATTTGTTCGGTGATGGCTGGGTTACTCATCAGCTAATCCTCGGTAGACACGCCATCAGGTTGCGCTGATGGCTTAATCACATTGCGCTCAATGGCACGGGTGCTATCAGATGAAAAACGCTAAGGCCTACAGCACAGAGTCGTGCTTCAAGCCGATTTTCATCTGCTCGATGTAGGCATTTGGTTGGCTGCCGTCATAGGTCAAACCATCAATGAACTCGCTGGTTGGCGCGCGAAAACCTTTTTCATCCAATGGCGGGAAGTCGCTGGCTTTTGCCTTACCTTCAGCAATCAACTCGTCCGCTGCCTGGCGGTAAACAGCCGGTAAATAAACTTGCTTGGCGATGTCGAAATACCAGCTATCAGGTTTGGCATCGGCGATCTGGCCCCAGCGGCGCATTTGTGTGAGGTACCAGATGGCGTCTGAGTAGTAGGGGTAGGTGGCGTTATAGCGGAAGAACACGTTGAAGTCCGGCACCTCGCGCTTATCACTCTTTTCGTATTCAAAGGTGCCTGTCATTGAATTGGCGATGACTTTGGCGTCTGCCCCTACATATTCAGGGCGCGACAGAATCTCTACGGCCTCCTGGCGGTTGGCATTGTTGTTTTCGTCGAGCCACATGGCGGCACGAATCAGTGCTTTAACCAGGCGCTTGTGGGTCTCAGGGTTTGCATCAGCCCATTTCTTCGACACCCCAAGAACTTTTTCCGGGTTGTTCTTCCAGATTTCATAATCGGTTATTACAGGGACGCCAATGCCCTTGAACACTGCTTGTTGGTTCCACGGCTCACCTACGCTGTAGCCATTGATGGTGCCAGCTTCCATGGTTGAAGGCATTTGCGGTGGCGGGGTGACTGAGAGCAAGGCATCCGCGTCAAGGGTGCCAGAGATGTCGCCTTTGGCTGGCGCATAGTAGCCAGGGTTGATCCCACCTGCCGCGAGCCAGTAACGCAGTTCATAGTTATGGGTGGAGACTGGAAAGACCATGCCCATGTTGAACGGCTTGCCTTGCGCCTTGTAGCGTTCAATCACAGGTTTGAGCGCATCGGCCTTGATCGGGTGGACTGGTTTGCCATCCTGCATGGGTACGTTTTTCTTCATCTCATTCCATACATCGTTGGAAACCGTGATGCCGTTGCCGTTGAGATCCATGGAGAATGCGGTGACTATCTGTGCTTTGGTGCCAAATCCGATCGTTGCACCAAGAGGCTGGCCGGCGAGCATATGCGCACCGTCAAGTTCGCCTGTGATTACCCTGTCGAGCAAGACCTTCCAGTTGGCTTGCGCTTCAAGGGTGACATACAGCCCTTCGTCCTCGAAATAACCCTTCTCATAGGCGATAGCTAAAGGCGCCATGTCGGTGAGCTTGATAAAGCCGAGTTTGAGTTCTGCCTTCTCAGGTTCAGCCGCGCTGACTGACAGAGCGCTTGCGAGTAAGAGTGCGGCGCAAGTAACGCCTGCCAGAGTTTTTTTGAGTAATGAGCACGGTGGTTTGCAAGGATGCATTGAAATTCCTCAGCTATCAGAAACGAAAAAAGACGTCGAAACTTGCCCGCAATAAAACAGCGAGCAACTTTGACGTCTTTGTCTATTTCGTCCCGATCACCGCCGTTGGCGACCCGAAGACGGATGTACCAAGGCTACTGCAAAGCGCTTGCCAGTCTGTGGCTTAGGCAGGGATTTAGTTATATTTTCAAAGAGAAAAATATATATAAAACAATAAGATAAATAATATATCTAATGTTATTTAATACTATGGGTGCTGGCTATGATCTGTTGTTTTTCAACCTCGCGCTGTACCACGCTGGTGCGCAGCTATAGGCATATGCATTTAGCATGTGCAATAACGGCGCAGATCATCCGAGGCATCGCCATGGGGGTTCCATAAGCGGCTGCCTCAGTTAAGCCGCGCTAATCAGAATCAGCTGGCAGGGCGTTTACGAGGCTCTTCGACGAAATCCTTGAGCCAGCGCAGCACTTCCACGGCCTCCCAGCGTGTGGGGTCAAACATTGCATAGACCAGGCCTTGATAACCGACTACGTCCAGCGGACGGTGATAGCCCGCGCGCTGAAAAAGCGCTTCGATTTCTGCAAAGCAGGTGTTGAAGTGGAGCCTGTTGAAGGGTGTTTTGCCTTCAGTCACGATCCCCTCAAGGTGCAGCTCGTCAACGGTGGCACGCACCTTTTCCAGAGGCATCCGGTTAACTGTTTGTTTTAATTGCATTACGTCCAGCATCGTTGCGCTCCTAATCAAACCTTTGCGGTATCTGACGCAGCCCTGTCAGATGGCGTGAGTAAGGTTAATATAAAAGTACTGTACAAATAAACAGTATTCGACGATAGTCATTCCATCGCACTGCAAATTTCACTCATCTGCGATGGTCTGACGGCAACAACGCCCCCAGCCCATTGGTTACGCAAAGGGGTATCTAGCAATGCAACAGATGCTGATGACAGTTTTGGTATTGGTCATGCTCAGTGGTTGTGCACAGCCATCACTTGAGCAACCCAAAGCAAATGGCACCTATTTGGTGATTGATCATAACGACGCCTGGGCAGTGGTCATTTCTGACGGCAAGCGCGTTGAAGAACATGGCTTGGTTATTGATGTGATTGGCATGCCAAAGCAAGGTGCTGCCGTTGCCAATAGCTATGTGATCGACACACCTAATTGCGGACGTGTGCAGTGGATGGCGCAGCATGATGATGTTGCTGAAGGTGCAACCAGTTTGATGGCGCTTAGTTACAACAAGCAGTTGACTGCATCGAGCTGTGTTATTGGCGAGGGGCTGAGCAATGTGTGGACCGTACTCGATTACTCAAGTTGATTCAGTTTGTATCGACATGCTCGGTGAGCATGTCGATCAGGGCGCTTTACTTAGCCGGCTTAACCGTAGTGCCGGGCAGTAGACCATCCGTTCTGAACATATTCTTGATACCGCGCAAGGCCTGACGTATACGGTCTTGGTTTTCAATCAAGGCAAAGCGCACGTGATCATCCCCGTAGTCGCCAAAACCGATGCCAGGTGAGACGCAGACCTTTGCTTCAGCCAGCAGCTTTTTAGCAAACTCTAAAGAACCAAGCGCGGCGTAGTGCTCGGGTATTTTGGCCCAAACGTACATTGATGCCTTAGGGTTCTCGACCATCCAGCCAAGCTCGTGCAGGCCCTTGACCATCAGGTTTCGGCGCTGCCGGTATTGCTCGGCGATATCGCGGACACATTGTTGATCACCCTCAAGCGCCGCAATGGCTGCGACCTGAAGCGGGGTGAAGGTGCCATAGTCGTGGTAGCTCTTGATTCGCGCCAGTGCGTTGACCAACTCCTTATTGCCGACCATAAAGCCAATCCGCCAGCCCGCCATGTTGTAGCTTTTGGACAGGGTGAAAAACTCTACCGCGACATCTTTGGCTCCTGGCACCTGCATGATCGAGGGTGCCGTCCAGCCGTCGTAGACGATATCGGCGTAGGCCAGATCATGCACCACCAACACATCGTATTGTTTGGCGAGTGCGACCACCCGCTCGAAGAAGTCCAGCTCAACACATTGGGCCGTAGGGTTGGATGGGAAGCCCAGTATGATCATCTTCGGCTTAGGGATGGACTCGCGAATGGCGCGTTCCAACTCAGCGAAAAAGTCGACGCCAGGCACCAACGGTACTGAGCGCACCTGTGCCCCAGCAAGCACGGCGCCATAAATATGGATCGGGTAACTGGGGTTTGGTACTAACACTGTGTCGCCATGATCCAGCGTTGCCAGCATCAAGTGGGCTAAGCCCTCTTTGGAGCCAATAGTGACGATGGCCTCATCTTCAGGGTCGATATCGACTTGATAGCGTTCGGCATACCACCGTGAAATTGCTCGCCGCAAACGCGGGATGCCCCGTGAGGTTGAGTAGCCGTGAGTGTCTTCGCGCTGGGCAACGGTACAGAGCTTTTCAACAATATGCGGCGGTGTCGGGCCGTCTGGGTTGCCCATGCTAAAGTCGATGATGTCCTCGCCACGGCGGCGAGCAGCCATCTTCAGTTCAGCCGTGATATTGAAAACATAAGGGGGGAGACGATCGATGCGCGCAAAGCGGCGCTTAGCTTGTTCAGCCATGTAAACCTCAAGGTACGTAAGCGCCCGGAACCGTCCGAGCGACGCTGGCCACTGCGGTGGCCTGGTCCGAAGATAAACCCGCCAGCTAGCCCTTGTCGAGTAGCTTCTTGCCCGTTTGCTGGATTTAACTCGTTATCTCTTGTTTGAGCTTAATCAACAACTCGGCAAGCAGGTCTATGTCGGCATCAGTGGTACGCCAAGAGGAAATGCTCAGTCGAAAGGCAGGCCGATCTTGCCAGACCGTCGGTCCAAACCAGACCTGCCCGGAGGCTTGGGCAGCAAGGCGGATTGCAAGGGTCTGTTGATCATCGTCTGCCCGCACTAGCACCTGATTTAGCACCACTCGATTTAGCACCTGGTAGCCAGCAGTTCGCAGGCGTTCGGCCAGGGTGCTGGCTTGACGAATGTGCTGGTCAATCATCTGGCGTAAACCCTCGCGGCCAAGTGAGGCCAAGGCCGCCCAAATGGGAATGCCGCGAGCCCGACGCGAGAATTCCAGATTGAGGTTTTTCTGCGCATCTTTAGACGCACAAGCGTAAGCCGCATCGCTGTTCATTGCCTGAGCCAGCGCATCAGCATCACGGCAAATCGCCATTGCACCATCGTAAGGTGTGTTCAGCCACTTGTGGCCGTCGGTGGTCCAACTGTCAGCCTGCTCGACGCCTTCAGTGAGCTGTTCGGAGGATGAGGCGCGAGCCCAGAGACCAAATGCACCGTCCACATGAACCCAGGCACCCGCACCTTTAGCCACAGGAATGATTGCGCTGAAGGGGTCAAACTCACCGGTATTAACTTCCCCAGCCTGTAGGCACAGAATGCATAGGTCATCGAGTGGCGGCAGTTGCAAGGGGTCAATTCTTCCGTACGCGTCCGTTGCTGCAATGATTAATCGCTTAGTGCCGAAACCCAGAATGCGCAGGGCTTTCTTCACGGTAATGTGCACGCTCGCAGACACCACAACGCGTACCTCGGGTGCTCCCATTAGCCCGTCGCCGTCAAAGTCCCAGCCTTTGCGCGCCAGCAGTGCACGGCGTGCAGCAGATATGCAGGCCAGCGTGCAGGCAGTCGCACTGGTACCAAAACCCACAGCGCTGCTGGTTGGCAGCCTCAGCGCTTCAAGTACCCAGCGCCCGGCAATACGTTCGATCACATCAGCTGCCGGCGAGTTATCAAAGGATGAGGCGCATTGATCCCACGCCAAGACCAAGCGCTCGGCTGCGGCGGCAGCGGGCAGGGTCGCGCCGATGACAAAACCAAAGTAGCGCGAACCGTTTGAGTTGACCGTGGCAGGAGAGGCTATTTCATCTAAGTGACGTAACACCTGCTGAGCCGCAAGTGCGTGCTCATTGAGCGGCTGGTCAAGCGCGCTCAGCGCTGCAATCGCCTGCTTGGTGGGGAATGCCGGGCGAGTGTGCTGGCTGTCGAAATAATCCAGCGCACGCTGATCGGCTTCGCCAAGCAGCTGGCGTTCATCACTGTAGGTTGTCATTTTAGGTTCACCGTTAGCCGCTGGGCTGAATGCTTTTATCTTAGCTATTGAGCCTCTGTTGGCGCAGGTACAACCGCCGGTTGAGACAGCTGTACAGTCGCCAACAGATTGAAGCTTCGGGCGGAACAGTTATCTTTAAAGCGGTACAGTTGGCCCTTGCGATGCCTAAATTTAGAGGTGCCCGAGGCTGCTAATTGCCCAGCAGGTCGTGCATGGCAATAATCTGCTCGGCAACTTGTGCCAGCTTTTGTTGGCGGCTCATGGCTTGTCGGCGCATCAAGGTGTAGGCCGCTTCTTCATCGCAGCTTTTCATTTTCATCAACAAACCTTTGGCCAGCTCAATTCGCTTGCGTTCAGCCAGTTGCGCGTCGCGTGCGTGCAGTTGGGCTCGCAGTGCTTGATCACTCTCAAAGCGCGCCATGGCAACATCCAGTATGGGCTGCAAGCGCTGCGCATGGATGCCTTCGACTATGTAGGCACTCACGCCGGATTGAATCGCTTGGCGCATGACGCTTGGGTTGTGTTCGTCAGTGAACATCACAATCGGGCGCGGCTGGTCGCGGCTAACCAGCACCACTTGTTCCATTACATCGCGGCTGGGTGACTCACTGTCGATCAGAATGACATCGGGGCGAACAGCCTCTACCCGGGCAGGAAGGTCAATGGTCAAACCGGACTCATCGATAACTTCAAAGCCAGCCTCAGTGAGCGCAGCCTTGAGGCGACCAACTTTTTTTGGCGTGTCGTTAATTAGAAGTATGCGCAGCATGTTTTGGCCTCCTGCCTGTTATTGGGCGGTCACAGGGCTGTCGCTCAATGCGTGAAGTGCAAAACTTCGTGCATAGTCGGCTGGGTTGCTGCCATCCCAACACTTGCCATCTAACAAGGTGCTACTGCGCATGGCTGCTGGCACCGGGATGTTCAGTGCATTGGCAGCCTGGCTGTAAATATCGAGTTGCTGAATACGCTGCGCGACAGCCAGATAATCCGGGTCTTCGCGCAACAGCCCCCAGCGACGGAACTGGGTCATAAACCACATGCCATCAGACAAGTAAGGCATATTGACGGTACCGTCCGCATGAAAGCGCAGTGGGTGAGGGTCGCTCCAGGCATTGCCAAGCCCGTCCTGATAGTGGCCAAGAAAGCGTGGTTCTATTGATGACAGTGGTGCATCCACGTAGTCGGCACTGCTAATCAGTTTGGCGGTGCTGCGCTTGTTTTCCGGGTTTTCGTCGATAAAGCGGCTAGCTTCAAGGACTGCCATCGTCAGTGCACGGGCGGTGTTTGGGTAGAGCTCGATGAACTCGCGGGTCACGCCCAGCACTTTCTCGGGATGGTCAGGCCAAATCATTTGGGTTGTCGCGACGGTGAAGCCTTGCCCCTGATCAACAGCCAAAGCCCCCCATGGGCCGCCTGCGCAGAAACCATCGATACGCGCTGCATTGAGGTGCGCAACCATCTGTGCGGGCGGGACTACTACAGTGCTTACATCGTTAACGGGATGAATCCCTTGGCTGGCGAGCCAATAAGACAGCCACATGGCGTGTGTGCCCGTGGGGAACGTTTGCGCGAATGTGAGTTTTGCACTGCTTTGATGCACCTGCGCTTTCAGTGCCTCGCCATTGGTCACGCCGCTGCGTTTGAGTTGCTCGGACAGGTTGATTGCTTGGCCGTTGTGGTTGAGCCCCATAAGAATGGCCATTTCAGTCGCTGGACCACCAATCCCCAGGTGCGTGCCATAAATCTGGCCGTATAACGAGTGGGCTGCATCGAGTTCACGGCTGAGTAATTTGTCACGCAGGGTCGCCCAGGATGACTGACGTTGCAGATTGAGGGTCAAACCATAAGGTTGGGCAAAGCCTTGGGTGGCCGCCACAATCACTGAGGCGGCGTCAGTCAGCGCCATGAAACCAAGATTGAGCACGCTTTTTTCGGGAGCGTCAGAGCCGTTAACCCAATCCAGTGCATCGGTGCGGCCAGTTGTTAGATCACCCATTGAGCATTCCCTTTGCAACACAAAAAAGCGCCGTTCCAGAGCCTGCGTAAGGCAGTTCCGAGACGACGCCGTTGTCGATAAGCATGCTCCGATACTGGAACTGCTTGTTATGTCTGTACTTGCTATGTTTTAAGCAATTCATGTGCCAGCGGCATTAAATCCATCGCTAAATTCAAGGCAAGAAAAAGCCCCGCACTAGGCGAGGCTCATCTTGATGCGGGTAACGCTTAGGCTTGAACGACCGGGATGTTGGCGTTCGCAGCCGCTTCACGGAACTCAGCAATCTGGTCGAAGCTCAGGTAGCGGTAAACGTCGGCAGCCATGCTGTCGATGTCTTTCGCGTAGCCCATGTACTCTTCAACCGTCGGCAGTTTGCCGGTGATTGCAGCGACCGCAGCCAGTTCGGCAGAGGCCAGGTACACGTTGGCACCATCGCCCAAACGGTTCGGGAAGTTACGCGTCGAAGTCGATACCACGGTGGAGTTGGCTTCAACACGTGCCTGGTTGCCCATGCACAGCGAGCAGCCTGGCATTTCCATGCGTGCGCCAGCTTTGCCGAAGATGCCGTAGTAGCCTTCTTCAGTCAGTTGGTGAGCGTCCATTTTGGTCGGCGGCGACAGCCACAGACGCGTAGGGATACCACCTTTGACTTTATCCAGCAGCTTACCAGCAGCGCGGAAGTGACCAATGTTGGTCATGCACGAGCCGATAAACACTTCGTCAATTTTCTCGCCCTGAACACTCGACAGCAGACGTGCATCGTCTGGGTCGTTTGGTGCGCAGAGAACCGGCTCTTTTAGTTCTGACAGGTCGATTTCGATGATTTCGGCGTATTCCGCGTCAGCATCAGCGCTCATCAGTTCTTGGTTGGCCAACCAAGCTTCCATCGCTTGAGCACGGCGTTCCATGGTGCGCGCATCGCCGTAGCCTTCGCTGATCATCCAGCGCAGCAGGGTGATGTTCGACTGCAGGTACTCGGCAATTGCCTTTTCCGGCATCTTGATGGTGCAACCAGCAGCAGAACGCTCTGCAGAGGCGTCAGACAGTTCGAACGCTTGTTCTACGGTCAGCTCGTCGAGACCTTCGATCTCAAGGATGCGGCCAGAGAAGGCGTTGATCTTGCCTTTCTTCTCAACAGTCAGCAGGCCTTTCTGGATGGCGTAGTAAGGGATCGCATGGACCAGGTCACGCAGGGTGATACCAGGCTGCATTTTGCCCTTGAAACGAACCAGAATGGATTCCGGCATGTCCAGCGGCA
Organism: Pseudomonas sp. NPDC078700; assembly: GCF_044542375.1. Classification (NCBI taxonomy): domain Bacteria; kingdom Pseudomonadati; phylum Pseudomonadota; class Gammaproteobacteria; order Pseudomonadales; family Pseudomonadaceae; genus Pseudomonas; species Pseudomonas sp. NPDC078700. The sequence continues at coordinate 149,488 of NZ_JBITUI010000008.1, forward strand.
TTACGCCAGTGGCGGCTGCGAAAGCAACCAAGCCAGAACCCGCTGGGAAGGAGATACCCATTGGGAAGCGGGTGTGCGAATCGCCACCAGTGCCGACGGTGTCAGGCAGCAGCATGCGGTTCAACCAGCTGTGGATGATGCCGTCACCAGGACGCAGCGAAACACCACCGCGGGTGCGGATGAAGTCAGGCAGGGTGTGGTGAGTGGTCACGTCGATCGGCTTCGGATAAGCCGCAGTGTGGCAGAACGACTGCAATACCAAGTCAGCCGAGAAGCCCAGGCACGCCAGGTCTTTGAGCTCATCACGGGTCATTGGACCGGTGGTGTCTTGGGAGCCAACGGTGGTCATCTTCGGTTCGCAGTAGGTGCCAGGACGCACACCTTCAACGCCGCAAGCCTTACCAACCATCTTCTGAGCCAAAGTGAAGCCTTTGTTACTGTCAGCTGGCTGCTCAGGTTTTTTGAACAGGTCAACTGGGCCTAGGCCCAGCTCAGCGCGGGCTTTTTCGGTCAGGCCGCGACCTACGATCAACGGAATACGACCGCCGGCACGAACTTCGTCGAGCAGAACAGGGGTTTTCAGGCCGAAAGTAGTGATTACTTCGTCGGTGCCGTGTTTGCACACTTTACCGGCGTATGGGTAAACGTCGATCACGTCGCCCATGGCGATGTTGGTTACATCGAATTCAATCGGCAGGGCGCCGGCATCTTCCATGGTGTTGTAGAAGATCGGTGCAATTTTGTTGCCGAAGCAGAAACCGCCAGCGCGCTTGTTCGGCACGTAAGGGATGTCATCGCCGAAGAACCACAATACCGAGTTGGTTGCGGATTTACGCGAAGAACCCGTACCCACAACGTCGCCGACATAGGCAACAGGGAAGCCAGCTGCGCGGATCTCTTCGATCTGCTTGAGAGGGCCGGTTACGCCTTGTTGCTCAGGCACGATGCCATCGCGGGCCATTTTCAACATGGCCAGTGCGTGCAACGGGATATCTGGACGCGACCAGGCATCTGGAGCGGGTGACAGGTCGTCAGTGTTGGTTTCGCCGGTGACCTTGAATACGCTCAGGCTGTATTTTTCGGCGATAGGTGCACGCTTGGTGAACCATTCGCCGTCAGCCCAGGATTGCAGAACAGCTTTAGCGTTGGCATTGCCCGCTTTGGCTTTTTCGGCAACGTCGTGGAAGGCATCGAACATCAGCAGGGTGTGCTTCAGTTGCTCAGCGGCAACCGCACCCAAGGTGGCGTCTTCGAGCAGTTCAACCATAGTGGCGATGTTGTAACCGCCCTGCATGGTGCCCAGCAGTTCAACAGCGCGCTTTTTGTCGATCAATGGGGAAGTGGCTTCACCCTTGGCGACAGCAGAGAGGAAACCAGCCTTAACATAGGCCGCTTCGTCCACACCTGGTGGTACGCGGTTGGTGATCAGGTCGACGAGGAATTCTTCTTCGCCAGCAGGCGGGTTTTTCAGCAGTTCAACCAGACCTGCAGTTTGTTCGGCGTTCAGCGGCTGGGGCACGATACCCTGAGCGGCACGCTCTGCTACGTGTTTGCGATAAGCTTCAAGCACAGTTATTACCCTCATCAGTGGTCCCAAATTTCTGTCCGGGACGCATATCCAGAAAGCACCGAATCAAGCGCTGTAAAGGCTTTATGGGCCAATCAGCCGAGATTTCAGGGATTTCTTCCAGAAGCTGCTTTCAAAGTTTTACGCCAGCAGGACGAGATCGATGAGGGCTGGCACTGATATTTGGGTTGAGCAAATGGCAGTGCCAACATCGTACCTGCGGGATTAACTGTGCTCGTGACGCTTTGAAAACAGCTTCCAACGGACTTTGGCGCCTATAAAAGGCCCGACGATTCTACTGGAATGTGCGCATAAAGTTAAGCCAAAGCCGTGATTGAGCGTGTTTGTATAAAAAACAGTCAAAAGCGGCTTTTAACAGGGGGTTAAGCGGCTCTTCTCGCTTTTTGAGCAGGGATAATGGCTGTTTTGCCATATTTTGTCGTAAACAGCTTTTTCAGCAAAACTTTGTTGCGCCGGATGAACTGACCTAGACAAAGGGCTAATATGCCCGCCTGTTAGTCATGTGAATGTTGTTCCGTTATGTCCAGTCAGCCGATTAAAACGCCCTGTGTTGGCCTGTGTTCCACGGTCTATGGTGATCTTGTATGCCGTGGTTGCAAGCGCTTTCACCATGAGGTGATCGCTTGGAACGGATATGACGAAGAGGCAAAGCAAGCCGTATGGCAGCGTCTTGAAGTGCTGCTGGTGCAAGTGATGGAGGCTAAGGTTGAAGTGTTTGATGCGCCACGGCTGCGCGAGCAGTTGGTTCAGCGACAAGTACGCTTCGTGCCAAATCAATCGCCTTATTGCTGGGCTTATCAGTTAATCGCCCGAGGTGCGCGGGTGATCAACCAGCTTGAGGCCTATGGCATGGTGCTGCTACCTGAGTTTCGCAACTGGTCATTGCCAGAGTTGCGTGACGCCATCGACCGCGAGTTCTTTATACTTTCCGAGGCGCATTATGAGCGTTATATCGCCCCGAGCTTTCTCAGTGACGCCTTGAAAATCGAGTCGAAACCCTGACGACGCCAAAAAAAACGCCCGCTGCATAACTGCAACGAGCGTTTTTGGGGGGGGAGCGCGAGGGCGATCAGGCGCGGCGACGGAACAGCGGCAACGGTTGATCACTGGATGCTTGATACACCTCTGAATACTCAGCAAAGGCTTTCAATGCATCTTGCGGGTCTTTGTCTTCACGTAGCGCAAAGGCATCAAAGCCGCAGCGCAGCATGGCAAACAGCTGGTCACGCAGTACGTCACCGATTGCGCGGATTTCGCCTTTGTAGCCATAACGAGTGCGCAGCATGTAAGCGGTTGATGAGTGGCGACCATCGGTGAAGGCCGGAAAGTTCAGCGCGATCACTTGAAAATTATCGAGCTGGTCAGCAATCTCTTCGATTTCTTCGCCGGCATCAAGCCACACACCCAAACCGCCATCACGGGCTTTAAGGGCGTGAGCGTGCTCAGTCCATAACTCCAGCGGCACGATTAAATCGTCACAGTTGGACAGGCCTTCGAGCGTGGCGTCTTTGGGCAGTAGGTGCCAGGTTTCGTCGATAATCTGGCCGTTCTTAATTATTCGCTGCATATACGCGCTCCTTAAACGGATCCACACCGACACGGCGGAAGGTGTCGAGGAAACTTTCTTCATCGTCACGCTTTTCAACGTAAACATTGATGATTTTCTCGATCACGCTGGCCACGTCATCTTGCGCAAAGGCCGGGCCAAGAATCTTCGCCAGGCTCGCATCGCGGCCAGCGCTACCGCCCAGTGAGATCTGATAGAACTCTTCACCTTTTTTGTCGACACCAAGAATGCCGATGTGACCCACATGGTGATGACCGCAGGCGTTCATGCAACCAGAGATGTTGAGGTCGATTTCGCCAATGTCGAACAGGTAATCGAGATCATCAAAGCTGCGTTGAATGGCTTCGGCGATTGGAATCGATTTGGCATTGGCCAGCGAGCAGAAATCACCGCCAGGGCAGCAGATGATGTCAGTCAGCAAGCCAACGTTCGGCGTAGCAAACCCATGTTCGCGAAGTTCGCCCCAGAGGGTGAATAGCTGGGCTTGTTCGATGTCGGCCAGAATGATGTTCTGGTTATGGCTGTTACGCACTTCACCAAAACTGTAGCGATCAGCCAGATCGGCTACTGCGTCGAGTTGCTTGTCAGTCAAGTCGCCCGGCGCAACCGCAGTGGGTTTGAGTGATAGGGTGACCGCCACATAACCCGGCTTCTTGTGGGCGAAGGTGTTGCGCTGACGCCAGCGGGAAAATCCTGGGTGCTCAGCATCCAGCGCGGCCAACTCAGCGTCTTGATCTTGCAGAGCTTTGTAGGCCGGGTCGATGAAGTGTGCAGCAACGCGCTGAACTTCTGCTTCGGTCAAGGTGGTAGGGCCATCCTTGAGGTGCGCCCATTCAGCGTTGACCCGTTCGGTAAAGACTTCTGGCGTCAGAGCCTTTACCAGAATCTTGATCCGTGCCTTGTACTTGTTATCACGACGGCCATAGCGGTTGTATACGCGCAAGATGGCATCTAGATAGCTGATCAGGTGCTGCCACGGCAGGAACTCATTGATGAAGCTGCCAACTATAGGCGTACGGCCCAAACCGCCACCTACGGATACGCGAAAGCCCAGTTCGCCAGCCTCATTATTTACAGCTTCAAGGCCGATGTCGTGCACTTCAATGGCGGCCCGGTCGCTGACTGCGCCGTTTACCGCAATTTTAAATTTGCGTGGCAGGTGCGCGAACTCAGGGTGGAATGTCGACCACTGACGGATGATTTCGCACCATGGGCGCGGATCAATCAACTCGTCTTTGGCCACACCGGCGAATTGGTCGGTGGTGGTATTACGGATACAGTTACCGCTTGTCTGGATCGCGTGCATTTGCACGGTCGCCAGCTCAGCGAGAATTTCTGGGATATCTTCAAGCTCGCACCAGTTGAACTGTACGTTCTGTCGGGTACTGATGTGGGCATAGCCTTTATCGTAGTCACGGGCAATATCTGCCAGCTTGCGGACTTGCTTTGAAGAGAGCAGGCCGTAGGGCACGGCGATACGCAGCATAGGCGCATAACGCTGGATGTACAGGCCGTTTTGCAGGCGCAGCGGGCGGAATTCAGCCTCGCTCAGTTCGCCAGCCAGGTAGCGGCTTGTTTGATCACGGAACTGCTTAACGCGGTCCTCGATGATGGTTTGATCGTACTGGTCGTAAACGTACATGACGGATCCTGTTATCAGGCTGCGTAGCTTCTATTTATGATTTGCTGCCGGCCGTTAAGCCGATAGTCACTGGGTCAAACCCATTTTGCGGAATGCATAAATAACTATTTACAGCAAAACTGCGCGCACGGCCGCGCACTCCCTAGGGAGGCGATGGAAGATACCAGTTCAGGGTTATGCGCAAAAGTGATGTTTCAGTATATGGAAAGAACTTTATGCACTAAGCGACTCACCATGCATAACCACAGCGCTTGAGCAAGTCGCATACCTGGTCTTTACTCAAAGTCGAAACAGCCATAATCATAAAAACTGCGGGGGGTGCCTATGAATGATCAAACCGAACCGGATCCAACTGACAGTGCTATCGACGCCAAGGCAATTTTTGTCTTGATCATTATTGCGGTGGCCACCGCGGTGTACTGGGTGAGTCACCAGTAAAGCCAGTTTAGTGTTAGGGCGGGGCAGCAAATCGCACACCTGTGCGGTTTGCTTTTTTCACCTTAAACAAGCGCCTTGGCTGTCAAACCCCAGCGAAATACAGCACCAACTGCACGACCCCTGCAATCAGCAACACAAAGCTCGCCGTGAATAACACACCTAATAGAATGAATTGGCTGGGTTTGCCCCGGCTAAAGTCGCGATTGCGGTTTTTACCGCTTTGTACGCCAAAGGCCGCAGCTAAAACGCTGTGCAGCATTTCCCAAGTGGTTAGCGGTTTATCATCTTGATTGTCACTCATAGTGGCTCCTTGCTCATGAGTGTGTATGTCCCGTTCAGTTTAGCGCTTCCACACGGGGCCGCACTCTTACAGCTCAACCTGGTGGTGAAGCTGTTTGCAGGCATTTATTCAAACACGGGGTGGCACTGCACCTTAGTTAACACCGAATTGGCAATAAAGCATTGGTCGTGAGCCCTGTGGTGAAGCTCGATCAATTGCTCTTTGGTCGGGCTGCTTGCCGCAGTGAATGCCACTCGCGGGAAGAGTGTCACCACCGTCATGGCCATTCGGCCCTGTGCATTCTTGGCCATCAACCCGACTGGGTTGTCTTCATACTCATTGACCTCAAACCCTTGTTTGGCTGCAAGACCCAAAAACCAGAGCATGTGGCAGCTTGATAACGAAGCGACAAAGGCCTCTTCAGGGTCGACCGCTGCGGGGTCGGAATAGGGCAGTGGCACCACGTGCGGGGAAGAGGATGCAGGCACTTGGATGCCTCCATCAAACTGCCAACTGTGGGCCCGGCTATAACGATTGTTTAGAAAGCCTTGTGTCCCGCGATGCCACATAACTTTAGCTGTGTATTCACTCATTTAAATTCCCTAATGTTCAGGACGGTGAAGCTTGGCGTCTTAGTGCATGCCATAGTGATATTGAAGACTGTGAAATGAAACGGGGAACCGTTCGCGAGTTATACAGACCGCAGAACCAGATCATCTGAAAAAAGCAAAGGCTCTCGGGAGCACTAGCTAGAAGCTGGCTGAGTCATAAACTGCGAAAAAGCGATCGGGGTCGCCCTCGACTTTAGTTGTTCTTTTTAACGCAGTACGGGGTGCTCCAGTAATACCTAGCGCAGTATTTTTCAGAGGTTTCTTCGCAGGGAGCATCGTCATGCAGGAGGCATGCGCTTGATCTCAAGCACCTTAGCACTTGCGCAGGCTAACGCGCTGAGTTTGGTAGTCCAGATTCAGTTATCTAAAGCACTCGCGCAGGCCCTTAATGCCTTGGTTGACGCGCTCAAGGACAAAGCCCAGCACGCCTTGTCACCTCAAGATGCGCAGGCCTTTAAAGAGGCTGTAGCCTTTTGCGATATTCTGGGGCCGCAGTTGGTCAGCCAATGCGTAAATAGCATAAATCGTGGTCTGGCACTCAAGCACCGCTATGCACAACAGTCCCTTTCAGATGCTGAGGAACAGGCACTCGATCAATTGTTGGTAGACCGAGTTGTAGGCAATGTCCGCGAGACGCTCGCCGAGTATGAGTTGGATGCTTGCAGTTGCTTTAGCCAATTGGTCGGTCAGCCTGTTGTTAATGCCGAGAACCCATTTTCCCTCGATTACTTAGTGCCTAATTGGCTGAAGGCTTTCGATCTGAGCTCACGACCTGAGCCTGTTCGGGATGAGTTTCTTGCGCAGATGTGCGCGGTGCTGCCGCAGTCATTGTTTTGCTATTTCAAGGCGCTTTCCGAGCAATGTTTTGAGCCGCGAATTACAGATCACCTATCTTCATCCGGGACCAACTCCTTTCTACGCGCTTGTCAGGTTATGCAGCCCGATAGCCCGTGCCATTCAGCACCCATTGATGGCCCTGAAGCAATCAAGGGGTTAGATGATGAACATCGCCAAGCGTTGCAGTTAATTCTGGACGGGTTAAATGGGCTGGCACCAGAGGAACTGCCACCAGCCTCCCAGATTACCGATGGGGTCTTGCGGACTGTGCAGGATCTAGTGGGGAATCTATGCGAAGAAATTGCCTATGCCCACAGCCATGACGATTTGACCGGATTGCTTAATCGCCGCAGCTTTGAAGCTGTGGTCGCGAAAAGTCTGTACAGCGCAGAGGAGGTTGCATACATCGCTGTACAGGTCGACCAATTAAGCCTACTGAATAATCAGCTGGGTTTAATGGCAGGTGATGCCTGTCTTAATCATGTTGCTCAACTGCTACAGCGAATGCTACCCAATAATGGCGTGCTTGCCCGCCTTAGCGGGGTCAAGTTTGCGGCAATGGTTCAGCAGCATGATGAGGTCAGTGCCTGCGTCCTCGCTGAAAGGATGCGCACTTGCATAGGGCAGAAGAGGTTTATCTGGCAGGGGCAAAGCCTTGGTGTAACCCTGAGTGTTGGCGTCATGCAGGCTGCCGCCGGCGATGATGTAGGCAGTGTGTTCAGCCAGCTCTCCACAGTATGCAGTCTGGCAAAAGAATCAGGTGGCAATCGGGTCTGCCGCCATAGCGTTTTGACCGATGATGCACGTGTTGGACTGTTAGCGATTGCTGTTCGGGTAGACGAGATCATTATGCGTGAAGATCTCTCCTTGCGTGTTCAGCAAATTGCCAGGGCCGACATAAAGGCTTCAGAAATTCCTCACTATGAGTTGCTTTTGGTGATGGAAAACGGTCTTGCGTTGCATGACTTCATTGCGGCAGCCGAACGCTACAAACTCATGGGTAAAATCGATCGCTGGGTGCTGATCAACGCATTTAGCCAGATCGAAAACACCCCGAGTCTGTGGCAACGCTGTGCCTCGATTTCGATTAATCTTTCGGGCAACAGTTTGAATGATGAAGATCTGCTGGGGTTCATTAAGGGGCTATTCAATCATTACGCAATTGACCCACGGCGTATATGTTTTGAAATCACTGAAACCACAGCAGTTGCTAACCTGAGTCAGGCTGCAGAGCTGATCCGCCAGCTGCAAACCCTTGGCTGCAAATTTGCCCTTGATGATTTTGGTGTCGGCTTCTCATCTTATGAGTACCTCAAATACCTGCCTGTCGATATCGTAAAAATTGACGGCATCTTTGTACGTGAAATAGTCAATTCAGCTCACGACTTGGCAATAGTCCGTTCAATCAATGAGGTCGCTCATGCACTGGGACGCATAACAGTGGCGGAATACGTCGAAAACCGAGAGGTCTGGCAGTTATTGGCTGAAATAGGTGTGGATTTTGTCCAGGGGTACGGGGTGCAAAGGCCGCGAAGTTTTCAAAGCTTGTTGTCAGGCACTTAAGTGCGTTTGTAAGGAAAGTCGTGCTTGATCAGGGCTTATACCTTTGCTCTATCGCCGTAATTAACGCGTACTTCTTGTTTCGTACTGCTAGCCGATGGATAGTAAGCGCACAATCTGGGGGTATTGATCGCTATGCATTCGACGCAAGCCGACTACGCAAATTTTCGCGCTGCATGGGTCGCTCAGGCTCAGGCAAATCCATGGGTGACCCTTGGGTTTTTTGCCGCTGTGCTGGTGATTATCTATCTGGTAATCGCATCAGTGGTTAACGCTGCAGGTGGAGAGCATGCTGAACGCCTGCGCTACGCCTTTTATGCGGGCGGCGCAGGTTTTATGGCCACGGCTCTTGGTGCCATATTAGCCGTCGTGCTCAAGACCATCAGCAGTCGCACTCAAGATAGCATGCTGGGTTTCGCAGCCGGAATGATGCTGGCCGCAAGCTCGTTCTCGCTCATCTTGCCGGGGTTGGATGCAGCCAAAAGCATCACCGGCAGCAGCTTTTACTCGGCGGCTACGGTGGTTCTGGGGTTAGGTTTAGGCACCTTGCTGATGCTGGGGCTGGATCGATTCACCCCCCATGAGCATGAAAGTACGGGGCCTTGTGGGCCTAATTCCGAACGAATCAATCGGGTCTGGCTGTTTGTGTTTGCAATCACATTGCATAACTTACCCGAGGGCATGGCCATGGGAGTTGGCTTTGCCGGAGGTGATTTCAGCGTTGGCGTCCCGCTGGCCAGCGCCATTTCGATCCAAGACATACCTGAGGGCTTAGCTGTCGCATTGGCGCTGCGCACTACCGGACTCTCAACAATCACCGCAGCACTGATTGCCATCGCCACTGGCTTGATGGAGCCACTTGGAGCATTGATTGGCGTGGGTATTTCAAGCGGCTATGCGTTGGCCTATCCGCTAAGTTTGAGTTTGGCCGCAGGTGCCATGTTGTTTGTGGTTTCCCACGAAATTATTCCGGAAACGCATCGTAATGGTCATCAAACCAGTGCCACCTTGGGGTTGATGGGCGGCTTTGCGATGATGATGTTTCTCGACACGGCCCTCGGGTAATCAAGCGACCTTGCCTGAGATCAAGCCAGTAGACAGCTCATATGCAATTTGCTGACGTAGTGGTCGTCGAGCGCTATGGCCATTGGCTCAATACCAAACTGCTCAAAACCACAGCGGCGATACAGGGCAATCGCCGCGGGGCTGGTTTCGCTGACAGTCAGTTGCATCAGCCTTATGCCGCCTCGCTGGCGCGCCAGAAGCTGCGCCTGTTCAACCAACTGCTGGGCAAGCCCTTTACGACGGTGGTTTGCCACAACGTATAAACCAAATAGCGTGGCCTTGTGTCGGGTTTTCTCTTGGTTTTTGAACGAGACGCCAGCCACCCCACAAAGCTGACCATTGCGGTCAAACGCACCGAGCACCATGGACTGTGGATGCAGTGCATCACTAACTCGCGCTTGCCACCAGCCAAGAGATTTATTTGCGCGCTCATGGGAGGTCGAGCTGAATGCCTCAGGATGCGCGCTGTAGGCATCAAGCATTAATGCTCGGTAGGTTGGAGCGTCAGATGGGGTGAGTCGGCGAATCAGCATTTAAGGCTCAGTAAGCGTCAAGGGTTGTAATTAACCCATTTGCAGCCGTGCGATTCAAGCCATTCGGTTTGGCTATTTGAGCTGCTTGACGCGCTGCGCAAGATCTTGCGTATTCGCCTCCAGTTGCTCATCAGTTAAATGATTATTAGCGGCAACGGCTTGCAATTGGCGCAAAATTTCAGCTTGTTGCTGTTCTTTGTTGCGCAGGGCCTCAGTACGTTGATTGATACGACGCAGCATGCAGTAGAACACCACTGCTGCGCCAATGCAGGCGATCAACAGCAGCAGGTAAACAGTATTTAACGACAAAGTCAGGGCCCTGGAGGCAAAGAGGGGCTGTAGTTTAGCGGTTGCTGGTGTCTGTTTGCGCGACCTGCTCCTCAGTTAATGCGGTTCACGGCATGGGATGCACTGGCAATAGTTTTTCTCAGCCTCTTTAAGCGCGCAGGTTATTTGCGACATATAATAGCCATTGGTTTGCTAATAGCTGCGTGGAGCGGTCGATGAAATTCATACATCAGCGTGAACATCTCAATGAAGACGATCTTGTCGTTATCGAGTGCTCACAAACCTGCAATATTCGCCTGATGAACGACGCGAATTTCCGCAGTTTTAAAAACGGTGGGCGTCATACTTATCATGGTGGCGCGTTTGATAAATTCCCGGTACGCATCACGGTGCCAAGCAGCGGTTTTTGGAATATCACGATTGATACCGTTTCGCGAAAGGCCATCAGCGTGACACGTAAACCCACCCTTAAACACTCTATTAAGCTGGTACGCCGTTCGGAGTCGAAATTCAGCTAGTGCTGAAGTGCCTGAGTGATTGATGGGCAGTGTGTAATTGCCTGCCAACCGCTCAGGCAAGGGCTCAGCCAGCGGCCGCCATTAACGCCCTGGCGACGCGTGAACCATTGGTTTTGCCAAGCACATTGCAGATCTGCTGGCCTGCTGCTGCCAGTTTATTAAGGTCGATTCCGGTTTCGATACCCAGCCCATTAAGCAGATACAGCACATCTTCGCTGGCGATATTGCCCGTTGCACCTTTTGCGTAAGGGCAGCCACCCAAGCCTGCAACCGAGCTGTCAAACACACCGATGCCCTCAAGCAGGCTGGCGTAAATGTTGCTCAAACCCTGTCCGTAAGTGTCATGGAAATGCCCGGCCAGCTTATCGCGAGGAATCTCCTTGCCAACGGTTTCCAGCAGATGGCGGGTAGCGCCAGCCGTACCTTGGCCAATGGTGTCGCCCAGGGATATTTCATAACAGCCCATGTCGAACAGGGCTTTGCTTACCCATGCGACCTGCTCAGGCGCAATTTCACCGTCATACGGGCAGCCGAGCACACAGGACACATAGCCGCGCACACGTATGCCATTTTGTTCCGCGGCCTGCATCACCGGCTCAAAGCGCGCCAGGCTTTCTTTGATAGAGCAGTTGATGTTTTTCTGCGAGAAGGACTCTGAAGCGGCCGCGAACACTGCGATTTCTTTGACTCCAGCCGCAAGCGCGCCTTCAAAGCCGCGCAGGTTGGGCGTGAGTGCGGCATAGGTAACACCTGCACCATGCTTGATTTGGGCAAACACTTCATCACTGCCAGCCATTTGCGGCACCCATTTGGGCGAGACAAAACTGCCAGCTTCGATGTGGCAGACACCGGCATCAGTCAGGTCATTTATCAGGCGAACTTTATCGGCAACGCTGATGGGTTGCTGCTCATTTTGCAAACCATCGCGCGGGCCGACTTCAACCAGTCGAACATGGTGGGGCAGGGCCATTGCAGTGTTCCTTAACGAGTCAATCTGGATTACAGATGTCTGCTAAACGCTTATTTCAGTGCTTTGATCTTGATTCAAGGTCATTTCAACCAGCACTGTACCTTCGCCAACCATTTCGCCTTCAGCACAAAACAGAGCGTTGACTGTACCTGCCTGTGGTGCACGAATGCTGTGCTCCATCTTCATCGCTTCCAACACCACCAATGCTGCACCAGCCTCGACGTGGCTGCCCGGCTCGACCAGTATGCGCACGATGCTGCCATTCATTGGTGCTGTCAGGCCGCCCTGTTGATCATGGCTGCGTTGCGTGGCAGCAATAGGGTCAAAGGTATCGACCTTGTGCAGTTCACCCTTCCATTCAATAAACAGGCTCTCACCCCGGCGGATGACTTGGTGCGATGTACGTAGGCCGTTGCGCTCAACTGACATCTGCTCGCCACTGAGCGTGAACAGTGAAGGCGCACAATTGCGCAGTTGCACATGCTGTTGCTGGTCGGCAGACACCAGATGCAAGTCTACTTCGCGAGGCAATCCGGCGCGCCAACCTGTGTGTTGCGCCCACGGTGAGTGCGGGTCCTGGGCGGTCGTTCGCTGTATCTGACTTTGCACAAAAGCCTCGGCAGCGAGCTGCCAAAACTCGTCCGGCAATGCACTGGGCGCCGGCAAAAGTACATCCTGATAGCGGGGAATAAACCCGGTATCCAGTTGCGCGGCTGCAAATGCTGGATGCTCAAGTACACGCTGCAAGAAGGCCAGGTTGGTGCGAACCCCAGCAACATGGGTTTGTTTCAACATGGCCAGTAAACGCAAGCGGGCTTCTTCGCGATTGGCGCCCCACGCAATCAGCTTGCCGAGCATTGGGTCATAAAATGGCGAGACTTCGTCACCCTCGGCTACGCCTGAATCAATGCGCCGTCCCTCACCAGCATCTGCTTGACGATAAACACTGAGCGTGCCGGTGGAGGGCAGAAAGTCGTTAGCCGGGTCTTCAGCATAGAGCCGAACCTCAATCGCGTGCCCCTTCAGTGGGACTTGGGCCTGGGTGATCGGCAGCGCCTCGCCGCGCGCCACACGGATCTGCCAGGCGACCAGATCAAGACCGGTGATTGCTTCAGTCACCGGGTGCTCAACCTGCAGGCGAGTGTTCATTTCCATAAAGAAGAACTCACCGCGCGCATCCAGTAAAAACTCAACCGTACCAGCGCCCACATAACCAATGGCCTGCGCGGCTTTGACCGCAGCCTCACCCATTGCTTGGCGCTGTGCGGCGGACAAGCCCGGCGCGGGGGCCTCCTCAACCACTTTTTGGTGGCGACGCTGAATTGAGCAGTCACGTTCATTGAGGTAGAGGCAGTTGCCGAGTTGATCCGCGAACACCTGAATTTCAACGTGACGAGGCTTGAGCACATACTTTTCGATCAGCATGCGCGAGTCGCCAAAGGATGACTGTGCCTCGCGCTGAGCGGATGCGAGGGCTTGCTCCATCTCGGCGGCGTGCTCAACCACCTTCATGCCTTTGCCACCGCCGCCAGCCGTGGCCTTGAGCAGCACGGGATAGCCAATTACTTCAGCTGTGGTCAGGAAGGTTTCGACATCCTGCGCTTCGCCATGATAACCAGGCACCAGCGGCACACCTGCTTGCTCCATCAGCGCTTTAGCTGCGGACTTACTGCCCATGGCATCAATCGCCGCAGCGGGCGGGCCGAGAAAAATCAAGCCAGCCGCTTCGATTGCGCGGGCGAACTCGGCGTTCTCTGAAAGAAACCCATAGCCGGGGTGAATGGCTTGCGCACCGCTGGCTTTGGCCGCATCGATAACCGCTTCGATCCGCAAATAACTGTCAGCAGGCTTGGCACCGCCCAAATCGACCGCAGCATCCGCTTCGCGCACATGGCGTGCATGGCGGTCAATTGCACTGTGAATTGCAACGCTGCGCATACCCAGCAGCCTGGCCGTTTGCATCACCCGGCAGGCAATTTCGCCACGGTTAGCGACCAAGATAGTGTCAATGGTTTTCAATTGCTCGCTCATGCTTGCGGCTCCTGCCAGGCGGGTGTGCGCTTTGCGAGAAAGGCATTGAGACCTTCTTGGCCCTCGGCGCTGACTCTGATTCGTGCAATGGTGTTTTCGGTGTAACGGCGAAGTGCCGGGGTTAATACGCCGCTGCCAACCTCTTTGAGCAAGTCTTTGCTGGCGCGCATAGCCTGCGGACTGTTGAGCAGCAAGTTTGCACACCATGCATCGGTTTGCGCATCCAGCTCGCTGGCGCTATAGGTTTCGGCGAACAGACCCAGTTGTTGCGCTTTAACACCACTGAAACGCTCAGCCGTCAGGGCAAAGCGTCTGGCGGCACGCTCACCAATGGCTTGCACCACGAATGGACTGATAACCGCTGGGGCCAAGCCAATTCGCACTTCGCTTAGGCTGAGCAGTGCGTCATCGGCACCAATGGCAATATCGCAGCAACTGATCAAGCCGACCGCGCCGCCAAATGCCGCGCCCTGGACAACTGCCAGTGTTGGGGTTTTCAGTTGATAGAGGTTGTGCATCAGCTCGGCCAGCTCGCGAGCGTCATTGAGATTGGCGTTGTAGTCGAGTTTGGCGCTGGCTTGCATCCAGGCCAAATCCGCACCAGCACTAAAGTGTTTGCCACGACCACGCAGGATCAGAAAGCGCAGGGACTTATCCGCTTGAACATCATCAAGGGCGAGGATCAGCTCGCGGATCATTTCAGCGTTGAAGGCGTTGTTCTTTTCTGGCCGGTTGAGCCAGAGGGTGGCAGCGCCGTTGGCAGCTTTTACCAGTTCGATGGTGGTGAAGTCAGTCATACCATTAACTCATTAAATATTCAGGGGCAGGGCGCATGCGTCAGCGGCCGATTTACATGCGAAATACGCCAAAGGTGCTCGGCTCAATCGCGGCATTTAGGCTGGCAGAAAGGGCCAGGCTCAGCACTTCACGGGTTTGTGCGGGGTCTATTACGCCGTCATCCCATAACCGAGCACTGGAGTAATACGGATGCCCTTGAGCTTCGTACTGATCGAGAATCGGCTGTTTAAGCTGCTGCTCTTGTTCGGCACTGAAGTGCTCACCTGCACGCACGGCTTGTTCGCGCTTGACCTGCACCAGTACCCCAGCCGCTTGTTCGGCTCCCATCACGCCGATCCGTGCGTTGGGCCACATCCATAAAAAACGTGGGTCATAGGCACGGCCACACATGCCGTAGTTACCCGCGCCGAAGCTGCCGCCGATGATTACTGTGAATTTAGGCACCTTGGCGCAGGCCACTGCGTTCACCAGCTTGGCACCGTGTTTGGCGATGCCACCCGCTTCATATTTTTGTCCGACCATAAAGCCGGTGATGTTCTGCAGGAACACCAGCGGTATCCCACGCTGGCAGGCCAACTCGATAAAGTTGGCACCTTTTTGCGCCGACTCTGCGAATAAAATCCCGTTATTGGCAAGAATCGCCACCGGGTAACCGCTAATGTGCGCAAAGCCGCAGACCAGGGTGCTGCCAAACAAGGCTTTGTATTCATCAAATACCGAGCCATCGACCAGCCGAGAAATGACTTCGCGGACATCGAAGGGCTGTTTGGCATCCTTTGGAATGACCCCATAGAGCTCCTGGGCGTCATACAGCGGTTGGATCGGCTCGCGGCAATTGACCTGGCCAAGCTTGCGCCAGTTAAGGTTGGCGATGCTGCGTCGACACAAGGCGAGGGCATGGGCGTCATCCTCGGCATAGTGGTCAGCCACGCCGGAGGTTTTGCAATGCACGTCAGCACCGCCCAAGTCCTCAGCGCTGACGACTTCACCCGTTGCCGCTTTGACCAACGGCGGCCCAGCGAGAAAGATGGTGGCTTGGTTGCGTACCATGATTGCTTCATCCGCCATGGCTGGCACATAGGCGCCGCCGGCGGTGCATGAGCCCATTACCACGGCTATTTGTGGAATACCCAAGGCGCTCATATTGGCCTGATTGAAGAAGATCCGCCCGAAATGCTCGCGATCGGGGAAAACTTCATCTTGACGGGGCAGGTTGGCACCACCTGAATCGACCAGATAGATGCACGGCAAGCGGTTTTGCTGAGCGATGGTTTGTGCGCGCAGGTGTTTTTTTACCGTCAGCGGGTAATAGCTACCGCCTTTAACGGTGGCATCATTGGCGACGATCATGCACTCGATGCCTTCTACCCGGCCAATGCCTGCAACCACGCCAGCTGCTGGCACGCTTTCGCCGTACACCTCGTGGGCTGCCAGCTGGCTGATCTCTAGGAACGGTGACCCGATATCGAGCAGTTGATTGATTCGCTCGCGGGGCAACAGTTTGCCGCGGGAGGTGTGGCGCTCTTGGGCTTTGGCTCCACCCCCTTGATGGATCTGCGCCAGCAGCGCTTGCAGTGCCTCAACTTGCTCAGTCATGGCGCTGCTATTGCCAGCATACTCCGGTGAGCGAGTGTTGATCTGAGAGAGTAAAACAGCCATCTGGCGAACTCCGGAAAATGCGGCCGCGAGCAACTGAAGTAACAGTCATCTCATCAGCCATTTTGAACATTGGGGTGCGTGAGCCGCAGGGGGCAAGCTTCGCCTTGGCCACCCTGCAAAACGTGGCTTATCGGGTTTCGTTAAACAGCTCGCGGCCAATCAGCATTCGACGAATTTCGCTGGTGCCAGCGCCGATTTCATACAGCTTGGCGTCGCGTAGCAGACGGCCTGTTGGGAATTCATTGATATAGCCATTGCCCCCCAGAATCTGGATGGCATCAAGGGCCATTTGGGTTGCGCGCTCGGCGCTATAGAGAATCACGCCAGCGGCATCTTTGCGGGTCGTCTCGCCGCGATCACAGGCTTGAGCGACAGCATAAAGATAAGCGCGACTCGCGTTGAGCTGGGTGTACATGTCGGCTACCTTGCCCTGAATCAGCTGGAACTCACCGATGCTTTGGCCGAATTGCTTACGGTCATGAATGTAGGGCACTACTACGTCCATGCAGGCCTGCATGATGCCAATAGGGCCGCCCGCCAAAACTACGCGTTCATAGTCGAGGCCGCTCATCAGGACTTTAACGCCGCCGTTTTCTACGCCCAGAATGTTCTCTGCCGGTACTTCAACGTCATCGAAGAACAGCTCGCAAGTGTTCGAACCGCGCATGCCGAGCTTGTCGAACTTGCTGCCACGGCTAAAGCCTTTCCAGTCGCGCTCAACAATAAAGGCAGTGATTCCGTGTGCGCCTTTTTCTATGTCGGTTTTCGCATAGATGACGTAGGTGTTGGCATCCGGACCATTGGTGATCCAGGTTTTGCTACCGTTGAGGACGTAGTGATCACCACGCTTGTCGGCGCGCAGTTTCATCGACACCACATCCGATCCTGCGTTAGGTTCACTCATGGCCAGCGCGCCAACGTGCTCGCCAGAGATCAATTTCGGCAGGTATTTAGCTTTTTGCTCTGCTGTACCGTTACGGTTGATCTGGTTAACGCACAGGTTGGAGTGCGCTCCATATGAGAGGCCAACTGATGCAGAGCCGCGGCTGATTTCTTCAATGGCGATAACATGCGCGAGATAACCAAGACCTGCGCCGCCGTACTCTTCGCTAACTGTAACGCCTAGCAACCCCATGTCACCGAACTTCTTCCACATGTCGGCTGGAAACAGGTTCTCGCTGTCGATAGCCCCGGCGCGTGATGTTAACTCAGCGGCGACAAAGGCTTGGGTCTGGTCGCGCAGCATGTCGATGGTTTCGCCAAGTGCGAAGTTCAGAGAGGGGTAGCTCATGGTTTCACCTGTAATTTTTATCTTTAAGTTTATGAGTTAACTGTTTGTTTTTTATCAATATCAGCCATGGCGTTTAGGCAGCGCTCTTCGGCAGTATCGAGTTCTAGCTGCATCTGCTGAATGTCGAGCAGTTGCTGTTGAAGCTGATTGCGCCGCTCGCAAATCTTCTGCATGAAGCTTTCAAGCTGCTTACGATTCCCTTGAACGGGGTCATAGAGTTCGATCAGTTCTTTACACTCGGCGAGTGAAAACCCGATGCGCTTGCCGCGCAGGATCAGCTTGAGGGTGACTTTGTCCTTCGCACTGTAGATCCGCTCCTGACCGCGCCGCTCAGGACTGAGCATTGACTGTTCTTCATAAAAGCGAATCGCACGGGTGGTGATGTCCAGTTCGCGTGCCAGTTCTGAAATTGAATAGGTAGGCATTTGTGCTAACTCGTATTAACCTTTACGTAAACGTAAAGCTGGGTTGTATAACTGTCAAGCGCCAGATCTGAAACTTAATGAAAAATACCGGCCACAATTTGTCGCAACGCCAGTACGACTTTCGCCGCAAGGTGCGAAATACTGCGTTGACTCAAAATGCGTGGTACAGATAAACCTTGGTAGGGAAGCATGCAGGCAGACAAGGGCACCATATCAATCCGCTTGGTAAGTGAAGCCGTTCACGAGTTGCAGCATCGCGGTTTAGAGGTCAACAAGCTGCTTGAGACCTCTGGTATCGCGCCTGCGTTGCTGACAAAACCATACGCACGGGTGACTTGTGAGCAATATGCCCAGTTGTGGTTAACCCTTGCGCAGCAGATAGATGATGAGTTTTTTGGCCTCAATACGCGGCGCATGAAGGTTGGAAGCTTTGCCTTTATGGCGCACACCGCCTGTAAAGAACCTACGCTTGAGCATGCTCTGCGCGGCGCTTTACGCTTTCTTGGGCTGATCTTTGAAGACTTGTCACCGCGCTTACTGCGCACCGGTGGCATGGCAGAGATCGTCATAGAACAGTCGCCAAACGCTTCAAGCACCCCTGAGCGTGCCTTCGTAGACTTCACCCTGTGGATGATGGTGCATGGTCTGGCGTGTTGGCTGGTGGGACGGCGCATCCCGATTATCGCGATTGATGTACAGCGGCCTCAACCCGATTATATTGAGGATTACCGGGTGATGTTCAGCGATAACCTGCGTTTCAGTCGCCCTCAATCACGCCTGCTGTTCAATGCGCAGTGGCTGAATCTACCGATTAGGCGCACGGCTGAAGAGCTGAGGTTGTTTCTCCAGACAGCGCCGCAGGGCATTTTGGTCAAATACCGTGACCCACAAAGCCACGCCGCCCGAATCAAAACCTACCTGCGCGGCATAAAGCCCGAGCGATGGCCCGATATCGAAGCCATTTCCGCGCATTTCTTTATGGCACCCTCAACCCTGCGTCGTAAGTTGTCGCAACAGGGGCAGTCTTATCAAAGCCTCAAGGATCATGTGCGCCGCGATATGGCAATCAGCCGCCTCGATCAAGGCGAGTGCAACTTCAATGACCTGGCTTTTGAGTTAGGTTTCGCCGACGCCAGCGCCTTTTACAAGGCTTTCAAGAAGTGGACCGGCTCAACGCCGGGCCAATATCACGCCATGATGTATCCGCAGGCTGGTGTCACTGTCAAAACTGCTCACTCAGGTTGACCCCTTAAGACATTGCCCAGATAACCTCTGGGCGCGACTATCGGTCACTACTCCTCAAACAAAAATATCCCGGAGTTGACTGATGCGCGATTATTTTACTGCTGCCCGCGAGTTCGATTTTGATCATGCCCTGAGTTCAACCCTGGTGGGCTCGGTTGATGCGATTAATGCTTGCGTCGAGTGCTGTGACCGCCATGCATTGCCGGGGCGCGTTGCCTTGTTTTGGGAGGGGGTCGACGGCAGCAGTGCGACCTACACCTTTGCCGAACTCAAGCAGCAGTCTGCCCGCTTTGCCAATTTCCTGCGTAATCAGGGGGTCAAGCCCGGTGATGTTGTGTCTGGTATGCTCGGGCGCAATCTTGAACTGCTCATCACTATCTTGGGTACCTGGCGTGCGGGTGCGGTTTATCAACCCTTGTTTACCGCTTTTGGTCCCAAAGCCATTGAGCATCGGGTGAACACTGCGGGCTCGAAGCTCATCGTCACTGATGCGGCTAATCGGGCCAAGCTCGAAGAAGTTGCAAGCGATGCGTTGCGCGTCACTGTTGCAGGTGCCAAAGGGCAAGGGATATTCCGTGGCGATTTCAGTTTCTGGGCTGAAGTTGAGCGCTGTGAGGATCACTTCGAGCCGGTAATGCGCAGCATCGAAGCTCCCTTTCTGATGATGTTTACTTCAGGTACTACGGGGGCAGCAAAACCGGTGCCTGTGCCTTTAAAAGCAATTCTCGCGTTCGTCAGCTACATGCGTGACGCCATCGATTTACGTCCTGAAGATGCTTTTTGGAATGTTGCCGATCCCGGCTGGGCCTATGGGCTGTACTACGCCGTGACCGGACCTTTGGCGATGGGCCATCCAACGACATTTTATGAGGGCGCTTTCAGTGTTGAGGGCACCTGTCGGGTCATTCGCAAATACGCCATTACCAATCTTGCGGGCTCACCCACCGCCTTTCGGTTGTTGCTGGCCAACAAAAAGCAGGTCGAGCCCTTGCTGCGTGGCCAATTGCGGGCCGTTAGCAGCGCCGGGGAACCCCTGACGCCAGAAGTGATTCGTTGGTTTGCTGAAGGGCTGGACAGCAAAATTCATGATCACTACGGACAAACAGAGCTGGGGATGGTCTTGTGTAACCATCATGCTTTTGAGCATCCGGTGCGTATTGGTGCAGCTGGCTTTGCGGTGCCTGGGCATCGGGTCGTGGTGCTCGATGAAGCCTGCAATGAACTGGCGGCCGGCCAACCCGGCAATCTTGCGTTGGACATGAGCCAGTCGCCGCTGTTCTGGTTTCCTGGCTATCAAGGCATGGCAACTAAATCCTTCAGCGGCCAGTACTACTTGAGTGGCGACACCGTTGAGCTTAATGCCGATGGCAGCATCAGCTTTGTCGGTCGCGCTGATGATGTGATAACCACCTCCGGCTATCGCGTCGGGCCTTTTGATGTTGAAAGCGCCTTGATTGAGCACCCGGCGGTTATTGAAGCTGCAGTGGTTGGCAAGCCAGACCCTGAGCGTACTGAGTTGGTTAAAGCCTTTGTGGTCTTGCAGCCGCAGTTTGCGGCCGATCCTGTCTTGGCCGAAGAGCTTCAGCGCTATGTGCGCAAAAGGTTATCTGCGCACGCCTATCCTCGCGAGATCGAATTTGTCAGTGAGTTGCCGAAAACGCCTAGCGGCAAAATCCAGCGCTTCTTGCTGCGCAATCAAGAAATCGCCAAGCAAAACTTCATCGCTAATTCAGAACAGGAAAAAGCCTGATGCAGGTTGATCAACGGGTATTTTTAATTACTGGCGGCAGTTCCGGCTTGGGCCTTGCGACTGCTCGCGCCTTGATAGAGGCAGGCGCTTCTGTGGTGATCGCTGACATCAATGCCGAGGCCGGTGCCGCTCGCGCCGCCGAGCTGGGCGCAAATGCCTATTTTGTCCAAGTGGATATCACTCAGGAGGCGGATGCCAGCAAGGCGATAGCCGAAACGCTCGAGCGTTTCGGCAGCCTGCATGGATTGGTCAACTGCGCAGGCATAGCACCCGCTGAAAAGCTCTTGGGGCGCAATGGCGTGCACGGCTTGGAAAGCTTTCGCAAGGTGGTTGATGTCAACCTGATTGGCAGCTTTAACATGCTGCGTTTAGCGGCCGAAGCCATCGCCAAGAACACACCTCAAGCCGATGGTGAGCGCGGGGTGCTGATCAACACCGCATCGGTTGCCGCCTTTGACGGGCAGATTGGCCAAGCCGCTTATGCGGCCTCAAAAAGCGCAGTGGTCGGCCTGACCTTGCCTTTAGCCCGCGAGCTTGCACGCTCGGGTATCCGGGTTATGTGCATTGCCCCAGGCATTTTTGAAACGCCGATGATGGCGGGTATGCCGCAAGACGTGCGTGATGCTCTAGCCGCCAATGTGCCGTTCCCGCCGCGCTTAGGTAAACCCCAGGAGTATGCCGCGCTGGCGCTGCATATCATCGAAAATACTATGCTCAATGGCGAAACCATTCGCCTGGATGGTGCTTTGCGTATGGCGGCCAAGTAGTCGCTAAGGCACGGGCATTTGGAGGTTACGAAGATGAACAATCAATCTGATCCGGTCGTCATTGTCAGTGCAGCGCGCACGCCAATGGGCGGCTTTATGGGTGATTTAAGTGGCACCCGTTGCACTGAGCTTGGCGCCGTGGCTATTGGGGCCGCAGTCAGGCGAGCGCAGTTGGCCGATGATGGCATTGATGAAGTGATCATGGGCTGCGTGCTGCAAGCGGGGCAAGGTCAGGCCCCGGCTCGTCAAGCGGCATTGGCGGCTGGCTTGGATCAAGCTACGGTTTGCTCGACATTGAACAAGATGTGTGGCTCGGGAATGAAGTCGGTGATGCTGGCTCATGACCTGATACTCGCAGGCAGCGCTGATGTTGTGGTCGCTGGCGGCATGGAAAGCATGTCCAACGCGCCTTATCTGCTGGATAAAGCCCGGGCCGGTTATCGTATGGGCCATGGCCGGGTCCTCGATCATATGTTTCTTGACGGTCTTGAAGACGCCTATGACAAGGGCCGGTTAATGGGGACTTTCGCTGAGGACTGCGCGCAGAGTTATGGCTTTAGCCGTGAGCAACAAGATGATTATGCGATTACCTCTTTAAAGCGCGCTCAGGACGCCATGGCTAAAGGGCATTTTGAAGCAGAAATCGCAGCCGTTGAGGTTAAGTCAAAGCGCGAAACCCTGAACCTGACCCAAGACGAGCAGCCGCCTAAAGCCAAGCTGGAGAAAATACCAACGCTAAAACCTGCGTTTCGTGAGGGCGGCACCGTCACGGCGGCCAATGCCAGTTCCATCTCTGATGGCGCTGCGGCCCTGGTGCTGATGCGTCGCTCGCAAGCGCAAGCGCGTGGGCTCAAGCCGTTGGCTACCTTGGTTGGGCATAGCTCCCATGCGCAGGCGCCGGGTTTATTTGCCACAGCCCCGGTTGGAGCTATCAAGGGCTTGATGGCGCGGACCGGTTGGGAGCTTGATCAGGTCGATCTGTTTGAGATCAATGAAGCATTTGCCGTGGTGCCGATGGCCGCCATGCGTGATCTGGGTATAGCCCACGACAAAGTAAATATTCATGGGGGGGCCTGTGCTTTGGGGCATCCCATTGGTGCATCCGGGGCGCGAGTCATCGTCACTTTGCTTTACGCCTTGCAGCAACACGGCCTGAGTCGAGGCGTGGCGTCGGTCTGTATTGGTGGCGGTGAGGCGACTGCTGTTGCCATCGAACTGGACGGGAGTCGATAAATGATACCCAGCGATGAAGCGCTGCAAATTCGTGATGTGGCACGCCAGTTTGCTCAGGAGCGATTGAAGCCCTTTGCCGCCGAGTGGGATAGCCAACACCGTTTTCCCGCTGAGGCCATACGGGAGATGGCTGAGCTTGGCTTTCTCGGCATGCTGGTACCCGAGCAATGGGGTGGTGCCGATACCGGCCACCTTGCGTATGCCATGGCACTTGAAGAAATAGCAGCCGGTGATGGTGCCTGCTCGACCATCATGAGCGTGCATAACTCGGTCGGTTGCATGCCGATCCTGAAATACGGCACCGATGCGCAAAAGCGCAACTACCTGCAACCTTTGGCTCAAGGTGAAATGCTTGGTGCATTTGCCCTTACTGAACCACAAGCCGGTTCAGACGCCAGTTTCTTGCGCACTAAGGCCAAGCGTGATGGCGATGATTATGTGATCAACGGCAGCAAGCAATTTATCACCTCGGGCAGCCATGCGGGCGTGGTGATTGTTTTTGCTGTCACAGATGCGAGTTTGGGTAAGCGCGGCATTTCGGCGTTTATCGTGCCGACCGATACGCCCGGTTTGAGTGTCAGCCGGGTTGAAGAAAAGCTCGGTCAGCACGCGTCCGACACTTGTCAGCTGCAATTTGACGATATGCGCATCCCGGCTAGCTTGCGTTTGGGTGAGGAGGGCGAAGGCTACAAAATCGCCCTGAGTAACCTTGAAGGCGGGCGTATTGGTATTGCCTCCCAAGCCGTCGGCATGGCCCGGGCAGCATTTGAAGCGGCGCGAGACTACGCCCATGAGCGCGAAACCTTCGGCAAGCCAATCATCGAACACCAGGCCGTGGCATTCCGGCTAGCAGACATGGCCACGGAAATTGCAGTGGCCCGGCAAATGGTCATGCATGCAGCAGCGTTACGCCAGGCTGGACTGCCGTGCCTGACCGAAGCCTCAATGGCCAAGCTGTTTGCTTCAGAAATGGCTGAAAGAGTCTGCTCGGCGGCCATTCAAACCTTTGGCGGCTACGGTTACCTGAAAGACTTCCCGGTTGAGCGCATCTACCGCGATGTGCGGGTTTGTCAGATCTACGAAGGCACCAGCGATGTACAGCGTATGGTCATCGCACGGGGTTTTTGAGTTAACGATAAGTAGGGGGTGACGCGTTTACACCCACCATTAGGGTCGTAAATATTCGGGGTATTTGCGTGAGCCTCGGTGGGCAAGCTTCGCTTTGCCACAGCTTACAAGCCATTAACAACTATAAAAAGGTATCCAATGACTGCGCCGAGCTATACCCAAGGACCTCAAGACAAAGCACTGCTGACCATGACCGTTGGCGATGCATTCGATAACACCGTGGCGCGTTTCGCTGAGCGCGATGCTCTGATCGTGGTGCATCAGCAGGTGCGTTATAGCTGGGCGCAGTTGGCGGATGAGGTCAATCGTACGGCCCGGGCGTTTATGGCGCTGGGGATTAAAACCGGTGACCGGATTGGCGTTTGGGCACCTAACTGTGCGCAGTGGTGTATCAGCCAGTTTGCCAGTGCCAAGATCGGCGCAGTGTTGGTCAATATCAATCCGGCGTATCGCAGTAACGAGCTCGAGTATGCGCTCAAACATTCGGGCTGTAGTTGGCTGGTTTGCGCAGAAGCCTTCAAGACGTCTGACTATCAAGCCATTCTGGTTGGCTTATTGCCAGAACTGGCAAGCAGCACTCGCGGCCAGCTTGCAAGCGCACGCTTACCTGATTTACGCGGGGTTATTTCGCTAGCGGATCAAGCACCTGCAGGGTTTTTGCACTGGCGTGAGTTGGCCGAACTTGCCCAGGCCGTAACGGAGGAGGAGTTGGTCGCGCTCCAGGCAGAGTTGCACGCGGATCAGGCGATCAATATTCAGTACACCTCAGGCACGACCGGGGCACCCAAGGGTGCAACCTTGAGCCATTACAACATCCTCAATAATGGCTACATGGTTGGCGAAAGCCTGGGCCTTACCGAGCTTGACCGGCTTGTGATCCCCGTGCCGCTGTACCACTGCTTTGGCATGGTCATGGGGAATCTGGGGTGCGTGACCCACGGTACGACGATGATTTATCCATCTGCAGGTTTTGAGCCTGAGGCTGCTCTGCAAGCGGTCGCTCAAGAACAGGCGACTGCACTGTATGGCGTGCCAACCATGTTCATTGCCGAGCTTGATCATCCGAGCCTCAAGGAATTTGACCTCAGTTCCCTGCGCACCGGGATCATGGCCGGTTCGACCTGCCCAATTGAAGTGATGCGTCGGGTAATCAAAGAGATGCACATGAGTGAGGTGCAGATTGCCTATGGCATGACAGAGACGAGTCCGGTGTCGCTGCAGACTGCTGCGGATGATGATCTTGAGGTGCGGGTTACCAGTGTGGGGCGTACCCAGCAGCACCTGGAAAGCAAAATCGTCGATGAGCAGGGCCAGATTGTTTCCCGCGGGGTAACGGGGGAGCTGTGCACGCGGGGTTATAGCGTCATGCTCGGTTATTGGGATAACCCGCAAGCCAGTGCTGATGCGCTAGACCCGGAAGGCTGGATGCACACTGGAGACTTAGCTGCGATGGACGAAAACGGCTACGTGCGCATTGTTGGGCGTAATAAAGACATGATTATTCGCGGCGGTGAGAACATCTATCCGCGAGAGATTGAGGAGTTTCTGTTCACCCATGCAGCTGTCGCCGACGTACAAGTGATAGGCGTACCTGACAACAAATACGGCGAAGAGGTGGCGGTATGGGTCAAGCTGCATCCGGGGACTGAATGTGATGAAGACCAGTTGCGAGCGTTCTGTATAGCCCATATCGCTCACTTCAAAGTGCCACGTTACTACAGGTTTGTTGATGAGTTTCCAATGACCGTGACCGGCAAGATTCAGAAGTTTCGCATGCGTGAGGTGACGATCTTAGAGCTGGGGTTATAGACCAACGGTGTATGGGTTCTGCGCTGGCGAGAGTGTTCAAGAAGGGAGCTGGTTTGCGTTAAAGTCATTTCCTAGAAATGGCTTTAACTTTATTAATTCTAATCTAAACAATGCTTTACCTGATTTATATAATGTTATTTATCATGCTTAGTCCCCATCTATACGCACGCCTGTATCCGACTGGATTCCCAGCAACCGAATCATGTCCCCGCACGATGCGATCCAGTCAGACTGAAGATTTTTACTTGCTTGATAAATTTGGTAGCGCTAACATCGGTTAAAACAAAACAGTGCTGCTGTGACGGCGCGTCGGAGACATGAATGAAAACCAGCCTTCCTGCCCAAGGCACCGAATCAGCTATGCGTGCACTCGTGGTTATGGGTGTTAGCGGTTCAGGTAAAAGTGATATCAGCCGTGCCGTGGCTGACGCACTTGGCTTGCAACACATTGAAGCCGATTTATTTCACCCTCAGGAAAATGTTCAGCGCATGAGCGCCGGTATTCCACTTAGTGATGAGAATCGCCGGGTGTGGCTGGATGCGCTGATTACTGAAATGCAGTCCGTACAAGGGGCTGGAAAGGGCTTTGTCTTGGCCTGTTCGGCGCTGAAAAATAGCTACCGCGAGCAATTAAGGGCGGCAATCAGCGATTTGTACTTTGCGCATCTGGATATTGATCACGCCACCGCGCTTGAGCGCGTGGGGGCTCGGCCAGGGCATTTTATGCCGACTTCATTGGTCGATAGCCAATTCGCCACCCTTGAATCCCCAGCAGCTGAAGCCCGTGTCCTGACTGTGGATGCCAGCCAAAGCCGCGAAGTCGTGGTGTCTGAGATTGTCAGTTGGGCGCAAGTCAATGCGCCGGAGCAGGTGTTGCTTGCTTCAGCGGTTGATCAAAGCGCTGATTTTGATAGCGCTAACAACTTTAAAGTTGACGATGCGACTCAAACTGACGCCGAGCAAGAGGGCGCACGTTTAACCGGTGAGCCGATCTATACCGGCGGTGTTGCCCAGATGTTCGACAAAGTGACAGACATGATGATGGCGGCGCTAATGGCCTTTATGGTCATCGTGGTGTTCAGCAATGTCGTGCTGCGTTATGCCTTTGGCACTGGCTGGGCGGGTGCCGAAGAACTTTCAAGGCTGGCTTTTGTTTGGTTGGTCTTCGTGGGTGTGGCGTCGAGCATGCGCCGTGGTGAGCTGATGAGTTTCACCCTGATTCGAGATCGCTTCCCACAGATGACACGCAAAGTAGTCGACTCATTGAGCTGGCTACTGGTCGCTGCCGCCAGTGCACTTTCAGTCAAAGGGGCATGGGAGCAGATGCAGTATGGCTGGAGCAACAGCAGTCCCGTGGTGGGTTATCCCCTAGCGGTAGCCATGCTTCCAGTGTTGGCGAGCATGGCTGTGCTGGTGCTATTGGCGTTTGTGCAGTTGGTCAACGTCTGGCGCAGAAGCCAGCAACTGGCCAATGCAACAGCCAATGTGACAATCGATTAAGCGGGTCTTCGAGCCTTAATTCAGCCATAAGAACAATGGGCAACGCCCACCGAGGACACGCACATGACGGTTGCTGTATTCCTTTCTTCACTGCTTGGTTTCATGGCATTTGGTATGCCAATCGCCTTTGCGCTGATGCTCACGGGCGCAGTGTTAATGTGGTATCTGGATTTTTGGGACGTGCAACTGCTGGCGCAAAACCTGCTGGCAGGTGCCGATAGCTTTCCGCTGTTGGCGGTCCCATTTTTTATCTTGGCTGGCGAGCTGATGAATTCGGGCGGCATTTCGCGGCGAATCATCACCATGGCGCAAGCATTTGTCGGCCATAAGCGTGGTGGTTTGGGTTTTGTGGCGATCGCTGCGGCCGTACTGCTGGCCAGTATGTCTGGCTCCGCGCTTGCAGATACCGCCGCACTGGCGACACTGTTGCTGCCGATGATGCGTCAACGTGGCTATCCGTTGCATTCATCTGCTGGCCTGGTCGCGGCCGGGGGCATTATTGCGCCAATCATCCCACCTTCAATGCCATTTGTTATCTACGGCGTAGTGACTAACACATCGATCAGCCAATTGTTTATGGCCGGTTTGGTGCCTGGCTTGATTATGGGCGCTGGCTTGATTTTCGCCTGGACCTTGATCGCTCGCGGTTTTACCGAGCCTTCGCCGCCTAAAGCCAGTAAAGAAGTGCGCCGGGCGGCGTTGATTGATGGCGCCTCGGCGCTGATGCTGCCGGTGATTATTGTCGGCGGTCTGCGCTTTGGTATTTTCACGCCCACTGAGGCGGCCGTGGTTGCTGCAACCTACGCGTTGGCCGTGTCGACCCTGCTTTATCGCGAACTTGATTGGAAAACCCTAATCGAAGCCATGACCCGCGCCAGTCGCACCACTGCCTCGGTGATGTTCTTGTGCGCCGCTGCAACGGTGTCCGCTTACATGGTCACTTTAGCCCAGTTGCCCGCCGAACTGGCCTCTATGTTGGGTCCATTGGCCGATCATCCGCGCTTGCTGGTCGCGGCAATCATGCTGCTGATGATTGCAATCGGTATGGTGCTAGACCTCACGCCAACCATTTTGATTCTAGCCCCGGTATTGGCCCCGATTGCTGCCAAGGCGGGGGTTGATCCGGTGTACTTCGGGGTGATGTTCGTACTGATCGGCTCCATCGGCCTGATCACGCCTCCCGTTGGCACTGTGCTCAACGTGGTGGGCGGCATTGGCAAGCTGCGAATGGAAATTCTGGTACGGGGTGTCATGCCGTTCTTCCTGATCTACCTGGCAATTGTACTGCTGCTGATCGCGTTTCCGGCGATTGTCACAGTCCCCCTTGCATGGCTGCGCTGATCGTGGCGGCCATGTTGCCTGCGCGCTTGGCTAAAGGCGCGCAGCACACTGCTTTTATTACTGTTGGTCCGACTCATTCAACAACAAAAAAGGTGCAATCCATGAGACGTACACTGATCGCTGGCCTGACCGCCGCCGTCCTGCTTAGCCCACTGGCGACCTTTGCTGCCCATGCAGACGATATTCGCCCACGTATGATCCGTTTTGGTTATGGCCTCAACGAAGACAGTAACCAAGGCCGTGCCGCCAAGCTGCTCTCGGAAGAGGTCGCCAAAGCCTCGGGCGGCAAGCTCAAAGTCCGCACCTTTGGTGCTGCCAGCCTTGGCCCGGATGATCAAATGCAGAACGCGCTGATCGGCGGCGCACAGGAAATGATGGTCGGCTCGACTGCAACACTGGTTGGCATCACCAAGGAAATGGCCGTGTGGGATACGCCGTTTCTGTTCAACAGTGCCGAGCAAGCTGACAAAGTACTGGATGGCCCAGTTGGCCGCGAAATAATGGACAAGCTGGAAGAGAAGGGCTTGGTGGGTCTGGTCTATTGGGAGAATGGCTTCCGCAATATGACCAACAACGTGCGCCCCATTGAGAAGATGGAAGATTTTGATGGCATCAAGCTGCGCGTAATGCCAAACCCAGTGTTCCTTGAAACCTTCAAGTTGATGGGTGCAAACGCAGTACCGCTGCCATTCTCGGAGCTGTTTACCGCCCTGGAAACCAAAGCGGTCGATGGTCAGGAAAACCCGTTCAACACCATTCTGTCTTCAAAATTCTTTGAAGTGCAGAAGTACTTGACCGTCACCAACCATGTCTACAGCCCATGGATTGTCACTGCGTCCAAGCGTTGGTGGGATGGCCTATCCAAAACCGAACAAGACATCATCATGCAAGCGGCTGTCAAAGCCCGTGATTTTGAGCGTAAAGACACCCGTGAGGAAGCAGCCAAGGCCTTGGCTAAGCTGAAAGAGAACGGCATGCAGATCAACGAAATCAGTCCTGCTGAAGTCCAGCGTATGCGTGACAAAGCGCAGCCAGCGATCAAGCAAGTGGCCGATACTGTTGGCCAGCAGCTGTTTGACCAAGTACAGGCTGAAGTTAAAAAAGCCGACCAATAAGCCCGCGGCATTAATTGCCAACCGTTGCATGCTGAATTAAAGGCTGTGCAGCGGTTGGCACCGATGTCTTGCTAATATTGCTGACCGATTTAACTGCTATTTCCCGAAAATGAGTTTACCGCTATGAGTCAACGTCGTCGCCGCACAGCGGAGCGCGTCACTTTGAATGATGTAGCCAAGGCTGCCGGTTGTTCGTTGATGTCGGCATCGCGGGCACTCTCGCAACCTGAACGGGTTTCCGACAGTTTGCGTGAGCAAGTCATGCAGGCCGTGAAAAAGCTCGGTTACGTGCCACATTCAGCGGCGCGGGCGTTGGCCAGCTCCCGTTCAAACCTGGTGGCAGCGATTCTTCCATCATTATCCAACTCAGTATTCGTCGACACCGCTGAAGCGATTCAACGGGTGCTGATGCCTGCGGGTTTCGAGATGATGATTGGTGTCAGTCACTACAGTGACAACGAGGATGAACGGCTGTTGCGTTCCTTCTTGGCCCATCAGCCAGCAGGTTTACTCTTGACCGGTTTTGAGCGTAGCGATATCGCCCGGGAGGTACTGGCTAATTATCGCGGGCCGATTGTAACCATGATGGAGCTGAGTGAATCAGCAGAGGATTATTGTGTGGGGTTTTCCCAGTTCGAGGCAGGCGCGGCAATGACCCGTGCACTGATTGAACGTGGTTACCAGCACATCGCCTTTGCCGCCGCGCAGCTTGACCCACGTACCCTGCAGCGTGCCGAAGGTTATCGGCATGCTATGCGTGAGACGGGCCGTTATAACCCGTCTCTGGAAATGCTGACGCCAGAAGTGTCATCGATTGGCTTGGGTGCCAACTTGCTTGATCGCTTGCTGGAACAGCATCCGCAAACCGATGCCGTGTTTTTCAATAACGATGACTTGGCCTTCGGTGCCTTGTTCCGTGCGCGGCAACTTGAGCTTGCGGTACCGCAGCGTCTTGCCATCGCCGGTTTCAACGATTTACCTGCTGCGGCTTGGGTGCATCCGGCATTAACCACAGTACGTACAACACGCGGCAAAGTGGGCGAACTGGCGGCTGATATGCTCCTGAGCCTGATGCGCGGTGAGCAACCGAAACAGGCCAGGATCGATGTGGGCTATGAAATTGTGATGCGCGACAGCGCCTAAGCGCTGCGCTCTAGCAGGAAGGGCAAGACCAAGCGCGCCCATCCTGGTTCGGCGAAACCGACGCGCACGTCATTCACCTTGCACGTCGGCTTGTTCAGCTTTCTTTTCACGCTGAATCACTTGTTGGCAAATCTCGATAATCTGCTCACGCATCCAACGGTTAGCCGGGTCTTGATCAGTGCTTTCATGCCAGTAAAGGTGCGTCTCCAGTGTGGGCATTTCTTTAACCGGCAAATGCATGTAGTGCAGGTCATTACTGCGTGCGAAGCGTTCTGGCACCGTCATCGCCATATCGGTGTTGTGCAATACCGTATTGGCCATCAGGTAATGTTGAGAGCGCAGAGCGATCTTGCGTTGAATCCCCATTTTACCCAACGCCAGATCGATGTAGCCCAAACCACTGCGGCGGCTGGAAATGTGGATATGGCTGAGTGAAAGGTATTCATCAAGGCTGATTTTGTCTTTAGCCAGCGCATGGGTTTTACGCACGGCGCAGACGTAGCGGTCCTCAAGCAGCTTGACGTGACGCACTTGTGGGTCAGTGTTAAGCGGCGCATCCACGGCAAAATCGAGTCGACCAGCTGCCAACTCCTTGGTGGTCTCGCGGCGGCGCGCCAACATGCTTTCGATACAGACCTTTGGAGCCATGCGGCGCAGACGCTGGAACAGTGTAGGCAAAATCATCGCTTCACTGAGGTCGGTCATGCTGATGCGATAAGTCTTATTGGCCTGAGCCGGGTTAAACGTGCGGCTTTCTTGAACCGATATCCGCAGTTGCTGCAGCGCATTGCGCACCGGGCCAATGATGTTTTGCGACATCGGTGTGGGCACCATGCCTTGCGCCGTTCGCACAAACAGCGGGTCGTTAAACGTTTCACGCAGGCGTGCCAAGGCGTTAGACACCGCCGGCTGGGTGATGCCGACAATTTGCCCGGCACGCGTCAGGTTAGCCTCGGTGTAGATTGCATCGAAGACGACAAAGAGGTTCAGATCGACCTTGTTGAGATTCATTCCGTAATTGCTCCGAGGTGTGCCAGCATCAGTGAATCATATATCGGTGATGAATGTTTATACACGGTGAAAATAGCTTAGGTAAATTTTCATCTGTGATCTAGCATAATTTTCAGTCAATTAATTTACCGCCCAATGTCAAAAGGTAGCGCCCATGGATTTCGCTTATTCGCCCAAAGTTCAGGACCTGCGTGAGCGCGTCACAGCGTTTATGGAAGCCAATGTGTATCCCGCTGAAGCTGTGTTTGAACAGCAAGTCAGTGAGGGTGATCGCTGGCAGCCGACAGCAATTATGGAAACGCTCAAAGCCAAGGCTAAGGCAGAAGGACTGTGGAACTTGTTCTTGCCAGACTCGGAACTGGGAGCGGGGCTTACCAATGCTGAATACGCACCTTTGGCAGAGATAATGGGCAGCTCGCTGATTGGTCCGGAGCCATTTAACTGCGCCGCGCCAGATACCGGCAATATGGAAGTACTTGTGCGCTACGCCAATGAAGCGCAGAAGAAGCAGTGGCTTGAGCCCTTGCTCAGCGGGGAGATTCGTTCCGCTTTTGCCATGACCGAGCCGCAGGTGGCCTCATCCGATGCCACCAACATGCAAGCAACAGCTGTGCGCGAAGGTGATGAGTGGGTGATCAATGGCCGCAAATGGTGGACCTCTGGCGCCTGTGATCCACGTTGCAAGATCCTGGTGTTTATGGGGCTGACTAACCCTGATGGCCCGCGCCACCAACAGCACTCAATGATTTTGGTGCCGATGGACACTCCGGGTGTCAAAGTCATTCGCCCATTGCCTGTGTTCGGCTATGACGACGCGCCGCACGGTCACGCAGAAATGGTTTTTGAAAACGTGCGTGTGCCCTATGAAAATGTATTGTTGGGCGAGGGTCGTGGTTTTGAAATCGCACAGGGTCGCCTTGGCCCAGGCCGGATTCACCACTGCATGCGCTCGATCGGTATGGCCGAACGTGCCCTTAAGCTGATGTGCGAGCGCTCGATCGAGCGCTCTGCATTTGGCAAGCCGTTGGCGCGTCTGGGGGGCAACGTTGACCTGATTGCTGACTCGCGCATGGAAATCAACATGGCACGCCTGCTGACACTGAATGCCGCCTACATGATGGATACCGTCGGCAACAAGGTGGCGCGCAGTGAGATCGCTCAGATCAAAGTAGTCGCGCCCAATGTTGCGCTTAAAGTCATTGATCGTGCGATCCAAATGCACGGTGGTGGCGGTGTATCAAATGACTTTCCGCTGGCTTATTGGTACGCAATGCAACGCACCCTGCGTTTGGCTGACGGCCCTGATGAGGTTCACCGTGCTGCCATTGGCAAGTTCGAGATCGGCAAATACATCTCCCGCGAAGCGATGAACGCCAGTCGATAACCAGAGCCGCTTAATAAGTAGCTACACACGCAAAACGCCCAATACAGTGTATTGGGCGTTTTGCTATGCGTGGCCCTACTGGCTGGGTGATAGGGCCAATCAGGCGCAGAAGCCTGATGGTGTGCCAATCAAGCACAACCCCAAACGTTCGGCGGCTGGTGGATAAAGGAGGGCGGTCGAGCAATTGGTTAAGTCAAAAAGAGTCACTGTCTAATTGGGGAACGAACAGAATTCTGAAAAAATCGTACGCTATGCATTCGACCTGTACCTCCTCGAGTGCGGTTGGACAGACTTGTGATAAACGTGAATACACGTATCACATAGGAGCCTTAGACATGGCCACTTCCATTCGCTTGGAACCAGAAACCGAGCGGCGATTAAATTTCTTAGCGACCAGCACAGGCCGTACCAAGGCGTATTATCTGCGCGAAATCATCGATCATGGCCTGACTGACCTTGAGGATTACTACCTCGCAGCTGAGGTCTTGGAGCGCGTCCGTAAAAATACAGAGGTCGTTCACTCTGTTGCGGACGTAAGGCAAGACCTTGGCCTGGACGATTGATTACACCGACACGGCCAAAACACAGTTGCGTAAGCTCGACAAGCCGTCAGCGAAACGAATTCTTGATTTTATGGATGAGCGGGTGGCCAGTAGGGATGATCCCCGAGCTACTGGCAAGGCAACCGTCGAGACGTTTACCGCTGAAACCAGCGTAACCCGCTGTCACCCTGCTCGCGGGAAGCCTCGAGGTTTAGAGCGCTGACGCCGTAGGCGTCCTAATGCGGTGTTGTATTGCCACAAAACATTAATCGGCGCGCCGCCGCAGCTTGAAGCGAAGTAGGACGGCGACCACAGGACGCCTCTTCGCTTGATCCACGGATGGAAATCTCCGAACCACTGCCGAGGCGTCAGAAAATACCGGCCTCAGCCTATCCTGACGCCTGATTAAGGTTTGCCCATACCATACGCTTTAGAAAGAAATTGTTGATGAAGTTCGCGAACTGGCTCGCGTAGCCTCACCTTTGGTAATTGGCCCAGGTCACAAGGTCAGCAACACGGGTATCGAACTCAGATCCATTGCTATCAATATTTCCTGAACCCGTAGACCACGATGTAAGGCTCTGGACATACACTGAGGGAAGGGGCCACAGACGGACCGAAGTGCTTGAACAGAACCTAATACGCTTGCTCAAGCGCCTTATATGAATCGGCGACTAACAGCAGTCGCGCTTTTAAATGTGAAGGGTTCTCTTTTCAAGCCTATTAAGTGAAAGGTGCTTACTTCAAATGAGTGGGCACACCAGCGCGTTGTAAATACACACAACCTTTTTCTCTCTTGCACCATGCAAACTGCACGGCTTTGCTCGACAGGGTCGTGCATGATGCAAGATATTTCTCCCTCGATATTGATCGTAAGTATATGATTAATATGATGTTTTATATTCGTTAGGTGGTGGCATGCACCTTGCTCTATTGAAGTATGAGCGGGACGCTTGTCTGTGCATTTAAAGGGTTTAGATGCACAACTGGTTAAACATGGATGTGATGGCCTGAATCAAGTTTTGTGCCCCTAAGTGCACTGATTCACCGCCAGCAAGTGTCATTGCCAGTGTCCCGTTTACTGCATCCTTGCACGCTGCCTAAGAGAGAATATGATGAAAACAACAATTGAGCAGAACCCATTATACGATTCAGTCAGAACGGAGTTAGATGCTCCGCAATTTTCTGTCAGCGCAGTTTCATGGGGCGCTATTTTCGCAGGTGCAGCCGGGGCAGCGGCGTTATCGCTAATATTATTGATACTGGGCACGGGCCTGGGTTTCTCGTCGGTTTCGCCGTGGGCCAACGATGGCGTTAGCGCCACGACCTTCGGTATTTCGACCATTGTCTGGGTCACCTTCACCCAACTATTGGCTGCGGGTATGGGCGGATATCTGGCGGGTCGGCTAAGAGCCAAATGGATTGATGTACATACTGATGAGGTCTACTTCCGCGATACTGCCCACGGATTTCTGGCGTGGTGTGTCGCCACCCTGGCCACTGCCGTGCTCTTGAGTTCAGTGGCCGGTGCGATTGTCAGTGGCGGCGCCAAAGTTGGTGCCTCGGTGGCTGGAGGCGTTGCATCTTCTGCCGTAATGGCGGGTGCCGGTGCTGCTGCGGCTAACGCTGATTCGACCTCAGGCGAGAGCAGCAATGGCCTTATGCGCTACGCACTTGATGGTCTGTTCCGCCCTAACATGAATGCCAATACCGCGATGCAGGGCAGTGCACAGAGTACGTTGAACCCTGCGCAAAACACGGCCGTGCCGATGGCTGAAGTGACCCGTATCTTTATGAACGCCATACGGACCGGGGATTTGCCCGCTGAAGATGTTCAGTATGTGGGTCAAGTCGTCGCTCAGCATACCGGGCTTACTCAGGAAGAAGCGCAGCAGCGTGTGACTGAGACATTCACCCGGGTCAAAACCACCCTAAGCGAAGCTGAGACGGCAGCTCGCAAGACTGCCGATGATGCCCGTAAAGCATCTGCTTATGCCGCGATCTGGTTGTTTATCTCACTCTTGATAGGCGCTTTCATCGCGAGCTTTGCCGCCACCTTCGGTGGTCGTCAACGTGACCTTTGATCACAACAACAATTGAGTTAAGGAGACTGATATGCGCTCGATACTATTGTTTTTTCTAGGCGTGCCGATCCCGATAATCATTTTGCTGGCTATTTTCGTATTCTAGCCAACGCCAACCTAAGAGGCGCTTGATCATCAAGCGCCTTTTTTCATGGTCTTGCAGCTAGTAAACCCAGACCTCAACCCGGCGATTTTTGATTCGGCCTTCATCGTCATTTGCGGCGACTGGGAGACGATCGCCCAAACCAATAATCTCCTTGAAAATTACGCCCTGCTTGGCCAGTTCTCGGCGAACGGCCATGGCGCGAAGTTTTGATAGCAACTCGGCCCGCGCTGGGTCTGATTTAGGGTCACCGAAGCCGATCAGCACCACGTTTTGATGCAGCTTGTCGTGGTCGGTTAAGTAGTCCAGCACCCGATCTAAATCGCGCAAGGCCTTGTTATCGAGCTCGGCACTGCCTTCGGCGAAGCGAAAGTTAACAGACAGCCGCTGGGCATTGTTGGCCAGCTTTTGGTAGGTAGCCGGCATTTGTGCGGTTGGGGTGATTTTGACTGCACTGACGGTCTGCGAAATAAAGCCATTTTGCGCAACGATGGCCTGGCCTTGTGGGCTATGAGCGAAGTTAACCAAGGCTTTTACCCACGGGTTGCTTGGCGCTGGCGAGTTATAGAGAAATAACCGCCGAGAGAGTGGGTAATCTTCAGTTGCAATGGCTGTTCGTGTTGGCAACATCGGTTGCGAGTCACCGCTGGCAATGGCCAGGGCTTTGGCCTGGCGGATTGAAGGCAGGCCGGTAAAGCCGATGCCTTGTGGATCAGCGCTTACGGTGTCAGAGAGCTTGTCATTGGATTCAAAGCGCATGGCAGTCGGGGCCAGAGATTTGCCGTTGGCGCTGAGCACCAATTCTTTAAAGGTGTCGTAGGTACCTGAGTTGTCATCGCGGGCATATAAATGAATTTCACCTGACTCGCCGCCCAGTTGCGCCCAGTTATCGATTTCGCCCGAGAACACTTGGGCCAGTTGATCGGTGCGCAGTGAATTGATTGGGTTGCTTGGGTGCAAAATGATAGCCAGTCCGTCAATGGCAATGACTTGTTCGGCATCTCGACTTTTCATATCACCCAAGCTGCTGAGGCTGGCGATTTCTGCAGCTTTGATTGGCCTCGAGGCCGCAGCAATATCTGCGCTGCCATCTTGCAGGCCAACAAAGCCGGTGCTCGAACCATGGGCAGCAACATTAATGCTTACCTTCTGGCCTTTAGCCGAAGTCGCGCTGATGGTCTGCTCGTTTTCTACCTTGCTGGGTTGGCTGTTGATTGCACTATAACCCTGAGCCTCAAGCATGCCTTTAACCAGCGCTGGCCCAAGCTTGGCACCGATGGTGTTCGAACCTTGAATGCGCACAAGCGTGCTGTTTGATAGATTGCCGCTGGCTACAGGTTGCTGCGTTGCAAATACCGACCAGGGTAGGGCGTAGCAAATAAAACCGAGCAGAATAAGGGTGGAGGCACGGCTCCACGTATGAGATTCAGTATCGAGCAAAGCGCGCGACATGCGGCAAACACCTTGTATGGGTGAGAAGTGCCGCGAAGATAAGACAATATTATGACGAAGATATGACGTGGCGAGTGGGTCGCTGGAATTCTTGCAGGGTTGCCAACCCGGCAGGATATTTTCGCGCGGCAGATGAGTGTTATATCAGCCGCACGATTCAGGTTTACTCAAGCTCTAGCCAGATAGGCGCATGATCCGAGGGTTTTTCCATGCCGCGCAGTGCGTAATCAATGCCGGTGGCTTTGATTCTGTCTTGTAGTGGCGCGCTGGCTAAAATGACATCGATGCGCAGGCCACGCTTGGGTTCGTCTTCAAAGCCACGGCTGCGGTAGTCAAACCAGCTGAACTGATCATCGACGCTCGGGTTTTGCAGGCGGAAGCTGTCGACCAGGCCCCAGCTTTTAAGGGTGGCGAGCCATTCGCGCTCTTCAGGGAGGAAGCTGCATTTTCCGGTTTTCAGCCAGCGTTTGCGGTTCACTTCACCGATGCCAATGTCGCAGTCTTCCGGCGAGATATTAATATCACCCATCACCACCAGCGCTTGATTTGGCTGGAACTGAGTGGTGAGCAGTTGTTGTAAGTCAGCGTAAAAACGTTGCTTGGCCGGGAATTTTGTTGGGTGGTCACGGCTTTCTCCCTGCGGGAAGTAACCATTCATAACGGTCACAGGGTTGCCATTTTTATCGGCAAAGGTGCCATAGATAAAACGCCGCTGGGCGTCAATCTCGTCGCCGGGAAAACCCTTATGCAATTCGAGCGGCTCTTCACGCGAGAGCAGGGCTACACCGTAGTGCCCCTTTTGTCCGTGATAATGGACGTGGTAGCCCAGTGCACGAATATCAGCCTCTGGGAATTGCTCGTCAGACACTTTGGTTTCTTGCAAACCAATGACGTCTGGCTGATGCTTTTCAATCAAAGCCGCCAATTGGTGCGGGCGGGCGCGCAGGCCGTTGATGTTGAAGGAGACAATCTTCATGGCGGCAGATCCTGAATTCTTTATCGGTGAGGAGACAGATGCTAGCCGATTGCGACCTGTGGCGGCCAGCCATCTAGCAGCCTTGGTTTAGCGGTGCTAGGGTGGGGGTAGGCCCTTTACGGAAAATACGAGAGGTCTTCACCGATGCCAAATAGCCCTGCTGAAGTTCGAATGCTCGACTCTGGTTATTCCCATGAGGCGCGTTCACTGCTCTACCATGCCTACCGGCACGATCCCACGTTCGCTTATCTATTTGAAGCTGAGCGCCCTGGTTTTGATCAGCGCGTGCGCGCCACTGTGCGTGAGCTTGTGCAGCAGCACTTCAGTGAGGACCAACCGGCAATCGGGTTGCTGATTGAAGACAGGCTGATCGGCATCGCTCTGATCGCGCCTCCGCAGCGTAGGCTGGATATCACCGAAAGCTGGGCATGGCGCATGCGCATGTTATTAACCACAGGTTTTCGCTGCACCAAGCGCTATCTCGAATACCATGGCTCATTGATGACCATCGTGCCAGCGGGTGCTTATCACGTATTGCCATTGATCGGCATTCACCCTGAGTTCCAAGGCCAGCACCGGGGTGAACAGTTGCTTGGGGCATTGCATAACTGGTGCGCTGATGACCCTAACTCACAAGGGATTGTGGTCGATACTGGCAACCCGCATTACCTTAACTTTTACCAGCGCCAGGGGTATGAAGAAATTGGCCAGATTGCAGTCGGCCCTGTCATTGAGCATGTGTTTCTACACCTCAATCCGCAGCACTTGCACAAGGCCAGCGCCTGAACATGACGCCCAGCACTAACGCTCCGGTTGAGCCTTGAGAGCACTGAGCAGTGGCACCCTGATGCCTGCTCTTGAAATCTTTAGCCGTACTAAGGGCTCTAGGCTTGGACCCGCGACGTGCTA
Source organism: Pseudomonas sp. NPDC078700 (assembly GCF_044542375.1). Classification (NCBI taxonomy): domain Bacteria; kingdom Pseudomonadati; phylum Pseudomonadota; class Gammaproteobacteria; order Pseudomonadales; family Pseudomonadaceae; genus Pseudomonas; species Pseudomonas sp. NPDC078700. The sequence continues at coordinate 189,081 of NZ_JBITUI010000008.1, forward strand.
GCATCGCATCTATGACAGTGGTGAAAAAGCTTTGCGCCGGAGTGGCGCTCATAATGTTCTGCGCCAATCTGTTGGCTGAATCGCGTTTAAGCGTTTCTGTCAAACCGGCGAATAAAGAACTCAAGGCCAACGTGGAAGGCTATATCGGTTCACTCGGTGAACGGAATGCCGATGCATTGCAACGTTTTAAAATTGTGGCCCAAGCCCAAGCTGAGAAAGCGGCCCAAGCACTTGGTTACTATCAAGCGCAGATCACCACAGAGGTGGTTGCATCAACCCCGCCGCAGCTGAAGGTTACTATCATCCCTGGTGAGCCTGTGCACCTGCGCGATGTTGTGGTTCGTGTCGATGGGCCAGCAGCGCAACTGAGCCAATTTAAATTGCCCAAGGCGTCACGCCTCAAGACGGGTGACGTACTTAATCACGGAGCCTACGAAGCGACTAAACGCTTCATCCTCAGCCAAGGCTCCCGCTACGGCTTTTTCGCGGGTAAGTTCACCAGCCAGCAGCTTGAAATTGACCCGCGCGCGGGTATTGCCGACATTTCTCTCATTTATGACAGTGGCCCACGTTATGCCTTCGGCGATGTTGTGTTCTCAGGGGATTACGACCTTGATAATGAACTCCTTCAACGCATGGTGCCGTTCGAGACGAATGCTCCCTATAACTCAGACAAAATTGCAGCGCTTTACCAGGCGCTGCGCTCAAGTGACTACTTTGACAACGTGCAAGTGGATGCCAATCCGTCTCAGGCGGTTGGCGAGACTATCCCGGTATCTGTTCAGCTCGCAGCGCGTAAGCCCCGGAGTATGGGGTTGGGTCTGGGTTTCTCAACTGACGTAGGCCCACGAGGCCGTGCTAACTGGACCCGCCACTATGCCAACCCGCAGGGGCACAGTTATGGCGCAGAAATGGAGTTGTCCGCACCTCGGCAAAACGTCAGCTTGTTTTATGATGTGCCGCTCGACCCACCCTTAACTGACAAGTTTCGCTTTGCCGGGGGCTATCAATACGAAGACCTGCCAGACACCGACACCTTGAGCAAGCTGATCACTGTTGGCCCTGAATGGCATAGTCAGCTTGATAGTGGCTGGCAGCGAGTGATTTCACTGAAGTGGCAGCGCGAAGAGTACGAATTGGGTGATGACTCAGGCTTGAGCACCTTATTGTTGCCAGGTGTTAGCTATGCCTATTTGCAGAGTGACAGCCAGATTGACCCCAGTCAGGGTTATCGTCTGCAGTTCGACCTTTCTGCGGGTAAAGAAGGCTTAGGTTCCGACTCCGACGTGGTGCACTCCAATGCATTAGCCAAGGGCCTTTATACCGTGGCCAAGAGACACCGATTTCTTGCACGGGCGCAGGTGGGGGGCACTGAGTCGAACGGTTTCAGCAATGTGCCACCCTCGCTGCGCTTTTTCGCGGGCGGTGACCAAAGCGTGCGCGGCTATGATTACGACAGTTTGTCACCGGAAAACTCCGATGGTGACAAAATTGGCGGGCGCTATCTGGTCGCTGGTTCAGTCGAGTATCAATACAGCGTCGCCGAAAAATGGCGGGTTGCAACCTTCTTCGACCAAGGTAACTCGTTCAACGATTTGGAGTTTCCGTCGCTCAAAAAGTCATTTGGTTTTGGGGTGCGCTGGATCTCACCACTGGGCCCGTTGCGTTTGGACTTAGCTCAGCCGATCAATCCCGGCAAAGATGATGATGACGGCATCCATATTCACTTCTCGATGGGGCCGGAGCTTTGAGCCGCCTGTTGAAGCGCAGTCTTTTGGCTGTCCTGGCTGTGTTTTTACTCATGCTTGTGGCTGTTGTCTGCCTGTTGGGGACGCAGGCGGGAAGTCGCTGGTTATTAGGTCAAGTGCCTGGGCTACAAGTTGAGAACTACACCGGCCGTTTAGCGGGGCACTGGCAGGCCGATTCACTGCATTGGCAACAAGACTCCACTGTTGTTGAGGTCAATCATCCCGAATTTGAGTGGTCGCCAGATTGTTTGCTGCGCATGACGCTGTGTATTGACCAACTCAAGGCGCAAGCCATCACGCTGCAATTACCTGCAAGTACAGATGAGCCGAGTAGCGGGCCGATAACCTTACCCGAATTGAAATTGCCTGTGGCTGTTGAGCTGGGCGAGATTAAGGTCGGGAGCCTGCAACTTAATGGTGTTGAACAATTGCAGGGGTTACAGCTGGTTGCACACTGGACCAGTGAAGGCCTGAAAATCGATAAGCTGGACTTGCAACGTGAGGATTTAAGCCTTGCCTTGACCGGCCTGCTGCAACCAAGCGGTGACTGGCCACTTACGGTTAACGGGGATGTAAATCTGCCTTCACCGGATGCAGGTCCATGGAAACTGGCCGTTAACATCACTGGCGACCTGCAAAAGACCCTCAAAATAGAGGCGCAAAGCAGCGGCTATTTACCGGGGCACTTGAGTGGTGAATTACAAGCCCTGGCAGATAATTTACCCGCTAAGGTGCAGCTCACTGCCGATGGCTTCAAAGGCAGCGCAGAGTTGCCAGAGACACTGCGATTGAACAAGGTTTTACTCAACGCAGAGGGTGATCTCAAGCAAGGTTATAAAATCAAGGGTAATGCACAACTGCCGGGTGATGGCGGTGATGTAGCCCTGCTGCTACAGGGGGTGGTTACGGGCGAGGGCGCGGATATCTCGCAGCTGCAACTGCGCGCCGATGAGCAACGCAAGCTAGACCTTAACGCCAAGATGAGTTGGAGCGATGGCTTCAGCGTCGACGCCACATTCGACTGGCAAGATTTCCCATGGCTGATGCTCTATCCATTGGAAACGCCACCTCCAGTGAGTGTTAAAACCCTCAAAGGCGATATCAGCTTTGCTGATGGCAACTACTTGGGAAATATCGACGCCAACCTGCTTGGGCCTGCGGGCGCATTTAGTGTGACGACCCCTGTGAGTGGGGACCTCACTCAAGTGCACTTGCCAGACTTACACGTCGTGGCCGGGCAAGGTAAGGCTGAGGGGCGGGTACAAGTCGGTTTTGCTGACGGCATCAGTTGGGATACGCAACTGCAACTCATCGACATCGACCCTGCATATTGGGTGGCGGAAATGCCGGGTAAACTGGCTGGCCCCTTGGTCAGCAAAGGCCAATTGAAGAATGAAGCGCTCAGCCTGAATGCTGCGCTGGACATTAACGGCAAGCTGCGCGGCCAAACGGCACAGGTTAAAGTTGATGCCACTGGTGCTGGTCAGGCATGGAACCTAAGCGCGCTGAATATCAAACTGGGCGATAACAGCATTACCGGTAATGCTGTGCTTAATAAAGCCTTGGCCGGCCAAGTACGTTTGAATTTACCGCGCTTAGGTCAGCTCTGGCCGGGGCTGCAAGGTCAGGTTAACGGTCAGGTCGATTTGGCAGGAAGCCTTAACGCGCCGCAGGGTAAGCTGACATTGAAAGGCGAACAAATCGCCTACACAGATCAGCGAGTTTCTAGCCTGAACCTCGATGCAACCTTAAACAGTGCGCAGCAGGCTGATTTAAAACTGGTTGCGCAAGGTATTGCCCTTGGCGAGACCCAACTCGGGCGTTTAGAGGCCGCGGCGCAAGGCAATCAGCAGCGACAAAGCCTCAGGCTCGACCTAAAAGGCCCGCTGCTTGAAACTTCTACGGCCTTGCACGGGGTATTAAACGACAAAGGAGTTTGGCGCGGCAGCCTTGATCGCGGTCAGATCAAAAGTGGCGGGCAGGATTGGAATTTACAGCAGGCGGCTGCTTTAGAACGTCTGGCCAATGGACAGATAACGCTGGGTAAACATTGCTGGCGTTCCGGTAGCGCATCTTTATGCGGTGAGGATCAACGTCTACTACCCAACCCGCGAATTCGCTACCAGCTTAAAGGTTTCCCGCTGGACAGTTTGGCCAAGTGGTATCCGGATGACTTTAGATGGAAGGGACAACTGGATGCGGCGATTAAGCTCGATATACCAAGCGCTGGGCCGAGCGGCCAGATCACTGTAGATGCCGGGCGTGGTTCATGGCAGGTGCGTAACGCCGGCCAGTGGAATGACTTTAGCTATGACAGCCTGCGTTTGACCAGTGATCTGAAACCAACCCAGATCACCAGTAATCTCCAGCTTAGCGGCCCTAAAATTGGTCAGCTCAATGTTCAGGCCAAGCTCGATCCGCGCCCGGGTAAGCGGCCAATATCAGGTACTTTCAACTTGCAAGGCGTCGATATTTCGATCGCCAGACCCTTCGTGCCCATGGTTGACACCTTAGCCGGGCGCATCAGTGGCAGCGGCACATTATCGGGCACTCTTCTGGCTCCGTTGGTTAACGGCCGTGTGCAGCTGAGTGATGCTGAAATCTCCGGCGGCCAGTTACCGACCAACTTCGAAGGCTTGCAATTGCTGGTCTTGATCAATGGCCAAAGCCTGCAATTAACTGGCGATTGGCGCAGTGGCGAGAAGGGCGCAGGGCAGTTGAAGGGCAATCTGGCCTGGGGAGATGGTCTTGCAGGGCAAGTGAACATCAGCGCCAAGCAGTTGCCGGTTAATGTCGAGCCTTACGCCGCGCTGGAAGTAGAGCCCGATATAACAATCGTCGTTGCCAATGAGCAGATGTCAGTACGTGGCAAGGTATTGGTGCCACGCGGCAGTATTGAGGTGCGTGAACTGCCGCCTTCTACCGTGCAGGTATCGAGCGATGCGCGAATTGTCGGCAGCCAAGCGGTAGACAAGCAGCCCGTGGCAATTGCTATGGATGTTGATGTGATTGTCGGTGACGATTTGCTCAAGTTCAGTGGCTTTGGTCTTAAGGCTGAAATTGCCGGCAGGGTTCACATAGGTAATGACTTGGATACCCGCGGTGTGCTGGACCTCAATAACGGTAAATTCGCCGCCTATGGGCAGAAACTCACCATCCGCCGTGCGCGCTTGCTCTTTGCTGGGCCGATTGATCAGCCTTACCTGGATGTTGAGGCCATTCGGACTGTCGACGATGTGGTGGCGGGCCTGCGCCTTACCGGCATTGCCACTGAACCTCACAGTGAAGTTTTCTCCGAACCGGCGATGAGTCAGAACCAAGCCTTGAGCTATCTGGTACTAGGGCGACCAATTGGAGACAGTGAAGACAATAATCTAATCGGTCAGGCCGTTGTCGCAATGAGCCTCAAGCGCGGAACGCCCTTTGCAGGCAACGTTGCACAAACCTTGGGGATTCAAGACTTCCAGCTAGACAGTGAAGGCAGTGGCAACAGCACCAGCGTGGTTGCCAGCGGCAAGCTGTCTGAGCGCCTTAGTTTGCGTTATGGCGTCGGGGTATTTGAGCCAGTCAATACCGTGGCCTTGCGCTATGAGTTGACCAAGCGCCTGTACCTAGAAGCCGCCAGTGGTTTAGCCAGTTCGTTGGATATTTTCTTTAAGCGTGATTTCTGATTGTTTGTTCAGAGGAAAAACTCTTGAAAATCAACGCTCCATTCTTAAAAGAGGCGTGGTAGCATCCAAAGCCATCAAGGTGCTGTAGCACTTTGACACAACTGGGTTGCTGCAACGCTGGTCGGCTTTACGTGACCCGTAACCTCGATCAGTTGTCAGCATAGACAGTGGCGCTTATCAGCGGCATGTCCTGACGAATCAGCGCTGGTAACAGCTGGCGCTGAACAACAAGAAAAAAGGAGCTAGCGATGGAGTTCATCAACAATCTGGTCAACCAGGTTAACGGTCTCGTCTGGGGGCCGCCGATGTTGGTGTTGATCCTCGGCACAGGTCTTTTCCTGATGCTGCGGCTGAAGTTTATGCCGCTGACACACATCGCCACAGGCTTCCGTCTGATGTGGCAAGGTCGCACTAAAGGCGACAACGAAAGCGGTGAGATTACCCCGTTCCAAGCATTAATGACCACGCTGGCCGCGACTGTCGGTACCGGTAACATTGCCGGTGTTGCCACTGCGATCTTCCTGGGTGGCCCAGGTGCGTTGTTCTGGATGTGGTGTACCGCTCTGGTGGGTATGGCCACCAAGTACTGTGAAGTTGTATTGGCTGTTCACTACCGTGAAAAAGATTCACGGGGTGAGTTTGTCGGTGGCCCGATGTATGCCATCAAGAACGGCCTTGGTAAGAAGTGGGCCTGGATGGGCGCAGCCTTCGCCATCTTTGGTGGTTTTGCAGGCTTTGGTATCGGCAACATGGTCCAGGTCAACAGCATGGCCAGCGCCATGCAAGAGACCTTCAATGTTTCGCCTCTGGTGACCGGTGTTGTCAGCATGGTGCTGGTGGGCATGGTGATTTTGGGCGGTATTCGCCGTATCGGTAAGGTGGCGGCTTCACTCGTTCCATTTATGTGCGTGGCCTACATCATCGCGGCAATCGTGGTGTTGGTGGTTAATGCCGCCGCCATTCCTGCTGCATTTGACCTGATCATTACACACGCCTTCACTCCGATTGCTGCAACTGGTGGTTTTGCCGGTGCAGCGGTTATGGCAGCGATTCGTTTTGGTGTTGCGCGGGGTATTTTCTCTAACGAAGCAGGTCTTGGTACTGCGGGTATCGCTCAGGCTGCCGGTACAACTGACAGCCCGATTCGTTCAGGCATGATCGGCATGCTCGGGACCTTTATCGACACGTTGGTAATATGCACCATGACCGGCTTGGCAATCATCTGCTCGGGCGTGTGGAACAGTGGTACCAGTGGTGCAGCGTTATCTGCAGCGGCATTCGACTCGGCAATGCCGGGTATCGGCGGCCCAATCCTGACCATCGCGTTGGTGATCTTTGCCTTCACCACTATTTTGGGCTGGAGCTACTACGGCGAGCGCTGCTGGGAATACTTGGTGGGGACCAAGTCAATCCTGCCGTTCCGTATTATCTGGGTGTTGGCTGTACCCTTTGGTGCAATTGCTCAGTTGGATTTTGCCTGGTTGGTGGCTGACACCCTCAATGGCTTGATGGCTCTGCCTAACTTGGTGGCGCTGTTGCTACTCAGCCCAGTGGTGGTGAAGCTGACAAAAGAGCATTTCAACAATCAAGGCTAAGTGTGATTCCCACAGTTAGCCCTTGATTGAAATAGCCCCGCAAATCGGGGCTATTTTATGCCTGACATGTTTTACTGGTGTATCGAGTTCGACCATCCAAAACCGAGAGGATCATTGCAATGACTCAAGTAAACTTGCGCGGCAACCCTGTAGATGTAGCAGGTAAATTGCCTGAGGTAGGCCAGCAGGCTCCGGCATTTACGCTGGTTGGTGCGGGTCTGGCTGACGTTAGCCTGAGCAGCCTTGCAGGTAAGCGTAAAGTACTGAACATTTTCCCAAGCGTCGACACGCCTACCTGTGCGATGTCTGTGCGTAAATTCAACACTGAGGCCAGCGGCTTGGCCAATACAGTAGTGGCCTGTATTTCGGCTGACCTGCCGTTTGCCCAAGCACGTTTCTGCGGTGCTGAAGGCTTGGAAAACGTCGTCAACCTGTCGACCATGCGTGGCGCTCGATTCCTTGAAGACTATGGCGTCGCTTTGACTTCTGGTCCTTTGGCGGGTGTTGCTGCCCGTGCAGTTGTGGTTCTGGATGAAAACGACAAGGTTCTGCATAGCGAACTGGTTGCCGAAATCGGTACCGAGCCTAACTATGAAGCAGCAATTGCCGTACTCAAGTAAGGCTTAATTGCAGCGCAAAAAGCCCGCAGTCGCGTTGACTGTGGGCTTTTTTTTGAGTGGCACAACGCACAGTTTACAGCGTGAGCATGGCCATTGACTCTGCGCCGTAGCGATCACCGGCTGCGGCTTGAGCCGGGAAAATCGCGTTTAGTGCGCCCAGCTCTGCAGTGCTCAGGTTGATCTCGAGCGCAGCAATATTTTCTTCCAGATACCGGCGGCGTTTGGTGCCGGGGATCGGCACAATGTCATTGCCCTGAGCCAAGACCCAGGCCAATGCCAGTTGTGAGGCCTTGACGCCTTTGTCCTGTGCTAATTGTTCAACCTGAGTAACGAGCTGCAAATTCTTAGCGAAGTTCTCACCCTGAAAGCGTGGGCTGAAACGTCGGTAATCATCTTCTGCGAAATCTTCGGGGCTCTTTAACGCCCCAGTCAGAAATCCACGGCCCAGAGGGCTGTATGGCACAAAGGCGATACCCAGTTCACGGCAGGTGGCAAGCACCTGATTTTCTTCCGGGTCGCGTGTCCACAATGAGTATTCACTTTGTACGGCGCTAATGGAATGCACCTTGTTGGCACGCAGAAGCGTTTGTGGAGCCACTTCGCTGAGCCCTAAATACCGAACCTTGCCTTCGCGAACCAGATCAGCCATCGCTCCGACTGTCTCTTCAATCGGTACGTTGGGGTCGATACGGTGCTGGTAGTACAGGTCTATGTAGTCTGTTTGTAGGCGTTGAAGACTGCCTTCAACGGATGAGCGTACGTAGTCAGGATGCCCGCTGACGCCCCGCACATGAGGATTTTTGGGGTCGCGTAGCAAGCCAAACTTAGTCGCAATAAACGCTTGCTGGCGCTTCCCGGCCAACGCCTGACCGAGCAAAACTTCGTTGCTGTGCGGGCCGTAAGCATCGGCGGTATCGAACAGGTTCAAACCTAATTCAAGGGCGCGGTGCAAGGTTGCAATTGATTCGTTGTCATCCTGATTGGTTACGTAGAAATCACTCATGCCCATGCAACCCAAACCGATTGCGGATACCTGTGGGCCGTTATGGCCAAGTTGACGCGTTTTCATCGGTAAGCCTCTGTCGAGTAAATGTAGGTTGATTGTGAGTGTTATCTATTGACAGATAAACTGGGTAAACTCGCATTCACTATTTGGATAATCTAAATAATTGAGCCATGCGAGGCTGTTATGGATCGAGTGTTGGCAATGCAGGTATTTGCCCGAATTGTTGAGCTAGGTGGTTTTGGCAAAGCAGCTGACAGCTTAGGTTTGCCCAGAGCTTCGGTCACCCAGTTGATCAAACAGTTGGAAAGCCATTTAGGGGTGCAGTTGCTGCAGCGTACCACCCGGCAAGTACGGCCAACCTTGGATGGTCAAGCCTATTACCAGCGCTGTGTGCACCTGCTGGCTGATATTGAAGAGGCCGAGTCTTTCTTCTCGCAAACCCGGAATAACCCACAAGGTCTGCTGCGCATCGATTTACCGGCGTCACTGGGGCATCGGTTAATAATCCCGGCGCTGACACAATTCTGCTCGCGCTACCCTAAAATCGAGCTGATCGTTGGTTCATCTGACCGGCCGGTTGATTTGGTCCGCGAAGGTGTTGATTGCGTGGTCAGGGCAGGGCATATCCATGATCTGAGTCTGGTTGCACGACCCCTGACGCAACTGCCGCAGATCACCTGTGCAAGCGCTGAGTATGTGCGCCAGTTTGGCATGCCACAGTGCTTGGATGATTTGCCAGCGCACCGCGCCGTGAATTTTGCTTCGCCCCTTAATGGTCGGGTGTTCCCCTTCGAGTTTATGGTTGATGGCAAGTTAATTGAAATCGCCCAGCCGGGCAAAATCACGGTAACCAACGCAGAAGCGTATGTAGCGGCGTGCGAAGCAGGGCTTGGCATTATTCAAGGGCCGGTTTATCACCTGCGTGAGCAAGTTACGGCAGGGCGTTTGGTTGAAATATTGCCTCAGCATCGACCACCTGCCATGCCGTTAACCGCCTTGTATCCGCAGCACCGTCAACTTTCCAGGCGGGTGCGGGTATTTGTTGATTGGTTGGTTGAGTTGTTTAGCAAAGAGGGCTGGCTGAGTTGAGCCTTTAGCGCGTTTGAACAGATGTTCAAGCCGAGTAATATCTGGCATTATCGCAACTGGTTATTATTTGCGTTTGATTGGCATGACTAGCGGCTCGGTAACAGCTCATATTTTGGCGATTGAAGATGATCCTGTGCTTTCTGTGCATTTGCAGGAGCATCTTTGCAGCCGCGGTTTTCAGGTAACCCTGCACAAGGACGGCAAAGCTGGCCTGGCACAAGGACTGACGCAACCCTTCGATTTGGTCCTGCTGGACATCCTGTTGCCCAATCTTGACGGGCTTAATGTGCTTGAGCAGTTGCGTCACCACAGTAGTGTGCCGGTGATACTGATCTCAGCATTGGGGGCCGAGCAGGATCGCATTGCCGGCTTTAGTCAGGGGGCCGATGATTACTTGCCCAAACCCTTTACCATGGCGGAACTGGAAGTGCGTATCGCCGCCATTATGCGTCGCGTCGCTTATGAGCGTGGTTATCAGAAGGTCGCAGCGCAGATACCCAGCCTTGAGCTGAGCCAGCAGCAAACTGATGTGCGCCATCAAAACCAGTGGGCGCAACTGACCACCACTGAATTTCGCCTGCTGGAATTACTCATCGAAAATGCCGGTGAAGTCCTGAGCAAGGCCTTTCTCTATCAGCAAGTCTTGCACCGGGCTTACTCCCAGCATGACCGCAGTCTAGACATGCACATCAGCCATGTCCGGCGAAAACTGTCTGCCATTGGCTATCTCAGCGGGCGTGTGGAGACGGCCTGGGGCAAGGGCTACGTCTTCGAACTTGATCCGAGTTGAAGATGCGATCCACCTATCCATTGTTCTGGCGTCTTGCTGCGCAGCTTCTGGGGCTGTGCATTGTGATTGCGTGGGGCGCTTGGTATTGGAGTGGCGTAATTGAGCAACGCACGGCTTACCTCAGTAAAGCGGCTCAGCAGCAGTTGCACGCCTATGCCCATGAGGCAGAGCAGGCGTGGATACAAAAGGGCGCTGAGGGGGTTGATCAATGGGTCGCACGAATGGCCGAGCGCGAACCCGAGATTTGGGTTGCTGTAGTAGGCCGCAGCCAAGCGAGCATGAGCAGCCAGCCCTTAAGCGCCGAAGAGTTTACTCATCTGCGCAGGCTACGCAGTGTTGACGGCCCCATGAGCAAGCGCGTGAGTGGCTTACCTTTTATTGGTGTGCCATTCGTCCAAGCAGTTGACCAAGGCCAGGTGATTATTCAATTACCACGGCGTTTTGTGCCTGAAGGTTTTACCTGGTCAATGCAGGTGATGTTGCAGGGCGTGGTGCCAGCGGTCTTGGCTTTGCTGCTGTGCCTGTTGATCTATCGCCAGGTGATAGCGCCCCTTGGTTATTTGCTGGAGCAGGTCAACGCATTGGGCGGCGATAATCTGGGTGCTCGAGTTTCTCCCAAGCTCAGCCAGCGCCAAGATGAATTGGGCAGGTTGGGGCGGGCATTTGATCGCATGGCCGAGCGATTGGATAAAACGGTATCGTTACAACGCCAATTGCTGCGCGATGTCTCACACGAGTTACGCACGCCCCTGGCGCGCTTGCGGGTGGCCGGGGAGTGCGCCGCAGATGCACCAGAGTTGCGTCTGCGTCTTGAGCGAGAAGTTAACTCGATGCAAGTGCTGGTCGATGATACGCTGGAGTTGGTCTGGCTGGACACCGAGCGCCCACAGTTGGATTTACAAGACATTGATGTAGCCGCCTTGTGGGGCGTGATCTGTGAAGATGCCTGCTTTGAAAGCAGTTGGCAGCCCAATCGCCTGCGCTGCGAGTTGCCGCACAATTGTCATGTGCGCGGGCATTTGAACAGTTTGGCGCAGGCATTGGAAAACATCGTGCGCAACGCGATTCGCCATTCACCCGCCGAAGGTTGCGTGGTGTTAAGCGGTCAGCCACAGGCGGATGGCTGGTTGCTGACGATCGAAGATCAGGGCGGTGGTGTTGATGAATCACAGCTTGAAAGGATATTCCAACCGTTCACCCGTTTAAGTGCTGCAAGGCCGGGCGGAGAAGGTTTTGGTCTGGGTTTGGCTATCGCCAAAGGCGCTGTGCAGCTGCAAGGCGGTCAGCTCTGGGCCGATAATGGCGACACTGGTTTGAGACTTTGGTTGCGCTTACAAAGTGTATAGTTTGTAAATGATCTTTATTCTCTAACGAGAATCAATATCATCTCCGCCGTCAAGTGTGCGGGCTGGAGCGCTGAAGTTGCTTTATAGCTCCCCGCGTCGCACTTATTTTGCAGACAAGGAGAGATGTTGATGCCGTACCGCCCAAAACTTAATCACCTGACACTGGCACTTCTGGCGCTGAGTGGTTCGCCGGTCGCGTTGGCCGCTGATGAGCAAAGCAATTCCAATGGCAGCCTTCAGCTTCAGGACACTTATGTGTTGGGTACTGCCGAAGAAGAGCTTAAGCAGGCACCGGGCGTTTCAATCATCACCGCTGAAGACATCAAGAAGCGCCCTCCGGTAAACGATCTCTCCGATATCATCCGCAAGATGCCTGGGGTTAACCTCACCGGCAACAGCGCTACTGGCCAATATGGCAATAACCGCCAGATAGACATCCGCGGCATGGGCCCGGAAAACACCTTGATCCTGATTGACGGCAAGCCGGTTAGCTCGCGTAACTCCGTGCGCATGGGCCGCAGTGGCGAGCGCAATACGCGGGGCGACAGTAACTGGGTGCCTGCATCCGCAGTAGAGCGTATTGAGGTTTTGCGTGGTCCCGCGGCGGCTCGTTATGGTTCCGGTGCGGCGGGCGGTGTAGTCAATATCATCACCAAGGCACCGACCCTTGAACACAGCGGTCAGGTAACGGCTTACACCAACCTGCCTGAAAATGACGCCGAGGGTGTAACCAAACGCATTAACTTCAATATGGCCGGGCCCATTATGGAGGCGCTGTCCTACCGTTTGTACGGCAACTTCAACAAGACCGACGCTGATGATTTGTCGCTCAATGAAGCGTTTGCCGCCAGCCCAACGGCGACCCCGCCAGCCGGTCGTGAAGGGGTACGCAACAAGGATATCGATGGTTTGTTGCGTTGGGATCTGGACCCCCACCAAGTGCTTGAGTTTGAAGGTGGCTTTAGTCGCCAGGGCAACATTTATGCGGGTGACCGCGCTGTCAGCACCAACGGCACGGAGTTGATCAACCAATTAGCCAGTGATGGCAAAGAAACCAATGTCATGTACCGCCAATCGGCTTCGGTCACCCATCGCGGCGATTGGGATTTCGGCACTTCGCAAGTGGTTGCTTCCTACGAAAACACCCGCAACCGTCGCCTCAATGAAGGCTTGGCCGGTGGGCCGGAAGGCAGTATCAATAGCTCAGATGACCGCTCGACGTCTGAGCTTAAAGCCTATCGCCTGGCCGGTGAAGTCAATATGCCGCTGCAAGTTGGTCGCCCACAGGTGCTTACGCTTGGCACCGAGCTGACTCGTGATGAACTGGACGACCCATATTCGATGACGCAAAGCACCGGCAATGGCGGTGACGTTCCGGGTGCCGATACAGGCGTGCGCTCGGGCAAGGCCGATGCTGACAACTATGCGGTGTTTGCTGAAGACAATATTGAACTCACCGATCGCTGGATTCTGACTCCAGGGCTGCGTTATGACCACCACAGTCAATTTGGTGGCAACTGGAGCCCAAGCCTCAACAGCACGTACAAAATCACCGATGCCATCTCGCTAAAAGGCGGTGTTGCCAAGGCGTTTAAAGCGCCGAACCTGTACCAGTCCAACACCAATTACCTGTACTACACCCGCGGTAATGGCTGCCCGGTTGATGCGCCGAACTTAGGCAGCGGCTGCTATGTGCAGGGTAACGACGATCTCGATGCAGAAACCAGCATCAACAAGGAAATCGGCATTGTCTATGACGAAGCCGGCTGGAATGCTGGAATTACTTACTTCCATAACGATTACAAAGACAAGATCACCGCCGGGCTTGATCAAGTCGCGCTGACTAATAGCAATGGCCGTGTTTTCCAATGGGAGAACGCACCAAAAGCCGTGGTTTCCGGCTGGGAAGGCAGCTTGAACATTCCACTGCTGGGCAATGAAGGTGAAGTGCTTAGCTGGAACAACAACTTCACCTACATGATCGAGAACACCAATAAATCGACCAATGAACCCTTGTCGATCATTCCGGAATACACCATCAACTCGATGCTCGATTGGACGGTCACCGAGAGTCTCGACCTTTCATTCAACATGAGCCATTACGGCAAACAGGAGCCACGCAACCTCACCTCGCGTGGGGCTGCTGCTACTGGTGATGAACTTAGAACTCGTGGCAGCTACAGCATCTTTGGTTTAACCGGGAATTATCAATTGGATGACACCTGGAGTTTCTCAACCGGGATTAACAACCTGTTCGACAAAGAGATCAAGCGAGAAGCCAACTCAGGCGGTGAGGGTGCCAATACCTACAACGAACCGGGCCGTTCCTACTTCGCATCGGTGACTGCGAACTTCTGATTACTGTGCTCCTTTGGCCGCTCTAATCAGCGGCTCTTACTCTGCCAGCGACCCTGGCGGAGTTGTTTTTTTAGAGTGTGGTGTGAATCAAGGAAGCGGATGAAATGAAGTATTTGCTGCTGTTGTTGTCGTTTCTATCCTGGGCAATCCAGGCCAAGCCAGATTTGAGCAGAACCATGGGTGAAACCCTGGCAGATCGTGGTTCAGCATTTTTCAATTTTGATCAGGTTGATCTGCCGTCCAAAGATGGCCAGCGCCACTATCGGGTTTATCTGGCTATCCCCAAGCAACCTGCTGCGCCCTCAGGCTATCCGGTGCTGTATATGCTCGATGGCAACGCCGCCTTGGCTGCGCTCAAGGATGACTGGATTCAAGGTTTGCCGGAAACACCTCTGCTGGTGATGATCGGTTATGCCGGTGAACGGTTAATTAACACGCAAGGCCGAACGCTGGACTACACCCCGGCGTTGCAGAATGGCCAGGTATTTGTAGATGAATCGTCACGGGGCAATCAGGCTGGTGGTGCTGCCGATTTTTTGGCCTTGATCGAAAGTCAGATCAAACCCCTTGTTGAGGCTAAATACAGATTGGATATGCAGCGGCAAAGCCTTTGGGGGCATTCATTTGGCGGGTTGTTTGTTCTCAATACCTTATTTACTCAGCCGCAGTCCTTTAATCGTTATATCGCTGCCAGCCCCTCACTCTGGTGGCAATCTGGTTTGATTCTGGACGTCGAAAAACACATGCCCCAAGGCGTTCAGGCACAGTTATTAGCCTTGCGCGGTGAGCAGGAGGGACAGGCCCGGAATGGCCGGGACATGCCTAAGGCCAGAGCCGAAGCCATGGCTGCAGTGGGTGTTGATGCTTTACCCAAGATGGTCCAGCGTTTAAGCCAAATATCTGGTTTATCGGCTCAATACCAGCAATTGCCAGCGCTTGGCCACGGGCCAATGTTGGCTGCGTCCATCCCATGGGCGCTGAAAATCTCGACGGAGCCGTCAGCACAATGAAAACCCAGGCTTTCAGCTGGCCGATCCTGTCGCGGGCGTTGGCTGCCATATTTGCAGGCTATTTGTTCACCTATGCCTTCACCGCTGCACTGGCGCAGTGGCTTCCCGCTGAGCCACGCACTGCCATGACCGTGGCAACCCTGCCAGCGTTTGTGGTTTACCCCTTGGTGATTCTCTGGGCCTTTGCCTGCGAGCGGGTGAAGGTCGTCTGGGGCGCTTTGCTTTTGACCAGCAGTGCGCTGCTGATCGCCGGATTTTGGCCACAATTAACGAGCACTCTGTCATGAAGTCGCAATCATTAACCCAGTCGATGTCATGGCTACATACATGGACAGGGCTGGTATTTGGCTGGCTGCTGTTTGCTATTTTTCTAACCGGTACATTGGCTGTATTCGACAAAGAAATCGATGTCTGGATGCGCCCGGAAGCCCCTGCGCACAAGGTTGAGCAAACCCAAGCTGCGCAGCGGGCGATTGCCTACCTGCAAGCCAATCATGCCAATGCTTCAGCTTGGAACATCAGCCTGCCAACCCAGCGCTCACCTGATCTTACGGTTTCAGCCGGTGAGCAGCGCCGGGGTGGGCCGCGACAGTACCTCGACCCTGCCACCGGGCAGCCCATAAGCGTACGCGACAGTGCAGGGGGCGGGCATTTCTTTCGCTTTCATTTCACCCTCAATATGCCGCGCAATATTGGCATATGGCTGGTTGGATTTGCCGCCATCGGTATGTTGGTTGCACTGTTTAGCAGCCTGATTATCCATAAGAAATTTTTCAAGGAGTTCTTTACCTTTCGCCCTGGAAAAGGCCAGCGCTCGTGGCTAGATGCGCATAACGCGACCGGCGTATTGGTGCTGCCGTTTCATTTGATGATCACCTACAGCGGCTTGGTGATTTTTTCGGTGATTTATATGCCGGCTGCAGTTGATGCCTTGTTCGATGGTGATCGCCAGGCTGCATTTGGCCGCGGCCAGCAGCAACAGCAGCAAGGTGTGAGGCAGGGGCAGAGGGCTGAAAAACCGCTTACTGTTGCAGCAGAATTGACCTCCATTGGGCCGGTGCTGATCGAGGCAGAGCGGGTGATGGGAGAGATAGGCTCGTTGTCTATCAGTAAACCCGGGCACAGTGATGCAAAGATTGAAGTGCGCCCGGTGTTAGGTAACCGAATCGAGCTCACCAAGGGCAAAAGCATGACCTTTGCTGGGGTCAGTGCCGAGATTTTGCAGCAACCGGAGCAGAACCGTGGAGCCATGCTGACGCAGCGGGTCATCGCCGGTTTGCATTTCGCTCAATTCGGCGGTTATCCAATGCGCTGGTTGTACTTTTTATGCAGCTTTGCCAGTTGCGCAATGATCGCCACCGGGCTGGTACTGTTCACTGTTAAACGCCGCCGCAGGTACGATGCGGAAGGTCTTGTGGGGGCCTGGTTATACAACGTTGCCGAGCGCTTAAACGTGGCAATCGTTGCAGGGTTGAGCATCGCCTGTATTGGCTACCTATGGGCAAACCGTATTCTGCCTGTTGAGTTGGCGCAGCGTGGCTCGGTAGAAGTGCAGGTCTTCTTTGGTCTCTGGTTGTTGACGTTAATTCACGCTTGTTGCCGTCCTTATCTTCAGGCATGGCGTGAGCAGTTAGGAGTGGCCGCTCTACTGTGCTTAGTTCTGCCGGCGGTGAGCGCGATGACATTGACGCAACCTTGGGAAGAGCCAATCCGGCTTTATCTTGAACTCACTGCGATTATCTGCGGGGCATTACTGGCCTTCTGCGCTTGGCGGACAGGCCAACCAAAAGTACAGACCACATCCCGCCGACAGGCCACGACTGTGGCGCAGGTGAACTGAGATGCTGATTAATTTTTTTGCCGGACTTTTCTTGGTTTATTGCGCCATGTCAGCGCTTTGCCTGGGCATAAAGCGCCATTATAAAAATGTCTGGAAGCGTGAGCCGCTGCCCTATGTCTGCGCTACGTTGCGTGTAGCCGGATGGTTGTTGCTGGGTGTAGGGTTTATGGCCTGTGTATCGAGCTGGGGATGGGCCATGGGGCCTATTGGTTGGCTTGGGCAGATTAGCCTGACCGGTTTATTGCTGGTCATGAGCCTGCCCTATAGGCCAAAACTGGCGCTAACCTTGCCCGTTGTAACCTCGCCTGTATGGTTGATTGCCTGGGCGCTGATCTAAGCGCGATGCTTCTTTGAGCACGGCTGGATAAACCCGTCTCGGCTTCCAGCCTCAGGCCCCTTTATACCCTCTCAATCAGCGTTCTAGCGTCTAGAAACGGCGCTAAATTGTGCGTGATTGGCACAATCTGCAACAGACCATAAGTAAATAGCTGGTAAAGAGGCTTTGCTTAGGCCGTAAGAGTGCTTATCGTTCAGCTTCCTCTAGGATGTGATCTGAGATATGCCTGATTCGAACAATACCCTGACCCCTGCAAAAACCTCACGCCAATGGTTAATTGGCTTGGTTTTATTGGCTGTAATCGCTGCATTGGTGTGGGGTTTTTGGCCAGCAAAACCAGAGAAAGTCGGTAACCAACGTTTTGGCGATATGGGGCCAGTCCCGGTGCGTGTGGCGGAAGTGGTGGCGGCGGACTTCCCAATTGAATTAAAAGCACTGGGTACAGTAACTGCCTATAACACGGTAAATGTGCGTGGCCGGGTTGATGGCGAGCTTATGAAGCTGCTGTTCAGTGAGGGGCAGCGGGTCAAGGCAGGGGACTTATTGGCGGTGATTGATCCGCGACCTTATCAGGTGGCCTTACAGCAAGCACAAGGCGCGGTGCTGGAAAATCAAGCTCAGCTGAAAAATGCTGAAATTGACTTGGCCCGCTACAAAGGTCTTTACGCAGAAGACTCCATTGCCAAGCAGACCCTGGACACCCAGTCGGCCTTGGTCAATCAATACCGAGGCACGGTTAAAACCAATCAGGCTGCGGTTGCTGAAGCCAAGCTCAATCTTGACTTCACTCAGGTGCGCGCACCTATCAGTGGACGCTTGGGGCTGCGTCAGGTTGATATCGGTAACCTCGTGACATCAGGGGATGAGTTACCGCTGGTGGTGATTACTGAAACCACACCTATTGCCGTGATGTTCACCCTGCCTGAAGCGGAATTACCTGCCGTGTTGAAACATTACCGTGCCGGCGAGACCCTTGAAGTTGAGGCCTGGGACCGCAGCGAGAAAAATCGCTTGGCTGAAGGACAGTTGGAGACGCTGGACAACCTGATCGACACCGCAACAGGCACGGTCAAACTCAAGGCCCGGTTCGCCAATGCGGACGAAATGCTCTATCCAAACCAATTTGTGAATGTTCGCTTGCGTGTCGAAACCAGGAAAAATGTCGATGTGATCCCTGCTGCTGCCTTGCAGTTCGGTTCCCAAGGTCCCTTTGTGTATATCGTCGACAACGAAGACAAGATCCGTATTCGCCAGGTTGAGGTCGGCCCAAGTAATGGCGAAACAACCTTGATCGAAAAGGGCATCAAAGTCGGCGAGCGAGTGGTGCTTGAAGGCACCGACCGCTTGCGTGATGGCAACAAAGTTGACGTTTTGGGTACAGGCTTTACGCCTGAGCCTGAGGCTGCACCCGTGCCTCTTGCAGCTGATACTGATGGCAAACCGAAGCGCAAAGCATGAATGTTTCTCGCCTGTTTATCCTGCGTCCGGTTGCGACCACGCTGATTATGGTGGCGATTTTCCTTAGCGGGATTATTGCCTACCGTTTGTTGCCAGTGTCTGCTTTGCCTGAAGTCGATTACCCGACTATCCGGGTCATGACCTTGTACCCGGGTGCAAGTCCGGACGTAATGACCAGCGCGGTCACCGCGCCACTTGAACGCCAGTTCGGGCAAATGGCTGGTCTCAAGCAAATGTCTTCGACCAGTTCAGGGGGCGCATCGGTTATCACCTTGCGCTTCAACCTTGAAATAAAATTGGACGTGGCCGAGCAAGAAGTGCAGGCAGCCATCAATGGTGCGACCAATCTATTACCCAATGATTTGCCAGCACCACCGGTTTACAGCAAGGTAAACCCGGCTGATACGCCAGTCATGACCTTGGCGATTAGCTCGAAAACCCTACGTTTGCCTGAAATTAACGATCTGGTCGACACCCGTCTGGCGCAAAAGCTAGCGCAAACCAGCGGTGTTGGCCTGGTTTCTCTAGCCGGTGGCCAGCGGCCAGCGGTGCGCATCCGCGTTAACCCGGATGCATTGGCCGCTTATGGCTTGAATCTGGCCGATATCCGCACACTGATTACCGCCAGCAACGTCAACCAGCCGAAAGGTAACTTTGACGGGCCTACACGGGTGTCGCAGCTTGATGCCAATGACCAGTTGATCTCGGTCGATCAATACCGTCAGTTGATTATCAGCTACAGCGAAGGCGCTACGTTACGCCTTAAGGATGTGGCAACCATTGTCGATGGTGCCGAGAACCAACGCCTTGCTGCCTGGGCCAATCTGAATAAAACCATTCTGGTTAACGTCCAGCGTCAACCGGGTGCCAACGTAATCGATGTGGTTGATCGCATTCAGACCTTGTTGCCAAACCTGACGGAAGGCTTGCCTGCCAGCGTTGATGTCACAGTGCTGACAGACCGCACTCAAACCATTCGCGCTGCCGTCAGCGATGTACAGCACGAGATGATGATGGCAATCGCGCTCGTGGTATTGGTGACATTCCTGTTTTTGCGTCGGTTGTCGGCGACCATTATTCCTTCGATTGTGGTGCCGCTGTCACTGATCGGCAGCTTCGGCATCATGTACTTGGCCGGTTTTACCATCAACAACCTGACGTTGATGGCACTGACCATTGCCACCGGGTTTGTGGTCGATGATGCAATCGTCATGTTGGAGAATATCGCCCGCCATATTGAAGAGGGCGAAACCCCATTTAATGCAGCACTCAAAGGGGCCAAGCAGATTGGCTTTACCTTGGTGTCGCTGACCATCTCGCTGATTGCGGTATTGATCCCGCTGCTGTTTATGGCCGATGTAGTGGGGCGCTTGTTCCGTGAGTTTGCCATCACCCTGGCTGTAGCCATTTTGATCTCGCTGGTTATTTCCCTGACCCTGACGCCGATGATGTGCGCGCGCTTACTTAAACGCGAGCCAAAGCCTGAAGAGCAATCCGGTTTTTACAAGGCCAGCGGCGAGTGGATTGACCGCCTGATTCACCATTACGGCATAGGGTTGCAATGGGTACTCAAACGTCAACCTCTGACCTTGTTTGTGGCAATCGCCACCATGGGCCTGACCGTCGTTTTATACCTGGCTGTGCCAAAGGGTTTCTTCCCGGTACAAGACACCGGGGTGATCCAGGGCATTTCAGAAGCGCCGCAATCGATTTCCTTCACCGCCATGAGCGAGCGCCAGCAGCGGCTCGCCGAAGTGGTACTCAAAGACCCGGCTGTGAGCAGTTTGTCATCTTACATTGGTGTTGACGGTGATAACCCGACCCTCAACAGCGGACGCATGTTGATCAACCTCAAGCCTCACAGTGAGCGCGATCTGAGCGCGAGCGAAGTGATTGACCGGCTGCGTCCTGAAATAGCCAAGCTCAGCGGTATTCAACTCTACTTGCAACCGGTGCAGGATTTGTCGATTGAAGACAGGGTCAGTCGCACACAGTTTCAATTCAGCATGGAGTCGCCGGACTTGGCCCTGCTGGAGGAGTGGGTACCCAAGTTGGTTAGTAACCTGCAACAACACCCTGAGCTTACAGACGTCACCAGCGATCTACAAAACCGTGGCTTGCAGGTTTACCTTGATATCGACCGTGATAAAGCTGGGCGACTGGGGGTTAAGGTCTCGGACATTGACGATGCGCTGTACGATGCATTTGGCCAGCGCCAGATTTCGACTATTTACACCCAGGCCAACCAATACCGCGTTGTCTTAGAAAGCGAGAACGGGGGCAGTATTGGCCCGGCCGCACTGCGCCAAATTCACGTCGCAACACCCGATGGCGCACAGGTTGCGCTGTCAGACCTAGCTCACATTGAGCAGCGTGCAGCGAGCCTGTTAGTCAACCATATCGGTCAGTTTCCGGCAGCCACTTTGTCGTTCAACTTGGCCCCCGGCATTGCGTTGGGTGATGCGGTTAAGGTCATTGAACAGGCGCAGCAGGATATTGGTTTACCCGCGGGTATCCAGACTGAGTTCCAGGGCGCAGCCCAGGCGTTTCGTGCATCGTTGTCGAGCACATTGCTGCTGATTCTGGCAGCGGTGGTGACCATGTATATCGTCCTCGGGGTCCTTTACGAGAGCTATATCCACCCAATCACCATCCTCTCGACTTTGCCGTCTGCCGGCGTGGGGGCATTGTTGGCCTTGTTGCTGACCGGTAATGATCTGGGTTTGATTGCGATTATCGGCATCATTTTGTTGATTGGCATCGTCAAGAAGAACGCGATCATGATGATCGACTTTGCCCTAGACGCCGAGCGTAATCAGGGCATGCAACCTGAAGCGGCGATCTACCAAGCGGCCCTGTTGCGCTTTCGTCCGATTTTGATGACCACCCTGGCGGCGTTGTTTGGTGCCGTGCCACTGATGCTCGCCACAGGTTCAGGTGCAGAGTTGCGCCAGCCCTTGGGTTTGGTAATGGTCGGTGGCTTGTTGGTCAGCCAGGTCCTGACATTGTTCACCACTCCGGTGATTTATTTGTACTTTGACCGTTTGGCGCGCCATCTGACCGGGCGCAGCGCTGCCGGGATTCTGGTCAAACCATGAACCTTTCAGCGCCATTTATCCGCCGCCCGGTGGCGACACTGCTGCTGAGCTTGGCCATTATTTTAGTCGGCGCGGTTACCTACGGCCTGCTTGCCGTTGCGCCATTGCCGGACATGGACTTCCCGGTGATTACCGTTGATGCCACCTTGCCAGGTGCCAGCCCGCAGATCATGGCGTCGAGTGTGGCAACGCCACTGGAACGTTCGCTCGGCACTATTGCAGGCATTAGCCAGATGAACAGCCGCAGCAGCCAAGGCAGCACGCGGATCATGATCCAGTTTGAACTGGACCGTGATATCAATGCCGCTGCGCGCGAAGTGCAAGCGGCGATCAATGCCTCACGCGACCTGTTGCCCAGTGGTATGCGCAGCATGCCTACCTACCGCAAGATCAACCCCTCGCAAGCGCCGATTATGGTGCTTGCACTGTCATCGGATGTACTGAGCAAAGGTCAACTGTACGACGTCGCCTCGTCGGTTATCGCGCAAAAACTGTCGCAAGTAACAGGGGTAGGCGAAGTCCAAATTGGCGGCAGTTCTCTGCCTGCGGTGCGGGTTTCGCTGCAACCGCGCATGCTTGATCATTACGGTATTGCGCTCGATGAGGTGCGTGAGGCCATTAGCGATGCCAACTCCAAACGGCCCAAAGGGGCAGTCGAAGATGAAAACAATCACTGGCAGATTCAAGCCAGTGACCAGCTAGAGAAAGCCGCTGACTACAAACCCATGATCATCCGGTATCAGGATGGTTCTGTGGTTCGCTTAAGTGATGTGGCCAAGGTCACCGATGGCGTAGAGGACCGCTACAACAGCGGCTTCTATAACGACCAAAGCTCGGTGCTGCTGGTCATCAACCGTCAGACTGGCGCAAATATCCTAGAAACCATCGCCAGTATTCGCGAGCAATTACCGGCGTTGCGCGCGGTGATTCCAGCCAGCGTTAATCTGCAAGTAGCAATGGACCGTTCGCCCGTCATCAGAGCCACTCTGCATGAAGCTGAAAGCACGCTGTTGATTGCTGTGGCTTTGGTTATTCTGGTTGTATACGGCTTTCTCGGTCGTTGGCGCGCCTCGATGATTCCTGCACTGGCGGTGCCTGTATCGCTGGTCGGGACCTTTGCAGCCATGTACCTGCTCGGTTTCTCGTTGAACAACCTGTCGCTGATGGCGTTGATTTTGGCCACAGGGCTCGTAGTTGACGATGCAATCGTGGTGCTTGAGAACATCTCGCGGCATATCGAAAATGGTGAAACCCCAATGGCGGCCTCATTCAAAGGGGCCAAAGAGGTGGGTTTCACACTGCTGGCGATGAACCTGTCGTTGGTTGCGGTTTTCGTCTCTATTCTGTTTATGGGCGGTTTGGTCGAGAGCCTGTTCCGCGAGTTTTCGATCACCTTGGCCGTGTCGATAATTATCTCCTTGCTGGTCTCACTGACGCTGACGCCCATGCTCTGTGCTCGCTGGCTTAAAGCTGAAGATCACCAGTTGCCACCGAGCCGCTTGCACCGGTATTTGGAGCGCTTTGGCACGGTGATTTTAAAGGGTTACCAGCGCAGCCTGGATTGGGCGTTGCGCCATTCGTTACTGATGCTGATGAGCTTGTTCGCAACCATCGCCTTGAACATTGTGCTGTTTGTCATCGTGCCAAAAACCTTTTTGCCGCAACAAGACACCGGGCAGTTGATTGGTTTTGTTCGCGGCGATGATGGCTTGTCGTTCCAGGTCATGCAGCCAAAAATGGAGACCTACCGCCGGGCTATTCTGAAAGACCCCGCGGTCGACAGCGTGGCCGGTTTCGTCGGCGGTGCAGGCGGCATCAACAACGCCTTTATTATCGTGCGCCTAAAGCCTGTGGCCGAACGCAAGATCTCATCCCAAGACGTAATCAATCGATTGCGCCGAGATGTGCCCAAAGTAGCTGGCGGCAGGTTGTTCCTGATGCCTGACCAAGACCTGCAGATTGGCGGCAGGCAAGGGCGAAGCTCAGAAAACGAATACATGCTGTTGTCGGGTGACCTCGATCAACTGCGCCAGTGGCTGCCGAAAGTACGTGAGGCTCTGCGCGCATTGCCCGAGCTGACCGATATCGACGCCAAGGAGAACGAAGGCGCGCAACAGATCAGCTTGGTGGTTGACCGCGATATGGCCAAGCGCTTTGGTGTGGATATGGCCATGGTCACCAGCGTGCTGAATAACGCCTACAGCCAGCGGCAGGTCTCGACCATCTATGACACGCTGAACCAATACAGCGTGGTCATGGAGGTTGATAAGCAATATGCCGAGCATCCCGAATCCCTGGATCAGATCAAACTGATCACTGCCAATGGTGATCGGGTGCCACTCTCAACCTTTGCTCACTGGGAACGTAGCCTCGAGGAAGACCGGGTTAACCACCAAGGTCAGTTTGCCTCGGAAAATATCGGGTTCTCATTGGCTGAAGGTGTCAGTCTCGATCAGGCAACCGCGGCCATTGATAAAGCAGTCGCCAAGGTTAATTTGCCAACCGAAGTGCAGGGTATGATGAGCGGCACCGGGGCGGCTTTCCAGCAAACCCAGGATAACCAGCCACTGATGATTTTGCTGGCACTGGGTGTGGTTTATATCGTCTTGGGTGTGCTTTACGAGAGTTATGTGCACCCACTGACGATTCTTTCAACCTTGCCCTCGGCTGGAGTTGGCGCTTTGTTGGCGCTGGAGTTGCTCAATACCGAATTCAGCCTGATTTCTTTACTGGGGCTGTTTTTGCTGATCGGGGTGGTCAAGAAAAACGCGATCCTGATGATCGACTTGGCATTGCAGTTTGAGCGCCAGCAACGCATGAGTCCTTTCGAGTCGATTCGCCAAGCATGTTTGCTGCGTTTCAGACCGATCATGATGACTACCCTTGCTGCCATTCTCGGGGCCTTGCCCTTGGTCCTGAGCAGTGCAGAAGGTTCGGAAATGCGCAAGCCACTGGGCATCACCATTGTCGGCGGGCTTATCCTCAGTCAATTGCTGACCCTTTACACCACACCGGTTATTTACCTTTATTTCGACCGTTTGCGCCATCGGGTTAACCGCTGGCGTGGCGTGCGTACGGATGCAGCCTTGGACACACCGTTATGATGATTTCAGCCCCTACAAAAGCACGCAGCACGCGCCTATTCAGCATGCTCGCATTGAGTATTGCACTAAGTGCTTGTGCGGTTGGCCCAGACTATAAACGCCCTGAGCTCAATACCCCTGCACAGTTCAAAGAGGTGCAGGGCTGGAAGGCAGCGGTGCCAGCAGACGCACTTGAGCGTGGTGCCTGGTGGGAGCTGTACGGTGATGCAGAACTCAATGCCTTGGTTGCACGACTCAATGTGTCTAACCAGAACCTGGCGGCTGCTGAAGCCCAATATCGTCAGGCCCGGGCATTGGTCCGTGGTGCGCGTGCCGGTTTTTACCCAACAGTTTCCGGAAGCACGGGGGTGACCCGCACAGGCCAGGGCGGCGGCAGTAACGTGGTATCGACATCGGATGTTATCAATTCAGGCAGTGGCAGCACATCGACCATCACTAAAAACTACGATGCCACGTTAAACGTCGCCTGGGAGCTGGATATCTGGGGCAAATTGCGTCGCTCGTTAGAGTCAAGCAAAGCGGGTTTCGAGGCCAGTGCGGGTGATTTGGCGGCTGCAAAGCTGAGTTATCAGTCTGAAATGGTGCAAAACTACCTGCAATTACGTGTGCTTGATGATCAAAAACGTTTACTGGATGCCACGTCAGCAGCCTATGCACGCTCGCTGAAGTTAACTGAAAACCAATACAAAGCTGGCATTGTGCCGAAGTCTGATGTCAGCCAGGCGCTTACTCAGCTGAGAAGCACTGAAGCACAGGCGATTGATCTCAATTGGCAGCGTGCACAGCTTGAGCACGCCATTGCTGTGCTAGCGGGTGTTTCGCCTGCCGAACTGAGCATTGCGTCCCGTGAGCATTTGCCGCAGCTGCCGCAAATCCCCGTTGCCTTACCTTCGCAGCTGCTCGAACGCCGACCTGATGTCGCCGCGGCTGAACGGCGTGTGATTGCGGCAAATGCAGATATTGGGGTCGCCGAAGCAGCCTGGTATCCGGACTTAACCCTTTCAGCTTCGGGCGGCTATCGTGGCAGTAGCTTTCATGACTGGATTGACCTGCCTAACCGCTTTTGGTCGATCGGCCCGAATCTGGCGATGACCTTATTCGATGGCGGTGCACGCAGCGCTGAGGTTGAGCGTGCTGAGGCAGCATACGACCAAACGGTTGCCCAATATCGCCAGTCGGTACTCGATAGTTTCCGGGAAGTTGAAGATTATCTTGTCCAGTTAAATGTCATGGAACACGAGGCGCAGGTGCAGCAGCAAGCCGTTGAGTCGGCGCGCGAATCACTGCGACTGATCCAAAATCAGTACAAGGCTGGAACCGTCGACTTCAATAGCGTGGTCACCGTTCAGGCCACCGCGTTGAGCAATGAGCGCACGGCCCTAACGCTCTTGGGCAGCCGTTTGACGGCAAGTGTGCAGCTGATTGCTGCATTGGGCGGTGGCTGGACAACCGCCCAGTTGGTGCCGCCGGCCGATCAAGACGATACATTGGAGTAAGTATAAGCCCGCACGTCTTCGCCGGCGGGCTTAGCGCTGTGCAGTCAGTCGCGTGACTTACGGTTTACGACCTCTGCGGCTTTCATCACATCCGCGCCAATCTGCTGTTCAAACTGTGCCCACACCGGTTTCATTGCTTGACGCCAGGCTTGGCGCTGCTGGTCGTCAAGGGCAATGATCTGACTGCTGCCTGAGGCTTCTATACGGTGACGGTCAGCCATGTTGGCTTCCTCCGCCTGACGATTCACCGAGTAAGTCACCTCATCGATGATCCCTTCAAGTATCACGCGGGTGGCGTGCGGAATGCTGTACCAAAAGGTCGGATTGCTCACTAGCATGTAGTCGAGCACGCCGTGGTTGGTTTCAGTGATATAGGGCTGAACAGTATTGAGTTTTTTACTGTAGATATTTGACCAGGGATTTTCTGCGCCTTGTACCTTACCGGTTTGCAGGGCCTTGAAAACCTCGGAGAAGGGCAGTACTTCAGGGGACGCTGCTAGCTGGTTGAACTGAGCACTGAGTACGTCCGATGGCTGTATACGAAACTTCAATCCAGCGGCATCCGCTGGAGCGTACAGCGCTTTGTTGGCTGATAACTGTTTCATCCCGTTATGCCAGTAAGCTAAACCTACAATGCCTTTAGATTCCATGCTGCGCAGCAACTGACGGCCTTTTGCCCGTTTTTGAAAGCGATTCACGGCCTCCAGGTCGTCGAACAAAAAGGGCAAATCGAAAATTTGCAGCTGTTTGGTGTAGTCACCGAACTTGGCCAAAGAAGGCGCAAGCAACTGTACCTTGCCGTCCTTGAGCGCCTGCAGTTCATCAGCATCGCCGTAAAGTGAAGAGTTGGCATACACCTCAACTGAGACTTTGCCCGACAAACGCTCCTCAACCAGTTTTTTAAATAGCAACGCACCTTGCCCTTTAGGGGTGTCATCAGTGACCACATGGGCGAATTTTATGACGATAGGGCCATTCTGCTGAGCACTGATGGCCGGTGTTGAAGTGATCGCTATGGCACAGGCCGCCACGGCAAACAGTTGCTTAAACATGCTCGATTCCTTTTGTTTTTTTTATCAGTGTTGGCGCTTTGCGCGTCTCTTCCTATGGCAATGCCTGTGCCAATTACGCTGATTTGCGCGAGGACAATGGTTACCGAAAAACCTAGGTGAACCAGTTCGCAGAGGGTGGCGATATGTCGCCATCTAAGGAGGTTTGATCAGCGGAATTTTGCCGGTTAAACAGATTTAACCCTTTGCTAGGTGCGATCAAAACCAAACATTAGATTGCCTGGATCCAGATGATTGGTCAGTCAGAACCGGCAATTCACAGCTATACAGATGTAAGTCACAGATTTTGCATGATGTCAGTTTGCCGCCACTCAGCAATTCGATGGCGAATGATCCATAAGAGAGAATAATTATGTCTAAAGTTGCCATAGTCACTGGCGCGTCGAGAGGCATTGGTGCAGCCATTGCCAAGCGCCTAGCCAAAGAGGGTATCAGCGTCGTAGTCAATTACGCCTCCAATCCCGCGGATGCTGAAAATGTAGTTCGCGAGATCATGGCCACAGGCGGTAGAGCCTATGCGGTGTTGGCCGATATCGCTGATCCAGTCGCTGTCGAAGCATTGTTTGATCAAACCGAGGTCGCTTTCGGTGGTATCGATATTCTCGTCAACAATGCCGGTGTCATTCAGCCAGGGTTGGTGCCGCTCAAAGACACGGACGATGAGTTGTATCAGCGAATTTTCTCGATCAACACCCAAGGCACCTTTAACACCTTGCGTCTTGCCGCTACCCGTTTGCGTGAGGGTGGGCGGATCGTCAATTTTTCAACCAGCGTGATTGGTATGGCGTTACCTGGATATTCGGTTTATGCCGCCTCTAAAGCTGCCGTAGAGGTTTTCACCCAGATTTTTTCCAAGGAGCTGCGTGGCCGACGTATTAGTGTCAACGCTGTTGCACCCGGGCCGACTGCAACCAGCCTATTTTTTAATGGCAAGACTGATGACCTGATCGAAAAACTGACCCAGCAGCCACCGCTTGAACGACTTGGCACCCCCGAAGATATCGCAGGTGCTGTGGCATTTTTGGTCAGTGAAGAGGGTGCATGGGTCAATGGACAGATTATCAGGGTCAATGGTGGCATCGTCTGAGTGAGCGCTAGGTGAAGGCAGGTCTAGTGCTCACTGGGTCTGTTGCGCCGCCTGAGTATGTGGTTTTTAAGCACAATACTCAAAACAACGCCGATGCACACCGACAGCAGCGGCAGTGTTGTCACCAGATGCAGGTTGGGTAAAACCAAGAGAATTTGGGCGTCATTACCCCCGAGCATCATTGATGCGCCTCCGCCCATCAGTATTCCGGCAGCGAGGTAGCGACATGAGTCGCGTAGATTGATTGCTCTGTAGTCGAATGTTTTGCGGACAAGGGTAAAACTGTACATGCCAATCAGCATCAAGGCGAAAACCCCAATCCGTGCCGAACTGATGTGCCATTGCCCGGGTACCCATACCGCTTTTGCCAAATCATAAAACAACAAGCTTGGGGTCCAGTTTGGCTCGAAGGTGTACAGGGCACTGGTCAGTAGACCCAGCAAAATGCCGTAGCCAACAAAGTGTTTCTCGCGTTGAAAGCGGATGAGTAGAAGTAAACTGCCAATGACCAAGCCAATCGCCAGCAGGTAATTAAAACTCGAAGGCGAGGGCGTAAGCCTGAGCTTTTCGGTCTTATCCATATTGAACTGATGCCACAGCAAAATCCCAATAACCCAGCCAATGATTGTAAAGGCTTTGCTGAGATTCCCACGTGCCAGCTTGGTTAGAGTGCCGACACTGCACCCATCATTAACGACCGAACTGATACCGAAGAGTAAGCCACCCAGAATGATGTGTGGGTAAGGTGCAATCGGCTGGTAAAAGGGTTGCGACACCCCAATGCTTTGATACAACGGCGTCAGCAGCAGGCCGAACAGCCCACAGGACGCAAGCGCAACGAACAGTGTGGGTCTTTTATGCATCGCCATGGTAATGGCCGCTACGAGGCACAGGCCCATGCGCTGCGAGATCCAGCCGATCATAAATGCCAGTGTAAGGGTAATAAGCACTACAACCTCGTTGTTTAAATCCCAGGCTTTGTAGAGCTAGGCACAGGGTTATCACTAGAGTGTCGTAAGCCGGTTTTGTTACGGTTTGGCTGGAAATAGAGGTTATCGGCTGCCTCAACGCTAAACGGATCCACCGCGAGCCAGCCAAGGATAAGAGCGGGGGGGTAAAAGCGTCAGCCTGCCTTCGAAGCTATATTGCGCTAACAAAAAGCCCCGCAACGCAGAGCGTGCAGGGCTTTTAGGGCGGTAAAAGCGTTTAACTATTGGGTTGCCAGCCACCACCCAAGGTTTTGTAAATTGCCACGATACCGCTATAGAGTTGGACTTCAGCCAGCGCCTGAGTGTCTTCGGCTGCAAGACGTTCACGTTCAGCGTCGAGCAGGACCAAAAAATCTACTGTGCCTTCGCGATAACGCACGGCTGCTTGTTCGGCTGCTGCGCGGCTTGCTTCAGACTGGCGAATGAGCGCCAGCAAACGTTGTTGGCGTTTGGCGTAGTCACTGAAGGCATTCTCGGACTCTTCCAGCGCTAACAAGACTTGCTGCTCGTATTGTGCCAGCGCGCCTTCTGCCTCGGCATCAGCACCACGAATCCGCGCCTTGACGCTGCCCAGGTCAAAGGCTGCCCAGCTGATGGTCGGCGAAACAGCCCAAGCGCGGGCCGCAGAAGAGCCTATCTGCGAGCCACGCCCAGCGGTGAAACCGAGAAAACCACTGAGGCTCACCCGCGGAAACAAATCGGCAGTGACGACGCCGACATTAGCCGTTGCCGCTGCCAGGCTTTGCTCGGCCGAGCGTATATCTGGACGCCTGCGCAGTAACTCAGCTGGGTCGCCAATTGGTAACGCTTTGGCAATCGCCGGGATCGGTTTGGGCGAGAGGTCAATGCTCAGTTGATCCGCGCGTTGACCGAGTAAGGTGGCGATGCGATTGCGTGCACGCACTTGCTCGGCCTGCAGTTGCGGCACGCTGGCTTCAACGGCCGCCAGCCTGGCGTCGGCCCTCAGTACATCCAGCTCGCTGCCGACACCTGCGTCGCGCAGTTTTACCGTGATCCCCCGCGATTCCTCTTGGTTGTGCAAGTTCTCGCGAGCGATGTGCTCACGCAACTGGGCACCCCGCAAACTGCCGTAGGCATCGACCAACTCCGCGATCAAACTGACCTGAAGTTGGTAATAGTCGGCTTCGGCCACCTCGATTTGTGCATCGCTGGCTTCAAGTTGGCGTTGGATTCGACCAAACAAATCCAACTCCCAGACCATGTCCAGTCCCAAGTCGTAGCGCTCGGTGTTAACCCGATCCTCCGTCACATCCGGCTGCTGCCCCTTGCCGATTTCACTGCTGGCACGGCTGGTAACAGTCGGTAGACGATCATTGGCAACGTCGTCGCGAATTGCCCTGGCAGCCCGCAGTCTTGAGAAGGCTACACGCAGCTCACGGTTTTCCTGTAACGACTGGCTCACCAGTTGGTTGAGGGTCGGGTCGTCAAACTGTTGCCACCACAAGGCCTCAAAGTGCTCTCTGTCATATTCACCTGCATTTAACTGAGTCAACTGCGCTGGGCTATTTTCAGGTTGTTTAAAGTCTGGGCCAACAGCGCAGGCAGATACCGCTAAAGCGAGCAGGGCAGGTGCGAATAACTTCAACTTCATACCGTTGCCTCCTGCGGACGTTGCAAGCGTTTGGCTTTACGTTTTTCAACAAACTTACGGATCAGCACATAAAACACTGGGGTTAACAGCAGGCCAAAGAAGGTCACGCCCAGCATGCCGCTAAACACCGCAACACCCATGGCATGACGCATTTCTGCACCTGCACCAGAGCTAAATACCAGTGGAACCACACCCATGATGAAGGCAAAGCTGGTCATCAGAATTGGCCGTAACCGTAGGCGGCAAGCTTCCAGAACTGCACTCACTGGGTCCATGCCAGCTTCTTGCTGTTCTTTGGCGAACTCAACAATCAGAATCGCGTTCTTACAGGCCAGTCCGACCAGTACGATCAAGCCTATCTGGGTGAAGATATTGTTGTCGCCACCGGTCAGAATTACCCCGGCAATGGCCGACAACAGGGTCATAGGCACGATCAAGATCACCGCCATTGGCAGGCTCCAGCTTTCGTATTGAGCGGCCAGTACCAAGAACGCCAACAACACGCAGAGTGGAAAAACGAACAGCGCTGTATTACCGGCAAGAATCTGCTGGTAGGTCAGCTCGGTCCACTCATAACTCATGCCGTTCGGCAGTTGTTCTTTGAGCAGGCGTTCCATCGCAGCCTGGGCTTGACCCGAGCTGTAGCCAGGTGCAGCGCCACCGTTTATCTCTGCGGTAATAAAGCCGTTGTAATGCATAACCCGATCAGGCCCGGAACTGTCTTGCACCTTGATGAAGGTTGAAAGCGGCACCATTTCACCCCGGTTGTTGCGCACCTTGAGTTGGCCAATCTGGTCTGCATCAACCCGGTATTTCTGGTCGGCCTGCACATTGACCTGATAGGTGCGACCAAAGCGGTTGAAATCATTGGCATACAGCGAGCCCAAATACACCTGCATGGTGTCGAAGATATCGCTGATGGCAACGCCGTGAATCTTGGCTTTGTCGCGGTCAATGTCGGCATCAACCTGAGGTACGTTTACTTGGTAGCTGGTGAACAAACCCGCTAGCTCAGGTACATCCCGGCTTTTTGCAATTACGTTCTGCACTTGCTTGTACAGCTCGTCATAGCCTTGGTTGCCCCGGTCTTCAATTTGCACACGGAAGCCACCGATGGTTCCCAGGCCCTGAACTGGCGGCGGTGGGAAAATCGCAATGTAGGCCTCTTGGATATCTGCATACTTGGCATTGAGTGCTGCTGCAATGGCGTCAGCTGATAGGTTGGGGTCCTTGCGTTGATCAAAGGATTTGAGTGTGGTGAAAACAATGCCGCTGTTAGGGCTATTGGTGAAACCGTTAATCGACAGGCCCGGGAAGGCAACGGTATTGGCCACGCCCGGATATTCATTGGCAATTTCTGACATGCGTTTGATCACATCTTCTGTGCGATCAATGCTTGCTGCATCCGGCAATTGCGCAAAGGCAACGAGATACTGCTTGTCCTGCGGCGGTACAAAGCCGGTTGGTGTGCTGGCGAAGCCGAAGTAGGTCAAGGCCAATAAACCGCCGTATACCAACATGGCAATACTGCTGCCGCGCAGAACCCGCGCCACTGTGCCGACGTAGCCATGGCTGGCGCGGTCGAACATGCGGTTGAAGGGTTTGAATAGCCAGCCGCCGAACATGCGATCGAGCACACGTGAGAAACGGTCCTTGGGTGCGTCATGGCCTTTTAGCAAAGCGGCAGCCAATGCGGGCGACAGGGTCAGCGAGTTGAACGCCGAAATGACGGTAGAGATCGCAATGGTCAAGGCAAATTGCTGATAAAACTGGCCGGTAAGGCCGGAGATAAATGCCGTTGGTACGAATACCGCACAGAGCACCAGCGCCGTTGCGATGATCGGCCCCGTGACCTCTTTCATTGCCTGCTTGGTGGCTTCAACCGGCGTTTTGCCTAGGCCAATATTACGTTCGACGTTTTCCACCACCACGATGGCATCATCCACCACGATGCCGATCGCCAGCACCAAGCCGAACAGCGACAACGCATTCAGAGAAAAGCCGAAGAGGTGCATGACCGCGAATGTACCAATCAAGGACACAGGCACAGCGGCCAGTGGAATGATCGATGCTCGCCACGTTTGCAGGAACAGAATGACCACCAACACCACCAAAACTATGGCTTCTAGCAGGGTATGTACAACAGCCTCGATAGAGCCACGGACAAAGATGGTGGGGTCGTAAACGATCTCGTAATCAATGCCTTCAGGGAAGCTTTTCTTCAACTCAGCCATGCGTGCACGCACCGAATCTGAAATCTCGATCGCGTTGGAGCCAGGGCGTTGAAACACCGGAATAGCGACCGCAGGTTTATTGTTCAGGAGCGAGCGCAGAGCGTAGTCGTTGGAACCTAACTCTATTCGAGCAATATCTCTGAGACGGGTGATCTCACCGTTATTGCCGGCCCGGATAATGATGTTCTCGAACTCTTCCTCGGTAACCAGACGGCCTTGGGTGTTGATAGACAGCTGAAAGCTGTTATCGCCCGCGGTAGGTGGCGCACCCAGTGAACCTGCGGCAACCTGACGGTTCTGTTCACGGATGGCATTGACTACATCGGTAGCGGTTAAGTTACGTGAGGCCACTTTATTGGGATCAAGCCACACTCGTAGCGAGTATTCTCCCAAGCCGAAAAGTTGCACGTCGCCCACACCGTCGAGTCGAGCGAGCTCGTCTTTAACATTGAGCGTTGCGTAGTTCGACAGGTAAAGCATGTCGTAACGGTTATCAGGGGACGTTAAGTGGACCACCATGGTCAGGTCGGGCGATGCCTTATCGACTGTCACACCAAGGCGCTGAACCTCAGTCGGCAAGGTTGGCATGGTTCGGGTAACCCGGTTTTGTACCTGCACCTGGGCGTTATCCAGATCAGACCCCAAGGCGAAGGTAACCGTTAAGGTCAGCGCGCCGTCAGAGGTGGCCTGGGAAGACATATACAGCATGCCTTCAACACCGGTAATGGCTTGTTCAAGGGGGGAGGCAACCGTTTCACCTATTACTTTTGGGTTGGCACCGGGAAAGCTGGTGCGAACCACAACAGTGGGTGGCACAACTTCAGGGTATTCACTAATAGGTAGCTGAAACAGTGAGATAGCACCGGCAATCAATATCAGGAGCGAGAGAACCGCCGCAAAGATTGGCCGTTTGATGAAGAACTGAGAGAAATTCATAAACCTTTACCCGCGAGGTGAAGCGTTTGGCTGAACAGGGCTTTCTGCAATACCAATCGAGCTGTCTACTGTTGAGTCGACGGCGTTACGCAGGCTTGCTAGTTTGGCCAGCGTTTGCTCATCGGCCATGGTCACTTTTTGTGGGTCAACCGTTGAGCCCGGCATGGCATGCTGCAGGCCGTTGACGACTATCTGATCGCCTTTTTCCAAGCCGCTGCGAACAATGCGCAAGCCTTCGACTTTTGGCCCAAGCTCAATGGCGCGGTAGCTCACGGTGTTGTCATCAGCGAGTACCAGGACAAACTTTTTGCCTAAATCCGTACCCACAGCGGCATCCTGAATCAGCTTGGCTGAGTAAGTGTCGCTGCCAACCAGCTTGAGTCGTGCATAGAGGCCGGGGGTGTATTCGCCGCTGCTGTTGTCAAACACCGCGCGACCGCGGATGGTGCCTGTTTTCGGATTCACCTGGTTGTCCAGGAAATCGAGTTTGCCAAGGTGTGGGTTGCCCACTTCATTGGACAGGCCGAGATAGACTGGGCTGGCGTCGCGGGTATTGGTACCTGACTTCTTAGCCAGCTCGACATACTTTAAAAAAGCCTGTTCATCGGCATCAAAGTAGGCGTACACCTTGTCGGTGGAAACAACAGAAGTGAGCAACGATTGGCTGGCTGTAACCAGGTTGCCCGCGGTAATTTCTGCACGGCTGACGCGGCCATCAATAGGTGATGTGACGCGGGTAAAACTCAGATTCAGCCGCGCATTGTCGAGCTCAGCCTGGATGCCTGCCACGTTGGCCTGGGCCTCTTGGGCACTGCTGGTACGGGCATCGGCAAGCTCTGCTGATATGGCATTACTTTTACGCAAACGCTCGCCACGTTGCGCTTCACTGCGGGTTCGTGTGTAGGCTGAGCGTGCTTGGTTGAGTTGTGCTTCGAGGCGTTTTACTTCTGCATTGAAAGGGCGGGGGTCGATCTGGAAAAGCAGATCACCTTTCTTGACCAGGCTGCCTTCATCGAACGCGACCTTGTCGATAAAACCAGATACCCGTGGACGAATCTCAACTGACTCTGGCGCCTCCAGGCGTGCAGTGAATTCGTCCCATTCGTTGATTGGTTGCTCAATAACTTCAGCGACACTGACCTTCGCTGCATGCTGTTGTTGAGAGGTTTGCTCAGTTTTACCGCAAGCACTGAGAACCACTGCCGCAAGTACTGCAAGTGGAAGGTGCCAGATCTTGGTGTTTGGCTGTTCCATGATTTTTCCGCCCGTGGATGTAATGTTTGGGCGGAGTTTGAGTCGCAAAGTCCCAGCTAACGAATCGAATGCTACGAAGTTAAGTATTATTGAAAATGATTATGTGGGTCTTATTATTGTCATAGGGCAATAGTAGTGCGCAGGTTGATCGCATCAGTGGTTGCTGCACGCAATAGGTGCATATTTACAGGCTGTCAGGGTCACCGACAAACATCTGAATACGTGAGCGTAACCAGCGTTCAGCAGGGTCATTGTCCTGCGCGCCGCGCCAGGCCATGTGCAATTCGAAGGTTTGTGTCTCTAAGGGTAAGGGTTCGGTGCGTAAACCGCCGGCGGCGGTCAAGGCAACCGCCGTGTAGTCGGGCACGCTGGCCACAATGTCGGTGCCGCTGAGCAAGGGGCCGAGTGCGTTGAACTGTGGCACAGCAAGCACGACGCGGCGTTTACGCCCGAGTTTTTCCAATTCGCTGTCTACAAAACCACCGAGATCACCGGCGAATGACACCAGGGCATGGGGTCTTGCGCAGTAGTCATCCAGCGACAGTGCGCCCGGCACAGTGTCGGCACGCAACATCATGGCTTTACTGCGGCGCACCACTTTACGTTTAGCGTTTGCGGGCAGTTCTTCGGTGTAAGCCACGCCCACTGAGATTTCACCCGATGACAGTAGCCCCGGCATCAAGAGGTAGTTAGTCCGTCTGATGACCAAAACCACGCCGGGGGCTTCTGCACGCAAGCGTTTGATCAGCGGTGGCATCAAGCCAAATTCAACATCATCCGACAGGCCAATGCGGAACACCGCCGTGCTGGTGGCAGGGTCGAAATCGGCCGCACGACTGACAGCAGTGGAAATAGAGTCGAGCGCAGGCGACAGCAAGCCAAAGATTTCCTGCGCGCGCGCCGTAGGCTCCATGCTGCGGCCGGTGCGGACAAATAATGGGTCATCAAACAAACTGCGTAAGCGGGACAAGGCCGCACTGATAGCCGGTTGGCCAAGAAACAGTTTCTCAGCTGCGCGAGTCACGCTGCGCTCGTGCATCAGCGTCTCAAAAACGATCAGAAGGTTAAGGTCTACACGGCGGAGATCATTACGGTTCATCTGTCGTCCATATCAGGTATAAATGCGCAGCCTTCTGTGCACTTCAGGCTAATGCGGTTCATGCTGCCTTAGCAATACACTAGTGCACACTGTTAATATTGTAACCACCAATCATCATCCACAGACATGATGAATATTACTGCTGGCATGTGGTATTGCTTACAAAGGCCCGATAAAGTCTAAGTCTAAAGGGGTCAACCGAAGAGGTTTATGATGTCCCGCATTATCCGTTTTCATCAGTTTGGCGAGGCAGATGTCCTCAAAATCGAAGAGCGCTCGCGCCCTGCGCCTGCCGCTGGCGAAGTGTTGATAGGCGTCGAATCTATCGGTGTCAGCTGGCAAGACGTGCTTTGGCGCCAAAATCTTGCAACAACTCAGGCTCAATTACCGGCTGGACTTGGTTATGAAGTCGCCGGCGTTATTTTAGCCGTGGGTGAGGGCGTTGATGACTTGGCGGTTGGCGATAAAGTTGCCAGCTTCCCTGCGCACAGCCCGAACGACTATCCAGCCTACGCTGAGGAAGTGGTGTTGCCGCGCACCTCAGTGTCACGCTACTCGGATGCTTTAACACCTGAGCAAGCCTGCGTGCACTTCTTACCGTCTATGGTCGGCTGGTTCGGCATGGTCGAGTTGGCGAAGGTCAAAGCGGGCGAAACAGTGCTTATTACAGCAGCCAGCCAATGCTGGGGCCTTATGTCGTGCAAATGGCCAAAGCCTTGGGTGCCCATGTCATCGCCGCCATTGATAACCCGGAAAACACCGACTTTGTCCGTGAGTTGGGTGCTGACCACATCATCCTGACCGAAGAACAGGACTTGGTAAGCCGAGTCAAAAAGTTAACCAATGATCGTGGCGTTGATATCGTCATGGATACATTGGGCGGCCCACAAATGTGCTTGCTCGGTGATGCGCTTGCACCACGTGGACGCCTTGTGTTGTACGGGCTGCAAGGGGGTAATGAAACGCCATTCCCTGCCTGTGCTGCTTTCCAGAAGAATATTCAGTTCTTTGTCCATTGCATTGGTAACTTTACCGGCAAACAGGAACTTGGTATTCCGCAGGATAAAGAGGCGGTTGCCAGGGCGCTACAGGGCATCAATCAACTGACCGGTGATGGATTGCTAAAACCGCTTATTGATAAATCCTTTGCGTTCGACAAGGTGGGCCAAGCTCACCTGTATATGGGTAAATGCCCAAGTCGTGGCCGAGTGGTGATTAACGTTCAAAGCTAGTCGTTCCAGGCTGTACAACAAACGCCCCGATAGATTGGGGCGTTTTTGTGTCTGGTGGTTTGATCTGATTCAGGTTCAGGCCAGATTTGGCTAGGTGCTAGTGTGACTCATTAATTGCTGTCTTTTCTGGATCAGGCATTAGCGTTGCAATCAAGGCTTTGACGCTGCCGGGCAGGGCTTCGAGATCGCGCACCAGGATGCTGCGCTCACGTACCGTCCAGGGCTCATCAAGCTCGATCGTAGTAAGTTGCATGGTTCGGCTGTGACGCTGCGCTGCTGACTCAGGAATGATGCCGATGCCCACGTCAGCCTCGACCATGCGGCAAATGGCTTCAAAGCTCGATACCTGAATTCGCAGCGACAGTTTTTTACCCAGTTTTTCGACATGTTCACGCAGAAAACTCAACAGAGTGCTGCCTTCATGCAAACCAATGTGTTGGTATTCAAGGGTGTCGCGCAAGGTCACCCGTGATTTGTTTGCAAGTGGATGATTCTTCGGCACCGCCAGCAGCAAACGGTCGGTGCTGAAATGCAGCACTTGTAAACCGCTGACCTCAACCGGCCCGGCGATAATACCCAAATCAGTCGTGCCATCGAGCACACCGCGCACAATGTCGCGGCTCAGGCGTTCTTGCAGGTCGACGCTGACACCAGGGCGCGCGGCGAGAAAGCCAGCAAGCACTTCCGGCAGAAATTCGGTGACCGCCGTGGTGTTGGCAAATATGCGGATGTGTCCGGCGGAATCCACACCGTAATCGGTGAATTCACTTTTAAGGTAATCAACCTGACGCATGATCAGCCTTGCATGGTGCAGCAGGCGCTCGCCAGCAGGCGTCAGCTCAACCCCACGGCTATCGCGGTACAGCAAGCGTGAGTCGAGTTGGGCTTCGAGGGCTTTGATTCTCGCGCTGGCAGCAGCGGGGGATAGAAATGCCCGCCGCGCCCCCTGCGTGAGGCTCGGTGACTCGGCAATGTGAATAAACAAACGCAGGTCCGGCAGATCAAAATGCATGGCAGTCACAACATCAGCAAATAAGCGAACTTAAGCGTTCAGCATAACCGAACGCCGAGTTATGTAAATGCAAATTTACAGAACGCCAGCTCAGTCGCATTCTAGTTGCAACTCAAGAGCACTGCTGGAAGTAACCCATGACTGACGCTGCATTATCTGCCTGGATTGGCCGTTCCGAAGAAGTTCATGACCAACTGAGCCGCAATCTGGTGATGCGAATTGCCGCAACCCTAGGCGAAGAGACACCGGCCCACGGCGAAGGATTACCGCCTTTGTGGCATTGGGCATTTTTTCAGAACCCTGTGGCTGAGAGCGGCCTTGGTGAAGACGGCCACCCAGCACGCGGTGGTTTTTTACCCCCGGCTGACAACCGCAACCGCATGTGGGCTGGCGGTAAAATCGAGTTTATTCAAGCGTTACGCGTGGGGGGCGATGCTACTCGGGTTTCGACCATCACCCATATCGAAGAGAAGCACGGCAGTACCGGCGCGCTGTTGTTTGTCACCGTACAGCATGAGTACTTTCAGGATGGCGAATTAGCCATTCGTGAAGATCAGAACATCGTCTATCGCGAGCCTAGCCCACCCAAGGCCAGTAGTGGCCAGCCAATGCTGGAGGGCGATTGGCAGGAGTCTATAACGCCGACCTCGACGCTGTTATTTCGGTATTCGGCCGTCACCTTCAACGGTCATCGCATTCACTACGACTGGCCGTATGTCACCGACACCGAAGGTTATTCAGGCCTGGTCGTACACGGCCCGTTGACCGCTACCTTGAGCCTGCGCGCTTTCTGTCGCGCTAATCCACAGGCGCGTTTACGTGAATTTGCCTACCGCGGCTTGCGTCCGCTGGTTGCGCCTGAACCTTTTCAGGTGGGCGGCAAAATCGAATCTGTCGGAAAAGCTCAGCTCTGGGCCGGTAACGAAGCCGGTTTAGCCCAGCGTAGCGAAGTGAAATTTGACTGATACAGCCAATCCCCTTGGCACTCTTTTTAGAAAGTCCTTAGCGAGAAGCGAATTATGAACCCGAACAATAATCCAGAATTTAATGCCATTCGCGAAGGCGTGCGTGCGCTGTGCGCAGAATTTGATGCCGCTTACTGGCGCAAAATTGATGAAGACAAAGGCTTTCCGGAAGCCTTTGTTAAAGCCCTGACTGATGCTGGCTGGCTATCAGCAATGATTCCAGAAGAGTATGGCGGATCAGGTTTGGGACTGGCCGAGGCCTCGATCATTCTTGAGGAAGTAAACCGTTGTGGCGGTAACTCCGGCACGGTACATGGCCAGATGTACAACATGTTCACCTTGCTGCGCCACGGCAGCGAAGAACAGAAACGCTATTTCCTGCCTAAGCTCGCCAGTGGCGAATTGCGCCTGCAATCGATGGGCGTCACCGAGCCAACGACCGGAACTGATACCACCAAGATCAAAACCACGGCGGTCAAGCAGGGCGACAAATATGTCATCAACGGCCAGAAGGTGTGGATCTCACGGGTTCAGCACTCTGATTTGATGATTCTTCTGGCCCGCACCACGCCACTGGCTGAAGTGAAGAAGAAATCTGAAGGCATGTCGATCTTCCTGGTTGATCTGCGTGAAGCCATAGGTAACGGCATGACGGTGCAACCGATTGCCAACATGGTTAACCATGAAACCAATGAGCTGTTCTTCGACAATCTTGAGTTGCCGGCTGACAGCCTGATTGGTGAGGAAGGTAAAGGCTTCCGTTACATCCTCGATGGCTTGAATGCCGAGCGTACGCTAATTGCGGCAGAGTGCATTGGTGATGGCCGCTGGTTCATCGAGAAGGCCAGCCAGTACGCCCGTGACCGTGAGGTTTTTGGTCGTCCGATTGGCCAGAACCAAGGTGTGCAATTCCCGATTGCCGAGGCCCATATCGAAGTCGAAGCGGCTGACCTGATGCGCTGGCGCGCCTGTGATGAATATGACGCCGGTCAAAACGCCGGTGCAAGCGCCAACATGGCCAAGTATCTGGCGGCAAAAGCCTCATGGGAAGCCGCTAACGCTTGCATGCAAACCTTCGGTGGCTTCGGCTTTGCCTGCGAATACGACATTGAACGCAAGTTCCGCGAGACCCGTTTGTATCAGGTGGCACCGATCTCAACCAACCTGATTTTGTCGTATGTGGCCGAGCATCTGCTCGACATGCCTCGTTCATTCTAAGGACGCCAGCACATGACCCATACCGAACAGCTTGCAGTTTTTTTGGCTGATTTGCGTTATGAACAGCTTCCCGAAAATGTCCTCAGCAAAACTGAGGACTTGTACCTCGACTGGCTGGGTTCAGCACTTGCCAGCCAAGGCCGCCATCCTATCCCCTTGTTTGAGCGCTACGCTCAGGCAATGGGCCCGGAAACGGGCAAGGCAAAAATTCTGGTTAGTGGCAAAACCACCAGCCCTTATTTTGCCGCGCTGGTAAACGGCGCTTCATCGCATCTGGTTGAGCAAGATGACCTGCACAACAGTTCAGTGCTGCATCCGGCAACAGTTGTGTTTCCAGCGGCGTTGGCGGCCGCTCAGGATCTCGATTGCACAGGCCGGGAGTTGCTCCTTGCTGCAGTTGCAGGTTACGAGGCTGGGATTCGTATCGGCGAGTTTATGGGCCGTTCGCACTACAGGATTTTCCACACCACGGCCACGGTGGGCACGCTTGCGGCTGCGGTAACAGTCGGTAAGTTACTGAAATTTGATCGCGAGCAATTTATCAATCTGCTTGGCACCGCCGGCACTCAAGCTGCCGGGCTGTGGGAGTTCTTGCGCGACGCCGCTGATTCCAAGCAGTTGCATACCGCCAAAGCTGCGGCTGATGGCCTGCTTGCGGCTTATCTGACCGCTGATGGTTTGACCGGCGCACGCAATATTCTCGAAGGTGATCAGGGTATGGCTGCTGGCATGTCCAGCGATGCTGACCCGAGCAAGCTATCTGATCGCCTGGGCAGCCGCTGGGCATTGTGTGAAACCTCATTCAAATTCCACGCATCTTGCCGTCACACCCATCCTGCTGCCGATGCTTTGCTCAGCCTGATGCAGGCTGAAGGGTTAGCACCGGAGCATATTCAACAGGTCACCACCAAGGTTCACCAAGGTGCGATTGATGTGCTTGGCCGCGTGAATGTGCCGAGCAGTGTGCATCAGGCCAAATTCTCCATGGGCACAGTGCTGGGCTTGATTGCCGTGCATGGCAAAGCCGGGCTGCCTGAGTTTGAGGATTTTGCGATGCATGATCCGCGGGTAGCCAGCTTTCGGGAAAAAGTCAGCATGCAACTGGATGCAGAAGTCGATGCCGCCTACCCGCAGCAGTGGCTAGGCCGGGTTGAGGTGTTGACAGTTGACGGCAGGCTTTTGCAAAGCGCGATTGATGAGCCAAAAGGCGATCCGGGTAATACCTTGTCGCGCCCCGAACTCGAAGACAAATTCCGCCGTTTAGTGGCATTCGCTGGGTACATCGATTCAAGCCAGACAGATCAGCTGATTGATCAGGTCTGGAATCTGCGCCAATGCGCCTCGGCGCGCAACTTGTCCTAATTGCGAGACAACGACTTTGGCTTGCGCCGAAGTCGTCTAACAAGAGAGTAAAACATGACTACCTCAACAAGCTCACCGCGCCCATTAGATGGCATCACCGTTGTCAGTTTGGAGCACGCAATCGCTGCGCCATTCTGCACTCGCCAGTTGGCCGACCTTGGTGCTCGCGTGATTAAGGTCGAGCGTCCGCTTACCGGCGACTTCGCCCGCGGCTACGATGAGCGTGTATCGGGGCTTGCTTCGCATTTTGTGTGGACCAACCGTTCTAAAGAGAGTCTGACCCTGGACCTCAAGCAACAACCTGCCACGGCTGTGCTTGAAGATTTGTTGGCTAAGGCTGATGTGTTGGTGCAAAACCTCGCTCCAGGTGCGGCTGCGCGTATGGGGTTGTCATTCGAGGCCCTGCACGAACGTTTTCCAAAGCTGATCGTGTGCGATATTTCAGGCTACGGCGAGGGCGGTCCTTATGAGCAGAAGAAAGCCTACGACCTGCTGATTCAAAGCGAGGGCGGCTTTTTATCCGTCACCGGCGGCGAGGGCGAGGAGCAGATGGCTAAAGCCGGTTGCTCAATCGCCGATATCGCCGCCGGCATGTATGCCTACACCGGTGTGCTGTCTGCCTTGATGCTGCGTGACAAAACTAGCGTTGGTAGTCGCGTGGATGTTTCGATGCTCGAAAGCCTGGTTGAGTGGATGGGCTACCCCATGTACTACGCCTATGAAGGTGCAACCCCACCACCGCGTGCGGGTGCAGCGCACTCGACTATCTACCCTTACGGTCCTTTCCCGGCGGGCGATGGTGGAACTGTGATGCTCGGTTTGCAGAACGAGCGTGAGTGGCGCGCATTCTGCGACAAGGTGCTTGTGCAACCTGAGTTGGCAGATGATCAGCGTTTCTCAGCAAATTCAAAGCGCTCAGCCAACCGCACTGAGCTACGAGCCATCATTGTTGAAAGCTTCGCTGCGCTCAGCGCTGAGCAAGTAATTGCGCGTCTTGATGAGGCACAAATTGCCAATGCACACGTCAATGACATGGCCGGTGTATGGCAGCACCCACAACTCAAAGCCCGTGAGCGCTGGACCCAAGTGCAAAGCCCGTCAGGGATGCTTCCCGCCTTGCTGCCACCAGGACGCAACAGTGCTTTTAGCCCGCGAATGGATGGCGTTCCAGCGTTGGGGCAACACACAGACACACTGCTCAGCGAGCTGGGTTTAAGTGCAGAAAATATTCAGAAACTGCACGAACAAGGTGCCGTTTAAGCAGTGACTGTGTGTATTTAAGAGAGTGATAAAACTATGAACCCAGTGACCATTCGCACGGCCTTATTCGTACCCGCATCACGCCCGGAGCGCATTCCAAAAGCGCTGGCTGTTGGCAGTGATGTGGTGATCGTCGACCTTGAAGATGCCGTTGAAGAAAGCCTCAAGGAACAAGCGCGCACTGATCTCGATGCATTTTTAAAGGCAAATCCTGAGGCTCGGCTGCATGTGCGTATCAATGCAGCGGGCCACGCTGGTCATAACGCCGATATCGCCCTGTGTGCGCGTCACCACGGGGTTATTGGCGTGCTGTTGCCGAAGATAGAAAGCGCAGAGCAGGTCACCCACGTCGCGGCATGTAAAAAGCCGATCTGGCCCATTGTTGAAAGCGCCAGAGGTTTACAAGCCCTGACTGAAATAGCCCATGCCGAAGGCGTGGAGCGGTTGTCCTTCGGCGGCCTCGATCTTGGTCTTGATCTGGGGCTTGCAGCAGGTACGCCGGGGGCTGCACGCATGCTTGACCAAGCACGCTTCGCCATTGTCTTGCAGTCGCGCCTGGCCAACTTGGCGGCCCCGTTAGACAGCGTTTTTCCTGCCATAGACGACCCCAGTGGGCTTGCGCAGTTTGCCCGGGACGCAAGCGATATGGGCTTTGGCGGCATGTTGTGTATTCATCCCAAGCAAGTTGCA
The DNA here is from genome assembly GCF_044542375.1 of Pseudomonas sp. NPDC078700. NCBI lineage: Bacteria > Pseudomonadati > Pseudomonadota > Gammaproteobacteria > Pseudomonadales > Pseudomonadaceae > Pseudomonas > Pseudomonas sp. NPDC078700. Next base: position 233,667 of record NZ_JBITUI010000008.1, read on the forward strand.
GTGGTGCATCAAAGTTTGATGCCCGCCGCTGATGACTTGGCTTGGGCGCAGCGCGTTATGCGTGCTGCAGAGCAGGGCGCTGGTGTGTTTGTAGTCGATGGCCAGATGGTTGACGCACCGGTTCTTGGGCACGCCAAACGTTTACTTGAGCGCGCTGGAATAACTGGCACTGAGTAACAATCAGGTTCACAACGCCTCAGTCCATCAGTATTGAGGCGTAGAACATCCAACAATAACAAGAGGTACTCCATGTATAAGCTTCCATTTAAGACACTGCTGTGCGCCGCTGCGGTATCGATGTCAGTTGGCTTCGCCAGCTTGGCTCATGCGGCTGACCCGATCATCATCAAGTTCGCCCACGTGGTCGCAGACAACACACCTAAAGGACAAGGTGCATTACTGTTCAAAAAACTGGTAGAGGAGCGTCTGCCGGGTAAAGTAAAAGTTGAGGTCTATCCAAACTCATCCCTCTACGGTGATGGCAAGGAGATGGAGGCATTGCTGCTAGGGGATGTGCAGATGCTTGCACCGTCACTGGCTAAATTCGAGCAATACTCAAAACCCATTCAGATTTTCGATCTGCCATTCCTGTTTGATGATCTGGCCGCGGCTGATCGCTTTCAAAGCAGCCCGAAAGGTAAGGCTTTGTTGAAGTCGATGGAAAGCAAAAACATCACAGGACTGGCCTATTGGCACAACGGCACCAAGCAACTGTCGGCAAACAAGCCGCTACGCGTGCCTAACGATGCGCGGGGGTTGAAGTTCCGTGTGCAGGCCTCTGCGGTGCTTGAAGAGCAGTTCAAGGCCATCCGCGCGAATCCGCGTAAAATGAGTTTTGCTGAGGTTTATCAAGGCCTGCAGACCGGTGTGGTCAATGGCACCGAAAACACTTGGTCGAACTACACCAGTCAGAAAGTCAACGAAGTGCAGAAGTACATGACCGAGTCGAATCACGGTCTGATCGACTATATGGTGATTACCAACACCAAGTTCTGGAATGGCTTGCCTGACGATATCCGTACTCAGTTGGATGAAATAATGGGTGAGGTCACGGTTGCAGTGAACAAAGAAGCCGAAGACCTCAACCAGAAAGCCAAACAGAAAATCATCGATTCTGGCACCACTGAAATCATCACCTTGACGCCTGAAGAGCGCGCCAAATGGCGTGAAGCAATGAAGCCTGTCTGGAAGAAGTTTGAACCGCAGATTGGCGCTGATCTGATCAAAGCCGCTGAGGCTTCAAACACCCCTTAAGGGTAATCGGTAAGTCAAAAACCGCTGACAGGGAACTGTCAGCGGTTTAATGAGATGGTCATCCCGACACCTTGCGAGGGCTACGCTTTCGCAGGGTGTTTTATTTTCGGAGACCATCACCATGAGCGGTTTAGCATTGGTCGGTATCGACCTCGGC
>NZ_JBITUI010000009.1:0-85661 GCF_044542375.1 Pseudomonas sp. NPDC078700
GTTGTTGCTGTACCACGATTCACCTTTCAGGTTTTGCGATAGCTGAACAACAGATGAAATGAACGGCCTACCGGCCTGACGAGGATCCTGACATATAAATCGGCTTCAGAAGCCGACGGGTTTTTAAGGATCGTCAGGCGCGACTCTCATCGTGGCGCGGGGCTAGCCCCAATTGGACGCCGGATAGATTTAAGCAAGCCAACTATTTCACCCGTTAATCAGTATTGCAAAAAATGGGGTGACCATAGATTTTATTTGGTGCTGGATTAGTTATTGCTGATGCGTTCAGCCAGCGATGGATTGTCGATGAATTGATTGCGTATGCCCTGCAGTTCGGCAATTTTGTCATTGCGGGCTTTTTCGGCGGTATCGGGCGGGTCTATCTGGTTCCATTGTTTGTACATCTGCACTGAGCCAATGATTGGCAAATCGTATTCGCTGGCCATATAGAAAATCGCCCGGGCAATGTTGCCTTTGGCATCATCACGGGGTTCCACCAGTTGAAAGGTGGCTTGCATCTGACAGCCTATGTCAGCGAGTTTATTGGCTGCGCTGTCATCCAAGTCACCGAACTGGGCATTGCGTCGTACTAACTCTGCGCGGGTTAATGCCGGGTACAGGTTGTGGAGATCGGCTTTCATGTAGGGGTAGCGCGGGTTTACCACGGCACATTGGTTGTCGGTGCTACAGCGCAGCGCGCGCTTGAGTTGTTTGCCGTTATAGATCTGGCTCACCGTATACAAGCCGCTTTGCTGGCTGAATGGCTGGCCGCAATAGAGTGTCGAGCCGCCACCTGCGTACAGGCTTTCCCAGACCAATTGTTCGGCGTCCTTGAGGTCAGCTGTTTGCTTTTGTCCCCCGGTCGGGTTTGCCAGGCTGGTGGTGCAAGCCAAGCTAGATAGCGCGGTTAGGAAAATAATCTTCAAACTCGAAGTCGGCATGTTTTGGCAGCTTTATTGTTTTTGTAGGACAAGATGAATGTGAGCAAAATCCCGCCAAAAAGCAAGCCAAGCGAACGCTTGGTTGAGTGCGTGTAAGTAAATGCTTACGTTGCGCGTCATCTTTTGCCACTATTTACTGCAACCGCTATCGCGTAACTTATGTGGTGTGGACGTAGCGCAGGAAGCGCGAATTACTATCATGGATACGATGGATTGCCTGCCAGGATGGCAAGCAGATTATGGAAGATCGGAAACAGTCTGCATGAACCTCGCTTTTAAAGCGGGGTTTTCTTTTTTCTGGGGTCTGTATTTTTGTACAACCCATCCCTGCGCATCATAGATAGCGCCACAGCAGTGTTACTGCGGCCTATCTTTGTTGACCCTGCCTCAGGCTTTGTAGTGCTGCTCAACCCATTTTGCGTAAGTATCGATAAACTTCTGCAGGAAAGGTTTGACGCTTTCGCTGACAGTGCCGTTTTCATCGAAGAAGTTACCGGCGCCGCCTAAGTAGGCCTCAGGTTGCTGCATGACCGGCACGTTAAGAAACACCAGTGACTGGCGCAGGTGATGGTTAGCGCCGAAGCCACCCACAGCGCCCGGTGATGCGCTCAATACGGCCCCTGGTTTGTCGCCAAAAGCACTCTGGCCATAGGGACGCGAGCCTACATCGATGGCGTTTTTCATGGGGGCGGGCACTGAGCGATTGTACTCAGGGGTCACAAATAGCAGGGCATCAGCGGCTTTCACCTCATTGCGAAACTCTGTGTAAGCATCGGGAGCCGGGTCAACGTCAATATCTTCGTTGTACAGCGGTAAATTGCCGATTTCAACGATATTGAGTTTGAGTGACTCAGGAGCCAAATCAGCCAGGGCCAATGCGAGCTTGCGGTTGATTGAGGCTTTGCGCAGGCTGCCGACCAAGACGGCAACGGTGTATTGCTTGCTCATAGATACTCTCTCTGCTGATAAGGGGAAACACAGTTTTAACGCTGAGGTAAAACTATAGTCGCTTAAGGTTGACAGTCGTATGCCGCAAAGGTTGATTCCAGACTCAAATCGGTAGACTGTGCAGTAAAAGCGTCATCAATGGTGCGGATACTTAATCCGCGGGTCCTGTTTACGCTAGGGCCCTTGCTGTTTTTTCGTTTGCTGCCTCCAGTGACGGCGTATCTCGCGCCTAAGGAGAACACTATGAAGACCTACAGCCTCGCTCAATTTGATCTATACGACCCATCACTGCAGCTTGAATCCGAAGCGCTCTACGAGGCGCAATCGGAGTTGTTATTTGCATTGGCGGTTTCAGTGCCGTTGGGCCTGCCGGTGAAAAGCCAAAACCCTCCACCCAGGACGCCGACTATTCATGACAAAATTATGGGTGTCGTTGCTGTTATTGATCGACTCAAAAATCAGCTGATTGAACCTCAAAAACAACGCGATGATGAAAGTCGCTTGAAGAGGTGAGTGAATCCAAACCCTTGTTTTACCGGTTACTCACAGGGCTCGGCGCAAGCCCTGTGAGTAAATAGGCTGAACTGTCAGGGGCATAGCGAGTCAAAATTTGCGTACCCAATGCTGGGTTTTCGCAAAGGAGTTTTTCAATGGACTTGATCCGAATTTTGATCGCTATCTTGTTGCCGCCGCTGGGTGTGTTTCTACAAGTGGGATTGGGTGGCGCTTTTTGGTTGAATATACTTTTAACCTTATGCGGTTATATCCCGGGCATCGTCCACGCCGTGTGGATTATCGCCAAGCGTTAATTGCTGCGATAACACCTCCAAGAACCGCACCTTATGTGCGGTTTTTTGTGCGCGTATATCCGCTAGCTCAATGTGGCTTTAAGGCCCATGGCGCTCTCGCTAAACAGCCTGGCATCCATCAGCCGCGGTTCCCGCACAATGGGGGCAAACGCCATACGCTGCAATATGTCGCGCTGTAGGTCGACTCCCGGTGCAATCTCGATGAGCTCCAAGCCTTCTGTTGTCAGTTCGAATACACATCGCTCGGTGACGTAGAGCACAGGTTGCTGGCGCTGGGCGGCAAGTTTCCCGGCGAAGGTGCGATGCTCAACCTGTTCGACGAATTTGCACATATCGCCGTCCTGATTGATCTTCAACTGGCCATCGACAATCTGGATGTCCTGCTTGCCTGCACTGAAGGTGCCGATAAACACCACGCGTTTAGCATTTTGGCTGATATTGATGAAACCACCGGCGCCCGCCAAACGACTGCCGAACTTGGAAACATTGAGGTTGCCTTCGACATCGGCCTGGGCCAGCCCGAGCACGGCCAGATCAAGGCCGCCGCCGTCGTAGAAGTCGAACTGGTAGGGTTGGTCGATGAGTGCGCTGTGGTTACTTGCCGCGCCGAAATCAAGCCCGGATGCAGGTACGCCACCAATCACTCCAGGTTCAGCGGTGAGGGTGAGCATGTCAGTCATGCCTTCTTCAGCTGCGACCGCTGCGACACCTTCAGGCATACCGATGCCCAGGTTCACCACCGCACCGGATTTGAGCTCCATGGCGGCGCGTCGGGCGATTAGCTTGCGGACTTCCAGCGGCATAGGCCTGAGGCTGTCGAAGGGCACGCGGGTTTCGGCGGCAAAGGCCGGGTTATAGGCGGTGGCAAAGGTTTGTTGATGGTTTTCCGGCTGCGCAACGACGATGCAATCCACCAGAATCCCGGGGATCTTCACCTCGCGCGGATTCAGGGTGCCTCGTTCCACAATACGCTCGACCTGAGCTATTACCATGCCGCCACTGTTGTGTGCTGCCATGGCAATGGCCAGGCTTTCGATGGTCAGGGCTTCGCGCTCAAAACTTAGGTTGCCGTCGGTGTCGGCGCTGGTTGCACGGACGATACCGACATCAATGGGAAAGGTCGGGTAAAACAAGTAGTCCTGGCCATCGATTGGCATCTTGCGCACCAGATCAGTCTGCGTGCGCTGATTAAGTTTGCCGCCGCCAAAGTCGGGGTCGACAAATGTGCCCAAGCCAACCTTCGACAGTTGCCCAGGCTTGCCCGCCGCGATGTCGCGAAACAGCTGTGAGATCACGCCTTGGGGTAAGTTGTAAGCTTCGATGCGGTTTTCCACCGCGAGCTTCTGCAAGCCTGGCACTAAGCCCCAGTGCCCCCCGATAACACGGCGCACCAGACCTTCATGGGCTAGGTGATTAAGCCCGCGTTGCTTGCCGTCACCTTGGCCGGCGGCATACACCAACGTTATATCGCGAGGACTTTGTTCACGCTCGAAACGCTGCTCAAGGGCGATGGCAATTTCTTCAGCGAAGCCGATACCGACGAAACCGCCAGTGGCGATATTGCTGTTATCGGTTATGCGCGCCACAGCAGCGGCTGCGCTCATGACTTTACTCATGGCCAGTACTCAAAAAACTAATTAAGACTCAGGGCAGTAATGAAACCGCCATGCTGGGCCAAACGACCCGGCATGGCTGTGGCTTAGAAGCTGCCGAACAGGGTGCCAAGGGTGATTACCACCGCTAGCGCTAGCATTGGGAAGGCTACTGTGTTGACGAAGATATACTTGTAAGACTCGCGATGTGTGAGCTTACAGATTGCCAGCAAGGAGATAACTGCGCCGTTATGCGGCAGGGTATCCATGCAGCCTGAGGCCATGGCGGCGACACGGTGCAAAAGCTCTGGGCTGATGCCGGCGCTGGTGGCCAGGGTCATATATTGATCACCCAAAGTCTTCAGGGCGATCGACATACCGCCTGAAGCGGAGCCGGTGATACCGGCGAGAATATTCACCGCCACGGCCTCAGAAATAAGCGGGTTGTCCGAGACGCCCAGGACCAGATCGCGGATGACCACAAAGCCTGCAAGTGAGGCGATAACCGTACCGTAACCTACCTCCGCTGCGGTGTTTAAAATTGGCAGCATGGAACCGAATGAGCCTTCATTGACGGTTTTCTTGAGGTCCATCCAACGCTTCCAGTGAATCAGGATCAGCAGCAGAACAGCGACCGCCAAGGCGACAATAATCGCCCAGATACCAATCAGGGATTTAGCATCGGACAGGCCGCCAAACTCAGGTTTGGCCAAGTAGCTGGCATCGATGTTCGGCAGAACTTGCTTGGCCATTAAGAAGTTCAGGCCAATGACCAGCAAAATAGGTAGCAGTGCCAACCAGAAGCCGGGCGTGTAAGCATGCTCTTCGAGGACTGGATCGTCCTGATGTTCGCCATAGCCTTCGCCTGCTGCTTTGAGTTTGCGTGCTTGAGATGTCAGCCACCAGGTGCCTAAACCAAACATGATCAGGCCAGCAATAATCCCCAGTCCCGGTGCCGCAAATGCATCAGTGCCGAAAAACGGATTGGGAATGGCGTTCTGAATCGCCGGAGTGCCCGGCAGTGCAGTCATGGTAAAGGTGAATGCGCCAAGGGCAATTGCGCCCGGGATCAAGCGCTTGGGAATACCGGCTTGGCGAAACAGCGCTGCGCCAATCGGGTACACCGCAAATGCCACCACGAACAAGGAAACACCCCCGTAGGTGAGGATGCCGCAGGCCAGCACAATGGCCAGGATTGCACGCTCACTGCCGACTTTGGTGACAATGCCGTGGGCAATCGCCCGGGCGGAGCCGGAGTCGTCCATTAACTTGCCAAATAGCGCCCCAAGCAAAAATAGCGGGAAGAACTGAATGACATAGCCGCCCATGGCCTTCATGAAGATCTGTGTGTAGGTCGGCAGCAGCATGCTCGCTTCGCCGGAAAACAATAGGGCCAACAGGGCGAGCAATGGGGCGAGAATCAGTACGTTGATGCCGCGATACGCGAGGTACATCAACAGTGCGAGAGAAATCAGAATACCAAGGGTACCCATAGGTCCTTCCTTTTTGTTGTTGTTTTAGGCACCGCTCTAAGTGGCGGGCCGTTCAAGTCTGTGCATCAGAGTCAGGCAGACGCACAGCCTACATTTGCCTTGCTGAAGTGAGGTTAGAGCGAAACATGTGCCAAGTTGTTTCAGACTTTAGTTGTATTTGGGCTGAAGCTATCTATTCCGGGCCTTTGGTGGGTGCGCAACGCTATTCGACCGGGCAGTAGCCTGAGGATAATGTGTGTTTGCATGTCCATAAAAATGGACATGTCTCGAGTCAAGGAAAGATTATCCAGTGAAGTGTCCATATTTTTAGACGGGTATGGCGCCCGGTACTGAACAACCTTTACCGTTGAGCCAAACCATGCTGTTGCAGCTTGTTGTATAGGCTCGCGCGGGAAATGCCCAAGTGGATTGCTGTTTGCCTGCGGTTGCCGGCGCAGATATTCAAGGCCGTCTGCAATGCTTGGCGTTCCGCATGGGCAAGGCTCTGAGCCAGAGGTATCGGCTTGTCCTCAAGTGGCGCAACCTTGGAGGCTATGGGTGCGGTTATTGGGTGTGAACTGAGCAGCGGCTGAATCAGTTGTGCATCGAGCAGTGTACCGTCTGCCGTAAGCTGTACGCGTTCAAGCAAGTTGCGCAACTCACGTACGTTGCCTGACCACTGTTGCCCTGTGAGTAGCTGCAGGGCTTCATCTGTAAGTTCCATAGGTGGTTGGCCAGAGCGGTTGGCAATGTCATCTAGCAGATGCTCGATTAATGCCGGGATGTCTTCTCTGCGTTCACGCAGCGGCGCTACATTCAAGCTCAGCACATTGAGGCGATAGTACAGGTCATCCCGAAAATGGCCGCTGGCGACCTTGGCTTCAAGGTCGATATGGGTAGCGGCGATAACCCGCACATTCAAGGGTCTAACCTGATTTGAGCCCAGCGGCTCGACTTCCTGCTCTTGCAGTACACGCAGTAATTTAGCTTGCAAGGGCAGGGGTAAATCACCGATCTCATCGAGAAACAGGGTACCGCCATCGGCCAGCTCGAACTTGCCTATCCGGGCTTTGCGGTCTGCACCGGTGTACGCGCCCGGCGCTGTGCCAAATAACTCCGCTTCGACCAGGGTTTCCGGAATCGCTGCGACATTGACCGCGACAAAGGCACCATTGGCCCGTGGCGAGAGATTGTGGATACCTTGTGCGAGGAGTTCTTTGCCGGTGCCGGTTTCGCCGCGCAACAACACCGTTGCATCGAGTTGAGCCGCGCGTCTGGCTTGGCGTTTAACTTCACTAGCTGCGTGGCTCGTGCCAATAAAACCGGCAATGGTGTAGCGTGCTCGTCGGGCTTTTGCCAGTTCGTGTTGAGTGGCGAGCAACTGGTTTTGCAGAATGTTGTATTTGGCCATCAGCGGTTTTAAATGCCGGGCGCGATCAAACAATACAAAGCCCAGTGCGCCGACCAGAGTGCCGTCTTCATCGCACAGTGGAATTCGCGTGACCACAAAGTGCTCATCGCCGAATGCCATTAGATCGAGCATGCTTGGCTGGCCACTTTCTACCACTTCGCGCAGCCTGCTGGCGGGCAAGACGGCCTCGATTTCCTTGCCTAGAACACTGCGTGCATCGCTGATGCCGACCTTTTGCGCGTACTTGTCGTTTATCCACACAATCCGCGCCTGGCGGTTCACTGCGATGGTGCCTTCGCATTGCGCATTAAGGTGATCAAACAACAGCGGCATGGCCACTGCCCGAAAGCGCTCGGGTGAAACGCCGACGATTAGGCCATCGTGGTCGAGGTCTTCGCGGGAAATAGTCATTGCCGGCAGCATCCTGATCAAACAATCCAGCGATTATGGCCAGCCCCGCGTCCGATTGTCCAAAGCCTGCGCATCATGCCTTTTGATAATGGCGCTTTGTGCAGGCATTTGAGATAGTTAGCCCCCTATGCGCTAGCCGCTAGCGGATCACCCCACGACTCACAAGGTTAATTGGGCGGTCTATACGTACACTTGGTGCCAACCCGGCACCCTCAGGCGACCCATCCGTTCGCCGCTGGATCTGCCGAACACGGTTTTGAGTACTGTGATCGAGCCTCGCGCCCTAAATAATAAAACGATATCGATCCACATCAAGGATGCCCGATGAAATTTCCTCGTTGCTTTACGCTATTGGCGACTGCCGCTGCTTTGTCTGTTGCGATGACTGCACAGGCTCGTGAATACTCAGTTTCAACCGTCCTCTCGGATGCCTTTCCATGGGGGCAAGCTGCACAGAAATGGGCGGACTTGGTCAAAGAACGCTCTGAAGGACGCATCACCCTGAGGGTTTATCCGAATGCTCAACTGGTTGCAGGCGACCAGACCAAAGAGTTTTCGGCAATGCGATCCGGGCTGATTGATATGGCGGTTGGCTCGACCATCAACTGGTCGCCACAGGTGCCAGAACTCAATCTGTTTTCCGTGCCGTTCCTGATGAAGGACAACGCTGACCTCGATGCAATTACTCAAGGTGAGGCCGGCAAGTTAGCGTTCACTGCCATTGAAAAGCGCGGCATCATGCCGTTGGCTTGGGGGGAGAACGGCTTTCGTGAACTGTCCAACTCGGTCAAACCGTTACACACACCGGCTGATCTGGCCGGTCTGAAAATCCGTGTGGTGGGTTCACCGTTATTCCAGGACACCTTCAGCGCATTGGGTGCTAACCCGACGCAAATGAGTTGGTCCGATGCCAAACCGGCGTTAACCACAGGCGCGGTTGATGGCCAGGAAAACCCGGTCTCGGTGTTCGACGTAGCGCGGGTTGATCAGGTTGGCCAAAAGTACCTGACGCTATGGCACTACATGGCTGACCCACTGATCTTTGCCGTTAATCAACGCGTCTGGAAAGGCATTCCTGAAGCTGATCGCGAACTGCTGCGCCAAGCTGCCTTGGATGCTGGCAAGTGGGAAACCGAGTTGTCCCGTGGTCAGCAGGAGCAACGCTTGGCTGACATTCGCTCGCGCGGCGTTGAAGTTGTTGAACTGACGGATGCCGAACGCAGCGCATTTGTTGAGGCGACCAAAAGCGTCAAGCAAAACTGGGCACCGAAAATCGGCCCAGCATTAATGAAAGCTGCTGAAGACGCTATCGCTAAACCCTGATCCCGTGTGACCCGCAGGCCTTCCGGTTTGCGGGTGTTTCTGAGGTGTATATGAATAAACAACCGGACGCACGCCTGGAGCGTGCGCTGGCGACGCTGGCGCTGGTGATCATCAGTGTGATCAGCCTGGCGAACGTGGTGGTGCGCTATTTCACCAACGCATCCTTTGCCTTCACTGAAGAGTTTTCGGTGTTCTTGCTGGTAATCCTGACATTCGCCGGTGCTTCGGCCGCACTACGGCGTAACAGGCATATCCGTATTGGTATGCTCGAGCGGATGTTTCCGCGCCTGCGCACGCCGCTGATACTTTTGCAGTGGCTGGCTGCAGTCGCAGTGCTGGGCTTGATTGTCTGGTACGGCGGTCAATTTGCCCTGGAGGAATACCAGTGGGATTCTGAATCGCCAGGTTTGGGCTTGCCCAACTGGTGGTATGTTGTTTGGCTGCCAGTCTTAGCGCTGTTGATGGCAGTGCGGTTGACTCAGATGACCCTTGATCGACTGCGTGGGAGACTCAGCGATGAGCCCTGATCTGTGGTTGATTGTTAGTTTTATCGGCCTGCTGGTACTGGGGGTTCCGGTTGCATTTGCCTTAGGCCTTTCTGGCGCAATTGGGATTATTGTCGGCCTGTCGCCCGATATGCTGGCGACCCTTGGCACCAACACCTATAACGGGGTCGCCAAATACCCGTTGATTGCGATCCCGCTGTTTATCTTAACCGGCCTGGTCTTCGAAAAAGCCGGTGTTGCACTGCGGTTGGTCCGTTTTGCCCAAGCACTTATCGGCCCTCGCCATGGTGGTCTGGCGCTGGTGGCGATTTTGGTTTGCTTGATCATGGGCGGCATGAGCGGTTCTGGCCCGGCGGACGCCGCTGCGGTGGCAATGGTAATGCTGCCGAGTATGACTAAGGCGGGTTATCCGAAACCCTTCTCGGCGACCCTGATTGCGGCCTCGGCTTCGACTGCGATTCTAATCCCGCCCTCGATTGCCTTGATCCTGTATTCCATCGTGGTGCCTGGGGTGGACCTGCGTGCATTGTTTGCGGCGGGCTTGTTCCCGGGGATCATTTCCGGTCTTGTGCTGTTGTTGCCCGCTTGGTTGCTGTCACGCCATTACGGTTGGGAATCACCTGAGAGTACTGAGCGCCCGGAAAAATGGGCAAGCTTCAAGCAAGCATTGCCAGCGCTATTTGCGCCAGTGATTATTCTCGGCGGCCTGCGGAGCGGCCTGTTTACCCCGACTGAAGCGGCGGTTGTCGGTGTGGCTTATGGCGTTGCAATCGGTTTGTTTATCACCCGTGATCTTGACCTGCGCAGCCTGTGGAAACTCTGTGGCGAAGCGGCGATGATCTCTGGCGTGGTGATGCTGATTATCGCGTTGGCGGGGATTTTTGCCTGGGCGGGCACGATGCTCGGCACCTTTCGCCACTTGGCTGAATGGTTGATCTCACTTTCAGACAACAGCACGGTGTTGCTAATACTGGTGATGGTTGCAGTATTGCTTGCGGGGATGTTGCTTGATGCAATATCGATCTACCTGATCTTGATGCCAATCCTGATTCCTGTGATGCAGCACTTTGGTTGGAATCCGGTTTGGTTCGGTATTTTGCTGGCGATGAATATTGCGATCGGTCAGTTCACGCCTCCCGTTGCGATCAACCTGATGGTAACTGCCGAGGTCGCCAAGATACGGCTTGAGCAAACGGTCGGTTGGGCGCTGTTATTCGTGTTGGTGATGGGCTGTGCGCTGGTGTTGGTGGCGGTATTCCCGGAAATTGCCCTCTGGCTACCGCGAGTACTGGGCTACGCCGTTTAATTTGTAGTGATCCTGCACCGGGCCTCAGCGTCATGCCGAGGCCCGGCGTTTGTGTGCGAGTTGGACAGATGCGCGCTTTGCTCTTTAATAAGGGGGCGTGACGTGCAGGAAGCTAAGTGCTCAGGGCGCATGTTACCCAGTACACACAGTGCTATTAGTTGATTAACTTAGCCAAACGGTCAGGATAAACGGATGTCACTGGTGCCCTCCCAGAACCCTCTAAAAAACGAGCTATTGGCTTCGGGTATCGAAGACGCTAGCAAGCGCAGAATGATGCGCGTCATTCTGGTCGCGACGGGCATCACCTTAATGGGTTTTGCACTGTTGCAATTCCTTGCGGGTAACCATCTGTTTGCCCTATTCGAAGTCTGTGCTTCGGTGCTGCTTGTGGTTGGTGGCTGGCATATTATTTATGTGCGCCACTTGACCCCTTGGGTGTACGTATACGTATTGCCGACTTCGTCTTTCTTGGTTTACATCATTGTCATGCCTGATGCATCGGCGTCCGCCTTTGTCTGGGTCTATATGATTCCATTGCTTAGCTACCTGTTGCTGGGCCGGGTGCGGGGCTTTTTTGTCTCGGTACCTTTTATGCTGGTGTCGACACTGCTGTACTTTCAACAGCACCGCTACAGCTTGAATGCTGGCGGCCTGATCGATCTAGGCAACGCAATGCTCTGCGGGCTGCTGATTATTATCTTTGTGCACATTTATGAAACCTTGCGTGCTCAAGCCTATCGGCAACTGGAGCGGCTGGCCCAGACCGATGCTTTAACAGGTGTCGAAAGTCGTGGCTGTTTTCAGCAGGCGCTGGAGCGCAGTACTCAAGAATCTGAGCGCAGTAAGTTATCTTTCGTCTTGGTGATTTTAGATGTCGATCACTTTAAACAGGTCAATGATCAGTGGGGCCATGTAGCCGGTGACCTAGCGCTTAAACACCTGTGTACATCGATTTTGCAGCGTTTGCGGGTCACTGACAGCATGGGCCGATTAGGCGGTGAGGAGTTTGGCCTGTTGCTGCGCAATACCGACCTCAATGGCGCCAAACCCTTAATTGAGGACTTACGCCAGCAACTCGTCAACTCGCCATTACACTACGGCGATCACGAAATTCCACTCTCGGCCACCTTCGGGGTGGCTGAGTGGCCAAGCGATGGACATAGCCTTGATCGACTTTATCGTTGTGCTGATCGGCGCTTGTATTACGGCAAGCAACAAGGTCGTAATCAACTTGTGACGGCAGATGAAGCAGGTGCGACCGAGCTTCAGGCGGGATTTGCTGGCAGCTCTAATAAATAACTGCAGGGTGATTAAGCTGAAGCGTGTCGAGGATATTTCAGGCGGAAAAGTTCACGCACAAAACACAGGTTTTAGTGTCGCTGATGGTGGAGGGGAAAACGTCATCCACCATACGACTTACGGGTGAAAACCAATGCCTTCAAGCCGCTGTCAGGGTCGATGTCGGCAAATTCCGGTGGGTTTTCTAAACGCTGCTCGAACTGCAAGCTTGGCGCATCATTGGCCATGCCCTCAATCAGAAACTGCGGGCCCACATCAGGGTCATTGACGCAGGCCAAGACCACGCCTTGCTCGGTCAGTAATGCAGGCAAACGACGGATGATCCGTTGGTAATCTTTGCTCAAAGCAAAGCTGCCTTTTTGAAATGATGGCGGGTCAATAATGATCAAGTCATAAGGGCCGAGTTTGCTTACCTTGCCCCATGACTTGAACAGTTCGTGGCCCAGGAAACTCACCCGGCTCATGTCGTGCTGGTTCAAGCGGTGGTTGTCGCGTCCTCGGCTCAAAGCCGCACGGGCCATATCCAGATTCACTACGTGCTCAGCACCACCGGCAATTGCCGCCAGGGAGAAACCGCAGGTGTAGGCAAACAGGTTCAACACCCGTTTCCCTTGAGCATGCTCGCGCACCCATTGACGGCCGTAACGCATGTCGAGAAACAAACCGTTGTTTTGTTTTTTACCAAGGTCGAGAAGATAGCGCAGGCCGTCCTCACTGATTACGCACTCATCGACCCGTTCGCCATGGAGTACTTCCATGCTGCTGTCTGGCAAGTAGCGGTGCTGCAACATCAGCGTTTGCGCTTGGCTGGCCTGCCAGGCGGATGACTGGGTTAAGGCTACCAACATGTGCTTGAGTGCTTCGAGTTGTACTGCTTCGGGTTCACGGAACAATGAAACCAATAACACCCCTTGGAGCCAATCAGCCGTGACGTGCTCAAGGCCTGGCCAAAGACGGCCACGGCCATGGAATAGGCGCTGCGTTTGCGTTGGCGCAGCGGTTAGAGCTTCAGTCAGTTGGGCGTTGAGCGTGTTGAGCGCAGCAGGGATCATAAGTCACGACGGTTTAAAATTTGCCTGCCATTTTAAGGCTAAGCGCTTGCATGGGTTGGGAAATTTCAAAATTTCACAGCCTGTGTCTGAAATCCAAGGGTTTGATGGCTGATGGATGGCGCCGTAGCTGTCGCAAGATGACAATTTCCTGACAGCTAATGACAATTAGTGCGCTGTGAGGGGTGCGATTATTGAGTTCAATAACAAGTAAATCCCTATGAGGGGAGATCCATACTATGAGCAATCGCCTAATTGCACTGTCGCTTGTCGCCGTATTTTTGAGCAGCGCTTGGCTTATCAAAGCCGATGTCCAAGCAAAGCAGCCCCCCGCTTACAACGTCAGTATCGCCCAAGTGCTAAGTAGCCGCTGAAACCCGCCTCTGCTGTAAAGGGTGCAAGCGATACAACATTCGTTGTGTCTTTCGCTTGTCGCCAAAGCGCTATCGCGCAGGATCTGTATTGCCAATAAACCCGTTTCAGCATTACGCCTGTTCTAGGTAAATGTGTCGCGTCCGGCATTTATTGGGCTGAGTGTTCTTTGTCCGAGCCAGGGTGTATGACGCTTTTTCATACACCATGAACGCTCTGGATAACGCTGGTCATTCGCGCCGCGTTGTCGCACATCCTGAGGCGGGTGATGTAGGTGTCACCCGCACGTCACAGCCTTGAATAATTAAAGGTTTGGACGAATCATGATTTTGATTTGGTCCTGCGGCGTCGCAAGTTGCTCAAAGGCATGAGTGATTTGTGAGAGCGGCAGGTCGTCAGTGATCATTGCATTGGCGTCGAGCTCGCCTTCAGCCAAGTGGTGCAGGGTTTGAACAAACTCTTCGCCTGAGTAGAAGCTGGCAAAGCCCACATTCAGCTCTTTCATCACTGGGAATACCGGTTCAATCTGGTCAGCCTGCATGCACAGGCCCACAACCATGATGCGTGCGCCATAGACTGCGCCAGCCATCACTTGCTGGATCATGCCGGGCACGCCTACACATTCAAAAATCACCGAGGGTCGACGGCCAGCCCCGCCAAGCATTGGCGAGATGGCACCAAAGAGTTCTGCATCTTCGGTCTTGGCGGCTTGTTCCCAAGCCTCGTAAGGGGACTGCTGACGCGGATCAACCACCACATCAGCGCCGAGCTTTTTCGCTTGCGCCAAGCGGCCAGCAGAGAAATCGGCAGCAACGATTGGCTGAATGCCGCGCATTTTCAGCACCGCGATAATCGCCAAGCCGATAGGCCCGCAACCCACTACAAGGGGCACATCGCGCTGAGTCACCTTGGCCTGATTAACCGCATGCAGCGCCACGGCCATGGGTTCGGTCAGAGCGGCCATTTCACTGCTTAAACCATTCGGTACGGCGAAGGTCATGCGGCTGTCGATGGCCATTCGTTGGGAAAAGCCACCGGGAATATGAGTGGGTGCTGAACCAATAAAGATCATGCCGTCCTCGCGTGCCAGAAACGGCAGTGCGACAACTCTGTCGCCAGTTTTGAAACGAGGATCGCCCTTGACCGGTTCCAGCACTTCAGCGCAGAACTCGTGGCCAAGAGAAATGGGCCTGCTTGCATCGACAATGGCTTTACCCAGTGCGCGTACGCTGGCGTCGCCCATTTCTTTGGCAGCGTGAACGCAATGCAGGTCAGTGCCACAAATGCCGCAAACCAACGAACTGACAAGCATTTCATGGGCGGCTGGTATGGGTTCTGCGATGTCTTCAATGCTGAGTTTTTTGTCGATGACTAAGGCGGCTTTCATGGCAGCTCCTGTTCGATCCAAGGGCCTAAAGGCACCACCGGATGCATTAATGAATGTTGTTTTATTGCACCTGTTGATCCGCTCAATTCCCTGACTCAGGCGCTATTTTGCTGCGGCGAATTTGGATTATCGCCGGTGGGGCAGGTGCGATTACTCCCGGATATTGGTCTTAAGCATCGGGTCATAATTGTCATTAGAGGCTTATTTTTTGTCATTTAACGCCAGTTTTATAGGGTGTTTTGGGGTGACGCTAAATGTCAAGTTGGCGGCGCGAAATGCCCAGCTTAAACATTGTCAGAGGCGCAAAGATGCAGGTTAATCACGGATGCGCCTGTTAAATCTCTCTGTGGCGATCCACGTTAGGAGTCAAAAATGCGTTTAGAAAATAAGATCGTTCTAGTGACCGGTGGTGCTTCTGGCATGGGCCTGGCTTTTACTCGCCGTCTTGCAGGTGAAGGTGCCAAAGTGTATTTCACCGATATCAACACTGAGGCCGGGCAACGTGCCGAAGCGCAGTTGCGTGAGCAAGGTTTGAATGTGATTTTCAATACCCACAATGTCACCAGCGAAGAAGACTGGACCCGCGTTTTGAATGTGATTCGTGACAACGAACAGCATCTCGATGTGTTGATCAATAACGCCGGTATGGTTATTCCGGGCAGTATTGAAGACTGCACATTGAGCGACTTTGATCGCACCATGGATGTGAATCTGCGCAGCGTGTTCATTGGTTGCCAACAGTCATTGCCGTTGATGAAGGCTAAGGGTGGCTCGATCATCAATATGTCATCGATTACGGCCATGTGCGGTGAGCCTGCGGCACTTTCGTACAGCACCTCTAAAGCGGGTGTGCGCTTTCTGTCCAAGTCAGTTGCACTGCATTGCGCAGCCAAAGGTTACCCAATCCGGGTAAATAGCTTGCACCCTGGTTACATTGAAACGCCGTTGGTGGCCGGTGCCACGCAGGTTATTGGCGAAGAAGCCGGACAGGAATTCCAAGCGCGTCTAATGCAGGAAATCCCGGTCAAACGCCTCGGTAAGCCAGATGAAGTGGCTGGTGCGGTGGTGTTTCTTGCCAGCGATGATTCTGTCTATGTCACCGGCACCGAGATGGTTGTAGATGGTGGCTATGCTTGCCACTAAACAAAACTGAAGCGTCGCTATAGCTCGGTTTCGCGCAACTGCTTACGTCGCTTTTTGGGCGACGTGGCATGCCAGCGTTTGCAGGCGCGATTAAACGAACTCTGCTCGGCATAACCCAGTAAGCCTGCTACCTGTGCCATGGGCATTTGTGCTTCCATCAAGTAGCGGTCCGCCAGCTCCATTCGGGTTTTGTCGACTAGGTCTTCAAATAAGATGTCGCGATCTGACAACCGTCGCTGCAGTGAGCGTTCGCGCATGCCCAGCCGTTCGGCAATCAAGGGCAGGCTGCAGCGTTGTGTTGGCAGTAGGCGCAGTATCAGTTGTTCAACTTGGTTGCAGATATCCAGCGGGTTGGCTTCGCTGATCGTGCTGACGTACTCAAGCAGTGTGTCGCACAGCTCTTGGTTGTGCTGATCAATAACCTTAGCTAAATGTTCCGGTCGTAAAACCAGTGCATTACAGGCCTGGCCAAAGTAGACGTGCGCGCCAAAGAAGCGCTGATAACGAGCTTGTGGCAAGGTTGTAGTGGTGCGCATCATCAATGATTCAGCTTTAAAGGTGCTGCCATAAAGCATTTGCAGGGTCTTGTGAGCAACGCCCAGAGACAGTTCGGTGATTTGCTTCAGCCGGGTTAGGCCGGCCAGATGAACTTCCAAGAGCAACTGCGGGCGTGCAGGGTCGGTCTTGGTATCGAGTTCAAGCAAGATTCCCGGGGTGTAAACGTGGAGGAATTTTGCGATCTCATGCAGTGCCCCGCCAACAGTTGATGAGTTCTGAGCGATTACCGCAAGTGGCCCAAGAATCATCATGCTTTGCCGTTCAGCGAGTTGCAGGCCGAAATCCGCACACTTTAGATGTTCAGCTGAATATTCCAGCAGATTAATCATCGAGCGATAGGAAATAACCGCAGAAATGTTCTCTAGCAGATGAGGATCAATGTTGAAGCGCTTGAGCATTTCATTTGGTTCACCTCCGAGGTCGCGAACGAGTTCAGGGAAGCCTGTGAGCGAGGTAATTCGTATTAGTGCAGTCATGGGGAAAATAGCTGTCAGTCGATGTTCAAGACTATGGGCCCTGTGGCAGCTTAACGCCACTATTTGCTGCGATTTAGCGCGATGCTTTGCCCAACTAATCAAAAGATTGTTGAGTGCTTCTCGCGGTATTTACTGTCGAGTTGCGGACTTGGCAGGTCTGCAGTGTATGCGTCTTTATTCGCTGATTTTTGGTTCGCCCTTTATGTGTTGAGCGGGACAAGGTTGGGCGAAATCACGAGTCAAAACGCGACCAATAAGTTCTATTTGGAAAGCAATCTCGCCTCTCATCGGGTATTGGGTATTGCGCCTTATGCCTGGCGCCTAATGACAAAAAGCTGTCATGACATGACAAATAATTCGTAGGGCTGTTCCGCATAATGTTGGCAACAACAAAAATGCTCATCCCCGATTCGCATGACGTGTCGAGGGTAAGAGCGCACCCGGAGGTCGCCAATGCCCAACAATAAGATCAAACTCTGTACCTTGTTAAAGCCGCTTTCAATCGCGGTCGCCTGTGCCAGTGCTGGTTCTGCTAATGCTATTTCCTTTCAGACCGAAAACGGCTGGGAAGGCCAGTGGAACACCACGCTTTCTGTTGGTACGCAATGGCGCGCCGAAGACCAAGACAGTGCTCTCTACAACTCATTCAACGGTGCCACTGTCGGTAAATCAGGTGGTACTGGCGGTCCTGTGGACGCCGGCAACCTGAACTATGACAAGGGTGATCGTTTCTCCACCATCGGCAAGTTCGTCACTGATTTGTCGATGCGCAATGGCGACATGGGTGGTTTTATCCGCGTTAAGGGTTGGTACGACTACACCCTCGACCACGAAGATGTGAATTACGGCAACATCTCCAATGGCTATCAAAAGAAGCCACTGGATGACGATGGCTACAGCGACCTGCAAAAATTCAAAGGCCTGTACCTGCTCGACTCCTACGTCTACAACACCTTTTATTTTGATGACACCCCGGTACAAGCGCGTCTTGGCCGTCAGGTTGTGAACTGGGGTGAGAGCCTTTACATCCAAGGCATCAACCAGATCAACCCGCTCGATGTGCCAGCCCTTCGCCGTCCTGGGACTGAGCTTAAAGAAGCCTTGATTCCATTGTGGATGGGTTACGTCAACATTGGCCTGCCTGCGGGCATTTCGATGGAAGCCTTCTACCAACTCAAATATGAAAGCACTGCAGTCGAAGGTTGCGGCCATTACTGGTCGGTGACTGAGAGCAACATCGGTCAATCGTTCGGCGACTGCGATGTGGGCGTGTTATTGGCGGGCGGGCCCGGTACTTCCGATGATCGTATCAACAGCGGCCGTTATGTACCTCAATATAAAGGTGACAAGCCAAGCGACAGCGGCCAGTGGGGTGTGTCATTCCGCGTCCCGGTAGACGCGCTGGACGGCGAAGTCGGCCTTTATTACATGAATTATCACTCACGTACTCCGTACTTAAGCGT
Organism: Pseudomonas sp. NPDC078700; assembly: GCF_044542375.1. Lineage (NCBI taxonomy): Bacteria > Pseudomonadati > Pseudomonadota > Gammaproteobacteria > Pseudomonadales > Pseudomonadaceae > Pseudomonas > Pseudomonas sp. NPDC078700. Next base: position 18,467 of record NZ_JBITUI010000009.1, read on the forward strand.
GCGTAACGGTAATCCAGGTTCGCCCAAACAGTTTGACGGTGCCAACTCAATTGTTGTCGGTGCCAACGGCCAGACACCAGGTCCTGCTTGGGAATACCCAGAAGACATTCGTTTGTTCGGTGCAAGCTTTACCACTGCAATTGGTGGCTGGTCGGTCGGCAGTGAGTTGAGCTACTCGCCAAACCAACCGGTACAACTAAACGGTGCCGATTTGCTTAACGGTGCCTTAGGCGGCGTAGGCCCATTGGGTGAATTGCAGCAGATCGTCTTGGGCCAAGGCGCACCCATGACCGAAGGCTGGGATCGCTACGAGAAAACCCAGTTCCAGATTAATGGCGTGAACCTTTACCCGAACGTACTGGGTGCACAAAACCTGACTGTTGTAGGTGAGGTTGGCTTCCAGTGGAACAACGTGCCGCAAGGTGAGGGCGATCGTCGTTATGGCCGTGGATTTATCTACGGTCTGGGTTCTGACCCATCGATTCCTGCTGGCGGCAGCACCTGCTCCAACCCGGTTGCCGGATTGGTAAACAGCAGCCCGCAAGGCTGTAAAAACGATGGTTATGTAACCGACTTCGCATGGGGTTATCGCCTGCGTGGTCAGCTGGATTACAACAACGTATTTGGCACCAGTATTACGGCTTCACCGTTTGTCTTCCTCGGTCAGGATGTGGACGGCGTGTCGATGGATGGCCAATTCAACGAGGGCCGAATCACCACATCGATCGGCTTGAGCTTGGATTACAACAAGCAGCAAAAAATCGACTTGAGCTATGTCAGCTTCGATAACAGCGCTCAATACGACCCGCTGCATGACCGTGATTTCTACGCGGCTAGCTACAGCTATAGCTTCTAATAAATAGAACAACCAGAGGTTCTGTGAATGACAAATAAACTAAATTCTGCCCGTATGGGTGGACTGACTGCCGCTGTACTGCTCGCTCTGAGCGGTACGGCACATGCCAAAATCACTGCTGATGAAGCGGCTCGTTTAGGTGCTGACCTGACTCCACTGGGCGGTGAAATGGCAGGCAATGCTGACGGCACCATTCCGGCCTACACCGGCGGTTTGGCGCAACCACCTGCTGGCTGGAGCGCGAGCCAAGGTTACGTTGACCCTTTCGCTGATGAGAAGCCGCTGTTCACGATCACTGCAGCCAATCTGGCGCAGTACAAGGACAAAGTAACGCCGGGTATGCAGGCACTTTTGGCTAAGTACCCCGCTTACAAAATGCCGGTGTACACCACTCACCGTACAGCTATGGTGCCTGCGGATGTGGCAGCCAAGGTCAAGCAAGAAGCGGTCAATGTTGAGCTCAATGGCTTCGGTTTGGTGAACCTCAATGGTTCGACAACGCCGTTCCCGATTCCGAAGAGCGGCCTCGAAGCCATCTGGAACCACACGGTACGTTACCTGGGTGGCGGTCTTGATCGCACCTATAGTTCGTTCCCGGTGCGCGGTAGCGGTGACTACTACAACCTGCGCATCAACGAAAAGCGTGTATTCGACGCCAACATGGACAAGCAGTCTGATAACCGCTTGCTCAACTACACCGCGCGTTTCCTGTCGCCAGCCACCTTGGCCGGTACCGTGCAGTTGGTGCATGAGCCAATCGATCAGGTTAAAGAAGTTCGTAACGCATGGATCTACAACACGGGGCAGCGTCGCGTTCGCCGCGCCCCGGACCTTGCATACGATAACGTCAACGACGGCACTGAAGGCTTGCGTGTAACTGACGACTTCGACGGTTACAACGGTGCGCCAGATCGCTTTGACTGGAAGCTGATCGGCAAGAAAGAAATGTACATTCCGTACAACGATTACAAGCTGGGTTCCAAGGATGTGAAGTACAAAGACATCCTGACTCCAAATACACCGAACCCAGACTACATGCGTTATGAACTGCACCGCGTTTGGATCGTTGAAGGCACGTTGCGTAAAGATGCCAAGCACGTCTATGGCAAGCGGACCATGTACCTCGACGAGGATTCCTGGACCGTTGTTGCCTCGGATGCATACGATACTCGCGGTACTCTGTGGCGCATCGGTGTACACCCAATGATCCAGTTCTACGATGCCCAAGTGCCTTGGTATCGCGCCAACATCTGGCATGACCTGAGCAACGGTGGTTACTACATGGCGGGTCTGGCTAACGAAGAATCCACTCCGTGGAAATTCGGAACCAAGGGTCGCTACGTTGACTTCCAGCCGGACGCACTGCGCCGCTTGGGCAAGTAACTCTTCCGACGTTTTCCGGCACAGCACAGGCTTCCCTCGAGGAAGCCTGTGCGTTAGCTATACAGGTTTATGCTTATGTTGTTATTACGCCACTTGTCATGTCTGGCGGGGCTCTGTCTGGCCTTGGCCAGCGGCCTGTGCTGGGCAGAGAAGCCCTCACTTGAGTACCCCATAAATCCTAGCCGTGTATTGCTGCTGAACATTATGGATAGCGGTAAGCAACTGGTTGCAGTGGGTGAGCGTGGTGTTGTCATGCTCTCTGCTGATCAGGCCAGCACCTGGAAAAGCATCCGTACCTCAAGCAACCGAACCCTGACAGGCGTCGCCTTCGATAGCCCTGAAGTCGGTGTTGCTGTGGGCCACGGCGGCGCAGTTTTACGCACTGAAGATGGCGGCCAATCCTGGACCTCTGTTGAAGCCGATACCAATGGCGATGCGCTCTTGGGCGTTGTGTCGATGGGCCAGGGGCGAATGGTGACCTGGGGGGCGTTCGGCCTTTACCTTGTATCCAATGATGCCGGCGCAAGCTGGGAGCGTATGAGCGTCATCGATGAGGATTTCGATCGCCATATTTCACAGATCATTGGCCTCAAAGATGGCCGCTGGTTACTCGTTGGCGAAAGCGGAACCCTGGCAGTTTCTGCTGACCGAGGCGTCACCTGGCAGCGTCTTGAAAGCCCCTATGAAGGAAGCTTTTTTGGCGCAGTGCAAATCGCCTCTGGTGATCTTATTGCGTTCGGGATGCGCGGCAATATTTGGCGTTCCAGTGATGCAGGTAACACTTGGAGTAAAGGTGAGACCGGAACCACCATTGCCTTCAATGGCGCGCTTAAGCTGAAGTCTGGTCGCATTCTGGTTTTCGGTAACAGTGGCTTGATTATGGCCAGTGATGACCAAGGCCAGCACTTCCAGCGCCTTCCAACGACCCAGGCAAGCCTGGCCAAGGCCATACAGCTTAAAACCGGTGAGGTTATAGCCGTTGGCGACCGTGGTGTCATGACTATTGATGCCGGGCGTCAGGAGTAAGCACGTGAAAAGTAATCAAGACAACCCAACAAACGCCGACCACCTCGACCGCAAGGATTTCTCTCGCGGCATCGTTGGTAAGCTTTCGTACTGGATTTTCCATCAGCGCAAGCCACTGCTGGCGCTGTTCATTTTAATCACCATTGGCTTAGGTTTCAGCGCAAGCAACCTCAAGGTTGAAGCGGGTTTTTTCAAAATGATCCCGCTGCATCACGATTACATGAAGACCTTTTTGGAGTATCAAAAAGACTTCGGTGGTGCGAACAAAGTCCTGGTTGCGGTGAAGAATAAAAAAGGTGAGGTTTTCACCCCTGAGGCCATGAGCATTCTGCGCAAAGTCTCTGATGAAGTGTTTTTCATCAACGGCGTTGAACGCAGTTCGGTAACCTCGCTGTTCACCTCTAATGTGCGCTACACCGAAGTGGTTGAGGATGGTTTTACCGGCGGTAATCTGGTTGAGTCTGATTACGCGGGTCGTCCGGAACAAATCGCTCAGGTACGTGAACGCACGCTGAAGTCTGACTGGGTAGGGCGCATTGTTTCCAATGACCTGAGCTCGGCGATGGTGGTTGCCAACCTGCAAGAGAAAGACCCGGAAACGGGCGAGCGGCTTGACCTGCAAACCGTGGCCAAGAAGCTGGAAGCGGTACGTCAGGAAAATCAAACCGACGATGTCAGCATCCATATCATTGGCTTTGCCAAGTCGATCGGTGACATCGCTGAAGGTGCCTCCGGCGTTATGGTGTTCTTCGTCGTGGCATTCCTGATCACGGCCGTGTTGCTGTTCTGGTATTCCGGCTCGTTGATGCTGACCAGTTGGGCGCTTATCTGTGCGGTGGTGCCGGTCGTTTGGCTGCTCGGTCTGTTGCCGTTGGTAGGGCTGACGCTGGACCCGATGTCGATTCTGGTGCCGTTCCTGATTTTCTCGATCGGGGTTTCCCATGCGGTACAGATGACTAACGCTTGGAAGCTTGAAACACTGCATGGCGCGGATGGTGTAACGGCGTCACGTAATTGCTTCCAGAAGTTGTTTATTCCGGGCGCGGTTGCCTTGCTGGCGAACGCCTTGGGTTTCGTGGTGATCGCGGTAGTTGATATTGAAATGGTTCGCGAGTTGGCAATCACTGCCACCCTCGGCGTTTCAGTGATGATCATCACCAACAAGATGCTGCTGCCAATCCTGCTCTCGTTCATGCGTTTGTCGGCTGGGGATGCTCAGCGTCTGCGCGGCAAGGAGACCATGGGTGCTGGCCTGTGGGAAAAACTTGGGGTTTTGGCAACGCGTCGCGGGGCCACTGTTGCGCTGTTAATTGCCGCCTGCATGCTGGCCTTTGGCTTGATTGAAGCGCGCAAGTTGCATGTCGGTGATCTGGGCGCGGGTGTGCCTGAGTTGCGGGCTGATTCGCGCTACAACCAAGATGTGGCCATGATCACCAGCGAATTTGCTATTGGTGTGGATTTGCTACAGATCATCGTCAAGGCCCAGGGGGATGAAACCCCTTGCGTTAAGCGTGAGGTGCTCGACCCGATCAATGAGTTTGAGCTCTATCTGCGCCAAGATGATGGCGTGTCGTCGGTGCGTAGCTTGTCTGGCTTTGTTAACAACGTGACTCAAGCTTACGCCGAGACTGACTTGAAGTGGCGTGTGCTACCTGAGTCAACTCCGCAAATCGCTCAGGGTGTTGGCTTTGCTACGCGCGTTGGTACTGAGTACATGAACTCGGCTTGTAATGCGATTCCGGTGTCCATCTACACCAAGGATCACCAGGCTGACACCATCAACAAGCTGATGGACAAGATCAAAGCCTTCAAAGCGGCTTATGACAGCGACGATATTGAGTTTCAGCTGGCATCCGGCAACGTCGGTGTAATGGCTGCGACCAATGAAGTTGTGCATGCCGGTGACAAACTGGTGAACATTGCGCTGTTCGCTTCGGTGAGCATTCTTTGTCTGATCATGTTCCGCTCCCTGCGCATCACCCTGTGCGTGATCATCCCGCTGGCACTGGTAACGGTGTTGTGTAACGCGCTGATGGCGTTCCTCGGTATTGGCGTCAAGGTTAATACCTTGCCGGTTGTTGCCTTGGGCGTGGGCGTGGGTGTGGACTATGGCATCTACTTGTTTGAGCGAATCAAACACGAAATGCATGAACGCAACATGGATCTGCGTGATGCATTTGTTGAGTCGCTTAAGCAGCGCGGTACGGCGTCGGTATTCACCGCTGTGACCATGACCTTGTCGATTGCAACCTGGACCTTCTCAACCCTGAAGTTCCAGGCCGACATGGGCATCCTGCTGGCGTTTATGTTCTTGGTAAATATGTTCGGAGCGATTTTGCTTCTGCCTGCTCTGGCGGCTTGGTTACTCAAGCCGACTGCTCACAAAAAACACTGACCTGTTTATTGAGCAAGGCGGTAACCTAACTGGTTACCGCCTTTTTTTTGCCTGATGGTTAGCTGGCGTTGCCCTCAGCCGTCATCACGCTGAGTTATTTGGGGTAAAGCAGCACGAAGTTGAGCCGAAAGGCCCAACCTTCGGGACCCGCTTCGGTGCTTTGCGCCCAATAGCGCAGGCCTGCTCCGTATTGCACCATCTGCTTGCCGAATTTGCTGACTTTGTTGATCTGGAAGTTCACTGGCACAGCGCCTTCATCGCCTTTCCAGTCATATGTGGATTCGGAGTTGATGCCAAAAGTAACCCCGTTCGGGGTTCCATAGGTGAGAAAGGGTTGCACAAAGGTGGAGCTGATATCGTCGCGGTCATCTTTGCCGGCAACGCTGGCGATGTGATTGACCAATGCGCCGTAGGTCCAGGGCCCGGACTGCTTGAGTGCAACAGCCGTTGGGCCAATGCCCCATTTATCTGCGGTGAGCAAATCATCAGAGCCTGTGGGTAAAAGAAATGCAGGGCCAGCGCCTAGAATCCAACCGTTCTGCGTCGGTGCCTTAGGGGAAAAAAACAGGCTCTGCAATACGTCACCGGTGCCGGTCTGGTTACCTGAACCGGGGGCGATGTCGGTCTGGTCGATGACGGGCAGGATAGTGCGCGAAATCATGTTCCAGTCTTCGCTGATATCCACAGGTATAACCGGTTGAATATTTAGCGTGTGGCGGGTGCCTTTGTCGTCCGGGCCAATATTTTCATCGTAGTTATATTGGAAGGGCACGCTGATTAACGCCGCCACAGGGTTGGCCAATTGCTTGGCCAGTTCTGCACTGCTTTTTTCTGCTGCAATCGCATTGCCGGTAAGCGTCATTAAAGATGTCACTGCCAGCAGGCGTGCGGGTGCGCGATGTTTACTCATTCACTTCCTTCCCTGTATGCCATCAGGCCCGTTCGTGTTGTTTTTAATCGTACGGATTCAAGCATAGCCCGCTTGCCGGGTATGAGGCGGGAAATAGATAAGGTGAATATTTTTTGTGGCCTGAACGATTAAACGGCAAACCGTGCAGGCGTTAATTTTTTGCTGAAGCAATAAAAAACGCCTGCCTGATACCGAGTGCAAACTCGAGCATTGGGCAGACGTTGATAGCGCACTAAGTGCGGCGGCGCGCAGCCAGATTAGGACTTGGTGAAGCTCGGCACTGGGCTGTTAACGTAACGAACCTTCTCGGCGCCTGGCTGATCTTTGATCGCTTGATCGACCCAAGTTTTGATCAGGCTGGCATCCATCATGTTCATGTATTCACCAGTTTCGGTGAAGTTTACGTTGGCACCGAACACAATCATGAAGGTGTCAGTGTCTTCGGTGTTGTCGGCTGGAACATTGAACTGATGGATCGATCCACCGGGCTCGAACAAATAGCTGCCTGCTGTTTGTTTTTGATCTGGGTATTCGGTGTAGTACCAGCAACCGGACATGGTGTAGAGGTGCACAACGCCAGTGTGATAGTGGATTGGCAGGGTCACGCCCGGCTTGAATTTTACACGCAGGCACCACACACCGTTGTGCGTATCGAGAAACAATGGCGCTACGCTAATTCCGGGGTGCAATAGACCGTCCAGAAAAGGTTGTGCGTCGCTGGAGATGGTCAGCAGTTCATCTTGATGGGTGTAGCTTTCAGGCAGTGCCATATCAGGTTCCTCGTTATTATAGTGACTGATCAACAGCTTGAGCTGTGTCTATCTTGTAGTGAGAACGTAGGGCCGCGGTATTGAGCCAGTTGCGCTGAAATGCTCACAGCTTCCTGCATCATCATTTGATCAGCCATGATTCTGGAACTTAATGGGTTTTAATTATTGGCATATGCTGTCATCAGCTTGACAAATTGCGCCACGCCCGAAGAGTCGGTCTAGGGTGATGCTATGAATCATCAACTTTCGGTGTAAAGGCGTGTTGGATAGGGCACTCGGCGATATAAGATGCGCCGTAATTAAGTGCATTATGAGTCTGCACCTAACTTTTAGGTGGTCTACGCTTTGTCACAGAGCTAAGCACTGAGTGGGGCCGCTTTAGTCGCGATTGATACATGCTCAGAGGTTTTATCTCAACTGTTTAGCAGATGCGCCTCGCAGGCGTTTGTCCTGCGAGTCCAATCGGGTTAGTTCTGAATTTGCTTGTTTCGCTCGCTATTTTTAGCGCCAGTGCCTAACTCGCGTGCTTGTTCACAGGGTCGTTAACGCTTCAATTACAGTGGGCCACAGAACTGTGGTAGTCGGCATGATGGAGTTTAAGTAATGCGCGTTGCAGTCAACTTTTGGGTCGCTGTGTTTTGCTGTGTACTGGGGGCGAGTTGGTTAAATGTCGCGTCTGCGGCTGACGGGCCGTTAATTGTTGTAGAGGACAATCCCGCCGAACTGAGCATCGCTAATCGAAACATTATTGTGCTTCGTGCAACGCTGCTCAGCGAAACCCCTGAGCAGCGGGTTGCCCGAGCGCGCTCGGTGATAAATGAAGCGCTCGATAGCAATGAAGCGCTAGAGGTCAGGATTGATCCGATTCTGAAGAGCTTTGTGGTGCTGATTGGTCATCGGCGGGCTTTTATTGTTTCTCCCGGGGATATCGACACCGCTGATAGCTCAGCCAATGAAACAGCTGAGATTGCTGCTGAGAAACTGCGCATTGTGATTGCTGAAACACAGCAAACACGCAATGTGCATTTCATGCTCGTCGCAGCAGGCTTCAGCTTGGTTGCGACCTTGATTTATGTTGGCTTGTTGCGTGGCGTGAGCTGGGTCCGGCGCAAACTTGCCAGCCAACTGCCACGCCTGATGCAGCGTCATACCAGCGCGCTTAAGGTCGGGCACACGCCGCTAATCGATATCAAGAACATCTATTATTTGGTCGACCGTTTAGTGTGGTTGTTGTATTGGGCGCTGGTGCTGTTGTTTAGCTATCAGTGGCTGAGCTTTGTGCTCTCGCGCTTCCCCTACACGCGGCCCTGGGGCGAGAGCCTAAATGTTTATTTGTTCAACTTAGCCAGGTACCTGCTTGAGGGCGTGATTAATGCACTTCCTGGGCTGGCTATCGCGGTTGCTATTTTCTTTATGGCGCGCGGCATCATCAGTTTTACCCGTAGCTTGCTGATGCGCATGGCGCGTCCCGGCACCATCAGTTGGCTGAGCGGAGAAACGTTGCAGCCAACCATGCGCCTGACGTCTATAGCCATTTGGTTATTTGCATTGGCTATGGCCTATCCATACTTGCCAGGCGCAGGGACGGATGCATTTAAAGGCTTATCCGTCTTGGTCGGTTTGATGATTTCTCTCGGCGCATCTAGCGTCGTTGGGCAAGCGGCAGCAGGGCTGATTCTCACTTATTCGCGTACATTGCGTCCCGGGGAGTTCGTCAGTGTAGGGGGGCACGAAGGCACGGTCACCGAGCTTGGCATGTTTACCACCACCATCCGTACGGGATTGGGTGAGGTGCTGACGATCCCCAATGCGATGATCACCAGTGGCGTGACCAAGAACTACTCGCGTACGGTTGATGGCAGTGGTTACATTGTCGATACCGTGGTCACCATCGGTTATGACACGCCGTGGCGACAAGTCGAAGCCATGCTGCTTGAGGCCGCTAAGCGCACAGACGGGATAGTCCATGATCCCTCACCTGTGGTGTTCCAGACTGCACTTTCAGACTTCTATCCTGAGTACCGTCTCGTCGCCAAAGCCATACCCAGTGAGCCACGGCCACGGGCGCAATTGCTCAGTGTGCTGCATGCCCATATTCAGGACGTATTTAACGAGTATGGGGTCGCCATTATGTCGCCGCATTACCTTGGCGACCCGCAAGACGCCAAGCTGGTGCCGCGGGAAAACTGGTATGCAGCTCCTGCTCAAGACCCTGGTGCGGCATTGATAAAAACGCGCGATGACGGCAGTGGGAAGCCTGCGTAACGGCTTGACGCGGGACTGCGGTATTCAGCGGCTGAGTCAATGGCGGGTGATGGTGCGTAGGCGCTGATAACGCGAAACTTGTCCGCCATGGTTCAAGGTGTTCAGTTCAATCAGTAACAGTGGATGAACAAGCGTCATCCACTCTACGAGTGACTCAATTGTGGAGCGTAAAAATGGGGACAAATTTGTCCCCATTTTGCGTTCAGAGACAGACGTGTCAGATACGGAACTGGCTCACCAGTGAGCCTAAGCGATCGCCCAACCCTGCCAGGTTCCGTGCGGTGTGTGCGCCTTGTTGGGTTTCATCCGCCACACTGTCTACCGCCACAGCAATCTTGTGCACGCTGCGATTAATCTCCTCGGCCACCGCTGTTTGCTCTTCGGCGGCGCTGGCTATTTGCGCATTCATTGCATTGATGGTGGCGATTAACTGCGCAATTGCATCCAGTGAAGTACCGGCATGGTTGGCTTGCTCGCTGGTCACATCACCGGCATCGCTTGAGCGCTGCATCGAAGAAACAGCAGCCTGAGTGCCTTTCTGCAAGCGATCAATCATGCCTTGAATTTCTTGAGTGCTCTGCTGGGTGCGGCTGGCCAATGCGCGAACTTCATCAGCGACTACCGCAAAACCACGACCGGCTTCACCGGCCCGCGCAGCTTCGATAGCGGCGTTCAGGGCGAGCAGGTTGGTCTGTTCAGCGATTGAGCGAATCACATCCAGTACGCTGACAATTGAGGTGACGTCTTTTTGCAGGGTATCAAGGGATACACCGCTGTCACGAATATCCTGCACCAAGGTGTGGATGCGCTCGATACTGCCATCGACGACCTTCTTCGCGGCTTGACCTTCTGTATCGGTCTTTTGCGCAGCTTCCGCCGCACCTTGTGCGCTTTGGGCCACTTCTTGTGCCGCTGCAGACATTTCATTGATTGCGGTCGCGACCTGATCGGTCTCATGACGCTGACGTTCCATGGCATCTTCGGAACGCTGGGCCTGCGCCGATACTTGGCCGACCAACTCGGTGAGTTGGCCTGTCACATCGACCATCTGGCGAACCATGCCGTGAATTTTTTCAATAAAGCGGTTGAACGAGCCCGCTAATTGGCCAAGCTCATCGTTGCCATTGATGGGCAGGCGACGGGTTAAGTCGCCTTCACCGGCGGCAATATCATCGAGGTTGTCTTTGATCTGTTGCAGGGGCCGCAGGAAGGTATTGCTCAGCACCACACCGGCAATACCGAACACCACCAGTAGCACGATCGCAACCACCACAATGCTGCTGATAATGGTGCTGATGCGCTGGTCAATGGCGACTTGCACCTTGGCGATCTGCGCCTCGACACCATCCAGATTGATAGCAGTGCCCAGCGCCATGTCCCACTTTGGCAAGTAATAACTGTAAGCCATTTTTGGCACCATCACCGAGTCATCGGTTGGCAGTGGCGAGCTGTAATTGATGTAGTAGGTATTGTCTTTGGCGACCCTCACCAACTCACGGTTGATGTACACGCCATTGGCATCACGACGGTCGCTTAAATCCTTGCCGACATCCACCGAGCTGTCTCCCCTAAACAGGCGAACCACGTTGGAGTCATGGCCGAAGAAGTAGCCGTCTTTGCCATACTTGATCTTCGACAGAATGGCGATGGCTTGCTCACGGCTGGCCATATCACCTTGTGCGGCATTGTCATACAGCGATTGCACGGACCCCAGTGCGATTTGTGCGTAATGCTGCAATTCGTTACGGCTTTCCTGAAGCAGACGCTCACGCGTTTCCTTGAGCTCCTGAGTCGCCAGGCTCTGCAGCACCCACGCAGCAGCGCCGCTAATAACCAAGGCAAACAGCAGCACGGGTATGAGTGCGAGCAGCACTACTTTTGTTTTCAGTTTTAACAGCATTGGGCAGGTCCTCGTACAGCGCAAAGGCAGGTAAGTAGCGCTTGTGTCTCTTTATCGGTCGACTAGCCAAAAGATTGAGGGGGCAAGTGCGACGCTGCGATGAGCTGCTATTTCCTGCCCCTCCTGATGGGCAGTTTTTCCCGTTACGCTCAGGGCGCTTGGGCAGGGTTTTAAATTTCTGACCTCGTCATCTGCATGTCATTTAGCCGCCATAAACTGGTGAGTGGACCGCTTATGCGATGGTGGGCGCGTCACGTTTTGTTTTCTTTGTCGCCGCCAATGAACAGGTTGGAAATTACGATGATGGCCGCTAGCACCCGCAGCAAAGTGATAATCAGGTCTGATGACATGAGTGCGGATGATTTCATGCAGCTGTCCGCAAAGATGGTTGGTAATGTCTATGCCAACCTGCCTCGTTTGGATAAACGCATTAACATCGCAGGGGTGTATGGTCGCTACGAAGGGGGTAGCTTTCGGCACATGATCTACCGCGGGAAACTTCACCATTGAACTGCCGCCGGTCAATGATGAGATCACCTTTGTGATGCCCATTGCGGGCAAGATCATGTTCAACCACGCATGACCCCATTGTTGGCCGTGGTGTACGCAGTGGTATTGCCCGCGACATCGCGGAAATTATCCGCGCTTGCCAGCCGTGGGGTGTTGAGTGTCTCTGCGCTGGCAGCTTGTGCTGTGCAAATGGACAAACTAAGAGCGGACAGGGAAAACAGAATACGGTGAAACACTGCGTTGCCTCCTCGGGCATTGGCGTGTCCGGCTACTATCAGCACTCAGTTGTTCACTCATGTTACAGAGATAGTTCTACTCAAAATGGTTGCGCGATCTGTCCATTTGCTGCGCAAACTGTCTGCTTGCGCAGCATGCGCAGGCTTTAGCCGCACACCTCAAGAGGCGCTGCTGTGCAGTGGCCTAGAGCCTGTGGCACGGCAGTATTTTCTGAACGAGGTTAAAGCGGCCTAACACAGCGCAGCCTGCCGATTTCTAGAGGTTTGCGCCGCCACGCCATGACCATGATTACCACTCACTTCAAACTGGCCGACCAGTTTTTGCAGTTTGTTGGCATTGAGCCTTACCGTTTCCGCACTGCTTTGCAGTACGACTGCAGTCTGGCGCATTTCTGTTGAGGATTGATCGACCTGCTTAATCGTTTGGCCGTAGTCGAGGCTGCGCCTGTTGAGCTGCTGAATAATCGTAAACATGCTGTCCACCGCTTGATGCAGCTGTACGTTTTCCGACGATGCATCTTCAGCGAGGCGCAGGCTGTTATCGACGTCTTTGACGCCTTCCTCCATGAAGCTCACAGCCTTTTGCGTTTCACTTTGCAGGCCATCGACCATGTTGCGAATATCCTCGGCAGCCCGCGAGGTCCGTGAGGCCAAGCTACGAACTTCGTCAGCCACTACCGCAAAGCCTCGGCCATGTTCGCCCGCACGTGCGGCCTCAATGGCGGCGTTCAACGCCAGTAAGTTGGTCTGGTTGGTAATGTCACTGATAAGACCGGTGATGTTTCCGATCTGAGTCATCTTGCTATCAAGCAACTGCACGCTTGAAGATGATCGCTCAACTACGTCGCGGATAGATTGTGTGCCTGTTTGTACAACCAGAAATTGCTCTCGGGCGCGGGTGACAACCTCATCCATCGCTTGCTTCATTTGTTCGGCGCTGACGGAAGCTTGCTGGATCTCGCCTAACTGATCTTCGACAATAATCATCATGCTGGTTACCGCTTCAGCAACCTCTGCCGAAGTCAGGTTCGCTTCCTGGCTTCTGCCCAGCATCATCTGGTTAGTGGTGCCGACATTGCGACTTGCCTTCACAACCTGGCCGACAACCGAGTCCAGATTATCGATGAAGCTATTGATCCAGCGGCTCATGTCGCCCGTTTCATCATTGGCCATGCGTGTGGTGTCCAAACGCTGACGAAGATTGCCTTCACCCTCTGCAATCGCTCTGATCACGCTGGTCATTTCACTTAATCTTGCGGCGAGACGTTTTGGCCCGAGCAGGCTGAACAACATAGTCGCAAACAGCATGCTCAGCACTTCGACGGCATCAATCAGGCCTTGGCTCAGCCCACTGTAATGCTGGACCAGAAAATTGCTGGCAAAAAGTGCAGTCATTGTCGCGAGGTAGGGCTTCATCAAGCCATAACTCAGAGAGCGACGACGGTACACTTCTTCCAAGTCGGCTTCGCACATCATGCCCCAGCGGTCTGGCGAGCCGGGCAGCTGGAACGTGACCCCTTTGCCGACCACTGGAATGTGCCGGTAGTCTGAGTAGCCGGGGTAGGTCACGAACAGATTGGCACCATTGCGGATCGTTTCGCGCACGCCAGGGTGCAGTTGCTGGGTGGCGGGATCAGTGAAGCGTAACTCCAGTTCGGTGTGCTTTTGGATTTGTACCGTTTTCCATGGAGTGCGCACGCCACTTTTAAGATTGTCACCATGAGAAAAGGTGTTGTCTTCAAAACGTGAACGCGACAGTGCAGTACCTGGCGCAATTGCACGGTCAAAATTTGATTGGGCCATAAACAGGTAGTTATCGCCCGACTCGGCATAAATGTGGCCGGCCTCACGCTGAATAAGGTCGCCGAGTACATCGTTTGGTACGCGTGCGCAAAGGCAACCCCAAACGGCTCCGTCAAGCTCGAGTGGCTGATAGAACATTAGGGTCACTTCATCATGGAAACTTGAAGTTGAAGGCCCAATTTGAAGGGTTAGCGGGTCGCTGTAGGGGCCATGAAGAAACGGTGCCTTCAAGCCCTCTGTCAGTGCACGTTGATTATGGATCGAGCCGACTTCACGTCCACTCCAGGTCGAAGCGATGATGCTGCCCTTGCTGTCAACGACAAACAACTCAGAGAAATCTTCCGCCTGAGTGAGCTTGTCTGTGAGCGACGCGGGGTCGACTTGCGGGAGTCCACGACCCAGGCTTTCGCTTAATTCCGCCAAGTGCTCCCATTGCTCACGCGTCCAGTTGTGCAGCAGCTGCACCCGCGTTTGTGCGATGGCTTCAAAGGTTTGCTCGATCACCGGGTAGGCCGACTGATTGAGCCGACAGGACCAACTCATCGCAATCTTTCCAGTTTTTCCAAACCAAGGTAACCAGCGCTTCTCGCTCGGGGACAATTGCATAGAACTACTTGATAAAGGCATTCACCGCTCCAACCTTGGCATTCAACTGACAAGGGAAAAGCAAATACTGAGCCAATTCGTAAGCATGCTAACTACTAGGCTGTAGGCGAGATAATTCGCTGAAAGCATGATTGTTTTTGTTGAAATTTACCGTGCAAAATCGTGCAGCAGGTTATTTTGTGCGTCGATATGGTGCGCACAGGTAGTGCTGAACGTGTCGGCGCCAAGGCGTTGAGCATCCTGAAGTGCATCAGGTTGTAGATTGTTTGGCGTGCTAGCTCTCAATTTATTTGGCTATTGGATTAAGCCTGCTGAACACTCTAATCGGGAGCGGTGGGCAAGACACATCAAGCTCAATGCGCCAGTAGCCCACATCGTGCCAGCTCCCATGCTTGAATCCTACCTCTGGAAAGGTGCCTATATGAGTGAATCCCAAGGCTTCATGGAGCCCCACGCTACCCTCATTCGGCAATGCGATACCTGCATAGGCAGCGTGAAAGCCTTGCCTCTTCAAAGTGGTTAGCAAAGCCTCATAAAGTGCACGGCCAACACCTTTGCGGTACGCCTCTGGGGCGACATACACGGTCACCTCGACGGACCATTGATACGCCTCTCGGGCACGATATTGACCTGCGTAGGCATATCCGATAACGCGTCCATCCTGCTCCGCTACAAGGTAGGGATAAGTTGGCAGTGTAGATTCGATGCGCCGGGCTATTTCAACAACCGATGGTGGCGTGAGTTCGAATGAAATGGCAGTACGCTCAACCATCGGTGCGTAGATTGCCTGGATGGCTTGCGCATCCGCAGGCTTTGCAGGCCGGATCGTGATGTTGTTACTCATCTACTGCCCTCTGGTCGGTCAACCTGATCCAGGTATCGTCCTGCCTATGCTCCGTTCGCCGCCATCGAGTAAGCGGTTGTTTGTTCGGCTTGTCAGTTGAAGCACGGCCTGTCGAGTTGCTGTCAGTCTCGGAAGGATTCACCCATAGCGACTGTTTATCCGTGAGCCGATTAACAAGCCTATTCGGCTCATTTAGTGAACTGATTGTGGCTGCTATTTGCATCAGGGTCTAATCCCCTTGGTGCCAAGGGCGTGTAGTCGAAAGTTTCGAGGTGCATGATGCGGCTGTGCTGTGGCTATGCGCGGGGGAATGGGGAAACGCTTGAGGCGTAAGCCTGCGTGAAGAAAGCAGGCAGATTTATCAGCTGAGTGCAGTTTGCAGCATCTTGATAAACCTGCCCTGAGCCTGCTGTTTAGACGAATGCCTGTTTGGCAGCGCTGCGCGGTAGGCGATTGCGGCCTGGCATCTGCTCTAACTTCTGACGCCATGCATTGCGAACGCTGTGGGTCGCTTTAGCTGTGGTTGTCGCTGCGACCGGTGCGGCCTTCGCTGCTTTAGCCGCAGCGCGCAACTCGGCAAGGCTTGGCGAGCGATTGCTGACGGTAGGCGCCGCTTCCTTCTCAATTGAACGCAGGCAAAGCTTGCACGAAACCTGTGCTTGATCTGCAGAGCTGCTCAGGTTCGCGCCAGTACGGCCACAAGCAACAGCATCAGGGGAGGGCGAGTAGTGAATTGCCAAGGTTACATCTCCAGCTTTTTAACAAAGCCGGCAATTTTACCTTCCAATCAACGCCCCTGTCCTCGGAAAAAAACAGGTCAAGTGCTACGGCCTTGCGCGAGATGATTGCCTTGGGATTCCAGGTCTAGCCGAGACCCGGGCTATACCAGTAAAGGACGGGTCCAGCTTTTTTATTGCAGACATGAAAAAGCCGCGCAGTGCGCGGCTTTGAAGTTGGTGGGCCCACACGGACTCGAACCGTGGACCAAAGGATTATGAGTCCTCTGCTCTAACCAACTGAGCTATGGGCCCTCAGAAGCTGGCGGATTATACCGGTGCCTTCTGTGTCATGCCAACCGCTCGCTTTGGTTGTAGGAATTTATCTGCAAAAAGTTTGGCCGGTAGTGGCCTATTTATGAAGAACCCCTGTATTTGTTCGCAGCCGGCGTCGGCCAGGAATTGTGCTTGGGCTTTGGTTTCGACGCCTTCGGCAATGACGCTCAGTTGTAGGCTGCGGCCCAGGGCGATGATGGCGCGGGCGATTGCAGCGTCGTGGGGGTTGCCTGGTAGGCCGCGTACAAATGATTGGTCGATTTTCAGGGTGTCCAAGGGCAAGCGTTTTAAGTAGCTAAGCGATGAATAACCGGTGCCGAAGTCATCAATCGCCAGTTGCAGGCCGAGGTCTTTGAGTCGGTGCAGTGTGTCGAGGGCATCTTCAGTCTGATTCATGATGAAACTTTCGGTGATCTCCAGCTGCAGTAAGTCAGGTGCCAGTTTATGGCGATTGAGCAATGCTGCGATCATTTCTATCAAGTCGGGTTGGCGCAGTTGTACGCCTGCGAGGTTGACCGCGACAGCGCCGAAAGGGGCGTGGGTAGTTTGCCAGTCGGCCATCTGCTTGCAGGTTTGCTCCAACACCCAACTGCCCAAGGGGAGAATCAGGCCGCACTCTTCTGCTATCGGAATAAAACGGTCGGGTTGGATCTCGCCTAGTTCGGGGTGGGTCCAGCGAATTAGCGCTTCGGCCCCAATCAATTGATTGGTGCCGAGGCTGAACTTTGGCTGGTAAGCCACATGCAGCTGATTGTGCTCAAGCGCGTGGCGCAGGCCTGTTTCGAGGTTCATGCGTTCGGTGGCGATGGAGGTGAGCTCAGGTGTATAGAGCTCTAAGCGGTTGCGGCCTTTGGCTTTGGATTGATACATGGCCGTGTCGGCGTTTTTGATTAGCGAGGCGACGTCTTGAGCATCTTCAGGGTAGAGGCTTAGGCCGATGCTGGCACTTATGAAAAATTGATGTTGTTCGACGCTGAATGCTTCGCTGAAACAGGCCAGAAGCTTTTCGGCCGTTTGCGAAGCTTGGTCGCGGGTTTTCAGCCCAGGTAAAAGGATGATGAATTCATCGCCTCCAAGGCGAGCCACAGTGTCTTGTTCGGTTAGTTGATATTTTAGTCGCTCGGCAATGCTTTTAAGCAGTTGGTCGCCAACCGGATGGCCGAGACTGTCGTTGATGTGCTTAAAGCGATCCAGGTCCATAAACAACACGGCACCGTGCCGTTCGCTGTCTTGGTCGCGATCAAGCTCGTTTTGCAGTCGGGTTTCGAACAGCAGCCTATTGGGTAGGCCTGTTAGGGAGTCATGATGGGCTTGGTAGTCTAGTTTTGCTTGGGCCTGTTTCAGCGGTGTGATGTCAGCAAATACCCCGACGTAATGGGTTATCTGGTCAAGACTGTTGCGCACTGCGCTGATGGTCAGCCACTCTGGGAACAGTTCGCCGTTTTTACGCTTGTTCCAGATTTCGCCCTGCCAGTGGCCATTGCGGGTGAGTTGCTGCCACATTTGTGCGTAGAAGTTGCGATCGTGTCGGCCGGACGACAGCATGCTGGCGCGATTACCCAATATTTCAGATTCGGTGAATCCGGTGATCTCGGTAAAGGCGCGGTTAATCGCCGTGATGCGCTGATCGATGTCTGTGATCATCACGCCTTCAGCGGTGTTCTCGAATACGGTGGCGGCTTGCAAGAGTTTTTCCTGCATGAGATGCCTGTCTGTGACGTCACGGGCAATGGTCAGCAGGCAGGCTTGATCACCAATGGTCATGGGTTGGGCTGAAAGCTCACACATGCGCACGCTGCCATCGACGGTTGCAATCGCAGCTGTGAAGTCGCGAACGCTGCCGTGCTTCTGGATCTGTCGAAGTACGTAGCTACGCTGTTCCGGTTCGCTCCACAGCCCAAGCTCCATTGTTGAGTGGTTTAGCGCTTGTTTCGCGCTGAGCCCGGTTATACGAGCGAAACCTTCGTTGGCATCAAGCAGCACGCCATCTTCCAGGCGGGTAATCAGCATGCCGTCAGGGGAGGCGTGGAAGGCTTTAGCGAACTT
Organism: Pseudomonas sp. NPDC078700; assembly: GCF_044542375.1. Lineage (NCBI taxonomy): Bacteria > Pseudomonadati > Pseudomonadota > Gammaproteobacteria > Pseudomonadales > Pseudomonadaceae > Pseudomonas > Pseudomonas sp. NPDC078700. The sequence continues at coordinate 37,069 of NZ_JBITUI010000009.1, forward strand.
TTCTTCGGACAGTTCAAGTAACTGCTGGGTGCTGCGTATCTTGCTGATGTCGCGAATAACGATGACCAGCGTGCTCTTATCTGCATGACTGAGTGCTTCAGCCGAGATCAGGCCGGTAAATAGTTCGCCATTGCTGCGGCGAAATGGCAGTTCAAGATCACGCAGTGAGCCATTTGCCATTTTTTCCTGAAACTGATGATCGGCATCTGGCGTGCCCCATATATTGAGTTCATCTGGTGTTTTACCAATGGCCTGTTCAATGCGGATTCCAGATTGCTGTTCGAATGCTTGGTTTACTTCCAGCAGTTTCCCAGACTTGCGATCAGCAATGACCATGATGTCTGGGCACTGTTGGAACACCGAAATAAACATCTGCTTTGATAGCCGCAGTGCTTGCTCGGTTTGCTTGGCCTCGCTGATATCGATCATCAGGCCGCGCAAGGTGAGCGTTTCGTTTTGCTGGCTCAGGGTGACGATGTCGCGCACCCAAACGATATGACCATCTTGCGCCAACATACGGTAGTCGAGGTTGTGGTCTCTGCCTGCAGCTGTCTCGGCAGTGGTGAACCTTAAGGTGCTAGCGGCATCCTCTGGGTGCAGAATACTTTGCCAAAAGCCCGGCTGCTTCCAGCTTTCGAGCGGGTAGCCCAAGAGCTTTTCTGCATGGGAGGACACATAGGTGTAGCAGAACGAGTCCGCCGTTGATTCCCAGGTGATTGCCGAGAGGTTTTCAACCAGCCCGCGATAGTGATGTTCGCTGGTGCGTAACTCTTGCTCGACCAGGCGTCGCCGGCTGGCCTCGGCGCTGAGACGGCGGTTGCTGACGACGAGGATGGATAGAATGGCGATCAGAGCTAATAAGCATGGCAGGCCGTAAATCAGCAGTTCGCGCCAGTGATTGCGGCTATCGACGACGCCGCCAACCCACGGTTCCTGCAGTTCATCGATTTGCTTTGCGCTCATCTCGTCAAAAACTTTGTCGAGTATGCCGATCAGTACCTGGTTGTTCGCCGGTGTTGCCATCGCTAACTGGTAGCGATAGGGGGTTTCACCGCTAATGGATACGCCGTCCAGTTTGAGTTGACGTAAACGCCACACACTTGAAGCCAGGTCGCCAATAAGTGCATCTGCTCGGCCTGTACTCAGGGCTTGGAGGGCTGCATCAACTGTAGGCAGGGGCAGTAGGTTTAGGTCAGGGTTGTTTATGCGCAGCAGTTCGTGCGGAGCATAGTCTTTGACGACTGCTACCTTTAAACCGTACAGCCCTTTGAGATCGCGGGGTTGCGGCCCGTTATTGCGCGCCAAAATAACAATGGGGAAATCAAGATAGGGGCGGGTGAAGGCCAGGTAGGTCTGTCGCTCGGGTGTCGACATAATGCCCGGTAGTAAGTCTAGATCACCGGCTTTGGCGAGCGTGAGAACAGCGCTCCAGTTGCGCGGTTCAATGGGTTTGACCTTTACCTTGAGGGCTTGCTCAATGTGAGTAACGTAGTCGGCGGCTAGGCCACGGTACTGGCCTTGCTCATCACGAAACTCAAATGGCGGCCAAGATGCATCGATGCCGAGGCGCAGTGTTGGGTGCTGCTGCAGCCAACGTTTTTCGGTTGGCGTTAATGTCAGTGCGGCTGCGGTTGAAGTCCACAGCACCAAGCTGAACAAAATAATGGCTGACAATTGCCGCATCACATGTGCAGTCCATGCCGAGTAGGTCGTTATTGCGAGTGTAGTCTGGGTCTTAGTTGGCTGGGAACTATAAAGTAAAAACCCCGGCATTTCTGCCGGGGTTAATGGTGTTACTCGTCGAGGAAGGAGCGTAGATGCTCGCTTCGCGTCGGGTGGCGCAACTTGCGTAGCGCCTTGGCCTCGATCTGACGAATACGTTCACGCGTTACATCGAACTGCTTACCCACCTCTTCAAGGGTGTGGTCGGTATTCATGTCGATGCCGAAACGCATGCGCAGTACTTTGGCTTCACGTGCAGTGAGGCCAGAGAGTACTTCGCGGGTGGCTTCTTTGAGACTTTCCACGGTCGCCACATCAATTGGCGATTGCATGGTGGAGTCTTCAATGAAGTCACCCAGATGCGAATCTTCGTCGTCGCCGATCGGGGTTTCCATGGAGATCGGCTCTTTAGCGATCTTCAATACCTTGCGGATTTTGTCCTCAGGCATTTCCATGCGTTCGCCCAGTTCTTCCGGCGTCGGCTCGCGTCCCATCTCTTGCAGCATTTGGCGAGAGATGCGGTTGAGCTTGTTGATCGTCTCGATCATGTGCACAGGAATACGGATGGTCCGCGCCTGGTCAGCAATAGAACGAGTGATCGCCTGGCGAATCCACCAGGTTGCATAGGTCGAGAACTTGTAACCACGACGGTATTCGAACTTGTCCACTGCCTTCATCAAGCCGATGTTGCCTTCCTGGATCAGGTCGAGGAATTGCAAGCCACGGTTGGTGTACTTCTTGGCGATGGAGATAACCAGACGCAGGTTAGCCTCAACCATTTCTTTCTTGGCGCGACGTGCTTTGGCTTCACCGATCGACATGCGACGGTTGATGTCTTTGATTTCAGCCAGAGTCAGGTCGCACTCTGTCTGCAAAGCCACCAGCTTCTGCTGGCAACGCTGAATATCGGCAACGCGGGTGCCAATGGCTTCGGCATACTTCGCCTTGCCCTTGGCCAGATTTTCAGCCCAGCTTTCGTCGATTTCGTTACCCGGGAACTGGCGTAGGAAATCGGCACGCGGCATGCGTGCATCGCGAACACAGATTTGCATAATGGCGCGTTCTTGGCCGCGAAGACGCGCAAGCGCTTCACGCAGACGAACAACCAGTGCTTCATACTGCTTAGGCACCAGCTTGATCGGCATAAACAGTTCAGCCAGAGCTTTCAGCTCAGCGTTAGCCTGTTTGCTGCCACGACCATGCTTTTTAAGTGCCTTGTTGGCGATTTCGAGCTGTTCAGCTACTGCGGTGAAGCGGCGCAGGGCTTCTTCCGGATCCGGACCGCCGTCGCCTTCTTCTTCCTCGTCGTCGCTGTCATCGCTGTCATCGTCGTCGTCATCTTTGTCATCTGCGCTACCGTCCTTTGCAGGAGTAGGCGCTGCAGCTTCGGCAGGCACAGTGCCGTCGTCCGGGTCAATATAACCACTGAGGACTTCAACCAAACGACCACCTTCGGTGGTTACGCGGTTGTATTCGGCAAGAATGCTGTCGACTGTTCCTGGGAAATGGGCAATAGCGCCCATAACTTCGCGGATACCTTCCTCAATGCGTTTAGCGATTTCGATCTCGCCTTCGCGGGTAAGCAATTCCACGGTGCCCATTTCACGCATGTACATCCGCACCGGATCAGTGGTGCGGCCGATATCGGTTTCAACGGCTGCGAGTGCTGCTGCGGCTTCTTCAGCGGCAGCTTCGTCGGTGTCGGCTTCAGCCAACAACAGAGCGTCCGCATCGGGAGCACTCTCGAATACGTTGATCCCCATGTCGTTAATCATGCGGATGATGTCTTCCACCTGTTCCGGATCGGAAATATCTTCAGGCAGGTGGTCATTGACCTCCGCGTAAGTCAGGTAACCCTGCTCACGACCGCGGCTGATCAATTCTTTCAAACGAGATTGCTGTTGAGCTTTTACGGACATAACACCCTATCCATTGAAGGTCTTGGCGGGCTAAAAACAAGCCGAGGATTATACCTCGGAATTGGGCTCAAGCGCCAGTTGAGCTCTTCTCGCTCTGAGAGGAAGGGCTGCTGTAGTGTTCTCTCAGCAGTGCTTTTTCCTCTTCGGTCAGTTCGCTCGGACTTTTTTGCATGACACTGCGCAACGCCTGTTCACGCCGTCTTTGCGATTGGTTCTGTGCAAGCCTAGTTATGGTGTCGATAAACTGTTGTTCAAGGTTGTCGTGATCAATTAACCATTCCTTTTCTGCAAGTGCCTGTAATAAACGTCCTTGTTCGGTGCCGTGCCAGCGCGCAATCAATTGCAGTGAGCGTAAGCTCGGGTTCTTCTGTAGCGCGCCAACTAAGGCCACAAGAAGTTGCGCGTAAGTGTCGTCTTCTGCCGCGAAATGGCTGACATTTTCGACCTGCTGCGCAAGTTCGGGGTGGTGGAGGAGTGTGCGTAATGCACTGATGTTGGGCGATTCAACGCTGATAACCGTGCGTGGTTTTCGAGGTTGGAAATCGTCTCGACCTTTCTTGCTCCACTTGCCGTCCTGTTTCTTCCAGTTGCCTTTGCTCTTTTCCTTGCTGCTGAACTCAAAGTTTAGCTCTGGTTCAGCATGTGGGTAGTCGTCGTAACTCGGTTGGCCATCAAAATAAGCGCTGTCCGGGATGTCTGCGAAATCGCTGGGCGCTGCTGTATTTTGCTGGCTGGGTGCCGGGGCCATCTGGTTGACCGTTTCGCCGCTAAGGCCGGTGATCTGACTCAGGCGCTGACGCATTAATATGCGCAGGTTATTGCCTGGTACTTTTTCGATCATCGGTGCTGCTAGGGTGACCAAATGGGCCTTGCCCTCTAGCGAGCGTGGGTCGGCTTCTTCGCTCAAATGTTCGAAAAAATAGTCGGCAAGCGGCTGTGCTTGCTGATTGATGCGTGCGCGAAATGCCTCTGTGCCTTCGCTGCGAACCAGGGTGTCTGGGTCTTCGCCGTCCGGTAAAAATAAAAAACGCGCCCGTTTGCCGTCCTGCAGATTGGGCAGGGTGGCCTCTAGGGCTCTCCATGCTGCGTTACGACCCGCTTGGTCGCCGTCAAAACAAAATAGGACGCTCGGTACAATGCGAAACAGGCGTTTTAGGTGTTCTTCACTGGTTGCTGTGCCGAGTGTGGCAACGGCATTGCGCAGGCCTTGTTGGGCGAGAGCAATAACGTCCATGTAGCCTTCGACGACCATGATTTCGTCAAGGTCACGGTTGCTTTTGCGTGCTTCAAATAGGCCGTAAAGCTCCTGGCCTTTATGGAAGACTGGCGTTTCTGGTGAGTTCAGGTATTTCGGTTTGTCGTCACCAAGGACGCGTCCGCCAAAAGCAATGACTCGGCCGCGGCTGTCGCGAATCGGGAAAATGACCCGGTCGCGAAAGCGGTCGTAGCGCTTCCCGCTCTCTGCGTTTTCAACCAGTAAGCCGGCATCAATCATGGCTTTTTGCTGGAGGCTGTCGCTGGCAAGGTATTTGTGCAGGTTGTCCCAGCCGGGTGGAGCAAAGCCCAGGCCAAAATCGCGGGCGATTTCGCCAGTCAGGCCGCGACCTTTAAGGTATTCGACGGCAGCTTTGCGTTGTGGGTGGCTCTTGAGTGCCTGGCGGTAAAACTCTGCAGCTGCGCTCAGTAGCGGGTACAGCGGTGAGTCGGTCGGCTGGCGCGGCTTGTTATTACGCCCGCCTTCTTCGCGTGGCACTTCCATGCCAGCACGTTTGGCTAGGTCCTCGACTGCCTGGGGGAAGTCAAGCTGGTCGTGATCCATCACGAAGCCAAGTGCGTTGCCGCCAGCACCGCAGCCGAAACAGTAATAAAACTGTTTGTCAGGGCTGACACTAAAAGAAGGGGTCTTCTCTTTATGGAAGGGGCAGCAGGCGGTGTAATTTTTGCCGGCCTTCTTTAATTGGATGCGCGAGCTCACCACGTCGACAATGTCGGTGCGGTTGAGCATGTCATCAATAAAAGACTGTGGAATCAAACCGGCCATAGGCGCTCAGTAGCTTTGCCTGAAATTACGCAGGCGGACATCAGGAAAGGTAAATATATAGTCTATTGTGCTGCGCAGTTCATTACATCGTGGGTTGCAGGTAGGTCCAAAGGGCCTAAGGCAGTGATCAGATGCATTTGACTGTCATTTAGTTTGTATCCGTGAAGGCGTATTTAAGCCCTCAACGAAAAAACTCCGACTATTCGCGGGGGCGAAACGGAGTCTGTGCCCAGTCGATAAGCTGAGCTGAGTCAGATGTTATCTGACAGAAACGGCAAAGCCCGGCCGGAGCCGGGCAATGCAGACTGCAGCTAGCGGTCTGTACGTATTAGTACAGGCGCACGCTACGGCGCTGTTCGCGCTGTACTTTCTTTGCGTGACGCTTAACAGCAGCTGCTGCTTTGCGCTTACGCTCAGACGTAGGCTTCTCGTAGAATTCGCGGCTACGAACTTCAGCCAGTACACCGGCTTTTTCGCAAGAGCGCTTGAAGCGACGCAGAGCTACGTCGAAGGGTTCGTTCTCTTTAACTTTGACGGCTGGCATCCAGGGCGTACCTTCACTTTAATTCGGTGGTTAACGTGCTCCTGGCAGATGGCGCTGGAGTACGTAGGTTTTTAAGGGTTGCGGATGTTAACGCCTCATCGCGAAGAATGCAAAGCCTCTGATCGAAAAGCGCTGGTCGGCATACCCGTACGGCCATTATTATGCCTGACTTCTTGTTCAAGTCTCTCTTTAAATCAAGGCTTTAGCCAATGCTGGTATTGGGTTTAGAAACTTCATGTGATGAAACCGGTGTCGCGCTCTACGACAGTGAGCGCGGGCTATTGGCCGATGCGCTATTCAGTCAGATCGATTTGCACCGCATCTATGGAGGCGTGGTGCCTGAACTGGCCTCGCGTGATCACGTAAAGCGCATGCTACCGCTTATCCGACAAGTGCTGGAGCAGGCGCAGTGCAGCACTGAAGACATTGATGCTATTGCCTACACCGCCGGCCCAGGCTTGGTCGGTGCGCTCTTGGTTGGAGCTTCTTGTGCACAGTCTTTGGCCTTTGCTTGGGACATTCCTGCGCTCGGTGTGCACCACATGGAAGGCCACTTGCTCGCACCCATGCTTGAGCAAAACCCGCCGAAATTTCCGTTCGTCGCTTTGTTGGTCTCGGGCGGTCATACCCAGTTGGTTCGGGTTGATGGCATCGGCCAATACCAGCTGCTTGGTGAGTCGCTGGACGACGCAGCGGGCGAGGCATTTGATAAAACTGCCAAGTTAATGGGCTTACGTTATCCCGGTGGGCCAGAGATTGCGCGGTTAGCCAATCAAGGCGTTGCCGGGCGATTTGTGTTTCCGCGACCGATGACGGACCGTCCGGGCTTGGATATGAGCTTTAGCGGCCTGAAGACCTTCACCTTGAATACGTGGCAGCAATGTGTGGCTGACGGGGATGATGGCGAGCAGACACGCAGTGATATTGCCTTGGCATTTCAGCAGGCCGTGGTTGAGACGCTGACGATCAAGTGCCGTCGCGCTTTGAAATTGACAGGTCTGAACAGCTTAGTAATTGCTGGTGGCGTCAGTGCTAATACAGCTTTGCGTCAATCGCTGGAAAAGATGCTCGGCGAATTCAATGGGCAGGTTTTTTATGCGCGTCCTGAGTTCTGTACCGACAATGGTGCGATGATCGCCTACGCAGGCTGCCAGCGCTTGCTGGCCGGGCAGCATGAGGACTTGAGCATTGCTGTGCGGGCTCGTTGGCCGATGGAACAGCTTGCGCCACTTTAAGTCTGGGCAGCGCTGGGTGAGCGTGATTCATGCTGCGAATTCAGAATTGTCGCTCACGGCCAGCAAAAAGATCGCGTAAATTGCCGCGGTGACGCCACACGATAAGCGCGCTCAACACACTGACGGGCAAAAGCAGGCTTGGTTGCAGCCACGCCAGTAGCGGTAGCGTCAGCGGGGTCGCAATGAGTGCAGCAAGTGAGCTGGTGCGCGTGGTTGCGAATGTCAGGAGCCAGAGCGCTGTAGCCAATAACGCAGCGGGCAGGTATAGGCCGAGAAATACACCCGCAGCGGTTGCCACACCCTTACCACCGCGAAAGCGGAAGTACAGCGGGTACATATGGCCGATGACTGCTGCCAGCCCAACCCACCCTTGCTGTTGAAGGCTGAAGCCAAGCATTTTGGCAACAAATATAGGCAGGAGGCCTTTGAGTAAGTCGCCAAGTAGGGTGAGAACTGCCAGGCGCTTACCCGCAGTGCGTACCATGTTAGTTGCGCCGGGATTGCCTGAACCGTATGCGCGCGGATCTGGCCTGCCGGCTAGCTGACTGAGCAAGATGGCAAAGGATACTGAACCGAGCAAATAAGCAAGCGTAACCAGTAACGCAAACATGGAGTTAATCCGCCCCAAGGAGTGAGATGATTCTAGCAGGGCTGAGGAAGCCCTAGGAATACTCTGAAAAACGACTTGGCTCGACATTGTTGCATTGTAAAAATGTTCATAGTTCCTAAGCTAACGGCAATGGTGTGGCATCTACTGCCTAGGTCGCAATTGAGCATTTATATCTGCCCGGGAATCTTTATAGTGCCGGGGCATGTTTTGATTAGGGCAATGCCAGCCAGTCGCTGGCTGGTTTGATAAGTGGAGAAGGGTTTGGACACGGTCTTTATTGAAGGTCTTGAGGTCGACACAGTGATCGGCGCATACGATTGGGAGCGTACGATTCGCCAGTGCCTGCGTTTGGACTTGCAGTTGGGCTGGGATAATAAGCCCGCAGCCGTGAATGATGACCTGGAAAAGGCGCTTGATTACGCCAAGCTCTCTGCGCGAGTGCAGGCGTTTGCCAGTGATGCGACCTTTATTTTGGTTGAAACTTTTGCTGAGCGTTTGGCTGAGATGCTTATGCGTGAGTTTCAAATTCCATGGCTACGCCTTAAGTTGACTAAGCCGGGCGCCGTACCAGCAGCACTGGGCGGTGTCGGTGTGGAGATTGAGCGCGGATGTCGCTAACCCCGGTTTATCTTGGTCTTGGCAGTAACATTGACCGCGAGAAGCATCTTTGTGCTGGGCTTGATGCGCTTGCAGGTTTGCTCAAGAACATGCGTTGCTCCGCAGTGTTTGAGAGCGCAGCGGTCGGCATTAAAAGCGGGCCGTTTTTTAATTTGGTAGTGGTCGGCTTGACCGATATGCCACTGCACGATTTTGACCGCAAATTGAAATTTATCGAAGCCGATAATGGTCGATACGCCCCAGATCGTGTCGGTTTGCCCTTGGATATTGATGTTTTGCTTTATGGCGATCTGGTCGGCAACTTTGATGGTTTGATATTGCCCCGTGCAGAAATCCTCAAAAATGCCTTTGTGCTTTGGCCGCTGTCGTTGCTCGCTCCAGAGGTGTTGCACCCTGGCGAGCGCCGCAGTTTTGCAGCGCTCTGGTCGAGTGCGCAGATTGATCAGGTGCTGCAGCCTGCGAGCTTTAGTTGGGGGCAGCAGCAACTGACGCCAGTTGAGTTGCTGAGTGCCACCTCCAACTGAGTTGGCTGGGGCAATCAGCCAGATTGAACCTGATAGGTTTTTTTGAATTGAGTGATGGCTAGTAGGCGTTCACGCTGCAACGCCTCGCCCAATTCAGGGCCTTTGAAACCCTGAGCCAGTAACGGTTGCACTGCAACCCCGCAAGCTGCTTGCATCACGCGGCGCAAGTAGCTGGCTTGGGGATAGTCACGCGCTTCAAGGCCAGCGCGACCCCGTGCATCCATCTCGCAGGCGGCAATAAACTCTTCGAAGCGCTGCGGTCGGCGGTACACGTCAAAACGCTGCAGCAGCTCCAGCAATGTTGAAGGCTTGAGCTCAAGGGCGCGATGGCCGTGGGTGTGATACTCGCCGACCAGTAGGGCCAATTCCTGGCAGTCTTTAGGTGCTTTGCAGCGCGTGTTGATAGTCTTGATCAGCTTAAGGCCACGCTGTTCATGGGCAATATGCCTTGGCCACTGATCCTGCGGCGTCAAACCCTTGCCCACATCGTGCAGCAAACTGGCCCAGCGAACGCTTAGTGGCTGGTTATATTTCGCACATTGGCGCAGCACGCTGAGGACGTGAGCACCGGTGTCTATCTCCGGATGATGAGCCGCAGGTTGCGGTACGCCAAATAATGCATCGACTTCTGGCAATAAGACACTCAGTGCGCCGCAGTCACGCAGCACCGCCACGAATACGTCGGGTCTTGGCTCCATCAGTGCGCGTGAGATCTCTTTCCAACTGCGTTCTGGCGTCAAGGCGCGCAGTTCACCTGACTCACTTAGTTGCCGCATTAGCTGTAGGGTTTCTGCTGCAACGCTAAACCCTAACGGTGCATAGCGCGCTGCAAATCTGGCGACACGTAGCACCCGCAGCGGATCTTCGCTAAAAGCGGGGGAGACATGACGCAGTATTTTGTCGTCCAGGTCACGTTGGCCGCCGTAAGGGTCATACAGCTTGCCATTTTCGTCCTCGGCAATCGCATTAATGGTCAGGTCGCGGCGGATCAGGTCTTGCTCAAGCGTGACCTCGGGGCTGGCAAAGAAGGTGAAGCCGCCATAGCCTTGGCCACTTTTGCGCTCCGTGCGTGCAAGCGCGTATTCGTCTTTTGTCTGTGGGTGCAGAAAAACGGGGAAGTCAGCACCGACCGGGCGGAAACCCAACTCGAGCATTTGTTCTGCCGTTGCGCCAACCACCACCCAGTCATTTTCTGTGACCTCGCGGCCCAACAAGCGGTCGCGTACCGCGCCGCCAACCTTATAAATTTGCATGCATGCCTCCATATGTTGCAGAGGATAGCGGTTGTAAGCGTTGTCGGGGAGATTAAGGCGCAACGCAGGCTGGTATCTGTGCGGTGAGTGCGCTGACGGCTCGTTCGACCAACTCGATGCTGTAGGTCGCAGGGCTGAGGCCGGTTTTGCTGGTGCCTTGCCACAGTAAGTTGTTGGCTGGGTCGGTTAAGCGCACCCGCAGAGTGCCCGTTTCATCTTGCAACCTATGGATGGCTTGATAGGCCCCCAACTGGCTGGGGGGCGGTAGATCAACTTTGAACTCAATTGGGTTGTCTTGCACCGCCAGCCAGTAATAGACGTTGATTTGCGCAGGCTCAACCTGTTGATAACCTTGTTGATGCAGCTGCTCGCCTAATAGTGAGGCCAGTTTTGGGTAGAGCGCGGGAAGTGCCGGCTGGGTCTTTAGTGCCGGTTCAGGGGCAATAAGTTTGAAGCGCTTAAGTGAAGACAGTGCCTGCGGGTTGGTGCAGGTGACCTCGGTTTGAGGAGTAGGAGGGGTTGCACAGTCGGTGAGCGCCATGCAAGCCAAGAGAATCAGAAATAAACGCATCAGGGTCACCTTTGAAGGTAGGCCCTGATGATCTTTAGCGTGTGAATAAGGCACAACCGGTCAAATGGGTGGGATTACCAGGTCGAGCCGTGGGTAATCGCCTTCGCGCTCAGTGTCTTTCTTAGGCGGCACGTGCTGGCTATTGACCAGTTTGTCGGCTTGCATCACTTCAAGGTGGATGTCGAATCCCCATAGGCGATGCAGGTGCTTGAGGACTTCTTCGGTCGAGTCGCCCAGTGGTTTGCGGTCGTGTTGTTGATGACGCAAAGTCAGCGAGCGATCACCGCGGCGATCAATGCTCCATATCTGCACGTTGGGTTCTCGGTTGCCCAGATTGTATTGCGCGGCAAGTGTTTCTCGAATGATTTGGTAGCCGTTGTCATCGTGAATGGCCGGTACCAGCAATTCATCCTTTTGGTCGTCATCAAGCACGCTGAATAACTTTAAGTCGCGGATCACTTTTGGCGACAAGTACTGCAGGATAAAGCTTTCATCCTTGAAGCTGTGCATGGCAAATTTGAGGGTGCTAAGCCAGTCACTGCCGGCTATTTCCGGGAACCAGCGTTGGTCTTCCTCTGTTGGCTTTTCACAGATCCGGCGGATATCGCAATACATCGCGAAGCCTAAGGTGTACGGGTTAATACCGCTGTAATAAGGGCTGTCGAAGGCGGGCTGGTAGACCACGCTGGTGTGCGATTGCAGAAACTCCATCATGAAACCTTCAGTGACCAGGCCTTCGTCATAGAGGTCGTTCATAAGTGTGTAATGCCAGAAGGTCGCCCAGCCTTCATTCATGACCTGAGTCTGGCGCTGTGGATAAAAGTATTGGGCGATTTTACGCACGATACGAATCACTTCGCGCTGCCAGGGTTCAAGCAATGGCGCATGTTTTTCTAAGAAGTAGAGAATGTTTTCCTGGGGCTCGGAGGGGAAGCGATTGTCGTCTTTGTCGCTGTCTTTGCTCGCGCCTTTGGGAATCGTGCGCCAGAGGTCGTTGATCTGCTTTTGCAGGTGCTCTTCGCGTTCTTTCTGGCGGCGACGCTCTTCTTCGGCGGAGATTGGGTACGGGCGTTTGTAACGGTCTACCCCGTAATTCATCAGGGCATGGCAGGAGTCGATCAGGTCTTCAACCGCATCAATGCCGTGGCGTTCCTCGCATTGCGTGATGTACTGCTTGGCGAATACTAGGTAATCGATAATCGAGCTGGCATCGGTCCAGGTGCGGAACAGGTAATTGCCCTTGAAAAAACTGTTGTGGCCGTAGCAGGCATGGGCGATGACCAGAGCCTGCATGCACATGGTGTTTTCTTCCATGAGGTAGGCGATACAGGGGTCGGAGTTAATAACAATTTCGTAGGCGAGCCCCATTTGCCCACGGCTGTAGTTCTTCTCGGTGGAAAGAAACTGTTTGCCGTAGGACCAGTGGTGATAGCCCAGCGGCATGCCGACGGACGCGTAAGCATCCATCATTTGTTCGGCGGTGATGACCTCGATCTGGTTGGGGTAGGTATCCAGGGCATAGCGTTCGGCCAACCTGCTGATTTCACGGTCGTAGGTGCGAATCAGCTCAAAGGTCCACTCTGAGCCAGTTGAGATGGGCTGACGCTTTCTTTCGGGGGCGGCCTGCTCATGAGTTGTCATGCTGTTAGCCTGCGCTGAAAAAGTTCGCGGAAAACCGGATAAATATCACCGGCAGTCACCAACTGCTGCTGAGCAAATGTGTCAGCAAAGGCTTCACTCACTTGCTGGTATTCGTACCACAGCGCCTGATGCTCGCGCGGGGTGATCTCGACGTAAGTGAAGTACTGCACGAACGGCATGATCTGGTTTATGAGAATGTCCCTGCACACGGGCGAGTCGTCATTCCAGTTGTCGCCGTCCGAGGCCTGTGCGGCGTAGATGTTCCATTCATTAACCGGGTAGCGCTCGGCCATGACCTCTTGCATCAGTTTTAAGGCGCTGGACACAATGGTCCCGCCAGTTTCACGGGAGTAGAAGAATTCTTCTTCATCCACTTCCCGTGCGCTGGTGTGATGGCGAATAAACACCACCTCAATTTTGTCGTAATTACGTTTAAGAAACAGGTAAAGCAGGATGAAGAAGCGCTTGGCAATGTCTTTGGTGGCTTGAGTCATTGAGCCGGAAACATCCATCAAACAAAACATCACGGCTTTTGAACTGGGGTTGGGGTGCTTGACCAGCAGGTTGTACTTAAGGTCAAAGGTATCGAGAAACGGCACGCGATTGATGCGCGCATGCAGCTTGCTGATTTCTTCTTCAATGGCTTGAATATCGCCGAAATTGTCAGGTTCTTCGCGCTTTAGACGTTCAAGTTCAGCTTGAGCAACTTTGAGTTTAGCCCGACTGCTGCCCGATAAGGCAATGCGTCGGGCATGGGCTGAGCGCAGGGTGCGCACGATGTTGATGCGTGATGGATTTCCTTCGCTGCTGATACCTGCGCGTACCGTTTTGAAGGTATCGGTGCCGGTTAGATGGCGTTTTACCAGATTGGGCAGTTCGAGGTCTTCGAACATAAAATCGAGAAACTCTTCCTGAGTGATCTGGAAGACAAACTCATCCATGCCCTCACCAGAGTTGCTGGCTTTGCCGCTGCCCTGACCACCACCGCCCCCTTGGGGGCGGGGTATGCGGTCACCGGTTGAAAACTCCTTATTGCCGGGGTGTACGGTGGTTTGTTTGCCGCCGCGACCATGGTGCAACACCGGTTCATCGATATCGCGGCCAGGGATGCTGATTTGCTCACCGTGCTCCATATCGGTAATAGAGCGATGGCTGACGGCTTCTTCAACCGCTTTTTTTATGTGCTCGCGGTAACGTCGCAAAAACCGCTGACGGTTTACCGTGCTCTTGTTCTTGCCATTTAGGCGTCGGTCGATCACATAGCTCATGACTTCTCCTTAGAGAGCGCCTGGGGGATATTAGCCTCAGGCACCTCTATGGCTGGCAGGCGTATAAGTGCCTGCAGCAACCCGCTAACCGTCTGGCTTGCGGGCCTCGGTTACTGCGATTTACGTACCCGTAGATACCACTCGGACAGCAGGCGAACTTGCTTATCGGTGTAGCCACGTTCAACCATGCGCGTAACGAAGTCGTTGTGCTTTTGTTGATCCTCTTTGCTGGCCTTGGCGTTGAAGCTGATTACCGGTAGCAAATCCTCGGTGTTGGAGAACATTTTCTTCTCGATGACCACGCGCAGCTTTTCATAGCTGAGCCACGTCGGGTTTTTGCCATTGTTGTTTGCCCGGGCACGCAGTACAAAGTTGACGATCTCGTTGCGGAAATCCTTTGGATTGCTGATGCCTGCTGGCTTCTCAATTTTTTCAAGTTCTTCGTTGAGGGCTACCCGGTTGAGGATCTCACCGGTTTCCGGGTCGCGGTATTCCTGGTCCTGGATCCAGAAGTCAGCGTATAGCACGTAGCGGTCGAAGATATTCTGACCATACTCGCTGTAGGACTCGAGGTAGGCGGTTTGGATTTCCTTACCAATAAACTCGATATAGCGCGGTGCCAGGTATTCCTTGATGAAGCGCAGGTAGCGCTCGCGTACTTCTGCGGGGAATTGCTCTTGTTCAATCTGTTGTTCGAGGACGTAGAGCAAGTGCACCGGGTTCGCAGCGACTTCATTAGCGTCGAAGTTGAATACCTTTGACAGAATCTTGAAGGCGAAACGAGTTGAGAGGCCGTTCATGCCTTCATCGACGCCTGCACTGTCGCGGTATTCCTGGATCGACTTGGCTTTGGGGTCGGTGTCTTTGAGGTTTTCACCGTCGTAGACACGCATTTTCGAATAGATATTCGAGTTCTCAGGCTCTTTGAGGCGCGATAACACCGAGAACTGGGCCAGCATCTTCAGGGTGTCAGGCGCACAGTGGGCATTGGCCAAGGAACTGTTAACCAGCAGTTTGTCGTAGATCTTGATTTCATCGCTGACACGTAAGCAATAGGGCACCTTGACGATGTAAATCCGGTCGATAAACGCTTCGTTATTCTTATTGTTACGGAAGCTATGCCATTCCGACTCGTTCGAGTGGGCCAGCAGGATGCCGTTATACGGAATAGCTCCGAGACCCTCGGTGCTGTTGTAGTTGCCTTCTTGGGTGGCGGTGAGCAATGGGTGGAGCACCTTGATCGGTGCCTTGAACATCTCGACAAACTCCATCATGCCCTGGTTGGCCCGGCACAGAGCGCCTGAGTAGCTGTAGGCGTCGGCATCATTTTGTGGAAACTCTTCGAGCTTGCGGATATCGACCTTGCCGACCAGTGCTGAAATATCTTGGTTGTTCTCATCGCCCGGCTCAGTTTTGGCAACGGCAATTTGCTTGAGAATCGATGGGTAGAGTTTGACTACGCGGAACTGGCTGATATCGCCGCCGAACTCAGCGAGGCGCTTGGTGGCCCAGGGCGACATGATGCTGTTCAGGTAGCGTCGGGGAATCCCATATTCTTCTTCGAGGATCGCACCGTCTTCGGCATCGCTGAATAGGCCGAGCGGTGACTCAAACACTGGCGAGTCTTTGATGGCATAGAAGGGCACCTTTTCCATCAAGTGTTTGAGTTTTTCGGCCAGCGAAGACTTACCACCGCCTACCGGTCCGAGCAGGTAGAGAATCTGTTTCTTTTCCTCGAGGCCCTGAGCGGCGTGGCGGAAATAGGACACGATCTGATCGATGCATTCTTCCATGCCGTGGAAGTCGGCGAAGGCCGGGTAGCGCCGGATCACCTTGTTCGAGAATATTCTCGATAATCGCGAATTGCTGGATGTATCGAGAAGTTCTGGTTCGCCAATCGCCAGTAATAAGCGCTCTGCTGCCGAGGCGTAAGCGCTGCGATCCTGCTTACATAGCTCGAGATACTCCTGCAGAGACAGCTCTTCCTGGCGTGTCGATTCGAAACGTTGTTGGAAGTGACTGAAAATGCTCATGACTTCACCTCGCTCGATGTTCAGAGACGGCTCGGGATCGGTCGTGCAGGCGCTGGCGGTTGGCTGAGTTACCAGCCACAGATATCCCCCCAGAACACCTACTGAACCTCAGAAAGTTGTTGCACTAGAGGTGTGCCGTTATCAAAGTGCTCAACACGTATTTACCGGGGTTGGCTTAAGAAACCTCAGTAAAGTGCGTGTTCTCGTACCCTAATGTTTGGCATCGCCTCCGCTTGCTACAGTTTTCATAAGGTCCCTAATCATACCGATGGCCCGGATGCCGGTTGGCAGGCTCTACTTGGTATTTAGATGGCCTAAGATAAATGATAGTTGGTAATCACGGAGATCAAGTGCCAAGTGGCCATATCCTTGTGATGGAAACGACCAATCAGGGCGCTAAGCCTTATCTGATGGGGCTTAGGGTGATGTAAAAAATTATTCCTGAGCTGACGTGCTGGTTTCATCCGGGAAGCGGGCAAGCCACAACTCAAAGCCACCATCTAGGCTGTGCACATCCGTGAAACCTTGGCCAATCAGGTAGGCCGCAGCGCCTTGGCTGGAGTTGCCATGGTAGCAGGAGACGATCAGTGGGTGGTCGAGGTCTGCTTGGGCTATGAAGTCGACCAGCGAGTGGTTATCAAGATGTTGCGAGCCGCTGATATGCCCAGCCGCAAAACTGTCTGGGTCGCGAATATCGACTACCACAGCACCTTGCTGGCGCAGTGCATGGGCTTGCTCTGGGGAGATTCGCTTGAATTCACTCATTACTTTTCCTCGCTGCACTCACAGCGGTGTAGTTTAGCATTATCAATATTCATCATTGTCAAAGCGCCACCCCATACGCAGCCGGTATCCAGTGCGTACAGGCCGGGCTCTGGACAATTACCTTCCAGTGCGGCCCAGTGGCCAAAGATAATTTTGGTCCCGATGCTTTTGCGTTGTTTATGACTGAACCACGGCTGATAGTCTGCTGGTGCCGTGTCCAGGCCTTCCTTGCTTTTAAGATCGAGGGTGCCGTCCGCTTTGCAAAAACGCATGCGGGTGAAGTAATTGGTGATCACCCGTAGGCGCGCAACACCACCGAGTTGGTTATCCCACAGGCTCGGCTCATTGCCATACATGCCATCGAGAAACTCTTTGAGGCGGCTGTCGTCGCGTAATACCTCTTCTACTTCGGCGGCGAGCTTGAGGGCTTTTTCGATGCTCCACTGCGGTGCAATACCGGCATGAACCATTGCCATATTGCGCGAGGCGTCGTAGTGCATGAGTTTTTGTTGGCGCAGCCAGTCGAGCAGGGTGTCTCGGTCCGGCGCATCAAGGATCTCTTGCAGGGTGTCGGACTTCTTCAGGCGCTCGATGTTCTGCGCCACCGCCAGAAGGTGTAGATCATGGTTGCCCAAGACGCTGATGATTGAATCGCGCATGCTATACAGAAAGCGCAACGTGGCTAAGGATTCCGGACCACGGTTAACCAAGTCTCCCGCCAGCCATAGCTGATCTTTAGCAGGATCGAAGGCGACTCGTTCGAGTAAGCATTTAAGCGGTTTCAGGCAGCCTTGCAGGTCGCCAACGGCATAAGTTGTCATTAGTGCAAAGAACCCGGGACTGCGAGCCGAAATGGCAAGATATTGGCATCAAAGGGTGTGCTGTCTTCAGCAATCATCTGATAGCTGCCTTGCATGGTGCCCACGCGCGTCGTCATAACTGTACCGCTGGTATAGGTGTGACTTTGCCCGGGGGCAATCAGCGGTTGTTCGCCGACGACTCCAGCGCCTCGTACTTCTTGCACGCGCCCCTCGCCATCAGTAATCAGCCAGTGTCGCGATATCAGTTTCGCGGCCAATTGACCGTTATTGGTGATGGTCACGGTGTAAGCGAATGCAAAACGGCTCTGCTCGATCTGAGATTGTTCCGGCAGGTAGTGAGTCACTACGCTGACGTCTATCTGATAAGGCGAATCTGACATGCTACAAACCTGTGGGCTGGATCAACGATGGGTTAAAGCATCAAGCCGTGTGCCTAATGGTGAATTGTTCAGCTTTGACCGGTTGCAGTCTCTGTAACCTGCTCGGCCAGTTGGTCGGCAAGGCGTACAAATGCCGCGAGATCGAGCTGTTCAGGTCGCAGACTGCCGTCAACTCCAGCGGCTTCAATTGCACTGGCAGGCAATAAAGCCTTAAGGGTATTGCGCAGCGTTTTGCGGCGCTGGTTAAAGGCCTCGCGCACAACCCGCTCTAGCAGCTTATGGTCTTTGGCCGGATGCGGCAGCACTTCGTGCGGGACCAAGCGAACAATTGCAGAGTCAACTTTAGGAGGGGGATTGAACGCGCCAGGCCCCACATTGAATAAGTGTTCAACCCGGCAATGGTATTGGACCATGATTGATAGGCGGCCCCAATCGCCACCGCCTGGGCCTGCGGCCAGACGCTCAACCACTTCCTTTTGCAGCATGAAGTGCATATCGCGTATCAGCGCGGCATTGTTCAGCAAGTGGAATATCAGTGGGGTTGAGATGTTGTACGGCAAGTTGCCGACGACTCGAAGGCTATGGGGCTGTGCCTCAAGCCGGTTGAAGTCAAACTTCAGGGCATCGCCTTGATTCAGGCGAAAGCGCGGCTCGCTGCCAAACTTGCCTTGCAGTATCGGGATAAGGTCTTTATCGAGCTCAATCACGTCCAGCTGTGCACCGCTGTTTAGCAGGCCTTCGGTTAGTGCACCTTGGCCCGGACCAATTTCCAGCAGGTGCTCGCCTTCTTTAGCGTGAATGGCGCGCAGGATGCGGTGGATAACCCCTGCATCGTGCAGAAAGTTCTGGCCAAAGCGCTTGCGCGCGCGGTGTTGGTAGCTCTCGGACATTAGTCGCTCTCAGGCATTAAAGCAGCTCCAAGCGTCAAGCTAAGCTTAAAGCAGATATAAAGAATATTGATTGTGGCCTAGTTTAACAGGGCGTCAGCTATTAAGCGCGTAACTGACTGGCAGCCATGGCATAGGCGGTTTGCAGTGCAACATTCATGCTGCCACTGTCGATCTTGCCACTACCGGCAAGATCCAGGGCGGTGCCGTGATCCACCGAGGTGCGGATAATAGGTAGGCCCAGGGTGATATTCACTGCGGCACCAAAACCCTTGAATTTAAGTACCGGCAGGCCTTGGTCGTGATACATCGCCAACACCGCATCGCAATGGTCGAGGTGTTTGGGGGTGAATAGTGTATCGGCAGGCAGAGGGCCGATCAGTTGCATGCCTTGTGTGCGCAGGCGCTCTAGAGCAGGCTCGATTATCTCGATCTCTTCACGGCCCAAGTGGCCATCTTCTCCTGCATGCGGATTCAGGCCGCAAACCAGAATGCGTGGATTTTCCAGGCCGAACTTAGTGCGCAGGTCGCTGTGCAGGATGCGCGTGACTCGGGTCAGGCGTTCGTCGGTAATGGCTGCGGCTACATCTTTAAGCGGCAGGTGAGTAGTGACTAAGGCTACACGCAACCCATGAGTCGCGAGCATCATCACCACTTGCGCTGTTTGCGTGAGTTCAGCCAGAAACTCGGTGTGACCAGAGAAGGCAATGCCGGATTCGTTGATCACGCCCTTATGCACGGGGGCGGTGATCATTCCGGCGAAGTGGCCGTCAAGACAGCCTTGGCCTGCGCGGGTCAGGGTTTCGAGTACATAGCCAGCATTGGCTGGATTCAGTTGGCCTGCAGTTACTGGCGCAGCTAAAGGGGTATCCCAAACATACAGACTGCCAGCGGCTGCGGCTTGGGCTGGCCAAGCATCAGGGCTAATGCAGATGAGCTGGATATTCAGGCCAAGTATTGCAGCGCGCTCGGTAAGCAGCGCGTGGCTGGCAATCGCAATTAGCGGATGGGGATGGGCGTGCTGGGCAAGCAGCAGGCATAGGTCGGGACCTATGCCTGCTGGCTCACCAGGCGTCAGTGCGAAGCGTTGCGCTGTCACTGTTTGATTTCTACGTAAGCCTCGTCGCGGATCTGCCGCAGCCAAGCTTGCAGTTCTTCGTCGTACTTACGGTTACGAAGAATCGTTTGAGCTTGCTGTTTGCGCATCTGCTCGCTGCTGTCTGTGGCGCGGCGGCCCATGACTTCAAGAACGTGCCAGCCGTAACGCGACTTGAATGGCTTGGAGACTTCCCCGCTTGGGGTTGAATCCATGACTTCACGGAACTCAGGCACCAAGGCACTTGGATCAATCCAGTCAAGTTTGCCGCCATTAAGTGCTGAACCCGGATCTTCGGAATAGTTTTTTGCCAGTTCGGCAAAGTCTTCACCGGCTTTGATTCGCTCATAAAGGCGTTCGGCTAAGCGTTGGCTCTCAGCATCGCTACGGATTGCATTTGGCTTGATCAGGATATGGCGAACACTGACTTCGTCACGTACCTGAGCACCGCCGCCGCGTTTTTCTTGCAGCTTGATGATGATAAAACCGCCAGGTGTACGCACAGGTTCAGTCACTTCACCTGCTTTCATGGTGCTAAGCATGCTGTCGAATGGGGGGGGCAATTGGCCGGCTTTGCGCCAGCCCATTTCGCCGCCTTCCAGCGCGGTTTCGCTAGACGAGCGGGCGATTGCTAGCTGGGCGAAGTCGGCACCTTGTTGCAATTGCTGGTAGAGGTCTTGAGCTTGACGGTCCGCGGCCTGAACTTGCTCAGGTGATGCGCTTTCCTGCACGGGTACCAAGATATTGGCCAGACGAAACTCTTCAGAGAGCTGCATTTTGCCGAGGTCCGAGGCTAGAAAGTTCTGGACTTCCTGGTCGGTCACCTGGATACGGTCTGCAACCCGGCGCTGACGCACGCGGCTGATGATCATTTCACGGCGTACCTGATCCCGAGCGTTGTCAAATGACAAGCCGTCTTTATTCAAGGCAGCCCGGAATTGATCAACGCTCATACCATTGCGCTGGGCAATGGTGCCGATAGCCTGGTTGAGCTCTTCATCGGTGATGCGAATACCCGAGCGTTCACCAATCTGTAGTTGGATGTCCTCAATAATCAGACGTTCCAATACCTGCTGTTGCAGCACGTGCTCTGGCGGCAATGTTGAGCCGCGTTTGGAGATCGTCTGCTGAACTTCACCAATGCGCGCATTAAGCTGGCTCTGCATGATCACGTCGTTATCGACGATAGCTGCTACGCGATCCAGCGGTTGTACTTCAGCCTGTACCGCAGTGCCTATTAACATCGCGCCCAATAACAGGGGGCGCACGTAATCAGAAAGCTTTGTCTTCACGTTCACGATAACCTTGAATGCCTTGATCGAGGAAAGATTCAGTTTTATTGCCAGTCACGCCGCCCAAGCCTTTAAGTACGATCTGCAGGAAAATGCCGCGATCAGGCTCATCGTTGAACGATGGGGTCTGGCTTACTTCGTCATTGTCGATCCAGTAACGATTAATTAAACGCAGTTTCCAGCAGCAGCTGTCGTACTCAAAGCCACCAAAGGCTTCCAAGGTACGGTTACGGCCGTAGTCATACTGCCAGCGCGAAATCACGCTCCACTGCGGAACAATTGGCCAGATGACCGAGAAATCATGCTGGCTGATCTTGTAGTAGTTCTCGATGTAGTTCGGGGTGCCCGGCGTGCCGTAGTCACCGCCACCAACCACCCAGTTGCCGGTGCTTTGGTCGTAACGAACGGTGTCGTTGCGATAGCGATAGCCGGCGTTGATAACCTTGTTCGGATTATCTTCAGGCTGGTAGTGGAACATGGCACTGCCCGAGCGAGTGCTGTGGCTGTCCGGATCCCAGTTGAAGTCCGAGCTAAAGCGCCAGTCGCGGTTGAAGCGATACAAGTACTCAAGCGCGTAAGGCGATACTGAAGCTTGGGCGTCGTCACGGGTTTTGTAGTCAATGCCTGGCAACTGTACTTTGCGGTCAGCAAAATAGAAGGCCTGGCCAATGCTGAAGCGCTGACGTTCAAAGCCATTGTCTTCGATCCAGCGGTTGGTCACGCCCAGCGAAAGTTTGTTCTCGTCGCCGATGCGATCTTTACCGGAGAAGCGGTTTTCACGAAACAGCGAGTTGTAGCTGAAAGTGGTTTCACCCGTATCGAATACTGGGATATCCGTTTGATCTTCTTCAGGTACATAGAGGTAGAACAGGCGCGGCTCAAGAGTCTGGCGATAATTGGTGCCGAACCATTGAGTGTTGCGGTCAAAGTACAGGCCGCTATCAACGCTGAGCATGCCAACACCGCGATTCTGCGTGCTGTCATATTTCTCGTCTGGTAGCAGTGTTGATTTGCCTTGGCTGTCCAGGTCCAGATCGTAGTTGGTGTACAGGTATTTAGCCTGTGGCTTGATAAAGCCCCAGCTCCAGTCCAGCGGCAAGCTAACGGCAGGCTCAAGGTGCAAACGGTCACCGTTGGCGCGAGCCAGGCCGCGAATGTTTTCGTCGAGGCGGCGTTCTGGGTTGCCTTCATCGTCGATGTAGTTGCCACTGCGCAGATCACGGTCGAAGCGAACCAGCTCAGTGCCATAAGCAAACTGCACACCACCTGGCTGGAATGGCAGTTTGCCATCCAAGGTGATTTGCGGCAGGCGGTTATAGGGCGTGATATCGCTGATAGTTGCCAGTTCATACGCGTGAGCATTGAGGCGAGCGGTGTAACTGTCACCTCGGTAAGTCAGCGTGCCGCGCTGGTTGACGAAGTCCGGCGTATCAATACCCAGGTCGGTGTTCAGATCCTGGAAATAATATGGGTCGCTGATGTCGGTGTAATCGACCTCAGCCAGCAGACGGTCATTCAGCCCGCCTTTATGCTGCCAGCTGTACATCCAGCGGGTGTCGCTGTAGTCAGACTGCAGCTTGCGGTCATCATTCTCATCATTGAGGTAGGCGGCCCCGATCTGGCCTTCGCTGTTTTTAGTCAGGTAACGGCCTTCACCTTCCATCAACAAGCCACGGTCACTCATATACGTTGGGTATAGGGTGGCGTCGTAGTTGGGTGCAAGGTTGAAATAGTAAGGCGTCTGCAGTTCAAAGCCGTTGTCGCTTGAACTACCAATGGTCGGCGGCAAAAAGCCTGACTGACGACGGTCATCAATTGGGAAATAGATGTACGGTGTGTAGAACACCGGGAAATCTTTGACCCGCAGGGTAACGTTAGTCGCCGTACCGAAGCCTGTGGCTGGGTTCAGGGTGATGTTGTTGCCTTTCAGGTGCCAGGCATTGCTGCCAGGTTCGCAACTGGTATAAGTGCCATCTTTGAGGCGGATAATCGCGGTCTCTTCACGCTTTGCGTACAGCGCATTACCGCGGATATGGCCACGGTGCATGACATATTCGGCGTTATCGATTTTGGCTTCGCCGTTATCCAGTTGTAGCTCAGCGTGATCGCCGACAACCAGTGCGCCTTTATCGCGCAAGCGAACGTTGCCGTTCAGCTCACCAATGTTCTCGGCTTGTCGCAAGTTGGCTTCATCAGCTTCAACCTGCATGCTCGCTTGGCGTAGCACTACATTGCCTGCCAAGGTGGCAATTTGCTCTTCTTGCTGGTAGCGCGAAGCTTTGGCTGAGACGAACATTGGCGCTTGATTTAAAGGCGTATCGTCATTCATGCCCGGGCGCTCAGGCTCAACATACGCACCTGAACAGTAGGGGGCCGTCTCCGCAAGCTGTGCTTCGGTTAACTTTTCCCGCGGCACCCAGTCCAAATGACTGTAATCTGCGCTGCGCGATGTCAAACCTTTGCCTTCACTTTCAGTCACAAGCTTGGTGCCGACAGCCGCAGCTGCAACTTTACCGCCAGTGCTGGTATCTGAAGTAGCAGGTGCACTGAGGTTTGATTCATTATGAACCGGGCGTGCAGGGACTGAGGCATCAGCAGTTTTTGGGCTACACGCCCAACCGCCAGACGCAGACGCCGCACAGTCAAACTGCTCGGCTGCTACAGCAAATTGACTGGCAACAGGTTGCAGGGCCAGCAGGCCACTAGTCACCAGAAGTGGGAATTTTTTACGAATAGCGGGGTATTTTACTGCCATCTTATTTTTCCGGGCTTCCTGCGCGCTAATGGCCCAGAGGCCGCACGCCTCTCGATGGGCTTTAAAAGATGCTGGATAATAAAGCATGACCCGCGCAACGGCTAGGGCCGTCGGAGACCCTTGTAATGCATAAAGAAGATATACGGCTTCAACTGATGGATAAATGGCTCGATCAACAACTGCCAAATGTGTTTGCAGAGCAAGGCTGGGGGGCGGTTCCGGCCGCTACAATGACCTCTGCTAGCAGTGATGCAAGCTTTCGTCGTTATTTTCGCTGGCAGGGTGAAAATCACACATTTATCGTCATGGATGCACCGCCGCCCAATGAAGATTGTCGGCCATTTGTGAAAATTGCAGCCTTGCTGCAGCGTGCAAATTTGAATGTTCCGCTAATTTTGGCTGAAGATCTTGCGCAAGGTTTTTTGTTGTTAAATGATTTGGGTACTCAAACCTACCTGGATGTCATAACCGCTGAGAACGCCGATGCTTTGTTCGCCGATGCTCTGCAAGCGCTGCTGGCGCTTCAGCAGTTGCCGATGGATACGGCGCTGCCCAGCTATGACACGGCGTTGTTGCGGCGTGAGCTAGATCTGTTCCCTGAGTGGTATGTAAAACATCACTTGGAAACTGAGTTCGATGCTCAACAGCAAGCTGCATGGGACCGGATCAGTGCCATGTTGATCGACAGCGCCCTGGCCCAACCGAAGGTATTGGTTCATCGCGATTTTATGCCGCGCAACCTGATGATAAGTGAGCCGAATCCTGGCGTGCTTGATTTTCAGGACGCAGTCTATGGTCCCGTGACCTATGACGTGACGTGCTTGTTCAAGGATGCTTTTCTTAGTTGGCCAGAGCCTCAGGTGCGGCAGTGGCTTGAGGGTTATTGGCAGCAGGCGCGGGTTGCGGGCGTTCCTGTGCAGGCGGATGTTGAAGACTTTTTGCGGGCAAGTGACCTGATGGGGGTACAGCGCCACTTAAAGGTCATCGGTATTTTTGCGCGTATTTGTCATCGCGATGGCAAGCCCAAGTATGTTGCCGATGTCCCAAGGTTTTTTGCTTACATCAATGCAGTTATCCAGCGTCGTCCGGAGTTAGCTGAACTGGCGCAATTATTTGCCAGTCTGCCTCAGGCAGCCAAGCCGGTGAGCCCGTTATGAAGGCGATGATTCTAGCCGCCGGTAAGGGTGAGCGCATGCGTCCGCTGACACTGCATACGCCCAAACCGCTGGTGCGTGCGGCTGGCGTGCCATTGATTGAGTACCACATCAATGCCTTGGCCAAGGCGGGGTTCACTGAGTTGGTGATCAACCATGCATGGCTGGGGCAACAAATCGAGAACCATCTCGGCGACGGCAGTCGGTTTGGTGTGAGCATTCGCTATTCCGCTGAAGGTGAACCCTTGGAAACGGGCGGGGGGATTTATCGCGCTCTACCACTGCTGGGGGATGAGCCGTTTCTGGTGGTTAATGGCGATGTGTTTACCGATTACAATTTTGCTGATCTACACAAGCCAATTGATGGCTTAGCGCATTTGGTGTTGGTCGATAACCCCCAGCACCACACTCAGGGCGACTTTAATCTGCAGCAGGACAACACAGTTCGTGATGGCGTAAAGGGGCAGTCCTGTCTCACTTACAGCGGCATTGCCGTGTTATCCGCGCAGTTGTTTGCGGGCTGCGAACCAAAAGCCTTTAAGCTTGCGCCGCTGTTGCGTGAGGCAATGACAAAGGGTTTGGTCAGTGGTGAGCATTTTGTCGGGCGCTGGATAGATGTCGGTACGCATGAGCGTTTAGCCGATGTTGAACAGCTATTGGCGCAGGAGTACTGACGTGATTTGGCCAAGCACCGTATTAGGGGCTGCTGCGGGGTTTGCTATTGCCAGCATTCCTGGCGGTTTACTGGGCGCATTGCTTGGCCAGGTTGTCGATAGACGTTTGCGTTTGTCCAGTTGGGCGCAACTGCGAGAGCGTATTGGCGGATCGCCCCAGGCTGAAAATGATGAATTACTGTTCATCATGCTGGGGCGCTTAGCTAAATGTGATGGTCGGGTACGCCAACAGCATATCGAGCAGGTGCGCGTGGAAATGCAGCGTTTGAGGCTCGATGCCGCCGCCCAGCGCCGCGCAATTGAGGCATTTGCCAGAGGTAAAACCGGGCGTGACAATCTACGCACGCCCTTGCGGGGCCAGGCGCGGCATGCCACGGCTTTGCTGAGTGCTTGCTGGCGTATGGTCGCTGCTGCTGGCCCGGTAAGCCGCTCTGAGCGTGAGCTGATTTTGCTCTGGGGCACTTGGTTGGGCGTGTCGGTCAGTGCTAACGAGGCGCTGCGCACTGGGGCAGGGCCGCGCCAGCCAATGTCCGTTCAGTCGGGCTACCAGCAAGCACTTAGGCTGCTTGGGGTTACAGCTAATAGTGATCCTGCAGATATCAAGCGTGCCTATCGACGGCTGTTGAGTCGCCATCATCCGGATAAGTTGCTGGGCAGTGGTGCCAGCGCAGAGCAGGTGCGTGTTGCTACAGATAAAACCCGTGAGTTGCAGCAAGCCTACAGCCTGGTACGCCAACGTCGCGGGTTTTGAGTTCTTTTTGACCTTTGCTGCAGGCCCTATTGCTCAAGGTTGGGCTTGCTTTGCAAATGCAGGTTCAACCAACCTTTGATCCGCCGAAATAACTGCTCCTGCTCAACCTCTCGGTTGCCGGGCAGTGAGTTCATTGCAATCTGTATGTAGGCCGTTTGTTTCTGTCTCTTTGCTGCATTCAAGCGTTGTTTTGCAGCATTGCGCTCGACGGCTTGGTCCCTGTAATAAAAATCACCAGCAGCCAATTTTAGCTCGCTGATCACTGCCACCAAGTCCGGACTGAAACTGTCGGGCTCTTGCGCTGAAACCAGCAGCAGGTTAGTCACGTTTGGCGGCTGTTGCTCTGCAAGGTAGCGGGCGGCCCAGTACGCCCCAGTTCCTTGGCCCGCCAACACAACGGTCTTGGCACCTTGTTGTTGGGCGAACGTAATGCCCGCTGCTATGCGCGCAAATACCTGCTCGGTGTACCCTTGCTGGACTGTTTCCGATGTGTCGTCTTTTGGGGCGATGGCGGCAGTTGTGTCTTCATCTTGTTCGGCAGGATCAGACGTTGCCTCTGCGGGTGCACCAGGCTTTTCCTGTTGTCCTCCCTGTGGCTCGACAGGCTCAGCCTTGGAGGTGGTTTCTGTCGTCGTGTCTGGGCTGGAGGCAGGCTCATCTTTGGTTTTGGATAATGGTGTTGTTTCGGCGTCAGGAAGTGTCAGGCTCAGACTGCCCCAGCCAGTATCCGGCAGTTTGCGCCGAAGTGGACCAATGCCAATCGGCCAGTCTGCGCTTTCATCGTTTCCTGGAATTAAAACCACAGCACCTTTGGGGTTCCCGGTGTTGGCGGGGCGCCATAAGGCTAGAAACCCATCGTCTGCTTGAGTTTTAAGCTGCTGCTGTTCATTGGCCGCTAGCTGCCGTTCGAGTGCGGCCGTTTCTGCCTGGCTGCGCTGACCAAGTGCCGGGCGCGTGATAGGCGTTTGTGCAGCTTTTGCCGGTAACGTGGTGTCGGTTTTGGCATCATTCCCGGCTAGCGCCAGCGAGCTAATCAATAGACTTAAAGCGAAAGAAATTGCGCGCAACAACATAAATTATAATCCCCAGCTGCCAGAGTGATTCAGCCTAGCTGTTTCGGTGTGCAGGTGTAAGCGGTCATTTGCGCGGCAAAAGCTTAGTGTGGGCTGCTACAATTCGCGCAATCCGTGTGTTTCTTTGAGGTTAGCCATGCAGCCCTTTGCCATCGCCCCGTCGATCCTTTCTGCAGATTTTGCCCGCTTGGGTGAGGAAGTGGATAACGTCCTCGCAGCGGGTGCCGATATTGTTCACTTTGATGTTATGGACAATCACTATGTACCCAATCTAACGATTGGACCTATGGTTTGCGCAGCGCTACGAAAGTACGGTGTTACCGCCCCCATTGATGCACATCTAATGGTCAAGCCGGTAGATCGTATTATTGGCGACTTTATTGAGGCGGGTGCCAGCTACATTACTTTCCACCCAGAGGCGTCCGAGCATATTGACCGGTCGCTGCAGTTAATTCGCGATGGTGGCTGTAAAGCGGGTTTAGTGTTCAACCCTGCGACGCCACTGAGCGTGCTCAAGCATGTGCTGGATAAGGTCGATATGATCTTGCTGATGAGCGTTAACCCAGGGTTTGGTGGGCAGAAGTTCATCCCCGGCACACTGGACAAACTGCGTGAGGCGCGTGCGTTGATCGATGCCAGTGGTTACGACATTCGTCTGGAAATCGACGGCGGCGTCAACGTCGGGAATATTCGTGAAATCGCTCAAGCGGGCGCGGACACTTTTGTTGCGGGCTCGGCGATCTTCAATCAACCGGACTACCGCAGCGTTATCGATGCCATGCGTGCTGAGTTGGCGCAGGTAAAGCGCTGATGCCTTTGCGCGCGGCACTTGCAGGCAAACTGCCTAAGCTGGTGATGTTTGACCTTGATGGCACGCTGATTGATTCAGCCCCGGACCTCGCCGCGGCCCTTGATAAAACCCTGCTGGCGCTGGATCGTGCGCCTGCCGGTATCGAGAATGTACGTCACTGGATTGGTAATGGCGCTCGCGTTCTGGTGCGTCGTGCATTGGCGGGGGGGATGGCGCATGAGCATATTGATGAGGCGCAAGCGGCTCCCGCGCTGGAAATCTTTATGCAGGCATATGCTGACAACCACCAGCTCACACAGGTTTATGCGGGGGTCGTCGAAACGCTCGACTGGCTGCATGAGCAGGGAGTGATGATGGCTGTTGTGACCAACAAACCTGAACGTTTTGTCGGCCCCTTGCTCGATGAAAAAGGTTTGGGTGGTTATTTCCGCTGGATTATTGGTGGTGACACTCTGGCGCAGCAAAAACCCGACCCTGCGGCACTCTTGCATGTAATGCACATGGCTCAGGTTGCTGATAATCAGGCGTTATTCGTCGGTGACTCACGTAATGACGTGCTTGCCGCCAAGGCTGCGGGCGTTCCGTGCGTGGCAATGAGCTATGGCTATAACCACGGCCGGCCTGTCAGCGAGGAGAGCCCTGCCTGGGTCTTGGATAACCTTCGTGGCCTGATACCGTTGATTTCCTTTGATTGCGAAGCATCGCCGGGTTGATTAGACCCGGCGCCTGCGCTAGTGTTGCCTGACTTTAATCCACGTCTAAGAGATTTCCCCCGTGGTGGTTACCTGCAAACTCTGGCTTGAACGAGCTGGAATGAAAATCATCAAGGCCCTGGCCCGTTGGCGCTGGCGCCTCTGAATTGATATTGGCCGGTTAGCCGGCGCGTTTGCACACGACCGTTTTACCCTCAAACCACGAGGCAGATCATGATCCGCGAAGAATTCCTGCGTTTGGCCGCGTCCGGCTATAACCGTATCCCTGTTGCCCACGAAACCATTGCTGACTTCGACACACCGCTGTCGATCTACCTGAAGCTTGCCGATCAAGCCAATAGCTATTTGCTTGAATCCGTTCAGGGCGGCGAAAAATGGGGGCGTTACTCCATTATCGGATTGCCTGCACGAACAGTACTGCGCGCTTTCGATCACACCGTCATTATCAGTGTCGACGGCATCGAAACCGAGCGTCATGAGTGCGAAGATCCGCTGGACTTTGTTGAGCAGTTCAAAGAGCGCTACAAGGTTCCGACGCTGCCGGGGTTGCCACGCTTTAATGGTGGCCTGGTTGGGTATTTTGGATACGACAGCGTTCGCTACGTTGAAAAGCGCTTAGCCAAGTCAGCCAATCCAGATCCGCTCGGTACGCCGGATATCTTGCTAATGGTGTCCGATGCCGTCGTGGTGTTCGATAACCTCGCAGGCAAGATGCACGCGATCGTATTGGCTGACACAGCCCAGGATGATGCGTTTGAGCAAGCTCAGGCCCATCTGCAAGAAATTTTGCAAAAGCTACGTCAACCGATCACTCCGCGACTGGGCGTAGATTTGAACGCCGCTGCAGGCGCTGAACCCGAGTTTCGCTCGAGTTTCAGCCGGGAAGATTACGAGCGTTCGGTCGGCGCTATTAAAGAGTACATTCTCTCGGGTGATTGCATGCAGGTGGTGATATCCCAGCGCATGTCGATTCCTTTCAAGGCCGCGCCGATTGACCTCTACCGTGCACTGCGCTGCATCAACCCGACGCCTTATATGTACTTCTTCAATTTTGGTGACTTCCACGTTGTGGGCAGTTCGCCTGAAGTGCTGGTGCGCGTGGAAGATAACCTCATCACGGTTCGACCTATTGCCGGCACGCGCCCGCGTGGCGCCAATGAGGAAGCTGATCTGGCGTTGGAAGAGGACTTGTTGTCCGATGCCAAAGAAATTGCCGAGCACTTGATGCTGATTGATTTGGGGCGTAACGATGTGGGGCGAGTGGCCACGACTGGCAGCGTCAAACTCACCGAAAAAATGGTGATTGAGCGTTATTCAAACGTGATGCATATCGTTTCCAATGTCACTGGTCAGCTTAAGGCGGGTTCAAGTGCGATGGATGCACTGCGGGCTATCCTGCCAGCAGGTACGTTGTCCGGGGCACCAAAAATCCGGGCCATGGAAATCATTGATGAGCTCGAGCCAGTCAAGCGCGGCGTCTACGGCGGTGCAGTGGGTTACCTGGCATGGAATGGCAATATGGACACTGCCATCGCCATTCGTACTGCCGTAATCAAAGATGGCGAATTGCACGTGCAGGCCGGTGCGGGCATCGTGGCCGACTCAGTGCCAGCACTGGAGTGGGAAGAAACGCTGAATAAGCGTCGCGCCATGTTCCGTGCTGTTGCCCTAGCTGAACAATCTCACTGAGGAGCCTGCCATGCTACTGATGATCGATAATTACGACTCCTTTACCTACAACGTGGTGCAGTACCTCGGTGAGTTGGGTGAGGATGTAAAAGTTGTACGCAATGACGAATTGACCCTGGCCGAGATTGAGGCGCTCAAGCCTGACCGCATCGTCGTGTCGCCGGGGCCTTGTACGCCGAATGAAGCGGGCGTGTCACTTGAGGTGATTAAACACTTCGCAGGGAAGTTGCCGCTGCTGGGTGTGTGCTTGGGGCATCAAAGTATCGGCCAGGCCTTCGGTGGCGATGTTGTGCGTGCGCGCCAAGTCATGCATGGCAAGACCAGCCCGGTTTATCACTTGGATAAAGGGGTGTTCGCTGGGCTTAATAATCCACTGACCGTGACTCGTTATCACTCCTTGGTAGTGAAGCGTGAGTCCTTGCCTGACTGCCTTGAGGTGACAGCCTGGACCCAAATCGAAGACGGGGCAGTCGATGAAATCATGGGCCTGCGTCACAAGACATTGAATGTCGAAGGGGTGCAGTTTCACCCTGAATCAATTCTTACCGAGCAAGGCCATGAGCTTTTTGCCAACTTCCTAAAACAGCAAGGAGGCATGCGCTGATGGACATCAAACAAGCCCTTAACCGGATTGTCAGCCAGCTTGATCTGAGCACCGAGGAAATGCAGGACGTCATGCGGGAAATCATGACGGGCCAATGCACCGAGGCGCAGATTGGCGCATTCCTGATGGGGATGCGCATGAAGAGCGAAAGCATTGATGAAATTGTCGGTGCGGTTTCGGTAATGCGTGAATTGGCCAGTCATGTGGTGTTGCCGACCTTGGACCATGTGGTCGATGTCGTGGGCACTGGCGGTGATGGTGCGAATATTTTCAACGTTTCAACTGCGGCGACCTTCGTTGTCGCAGCAGCTGGAGGCAAGGTTGCCAAGCATGGTAATCGTGCTGTTTCGGGCAAAAGTGGCAGCGCCGACTTACTCGAAGCGTCAGGCATCTATTTAAATTTGACCCCAGAGCAGGTCGCCCGCTGCATTGATAGCGTGGGTGTGGGCTTTATGTTCGCTCAGGTGCACCACAAGGCGATGAAATATGCTGCAGGGCCGCGCCGTGAACTTGGCTTGCGCACTTTATTTAATATGCTTGGCCCGCTGACCAATCCTGCGGGTGTCCAGCATCAGGTCGTTGGCGTATTCAGCCAGGCTTTGTGCAGGCCGCTTGCCGAGGTGCTCAAGCGCTTGGGTAGCAAGCATATCTTGGTGGTGCATTCACGGGACGGTTTGGATGAGTTCAGCCTCGCGGCAGCCACTCATATTGCTGAATTGAAAGATGGTCAAATCAGCGAGTACCAAGTTCTCCCAGAAGACCTAGGCTTAAAGAGTCAAAGTCTGGTCGGCCTTACGGTCGACAGCCCTGAGGCATCGCTTGCATTGATTCGTGATGCGCTGGGTAAACGCAAAACTGAGGCCGGCGAAAAAGCTGCTGACCTGATAGCACTAAATGCTGGTGCGGCGTTGTATGCCGCTGACTTGGCAAGCACTCTCAAAGAGGGCGTGCAGTTAGCCCACGATGCTCTGTGCACTGGGCTTGCGCGCGAAAAAATGGAAGAGCTGGCATCATTTACAGCAGTATTTAAACAGGAGAACGAAGGGTGAGCGTGCCAACAGTTCTGGAAAAAATTCTTGCGCGTAAAGCTGAAGAGGTTGCAGCTCGCAAGCGCATCACAGCCCTCGATGAGCTGGAGCGTGATGCCCGTTCGGCAGATGCGCCGCGTGGCTTTGCGCGAGCGCTACTTGAGCAAGCGGCTCTGAAGGAGCCAGCAGTCATTGCTGAGATTAAGAAAGCCTCGCCAAGCAAGGGTGTGATCCGCGAAGACTTTAACCCAGCAGAAATTGCCAAGTGTTATCAGGATGGCGGTGCTACCTGCTTATCAGTACTGACTGATATCGACTTCTTCCAGGGGGCTGATCACTTTCTGCAATTGGCACGTAACGCCTGTTCACTGCCGGTGATCCGTAAGGATTTTATGATTGATCCTTACCAGATCATCGAGTCGCGCGCATTGGGTGCCGATTGTGTGCTGCTGATTGTTTCGGCGCTGGACGATGTGCAGATGGCTGAGCTGGCAGATACCGCCAAATCATTCAACCTGGATGTCTTGGTCGAAGTGCACGACGGCGATGAGCTGGAGCGTGCCCTGAAGACGCTGGATACACCGCTTATTGGAATCAATAACCGCAACTTGCATACCTTCGAAGTCAATCTGGATGCAACTCTGGACTTATTGACGCGAGTCCCGCGTGAGCGTTTGGTGGTGACAGAGAGTGGGATCGTCAACCGCGCTGATGTTGAGCTGATGGAAATCAACGAGGTGTATGCATTTTTGGTCGGTGAGATCTTTATGCGTGCAGAAAAGCCAGGCGTTGAGTTGGAGCGGCTGTTTTTCCCAGAGCGTAAACAGTTAGTCAGCAGCAACCTTGATGTCGACTAGGCAAACAGGTTAAAAAAAACCGCTACTTCAGTGCTCCTGAGTAGCGGTTTTTTTATAGTGCTTTTGGGTTGGCGTTATTAGCGCGTACCAAAAACAACCATGGTTTTGCCTTTGACGTGGACCAAGCCTTGTTCTTCCAGTGCTTTGAGTACCCGACCAACCATCTCGCGAGAGCAGCCGACAATCCGGCCAATTTCCTGACGCGTGATTTTGATCTGCATGCCATCCGGATGAGTCATAGCATCCGGTTGTTTGCATAGATCAAGCAGAGTGCGGGCCACACGTCCGGTGACATCTAAAAATGCCAAGTCTCCCACCTTGCGCGTGGTGTTGCGCAAGCGTTCAGCCATCTGGCTGCCCAGTGCATAAAGGATATCAGGGTCCTGTTCTGTAAGTTCGCGGAACTTGGTGTAGCTCAACTCAGCGACTTCACATTCGGTTTTTGCCCGAACCCATGCGCTGCGCTCTTTATCGGCACCTTCTTTATCAAACAGACCCAGCTCACCGAAAAAATCTCCGGAGTTGAGGTAGGCGATAATCATCTCGCGACCGTCGTCATCTTCAATCAGGATCGTGACCGAGCCTTTTACAATGAAGAACAGGGTTTCGCAGCGATCACCCGCATAGATAATGGTGCTTTTTGCCGTGTAACGACGGCGATGACAATGTGCAAGAAGCTTGTCGAGGTTCTTTATTTTAGGTGTAAGGGTTATAGCGACCATGCCCGAGTCCCGAAATATAAAAATGTGTGCCTTTGTCTTGGAGGCGTTTTCTTATTAGTTATGCGAGCTAGTGTGCCAGTAAAGTGGCGTCAGCTTAATCAACACTATCTTACACAGCCTCATTTTGCGACCCAGCTAACAACATTGAGTTGAACTTTCTTCAAAGTGAGGCTATAGCCGAGTGTTTACGGCGCTGTGCTAAGCTGCCGGACTTTTCATCAGCGGAGGCTTAGTTATGAAAGCGCGCGTTCAATGGGCCGGTGAAGCCCTATTTATTGGTGAGTCGGGTAGCGGCCATGCGGTGGTTATGGATGGTCCTCCTGAAAGCGGTGGGCGTAACCTCGGTGTAAGGCCCATGGAAATGGTGCTGATAGGCTTAGGCGGCTGCAGCAACTTCGATGTAGTGAGCATTCTCAAGAAGTCACGGCAGGCGGTTGAAAGCTGCGAGGTGTTTCTTGACGCCGACCGTGCCGGTGAGGAGCCTAAGGTTTTCACCAAGATTCACCTGCACTTCGTGGTAAAGGGCCGCAGCTTAAAAGAAGCGCAGGTCAAACGCGCGGTCGAACTGTCTGCCGAGAAATATTGCTCGGCCTCAATCATGCTCGCTCGCGGTGGGGTTGAAATCAGCCATGACTACGAAATTATCGAGCTTGCAGAGGTGCAATAAGCTGCGCTCACTGAGTTGGGATCATTTTTTTAGTCGGGCGCTGACATAGTTTTATCATTTGCACCGTTCACACTCTGGCGGGCGGTGCATTGCATCTGCATAATGGCGCCCCTTTTTAGGGGCGCTATGCGCTTCGTATACACAACCAAAATCGCCAAAGCGAAGAGGTGTTAACCGTCCTACGCAACCGAGTACTTCACGGTTGACGGGCATGCTCGACCACGCGGCCTTGCCGCTTTCTATAGAGAGTTTTAAAACGGTGAAAAGCAGACTCAAGCTCCATGGGTTTAACAACCTGACCAAGACCTTGAGCTTCAACATCTATGACATCTGCTACGCGGAAACGCCGGAAGACCAGCAGGCCTATGTTCAGTACATCGACGAAGAGTACGATGCTGAACGCCTGACGCAGATTCTCACTGATGTTGTTGACATTATCGGTGCCAACATCCTTAACATTGCCCGTCAGGATTACGAGCCGCAAGGCGCTAGCGTAACTATCCTGATCTCCGAGCAGCCGGTTGAGCCGACCGAAAGTCAGATCGAGGAGTCACCAGGCCCATTGCCTGAGACCATCCTTGCGCATCTGGATAAGAGCCACATCACCGTCCATACCTACCCGGAAATCCATCCGGTTGATGGTATTGCCACTTTCCGGGTTGATATCGATGTGTCGACCTGCGGCGTGATTTCACCGCTCAAAGCGTTGAATTATCTGATCCATCAATTTGACTCGGATATTGTGACTGTCGATTACCGCGTTCGTGGGTTTACCCGTGACGTTGAAGGCAAAAAGCACTTTATCGATCACGAGATCAACTCGATCCAGAATTATCTGTCTGATGACACTCAAGACGCCTATCAAATGACGGACGTCAACGTGTATCAGGAAAACCTCTTCCACACCAAAATGCTGCTTAAAAACTACGACTTGGATGATTACCTCTTCGGTGATGCCACACGCAGTTTGACTCCCGAACAGCGCCAGCAGGTAGAAGAGCGCTTGCGTCACGAAATGCTTGAGATCTTCTACGCGCGCAATATGCCTAAGTAGATTCTCTGCGCAACAAAAAGCCCGCAGTTGCGGGCTTTTTGTTGCGCGGCCATTTAGTCTTTATCGGTCGCGCGATAACTGTGGCTGCTGGCGTCAGATGCGGTATGCACTTTTAGTCATGACCTTGGAAAGAAGGGTCATGCCGAATTTCACTGGGCGCGGGAACTTGATCCCGCCAGCCTCTAGCGCGGTGTTGGCATGATGGCTCTCGTCTTCACGCATTTGCTCGAGAATCGCCCGGGTCTTCTCATCATGCTCAGGCACTTGCACCAAGTGCTCGTCCAAGTGTTTAACCACCTGGTCTTCTGTCGCCGCGACAAAGCCCAAGCTGATTTTGTCACTGACCAGCCCCGCAAGCGCGCCTACCCCAAACGACAATCCATAAAACAGCGGATTGAATACACTTGGACGCCCGCCAAGTTGGTGAATACGTTGTTCGCACCAGGCCAGATGGTCAACTTCCTCGTCGGCTGAGTGTTCCATTGCCTCGCGAACTTCGGGCAATTTAGCGGTCAACGCTTGGCCTTGATACAACGCTTGAGCGCACACTTCGCCGGTATGGTTGATGCGCATCAAACCAGCAATATGTTTGGCTTGTTGCGGATCAAGTTCGGACTCTGGCTGCACAACAGCAGGAGAAGGTCGCGTGGGCTGGCCGCTGAATGGTAGCAGCGTGCGTAAGGCAACATCGGCCTGTAATAACAGGCGATCTACTGGTGAATATTGGCGGTCACTGGCCATGGGATAACCTCCGGCAAGAACAATTGCCTACAGTTTACGCTAATCAACAAAGCAAGGCTTGATCGAGATCAGCCGTGCATTCGCCTGCTGATTGTGGCTACGGGGGTGGGTTTACAGTTGGTGGTTGGTTTTCACTCTGTGCCCTTGAACTTTAACAGCATTAAATGAATATCTTGCCCAAGCGCATTATGATCGTCACCTAAGGAACCGCTGAAAACTACTGCGCTACATTTTTCAGAGGTTCCCTAACACCATGCTGTTATAACCGTGGCTCTAGTGTGCAGCTGTTGGTTCCGTAAAGGATTTAGGGAGTTGCTGTGAAAAACGACATCCATGACCTCGGTTTGGTGCTCGACTCGAAGATCAAATTGGTGCTGATCGAGTCTTGGGACGAGTTGCGCGTTTTACAAACGCTCACCAGCTTGGCGGTTAAGCGCGGTTTAGGCCTGTACACCTGGTCGATTACTGAAGGTATACAGCATCTTGGCTTCACAACTGATGCCAGTGGCGGGGAGGGTTCGAGTGAACCTGAGGCCGCACTGCGCTTGATCAAAGCGGACCCGCAGCCGAACCTTTATGTCATGTGTGATTTGCATCCATTTATCACGGATAACCCAAAGCTGGTGCGCTTGCTCAAAGAAATCGCGATGGATGACAGCCCGCACAAACCCACATTGGTGTTGGTTTCACATGCGTGTCAGCTACCGGCCGAGATTCAGCGTTATGCGGCACGTTTAAGCTTGGCACTGCCGAGCGCAGATGAGCTATTGGCAATCGTTCGTGAGGAAGCCACGCGCTGGAGTGAGCGCAATCGCAATACCCGTGTCCGCACCGACAATCGGACTTTGCAGCAGGTGGTTAAAAACTTACGGGGGATGAGCCACGCAGAGGCTCGAATATTAGCGCGTAAAGTGATTTGCGACGACGGCGCAATCACCCAGGAAGACCTGCCGGAGTTAAATAAAGCCAAATCGCAACTGCTCGATCTTGAGAGCGTGCTCAGCTTTGAGTATGAAACCGCAAACTTTGCCGATGTTGGCGGGCTCGACAATCTCAAGCGTTGGTTGGCGGATCGACAAACTGCCTTTATGGAGGCTGCTACGCAAGACCTTCCAAAAGGCGTGTTGTTGGTTGGCGTGCAGGGTGCTGGTAAAAGTTTGGCGGCGAAAGCAGTTGCCGGTCTTTGGGGCTTGCCGCTGCTACGCCTGGACTTTGCCAATCTGTACAACAAGTTTTTCGGTGAAACGGAGCGTAACTTGCGTGAAGCGCTGAAAATGGCCGAACAAATGTCGCCGTGTGTGCTTTGGGTTGATGAGATCGAGAAAGGCCTGGCCAGCGGTGATAACGACGGTGGCGTGAGTCAGCGGGTACTGGGCACATTGCTGACTTGGATGTCCGAGCGCAAGACCCCTGTGTTTATAGTTGCAACCGCAAACGTCATTGAGCGACTGCCGCCTGAGTTGGTGCGCAAAGGCCGTTTCGATGAAATATTCTTTGTGGATTTGCCAGACTCGGCCTCTCGCGAGGACATTTTCAGCATCCACCTCAAACGCCGCGAACTTGATCCTCAGCAGTTTGATCTCAAGTTGCTGGCCAGTGCCAGTAAGGGATTCTCGGGTGCTGAAATTGAACAGTTAGTGGTCAGCGCACTGTACGCCGCGCAGGCGCGCCAGCAATCGGTTGATCTAGCACTCCTGCTGCAAGGCGTTCAGAGTACGTCGCCGTTATCGGTGGTGATGGCGGAGCATCTCACCGCGTTGCGCAACTGGGCAAAAGATCGTGCAGTGGCTGCCAACGGCTAAGGTTGCGCGAGAAACTGGCGGTTAAGCCGCGCGCTTATTTTTCTCACCAGCCAGCGTGGGGCGAACCTCGGCGAAAGTGCCAGCAAACGATTGCGCCAGCCGGGAATGATAATTGCTCGGTTTTTATCCAGCGCACGCACGGTGATCAGTGCAACTTCCTCTGCGCTGAGCATCAATTTGCTGTTTCTCAGGCGTCTGTCATCCAGAGCTGCTTTGCGGAAAAACGCACTTCGGGTTGGTCCCGGGCAGAGCACAGACACTGCAACGCCATACTCCTTAAGTTCTTCGCGCAGCGCTTCCGACAAGTGCAGCACATAGGCTTTGCTGGCGTAATAATTGGCCATCCAGGCACCGGGTTGAAACGCAGCTACGGAGGCGACGTTAAGTATTTGGCCGTTGCCTTGTCCTGCCATGACATTACCCACGGAGTGACAAAGACGCGCTAAGGCCAGCATATTGACCTCAATCAATTGCTGTTCCTGGGTCCAGTCCTGAGCGACGAAAGCCCCTGAGGTGCCGAAGCCTGCGTTATTGACCAACAAATCAATGGAGTAGGTGCCTTCCTCCAGCTCCATCAACAAGCCCGTCAGTTGGGTCGGTTTACTCAGGTCGCAAGCGCGGATCAACACCTCGACGGAAAAGCGCTGGGCCAACTCTGCGGCGATACTTTCCAAGGCATCACGCTGGCGGGCGACCAGTAGCAAGTTGCGCCCGCGCCTAGCGAGCGCTTCAGCCAGTGCTAAACCAATTCCGCTAGTAGCGCCTGTAACCAGGGCGTATCGAGACATGTTGCGTACTCCGTGATGGGGCCAGTGCTGACCCCACGCATTCATTAAGCGTAACGCTTTATTCTAATGCCCCGGTTTGTAGCATTTGCAGTGCATTTGGGATTGTTAGCATCGCGATGATAAAGCCGATGAGGGTCAGCGCAGCGATGCCGATGACAATTCCTGATAAGACCTTGACCGCAGTGCTGTTAGCGGGAGGTGGTGGGCCATAACGGTTTGGGCCGTTGGTGCCAGGTACACACAAAATCAGCAAGCTAAAGACACTGCCAACTAAAGGTACGATAGTGATCAGCAATAGCCAGCCAGACCACCCAATGTCGTGTAATCGCTGAACGTTGATCATCACGCCGACTACTGCAATCGCGACAGTCACGATGAGTATCAAGATAACGCCGACTGTCGCTGAAATTGACGACCCGGCTGCTGCTATACCGAAAAGCGGCGCGCAAACCAGCATTAACACAAATGTCCATGCCAAGAACCGCAAGCGACCAATACGGCCATCTGTTGTAAATGGCTTAAGCTCGCCAAACGCTGGCAGGTGCTCACCCACTGGTGCCTGAGGCGGGGCGTAAGGCGTGTGAACAGCCGGTGCTGTCGGTGCGGGTACAGTTGGCGAAGGAGCCACTGTTGCGGTTTCTTCTTGCGCAGCCTGTCGCGCTAGGAATTTCTCAATGATAATTCCGCACGCCGAGCATTCGATGGCCTTGTCCTGCTGATGGCCACACTTAGGGCATTTCATGGTTTCAGTCGATTCGATGGCCTGGCTATGATCTTCGGTGTCTACTAGTGACAGGCTAGCGGCCAAATCTGGCTCTTTGCGGGCTTTGGCCCCGGCACGCTCGAGAACGGCTATGTATTGGTCCGCTTCGCCTTCCAGCAAATCGCGCTTTAGGGCGATCTGGCTACCGCTAAAAAGTGTATTGATTCGTGCATTGTCACTTTTAAATAGCTTGGCTAGATTGTCCTTGGCGGTCTCAAGTGCCACCTCAGGCATCAATTCACCATTGAAAACAATCTTGAAACGAGCTTGTGTCATGCGAGCTTCCTTGTCGGCGCTAGTGTGTTGTGAGTGATGGCGAATTTTGTCGTTTGATCAGAGCCTAGAATATAAATGTTGGTTTTTCAGGGCGCATCTCTAATGGCGGCAACGGATCGGTAAAGCACTGATGGCAATATGCCGCTAAATAAGAGTGATTATTGATTCCTTTACTGCCGTTGTAAACGCAGCGTGCGCTCTAGTGCCGCCTTATACTCGTGATCCAGTCGTGAAATTAGCGAGTTGACATCGGGTATTTCATTGATCTCGCCGACGCCTTGCCCTGCGGACCACACGGTTTTCCAAGCTTTTGCTTCATCACTGACCGGCTTGAGTTTGTCGCCGTAATTAACTTCGCCTTTATTTTGCAACTGCTTCAAGTCGTAGCCTGCGCGCTCTAAGCTTTGGCGCATAAAGCTAGCCGGGATGCCAGAAACGGCTGGGGTGTGGATGATGTCGGCAGCTTTGGCGTCGATGATCATCTGTTTGTAATCATGGTCAGCGTCACTTTCTTGCGTGGCGATAAAGCGGGTCCCCATATAGGCAAGGTCAGCTCCAAGGATTTGCGCTGCTAGGACTTCATGGCCGTGATTCAGGCAACCTGAAAGCAGTAGGGTTTTATCGAAGAACTGCCGCAGTTCCGCGATCAGTGCAAATGGGCTCCAGGTTCCAGCATGTCCGCCTGCTCCGGCGGCAACCGCAATCAGGCCGTCTACGCCGGCTTCCGCTGCTTTTTCACCATGGCGGCGCGTCGTGACGTCATGGAAGACCAAACCGCCATAACTGTGCACAGCATCTACCACCTCTTTGACGGCGCCCAGGCTGGTGATCACGAGAGGGACACGCTTTTCAACACAGATGGCCAGATCGGCCTGCACGCGAGGATTGGTGCCATGAACGATAAGGTTCACCGCATAGGGGGCCGCGTTGTCATTGAGCCCGGCTTCGATTTCATCAATCCATGCTCGAAAGCCGCTGCTCTCGCGTTGGTTGAGAGCAGGAAAACTCCCAACGATGCCGTTGTTACAGCAGGCCGTTACTAGCTTTGGGTTCGACACCAGAAACATGGGGGCGGCGACTACAGGCAGGCGTAGACGTTGTTCGAGCAATTGGGGTAATGACATCACGGCACCTTATTTGAGTTGTATATGGGATGAAGTCAGAACGGGCGAACGATGACCAAAATGACAATGCCCAGCAATGCCAACACCGGCGCCTCGTTAAACCAGCGGTAAAACACATGGCTGCGGTTATTGTCGCCTAAAGCGAAGCGTTTGAGTTGCGCACCACAGAGATGCTGATAACCAATCAAAAGTAAGACTAATACTAGTTTGGCGTGCATCCAGCCTTGGCTGAAGTAGTAACTGGGGTTCAGGCTGATCAGCGCTGCGCCAAATACCACTGTGGCGATCATGGCTGGAGTCATGATGCCGCGATAAAGTTTGCGTTCCATGATGCAGAAGCGTTCCCGACTGATACTGTCTTCACTCATGGCGTGATAAACAAACAAGCGCGGTAAATAGAACAACCCGGCGAACCAGCAAACCATCGAGATAATGTGTAAGGCTTTGAGCCACAAGTAGAGCATGTAGGGCGACCTGAATTGATTAATACCCGCGATAGTAGTGCTCCGTTACGCATCCGTCATCACTGCTAGTTGGCCCCATCGCCTTAGGGCTTTATTATCAAAGGCTTTCCAGTGTCTTTCTGTAGGGGGCAAGTAATGATCAAGGTCGGAATCGTCGGCGGCACAGGTTATACCGGTGTCGAACTGCTGCGTTTATTAGCACAGCATCCGCAAGCTCAGGTGACAGTCATTACTTCGCGCTCTGAAGCCGGACTTCGTGTTGATGAGATGTACCCCAATTTGCGCGGACACTACCCTGATCTCGCATTCAGCGTGCCCGATGTGGCAACGCTGGGTGCCTGCGATGTGGTGTTCTTTGCAACGCCCCATGGTGTCGCCCATGCGTTGGCCGGTGAGTTGCTTGATGCTGGCACCAAGGTAATCGACCTTTCAGCTGACTTTCGCCTAGAAAATGCTGAGGAGTGGGCGCAGTGGTACGGCCAGCCCCATGGTGCTCCTGAGTTACTGGCTGAAGCGGTTTATGGTTTGCCTGAAGTTAATCGTGAAGCAATCAAGGGCGCGCGCTTGATTGCGGTGCCGGGTTGCTACCCAACCGCGACCCAGTTGGGTTTCCTCCCCTTGCTTGAGGCTGGCTTAGCAGATCCAAGTCGCCTGATTGCCGACTGTAAGTCGGGCGTTAGCGGCGCTGGTCGTGGCGCAAGCGTCGGCTCATTGTTCAGTGAAGCGGGTGAGAACATGAAGGCGTACGCGGTTAAAGGCCATCGCCACTTGCCTGAAATCAGCCAAGGCTTACGTCGCGCTGCGGGCCAGGCTGTTGGACTTACCTTTGTGCCGCACTTAACGCCGATGATTCGGGGTATTCATTCGACGCTCTACGCCACAGTGGCCGATACCAGCGTTGACCTGCAGGCTCTGTTTGAAAAGCGCTATGCCGACGAGCCATTTGTTGATGTGATGCCAGCAGGCAGTCATCCGGAGACCCGCAGTGTTCGCGGCGCTAATGTCTGCAGGATTGCTGTGCATCGCCCACAAGGTGGCGACTTAGTCGTTGTTCTTTCGGTCATTGATAACCTGGTCAAAGGTGCTTCAGGCCAGGCAGTGCAAAACATGAACATCTTATTTGGTTTGGATGAGCGTGCCGGCTTATCGCATGCTGCTTTGCTGCCCTGATGGCGGGTTGGGAAGTACGCCCGAGCGGTCCTGACCGCTCTGGGCGAGCACGTCTTCTGATGTTGCTGTTACTGCTTGCTGCGCCAGCGGCATTTTACGCGGGCATGCAGTGGCAACTTCAGCGGACCGCAGCACTTGCAGCACAAATCAAACCGATGGCTAAGCGTCTGGCTGAGCAGGAAAGCCAGCTAGATGACTTACATGCGCAGATCGCTGTTGCGACCAGTGGCGCAAGCGTTGCAGAGAAAGCCAACGAGCAAAATCGCTTAACAATTAAGCTGCTTGAGGAGCAAATCTT
This sequence comes from Pseudomonas sp. NPDC078700, assembly GCF_044542375.1. Classification (NCBI taxonomy): domain Bacteria; kingdom Pseudomonadati; phylum Pseudomonadota; class Gammaproteobacteria; order Pseudomonadales; family Pseudomonadaceae; genus Pseudomonas; species Pseudomonas sp. NPDC078700. The sequence goes on from NZ_JBITUI010000009.1 coordinate 80,267, forward strand.
CAAAGAGCAACAGGATCTGTCGTTCTATAAAGGTGTGTTGGCACCTGCAAGTCGACGAGAAGGTTTGCGAATTCGCACTTTTGAGCTGCAGGCAACGGAAAATCCGCGGCGCTTTCGCTACAAACTACTGCTCAGTCGTGTAGGTAAAGACGACAAACCGTTAAATGGGCAGTTGCACGTTACTGTCGAGGGCAGTCAAGGTTCAAAGAGCAAGGTAGTGCTTGAGCTTTCTAGCCTCAGTCAGGATCAGTTTGTACCCTTCAAGGGCGCGCTTATTCCTTACACATTCAAGCATTTCAAATCGATCCCGGAGGCTGGGCGATTTGCCGAGCTTGAACTGCCCGACGGCTTTGAGCCAAGTCAGATACGAGTGCGTGCCGAGATCAAAGGTGAGAAACCACTGGAGCGCACATTCAAATGGTTAAACAAAGAGTAAGCAATTGCCATGTGGAACAAAGATAAACCCAAGCCGGATCTGCAGCGCTTTAATGGTAAAACCAGTTTGATTGCAGCTGGTGCAGCACTAAGCGGTGATTTGAAGTTTTTGGGAGCCGTTCAGGTCGACGGGCAAGTTACTGGTAACCTGGTTACCAGTGAGGGCATGGTTCGTATAAGTGTTGAAGGCAAGGTTGAAGGTGAGATTCGTGCCCCTCATATTGTGATTGATGGTGAGGTGGTGGGTAATGTCTATGCCAGCCAACACCTTGAGCTAGGGTCGCGCGCGCGAGTTCAGGGCAACCTGTATTATGGCCTGATGGAAATGGCCATGGGGGCTCAGATCGAAGGCAATTTGTGCCACCTGAAAGACCAGGCACGTCCACTCGAGTTGCCAGAAAATTTGATTGATGGTGAGTCTGAGCTTGTACAATAGTTGACCGCTTTTGTAGGGTAAGCGGATAATAGCCGCAACGCAGTATGGCGCTTAGCGCCGGGAGATAGTCAACATGAGCGTCGAAACCTTCACCCCCACGGCTTTGCAATTTACTCAAGGTGCTGCAAGCAAGGTGAAGAGCCTGGTGGATGAGGAGGGTAATCCTCGTCTGAAACTGCGTGTGTTTGTCACAGGCGGTGGTTGCTCCGGCTTTCAGTATGGCTTCACTTTTGATGAAGAACTTGCGGACGATGACACCATCGTGGAGCGCGAGGGCGTTAGTCTTGTGGTCGATCCAATGAGCTTCCAGTATTTGGCGGGTGCTGAAGTCGACTATCAAGAAGGGCTTGAGGGCTCACGGTTCGTGATCAAGAACCCTAATGCAACAACGACCTGTGGCTGTGGTTCATCCTTTTCAATCTAAGGATCAGCCTCTAGGTACATGAAAAAGCCGCGATTAATCGCGGCTTTTTTGTACTTCAGTTCTCCCTAGGCGGGGTAAATAGCTCCGAGTACACGTAAGCCGCTGGCGCCTGTGACGCTTGGACGATTTGCACAAATATTCTCTAGGCAGCAATGTGCCAGCCAAGCAAACGCCATTGCTTCAACCCAATCAGCTGGTACGCCATGAGCTGCTGTACTGGCGACTCGGCAGTTCGGCAGCAGTTGAGCCAAACGCCGCATCAGTGTGCTGTTGTGCGCACCACCGCCGCAAACCAGTAAATCCTGGGTGTTGGTCTGGGCTGCTTGCAATGAGTCGACGATACTTTGTGCGGTCAGTTCAAGCAGGGTTGCCTGTACATCTTCTGCTTTATACGGAGGTAGTGCCTTCAACTGCTGTTCAAGCCAAGCTAAATTGAACAGCTCACGGCCGGTGCTTTTCGGGCCTGAGGTCTTAAAGAAGGCATCGCTATAGAGTGATTTAAGTAAATCTTGCTGGACTTGGCCGCTGGCCGCCCAGGTGCCATCCTGGTCATAGCTTTGTTGGCGCTGAGATTGAATCCACGCATCGAGCAAAACATTACCGGGGCCGCAGTCGAAGCCGTGGACATGGTTGTCTGCTTCAATCAGGCTAAGGTTGCTGAAACCGCCAATATTGAGCACAGCCCTTGCGCCTTTGCCTTCGCTGAATAGCGCTTCATGAAATGCTGGAACCAGAGGCGCGCCTTGCCCGCCAGCGGCAACGTCGCGGCGTCGGAAGTCAGCCACTACGGTGATTTTTGTTAGCTCGGCGAGTAGGGCAGGATTATCTATTTGTATGGTGAAGCCACGAGCCGGTTCATGGCGAACGGTTTGACCATGGCTGCCAATTGCGCGGATTGCTTCGGCTTTCAGCCCTGAGTGGGCCAGTACCTGCTCGACACCTTGTGCAGCCAGCTTGACCCAGCATTGCTCGGCAAGTGCTGCACGTGCCAACTCATCTGCGCCTGAAGAACACAACGCTAGAAGCTCTGCGCGTAATTCATCTGGCATAGCAATGTAGTGACTTGCTACGAGGCGAGTAGTGTCGTGTTGCTCGATCAGGGCAATGTCCAGACCGTCGAGACTGGTTCCGGACATCACACCTATATAGTAAGGCATTGAGGTTAGCGTTTGTTCTGCGCGAGCAGGGTGCTGCGCTCTTGATCCATCTGCGCCATTAACGGTTTGCTGACCGCCATGAACCGAGCTTTTTCGTTCTTGGCAATTGGGTCTGCCATCGGCAGTTTCTGGCTCAGCGGGTCTACGTGAACGCCATTGACCTGAAACTCGTAATGCAGATGCGGGCCGGTGGATAGGCCAGTGGTGCCAATGTAACCAATGATCTGCCCCTGCTTGACTGTGCTGCCCGTACGAATCCCTTTAGCAAACCCTTGCATATGGCCATACAGCGTGCGGTAACGTTGGCCGTGCTGTATGACGATCGCATTGCCGTAGCCGCCGCGACGTCCAGCAGAAAGAATCTTCCCATCGCCAGTGGCTTTGATGGGTGTGCCGCGCGGAGCTGCGTAATCAACACCTTTGTGTGCGCGAATTTTGTTCAGAATGGGATGGCGGCGGCCATTGGAAAAGCGAGAGCTAATACGGGCGTAGTCTACCGGCGTGCGAATAAAGGCTTTGCGCATGCTTTTACCGTCAGCACCATAGTAAGTGGTATTGCCGCGTTTATCGGTATAGCGCACCGCTGTGTAACTTTTACCGCGATTGGTAAAGCGTGCGGAAAGAATATTGCCACTGCCGACACGCTTGCCATTGACCAGCTTATCTTCGTAGATCACCTCAAATTCGTCGCCGTTACGAATATCCATGGCGAAGTCGATGTCGTAACCGAAAATATTAGCCAGCTGCATGGTCAAGCTATGGGGTAAGCCGGAGCGTTGACCGGCTTGTGACAGTGAGCTGCGGATAACGCCGTGGGCATACGAATCGCGTATTTCAGGCTTAACCAGGTCGCGCTTGAATGCATACCCGTCATCTGTTTTCGCGATGCTGACGGTTTCCATGTCACTCAGCTTGCTGCTTAGGCTTTCAAGGTTGCCATCATCAGTGAGTTTGAAGTCCAAAACCTGGCCCACTTTGATTTGCGTAAGCTTTTTCGCCTCTTTGCTGCTATTGAGCACGTCGTGAAGTGTGCTGGCAGAAATATTGGCGCGCTCGAACAATGTCGAGAGCGTGTCGCCTTTCTCTACTGTCAGTTGACGTTCGTTAGGATTTTTTGGCGGCTCTACAGGTGCAGACTGAACTTCGGGGGTAATTGACGCGGTCGTTTCAGCTTGCGTTGGAGTGCCCATGTTGGCGAATGGGGCAGGAACTGCGTCTTCTGGGTTGATAAGGTCGGCGGCATCGCTGCCTGGCTCGAACTGCTCTGCAGGGTTGTCTAGATCCAGACCAATGTAGGTTTTTTTGGCTTCTACTTCTCGCGTGGGAAACACCAGAAGGGCAAGGCTGAGGATGGCGGCAACGCCGCTAGCCGCAAGAATGTGGGTTTTGGGGTAAAGCGGTGGCTTTTTGCTAGTTATATTTGGCATAGGTGGCTTTTGACTACGAAAAGATGAAAAGAAAAAGATATAAAGTAGGTAGCACATGATGAATATGCACTAACTGTATAAAATATAACCAAATTGCCCATGAGGCAACCCTCGGTGAGCGCTCGATCGTGTAAGTTTGTTTGTCGTTTGGCAAAACTTGTCATTTGTCTGTGATCTTGTATCGTTGTTCACCTTTATTTTTTAGTGGTCATGAGTCCTGCCATGAAGTCGGTTGAAGAGCAGCTAGCGCTAATTAAGCGTGGTGCAGAGGAAGTCCTGGTTGAATCTGAGCTGGTCGAGAAGCTCAAGCGCGGTCAGCCGCTGCGTATTAAGGCGGGCTTTGATCCGACTGCGCCCGATCTGCATCTCGGGCACACCGTTCTTATCAATAAGCTGCGCCAATTCCAGGAGTTGGGGCACCAGGTGATTTTCCTGATTGGAGATTTCACCGGGATGATTGGCGACCCTAGCGGCAAGAGTGCCACGCGGCCGCCGCTGACTCGCGAGCAAGTCCTGGAAAACGCCGAGACCTATAAGGCCCAGGTGTTCAAGATTCTTGATCCAGCTAAAACCGAGGTTGCATTCAACTCGACATGGATGGAGCAGCTGACCCCGGCTGACTTTATTAAGCTGGCTTCGCAGTACACCGTTGCTCGTATGCTTGAGCGTGACGACTTTAATAACCGCTACACCACCAACCAGCCGATTGCGATCCATGAGTTCCTATACCCGCTTGTTCAGGGCTATGACTCTGTTGCATTAAAGGCGGATGTTGAGTTGGGCGGTACAGATCAAAAGTTTAATCTGCTGATGGGGCGCGAGTTGCAGCGTTCATACGGCCAGTCTTCGCAGTGCATCGTTACCATGCCTCTGCTTGAAGGTTTGGACGGGGTTAAGAAGATGTCCAAGTCGCTCGGCAACTATATAGGTATCCAAGAAGCGCCAGGTGCGATCTATAACAAGCTGGTGTCGATGCCTGACTCGCTGATGTGGCGCTACTTTGAGCTGCTGAGCTTTCGTTCCATGGATGAAATCAACCAGTTCAAGTGTGATGTCGAAGCAGGCGCCAATCCGCGTGATATCAAAATCAAGCTTGCTGAAGAGATTGTTGCGCGCTTCCACGGTGAAGAAGCGGCTGCCAATGCTCACCGTTCTGCTGGCAACCGTATGAAAGAGGGCGAGTTGCCGGAAGACTTGCCTGAGATCGAGTTGTCCTCGGTTGAGGATATGCCTATTTCTGCGCTCCTTAATAAAGCAGGCTTGGTGAAGAACTCGGCAGCTGCGCGTGACTTACTGGGCAATGGTGGTGTACGTGTAGATGGTGAGGTGGTTGAGCGTACCTATATAGTTAAAGTGGGTACGACGCAGGTTTATCAGGCGGGTAAGAAGGCTTTTGCACGAATTACTCTAAAAGCTGAATAAAACCCTTGACGGCAAATCTGAGGTGCCTATAATGCGCACCTCTTCCGGCGTAGACCTCTCGGAAAACTTCTTAGAAAACAAGAAGTTAGCTTAA
>NZ_JBITUI010000010.1:0-15529 GCF_044542375.1 Pseudomonas sp. NPDC078700
CTCCAATCGCCATGGAAGATGGTCTGCGTTTCGCGATTCGCGAAGGTGGCCGTACCGTTGGTGCTGGTGTAGTTGCCAAGATCATCGAGTAATCGGTTGATTTGTCCCTCTTAGGCCGACATAATGGTCGGCCTAATTTTGTTCTAGGTCAGTAGCTCAATTGGCAGAGCGACGGTCTCCAAAACCGTAGGTTGGGGGTTCGATTCCCTCCTGACCTGCCATTTTCTTCGAATTTGGCGCGTCTTTTAACAGGATCCTCGTAAATGAATGCAAAGGCTGAAGCCAAAGAAACTCGCTTTGACCTGCTCAAGTGGCTGGTTGTTGCTGCTCTTGTAGTGGCGGGCGTGGTTGGTAATCAGTACTTCGCAGCTGAGCCGATTCTGTATCGTGTACTGGCTCTGCTGGTTGTTGCTGTAGTTGCTGGTGTTGTCGCGTTGCAAACCACTAAAGGCCAGGCCTTTTTTGCTTTGTTGAAAGAAGCACGCGTAGAAATTCGTAAAGTTGTCTGGCCAACGCGTCAGGAAACCACGCAGACCACGTTAATTGTTGTGGCTGTTGTTTTGGTAATGGCTCTGTTGTTGTGGGGTTTAGATTCCCTGCTCGGCTGGACTGTTTCGTTGATTGTCGGCTAAGGGTGTCCCGTGGCTAAGCGTTGGTACGTCGTGCATGCTTACTCGGGTTACGAGAAGCATGTTATGCGTTCGTTGATCGAGCGTATAAAACTCGCTGGTATGGAAGATGGCTTTGGTGAAATTCTCGTGCCTACTGAAGAAGTGGTCGAGATGCGCAATGGTCAGAAGCGTAAGAGCGAGCGTAAGTTCTTTCCGGGTTATGTTCTGGTTCAAATGGACATGAGCGAAGGTACTTGGCACTTGGTTAAAGATACGCCACGTGTCATGGGCTTTATCGGGGGTACGGCTGATAAGCCGGCTCCGATCACTGACAAAGAAGCAGAGGCGATCTTGCGTCGCGTTGCTGATAGCGGTGATAAGCCTAAGCCTAAGACGCTGTTCGAGCCAGGTGAAACAATCCGTGTTATCGATGGCCCATTTGCTGATTTCAGCGGTGTCGTCGAAGAAGTTAACTATGAAAAGAGTCGTGTTCAGGTGGCTGTTACCATCTTTGGCCGCTCTACACCGGTAGAACTGGAGTTCAGTCAGGTCGAAAAGGCATAGTTGACATAAGCATCCCTTACCCCGCAGTTGTTGACTGCGGGGTTTTGTCGTCACTGGGATAAACGTGCAAGTAACTGGGGAGCCGTCAAGGCGTTTGAACCCAATTTTGGAGTAGCTCATGGCTAAGAAAATTTCGGCTTATATCAAGCTGCAGGTAAAGGCAGGTCAAGCTAACCCTTCGCCACCGGTAGGTCCGGCACTGGGTCAGCACGGCGTGAACATCATGGAATTCTGCAAGGCGTTCAACGCCAAGACTCAAGGCCAAGAGCCAGGTCTGCCGACTCCAGTGATCATCACTGTTTACAGCGACCGTAGCTTCACCTTTGAAACCAAAAGCACCCCGGCTTCGGTTCTGTTGAAGAAAGCAGCTGGCCTGACCAGCGGTTCTGCTCGCCCGAACACCGTTAAAGTTGGCACCGTGACTCGTGCTCAGCTGGAAGAGATCGTTAAAGCTAAACAAGCTGATCTGACTGCCGCTGACTTGGATGCAGGCGTACGTACAATCGCCGGCTCCGCACGCAGCATGGGCCTCAACGTGGAGGGTGTGTAAATGGCTAAGCTGACTAAGCGTCAAAAGGCAATTGCTGAGAAAGTTGAAGCTGGCAAGGCTTACAACTTTAACGAAGCTGCCGCGCTTCTGGCCGAGATTTCGGCTGTCAAGTTCTCCGAGTCTGTAGACATCGCTGTGAACTTGGGTGTTGACCCGCGTAAATCTGACCAAGTTGTTCGTGGCGCAACTGTGCTGCCAAACGGCTCGGGCAAATCTGTTCGCGTTGCAGTGTTCACTCAGGGTCCAGCTGCTGAAGCTGCTCTGGCTGCCGGCGCTGATCGCGTTGGTATGGACGACTTGGCTGCTGAAATGAAAGGCGGCGACCTGAACTATGACGTCGTTATTGCATCCCCTGATGCAATGCGTGTTGTGGGTCAATTGGGTCAAGTGCTCGGTCCTCGCGGCCTGATGCCTAACCCGAAAGTCGGCACTGTTACGCCTGACGTTGCAACTGCTGTGAAGAATGCTAAAGCGGGTCAAGTACGTTTCCGTACTGACAAGAACGGCATCATCCACGGTTCCGTCGGTAAAGTTGGTTTTGACGCTGAGAAGTTGAAGCAAAACGTTGAGGCTCTGATTGCAGACCTTAAGCGTTTGAAGCCGTCGACTTCTAAAGGCATCTACGTTAAGCGTGTGACCCTGAGCACCACTATGGGTCCTGGTTTGATCATTGATCAGGCTTCGCTCGACGCATAAGGAATACAGCAAGTGTGAGTATCATGCTTGCTTGCAAAAATTGGGGTCCCTGCCTGGCGGGGGCTATCCAAGACCGTAGGTGGCGTAAGCCTTAAACAGGAAAACCTACGCAGATGGTGCTCCCGGTTCTTTACCGAATCAGACACCAAAACGACATCCGGCCTAGGCCAGATGAAACGGTAACAAGCAGGAGTTTTACCCGTGGCAATTAAACTCGAAGACAAGAAGGCCATCGTCGCTGAAGTCAACGAGGCTGCCCAAGCTGCCCTGTCCGCTGTCGTGGCTGATGCCCGTGGCGTGACCGTAGCTGCAATGACCGGACTCCGTAAAGAAGCTCGTGAATCAGGTGTGTACGTTAAAGTTGTACGTAACACTCTGCTTCGTCGTGCTGTTGAAGGTACTTCTTACGAAGTACTGAACGACGTCTTTACTGGCCCAACCCTGATTGCGTTTTCTAATGAACATCCGGGCGCTGCTGCTCGTATTTTCAAAGAGTTCGCCAAGGGTCAGGATAAGTTCGAGATCAAGGCAGCCGCGTTTGAAGGTCAGCTGATTGCAGCCAACCAGATCGACGTACTGGCAAGCTTGCCGACCTACGACGAAGCGATTTCGCAGTTGATGAGCGTGATTCAAGGCGCTACCAGCAAATTCGTTCGTACTTTGGCAGCTGTTCGTGACCAGAAAGAATCTGCTGCTGCCTAAGGCACTGCAAACGCTTTCGATCATATTTGTTTATTTGATGGCCGCGAAGGCTGTCCCCCAATACAGGAAATTAGAGTCATGGCTCTGACTAACGAAGATATCATCAACGCCGTATCCGAAATGTCTGTGATGCAGGTTGTAGAACTGATCACCGCTATGGAAGAGAAGTTCGGTGTTAGCGCTGCTGCCGCTGCTGGTCCAGCTGCTGGTCCAGCTGCTGCCGCTGCTGAAGAACAGACCGAGTTCAACATCGTTCTGCTTGAAGCTGGCGAGAAGAAAGTAAACGTAATTAAAGCAGTTCGCGAACTGACTGGTCTGGGCTTGAAAGAAGCCAAGGCAGTAGTTGACGGCGCTCCTGGCGTTGTTAAAGAAGGCGCTTCGAAAGAAGAAGCCGAAGCTGCTAAGAAAGTTCTGGAAGAAGCAGGCGCTAAAGTCGAGCTTAAGTAAGCGACGACCTTGCGTCTACAGTCTGAGCGACTCGCTTAAGGCTGATGGCTGGTGGCTTTGCCACCGGCCTTTTTCCGTTCTAAGTTGCCTCTTGTGGAGCCGCTTAGAACGGAAAACCCCACCCGATGTGGTGGCGCAAACCAAAGGGGTTTGCAAGAGTTTCTGGCTGCTCCCGTCGGAGAGGCCAAATAAGCAGGTGACCAAGCTGGGGAACGCTGATGGCTTACTCATATACTGAGAAAAAACGTATCCGCAAGGACTTTAGCAAGTTGCCGGATGTCATGGATGTGCCTTATCTCCTGGCCATCCAGCTGGATTCGTACCGCGAATTCCTGCAGGCGGGAGCGACTAAGGATAAGTTTCGCGATATCGGCCTCCATGCCGCCTTTAAGTCCGTTTTCCCGATTATCAGCTATTCCGGCAATGCTGCCTTGGAATATGTCGGTTATCGCCTGGGCGAACCGGCTTTTGACGTCAAAGAGTGCGTCCTTCGTGGCGTAACTTATGCCGTGCCGCTGCGGGTAAAAGTTCGCTTGATCATTTTCGACAAAGAATCGTCGAACAAAGCGATCAAGGACATTAAAGAGCAAGAAGTTTACATGGGGGAAATCCCCCTGATGACTGAGAACGGTACCTTCGTTATTAACGGTACTGAGCGTGTCATCGTTTCCCAGTTGCACCGTTCGCCAGGCGTGTTCTTCGACCACGACCGCGGCAAGACGCACAGCTCTGGCAAGTTGCTGTATTCGGCTCGCGTAATTCCTTACCGTGGCTCTTGGCTCGACTTCGAATTCGACCCGAAAGACGCAGTATTCGTACGTATTGACCGCCGCCGCAAATTGCCGGCCTCGGTACTGCTGCGCGCGCTGGGTTACAGCACTGAAGAGATGCTTGACGCTTTCTATGTCACCAACGTCTTCCACGTTAAGGGCGAGTCCCTGAACCTGGAACTGGTGCCGCATCGTTTGCGTGGTGAAATTGCAGTTCTCGACATCAAAGACGAGAAGGGCAAGGTCATCGTTGAGCAAGGCCGCCGTATTACTGCGCGCCATATCAACCAGTTGGACAAAGCCGGTATCAAGGAACTTGAAGTTCCTATCGATTACCTGATTGGCCGTACCACTGCCAAGGCAATCGTGCACCCGGCAACTGGCGAAATCATTGCTGAGTGCAACACTGAGCTGAACGTTGAAATCCTGGCTAAGGTTGTTAAGGCGCAGGTTGTACGCATCGAAACGTTGTACACCAACGACATCGATTGCGGCCCGTTCATCTCTGACACGCTGAAGATCGATTCGACCACCAACCAGCTTGAAGCGTTGGTCGAAATCTATCGCATGATGCGTCCTGGCGAGCCGCCAACCAAGGATGCTGCCGAGACCCTGTTCAACAACCTGTTCTTCAGCCCAGAGCGTTATGATCTGTCGGCTGTAGGTCGCATGAAGTTCAACCGTCGTATCGGTCGTACCGAGATCGAAGGTTCGGGCGTGCTGAGCAAAGAAGATATCGTTGAAGTCCTCAAGACTTTGGTTGATATCCGTAACGGCAAAGGCATCGTCGACGACATCGACCACCTGGGTAACCGTCGCGTACGTTGCGTAGGCGAAATGGCCGAGAACCAGTTCCGTGTAGGTCTGGTGCGTGTTGAGCGTGCGGTTAAAGAACGTCTGTCGATGGCTGAAAGCGAAGGCTTGATGCCGCAGGACCTGATCAATGCCAAGCCAGTGGCTGCTGCGGTCAAAGAGTTCTTCGGTTCCAGCCAGCTCTCGCAGTTTATGGACCAGAACAACCCGCTGTCCGAGATTACTCACAAGCGTCGTGTCTCTGCACTCGGCCCTGGTGGTTTGACTCGTGAGCGTGCAGGCTTCGAAGTTCGTGACGTACACCCGACTCACTACGGCCGTGTTTGCCCGATTGAGACGCCGGAAGGTCCGAACATTGGTCTGATCAACTCCCTGGCTGCCTATGCGCGCACCAACCAGTATGGCTTCCTTGAGAGCCCGTACCGTGTGGTTAAAGACACGCTGGTAACCGACGAGATCGTGTTCTTGTCAGCAATCGAAGAGGCCGATCACGTGATCGCCCAGGCTTCGGCTCTGATGAACGAAAAAGGTCAGCTGGTTGATGAGTTGGTGGCTGTACGTCACCTCAACGAATTCACCGTTAAAGCGCCTGAAGACGTAACACTGATGGACGTCTCGCCGAAGCAGGTAGTTTCGGTTGCAGCTTCGTTGATCCCGTTCCTCGAGCACGACGACGCCAACCGTGCGTTGATGGGTTCGAACATGCAGCGTCAGGCTGTTCCGACACTGCGTTCGGACAAGCCACTCGTTGGTACTGGTATGGAGCGCAACGTAGCGCGTGACTCCGGTGTCTGCGTTGTTGCACGTCGTGGCGGTGTGATCGACTCGGTTGATGCGAGCCGTATCGTTGTTCGTGTGAATGACGACGAAGTTGAAACTGGCGAAGCCGGTGTTGATATCTACAACTTGACCAAATACACCCGTTCTAACCAGAACACATGCATCAACCAGCGTCCGCTGGTGAGCAAAGGTGACAAGGTCAAGCGTAGCGACATCATGGCTGACGGCCCGTCGACCGACATGGGTGAGCTGGCTCTCGGTCAGAACATGCGCGTCGCGTTCATGCCGTGGAACGGTTACAACTTCGAAGACTCCATCCTCCTGTCGGAGCGCGTGGTTCAAGAAGATCGTTTCACCACGATCCACATTCAGGAACTGACCTGTGTGGCACGTGACACCAAGCTTGGGCCTGAGGAAATCTCCTCGGACATCCCGAACGTTGGTGAAGCTGCTCTTAACAAGCTGGACGAAGCAGGCATCGTGTATGTCGGTGCTGAAGTAGGCCCAGGCGACATTCTGGTTGGTAAGGTAACGCCGAAAGGTGAAACCCAGCTGACGCCAGAAGAGAAGCTGTTGCGCGCCATCTTCGGTGAAAAAGCGTCTGACGTTAAAGACACCTCCCTGCGCGTGCCAACTGGCACCAAAGGTACTGTCATCGACGTACAGGTCTTCACCCGTGACGGCGTTGAGCGCGATGCGCGTGCGCTGTCGATCGAGAAGACTCAGCTCGACGAGATCCGTAAGGACCTCAACGAAGAGTTCCGTATTGTTGAAGGTGCAACCTTCGAACGTCTGCGTTCGGCTCTGGTTGGCAAGGTAGTTGAAGGCGGCGCTGGCCTGAAGAAGGGCGCAGAGCTGACCGACGAATTCCTTGACGGTCTTGAGCGTGGCCAGTGGTTCAAGCTGCGCATGGCTGACGATGCACTGAACGAGCAGTTGGAAAAGGCCCAGACCTACATTTCTGATCGCCGCCAGTTGCTCGACGACAAGTTCGAAGACAAGAAGCGCAAACTGCAGCAAGGCGATGATCTGGCTCCAGGCGTGCTGAAAATCGTTAAGGTTTACCTGGCAATCCGTCGTCGCATCCAACCGGGTGACAAGATGGCAGGTCGTCACGGTAACAAAGGTGTGGTCTCGGTCATCATGCCGGTTGAAGACATGCCGCACGACGTACACGGTACGCCGGTCGACATCGTACTTAACCCGCTGGGTGTACCATCGCGTATGAACGTGGGTCAGATTCTCGAAACTCACCTGGGCCTCGCGGCTAAAGGTTTGGGCGAGAAGATCAACCGCATGCTCGAAGAGCAGCGCAAGATCGCTGAACTGCGTAAGTTCTTGCAGCAGATCTATAACGAAATTGGTGGCCGTCAGGAAAGCCTTGACGAGTTCAGCGATGAAGAAATTATCGATCTGGCCAAGAACCTGCGTGGCGGTGTGCCAATGGCTACGCCAGTATTCGACGGTGCCAAAGAGAGCGAAATCAAGGCCATGCTGAAACTGGCAGATTTGCCAGAAAGCGGCCAGATGCGCTTGATCGACGGTCGTACGGGTAACCAGTTCGAACGCTCGACCACTGTCGGCTACATGTACATGTTGAAACTGAACCACCTGGTGGACGACAAGATGCACGCGCGTTCCACTGGTTCCTACAGCCTGGTTACTCAGCAGCCGCTGGGTGGTAAGGCGCAGTTCGGTGGTCAGCGCTTCGGTGAGATGGAGGTCTGGGCGTTGGAAGCCTATGGCGCCGCTTACACATTGCAAGAAATGCTGACCGTGAAGTCGGACGACGTGAACGGCCGTACCAAGATGTACAAAAACATCGTTGACGGCGATCACCGTATGGAGCCAGGCATGCCTGAGTCCTTCAACGTTCTGATCAAAGAGATCCGTTCGCTCGGTATCGACATCGATCTGGAAACCGAATAACACGTGACGCGAATCGGCACTGGAGCACTTTGCTCCAGTGCCAGCTCCGCCAGGAGGAAAGGCCTTGAAAGACCTACTGAATTTGCTGAAAAACCAGGGTCAAGTCGAAGAGTTCGACGCCATCCGTATTGGATTGGCATCGCCTGAGATGATCCGTTCGTGGTCGTTCGGTGAAGTTAAAAAGCCGGAAACCATCAACTACCGTACGTTCAAGCCTGAGCGTGACGGCTTGTTCTGCGCCAAGATCTTTGGCCCGGTAAAAGATTACGAGTGCCTGTGCGGTAAGTACAAGCGCCTTAAGCACCGTGGTGTGATCTGTGAGAAGTGCGGCGTTGAAGTTGCACTGGCGAAAGTCCGTCGTGAGCGTATGGCCCACATCGAACTGGCCTCTCCAGTTGCTCACATTTGGTTCTTGAAGTCCCTGCCAAGCCGTATCGGTTTGCTGATGGACATGACCCTGCGTGATATCGAACGCGTTCTCTACTTCGAGAGCTATGTCGTTATCGATCCAGGCATGACCACCCTTGAAAAAGGTCAGCTGCTGAACGATGAGCAGTATTTCGAAGCGCTGGAAGAGTTCGGTGACGACTTCGACGCACGTATGGGCGCCGAGGCTGTTCGCGAGCTGTTGCACGCTATCGACCTGGAACACGAGATTGGCCGTCTGCGTGAAGAAATTCCGCAAACCAACTCGGAAACCAAAATCAAGAAGCTGTCCAAGCGTCTGAAGTTGATGGAAGCCTTCTTGGGCTCCGGCAACTTGCCAGAGTGGATGGTGTTGACCGTTCTGCCGGTTCTGCCGCCAGATCTGCGCCCATTGGTACCGCTGGACGGTGGTCGTTTCGCGACTTCCGACTTGAACGATCTGTATCGTCGCGTTATCAACCGTAACAACCGTCTGAAGCGTCTGCTTGACCTGTCTGCGCCCGATATCATCGTGCGTAACGAAAAGCGCATGCTGCAAGAAGCGGTTGACGCATTGCTCGACAACGGTCGTCGCGGTCGCGCCATCACTGGCTCGAACAAGCGTCCATTGAAATCCTTGGCTGACATGATCAAGGGTAAGCAAGGTCGTTTCCGTCAGAACTTGCTCGGTAAGCGTGTTGACTACTCCGGTCGTTCGGTAATTACCGTAGGTCCAACGCTGCGTCTGCACCAGTGCGGTCTGCCGAAGAAGATGGCCCTCGAGCTGTTCAAGCCGTTCATTTTCGGCAAGCTGGAAATGCGTGGTCTGGCGACTACCATCAAGGCTGCCAAGAAGATGGTTGAGCGTGAGTTGCCGGAAGTGTGGGACGTTCTCGCTGAAGTGATTCGCGAACACCCAGTGCTTCTCAACCGTGCACCGACCCTTCACCGTCTGGGTATCCAGGCGTTTGAACCGGTTCTTATTGAAGGTAAGGCAATCCAGCTGCACCCGTTGGTTTGTGCGGCCTACAACGCCGACTTCGACGGTGACCAGATGGCTGTTCACGTACCGCTGACGCTGGAAGCCCAGCTCGAAGCGCGTGCGCTGATGATGTCGACCAACAACATTCTGTCGCCAGCCAACGGTGAGCCAATCATCGTTCCGTCGCAGGACGTTGTATTGGGTCTGTACTACATGACCCGTGAAGCTACCAACGCCAAAGGCGAAGGTCGTGTCTTCGCTGACCTGCAGGAAGTTGACCGCGTATTCCGTGGTGGTCAAGCGTCTCTGCACGCTCGCGTTAAGGTGCGTATCAACGAGGTCATCAAAGACCGCGATGGCAGCATCACCAAAAACACTCGCATCGTTGACACGACTGTCGGCCGTGCGCTGCTGTTCCAAATCGTGCCGGACGGCCTGTCGTATGACGTGGTCAACCACTCGATGAAGAAGAAGGCGATCTCCAAGCTGATCAACCAGTGCTACCGCACCGTTGGCTTGAAAGACACCGTTATCTTCGCTGACCAGCTGATGTACACCGGTTTCGCATACTCGACGATCTCGGGCGTTTCCATTGGTGTTAACGACTTCGTTATCCCTGATGAAAAAGTTCGCATCATCGACGCTGCGACCGAAGAAGTTAAAGAGATCGAAAGCCAGTACGCATCGGGCCTGGTAACTCAGGGCGAGAAGTACAACAAGGTGATCGACTTGTGGTCGAAGGCCAACGACGAAGTCTCCAAAGCGATGATGGCGAACCTCTCGAAAGAGAAAGTAGTCGACCGCGAAGGCAAGACTGTTGATCAAGAGTCCTTCAACTCGATGTACATGATGGCCGACTCCGGTGCGCGGGGTTCTGCTGCGCAGATCCGTCAGCTCGCTGGTATGCGTGGTCTGATGGCCAAGCCAGACGGCTCGATCATCGAAACGCCGATTACTGCGAACTTCCGTGAAGGTTTGAGCGTACTTCAGTACTTCATCTCGACTCACGGTGCTCGTAAGGGTCTGGCGGATACCGCACTGAAAACAGCTAACTCCGGTTATCTGACGCGTCGTCTGGTTGACGTTGCCCAGGATCTGGTTGTGACTGAGATCGATTGCGGCACCGAGCGCGGCTTGTTCATGACGCCGCACATTGAAGGCGGTGACGTTGTTGAGCCATTGGGTGAGCGCGTATTGGGTCGAGTAATCGCCAATGACGTATTCAAGCCTGGCACCGAAGATGTCATCGTTCCAGCCGGTACTTTGGTTGACGAGCAGTGGGTTGAGTTCATCGAACTGAACAGCATCGACGAAGTTGTCGTGCGTTCGCCAATCACCTGTGAAACCCGCTACGGCATCTGCGCCAAGTGCTACGGTCGTGACCTTGCACGTGGTCACCAGATCAACATCGGTGAAGCTGTCGGCGTTATCGCTGCTCAGTCGATCGGTGAGCCGGGTACTCAGCTGACCATGCGTACGTTCCACATCGGTGGTGCGGCTAGCCGGACCTCGGCTGCTGACAGCGTTCAGGTTAAGAACGGCGGTACTGTCCGTCTGCATAACTTGAAGCACGTAGAGCGTCTTGACGGTGCTCTGGTTGCCGTATCGCGTTCCGGTGAGTTGGCCATGGCTGATGAATTCGGTCGTGAGCGTGAGCGTTACAAGCTGCCTTACGGTGCGGTAATTTCGGTTAAGGAAGGTGACAAAGTGGAGCCGGGCGCTATCGTCGCCAAGTGGGATCCGCACACTCACCCAATCGTTACCGAGATGAAAGGTACTGTGACCTTCGTTGGCATGGAAGAAGGCATCACGATCAAGCGTCAGACTGACGAATTGACCGGTTTGACCAACATCGAAGTACTTGATCCGAAAGACCGTCCAGCTGCCGGTAAGGACATTCGTCCTGCCGTTAAGATGGTTGGCGCTGATGGTAAAGACTTGCTGTTGCCAGGTACCGACGTACCGGCTCAGTACTTCCTGCCAGCTAACGCCTTGGTGGGTGTCGCGGATGGTGTGCAAGTGGGCGTGGGTGATGTAATCGCCCGTATCCCGCAAGAAACATCGAAAACCCGTGACATCACCGGTGGTCTGCCACGCGTTGCCGACTTGTTCGAAGCGCGTCGTCCGAAAGAGGCTTCGATTCTGGCGGAGATCAGCGGCACCATCTCCTTCGGTAAAGAAACCAAAGGCAAGCGTCGTCTGGTGATTACACCAACCGACGGTAGCGATCCGTACGAAGAGCTGATTCCGAAGTGGCGTCACCTGAACGTGTTCGAAGGTGAACAGGTTAACAAGGGTGAAGTTATCTCCGACGGCCCGAGCGATCCGCACGACATCCTGCGTCTGTTGGGTGTTAGCGCATTGGCTAAGTACATCGTTAACGAGATCCAAGACGTTTACCGTCTGCAGGGCGTGAAGATCAACGATAAGCACATCGAGACCATCCTGCGTCAGATGTTGCGTAAAGTTGAAGTGGCTGAATCTGGCGATTCAACCTTCATCAAGGGTGACCAGATGGAGTTGACCGCGGTACTGGGTGAGAACGAGCGTCTGGCAGCAGCCGACAAGTTCATCGCCAAGTACACCCGCGTATTGCTGGGTATCACCAAGGCGTCGTTGTCGACTGAATCGTTCATCTCGGCAGCATCGTTCCAGGAAACCACTCGCGTTCTCACCGAGGCGGCGGTTACTGGTAAGCGCGATTACCTGCGCGGCCTGAAAGAAAACGTGGTTGTGGGTCGTTTGATCCCGGCCGGTACTGGTTTGGCCTATCACAGCGAGCGTAAGCGCAAGCGTGAAATCGACAAGCCAACGCGCGTTAGCGCCAGTGAAGTGGAAGCTGCACTGACCGAAGCGTTGAACTTCAGCGGAAATTAAGAGCGTAATCCCGCCGCTTATGCGGCGGGGTTGCATCTTGACTGGGAGGCTGAGTCTCTTTAGACTCATGCACCCCTAAATTTGGCAGGGCATGTTGCTCTGCCATTTTGCTTTGTTTGAAAAGCAATAGCGTCGAAAGACAACAGTGGAGCTAAAGATGGCAACTATTAACCAGCTGGTACGTCAGCCGCGTAAGCGTATCGTCGAGAAATCCGACGTGCCTGCGCTGCAGAACTGCCCGCAACGTCGTGGCGTATGCACTCGCGTGTATACCACTACGCCGAAAAAACCTAACTCGGCTTTGCGTAAAGTTTGCCGTGTTCGCCTGACCAACGGTTTCGAAGTTTCTTCGTACATCGGTGGTGAAGGTCACAACCTGCAAGAGCACAGCGTTGTTCTGATCCGTGGCGGTCGTGTAAAAGACCTTCCGGGTGTTCGCTACCACACCGTTCGCGGTTCTTTGGATACTTCCGGTGTTAAAGGTCGTAACCAGGGTCGTTCGAAGTACGGTACTAAGCGTCCTAAGTGATCGCGTCCCAGTAATGGGATATTTCACTAAATTGCAGTTATCTATTTATTTGAGTCGATAAGAGTAAGGTCGGGCGCATTAGCGGTCCCGAGCTAACCTGAAGACCGTTTGAGGGCTTATCACATGCCAAGACGTCGTGTAGCAGCCAAGCGCGAAGTGCTTGATGATCCAAAATACGGAAGCCAAATTCTGGCCAAGTTCATGAACCACGTAATGGAAAGCGGCAAGAAAGCCGTTGCCGAGCGTATCGTTTATGGCGCGCTGGACAAGGTTAAAGAACGTAAGAACAGCGATCCCCTGGAGATCTTCGAGAAAGCTCTCGACGCCATCGCTCCGCTGGTCGAAGTGAAGTCGCGCCGCGTTGGTGGTGCTACTTACCAGGTTCCTGTTGAAGTACGTCCTTCCCGTCGTAATGCTCTTGCCATGCGTTGGCTGGTAGATTTCGCCCGTAAGCGTGGCGAGAAGTCTATGGCTCTGCGCTTGGCTGGTGAGCTGTTGGACGCTGCCGAAGGCAAAGGTGCTGCAGTTAAGAAGCGTGAAGACGTTCACCGTATGGCTGAAGCCAACAAGGCTTTCTCGCACTACCGCTTCTAATTTTCTAGCGCTTCTAAACTTTGCGAGGGCTTTATGGCTCGTACTACTCCGATTAACCGCTACCGTAACATTGGTATTGTCGCGCACGTTGATGCCGGCAAGACCACTACGACTGAGCGGGTCCTGTTTTACACAGGCAAAAGTCACAAAATGGGCGAGGTGCATGACGGCGCCGCGACCACAGACTGGATGGTTCAGGAGCAGGAGCGTGGTATTACCATTACTTCTGCTGCTATCACCGCGTTCTGGAAAGGTTCTGTTAAGCAGTACTCTCATGAGCACCGCTTCAACGTCATCGATACCCCGGGCCACGTTGACTTCACCATTGAAGTAGAGCGCTCTTTGCGCGTACTCGACGGCGCAGTTGTAGTGTTCTGTGGTACTTCGGGTGTTGAGCCGCAGTCGGAAACCGTATGGCGTCAAGCCAACAAGTACGGCGTTCCACGTCTTGTTTACGTCAACAAGATGGACCGTGCGGGCGCTAACTTCCTGCGCGTAATCGCTCAGATCAAGCAACGCTTGGGTCACACTCCGGTGCCGATCCAGTTGGCTATCGGTTCAGAAGATAACTTCCAAGGTCAAATCGATCTTATGTCCATGGAAGCTGTTTACTGGGACGAGGCTGACCGCGGCATGGTTCCACGTCGTGAGGCGATTCCAGAAGATATGCTGGCGTTGGCTGAAGAGTGGCGTGGCAACATGGTCGAAGCTGCTGCTGAAGCCAGCGAAGAGCTGATGAACAAGTACCTCGAAGGTGAAGAACTCACCAACGACGAAATCAAGGCTGCTCTGCGTCAGCGTACCATCGCTGGTGAAATCGTCTTGGCTGTTTGCGGTTCTTCGTTCAAGAACAAGGGTGTTCCTCTGGTTCTCGACGCTGTTATCGATTACCTGCCTGCGCCTAGCGATATTCCTCCAATCAAGGGTACTGACCCTGATGACGAGGAAAAAGAGATGGAGCGTCACGCTGATGACAGCGAGCCGTTCTCTGCTTTGGCGTTCAAGATCGCTACTGACCCGTTCGTCGGTACCTTGACCTTCGTTCGCGTTTACTCGGGTGTGTTGAACTCCGGCGACGGCGTGATCAACTCGGTTAAAGGTAAGAAAGAGCGTGTTGGTCGTATGGTGCAAATGCACGCAAACGCCCGCGAAGAGATCAAAGAAGTACGCGCTGGTGACATCGCGGCTCTGATCGGCATGAAGGACGTCACCACTGGTGAAACCTTGTGCAACGCTGACAAGCCAATCATCCTCGTTCGCATGGACTTCCCGGAGCCGGTTATTTCGGTTGCCGTAGAGCCTAAGACCAAGGACGATCAGGAAAAAATGGGTATCGCACTGGGCAAGCTTGCTCAGGAAGATCCATCTTTCCGCGTTAAAACTGATGAAGAGACGGGTCAAACGATCATCTCCGGTATGGGTGAGTTGCACCTCGATATTCTCGTCGACCGTATGCGTCGCGAGTTCAACGTCGAAGCCAACATCGGTAAGCCGCAGGTTTCTTACCGTGAGCGCATCACGAAGAGCTGTGAGATCGAAGGCAAGTTCGTTCGTCAGTCTGGTGGTCGTGGCCAATTCGGTCATTGCTGGGTTCGTTTTGCTCCGGCAGACGAAGGTCAGGAAGGCTTGCAGTTTGTCAACGAAGTAGTGGGTGGTGTTATTCCTAAGGAATACATCCCGGCTATCCAGAAGGGTATCGAAGAGCAGATGAAGAACGGCGTTGTTGCCGGCTATCCGCTTATCGGCCTGAAGGCTACTGTGTTTGATGGTTCATACCATGACGTCGACTCCAACGAGATGGCGTTTAAGGTGGCTGCATCCATGGCGACCAAGCAACTGGCCCAGAAGGGTGGTGGTGAGTTGCTCGAGCCAATCATGGCTGTAGAAGTTGTAACGCCTGAAGACTACATGGGTGATGTGATGGGCGACCTTAACCGTCGTCGTGGCATGATCCAGGGTATGGAAGACACGGTTTCCGGCAAGGTAATTCGCGCTGAGGTTCCGCTGGGTGAGATGTTCGGTTATGCGACTGACGTTCGTTCTATGTCCCAGGGTCGCGCAAGCTACTCTATGGAATTCAAAAAATACGATACAGCTCCGACGCACATCGTCGAATCTGTTACTAAAAACCAAGGCTGATTCAGCCCCTTTACGCTAGGAGTTAATTGTCGTGGCTAAAGAAAAGTTTGAACGTAAAAAACCACACGTAAACGTTGGCACAATCGGCCACGTTGACCATGGTAAAACTACCCTGACTGCAGCACTGACTCGCGTTTGTGC
>NZ_JBITUI010000011.1:0-3532 GCF_044542375.1 Pseudomonas sp. NPDC078700
GCACAAACGCGAGTCAGTGCTGCAGTCAGGGTAGTTTTACCATGGTCAACGTGGCCGATTGTGCCAACGTTTACGTGTGGTTTTTTACGTTCAAATTTTTCTTTAGCCATCTCGACCGTCTCCAAACGAAGAATTGCAGAAGCCTTACCACCATTAAAATAAAGGCAGATACTCACATATCTGCCTTTATTAAATGGAGCTCATGAGCGGATTTGAACCGCTGACCTCACCCTTACCAAGGGTGTGCTCTACCAACTGAGCTACATGAGCGAATCGTGTCGCGAACACTGCAAACTTGGAGCGGGTGGCGGGAATCGAACCCGCATCATTAGCTTGGAAGGCTAAGGTTCT
This sequence comes from Pseudomonas sp. NPDC078700, assembly GCF_044542375.1. NCBI lineage: Bacteria > Pseudomonadati > Pseudomonadota > Gammaproteobacteria > Pseudomonadales > Pseudomonadaceae > Pseudomonas > Pseudomonas sp. NPDC078700. The sequence continues at coordinate 352 of NZ_JBITUI010000011.1, forward strand.
ACCACTAAACTACACCCGCTCAACTTGCAATTAACGCTAAATCTGGTGGAGGGAGAAGGATTCGAACCTTCGAAGTCGTAGACGTCAGATTTACAGTCTGATCCCTTTGGCCGCTCGGGAATCCCTCCAAAAGGAAGCGGCATTCTCAAGAGAAGCCACCCTACTGTCAAGCAATTTCTCAATAAAAACCTGAGCTTAGAGCATTTGACAGTAACTTTGCTGAGCGGCTTGTTTAAGGCCACCCTGCGAAGCGGGCGCCATTCTATGCAATCTATTGCGAGGATGCAATGCTTTCGCACGGCATTAATTGATGTTTTAGCCCATTAAAATCAAATGCGAGCTTTTCCAGTAGCGAATCATCCGCCAAACGCCGACTTTCCGGGGCTATGCGCACCCAGTAGCTGCGGTGTGCCCGCGGCAACTCGCGCAACGAAGAGGCATAACCAACATCTTCCAGGCGCTGAATCACGCTTTGAGCTGAGTCCTTGCGCGGGAATATTCCTAAGGAAATTCCGTTTTCAAGGTCACCCTGGGAAATTAAATAGCTATCAATGTTACGTGCCTGCAGCTCTTTGAGCTGACGCAAAGAAGCCGAGCGTGAACCTAGGGGCGGAATATAGACCCAATAATCGACACCAGCCTGATCATCAACCGAACGCACCTCTGAGTTGATATCGAGACTTATTAGACGCTGCTCAACGACTTGCGCCTCAGAGCGCTGCTCAAATGAACCGAGATACATGCAGGTATCATCGGTCGGCGGCTCGATTACCGGCGTGCGGCGCTGCTGATTATCCGTTTCGCTTAACAAGTGAATATCACGCTTGGTATTTTGTTGCTGCGCCAGAGGCGCAACTTCTTTTGGCCTTAATGGTGCCTGCTGCTGATGCCAGACGTAATAAAAAGCGTTAAGCACCACCAACAATAGAAAAATCCAACGCATGCGAACCTCAGGACAGCGGGCAGGCCGCAGCCAATCCCTTGAAAACCAAATCGGGGGCAATCTTCGCACCTGGCGCCATATCAACAACGAACGCGGCGTCCCCACCCGTCAGGAATACCACAAAATCGTCACCGAGGTATTCGTGAGCTAGCTGCAACTGGGTCGAGACGAACCCTTGCAGCATAAGCGCGCAGCCCCTCTCTACAGCCTCAGCAGTTGAGCGTCCTGGACCACTTTTCTGCTGGGCACGCTCCGCGACATCATCGCTATATCGTATTCGCCGGGTATGGGTACGCAATTGATTGCGCATCAACGGCACGCCCGGACAGATAAAGCCTCCTAAGTGCTCACCATTCTTGCTGACATAGTCGGCTGTGACCGCCGTCCCCAGATCAAGTACCAGGCACGCCTTGCTCGCTTGCAAGTAGGCACCTACCAAGGCCAGCCAGCGATCAAGCCCCAACTGCTGATATTGCTCATAGCCGTTACGCACACCTGCGAGCTCAATAACCGGTGTGGCGCAGACACACTCGACATTAAAACGTTGATTAATTGACTCAACCAGTTGCAGGGTTTCAGCATCGGTACGCACACTTACCAGGCGACAAGCTGCAACATGGACAGCGTTATCTTCTAGGGCCAGCATCAGCTCTTCATCCGAGCCAACCACACCACCACACACCACTTGTGGCCTGTCGCCTGTCACTACCCGCCACTTGATAAAGCTATTACCGCAATCAAGCTCAAGAATCATCGCTTAACCTCAAGCTCAACTCACCACCGCTGAAGCTGCGTTCTTCGCCATCAACCTTGAGACGAATAGCGCCTGTAGCATCAACACCTAATATTTCACCTTTAATTGGAGTCTGGCCCGCTGTTAACGTGGCCATGCGCCCTTGCCAAAGATGATTGGCTTGCCACTCTTCCTGCAACGCAATAAATCCATCGCGCATATGGATGTCGATATAGGTTTGCAGGTGGGCACTGAAGAACTCGACCAATTGATTGCGATCAACCGTTTCTCCCAAGACATTGGACAATGACGTCCATGCCTGAGTGATGGTGTCCGCCTCAACCACCTTCATATTAACGTTAACCCCAACACCGATGACCACATGGCATTCGTCAGCAGGATCACCAGACATCTCCAAGAGAATGCCAGCGATTTTATGACCATCAACCAAGACATCGTTAGGCCACTTTAACCCCGCATTGTCGACACCCAGCTGCTTGATGGCCTTGAGCAGGGCCAACCCCACCACCAAACTCAGCCCCTCAATCTGACGCATACCGCCATTTATTCGCATAATCAGGCTGTAATACATATTTTCAGCGAATGGACTGACCCAAGTACGTCCGCGACGACCGCGACCCGCAGTTTGCTGCTCAGCCAACACTAAATAGGGCGGCTGGTATCCTGCGGCCAGCATGCGCATTACTTCTGCGTTAGTCGAGTCTACCGACTCCAGCACAGTCACTGGCCAGCCTTGTTGCGCGTGACTGAGTGACAGTCTCTGTTGGTCGAGCAATATGAGTGGATTTTGCAATTGGTAACCACGCCCACGTACTTTATAAATCGACAGCCCTAGCTCAGCTTCGAGCCCTTGCAACTGCTTCCACACAGCCGAACGACTGACACCCAGCGCAGCCCCTAAGGCCTCGCCTGAATGAAATCTGCCATCCTGAAGTAGCCGCAATAATGGCTGCATGTTTCGCTCACAAACTATTAAGGCACGCATGATAACGGCGAGTAGCCACATTGCCTACACACCACAGAGTTGATTATCTACGTCGTTAAACTTGTGATCGCTACAAAGACACTCGTCCAGCAATAAAAAACTACCGCAAGGTGGTTTTTTATTGCTTTGGATTTAATGTTCGATGCGTTGGGGATGTGGCTTTAGCCATCCGCCATTTTGACGTGGTAACCACCCGGACGCCGACATTCTCGTAGGTGGTCGACACTGCCCTGAACAGCCACAACAACTGGCAAGCTCTTCACACCTAGTTTGGTAGGTGGGTGACGCTTTTCCACCCACCCTCGCGCGCGTGAATATTCACACTATTTGCGTGCCCCCGGTAAAGCTGAACTTTTCCGTGGCCCAAAGTAAAACCCCAGATCATTTACATGATCTGGGGTTTCGGTATAGGCGCTTGACGATGACCTACTCTCACATGGGGAAACCCCACACTACCATCGGCGATGCATCGTTTCACTACTGAGTTCGGGATGGGATC
>NZ_JBITUI010000012.1:0-2620 GCF_044542375.1 Pseudomonas sp. NPDC078700
TCGTGGCTCCTTTCCCGTCTCAGCAGCTTAGCACCTGCCGACACTTTGTTTCTATGTATCAAGTAAAGAAGCCCCGAGCCCCGGAAAAGCAGCGCAACTCACGTTTGCGAACGCTTTTTCCGGAGGATCGAGGCTTCAGGTTTTTTTACTGAGAAGACGAGGTGACAAGCTGGGGCTTAGCGCCCTGAGGGATGAAATAGCCCACTGTTTTGCCAACCGCATAAACCCCCACAGGTACACGGATTGTCTTGCCCTGAGCTGCTTGGAAGGGCCGTGCATCCTCAACGTTAAGCGTGACCAGATCGAGCTTGGTTTTGCCGTCCTGCAACGGGACATGGCCAAGGATTTGAACCTTGTCGCGGGGGTCAAACGCTTCACCTGTTTTCTTCGATGTGCCGCCCGGCTGAACGAAGAAATTAACCACTTGCCCGCAGAGGGTGAACATTGCATCGGCCATTATTCCTCTCCCTCTGTGCGCTGATCGATGTACTCAAACGCGTCGACGTCTGCCAGTACCTGGTCAACCTTGTTGAGGGCTTCAATGATCGCCAGTTCGATGAACTGACGCTTGCTGATTTCGAGGACTGAAAGAGCCTGATCAAGCCGCTCAACAAGCGGAACAGAAAGCTTGGCGCAGACGTTCCGGAGAGGGATCGAGCTGGCTTCTTCAACACTTGAAACCGGTACGAAAACACCGTCTACGAGATTGCCAACGCTGCCGTTCTCGGCCATGCGTTCGAGATCGTCAAGCGTCATGGTGCCCATAGAAGTGAATTTGAAACGAAGTGCGCGGTATTGGATGAACTGATCAAAGTGAGTCATGAGATTTTCCATTTTTTGGATGATTGCCCAAGTCGGCAAGGCGATAGTGCATCGTAAAAATTGGAACGTCAATAACTTCGATTGGAGCGTTATACCGTTGTAAGTCATGAGAAGGTCGCGCCGCTGGCGCGTAAAAGCTCCCTCGCCGGGTGGCATACCCCGGGCAGCTTTGCTGCCCAAGGTAGGCCAGAGGGTTTTTATCTGGTGGGGGTTCAAGGGTTCGCTGCGCACATGCCTCCGTTTTTCGGTAACGGTGGGGCTGTTACCGATAAGCCGGGGGCGTGTCCCTTGAGCTAGGTAGATCCGCGCCGTTCGATGGGTCGCCAAAAAGCGGCGCAGAGGGCGGGGTGGACTTGCGTCCTTTGGTACCAAAACAAACGACCAGGTGTTCACCTGGTCGAGCTGTTTGGTACCGAATTACTTGATGGGTGTGGGTTTGCCGATCAGACGAATCTCATGGAAGTCGTAAAAGTCATCTTCGCCAGTCTTGTCATCGCGAATGCAGAGGGAGTAACCGAGTTCGTCAATGAACTCAGCAACTGGGCAGAACCATCCAACTACTACGCCGGTTTGCTCAAAAGTGAACCCTTCGACCTCAGTAGAAAAATGAATGCGACGGCCAAGAGTTTCGACAAGCAAGGTACGATTGGAATTAGTCATGGTGAATCTCCGTTTAGATCATCGTGATTAGCTGGTCAGGGGGATTGCAGTCCCTCTGGTCAGCGTTTCGGTAACGTTACCGAAATTCGTTAGCGGCCCCGTTCTTTGGGGCTCTCGCCTGTAAATTGATACTCACCGCCTAAGTACCTGTAGAACCGATCCCAGTAGGGCAATTCGTCCAGGGGCTCGTCGAGCAATGACTCTGGAATCTGGACACCTCGGAACAATCCGAAGGAGTTGAGAAGGCGTTTGCCTTTGAGCTGCTGAGCTGCGTGCCAGTTGTCATCGAGCGACAAGTCCGAAAATTTCACGGCGTACTTGAAAACCTCCATGAATCCCTCGCTAGGGTCGCCGGTAATGGCCCTGCAATCGACGATCATGCTGTCACCTGTGATCTTGTGCCATTCAGCACTGAAAGCGCTCTGAGAGGGCTTAGAGGCGCTCAGGATGATCATGTGACAATGGGGATGCCAGCCGTTGCCCTTGTTGGTCAATTCGAGCGTGTAGACGGCTCCCTCTGCCTTGCAGAGTTCGGTGTACGGAGCACCACGAGTGCCGGCGTTGAAGTCCCGTCGATGGTGCATAAGTCGCTTAAGAGAATGCGTTAAGTGAGCTTGACGCTCATTGAGGTCAGGGCCGTTTTTTACGGTGAGCGTGAGCAGGTAGGGCCGTAGTTCCGGCCGCTCTTCCTGGATCACCTGCCAGCGCGTGAGATACGCCCCGAGAGCCTTTGCACCACGCCTGATGGCGCAGAGAGGGCAAACGAGATGCTGTTTGCAGAAGGATGCGTTGTGTAAACGTACCTTGCCCACCGTGAAGTACTCCCGGAAATGCAGGTAATTGCCGCAGGTGGCGAGGCCTGAGGCCGTCTTTGTAGCTTCTGGTGATGGAGCGCCCCGAAGGTGCTCAAGCATTAACAGTGACCTTGCGTGTGCTAGGCCATAGCGTGCTATTCTTTCGCCCAGAAGCAATGCTTCATCAGCCCCTGTAATCGTCTCGGCCGCCAAGTCGGAAACGGTTACGGGGGTTTTCTTTTTGGCCATTCGTGGCTCCTTTCCCGTCTCAGCAGCTTAGCACCTGCCGACACTTTGTTTCTATGTATCAAGTAAAGAAGCCCCGAGCCCCGGAAAAGCAGCGC
>NZ_JBITUI010000013.1:0-1120 GCF_044542375.1 Pseudomonas sp. NPDC078700
TTTAGCATTGGTCGGTATCGACCTCGGCAAACACACCTTTCACCTGCACGGCCAGGATAAGCCCGGCCGAGAGTTGTTTCGCAAGAAGCTCTCACGCCAGCAAATGATGCGATTGTTTGCCAACTTGCCGCCGTGCACGGTGGTGATGGAAGCCTGCGCTGGAGCACATTTCATCGCGCGTGAGCTGACGGCCTTGGGGCATCAGGCCAAGCTTATTTCCCCGCAGTTCGTTAAACCCTTCGTCAAGGGCAACAAAAACGACTTTGTTGATGCTGAAGCCATCTGCGAAGCCGCTTCGCGCTCAACGATGCGTTTCGTGTCGCCCAAGACAGAAGCTCAACAGACCCTTTCAGTGTTGCATCGCCTGCGTGAGTCACTGATCCGCGACCGCACCAAGGCGGTTAATCAGATGCATGGTTTCTTGCTTGAATTCGGTATCAGTTTGCCGAAAGGTCTAGCCGTCATGAAGCGTTTGTCTGCTGTTTTGGCAGAGCACGAGCTACCTGCTCGGCTAACGGTATTGTTGCAGCGCTTGCACGATCATTTCGTCTACCTGGACGGACAAATCAAAGCGTTGGATAAAGAACTGGCCGGCCAACTGGCCGACGATGATCTGGGTAGTCGTTTGCTGAGCATGCCATGCGTTGGCCCGATCACAGCCAGCTTGCTGGCTGTGGAAATGGGCGACGGCCAACAGTACCGATGCAGCCGTGATTTTGCCGCATCTGTCGGTCTGGTGCCTAGGCAGTACAGTACGGGCGGCAGAGCCAACCTTTTAGGTATCAGTAAGCGGGGCGACAAGAACCTACGCCGCTTATTGGTGCAATGCGCACGTGTCTATATGCAGCATCTGGAGCGACAGAAGGGGCCCTTGGCAGACTGGGTTCGATCGTTATTAACGCGGCGACATTCCAACGTAGTTGCCTGCGCATTGGCCAACAAACTAGCCCGTATTGCCTGGGCAATTTCTGCGCACCACAGCCAATACGAAGCAGGGCCAAGCGCATTGAACGCCTGACCCTGCGGTTGTTGCTGTACCACGATTCACCTTTCAGGTTTTGCGATAGCTGAACAACAGATGAAATGAACGGCCTACCGGCCTGACGAGGATCCTGACATA